>CAWILN010000029.1:0-191776 GCA_963836855.1 uncultured Actinomycetota bacterium | reverse complement strand
CGATGGTGTCCGCCCTGCTCGTCTGAGGTTTTCTTGCCTGCTGATCCTGACTTAGTCACGCTGCGCCCTGTGCCGGTGCGCCGGAACGGGGCGCCTCGCACCGGGTCGTGGGTGTCCCTGTGGCGTTTCCGCTCCTACCTGCGCCCGTACGCGCTGCGCTTCGTCTCGATGGCCGTCTTCGCCGCTCTGGGTATCGCGGCGACGATCGTCGTCCCGCTCATCACCCGGGCGGTGATCGACGGGCCCATTGCCGAGTCCGACCGGCGCGGCCTGTACGCACTCGGCGCGGCGGCCATCGCCCTCGGGATTGTCGAGGCGCTGCTGATGTTCTTCCGACGCTGGGTCGTGTCCAAGGCGACGCTTGGAGTGGAGACCGACGTTCGGGTCGAGCTGTACGCGCAGCTGCAGCGCCTGCCGATGCTCTTCCATAGCCGCTGGGAATCCGGTCAGCTGCTCTCGCGCATGATGAGCGACCTGTCGACGATCCGGCGCTTCCTCGGCTTCGGAATGCTCTTCATCGTCGTCAACATCGCGCAGATCGCAGTCGTGGTCGCGATCCTCATCCACCTCTACTGGCCGCTCGGCCTGGTGGTGCTCGCCTCGACGGCGCCGGTGGTCTGGGTCTCGATGCGCACCGAAAAGGTGTACACCCGCCTCTCGCGGGCGGTCCAGGACGAGACCGGCGACGTGGCCTCGGCGGTGGAGGAGGCGGCCCACGGCCTCCGCGCCACCAAGTCCTTCGGCCGATTCGACCACGTGGTAGGCGCTTTCGACACCCGCGCCGTGCGCTTGCACGACACTGCGCTCGAGCGCGTTCGGGTGCAGTCGCAGTTCTGGACCTTCCTCGGCGTCATCCCGAGCGTGACCCTGATCATCGTCCTCGGCTTCGGCGCGCTGGCGGCCGGGCAGGGCCGCGTCACCCTCGGCACCCTGGTCGCCTTCACCGCGCTGATGATGTCGCTGGTGTGGCCGGTCTCGGCGCTGGGTTTCCTGCTGTCGATGGCCCAGGAGTCCATGACCGCCGCCGACCGCATCGCCGAGATCCTCGACGCTGAGAATCCCATCACCGAGGGCACCCGCGAGCTGACCGACGTCCGCGGTGAGCTCGCCCTGGAGCACGTGTCCTTCCGCTTCCCGGACGCCGATGCCGATGTCCTGCATGACCTGAACCTGCACCTGCGGCCCGGTGAGACCATCGCCCTCGTCGGCGCAACCGGCTCGGGGAAGTCGATCCTCACCAACCTCATTGCGCGGCTGTGGGACGTCACGCGTGGTCGGATCACCCTCGACGGGGTCGACGTGCGCGACCTGCGGCTGCGGCAGTTGCGCCAGTTGGTGGCGACCGCCTTCGAAGATCCGACGCTGTTCTCGATGTCAGCGCGGGAGAACCTTACGCTCGGCCGGCCGGACGCGAGCGACGCCGACGTCACCCAGGCGATCGAGGTGGCGCAGGCGCAGTTTCTCTATGACCTGCCCTTCGGCCTGGACACCCGGATCGGCGAGCAGGGCCTGAGTCTGTCAGGCGGGCAGCGGCAGCGGCTCGCCCTGGCCCGGGCGGTGCTCGCCCGACCAGCGGTGCTCGTGCTCGACGACACCCTCTCCGCGCTCGACATCCACACCGAGGCACTGGTGGAGGCGGCGCTGCAGCGCGTGCTGCGCGGCGTGACCGGCATCGTCGTGGCCCACCGCGCGTCGACGGTGCTCCTCGCCGACCGAGTCGCCCTGCTCTCGGGTGGCACGATCACCCACATCGGCACGCACGCTGAGCTGCTGGCCAGGGTGCCGGAGTACCGGGACCTGCTCTCGGCCGAGTTCGCCGAGGATGACCGGTTGCTGGAGGTCGCGTCGTGAGCTCGGCGGCCCAGACCCAACCACGACCGGGGGAGCAGTGGCGCGGCGTCCTCGAGGAGCCCGGGGAGGAGTCCGAGCGCCTCACGCCGGCGCCCCGGCACGGCAGCCGCCGGCTGCTTGTCGACCTGCTTCGTCCCCACCGAGGGCGTCTGCCGCTGGTCATCGGTGTGGTAGTCGTCGAGAACGCCGCCCGCCTCAGCCTGCCGTTGCTCGTCGCGCGCGGGATCGACCGCGGGCTGCCGCCGATCATGGCGGGCGGCAGCGCGCGCACCCTGCTGGAGATCCTCGCCGTCATGGTCATCGCCGTGGTGCTGCAGTCGATCGGCCGGATCAGCTTCCTGCGCATCTCCGGTCGGATCGGGCAGGCCGTGCTGCTCTCGCTGCGGCGTCGCGTGTTCGCGCACTTCCAGCGACTCGACGTGGCTTTTCACGACCGGTACACCTCCGGTCGTGTCACGTCCCGGCTGACCAGCGACATCGACGCGATCACCGAGCTGCTGGCCGGCGGCTTCGACGGCCTGGTGACCGCCGTGCTGACCATGGTCGGGGTCGGCGTCCTGATGTTGAGTCTCGACCTCGAGCTCGGCCTCGTCTGTCTGCTGTGCTTCCCGCTGTTGGTGTTGCTCGTGCGCTGGTTCGCGCGTACGTCGGCCGTGGTCTACCGCAAGGTGCGCGAGGCGTCGGCACTGGTCATCGTGCAGTTCGTAGAGACGATGACGGGTATCCGCGCCGTGCAGGCGTATCGGCGCGAGCCGCGCAACGCCGAGATCTTCGATGACCTGGCCACACGCTACCGCGACGTCAACACGACGTCGTTCCGGCTCGTCGCGGTCTTCATGCCGGGGGTCCGGCTGATCGGCAACATGACCATCGGCGTGGCCCTGCTCTACGGCGGCCTAAGGGCACTCGATGGGGACCTGACGATTGGGGTGCTGACCGCGTTCCTGCTCTACCTGCGGATGTTTTTCGAGCCGATGCAGGAGATCAGCCAGTTCTTCAACACCTTCCAGTCGGCGTCGTCGGCGCTGGAGAAGCTGTCCGGGGTGCTGGCCGAGCGGCCCGGCGTACCGGAGCCGACGAGCCCCGTTCCCTTGCCGCGTGTCCGCGGTGAGGTGCGCTTCGACCACCTGACCTTCGGCTACCTCCCCGAGCGGCCGGTCCTTCCCCACCTGGACCTGAAGATCGCCGAGGGCGAGACCGTCGCGCTCGTCGGCACCACCGGCGCCGGCAAGACGACGATCGCCAAGCTGATGGCCCGGTTCTACGACCCGACCAGCGGTGGGGTCCGACTCGACGGGGTCGACCTCCGCGACATCGCTGACACCGACCTGCGGCGGGCCGTGGTGATGGTGACCCAGGAGAACTTCATGTTCTCCGGCTCGGTCGCCGACAACATCGCCTTCGGTCGGCCCTCGGCGAGCAGGGCCGAGATCGAGGACGCCGCTCGCGCGGTGGGCGCACACGAGTTCATCACGTCGCTGCCGGAGGGTTATGACACCGACGTCGCCAAGCGCGGCGAGCGGCTGTCGGCGGGACAGCGGCAGCTCGTGGCGTTCGCCCGGGCCTTCCTCGCCGACCCCGCCGTGCTGATCCTCGACGAGGCGACCTCCAGTCTCGACATTCCGAGCGAGCGACTGGTCCAGCAGGGCCTGCAGACGATCCTGGCCGACCGCACCGCGGTGATCATCGCCCACCGGCTCAGCACCGTCGAGATCGCCGACCGGGTGCTGGTGCTCGAGCACGGGCAGGTGGTCGAGCAGGGCTCACCCATGGAGCTGGTCGGGCGAACCGGCGGTCGCTACGCCGCCCTGCACTGGGCCTGGGAGGAGTCGCTGGCCTGAGCAGTTCGAGGGTGCTCTACTCCCACCCGAACGACTAGGGTTCTGCCGTGGTGGAACGGCCATGCGGTGCGGACGTGATTTGTTCCTTGCATTTGCAAATCGAGAACCAACGTCATCGAGGATGGAATATGACTTCGACCGAGTCCGAGATCAGAGCGTTTCTAGACAGTAGATCTGAGGCGATATCGACAGGGGACCTCGATCGACTGATGTCTTTTTACTCTGCCGACATCGTCTACTTCGACATCGTGCCGCCGCTGCAATACGTCGGCTCCGCCGCGCTGCGGGAGAGGTTTTCGCACTGGTTCGATGGCTTTGAGGGCTCCATCGGCCAGGAAGTCCACGACTTGACCATCGTGACGAGCGGGGACGTCGCGGTGGCATCCATGCTCATCAGAGCAAGCGGGACCCGGAAGAACGGACACGAGGTTGGATTTTGGGTACGCGCAACCTCCAGCTTTCAACGGTCGGATAATGGATGGCTGATTACGCACGAACACGTCTCACTGCCCGTCGACCTTGCGAGCGGGAGTGCAGTCACGAACCTGGCGCCCTAGATCGCCATCGAGGACCATTCGATGGGCGGCGGCAACATCTCTTCGTGGGTCCTGGCCGAGCTGGACAAGCTCGACGCCGCGCGTGGCGGATCCCGGACTACGGGTTGTGGAGTTCCGCGCCGACCGGGTGCTCCCTGACGACCTCACCCTGCTGAGCCGCGATCTCGCGGCTTGACCAGCTCGGTGCGCAACTCGTGGCTCTCGTCGGGTAGCGCGCTCTCGTAATAGATCCGCCAGGAGCCGTCCGGGATCCCGACCACATCGAGATATCGGGTGCGCGGGACCGGCTGGACGTCCAGCGGTGTCGGGGGGTCGCCGGCGGCCAGGGCGGTCTTCTCGAACCAGTTCTCGGCCGCCGACGCGCGGCCGTCGTATGCGTAAGCCCCGCCGGGGAGGACCGCGGTGACCCGGGCTCCCCGCGCGTCCCAGGCGCCGTCGCGACCGCGCAGCACCGGGACGGGTTGGGACCAGGAGCGACCGTCGACGCTGCGGGACAGGTGGGTGATCATCCGGTCCTCGGCGTCGAGGACGTCGAGCGGGTGCCCGCACAGGAAGGCGTGCCACTCGCCGCGATTGCGGACCACCACCGGGTCCTTGAACCCCATCCGCTCGTCGCCGGCGAACACCGGATCCACTGGCGCTGTCACCAGGCCCTCCGGCGAGTTGGCATCGGCCTGACCCACCCACCAGTGCTTGCTGCCGGGCGTGGCGAAGCTCAGGTAGGCCCGCCAGTGGTCGGCGGCCAGTCGGAGCAGCGCCGCCCGCTCGGTCATCGCCGCCCCGACCCTGGCGGGCACCAGCTCAGCAGTCGTCTGGAACTCGACCCCGTCGGCCGACCGGGCGATGACCAGGGCGTCGACACCGGGGGCGTCGCGCCGCCGATAGCTCAGCACGATCGACCCGTCGTCCTCTGCCACGGCGCTCGGGGCTCCGGCCCAGTGCTGCGGCCCAGGTCCGGGCGCCGGGATCGCCACGTCGTGCGCCCGGCGTCCCGGCAGCAGTTCGGTATCAGGGTGCATGGCCCAAGCGTAGAAGCAGGTCCTGACGGCCTGCTGCCAGGCTGCGACGGTGCCGACGAGGTGGTGCTGTGGGCGGGCCTCGCCGGGGGCCAGCGGCCGTCCGAGCGGGCAAACTCGCCGAGCAGAGCCGGCTGATCTCCCTCAATTTGCCTGAAGGCCTGATGAACGGATGCCGTTCAGTTGATCTTTCGTGAGAAGAAACTCAGAAAATTCGGTGTGCCGTGTTACCGACTCCCGCGCTTTCTAGCCAGACGGCCACTCGGCGGGCGGCGCCGAGAAGATGGTGACCCCTCTGACATCGGCCATCGTCACTGTCTGGTCGCCGCGCCGCCCAGGCTCCGGCGGCGGGGAGCGCCGAGGCTTGCAGTCCTGCTGATTTGGGTAGTGGAGAGACAACAAACCATAGGGAGTCCTTGTGTCTGAACGCCTATCTGATGAACCACGGGAGCCGGAGTTCGATCCGGGTCTGCCTCGCCGGCGTAGCGAGCACGGTGGGATGCCGCGCCGAGATGACGACGAGTTTGCCTTGGCGGCCGAGCGTGACCGAGTGGCGGCAGGCCTGGAGGATTACGCGCCTGACGACGTGCCGCCCGCGGCAGACCCTCCGCCGCCAGGAGTTTCCGAAGCAGTCGATTTGGCGCAGCGAGGGCTGTTGGACGACACCTCAATCGACACGCCGGACCGCTGACAGGCAGTGCGGGAGCTGTACCAGGCCTACCTGGTACAGCTCCCCGGGAGGGGATCGTGCATGACCCCTGCAGTCCTGCCTTGAGCACCACCAAAAAGTGGGCGCCGGTTTTTGAAGGGTGCCCAACTGACTGCGGGGGTCAGCAAACCCTCTCTCTCCGAGAGGGGACCCCATGCAACAATTCGGTAGGCTGGCGTAAGTGTCGCTGCAACGATGTTGCGAACCGTGGTTGCAGCTGTCCTCGCGAGCCTGGAGACATGGCTCCGTCTCGGTGAGCAGGTCGAGAAGAACCGCGCAGCCGCGGAGAGATGGGCCGCGATACGCAGGGAGATCAACGAGATGCTGGCGCTCCATCCGGCGCATGCGGCGACGCGGGGCGATCCAAAGGAGTATCTGGACGGCCTCCGTACGCGGATTGATGACGTTGCGGCAGAGTTCCCGGAGATGCGCGATAGACGCTGGGCCCATACCGTGTCCGAGACGAAGGCGCCCGTTCCGGGGAGGCCGAATATCCGCAAACACGATTGATCCGCTGCCACCTGTCCATGATTAGTGATCACTTCCTTCTGGTCTTGTCCTGGCCGTAAAGTCGTGCCCGCCGAATACCCCGAAGGTCGCCCCGCTTCTGGCCGCCGAGGTGAAGCACGCCCGGAGAACAGGACACCCCTCACATAGTCGCGAAGCAAGATCACGTTCCTCCTGATCTTCGGATAGCCACAGATGATCGATACTCGGAGCTTGACAGTTCGTACCCAGTCCGTCTTCGACAAGATCAAGTAGAGCACGAGTCAGTTGATCACGTTCGCGTTCACCGTTCGTAACGGGCCAGGTAACTGACTCGGTCATTGTTGATCAATTCCTCTCTTCTTTTCTGGTCAACCCCGGATTGCAGGCCCAATCCGTACGGCAGCCCTATTGCGATGTTGTAAAGATCAACCTCGACTTCACGGCCTTCACGCGGGACACCATGTCGATCAACGTCGCTCTCGATTGAGGCGCTCTCGCACTCCATGACCGTTGGCGCCGACCAGTTCTGCAACCTCGGCGTCCACTTGGGTAACGCTGATCTTGACGTAGCCGACGTTGCGTACGTCGGGTGCGATGAGCCAGGTGCCGCCGTTCTTCCTCTCACCCTTTTTGATCTTGCCGTTGGCCTTGATCATTTTCTTCCGTCTGTCGGGCTTGGATGATGGCGAGGAATCGCTCCGCCAACTTGCGCAGTTCGTCGGCGCCGGCCTCGTCCGGGTACCGCCCCACCATCTGTTCAGTGAGGCGAACCCACCTCACCCAGACGTGCCGATCTCGGTACGCCTTTTGTCGGCAGGCAGGTGAGCAATAACGCACATCGCTGCGCTTGGCAGTGAGCCTCCGGCCACACACCCTGCATGTCCCCATCACGCACCCGTAACGCGATACGCGTAACGGGTATTCCAGCGTGGCTGGCACTTGTCGTCGCCGGTTATCGGCTGTTCCTGATCTTCGCGGCGAGTTCCGTCTGCGCCTCCGCCAACGTGCGGACCATCGCCGACGCTAACGCCGCAGCTGGTGTGGGGTGGGAGACCGATGGTTTCTGCGGCCTAACCACCGTGCGCAATGTCAGCAACATCACCCGCCAGCGGGTCATTGACGCACTGGCGAGAGCCAAGGCCGACAGCAACAGAGCCAGAGGCCACGCCGAAGCCGAGCGGGCGATTGTGGTCGACAACCGGATGGCCGAGGTCGCAACTCAGCGAGTAGCGCGGTGGATCATGCGGAAGCTCGACGAGGCCAGCGGCTGGGTGTCACATGTTGACTTGCGCCGCAAGCTGAAGTACCAGGATCGCGACTACTTCGAAGATGCAATAGAGGCGCTCAAGCTCAGCGGACAAATCGAGGAACGCGCGGTGAAGAGTGGCCAAAGCGGCATCGAATACCGGAAGCGCTGAAATGGAATGGACCGGTGTACCAAGTACACCCCTCAGCCTCAAAAGCAAGTAAGGCCGTAGAAACGAATTCCTATTATATATAGGGAAAAACAAACAAAAGGACTAGTCGCGTGGCGCGACGTTTTCGCAGGCAGGGGTGTACCTGAGTACACCGGTACACCCCATACGATGTGGCAGCGTGTCCGGGACGTAACGCAGAATGGCTTTATGCGCCGACTGACCATACTCGCCCTGGTATCGCTCACCCTTGCGGGGTGCTCCAGCAACTCCGGCCAGAACTCCGCCGCGCCGACGTCCATGGTGATTAACGGCGACACCGCCTCACAGGAGGATTGGGTCAAATACTGCGCCAGCACCGAACCCCACGCCGCCAACCACCGGGACCGAGGAACGCGGTGATGAGGACTTTAAGCCACTGCCCTTTGACGGCGGAGTGTTTCCGCTGGTCTAACGGGATTCAGGTCACCATCGAGGTGGAGAAGGTCAAAGAATGGGGTGAACACAGCGACTTCTGCGACGGATGCCTCGCGCTGGAGCCCGACGATTATCGGTTCGTCCTCCGCTTCACCGTCCATGTCCCGAAGTCCTACGGGAAGTTGCTCGACGTAACTTCTTGCTCGGGGACGCTGAGTGTGGACGAAGGGAACGATGACGACGCCTTTACGCAGGTCGCCGGGGACTACAACAAGAACTTGGACGGCAAGGTGCGCGCCGGCGCAACCAATTACGGGGCGAACGAGTACGGGATTAAAACAGAAGTACGTCGTGCGCGGAATCACGTTCACCTACACGAACCCTTGCGGCGACCCCGATTACGAGACTGGCGGGGTAGGGATCTGGAACGGCAAGATCCCTGTCAGCAAGAAATAAGACTCCCCCGGCGTCGAGCCTCCGACACTCGCGTTTTCTTGTGGCGCACAGAGCAAGACTGGCCAGTCAGGGCTCTCTCTGTCTCTGGAATGCTCGGCCCCTTTTTGGAAGGAGCCCTGAATGACCGAATCTAGGCCGCCGTCTGGTCTTAAAACTCCGGGGAAGCGGCTGTGGGTTGATGTAACCGCGATCTATGTGTTGACTCCGGCGGAATTGGCTGTGTTGCGGGAGGCGTGTCGTACTGCTGGTGAGTTGGATCGTTTGGGGCGTCAGGTGCGGACTTCGCCGGCGTTGGTGGCGCCTGGCTCTACGGGTCAGCCGAAGGCGCATCCCTTGTTGGCTGAGGTGCGATGCTCACCGTCAGTTGTTGGAGCGTTTGTGTACCGGTTTGAATCTGCCGGATGAGACTTCTGAAATAGGATTGAGGGGTTCGAGCCGACACGCGCAGAAGGCCGCACTGAGCCGTTGGCAACGTGGCGGGAGAAGGACTGTGCATGGCGATGTGGAGGCGGCCGCCGGGGTTGAGCCACCGGCAGTGTTGTTTGCGTTTGATCCGGTGGATTGGCCGGCGGGTTCTTATGAGCCGGTGCCGTTGCAGATGTTCGAGGGGCCGGGTAGTGAGTGGGAGCAGGCTTTTCGTCGTTGGAAGGCTGCCGCCGGGATTGGGTTGCTAAGCATCCGAATTCGAGCCTTGGTGACCGGCTGGATCTGCTGACTGGTGAACGGCGGGCACGTTTTTGGGAATTTGGGTCACTTCCGTCTGAGCTGTCGCGGCACCGCCCGCTCAGGGGAGCACAGTGACACTTGGATACTCCTCTCGGCTGGCGGCCTCATGGTCCTCATCGGCGTCGCTTCTCGGTCGGTCCTAGCGCGGATCATCTCGTCGTCGCGGCGATTGGCCCGGACTGGGCTCACGCGGAAACCAACTTGTCCAACCGCTCGCCCTCACGGGGCGAGAACAACACAGAAAGAAACCCATCATGAGCGATGAACGCTTCCTCAACAGCTACCGCAACGTCAGCTCGCCTCCCTCGCCAGACCTTCCTCCAGAGATGGTCGGCTTCTTGCGCGCTGTTGATCCGATCCTGACCGATGCCGCCGAGCTAGCGAGGGTTGTTGCGCATGCCCATCAGGGCGCCGCGACGCAGCTGATCGGCGAAGGGTGGAAACACGCCCGGAAGTTCTTCTCGCTGTCCGAGAAGTACGCGGCCTGGGCGGACTATCGAGCGCCGGCGGAGGGTTTTGGCATCCACGCCTATGCACACAAATCCGACCGACCCCTTCGCCTTACAGACCAAGAGATGCGTGCTCATCCCGAGTGGCGCAACTTCGGAACCGAAGTCGACCGGCATCCTCCGATGCGAGGCTGGTTGGCCGTGCCGTTGATCGGATCGGACGGGGCGAACTACGGATTTATCCAAGCCTCAGACCGCCTGGAGGGTGACTTCACCGAGCAAGACGAGTCGAACCTCGTGCGCCTGGCCACTCTCACCTCGACAGCCCTCGATGCCGTGGCGCAGCTCCATCTTCCCGAGTACCGGGCGAAGGTCGGGATCCAACCTGGGGACGATTCATGAAGAAGGATGCAAACAGGATTCGACGACCCCATCTTGATAAGGCGGTCAAATTATGGCAGAAATAGACACTCGGGATTAGGTGTAATGTGTAGGACCTGCAAGGCATGCGAGGATGGATTTGATTTGGAGTATCGGCGGGGTCGTCCCCGTGAATGCTGTTATGGCTGCCAGCCTCCTGGTACTCGAATGATTGGCGCTGTGAAGTTATGAATTCATCGGATCTACGTCTTGCATCCTTGGAGGCCCCGCAATGACTTGGTGGGGCGAGTCAACGTCACCGGTGGGTTGTTAGGCACGGGGCTCAACCGGACGAAGCATGGCCAAGTGTGTTAACTCCTTTCGCGCGCGTATTCAGAAGGCCGCCCTGCTCGCCTCGCCCATCACTAATTCTGGTTGAATTTGGAGAATCAGAGGAATGTTTCGCACTGTCGCCGCTGCTGATCCGCTGCCCACTGAGCCGCACGCTGATTGTACGGTTACCTGACGATGCGAGGAGTGATTATGCGGCCTTGTTGTCGGGGAAGCGTACGCCGCACTGAAGAGGGACGATTCAGTTGGTCGTGGAGATTTGTACGCTTCCGCGGTGGGTGCCGGTGATCGGCTTTCTTATGCGGTCCCGGTGATCTTCAAACGCTGAGGTTCCATTTTCCGGTTGGCAACACCGCCTAGCGTCATTGATCGCCAAGCCAGGCCTGTATGCGATTGTGACGGTTGACCGCGGGACCAGTCACTTCGTGAGCTGCAGGTTCCTCATTCGACCGTGAGTCGTGACCGATAATCGCCTGCGCTTCTAATACAAATTGATCTTCGCGCTTGGCGTAGACGGTTCTTCTGGAGACTCGTTGCGTCAGGGGGTGGACAGTGAGCGTCCCTTACGTCGCGACCCCTCCGCCACTGACTCCTTCCCTGGTACCTGGTATCCGCCTGAGGGAAATCGTCGCCGCGTCAATCGGTCCTGATGTAATCGATGGGCACTTCAGGTAAGAACTCACCGTCCGGTAATCGGAGGTCCACGTGCGTGACTTTGCCGAAAAATGTATGTTCACGTAGAACGACGCCACGGCCCCCCTGCGGGTATGTCTTGTCACGAAGCCAGCCGGGCCTGAGATAATCTCTCGTAAAATAGACGGGGCCAATCGGGATTTTTGCCTTTTCCCCCTCCAACGAGAACTTTGACCATCTGATCCTCCCATGAGCGTCGACTGCGGCAAATGTGAGGTCCAAATTAGGACAAGATCGACGATCTGTCGCTGTTGACACGCGTTTCGCTCTAGGTGTCTACCCGTGCCGCACGACCTCAACGAAGTAAATCGGCCACGAGCTGATCGCCGCCGGAATGTTGATCATGGCTGGGGCGGCAACGGTACGCCGCTCGACTATGACGAACTCAGCGGTGGACACGCGTCGGACTCGAGCGGGGGATGAGGTCACGCAGGACGAACGCTAAAAGACTCGCTGGAACCCGGTTTGTTACGGTATCCCGTTGTGGTGCACAAATCGACGGAGACAACGAGCGTCTAGCTCGATGCGTTGTGTCAACGGTTCTTGGCGTGTGCGGGGCCTGCTGCTGGAGACTGGCCACCCTGTTAGGGACCTGGCGACCGCGCCGAACAGCCCCGCTGATCCCTGTCAGCGAATGTGGCCGTGTGGTCAGAAAGCTCTCTGACCAGGGCGGCTCGATCCCAGTGGCAGTAGGTTAGCCGGAGGCGAGTGAGTATCCATGGACACGCAGCGGGGCGGTTGACGGGGAAGCTGACGGCGTCGGTGCAGCAGGCTGTTGATGATGTAGCCGCTCTGCTCCTTGCGAATGGGGATGGGCACCAGGCCGATTTCCTCGGCGAACGTCAGCAGGCGCTCGAACACGGCCGGGTCGGTGCCGGGATGGCCCATGACCTCGCCGATGTTCGAGTCCCACACGCCGATGGCAAAGTGCAGGGCCAGGAACTGCTGCGGCCGGTCGACGAAGCCCGCCAACGCGCTCGGCGGCAGGGTGGAGGTGTTGGTGGTGAACACGGTGCGCGCCGGGGCGTGCCTGGACGCCTCACGCCAGAAGGATTCCTTGATGGCCATGGACTCGGGCACGGACTCGCTGATCAGATCGGCATCGCGCACCGCCGCCGCCAGGTCGGTCGTGTAGGTGAGGCGAGCGAAGGTGTCGTCGATCTGCTTCCGGGTGGCGCCGCGCTGCTCGATGAAGTGCTCCGCGTACTCCCGATGAAACGCCTTGCCCTTCTCCAAGCCCGCGGGGATGGCGTCGTACACGGTCACGTGCTTGCCGTGAAAGGCCATCTGCCAGGCGACTTGCGAACCCATAGTGCCGGCGCCCGCGGTGGTGATCTTGGTGAAGCTCATCCTGGGCCTCCGTTGTTGCGTTCTCGCATTGTCATGGTGGGGTTCTCCGGGAAAGTTTGGGTTGGTCTGGTAGGCGGCGATGAAGGTCTGGTGGAACCCGGGAGCGGACATGGCCGGGCCCGGGACTCGAGTTCGTCAAGGACTGAGGCTTAAGAATGGATGTGGCGCAGGTGGGCGTCGGGAGCCGGTGTCGAGCTTCTGGTACACCGCCTTCTCATGGTCGGCGCCAACTCGGTCAGGGTCCGCTCGGCGTTCCCGTCTCGGAGCGTCGTCTCGCAGGGATACGCCATCGCATCGCTGCGAACGCCCTTGAGAGTCTGTTCTCTGAGCGGCTACCTCCGCCATCCCCGCCAACTCGCTGTGGTGCGACAACGAGGTGGCTTAGCTGCAGCTGCCTAGCGTCAGCCGGCTTGAGATCGCCCACTGCCAATCGGTATCCGGTCCTTATCTGTACCCGTGAGGTGGCAGCGCGGCGCTCCTACCAGCCGGGCCGGGCGGCGAGTTCGGGCGGGTGGAAAGTGGCCGGCGCATGTGTTGTTGATCTTCGTGCCTGCGATGTTTTCGGCCAGCCTGATGGGCTCGGGCATCTAGCCGACTGAGGTTGTCGCTGCAGTCCGCGACCCTTCGGTCGAGGTGGTGTTGCCAGAGGGCGGCCGCGGTCTGCAGTTGTCCTGCTCCTGTGGGTCGGTGGTCCTTCCGGTCGATCGCGTTGGCGGCCCGCCAGACCTCGACTTCACCGATGAGGGCGACGCTCGGCTGACTGCCCGGCGTAGCCCAGACCGGTGGCGTGCTGTCCTCGTTAGCGTCTCTTCGGACGTGCGCGGCGAGGTCGGCGATCAGTTCGGCGCGCTTGGCAAGATACTGGCCCCAAACGGGATGATCATGAAGCGCCTCGGGTATGCCGGGAAGCCAGGGCAGCGGTCCTGCGTCGGTAGGTGCGGGTTCTGGGAGGCGCCAGTCGAGCACGGCGGCCATGTCGCCGGCGGTGTGGAGTTCTCGTCCGGCGGCGGCTGTGTGCAGGTGGAGGAGTGGGTGCTCCCGGTTTCAGCCGCCAACGCGAGCAGGTGTGCTCTGAGCGTCGGCCAGGACGGTTCACTCTGAGTTCGGGGACGATCTGGTCGGCTCGGCTATCGAGCATCTCAACGGTCTGGGGGCCAACGAGCTGCTCGGCCGCGACATGGAGCCCGTCGCCTGAACGGCGTCGAACAGCCGGGCTGCCGGGTCGCTGAGCTCTCGCAGCAGTGTGGTGGCTGAGGTGGGCGTGTCGTCGCGGGCGAGGATCTGTTGCAGGGTCTCGGTCGGGGTGCGGGGTGTGACGGTTTCGGGCCGAATGATCGTGTGCGGGTCGCCGTCCCCGACGACCTGAAGAGGTAGCGGTGGTTGGCGACCCCGCCGCGGGTGAGCATTGTGTACAGCAGCTGGCGTGACTCCTGTCCAGTAGTGAGGCCGCGCATGGTGTCGGCGGAGACGCCTTGGGCGGTGTGGATGGTGGTGGCGTAGCCGAGGCCGGTCGATTCGCGGACATAGTCGGCGGGGAGTCGGACGGTGAGCCGGCTGCGGTTATGTCGGACTTTGAGGTCGCCATTTCTGCCGATTCCGGTGATGGTCCAGCGGTCACCGTTTTTGACCCGGTCGGTGGCGGTGATGCGCAGTCGGCGGTCGTTGGCCCGGGTGATGATCACATCTCCGACACTGGCCCGGTTCCCGTCGGCCAAAGACACCTCGGATGCTGCAGGCGTGTGACTGAGACGATGCGCGCGGGCCGGGCGATTCAGTTCGGCGACGAGGTTTCGAGTGGGGGCGATCATGATCGCGTCGGGTCTGCAGTCCGGTCGGAAAACCCAAGCCGCGAATGCTGGCTGCGGCCATTGACGAATAGGGGAGCGCGCGTCCGGATTGACCCGCCGACGTGCACAGGTGAGGAGCAAATAGCGACGTCTGGCGAGGAGCCCGATGCGCTTGGTCACGCCCGAGTCGAAGCGCGCAGCGGCCTCCGGTATTCCTGTCAGAAGAGCCCGCGATCGAGCCCGCCATCGACCGCGAGCGTTACCCCGGTGATGTAGCTGGCAGCGTCGCTCGCCAAGAACACGACCGCGCTGGCGAGCTCCTGCGGTGTCCCGTACCGGCCCAGCGGCACGGTCAACGCCATCCGCCACAAGGTGTCGTCCACTGACTCGTCGCCCTGGCGCCAAATGCGCTCCGCGATGTCGCGGATCCGGTCAGTGAGGATGTGCTCGGTGGCGATGTTGTTGACCCGCACTTCGGGGGCAGCCTCTCGCGAGAGGGTCTTCGCCATGCCGAGTAGCGCAGGTCGCAGTGCATTGGAGAGCGCGATGCCATCAATCGGTTGCTTCGCGGTGAGGGACGCCAGGTTCACGATCGATCCTCCGCCACCCTCCCGCATGACCGGAATCGCGGCCCGACTCAGCCTCAGGGCGCTCATGAAGATCAAGTCGAAGGACTCCCGCCACTGGTCGTCGGACACCTCGAGTACGCCGCCCGTGGGTGGCCCGACGGTGTTGTTGACCAGGATGTCCAGCCCACCGAGGGTTGATGTCGCCCAGGCGAACAGCCGGTCACATTCGTCGTACCGACCGAGATCGGCAGCCAGCGCGTGCACCTCACCGCCGGCCTTCGCCATCTCGCGTGCCGCCGCCTCGATGCTCGGCTCCGAGCCCGACGTGACACAGACCCGACAATCCTCGGCAAGCATCGACTCCGCAACAGCACGGCCGAGCCCTCGACTGGCGGCGGTGACCAGGACGCGCTTGCCCCGCAGGCCCAGCTCCATGACCCGATGCTAGAGCCGAGGCCACGCCAGACGCCGCCGTTCACGACGGTTCGCGACACTGCCCTTTGCTGCGATTGGGCCCAACCCGTCGTGCAGCAGCCGACTACGCGCCGAGCACTCGGCTGACGAGGCGCCCCTGCGTGGCCGGTAAGTCCTCATTCCCGCAAGACCGTGGTCGAACGCGCCTCCGCGACAGCATCGGATCCCATCTGACCATCGTGTTCGCCGCACTCGCCTTCTCTCGTGAAGCACAAGCCCGCAACATCTTCGTCAGAAAGGTGCGGCCGGCCATTGCCCCGGTCTGCCAGCTGCGCCGGGCGACCCGGACTAGACCAGCGGCGCAACAGCGCCTAAAGCTGTGAGCTTCGGCGGCAGCTCGATGGAGATGCCGAGTGCTGCCAGCTGGCCGGTGAGCGCGTGAATCCGCAACGCTAGTGAGGCTCGTTCGGCCCCAAAGTTCACCCTAAAGGGTGAGTTTGTCCCAGGAAGCGACGGATATTCCCAAACTATGAGCAGCGTCACACTGATCGTCGTGATTGTGATTGCCATTGTGGTGATCGCTGCGATCGTAGTCGTCGGTTATCAGATGGCTCGGCGCAGGCATACCGAACGCCTGCAGGAGCAGTACGGACCTGAGTACGACCGCGCCATTGATCAGGCGGAGAGCCAACGGGAAGCAGAGTCGGAGCTGCGTGATCGCTCTCAGCGGCACGAGCAGCTGGAGCTGCGGACACTGGATAGCGCTGAACGCGAGAACTTCGAACGGCGCTGGTCAGAGGTTCAGGGCCAGTTCGTCGACGGCCCTAGCAGCGCAGTGCGCAACGCTGATCGGCTGGTGGTGGACGTGATGTCCGCCCGTGGCTACCCAGTCGACGACTTCGATCAACGGGCCGACGACCTGTCGGTACGTCACGCCCGCGTCACGGAGGGCTATCGAGAGGCTCGGCGCATTGCACAGGCAAACGAAGCGGGAAGGGTCGACACGGAGTATCTCCGCCAAGCAGTGACGTCTTACCGGTCGCTAATACAGGCGTTGCTGGCGGGCGACGGTGAAGCCGGTCGGCAGGAGGATGCGGGCGGCGAGATCAGGCAGACCGAGCGGGACAGCCAACAAACAACCGAACGGGAGACCAGAGCATGAGCAGCACTGAGGCGACAACTGATGAAGGCCGCACGACCCGTGCCACCGGAACTGGAGAGGGCGTCACTAGCGCACCCGGTACTGGCGAGACTGAAGAGCTTGGCGGCCGCAGGATGGAGGCTACCGACACCGAGGGAAGGGACATTCGCGCGACCGATGTCAGCGACACCGGACAGTCCGGCAGCAGCGCAGCCGAGAGGTTGGGTGGGCCGACTGAGCGTGAGCGGAGGCAGGCCAGGCCCAGTAGCGCCGAGGCCGGCGCTGATGATCAAGTTGCTGCCGCCGGTCGGGAGCGCGCCACCTTGATTGCACCGGAGCGCGCAGAGGCGTACAACAGCCGCTGGAATGAGCTTAAGGGTGAGTTCGTGGATGAGCCGCGCAGGGCCGTTCGAGGAGCGAATGAGCTGGTCGGACAGGTGCTCGACGAGTTGGAGGAGCTGTTCCGCCGACAGCGCTCTGAACTTGAACAAGGCCTAGACAGCGAACAGACCAGCACCGAAGATCTGCGGCTGGCACTAGGACGCTATCGCTCCTTCTTCGATCGCCTGCTCTCCTTCTAGTCGCCGCGAGCTCGCCCGGAGGCGAGGCGAATATCGACCCAATTTCACTCAGCGTATCGAACGAGGTTTGATTCCGCCTGAGTGAGGTGGCGCTACGCCGACCGGTCCGGTTCATATCCCTCGGGGCTTGTGAGGCGTCCAAAGTTGGGCGGCGTGGCGGTGAACCCTACCGGCTCGCCGTTCGGGATGGGCAAAGCTTATCCGAACGGGCCGGTGTGGACCTTCTAGCGTTGAGGTATGTCGCGCACCCCGAAGCATCGGCCCGTGTACTGGCTGGCGGGGCTGACCCTCGCCCTCGTCGCCCTGTCCACAGCGCCGTTCAACGGGCCTCCGAAAGTTAAGGCGGGCCCCGTAAGCCGGTCGGCTATCGGACTCCGCCCGTACGAGCCGCTGGTGACGGTCACCGAGCTGTGTCGCAGGTCCGCCCCTAGCCCTGGACCTCGTCGACGCTCTCTCCATCGCGACCGGCTGCTGGCCGCCCCGATCGCGCTCGGCTGAGGGCGAGACCCCTCCCTGCGAGCGAAGCGCCAAACGTAGACTGCTCCTCGTGCCCCAGTGTCTGGCTTGTGGGGAGCAGAATCCCGAGGGGGCGCGGTTCTGTTCGGCCTGTGGCACGGCACTGACTGTCGAGCCGGCGGTTGAAGAGCGCAAGGTCGTCTCGGTGCTGTTCGTCGACCTGGTCGACTTCACCTCGCGCTCGGATCAGGCCGACCCTGAGGACGTTCGGGCCATGCTGGTCCCCTATGACACCCGGGTGAAGTCTGAGATCGAATCGTTCGGCGGCGTCGTGGAGAAGTTCATCGGCGACGCAGTCATGGCAGTGTTCGGCGCTCCGGTCTCTCATGGCGACGACGCCGAGCGCGCCGTGCGGGCCGGCCTCCGGGTGCTCGACGCGATCCAGGAGCTGAACAAGGAGGATCCGGCCCTCGACCTCACCGTGCGAGCCGCGGTCAACACCGGCGAGGCCATCGTGGACGCCCGCCAGCAGCCGGACACCGCGCAGGGGTTGGCCCACGGCGACGTGGTGAACACCGCCTCCCGGCTCCAGACGGGAGCGCCGCCGGGAGGGCTGGTGGTGGGCGAGGAGACCTACCGGGCCACCCGGAGCGTGATCGGCTACGAACCCCTCGAGCCGATCCAGGCGAAGGGCAAGCGCGAGCCGCTGGCGGCCTGGCTCGCGCTGGAGGCGCTCACCGCGCCCGCCGAGCGCGCTGCGTCGGCCGCGCCGATGGTCGGGCGCGACCGCGAGCTGGAGCTGCTGCGCCGAACCTGGGAGGGCGTGACCACCGAGCGACGCCCCGACCTGGTGACCGTGATCGGGCCTCCGGGCATCGGGAAGACCCGCCTGACCCGCGAGTTCGTCGGTCTGGTCGAGCCGTCCGGGACGCGAGTGTTGCGAGGACGATCCCTCCCGTACGGCGGGTCCTCTGGGTACCGGGCGTTCGGCCAGCAGGTCAAGGATGTGGCGGGGATCTTCGAGAGCGATCCCCCGGCCGACGCCAGGGCGAAGCTGACGGCAGTCGTCACCGAGCTGTGCGGTCCCACCGACGGCCCCGAGGTTGCGGACCACCTGGCCCTCCTGATCGGCCTCGGCGGAGACACGGTGGCCGATCGCCAACCGCTGTTCTTCTCGGCCCGCAGGTTCGTGGAGGAGCTGGCGAGCCGGCAACCGCTCCTGCTGGTGTTCGAGGACATCCACTGGGCCGACGCCAGCCAGCTGGACCTCCTGGAGTCCCTGGCCTCCCGGGTTCGCGACGTCCCTGTCATGTTTCTGGCCCTGGCCCGCCCCGAGCTCCTGGATTCCCGGCCGACCTGGGGAGCGGGGCTGATGTCGCACACCTCGATGCAGCTGCATCCGCTGTCCTCCGACGAGGCCCGGACGCTGGCCGGACATCTAATGCCGATGCTGCGCTCCGGGCTGCGGGGCGCGGCCGACCGCGTGGTGATCACGGCCGAGGGCAATCCGCTGTTCATCGAGGAGCTGGTGGCCTCGCTGGCCGAGCGAGTGGACGAGGCGACCGAGAAGCTCCCCACGAACGTGCGGACCACGATCGCCGCCCGGCTCGACACGCTTCCCGCCGCCGCCCGGGGTGTGCTGCTCGACGCGGCGGTGATCGGCAAGGTGTTCTGGCGGGGAGCGCTCCAGGCGCTCGAGGCAACCCGGTCGGCGGCCGAGCTGGAGGACGCCCTGGACATGTTGGAGGCCCGCGACTTCATCCATCGGGAGTCGGGGAGCCAGATCCAGGGCGACCACGAATACCTGTTCAAACACATGCTCATCCGGGAGGTGGCCTACGCCACGCTCCCCCGGGCGGCCCGAAGGGAGCGGCACGCCGCGGTAGCCCGGTTCATCGAGTCGGCGGCCGGCGAGCGGATCGAGGAGGCTGCCGCGCTGCTGGCCCACCACTGGCAGGAGGCCGGCGACGTCGACCAGGCCGTTCGGTTTCTCCAGCTCGCCGCCGAGCACGCTGCCAAGGGATGGGCGAAGGGTGAGGCCGTGGCCCTGTTCGGCCAGGCCCTGGAGCTTGTGCCGGAGGACCAACCCGAGCTGCGCCGGGCCATCGCCATTCGACGGGCCGAGACGCAGGTGGAGCTGGGCGATCTCGGTGCCGCAGCCGCCCTCGACAAGCTCCTGGAAGAGACCGAGGGCCTGGAGCGCCTGAAGGTGCTGATGGCCCGGGCCCATACCGCGCATTGGGCCATGGACGCTGAGGGCGCGACCCGAATGTCGCAGGAGGCATTCGACCTGGCCCAGTCCCTGTCGATCGAGGAGTTCATCGGACCGGCGCTGGCGCTACGGAGCCTGGCCTCGAGCATGGCCGGCAACATGAACACGGCCTTCGAGCTGGGCGAGCGGGCCCTGGCGAAGTGGATCCCCGGCACCCGTCGGGCCGAACGCGCGCTGTGCCTCGACCAGATGGCCATGGCCGGTACTGGACCGGCGAGTACGAGCGGGCCCTGGAGTACGGGGAGCAGGCCATTTCCTTCGCTGAGGAAATCAAGAGCTCCGACTCGTTGCTCCGAACGGGGTCCGTCCACGCGCTCACCCTGACCGGAATGGGCCGGCACGAGGAAGCCCTCCCGAGGTTCGAGGAGGTCATCGCCCGCGGACGTGAGTTCGAGCTGGTGCCCCGATTGACGGCCCGCGCGCTCAACATGTCCAGCGCGCTGTACCGCGACCTGTTCCAGCTCGACGAAGCAACCCGGCGCAACGAGGAGGCCGCGGAACTCGGGGCGGCAGCCGGCTTCGCCAACGCGGTGCTCCAATCCGGGATCGACCAGCTGTTCACCGACCTGGCCCGCGGCGAGGTGGGCAGGGCCGAGGCTCGATGGCCCGAGCTGTGGGAGCGGACTCAGAACACCAAGGGATGGCACCAGTGGCTCATGGCCGGGCGCCTGGCCGAAGCAAAAGCGGAGATCGCCCTGGCGAAAGGGGACCATGCCGAAGCGGCCCGGCTGGCCGAGGAAGCCATCGACCAGTCGCGCGAGGTCCGGCGGGCCAAGTATGAGCTGGCCGCGCGCCTCGTCCTGGGGCAGGCCCTCATGGCTCTCGGCCAGCCCGAGCGTGGGATCGACGAGCTGCACACGGCGCTCGACGGCATCCGGCGGCTCGGTCACCCGCCGACGCTGTGGCGAGCATGGTGGACCTTGGGAACGGCGCTCGCTCAGACGGGCCAAGGATGACGAGGCGGCCGCGGCCGTGGCGGCGGCCGCCAACACGCTGCGCACCTTCGCCGCCACTTTGGCCCCGGAGCGGAGCGGACCGCTCCTGGCGGCGGAGCCCTCGCGAGAGATCCTTTCGGCCGCCGGCTCCAGCTAGGAAGCCCCCGAGCGGAGCAAAGTGGCGATCACGGGTACTACTAGTACCGCCGCCGCACGGCTGAAGAGACATTGCGGGGTCCCGGTGAAGGCCCTACACGAAGCCGCCGCCGCCGAGCATGCCCGCAAGACGGTCCCTATTTGCTTGTCAGGCCAAGCGGAGCTTAAGGAGGTTCGATCGGTTGGTTACCCACAGCGTTCCGTCAGCGACTGCGGCGCCTCCAGGTCCCTGGAGTGCGGCCCGCTCCACTACGCGGTTCGTCTTCTTGTCGATACTGACGAGATGGAGGCCGGTCAGCATCCATAGCTGATCTCTCCAGATGACAGGTGCGCCGACGTCGCCGCCCGGCTCGATCGTCGCGGCGACTTTCATCCGCCGGGTATCCAGCTTCCAGATCTTGCGCGGCGCTGCAACTAGATCTATGCAGCCGCCTGCGAGCCAGAGTGTGGCGCCGTCGGTTGCGAGCTCGTGGCAGCCGGCGCCGGGGATCGCGAGGGCGCCTGAAGCCTTGTTGGTCACCGGGTCGATGCGTACGATCTCCCCGAGCTTCGACACACCGACCCACATGAAATCACCTCCGCGACCGACGGAGTTAGGGCCGGCTTCCCCCGGCGAGCTGACGTTGACAGTGGCAATGACTCGGTTCGTCGTCGCGTCAACCCGCGACACCGTCCCGCTGTGACGGTTGGAGACCCACACCGATCCGAAGGCGACCGCCAACTCCTCCGGATACTCACCGACGCGGATCCGCCCGGTTAGCGCGTTAAAGACCGGATCGATTCGCAGCAGCTCGCCCGTCGACACGCTTGTCGCCCACACTGCCCCTTCTCCCACCGCAAGGCAGCAGCCACGGCCAAGGCTGACCTGTGCGACCAGCACGTTCTTCACGGGATCGATGCGAAACACAGTGCCGGTGTCGACATCTCGCAGCCAAAGCGCGCCCTCGCCCGCGACAGGGCGGTACAACTCCTTCACAGTGGGCAGCATGACCACGGCAGCGATTTCCCTGGGTGCTGGAGCTGCGACCTCAGGCTCGTTGGCCGTTCCGCAGCCGGCGCTCAAAACAACGACTAGCGCGATAGCGAGAAGCCGCATCAATCCGCCTTGCACGAGCCTCCCTCGCTCACTGGACAACCTTAGGAGCGGATCGCAGGTAAGTGCCATGCGCCGTCACCACAGGGCAATCACCGTCTGGAATAGAGTCGCCGTACTCGTCCCCGTTCTCAATGGGTCATGACCGATTGCGGGACTCTTGGCGCTGCGTCGCAGGTGAGGAATTGCTGCCCGACAGCATCGAACGACACCGAGTCGGCCACCGCTGTAGGCGTCTTCCTCGGCCACCCGGACCGCACAGGCCCGGCCCGTTACGGTGCCCTCCACCGGTGACGATCACCGCAGCGCCGGCGAGGCATCTGAGCTCTCGTTGCCCCACGGGATGGAGCCTGCTCGAATCGAAGGTTCACAAAATCGACCCAGATGACTGAGTCTTAGGCGCGGTAGAGGTTCCGCTAGTGATGTCGCTGCCATGATCGATCGACTCGTCCATCACGCCGACGTCGTCGCCCTTCGCTACGAATCCTGCCGCCTCAAAGACGGGTGTCTAGCGAATCCCCACGACCGCCAACGAGGATCGGTGGCTGACGTGGGCCAGATTCTCCGTCGGTTGACAGCCAAGGACGGTGTCGTCGGAAATCTGGCCTGACAGGACGATCCCGCAGTCAGTGGCGATGCCGGCTTGCTCGGCACTCCGGCAATCCATTCAAGAATCTGGGGCCCGCACGGATACCAATGACGTCCGCGGGCGGTTTGATGATCTTGCAGGTTCTACGTGGGCCCTTGCGGTATGGTGTGCGAGCTGCCGGGATTACGAACGGCCAGTCGCGGAGGCCCGGAGAGCATCGTGCCGCGCTCGAGCTCGGCAACGTGGCCGTGGTCGCCGCGCAGTACGGGCGTCGCCGCGAAGCGGGAAGTGGCCACCGGCACCGGCGCTTTGTAGACCCGCCCAGCCTGCGTCGGTCTCGTGTCCGCTGGCCCAGCCACCCAGCCGACGCGCCGGCCAATCATGCGATGCTCCTTGGACAGCGAGTCGACGACCACAATCCGCTCCGCCATTCCCTCCATGCGTGGGGGTAGAAAAACTGAGGCTGCAGTTCACGGCGCTGGCCTTGATGCGGGGCCACCAGTTGGCTGGTTGCGCTTAGCACAACCACTCGGGGACCGATGGCCATGGTCTCCTCGGAGGCCTTGCCGAGGACCATTCATCGATTCGCTAACGCCGCTTGTCAACGAGCGGCACCCCGGCGGCGTCTCTACCATTGTGCATAACCAGCCCCCCACGCACCCTCTTGTGTGCGTGGATCCCTTGGGGAACGGAAGCATGCGTCTGCAGCAGCATGTCCCACCGGACTCGCTGTCCGAGTCCGAAGCCACGCGGAACATGCTGCCGCGGGATCGCACCAGCGCGGTGACCATGTTGTTCGAGGCGCACTACGTCAGCCTGGTGCGGATGGCCCGGCTGCTGGTCGACGACCGTGAGACAGCCGAGGACGTGGTGATGGATGCCTTCACCAGCCTGTACCGGCGTTGGACAGCCGTCCGGGACCCGGGCGACGCAGACCGTTACCTGCGCTCCTGCGTCCTCAACGGCGCCAGGAGCCAACTGCGGCGTCGCCGGCTGCGGCGCCGCCACGAAAGCGGAAGCCCTCAGCAGGAGGCGGCCTGCGACGGCCACGAGACGAACGAGGCCGTCCGCAGCACCATGACGCAACTGCTGCGGACGCTGCCGTATCGACAACGCCAGGTGTTGGTGCTGCGCTACTTCGTCGACCTGACCGAAGCCCAGATCGCATACGAGCTCGGGGTCAGCCCCGGCTCGGTCAAGACCCACGCCTCGCGCGGCCTCGCCGCCCTGGCCCGAGCATTGGAAGGTTCGCGATGACAGGCCGCCAAGACGACGTCGGCCGCACTCTCCGCTCCCTGCTTCTGGAGGAGACCAGCGCCATGCCCGTCGACACCCACAACGCGGCTCTAGGCCTCCGGCGCCGGATCGCCCACACTCGAAAGCGCCGGCGAGTCACTCTAGCTGTCGCCGCCTCGGTCGCCGCCGCCGTGGTCGCCACTGCGGTCGGGGGTTGGCTCGGTGTCGACAAGGCCGGCGACCCGGCCCAGAACCCAGAACAGCCCGAGGCAGTCGCCCGAGGGTTCCTCGATGCGTACGGCAGCTTCGACGCCGACCGAGCACTCACCTACCTGAGCACCGATGCCATCGCCCAGGGCGTCGTCGAGGAGGACCGGACCACCCCCGAGCAGCTTCGCCTGGGCATCGCCAGTGAGCGGGCCCTTGGCTATAAGCAGACGATCAATGGCTGCGAGCATCAGGGCAACTCGGCGTCCGGGGTCAGCCTTCGTTGCGCCTTCGACTTTCACGCGATCAGGTCTGACGAGATCGGACTCGGCCCGTACACCGGCAACTACTGGAGTCTCACCGTTCGTGACGGAAAGATCGTCTCAGCCCGGCGGGAAGTCGATTTCAACAGCGGGTTCGGGGACCAGATCTGGGAGCCGTTCGCCAAATGGGTGTCCATCGAACACCCGGACGACGCCCTGGCGTTGGGCACCGACGAGAGCCAGGGGATCAGCCGGTCCACCGCGGACTCGATCCGGCTTTCGGAGCAGCGCACCGCTGAATACGTAGCCGCCGTCAAGCAGAACCCGGCGGCGCACCTCGACCAGCCCAAGGTCGCCGCGTACGTTGCCCAGCTCGACTCGATCTGCGCAGCGGCACAAGCCAAAGTCAAGAACGAGATCCAAGCGATCCCCCAGCAGAATCAACCGGCGATCATCCAGGCGCGGGAACGCATCATGCGCGAGACGATTCCCAAGCTGCTCGCGGTCACGGAGCCCACGGCCGTTTTCTGGCCCTACGAGGGACGAGCGTTCCCGCTCATGGAAAAGTTGTTCAACGCATATCCGCACAATCTGCAGCCACCGGAATCGTTGCAGCGCCAGATCCAGCAGATCCCCGGCCTCAACAAGTGCATCTTTACTGTCTGACGCGACAAACCGTGCCGCCTGATGTCCGACATAGGTTGGTTGACTAATGTCGTGCCGCGCGCCGGCCGGCACCAATCCGGGCTTCGGGACACTCTTATGCCCTCTGGATAAGCCTCGTTCCGGTTGGTCAACTCATCCAAGATGTCGCAAGCATCGGGCAGCGACAGGGCGAGCCATCAACCTTGGTGACGACAAACGTGTCACCGGCTCGGCAAGGCCGCGAGGTCGAGCCGAGGTCCAGGGCGGTTTAGATTCGCCGGTCACGCCCAGTCGACGCAGGGGCGATCGTCACCGACGCCGAGCGCGCGTAGTCCGTTACACCGGGCGGTGAGATTTTCCAGTTCTGTTTGATGCGCGTGCGTATCCCGCCAGGAGTTCGTTCATCCACCTCCGCCGAGGTTGGCCGGCGGCGCCCGTCAAGTTCTCCCCTGCGACCGCCCGCAAACGGGTCCTCCTACAGCACGGCTTGTGTCTCGGATGCCCACGGCTTACAACGCACCTCCCGCACCGTGCCGGTTCGGGATGGGCTCGTCGCGAGAACCGATGGCTGTGCCGACCAGTGGTCGGGATGCGGGACGGCCCGGCCCACTGAGTGAGGGGTTGACTGAGCGCATGAGCATCACTCACCTCTTGGAAACTCGGCTGCCGGTCCTGGCTGCGCCGATGGCTGGCGGTCCCAGTTCGGTCGCGTTAGGAGCCGCGGTGTCGTCAGCGGGTGGGTTCGCATTCCTCGCCGGCGGATACAAGAGGCCAGACGCGCTGGCCGCTGAGATCGCTGCAGCTCGGCAGTGGGGTGCACCGTTCGGTGTCAACCTGTTCGCACCGGGAAGCTTCGAGCCTGATCGAGAAGCGTTCGCCGCGTACGCCCAGCGGCTCAGGCCCGAGGCGGAGGTCTACCAGCTCCAGCTCGACCCCACACCCCATACCGACGATGATCATTGGCACGACAAGCTTGCTCTTCTGCTGGACAACCCGGTCCCAGTCGTGTCGTTCACCTTCGGAATTCCTCCGGCCGGCGACATCGCACGGCTCAGGAAGGTCGGGTCAATCGTGCTGGCGTCAGTGACGACGGTTGATGAGGCGCTCGCCGCCGAGGCCGCCGGAGTCGACGGGCTCGTGGTGCAGGGCTCCAGCGCCGGCGGTCACAGCGCGACGTGGGATCCGCAACGACCGATCGTGGATCGCCCAACCGAACAACTCGTCGCCGACGTCCACGCGGCCACCCGGCTGCCTCTAATTGCCGCAGGGGGCATCGATGGTCCCCACTCGGCTGCAGCGCTCATCGCGGCCGGAGCCGAGGCGGTCGCTGTCGGCACCCTATTGCTCCGCGCCGAGGAAGCGGGCACAGTACAGACCCACCGTGACGCGCTTGCCGCCCGCGGAGGCGCGGGCACGGTCATGACGTGCGCATTCACCGGCCGCCCAGCCCGGGCCCTGCGCAACGGCTTCGTCGAACGTCACGCGTCTGCTGCCATCATCGGCTACCCGGCCGTGCATCACCTCACCCGAGAACTCCGCCGCCGCGCGGCAGCAGCCGGTGACGCGGACCGGCTGCATCTCTGGGCCGGCACAGGCTATCGCCAGGCCGAAGCACGACCTGCATCGATGATCATCGAGGCGTTGTCTCAGCAGCTGTGAGCAGTCACTCAAGTCCCCTTTGAGGATTGAAGGCAACGTCTCGATGGACCGTCAGCTTTCGTGCACTCTACGTGCAGCGTGACCCCCGCGTCGCTGACGTTGTGGAGTTCGGCCAGGTCCGGTCTATCAGCGGGGCAGCCGATCCAGAAGGAAGTCAGACCCACCGGCCACGACGTAGGACCAGACCTCGCTGTGACTCGCGACCGGCTTCGGGGTGGTACCACCTTGACGTTCCGCGGCGGAGCGGTGACCCTGGGTGAACGACTCCGATCCCAGCCAGGCTTGGAATGACTCTTCGTCGCGCCACCGGGTGATCACCAACCACTGATCCCGGTCGTCGGTCGGCTTCAGCAGTTCGTAACCCTGGAATCCGTCCGCATCGTCAACCGCTCCGGCGCGTGCGGCGAATCGGTGGGCCAGCTCGTCACCGGACTCGCGGGGAACTCTGATGGCGTTGATCTTGATGATGGTCATCCACCGATCGTGCCTGACGACAGCCGGCAGCACCATGGCGCAGCAGGACATGATCACTCGATCGGCCAGCCATCGAGCGCTCGAGCCCGGCGTGCTGAGCGTCTACCTGATCAGCACCGTTAACGTCCCTCTGCTTGCTTCGCCTGCTCAGCTCACCGAGACCGAACGCCGTCGGCTTATCGCAATCTGGCACCGCACGAATGTTGTGCTCCTGTTTGTCGTCGCGGGATCGGCGGCTGCGTTGTTCCCGGCTCGACGTGACGGAGTAGCCCCTGCCATCTAGCGAAACCTTCCCCCGCTTCAGATGAGGCGCTTAGTGAAGGGTCCGCTTCCGGACGCCAGTTGACCCGTCGGCACGCGGCGCGATCTGGAGCAGGCCGCCCGTCAACGCCGGCCTTCGACGCGTAGGTCAACGACCAGGAACGCGAAGGAGCGCGACGCGATCGTCACGCTCTGGCCGAAGTGATAGCCCTTCGTTCGATGCCGCTGTGCATTCGGCTCACACCAGCCCTGCGCGACGAGCTGGAGGACGAGTGAAGGCACGTGGGAATCGCCATCGCGCTGTTGCTAGCTGGCGTCGTGGTAGCTGGCGTCATCTCGCACTACTTGCTGCTCGGCCTGTTCATGCTCATCACCAGCTTCGGCGACTGAGCACCCGGCATCGCCGGGCGAGCCGCCGGCCCTTGGGGCCGCTTTTCCAACTATCGAAACTTCCGTGACCGTGACCATTCGGCCAGTGGTCCGCACCCAGATTCGTGGCCTGCCATGGACCGGTAAACCTGCCGACAACTACTACAGGGGCCAGCGTTAGAAGGAGAAGCGTTAACAGCGCAGTGCAGTTGTCACCTTGCGCACATTCAGCCGCCTTCGCTGCGTGACATGTATCAGGGAGCATCCCAAGGTCGTCCCAAAGATGAGTAGTCCCAAGCGTCAACGGATACCGGGTGAAGTCATGATCAGCGACAGTAAGGATCGGGTGAGCCGGGAGGCCCTGTTGCGGTCTGAGCCGGTGCCTGCCCCTTGGGCGGCAAAGTTTGCCTGGAGCCGGGACTGGTGGTGGAACCAGGAGAACGGAAACATTGCCGGTCCGCATTGGAGGCCGTCTCGGGATGATGTGGAGAGGATGTTGGGGAAATGATCATCAAAGGGGGCCGGTACGAGCCCGATGATGAGGGCGATTCGGACAGTGAGGCCGCACCGTGACTGATCCACCGCCACCGAAACCCCCGCCAGCTTCTTCCTCGTGAGAAGCGTCGGCACATCGACGCTTCCCGTGTCGTCCAGCCGACAGACGCCGCCGCCGGCGCCGAAACCATGGAAGCGATAAAAGACGAGCAGTCACAAGACTCACCGAAGGGAGAACGAAATGCGAGGAATCATCGCGATCTTGGCCTTGAGCGTGTCGCTGGCCGGCTGCGGAGGAGCCAGCGAAACCGACCACATCGCAACGGCAACGAGCCAATGCACCACCGCAAGCGAGTTCAAGACCTCCGGCACCGGCCGTATGCATCGGGCGTACCGGGCTTCCGTCGGCGAGTGCCAGAAGGTCATCGGTCTTACCACATCGCTTCGTGATCAATTCATGGCGATGGGGATGAATGAAGATCAAGCTCAAAAGCTCGCTGAGAAATACAAGAACACTCACGACGCTGCCGGTCGCTTAGCGCTCGCAGCTGAGCGCAGCGGCCAGTGGCCCCGGGTCTGAGCTGGAAAGGACGCTGCCGGGTTGCCCGGGGTCCGGCGGAAAGGAAGGACGCATGTCCGAGACCGCGCAGGTGCAGATGGTACAAGAAGCATTGATCGAACAGCAGTCGCCATGCGCTGAGGCCAGCGACGTTAACCTTGATCTTGATGTCCAGGTGAGCGAGGAGATTCTCGCCCGTCTCGAGGCCGGCCTCACTGAGGAGGAGGGGGTGGCCGCCTGGCAATCTCATTTGTCGTCGCCTTTCTTCGGCTGAGGTGATTTGTGAATCGTTCGGTGCATATGCGGGCGACGCCGTTGCCGGCTCGGGCAATGTTGTTATCGCAGGTACATCCGTTTGACGCTACGGTGTACGAGCCTGCGGACATTGAGCCGTATCTGATTCCGGCTAGTACTGATGGGTAGGTTCCCCGGCGTGAGCTTTGCCCCTTTTCGGCAGCAGGCTCTGGTGACTCTCGCTAGTAATTCTCAGATCGGCAGTACGGTGCCCCTAGGTCGGGGTCAGAGCTTTGAATCTTCGTCCTCGAACGGTTCACAGGATGACTGATGTCACGCGACCTCGACCAATCCCTGGCGACTGAGTCAGTCCCGGCAGAATGCCTTCGTCTTAATAGCCCAATCTTTGAGGGCATAGCCGCCAGTCACCCTACCGGCGTATTTTCTGGATTCACGGTCCATGTCCGGAGCTGTTATTCCATCGCACTGTCAGGGCTTCGGATGGCCGGCATGTTGGCAGCACAACAGCGAAGGTCATCCTTCGGCATCCGGGGACAGTGACCGAGTTCAGGCCACGGGTTACCCCTTTCATGGCCTCTTCTTGCGCTCGGATTAGATCCGCAGCCGGTCGTCGCGCTGCACCTGGCCGATCCTGAGTTCCGGTTCTTCTTGGTGCACGCCACCGACGGCGAGGGCGGGGCGATCGCGGAGGGGAGCGGCGCCACCCGGGAGACCCTCGGCGCCGTCCGCCGGGTCGAGGACGCCAACGCCTGGCGCGTCGTCGGCAGGTCGCCGTACCGGCAGGAGTGGTTCGGCTATCCCGACGGCGGCGTGCCGGACGTGCCGTTCGACGAGCTGGTCGACCGGGTCGCGACCGTGCTCGGCGAGGAGCGACCCGACGTCGTGGCCACCTTCGGCCCGGACGGCATCACCGGTCATCCCGACCACATCCGGATCGGCGAGGCTGCCACCGCCGCCTTCCTGCGCTTCGCCGGCGACGGCGGACCGGGCTTCCGTCGGCTGGTCTACGGCGGGATCCGTCAGTCGGTGATCGACCGGTGGAACCAGCGGCGGGTCAAGGCCGGCCTCACGGCCTGGGACCCCGACACCGTCTATCACCTCCGGGGCGTCCCGGACGAGCGGATCGACATTGACATCGACACCACCGGGGTGGCACTGCTGGTACGGCGGGCGATGCAGGAGCACCGCACCCAGTGGAACGACATGAACAACCCTGAGGCCACCGAGGAGCAGCGGGTGAAGAGCGTCTCGCGGGAGACACAGGTGATCGCGTGGCCGCCGGTCCGGCCGGGCCGGGTGCTCACCGACGTCTTCGAAGACCTCTGACGGCCGCATCGGCGGCCAAGGTGTCGATCAACCGCGACACCGTCGGATCCTAGGCGACCCGCCGAACACGCCCGATTCGCACCGGAGCAGGTTCACATCGGCCAGGCAGCCCCCACCCAACACGAGCATGATCGCCAGATCCAGCAAGATCTTGCCTGAATCGCGGACCGCCAGCGGCTTACGCCACAACGCCAGCGCGGTGGACAGTGCGCGGTCGATGCCGCTGGCCCTGATCAGCTCGATCAGCAGCAACCCAACTACCGGTAGGCCCGGCCCGTATGGTCGGTGACAGCCGAGCTGCTGTTTCAGTCGAGCTCGAGCTGAATCCGCCTGATACCCCACTTCCGCCCATGCTGGAAGCTGGGTAAGGCTCGGCAGCTTGATTGGTGGGTCAAGTAACGGGCAGGAATGGTTCGGCCGGGTACGCGGTGCTAACGGCCGTCAGCGGTGGGTCAAAGCTGCTGATCGTCCCGCTAGCAGCGCACAGCCATGACTCCTGGTGCTGTGAGTCGCACGCTACTTGGACAGGTTGAGTGGCTAGACCCCGGTTACCAGCCGGGTCGTTTGTTCCCTAGCTCCTTGCTACATACCTCTAAGCCTGCTATGGCCTCGGCCTTCGAGAAAGGCAATTAGACTTCGTCGGCTCGCGCGCCGTGGTTTGCTGACGCCGTGAGAGCAAGAGCGCCGCCCTACGGTCCTCCCGGCTCACTCGGTGGTTCATCTCGCGCGGCATGATCATGGACTTGAGCTGCTCAAAGTACTCCGGATCTCGACGCCGACGCCGTGAGGGCAAGAAGCGCAACTCGATTAGGTCGTCAAAAGACAGGCGACTAGAAGGCCGCGAAACGCGCATTGTTAAGAATCCCCTGAGTTTGACCGTCCGATCGACGCAGACGGTGAAGTGATTTAGGAATCGCACACCCTAATCGCGGCTTAGTGAAAATCTAAGTGAAGAATCCGTAATGAGAAGAACTGTTGTTAATCCGATCTCGGACGACGCGAAGAATAACGATTCCGTCGCGACAAGACCGCCGATGGTCTGGAGAGTGTTCGGTTCAGCCGTTCCCGCCCGCGGGAGAGTAACAGCTTCACTATTCCACTGACATCGGATTACGCTGGCCTGCTGTCGGAATAACGATCAGGCCACATTCCACGGCGATGGCGTACGTTGTCTTGCCCTCCGTGCGCTCCCGGGGAGTGAGCATGTGACCACCTCGTGCGTGCGCGTGCGTGTGCTGCACGTATGCGTATTGGTGTTGCTGACCCTGATCAGACCTGATCAGACGGTCAGGGAGCAGGCTCGCCGCCGGCAAGGAGGCCTAGCGGCACGGTGCGGCAGTTGCCTTCAGCGTGCGATCAGCGTCGGCAACGCCGCGCTCTATGATCGTCGCCGCCGGCTCGACGCCGGGCACGCCAAACAGGCGGGCTCGTTTGCACCCGGTCGTGCTCCGGCATATCCGGAGCTGATCTCAAACGCACTTGAAACGGAGGAAGTGACCCCAGCCCCAGACACCTAATCAACCAACGACCAGCAAGACCGACACAGCCATGAACAGTGGCCTAGCGGTGCGTAAACACCCCGACTGCAAGCCAAGCCCGGGCGGCCGTGGTTTACACAGGCTCGGCGAGGCCCAGCTGGGACAGGAACTCCATCTGGTCGAAGTAGAACCTGTGGTTCGTGATGACGCCGTCTTTCACCGTGGCAACGTCACACTCGCGGACACGAATCTGCTTGTTCGTGGCGGGGATGGACTGCCCATTGCTGGTGTCAATCGGGCCGCTGTTCGTCCCCGTGAATACCCCTCGTCGATCGCGGTGTCCGCGGTCTCGTGCTGATGGAGCACTTCAAACCCACCCTCCGGGAAGGCGGTCGAGAGGCCCGCGAAATAGGCGACGATTGCCTGGCGGCCGGTAATCGTCCCCTGGTCGGGGGTCACTACCTCCGCATCCTCGGCGTATACACTTCCCAGCTCCTCGAAATTGTTGCTCAACGCCGCTTTCGTGGCGCGGTCCATCGCCTCGCGTGCCTGACCCATCGCAGCCCCTTTCCGGTGCAGTTGCCAGCATGCTATTCATGGGACATCGGCGGCAGCAACGGCGCTTTATAAAGAGCCAGCATGCAGCCGTTACCTGAGCTTCGCCAGAGATGACAGCGGTCGCCGTTGGCGCAGGTATAGACGCTGCAGAGCAGCTCGTTCTTTTGCAAGGTGCACGCGTTGGCCAAACATGGTCTGGGTCTGCAGCTGACTGGAGGGTCCTTCACCCAGTACCTGATCGCGTCGTACGCATCGATCGAGGCTGCGCTGGAGCCGGTGAAGCTCTTCAAGGGCAGCTGCAAGGGACGTTGCGACCTCGGCAGCCAAGTTTTTGTCCAACCCATCGACCTGGATTAGCCGGGCACCAGCGGCCGCGTTGCGGAGGGAGCGTTTAAGGTTCCGAGTGGTCAGGTCCGGGCTGGCCTGAGACAACTGCTCAGCCATCCACGCGGGCAGCTCGATACTGGGTGTCGCGGTCATCGTGTGCTCCTTGTCGAAGATCTGTGAGAGGACTTCAAACAAGATCACGCTATGGCCGCTTCACATCACGACGCCACGCTCATCGACGACTAACTCGCACACCACATGCCTCAGTGTCACGATCGGGAGGCGTTGCCGGCTCGCTCCACCACATCCTGCCCTCGTGGCTTCGTCCAGTTGTGCGGTTGGTGACGTGGTCGACCGGCATCGGCGTGGCTTGATAGGAGCGTGGCATCGCCCCGACTGAGAGGTGCCCACCGGGCCGGTCGTGATCACCCCAACTGAAGAAGGGAGACACAACCCTACCGGTAGGTAGTTGACAAGCGGGAAGTTCAGAGGCCCCCTATAGAAAGCTCTCTCGAAAAACAGTTCAGAGGCCAATTTTCGGAAAGCCACTGAGCAACATGCGGCATAAGCGGCGCCGGGTCCGCGCCCGATCATGAGTTCCATTCTTGATCAGTTGCTGCCACACTTTCCACGAGTCGATCGACCAAAGGACGAGCAAGGAGACCCATGCCGACGATCACCCCCGCGAGCAGTGACAGTCCGATGATCTTGAGTGTCTTGCGCTTCATGATCTAGCCCTTTCCCTGAGTCCCGATATTTTTGATCATTCCCTGCCTTTGTTGGAGCCTGGCTGACTCACGAGCCGCGATCAAGTCCTCACCTCGGCGGGTAGGAGTGGCGAACCAAGAACCGGCAATGATGCGAGCACATTCGGTCTGGGGGTGCTCGGCTAAGCACTTGGAATCCGCACCCCCGGTGTGACCGGGAAAGGGCGGCGTCTACGGGGCAGGCGATGAAGTAAGGGCTATTAACCGGCGGACCATGGATAAGCTCAGGTACCTCTCGGTCTGCACGTTGTCAAGCAAGACCCCCAGATATGCCCGGACGTCATCCGGCGCGAGGAGCTTCTCGACGAGATTCATCATGGTGATGGACGAGTTGCGGTCCGAGGCGATCTTCTCGACAAGCAAGATGACCACCTCGCCCCGGACATCGACGCCTTTGCCGGCTTGTATCTTTAGCCGGCGCCCGTCGAGTGGCCAACCGACCAAAGACGGTGAACTGGCTCAGCTCGCGGCCCCCACGTTGCTTGAGCCTCTAATCGTGATACGCGCCGCATCGGGCGCACTGCTCATACCTCTGCGCTCAGCGTCCTCGCGCTCGGCCGTCAGCGCCAGGGTGCACGTGCGGAGCGGTACCGCCTCACTCGACCTTGATGGACTGCTCGCCGACCGTAGTGCGGTGGGGCTCTTTGAGTGGGCCAGGTCAGGATGGCGTTCTTTCACGGTGTTGGCCCGAAGGCGGGCGACACGCCGGGTCTCCAGTCCCTAGAAGACGGCGAACAGCGCGATCTCCCACCACTCGATGAAGATCACCACGTGTTCAGGAGCGAAGACCCTGGCAACCAGCAAGGGCACGGCGATCCCGATCGTCATCAGCAGGAAGATCACCAGGTAGAGAACCGCCAGACAGCCACAGGTCACCAAACACGAAGAACGGCCACGTGTTCGTCAGCACCGCCACGGCCAACGAGGGATCATGAAGATCGCGGCGAGGTCGTGGATGGAAAGCTGGACGGCCCCCAACGCGATGCCCTCCATCCGCACCTCCCCCGCCGGCCCCGACCAGAGCTGCCACCTCGCGAGGGCGAGGAATCCCGCCAGGACCAGCGCGGTCAGGAGGAGAAACCACCTGTTCACCCGATTTGCGAGTGTGCTCCCGACATCCACGAAGAGCTGCCGCAGGTTTCCCTCGCGACCTCCCTGACGACCAGCACCAGGCACAGCACGAGCACGGACGTGAGCGCGATCCTGAGGAACCAGACATGGTCCGCCGGCTCGACCCCGTGCGGAGTCGGGTTCTGCTGTAGTTCGGTCATCAGCTGCGCGAACCCCGTCGGTACCAGCAAGTTGGGGGCTGTGATATTTCGCCCGGAATCGGTGTTCACCAGGTCGCAAGCGCCGCTTTTGTCGCCTTCTCGACGTCAGGAGAACTGTCGAGAAGCCAGTTCTGCTCTCTGTCCTTGTTGAAGTTGAACCAGAGCAGCCCAGTGACCCTAGTCCGTGCCAAATACGCGAATAGATCGGTGATCCATTGCGCTTTGTCGCCTCGCTTGTCGCCCGAACCGGTCTCGTAAATCCATACCGGCTTCTCAGGGGCAACCGACGTGGCGACGTCGATCGGCCCAGCGAACAGGTCCTCCGGTGAATCCCAGGTCGCACCCGTCGGCCCGCCGTTATAGCCGTCGATGCCGACGACGTCGACGTACTGATCGCCTGGGTAGGAGTCGATTGCGTTCGTCAGTCCCGCAGGCCGCTTGTGCGCCGAATCGATCGACCAGACCCACTGCACGTTGGCCGCTCCGGCTGCGATGAACATGTCGTGAACATGCCGGTATGCGTTCCGGTAGTCATTTGCGGAATTGCCGTTGACACCAATCGACCACGGATACCATGTGCCGTTCATCTCATGCCCGAAGCGGATCTGCATCGGTTGACCGAATGATGCTGCGGCCGTTGCCCACTGCATTATGTAGGCGTCAAAAGCGCCGGCGGTGATTCGTTTCAGCGCATACTGCGGCTGATCCGCTCCATCCGCAGGATGCCACGGCTCCCAGGTGATTGCTGGCAATGCGCCGAGTTCGTAGATACGTTGCAGGGTTACGATCGGCAGGGGCCGTTCCCATTCCCACGCCATGAAGATGTTCACCACGTCCAGTTTCCGTTCGAGCGAATGAGCGGCCTGCTCAGCAGCATCCACCCCGAAGTCCGGGCCCTGGGACGAAAGTCCGAAAATCCGAGCTGGCCGTTCAGATTTGCCACAGCTGGACACCGCCAAGATCATCAGGATGATCGCGGCTGCCAACACCACCTGCCGTCGTAAACCCTTATGCGATCGGCTCATTGTCCGCTAAACGAACGATCATGGTTCTCACTTTCAGCGAGAACGCCCCAGTACCCTCGGGGAGAAGAAACTCCCGGAGACGGCGTTGTTCACCGCGTACATTAACGCGTCTATTGTACGTTTTGAGGAGGCATTCGAACCGTACTTCGGGGGACGTCTGTTGACTGATACCGCTGTGCGCGCGCAACGGCGCGTCGCATCCAGGAAAACTGTTTCGATTCCACCTGATCCAACTCTTCCTGCTCCGCCCGACGATTGTGAAAGGGACTCCTACCTGCAGAATTCGCATCGATGGGTTCCCGTCGCGTCGGCGTTCGGAGGCTTTCTGACCACCGTCAGCCTACTGTTTCTTGTACAGGGTCAGGCGTGGGCGATTCCGCTGCTGATTCCGCTGGCGATTGCCACGATGGGCATGATCGCGTCACTGGTGACCTCCGTCCAGAAACGACGGGATACACTCTTGAAGCACCGTCACCGTGTCGAGTCCTACCGGCCGTCCTACCCTCCGAGTGTCGATGTCTTCCTGCCGAGCGCCGGCGAAGACCTCGCCGTTCTGGCGAACACCTTCCTCCATGTGAGTCGCTTGGAGTGGGCGGGTCCGATTACCGTCTATGTGCTCGATGATTCGGCGCGAGAATCCGTCCGTGAGCTTGCGTGGGAGCACGGCTTTTGCTACCTTACTCGCCCGAATCGCGGATATCTGAAGAAGGCCGGCAACCTGAGATTCGGATACGAGCACTCCACGGGCGACTTCATCGCCATCTTCGACGCGGACTTCGTCCCCCGACCCGACTACCTCCTCCAGTTGATGCCTTACACAACCGAAGAGGACGTCGCGATCGTTCAGAGCCCACAGTACTTCGATACCCATCCGAGAATGAACTGGGTGCAGTTCGCTGCCGGCGCGACCCAAATTTTGTTCTATCGCTGGGTTCAGCCCGCCCTGGACCGCAGCGACGCTGCGATCTGTGTGGGAACATGCGCGATCTATCGGCGTAGCGCGCTCGAGTTGAGCGGTGGATTCCCCCAGATCGGGCACAGCGAGGATGTTTACACCGGAGTGAACCTGATGCGCGTCGGCTTTCGGGTGCGCTATGTACCGGTCGTCGTGTCGAGGGGTCTGTGCCCGGACACGTTAGATCAGTTCGCAAATCAACAGTATCGTTGGTGCACCGGTTCGATGAGCCTGTTGTTCTCGGGCACCTTTCACAAGTCTCCGCTTACGCGAATGCAGCGCCTCTGCTTTTGGTCCGGATTTCTGTACTACATCGATACCGCCATCAACGTCTTCGTCGCCTCCATACCGCCGATCCTCATGGCCGTCCTTGCACCCGAAGCGGTTTCGGTCAATAACTACCTGTTCGTCTTCCTTGCGCTGATCGTGCGCATGTCGGTCGTCCCAGTCATCACAATGGGTTGCGAATCGATGACAGGCCTGACCCGTATCCAGTCGACGTACTCGTTCGCTCACGCGCTAGCTCTGTTCGACGTGATCCGTGGGCGCACCGATGCTTGGCAGGCGACCGGCGTGAAAGGCGGAACCCCGACCGCCCGGCGAGTGCGTCGGCTCATGACGACCTGGTGCGTTCTGGTGCAGGTTCTGATGTGGGGCACATGCCTATGGCGGGCGCCGGAGTACGGCTGGTACGACTATCTGCCGATGATGGTGTTCGCAGCCATGAATCTCGCCATTACATATCCGATGATGTTGTGGCGGATCGCCTTTCCGGGGTTGATCGATCCGATGATGCCCAGGCGTAAGTTGGCGGGCTTACACCGATGACAACGTTGGCAGCACGTCCCGCTGTATCGCGGGCTCGGCGTGCGGCCGAACCTAGCCAGGCACGCCGTCGCGCTGTATCGCCGGCTCGGCGTGCGGCCGAACCCAGCCAGGCACGCCGTCGCGCTGTATCGCCGGCTCGGCGTGCGGCCGAACCCGTCCAGGCACGCCATTTTTTGCGGATCCTCTCGTCTAGCGCATTCCTGCTCGGCGCGATTTGCACGGCATTCGCAGTGATCTCATTGCGGGTGAAGGCGAACACGAATCCGTTTCAGGACGAGGGCCTTTACCTCTACATGGGTCACCGGATGATCGACCACATCATCTCCGGGGTAAATGTGTCCGAGCACCCCGGATCGTACTTTTCCGGTGCCCCCGGCTTGTACCCGGTGGTGGGAGCGATCGCGGATTCCGTTGCCGGCGTTCAAGGTGCGCGCCTCGTGAGCCTGTTCTTCGTATGCATCGTCATCGTTGGAACCTACGGGATCGGCAACGAATTGTTCGGCAAAGTCAGCGGGCTCCTCGGCGCGGGCGCATTCGCTCTGTGCGGTTCGGTTATCTTCATTTCGCACCTCGCGACATTCGACGCGATGGCGCTGTGCCTGACAACTCTCGGGTGTTGGCTGACTGCTTACAGCGCCAACCATGACAAGTTACTTTGGGCGCCCATCGTCGGACTGATACTAACCTGTGCATTCTTGGCTAAGTATTCAATGGCAGTTTACGTTCCGGGGATCGCTGCCATAGGTGTGTTGCTCGCCTGGCCCCACATTCGATGGGGAGCATTGCGGCGTGGGATTCTAATTGTTACTGCAACTGCTGCGGCCGTCTTCTTCATTCTGACCTTCTGGGCTGCCGATCTCAAACGAGGAATAGTTTCGACGACCGCGAATCGGATTCCACTTTCCCCTACTCCCCGACAGGAACTGATCTGGTGGGTCGTCGAGTGGATCGGGCCCTGGATCTTGCTTGCCGTGCTGGGCACGCTGACCCAGCCGCGTCGGTGGCCGATTTCGGTAGTGCTGCTGGCGATGTCGGTGATCGGGCCGTTGCAGCAGATAAGGATCGGTGAGGGCACATCGCTGTCGAAGCATGTTGCGTTCGGTATTGTATTCGTCGCACCGTTGATCGGCTCGCTGCTCGCATGGATGGTCAAACGTACGAAGTGGGTGGGAGTCGCCATCGCCGTGGCTGTGGCAGCCGTGATGATGGCGTCCGGAATTAGGAACGCGGAACAATTCCTGACAACGTGGGTCGACGATCGAGAGATAATCGCCCAACTGCGCGAAGAGATTGCGATCTCACCCCATAAAGCGATTCTCGGTGAGGAACCGTCCGCACAACGGTATGCCCTCCGTGCCGTCACCGCGCCTGAGCAATGGAACGACACCTTCGTGCTGCTGTATGGCAATAAGAAGGGCGACGCAGCTTACCGCGAGGCGATCGACCAAACGCACTTCGGAACAATCTATCTGACGCTCAACACAGTCAACGGCAAGAAAATCAACGAATACCTCACGAATTCCCAGACGCCGTACCGATTGTCCAAGAAAGTTCCGTTCTACCGGCACGGACAATACGCGGGGCACTATCTCGTGTGGACGCCGAAGGTGCTGGGACGCTGAGGTGACCATCCGCGCCAGCCACCTCACCGGCCACCCGGCGGATCGCAGCGATCAGCTGGGTAACGGTGTCCTGAGTGGCGACCGCGTCGTCGAGGATGGTGGAGTCCAAGGCGCGCCGCGTCTTGCCGCGTAGCACCCAGTCTCGGCAATCACCTGTCTGACCGCGTCGAAGATCCGGTTCGGTGCTGTCGACGCGGCCAGTCGGCGCCGCCAGTACGTCAGCGTGGTCGGGTGGAATCCCTGGTCGGTCAACGCCAGCCCGCACGCCACTTTCCACCGCAGATCGCAGCGCAACGCCTCGATCGCCTCCCGATCCGACAAACCCTGCATGCTCTGCAGCACAATCACCGACGCGACCACATCCGCGGGCACGCTCGGCCGCCCGTTCGCCGAGGCAAACAGGTCGGCGAACATGCCGTCCGGGAACAGCACCCGGCGATGATCGGCCAGAAACGCATACACGCTGCCCGCCGGTACCAGATGACGCACCAGCGACTCTGCGTCCAACAACTCACGATCGAGGACCGCCACACCCTGCATGAATCAAGCGTCCCGACCCAACCACCACCAGGCCGGGACCGACACCCAGTTATTCAGCAGTCTCCTAGCCGGGATAGTGCGCATGCTCGGTGACGACGTGCAAGCCATGGCTCTGCACAACGCCTACGCCATTGACATGCCCGCGCCGGACACCCTCACTCGGCGCCGTGAGCGCATTGCAGGCATCCATGGGCTCAGTATCGACACCATCGAGCTGTACGAGCGCAACATGATTGACGAGTTGGCACTCAGGCTCGTGCACGGGGAGCTACCGGTAGGTAGTTGACAAGCGGGAAGACCGATGCATCCCTCCTGAAACAGCTCGGCACGCGGAAGCTGGCAACGTGCCGCAAACTGCCGACTGACCATCCCGACGAGACCCAGGTTCGCTTGGATGAACCGCTGCCGGGCTAACGTCCCCTGATCTTCGAGCAGTCTCAGTTCCTGGTCAGTCGCATCGGCAAAGCCCGCACCCGACTCTCGCGCGTCTCTCGCCAGCAGGCCGGCCTCGATCATGCGCTGTAGCTCGACAAGCTCTTTGTGGGTCAGCGGGGGTTCTTTAGGAACTTGGTCGTATGCCTCGATCACGCCCACACTGTGCGGCAAGATCCGCCGCTTACAACACCTGGTAACCCCAAATCTGTGGATAACCAGGTTGCGTCCTGAGCCCACGGATGTGCCCTGAACCGTCCACGGACCCGAGCATGGGCTTCGACAAGCTCATCCCACATAATCTGGCCGAGCCGCCATGATGTGTGCCCTCGGGCTCCCCGAATATTCAATCCTCGGCGCCGATGCTGCGGGTCTGTAGAGCCTTACGACGCGCCTCCAAGACCACAAGCTCTGAGAACATCTGGTTGTACTTATGCTGAAACTCCACTGGGTTCGTACGCTGCAGCCGCGACTTGAGCGCCGCGATGGTACGCATCACGGAGAGCAGCTGGAGTCCGGCCGAATGTGCGATCAAAAATCGTTCCGTCACCTGACCGTGAACCGGTAGCGGCTCGACAGCCAGCGATGCGACCAATGACCGGATTTCATCAGAATCACAGGCCTCCGACACTCGATGCACCCACTCGGTGTTGGAAGTCGCTCCGACACCGCCCAGCTCGGCACCTGCCTTCTCTACCGCAGCGAAGACTGCCGCGTACGCGGGGTGCGTGAAGTCGGCAGTGGTCAAGCCATCCCAGGCGTCCGGAAACAGGTTCGGGTTCTGGATCAACAGCTTGGCCGTCTGTCGCTCGGTAGTGAGCAGTCGATCGGTCGGGCTGGGCAGCAGTGGCAGCGCCGGGGTGGCCTCCCGCTCGGCTGTGGCCTGGGAGTCAGCGGGCACCTGCCTTCCCACGGTAGGTCGGCGCCCGGACTTGGCCGCGGCACGCATCACCTCGGTGCGTACCTCTTCGATGTCCATGCCGAGCAAGCCGGCCAGCTCGCGGGCGTAGCCAGAGACCAGCGCGTTGTCCCTGATGCTGGCAACGAGCGGGGCAGCCGAGCGCAAGGCGGCAAGCCGGCTGTCCGCACGATCAAGATCATGTTGTTTGAGCACGTTGTTCATGACGAAGCGATACAGCGGCACTCGTCGAGCGACAAGCTCGCGTACGGCCGCCTCTCCACGCTGAAGTCTGAGATCGCAAGGGTCGAGTCCGGTGGGCTCGATCGCCACATAGGTCTGGGTGACGAAATTCTGATCACCAGCGAAGACCTTCAGGGCCGCCGCCTGACCCGCCTCATCGCCATCGAAGGTGAAGATCACCTCGCCATGGAAGGCGTCATGGTTGCCCATCAATCGGCGCAGCAACCGTGCATGATCATCACCGAAGGCGGTACCGCATGATGCAACTGCAGTGTCGACACCGGAGAGGTGGGCTGCCATCACGTCGGTATAGCCCTCGACCACTACCGCCTGGCTTTTCTTGCTGATCGGCGTACGGGCGAACACCAGGCCGTACAGAACGTGCGACTTCTTGTACAGCAGCGTTTCCGGGGTGTTGATGTACTTCGCCGGGATTCGATCGTCATCGAACAACCGACGCGCACCGAAGCCCAGAACCTGCCGTCCCGAGTCGCGGATCGGCCACATGGCGCGGCCCTGGAAGAAGTCCCAGCCAGACTCTCGTGCCAGTCCGGCCGATACCAGCTCCGCGTCTCGAAAGCCACGACCCCGCAGATGTTGCAGCAGAACGCGGCCGTCCCGCGGAGAAAAACCCACCTCGAACCGCTCCGCCGCCTCACGATCAAAGCCCCGCTGGCTCAAGAACTGCCGCGCCGCGACGGCGTCGGGGGTGGCCAGCTGTTCGGCGAAGAACTCAGCGGCCAGGCTGAGTGCCTCGGCCACGCGGATTCGCACACCGGGCTCAGGTCGTGCGCCGGAATCGTCGGTGTAGCGCAGCTGAATGCCCACGCGATCAGCCAGCCGCTCGACCGCCTCGACGAAAGTGAGGTTGTCGATCTTGCGCATGAAGTCGATCACGTCACCGCCCTCGGCGCAGGCGCCAAAGCAGTACCAGTAGCCGCGGGAGGGTGTCACTTGGAAACTCGGGGTCTTCTCATCATGGAAGGGGCACAGACCCTTCATGGTCCCGCCCGAGCTGCGGAGGGTGACGTAGGAGCCGACTATTTCCTCGATTCGAGCTCGGTCGCGTACGGCGGCGATGTCTTCCTCATTGATCCGCCCACCCACGGACGGGAGTCTATGTTCCTGTCCTGACGTGGAGGCCCGCCCAGCCGAAATCATTGGGTCAGGAACTACCTGATGTGCGGCCGGTAGGTTGAAGCCGTGGAGACGGTGGCTCGCGACATGCCCTGGATTGTCTACGACGGAGATTGCGCATTTTGCACCTCCAGCGCGGAATGGTTGGCTCGGCGCCTGCACCGTCCGAAAGGGCCGAATCCCAGGCTTGTCCCGTGGCAGTTCACCGACCTGGCTGCGCTTGGCACGACAGCGGAACGTACCCAGCGGGAGGCGCTGTGGGTCAGCTCGGACGGAACCATCTACGGCGGCGCAGCGGCTTTTGCCGAATGGCTGAAATTCCGGGGCGGCGCGTGCGGGATTGCAGGACGTGGCATGAACATGCCCGTGATACGCGTACTAGCCAGTGCCGTCTACCGCGTGATCGCGGAAAACCGGCACCGATTGCCCGGCGGATCTCCGGCCTGTGCGCTGCCTCCGCCTGGCTTTGACCCGGCGCAGCCAGGGACCAAGGCGTTCTAACGGCGCAAAAGCGAGCCAGCAGATCGCCGTCGGCGCGAAGTGGATGTACAAAAGCGCCACGGTGAAGACGTGGAAGCTCATCCAGAACACGGCCGCTGCGAGCAAGGCTCGGCCCCGCAGCCACAAGACCACTACCGCCGTGAGCTCGGCGGTGAAGGAGCACCACTGCATGACGTGCAGCAGCTCTGGATACGGCACCAGGAACTGGCCGAGCCCGTGGGGGCGCCGAACGATTGCCCAGAGCAAGATCGAACTCTCAGGCCAACTGGTAACGCTCCAGCCGCCACTGCGGATCTTGGTCAGCGCGGACAAGAAGTACGTGAAGACGACCGAGATCTGGATGCACCTCAGCGCCCATCCGGCCTGCACAGAGCGTTCCGTGCTGCGCCAACGGTCCGCGATGACGCCCACAGTCGGCAACACCCACAACGCGACGACGAGTGCGAGATGATCATGATCTACCTTCCCGTAGCTCATGCCGATGGCCGTCCACCAGGTGAAGGCTGCTGCCACCACGCCGCCGGCCAGCCGCGGAAATACGTTGGCCGCAGCGACCAGACAGCCGACCACGAGGATCAGATAGAGCGTGATCGCGAGCGGCACGCTGGGCGGCGGCAGGTGCAATAGGCGTTCCAGCATCAGCGGCTGATACAGCTCTGGATGTCTGCTCAGCGGGATGGGATCGCGCACGAGGAGATGAATGTCGATGAGCACGAACAGGTAGAGCACTGTCCGCAGTACCGCGACCCGCGACTCCGGAACCACCGGCATGAACCAGGAGACCATCGACTGGAGGGTCCTCATGAAGGCATCTCCCAGCTAGCGAGTTCGACCAGCCGGGTCGGGCCAACGCGACCGTTGACAAGCCGCGTCTGATCTTGGACCAGCCAAACCTGCAGCAGCGCCGGCTCCACCGGATGCCGGGACGTCCACCCGTCCGAGACAGATCGCAACAGGGACGGGTCAGCGGTGATCTCCGGAATGCGCGCTTCGATCTCGGCGCGGCTGATCCCCGCTGTCTCGACGCGCAGCGGCAGGTCGATGCGGCGTCCGTCAGCGAGCAGACCCTCAACGCGGGTGATCACAATGGTGGTGTCCCCGGGCGGGGAGAATGCGTACTGAGACATCGGCCCAAAGGGCCAAGCGTCGTCACTCATGCGCAGTGAACCATTGAGCAATAGGCCAATGCCCACCACGGTTGCCGCGATCCGCCAGGCAAGCGACCCCGCGCTGACGCCGCGCACCCGCTCCCCCACCGGGCGATTACAGCACAATCCGGACCGCGCTAACGGCGGTTTGGCATAGCCTGCGCTCTTTCGTTATCTAGCCAGGGATCGTGTCCCGGTCGATGCCGCGCGGCAGTCGCTCGGGTGACCAGTGGAGGTGGCGTACGGCAGTGTCGAAGGCATATCTGTCGGTCATCCCAGCTACATAGGTCACGGCTGCCCGTACCGCAGCCTCGGATTGAACGTCGACACCGGACGTGTCTGGCATCAGCTCTGGATGCTCACTGTAGAACTCGACCAGCGCGCGCAGCACTCCGATGACCGCGTGAGATTGGGCCAGTGAGGCGGGACGCACGTAGATGCGCTCATAGTTGAAGGCCCGCAGCGCTGCGAGAGCCCCGGCTTCATCGGGTGGCATCCCGACTTCGCCGTGCTCCTCGACCGCCCGTACGACTGCTCGGACAAAGGTGTTGAGCTGATCACGGCGGGTTCGCCCGCATACCTCGATGATCTCGGCGGGAAGATCATCGGGCGCGATGATTCCGGCATGGATGGCGTCCTCGAGATCGTGCGCGCAATAGGCGATCCGATCGGCCCAGCTCACAATATGACCCTCGACGGTGAACGGCGCAGGCCGTGACCAGGAGTGGTTGCGGATTCCGTCCAAGGTCTCTGCACAGAGGTTGAGGCTCTGCAGCACGACGTCTGCGCCCCATGGCCCGTGGTCGTATCCCTCGGGGACGAAGGTGTCGAAAGCGTCCTCGCTCGCGTGTCCACCCGGCCCATGGCCGCAGTCGTGCCCGAGAGCTATCGCCTCGGCCAAGGTCACGTTGACTCCGACGCCGCGGGCGATCGATGTGGCGACCTGGGCCACCTCAAGGGCATGCGTTAGCCGGGTGCGCTGATGGTCGGTTGGATAGACGACGACCTGGGTCTTGCCGGCTAGGCGTCGGAACGCAGTGGAGTGCACGATTCGGTCCCGGTCGCGTTCGAAACAGGTGCGCTCGTCGTCGGGCTCCTCTGCGATCGCTCTCTTACCCGCTTCTTCGGCAAAGGCAGCACCGGGTCGGAGCGTCGCTCGCTCGCGTTGCTCGCGAAGCTCGCGACGCAAGATGGGCCCTGGTCCGGGCTTGGCCTGCGAGCCCGAGTGGGCGCGTACCAGGTCACCGTCGCGGTGGCCAGCCATGGTGTCGGCCCAGGCCTTGGCGCGCGGTGTGACGTCGTCAGCCACCGGAGATGCCCAGCTCCGCAGCTGCCAGATCAAGATCACGGCCCGAGGTGTCGGTCAGCCAGCCGTCAGGCAGGGCGACTGTGGTGCGGGGCCCGCCCTGCCGTCCGCGCGGAGATCCCAGCTCCGAGGTGGGGAATCGGACGCCGGGATCCAGCTGAGATAGCAGACCGTCGAGCTCGGCGAGTGAGGAGACCATTGACAGGCGGTGACGCACCTCACCGCCGACGGGGAAGCCCTTGAAGTACCAGGCCATGTGTTTGCGCAGGTCGCTCAGGCCATGCAGCTCATCTGACAGTGCGACGAGGAGCTCGGCGTGGCGGCGCAGCATGCCCATCACTTCCCCGAGGTTCGGGAGCGTTCGGGTCTGACGGCCCGCAAAGGCATCGGCCAGGTCGCGGAAGAGCCAGGGCCGGCCGAGGCAGCCGCGTCCGACGACCACGCCGTCGGCTCCGGTCTGGCGGATCATTCGCAGCGCGTCGGCGGCCTCCCAGATGTCGCCGTTGCCCAACACCGGAATGGAAACAAGCGATTTCAGGGCTCGGATCGCATCCCAGTCGGCCTGACCGGCGTACGCCTGCTGTGCGGTCCGTCCATGCAGCGCGATGGCCGCGCAGCCTGACTCCTCGGCTATCCGGCCGGCATCGAGGAACGTCTGGTGATCACGGTCGATTCCGATCCGGGTCTTGATCGTCACCGGTACGCCGTACCGTGCGGCCGCCTGGACGGTTGCCGTCAAGATCATCCGCAGCCGCTCGCGTTTGTATGGCAGCGCCGCGCCTCCACCTTTGCGGGTGACTTTGGGGACGGGGCAGCCGAAGTTCAAGTCGATATGATCGACGCCGTACTCGTCGCAGAGGATCTGGGTCGCACGCGCCATGATCACGGGGTCGACGCCGTACAGCTGAACGGACCGGACCCTCTCGCCCGGATCGAACTGCAGCATCCGCAGCGTCTTGCGATCCCGCTCCACGAGCCCGCGCGAAGTGATCATCTCGCAGACGTACAAACCCGCCCCCTGCTCACGGCACAGCTGCCGGAACGCTGCATTGGTAATGCCCGCCATAGGGGCCAGCACCACCGGGGGGTCAACCTCGATGGGCCCCACCCGCAACGCCGACTTGTGGGAGAGAGTCGTGGCTAGCAACCGACCAGCCGCTGGGCGAGGTACTCGATCACCTTGTCCTCTGATATTCGGTCCTGGGTCATCGAGTCACGTTCGCGGACCGTGACGGCCTGATCGTTCAGGGTGTCGAAGTCAACCGTGACGCAGAACGGTGTTCCGATTTCGTCCTGCCGGCGGTAGCGCCGACCGATGGCTTGGGCATCGTCGAAGTCGACGTTCCAGGACTGCCGGAGCCGGCTTGCCAGATCTCGGGCCTTGGGTGACAAGGCTTCGTTCCGCGACAGTGGCAGCACCGCGACCTTCACCGGCGCAAGCCGGGGGTCGAGCCGCAACACCGTACGCTTGTCGACCCCGCCTTTGGTGTTGGGAGCCTCGTCCTCGTCGTACGCGTCGACCAGGAACGCCATCATCGCGCGGTTCGGACCTGCTGCCGGCTCGATGACGTAGGGCACATACCGCTCACCTGTCGTCGGATCGAAGTAGGACAGGTCGACACCTGAATGCTGTGTGTGGGTTGAAAGATCGAAGTCGGTCCGGTTGGCTACGCCCTCCAGCTCCCCCCACTCCCCGGCGGGGAAGCCAAACCGATACTCGATGTCGACGGTCCGCTTCGAATAGTGCGAGAGCTTCTCCCTGGGATGCTCGAAGTGCCGCAGGTTCTCAGGTGTCAAGCCCAGGTTGGTGTACCAGCGAGTGCGCTCATCGATCCAGTACTGGTGCCACTCTTCGTCGGTCCCGGGTTTGACGAAGAACTCCATTTCCATCTGCTCGAACTCGCGGGTACGGAAGATGAAGTTTCCGGGAGTGATCTCGTTGCGGAAGGACTTGCCGATCTGGCCGATGCCAAAGGGCGGCTTCTTCCGAGTGACTTGAACGACGTTGGCGAAGTTGACGAAGATGCCCTGGGCAGTTTCGGGACGCAGGTAGTGCAAACCAGACTCATCCTCAACGGCGCCCAGATAGGTCTTGAGCATCATGTTGAAGTCCCGCGGCTTGGTCCACTGCCCACGTGTGCCGCAGTGAGGGCAGGCGATCTCCTCGAAACCTGTCGGCTTGCGGCCCTTCCGGGACTCGAAGTCCTCTTCCAAATGATCAGCTCGGAAGCGCCGGTGACACGACAGGCATTCGGTCAGCGGGTCGTTGAAGGCGCTGACATGCCCTGAGGCGACCCACACCCGGCGCGGCAGGATCACCGAGGAATCCAGGCCGACGATGTCTTCCCGCTCCGTGACCACCGAGCGCCACCACTGCTTCTTGAGGTTCTCCTTGAGCTCCACTCCCAGCGGGCCGTAGTCCCATGCTGAGCGCGTGCCGCCGTAGATTTCTCCAGCGGGAAAGACGAAGCCACGGCGCTTGCACAAGCTGATGACGTTGTCGAGTCGGCTGCTCGAGGTCACGAAGAGTCTCTCCAGACGTATCGCGGCGCCATCCCCGGCTGGGATGGAGTCCAGCGCACAAGGCTATCGCGCCGGACCGGCTCGGTCCTCGTGGCCGGTGAGCGGGCCATGAGCATCCCATTTTTGGCGAGGCAGTACCTGGATTTGGCCTCTGACCAATGCTGCTTGCGCTGTGCGTGGCATGTGCACGCCAGGTACAGCGTCGACGTCCCACGCGGCGTGGGATGTTCGACCGGCGGCCTTGGCTGAGGCAATGCGCACCCAAGGGCCATCCACGAAACTGTCATTGCGGTGAAACGTGCCTGAAACGCAGTCCGCCTACGGTCGGGGGAGTTCCGCCCCGTCCCAGGAGGCTGACCATGATCGAGCACGTAGATCCGTTCATCGGCAGCTCGGTAACAGATCTCCCTTTGCCGCGGGGTTTGGCTGAGACCTGGTGGTGGCCCAAACCGCAGGTCGGCAATACCCATCCTGGTGCGACGTACCCATTCGGCATGGTCTCGGTCTGCGCATACTCCGGCGCCTATCCCACCGGCTACGGGCTCTATCAGCTAAACACCGAGGGCGTGCCCTCCCAGCTCTACGACACCCAGATCGCCTCAGGTTTCACCCATTTCCAGCAGTCCGGCACGGGCGCGATCCGCAAGTACTACAACTACTTCCGGGTTACGCCCATGCTGGAGCCACTCGACAGCCTCGGCCGAACCTGGGAGTTGCACAACGAGCGAGCGGAGCCCGGCTACTACGCCACGACCCTCAGCTCCAGCTTCGGTTGTGAGCTCACCGTCGGGCCCAAGAGCGCCGTGCACCGCTACACCTTTCCCGCGCACCACGACGCGCGATTGGTGATCGACTTCTCGATGGGCGGACTGGCCATTCCGTACGGCACAACAGTCCCCCTTCGGGCGCACATCGAAGCCATTGCATCAGGGGTAGCCCAGGCCGAGGTTGTTGTGGAGGGCGTCCCGCTCGCGGTGCACCTGGAATGCGACGCTGGCGACTTGAGGCAGCTGCTGTGGTACGACCGGCGCCTGATGCCGGGTGGCACGCGGCTTGACTTCGATCGCATCCGACCCACAACGTTGCGACCCTTCGGCTTGATGTGGCGTGGGCCGACCGAGGCAGGTCAGGTTCTGGAGCTGCGATTCGGGTTCTCCCTTCGTGGCGTAGAGCAGGCGATGCACAATCTTCATGCTGACTGTGGATCGGGTACCGCGGCGTTCGACAGCCGCCGCGCGAAGACCTCGGCGGTGTGGCGCCAGCACCTCAACAAGATCAAGATCGAGACTTTCTCGGCCACGCGGCAAACGATCTTCTCGACCGCTCTCTACCACTCGCTGATCAAGCCGTGCTTCGCGCCGGAGGAAAGCCCACTGTGGCTCAGCGACGGACCCTTCGTGTTCGACATCTGCACGATGTGGGATATCTACCGCACTCAGCTGCCGCTGATCACCGCCTTGTTCCCGGCACGGGCCGTGGAGTTCGCTAATGCTCTGCTGACAATCTGCGAAGAAGAGGGCAATATGCCGGTCGGCTACCGGATGGCGAAGGGTGCGGACCGATTCTCACGGCAAGGCAGCGCGCTGGCGCACACCTTTCTTGCCGATCTCTGCCAGCTCGGAATGCCCGGTATCGACTGGGACTGGGCGCTGTGTCATATGGACGCCGACCTGCGGCGGACTTATGGCGAGGACTACCTGCAGCGCGGGTTTGCCGAGCCGATCACCCACACCCTTGACCTCGCCTTTGGTTACCAGTGCACCGCGAAGGTGGCTCGCTACGTCGGAGACCACCAGCTTGCGACGCAGTTTGAAGGCCTGGCCAGCCAATGGGTCAACGCGTTCAACCGCGCCGACGGCCTGCTCGTCGACTCGACGTACTACGAGGGCGGCAAGTGGAACTACTCGTTTCGCGTACTGCATGACATGCAGACGCGCATCGGCCTGGCCGGCGGTGAAGGTCGGTTCATCGAGCTGCTGAACAGGTTCTTCGGCTACGGCGCCGACCCGGTGAAGCAGCTCGGGGAACTGCCGAGCGCAACCGAACTCGCGGCCGGGTATGCGTTGAACCGCTTTGAAGGACTGAACAACGAGCCGGACATGGAGGCGCCCTGGGCCTACCACTACGCCGGGCGGCCGGATCGTACGGCGGAAGTGGTGCACTCGGCGATCAACAACATGTTTGGTCTCGGCCGAGGAGGATTGCCAGGGAACGACGATTCAGGCGGTTTGAGCTCCTGGTACGTCTGGGCATCGCTCGGCATTTTTCCGATCGCAGGTCAGAGTCTCTATCTGCTCAACGCCCCGTCCTTTGCCCAGTCGCGGCTGGCTTTTGCGGACAAGGAACTGGTCATCGATGCACCCGGCTTCATCGAGCCGGTGGCCGACGGTCCTGTGCAGTACGTGCAAAATGCCACTTTCAACGGCGAGAAGCTGAATCGGACCTGGCTGACCGCCCGTGAGTTGCACCGCGGCGGACACCTTCAGCTGCAGCTTGGACTGAAGCCCTCGACATGGGGCACGACTACTCGACCGCCATCCGCCTCACAACCGGATGCCAGCTATCCACCGGCCGCTTCGGCCACGCCGGCTTCAGGCAGAACCACAGATCCGCACAGATGATCAAATCCACGGGGGACCTAATGATCGAAGCGTTGTTGCAGAGCGAGACACCGGGCGACAGGGCGTTTCAGCGTCGACTTGTCATTGTCGTGCGAGCCGACCCGGTAATCTGCGGGCACTCCGGTGAGGCGCGGAATCTGGCCGAGGTCGCGCTACAGCGCGGTTTCACCGACGTACGGATCATTACCTGGCCCTTGGACCTGCTCGCGACGTCCGGTCTGCCGCTGAAGCCGCTCGACGGTGTGCTGCCTTACAGCAAGGGCATCGAGGTGGAACGCCCGGAACCGGTCGGCGACTACAAGGTGCCGGACGGTCGCTACCTGGCCGGAATGACCGCACGCCTGGTCGAACTGTTTACCGACGGCGTTCCCACGGTCTGCATGTCGCTTTACCTCAGCCCGCACACACTCGCCGTGTCCGAGGCGCTGCGCGTTGCCCGCTCCACCGGACTGCCGGTCGCGGTTGCCACCATTGCAGAAGCGGTTGGCTCGGACGTCACGAATGTGGTCCGCTCATGTGCCGTCGATGGCCGCTTCGGTGCGGCGGCGCAGGTGCTGTCCGCCTACCTCGAGAGCGATTTGCCAGCTGCGGTGTCGGAGTACACCAAGGAGTTGATCATCTCCTCTGCCGAGGAGATCGATGCCCGGCACGGCACCAGCTTCGCCGACCGGTGCCGGCAACGGGTCACTATCTCCTACCCAGCGGTCAACACTCCGGATTATCTGGACGTCCGCCCAGAAGAAACGGCCGAAGTGCTGCAACGGCGTCACCTCGTGCGTGATCGCTACGTGCTCTACCTGTCCAGGCTGGCGCGCGCCAAGGGTGTGGACGATTTGATCATCGGGTTTACAACGAGCGCAGCGTGCCGAGATCTCACGCTGGTCATCGCAGGTAATGGCCCTGAGGCGCGGCCCCTCCGAAAACTCGCCGCAGCGACTTCGGCCGCAGATCGTATCAGGTTCCTCGACGATGTCGACGATAGCGAGAAGCCACATCTGATGGCAGGCTGCGCAGCCTTCGTATTGCCCAGCAAGCCGCGGCCAGAATTTGTGGAAACCTTCGGAATCGCGCTAGTCGAGAAGATGCTGACCGGCGGCGGTCCGGTGATCACCACCGAAACCGGCGGGATCGGCGAGGCTGTCGGCGACACAGCGATGATCGTCCCGGTCAGCGCTCCCGGCTCGATCGCCGCCGCGCTCGATCGAGCCGTCGCCTTGTCCGACGATGAGCGGATCATCATGGCTGGGCGGGCGCGGCAGCACGCCCTACAGTTCGACCGGACCCGAGTCTTCGACCGGCTGCTGCAGCAGTTGGCAGAGGTGACCGAGCGAGAGCTCAGCCCGATCTGAAATCGGAGCCAGCTAAGGCGACCGTTCCTTCTCCCAGACCGAGACGTGCTGTCTGCTCTCACCGGTGAAGGACTCCCGGTTCCAGCCGCTCCAGCGTTCCCGCAGCGACATTCCAGCGATCCGCGCCATCAGGTCTAGCTCTGCCGGCCAGACATAGCGGAACGGCATCGAGACCGTTTCGAGCCTGCCATGGTCCATCCAGTAGTGATGGGAGATCAATCCTTGCCCCGCGATGTCGTACTCGTCGAATCCGAGCCGTTCGGGGGTCACGGTGAAGGGCCGGACAGTTTCACCGGGTGGCAGCCGCTGAAGATCAGGAATCCCTACCTCGATGACGAAGCACCCACCCGGCTGCAGGTGCGCGGCGACGTTCAGGAAGCAGGCGACCTGCTTGTCCTGCGATGTCAGGTTCTCGATCGTGTTGAAGACCAGGTAGGCAACCGAGAACCGTCCCTCGACGGTAGTCGTGGCGAAGTCCCCGATCGTCACACCGATCTGATCTGCGCCCGGCTTCGACTGCAGCCGGGCAACCATCGCCTCTGACAGATCGATGCCGTGTACGCGGATGCCGCGTTGGGCCAATGGCAAAGCGATCCGACCGGTGCCGATGCCAAGCTCGAGAGCAGACCCGTCCCACGCGAGTTCGGCCAGAAAATCGACGACCGGATCAACTGTCGCAGGATCGAACATGTCGGCCGCTGACTCGTCGTAGCGCTCTGCGACATACTCGCCGAAGTAGTCCTTGGACATACGCGCACTCTGTCAAACGCCTGTGTACGGCCCCTCTTGCGGTCCCGTACTTTGGGCTTTGTCTTCATCGTTTGTCTTCATCGTTTGACTTCGGCTCCCGCCTTAATGAAAATGGTTATCATGTTAGTTAGGCGATGGGCGCTTCTCGTCTGCCTGCTGCCTCTGGCCGTGACAGCCGGATGTACAAGTGCTGGATCAGCCAGCACCCGCCATGCCGGCCAGCATGGCCAGCTCGCCGTTGTGACTGCGTTCTATCCGCTGCAGTTCATCGCCCAGCGCGTCGTGGGGGACCACGCCACGGTTGCCAACCTGACCCAGCCAGGGGCCGAGCCGCATGACCTGGAGCTCACCCCACGGCAGGTCGCAAGGCTGACCACGGCAAGCCTGGTGATCTACGAGAAGGGCTTTCAGCCGGCGGTCGACGAGGCTGTACTCCAGAGCGAAAACCCGGAAGTGATCGATACCACGACAGTCGTTCCGTTACGTCCGCTGGCTGTGCCGGGCGACGATCTTGGCCACGGTGAAGGAGTTGGGCGTCATCATCCAGCGCTCGATCCGCACGTGTGGTTGGACCCGACGTCTGTCTCCCAGATCGCGGCGGCGGTGGAGGAACGGCTCTCGGCGATCGATCCCGCTCATGCTGTTGATTACACGCGCAACGCCAGTGCGCTCAACAAAGAGCTGAGAAGCCTTGATCGGTCGTTCCGATCAGGTCTAGCGCATTGTGTGCGAACCGAGTTCATGACCACCCATGCAGCATTTGGATACCTGGCTGAGCGGTATCACCTGATTCAGATCCCCATCAGCGGTCTCAGCCCTGACGACGAGCCCTCGCCGGCACGGATTGCTGAAGTCCAGCGCGTGGCGCGCGAGCACGGACTCACCACGATCTTCTCCGAGACTCTGGTTTCACCAGCCGTCGCCGAGGCGATCGCTGGTGATCTTGGCCTGAGGACCGACCTCCTAGATCCCATCGAGGGCATCACAGGCCAGTCGCGTGGGCAGGACTACCTCTCCGTCATGTCCGCCAATCTCGCGGCGCTGAGGAAGGCGGGGGAATGCTCCTAGATGGAGGTGCCGCGCTAGCGGCCGACGATCTCACCGTCGAACTCGGCGGTCTTCCCGTGCTGCGCGGCGTCAGTCTCTCAATACGGGCCGGGGAGGCCGTGGCCCTGATGGGTGGCAACGGTTCGGGAAAATCGACCCTGGTCCGCACCCTGCTCGGACTGCTCCCCCACCACCGTGGCGCGGTACGACTCTTCGGGCAGCCCCTGCGCAGTTTCCGCGAGTGGGCGCGCGTTGGCTATGTTCCGCAACGCTCGATGGCGCTACTCGGCGGGTCCAAGGTGAAAGAGGTCGTTGCAGCTGGAAGGTTGGCGCGGAGACGGCTCTTCCGGCCGCTGACTGCAGCTGACCGCGAGGCGATACACGACGCCATCGCAGGGGTCGGCTTGTCCGATCAGCTGAACGCCGACATTGCAGCGCTCTCGGGCGGGCAGCAGCAACGTGTGCTGGTTGCCCGGGCGCTTGCGGGTCAACCAGAACTTCTGGTGTTGGACGAGCCCACGTCTGGAGTTGACCTCGAGCATCAGCGGGTGCTCGCGGACGTGCTGGCCGAGTTGGTGTCGGCAGGTACCGCTGTGCTGGTGGTGCTGCACGACGTCGGCCCGCTCGGCGGCCTTGTTGACCGTGCTGTGGTTTTGAGCGACGGACGGGTGGCTCATGACGGCCCACTAGGTGATCTTGGTCAGCACCGTCGTTTCGGTGGCCACGAACATCTCGATCATGGCCGGACTATTGCTGATGATCATGGGGATGATGCGGACAGTTGGCTGGGGGGTGCCGTGGAACCATGATCGAGATCTTGTCCTATCCCTTCATGCAACGCGCGCTGATCGCAGCGCTGCTCACCGGTCTGATTGCGCCCGCCATCGGCATGTACGTCGTCCAGCGCCGGCTCAGTCTGCTCGGTGACGGCCTTGGCCATGTGGCCCTGGCTGGTGTCGGATTGGCCCTGCTGACCGGCACCGCACCGATTCCAATCGCGGTCGCAGCCTGCATCGCGGGCGCTGTTGTCGTCGAAGTGCTCCGCCAGCGCGGCAAGGCTACCGGCGATGTCGGGCTGGCCATTCTGTTCTACGGTGGTCTCGCTGCCGGCGTGTTCTTGTCCGGCATCTCTGGCGTCGGAGCTGGTGGGCTGGCGCAGTACCTCTTCGGCTCCCTCACCACAGTGACGCCCGACGATCTGATGCTGGTCGGAGTGCTCGCGATTGTGATCTTGGTGACCACCCTGGGACTGGCGCCGCAGCTGTATGCCGTAGCGACCGACGAGGAGTTCGCACGTACTCAGGGCTTGCGGGTACGGCTCTACCACATCGCGGTTGTCTCACTCGCGGCTGTGACTGTCGCGCTGGCAATGCGCACGGTGGGGCTACTGCTGGTCAGCGCCCTCATGGTGGTGCCAGTCGCTGCGGCCCGGAATATGGTGCGGGGTTTCACCGCGGCCCTCATCTGCTCAATCGCCATCGGCGTCAACACGGCGGTCGGCGGTGCGATCGGTTCGTTCTACATCGACGCCGCGCCGGGTGCATTCATCGTGCTGCTGGCAATCGCGGTCTTCATGCTGAGTTGGCCGCTGTCATACCTGCTGCGACGCCGACGCGCCGCGGCCGTACTACCGGAGCCGGTCGATGAAGATGAGCTCATCGCTCCGCACACGATCACCGAAAGCCACCCGCACCAACATGCACCGGGCTGCGGGCATCCGGCAGTGCAGCATGGCGATCACACAGATTTCATCCACGAAGGACATCGGCATGCAGCACATGCTGATCATTACGATGAGCACTGAGCCATGGGCCGAATCCGCCGAGGAGCACCCCGATGACGACTAGGCCTGTCGCGAAAGCGGAAACAACGGCGAAGCCCGCGGGTGCTCAGCGCAAGACCCGGCAACGGGCCGCCGTTGAGGAAATCCTCTCCGATCGCCACGACTTCCGGACAGCACAGCAGATTCACGACGACCTTCGGCATCAGGGAGAGCGGATCGGCCTGGCGACGGTCTACCGGACCCTGCAATTGATGACCGAAGTAGGCGAACTCGACGCCATCCGAACCAACGAGGGTGAGACGGCATATCGCCGTTGCTCGACGGGCCACCATCATCATCTGGTCTGCCGCGTTTGCGGTCGTACGGTCGAGGTCTCCGGACCTGCGGTGGAGCGGTGGGCCAACGCGGTGGCTGCGCAGCACGGGTTCCGCGAGATCAGTCACGACCTCGAGATCTTCGGCACCTGCAACACCTGTTAGGTGCATGGAGCCCAAGCCGGTGCGGCTCTGGCGACGACAAGCTCAGGCCACATATCCGAGTCAGCCGCGCAGCCAGCGGCGGATGCCCATGGCTTTGTACGTGGCAGCTGTGTGGTCGTTGAATCTGAAGCGTGAGGTTGTAACGCTGCCGGAAAGTTCTGCTACTGATCGAGGCAATCGGGGTCACGGTGTGCTCGCCCCATGCGATGTCTCGCCTCAGATCGGCCAGCCCGCTCCGGATCTGGGCCACAGGTCGGCCGGCGGGGTACACCCCTATCGAGGCGCCGATCTCGCGACCTGTTCGTTGACTGTGGGCCAGAATGTCGGCCACTGCCTCGAACCCGGCGTCGCAGTGCCCCTGCACATTGCGCCGTGCTGCAGGTGTAGTCACTACCCCATGGTGCCGGGGTCGCATCTGGAACGTCTCCGGCCGCGGACCCTCGGCTTCCCCACCAACGCCGCCACCGTTGTGGACGCGGTGGCTTCCGCGTTACGGGACGGCCGCGGACCTCCTACAACCCAGGCCTGGCTGGTCACACATTCGGCATAGCGCCCCCATAGCGCCGGTCCCGCTGCGTGTAAAGCTCGATGGCTCGCCAAAGATCACGGCGGTCGAAATCAGGCCACAGTCGATCAAGGAACACCAGTTCCGCGTATGCGCTCTGCCAGAGCAGGAAGTTCGACGTCCGCTGCTCGCCCGATGAGCGGACGAAAAGGTCGACGTCGGGGATGTCAGGCTCATCCAGAAAGTGCCGGAATCGCTCCTCGTTGAGTTTCCGCGGATCGAGCCGTCCCTCGGCTGCCAGCTGGGCGATCCGCCGCGTGGCGTCCACGATCTCGGCCCGGCCGCCGTAATTGACGCAGAACTGCAAGGTCAGCACATCATTGTCGACAGTGCGACGCTCGGCATCCTCGAGCTCGGTGATCACGCTCCGCCACAGCCGTGGCGAGCGGCCGGCCCACCGCACCCGCACCCCCAGCGCGTCGAGCTGGTCCCGCCGCCGTCTGATCACATCTCGGTTGAAACCCATGAGCCAGCGAACCTCGTCGGGTGATCGGTTCCAGTTCTCGGTGGAGAAGGCGTACGCCGAGAGGTACTTCACTCCGATCTCGATTGCGCCCTCGATCACGTCGAACAGCGACGCTTCACCCCGGGCGTGCCCCTCAGTCCGAGGGAGGTTGCGTGCCTTGGCCCAGCGCCCATTGCCATCCATCACAATCGCAACGTGCCTCGGCAGCCGCTCGGGAGGGATCCGCGGCGGACGGACGCCGCTTGCGTGCGGCTGCGGGGAGGAGGCGGCGAGCGGTCGCGCCCTCCTCGAAAGCTTGGGCATGTCAGGGACAATATCGAGGTGCCGACCTACCGCGACGAAGCCGTGGTTCTTCGCACGCACAAGCTCGGTGAAGCCGATCGGATTATCACCATGCTGAGCCGCCACCGCGGCAAGATCCGCGCAGTCGCGAAGGGGGTACGGCGCACCACCTCGAAGTTCGGCGCTCGGCTGGAGCCGTTCTCCCACATCGATCTGCAACTCGCTGTTGGGCGCACACTCGACGTGATCACACAAGTCGAGTCGCTGGATGCCTTCGGTGAACCGCTGACCGATGACTATCCCGCCTATACGGCGGGCCAGGTCATGCTCGAGACGGCTGATCGCCTGGTGGTCGAGGAATCCGAGCCTGCGTTGCAGCAGTACCTGTTACTTGTGGGAGCCTTGCGAGCGCTCAACCAAGGCACCTCCGACGGACGTCGCCCGCCGACGTTGATCTTGGACTCCTACCTGCTGCGGGCATTGGCGGTCGCAGGTTATGCGCCCTCCTTCTCCGACTGCGCCCGGTGCGGCGTGGCAGGGCCCCACCGAGCCTTCTCGCCCGCCTTGGGTGGCGCTGTGTGCGAGCGATGTCGTCCGGCCGGAGCAGCCCGACCTGCTGCTGAGACCCTGGCGTTGCTCGGTGCACTGCTGGAAGGCCGGTGGAGTGATACACGTCAGGTCCCCGATCGTGTCGCACGGGAGGCCAGTGGGATGACTGCCGCCTTCGTGGCCTGGCATCTAGACCGCAACTTGAGATCACTGGCGCATGTCGAGCGTTGACCCGAGGTGGCCACCGCCCTACGAGTCACAGGCGTTCGTCGCCGCGCCGCCGCCGCCAGCAGTGCAGCGTCCGCATCGGGTCGCGTACTTTCTCGCCGCGATCATGCCAGTGATCTTGCTCGTGGCACTGGCCATCCCCGTCGGTGTGGCCTGGTCAATCGCTCGGCTTCGGCAGGCTCCGGGCAGCGTAACGACTCCGCTCCCGGCCGATCCCAACGCCATTGACGGGAAACCTGGCCTGGGCGATCCCTATTACCCACAGGCTGGCAACAGCGGCTACGACGTCGCCAAGTACCAGATCGTGATCAACTGGGATCCGGCGACGCAAACCATCACCGGTACGACCACGATCAACGCGCAGGCGACCCAGCAGCTCAACTCGTTCTACTTCGACCTCGTGCTGCACACCGACAGAGTCACCGTCAACGGTGTGCCCGCGGAATCCGTCGCACGAGGCTTCTCCGATGTCTATGTGAAACCGGCAGAACCGATCACGGCCGGCAGCTCGTTCCAAGTTGTGGTCGCCTACTCGGGCAGACCCGGCGACATCCAGCAAAGCGATGTGCAGCCGTGGTGGTCCACCAACGGCGAGTGGACTGCTGCCGGTGAGCCGGAGAGCGCGGCGTGGTGGTATCCCTCGAATGATCATCCGTCCGATCCAGCACTGATGGACGTCTCGATTCGGGTGCCCGCTGGTATGGAGGCCATCAGCGTCGGCCGACTCGAGTCGGCCGACGCCGGAAATGAAAAGGACTTCAACACCTGGCATTGGGTCGCGCGGCAGCCGATGGCGACGTACGTGAACTTCGTCTCCCTAGGTCAGTACGAGCTGAGGCAAGGCCTTGATCGTGGCCGGCCCTACGTCTATGCGGTCTCAGCGCAGCTGTCCCCAGAAGACCGAAAGAAGGCGTTTGCTGCGCTGATGAGCTCAGCCGAACGGATCCGGACCCTAGAGACGATGTTCGGTCCCTACCCCTTCAGTGAGATGGGCGGCATCGTCCCCGCACACAAGCTGTGGTTCGGTGGGCTGGAGACCCAGACGAGGCCGGTTTATGACGCCAGGTCGATCTTGAACGCCGGCTTCGAGCCCGGCCTGCTCGACCACGAGCTCGCCCACATGTGGTTCGGCGACAACGTCACCGTTCGGCAGTGGAACGACATCTTCATCAGCGAGGGGTACGCGTCGTGGGCCCAATGGGGAGCCAGAGAGCGGAGAGGTGGTCGCAAGGCCAATGACTCTTTGAATCGCGCATACGACCGACTTGTCAACAATGACGACTTCTGGAAGATCACCATGATCGACCCCAGCAAGGCGCACCTCTTCGATGCGGTCTATGTGCGCGGGCCCATGGCACTTCAGGCACTCCGCAATGTGATCGGGGACGAAGCATTCTTCAAGCTGGCCCGGGATTGGAGTCAGGCTCCGGGAAGCCGCACGCTCGAGGAGTGGATGGCGGCCGCTCAGTCGCACACCACAGTTGATCTCAGCCCGTTCTTCCAAGCCTGGATCTACTCCCCGACTGCTCCAGCGCGTACGGCAGCGAACGGCTTCCGAAATTGAACGTTCCCGCCGCGGATCCACGGCGGGAACGTACATGAGGTCGTGCTGGAGCTGTCCTCAAAAGCCGTCCATTAGTTCACTCGGTTGATTGCCGAGATGACGGCCTTGAGCGAGGCGTTGACGATGTTTGCGTCCATCCCCACTCCCCACACGACCACGCTGTTTTCACCCTCACCGACCTCACACTCCACATACGCTGCCGCGCGCGCATCACCACCCGAAGACAAGGCGTGCTCGGCGTAGTCGAGCACCCGTACGTGGTGGCCGAGGGTGGAAATGGCGTCGACGAAGGCTGACACCGGGCCGTTCCCCTCGCCGGTGATCGTCTGGCGTGAGGCGTTGGCCACGACGTGCGCAGTCAGAGAGGTTTGCCCGTTCTGCGGCGAAGTTGTCGCGACGCTGTCCAGGCGCAGCGGAGCGTCAGGTTCGAGATACTCGAACTGGAAGATCTCCCACATCCGGCCTCCGCTCACCTCGCCGCCGCCAGCATCGGTGTGCGCCTGCACCGCTTTCGAGAACTCGATCTGCAGCCGCCGCGGCAGGTCCAGATTGTGTTCGGACTTCATGATGTAGGCGACCCCACCCTTGCCAGATTGGGAATTCACCCGGATGACCGCCTCGTACGTACGGCCCACGTCGTATGGATCGATCGGCAGGTAAGGCGCCTGCCAGGCGATCTCCCGGACACTGATGCCTTGCGCCTGCGCCCGCTTCTCCAGGTCCTCCAGACCTTTCTTGATCGCGTCCTGGTGGCTGCCGGAGAACGCCGTATAGACCAGGTCGCCCGCGTAAGGGTGGCGCGGGTGGACCGGCAGGTTGGTGCAGTACTCCACGGTGCGACGGATCTCGTCAATCCGGGAGAAGTCGATCTTTGGGTCTATTCCTTGTGAGAACAGGTTCATTCCCAAAGTGACCAAGTCCACGTTGCCGGTGCGCTCGCCGTGGCCAAAGAGGCAGCCCTCGACCCGATCGGCCCCGGCCATCATGGCCAGCTCGGTCGCCGCGGTGGCGGTGCCGCGGTCGTTGTGTGGGTGCAGCGAGATCGCCACATGCTCCCGGTTCCGCACGTGCCGGCTGAACCACTCGATCTGGTCGGCGTAGACATTCGGTGTCGCCATCTCAACGGTTGCCGGCAGGTTCAAGATGATCTCGCGGCCGCTGGATGGTTGCCAGACATCCATCACGGCGTTGCAGACCTCGACGGCGAACTCCATCTCGGTACCGGTGAAGATCTCCGGCGAATACTCATAGCCGAACTCGACGTCGCCCAGGTGCTGCTCGGCATACTTCATCACCAGCTCGGTTCCGCGGGTAGCCAGCGCGATGCATTCAGCCTTGTCGACATGGAAGACCACACGCCGGAACAGCGGTGCTGTGGCGTTGTACATGTGGATGGTGGCCGTCTTGGCGCCGACCAACGACTCCGCTGTGCGCTCGATAAGATCCTCACGCGCCTGGGTGAGTACCGAGACGAGCACATCGTCGGGGATTTTTTCCTGCTCTATGAGCTGCCTGACGAAGTCGAAGTCGGTCTGGCTGGCTGAAGGAAATCCGACCTCGATCTCCTTGTAGCCCATCTGCACCAGCAGCTCGAACATCTTGTGTTTGCGGGCTGGTGTCATCGGATCGATCAGCGCCTGATTGCCGTCGCGAAGATCAGTTGACAGCCACCGCGGCGCTTTCGTGATCACGCTCGAGGGCCAAGTCCGATCCGGAAGATCGATCGGGGTGAACGGCCGATAGCGGTGGAAAGGCATCGGGCTGGGTTGCTGAACCGCAACCCTCTGTGCCCTCGTACCGAAGGACGTCTGTTCAGTGCGCCGTGAGCTTCTCGAAGCGCTCGATGTGGTGGTATCTGGCATGATTCCTCGCTGTTAGATGTGGAGCGCGGCCGGAAGCACGTCAAACTCCGCAGCGAGGGTGCCGGCCCTAGGGGGCCTCGCTGCGGCAGCCGAGGAGGAGCAGCGCCCAACGGCGCTGGCTGTTTGCCACGGCGTCACTGTAACACCCGGAATTGTGGGAGGGCCAACGCCGTCTCGAATGTGTCGCGCTGCGAGCGTCGGATCGCGCCGCGCCGTGCTGAGGAGGAACGAGCAGACACGCCTTATCGTCTGCGAGCGACGACGAAGTAGGCGGGCTCCAGGGCGCGATCCGCGCGGAGCGAGCGGAGCAATCAAGCACGGCATTGCGCGAGCAGCTGCCAGAAATATCGCGTGGCGGGAACGTGGCTGGTGCGGCACCCTGGTGTGATGCCTCTTGTACGCGTCCCGCCTGACGACATGGTCCAGGTCACCGCGGTCGCCTGCATCGAGGAGGCGGCGCGTCAGGTCGACGACCCTGAGGCATTCCCCGTGATCCCCGAAATGCGGGCCGGGCAGATGCGATACGGGTGGGACCTCGATCTTGGAGAGCACTATCTCTACGTGCCTGAGGGAAGATCGGATCCAACCGGCGTCCTGGTGCTCGACATGCCGACCCGGGACAACCTGCAGCTGGTGTGGGCCCAGATCACCATACATCCAGAGCACCGTCGCCGAGGCCATGGCTCGATGATCATGAACGAGGCCTTGCGGAGGACACGAGAGGCTGGCCGCAGCACCATCTGGGTCGGTACGGCTGAGGATGATCATGGTGCGCGGAAATTCGTTGAAAATTTCGGCTTCAGCTACGCGAGTCATGACGCCCGCCGGCGGCAGGTGTTGTCGGACGTCAGCCATGCTGAGCTGAGGCGGCTCGGGGCCGATGCCCAGGCGGCAGCGTCGGACTACAGTCTCGAGCGGCTGCAGCCTCCGGTGCCAGACCAGGTGCTGGGCGAGCTCGTCGAGGTCACTGCCGCAATCAACGACGCGCCGATGGGCGATCTGACCTACGAGGACGAAAAGTTTGACGTGCAGCGGCTTCGCGACCTCGAAACGGCACTGCTGGGCCGCGGAGAATGCGCCTATCGAGTGATCGCAAGACATCGCGAGACCGGCGAGGTTGGTGGGCACACAATCGTGATGGTCCACCCGTTGCAACCCGAGGTCGGCGTTCAGGGAGATACCGCGGTTGCACGTCACCATCGAGGTCACCGGCTAGGCCTCCTGCTCAAGATCGACATGATGCGCTGGCTGGCTGACGCGGAACCGCAGCTGAAGATCATTGAGACCTGGAACAACGTTGACAACAAGTTCATGATCAATGTGAACGAGGCGCTGGGTTACCGCCTGTCCCGCATCTTCAATATGTACGAACGGCGCACTTAAGCTCCGAATGCTCGCCGTCGCTCGCTGCGGGTGTTGCGTCCGCTGCGTGTTCCCACAGGAGTTTGAACCACCCTCGTCGTTTCCTGACTCGAAACCTCGTCAGAGGGTATGGTCCCCGCATGCCGCGTGAGCCACTGATGTCCGGTTTCCCACCCCCCGCGGAGTCGCAGGCCACGCTGGCTAACTGGCAGGACCCCCCGTACAACCGGTGGTCGTTTCAGCACCTGCGAGAGCTGATACCAACCCAGCGGATCTCTCGCGGACCTGGTCCTTGGCGCGCGTTGACGCAGCACGGTGCTTCAACGGCGCTTGACGACGTCACCGTGTACCGCCTGTCGGGGAGCACGTCCACCTTCGCCGAGGTGGTTGCGGAGACCTGGACGGACGCAATTGTGGTGCTGCACGACGGTCAGATCGTGTTCGAGCAGTACTTCAACGGGATGGCGAAGGAGACGCCCCATCTGCTGATGTCGGTGACGAAGTCCGTGGTCGGCTGCATTGCGGGAATCTTGGTCGAACAGGGCCTGCTCAACCCAGACGCCCTGGTCAGCACCTACGTCCCCGAGATCGTCGGCTCGGGGTATGACGGTGCAACCGTCCGTCAGCTACTGAATATGCGCACCGGGGTCGCATTCCGCGAGGAGTACACCAACCCGGACGCCGAGGTAAGGGTGATGGAGCGGTACATGGGCTGGCGACCCGGTGAGGACCATGACGAGGCACGCGGGATGTACTTCTACCTCACCAGACTTGGCACTGACACCGAGCACGGTGGACCGTTCGTCTACCGATCAGCCGACACCGACATGCTCGGCTGGGTGTGTGAACGGGCGGCGGGTGCACGCATGGCCGACCTCATCTCCCTATTGATCTGGCAGCCGATGCGCGCCGAGTTCGACGCCGAGATCACCTGCGACGGCGTCGGTTCGGCCATTCATGACGGTGGCATGTCGGCTCGCGCACGAGACCTGGCCCGGTTCGGTCAACTGATCTTGGAAGACGGTTATGTGCACGGGGCTTCGATTGTGCCGGAACGGTGGCTACATGAGGCTCGCGCGCTCGATCCGGACATCAGAGGTGCCTTCGCGGCCTCTGACTCGGAGCCAGTTCTCACCGGTGGCTGGTATCGCAGCCAGTTCTGGTTCGTCCCAGGACCGCTGGGAGACCTACAGCTGTGCCTGGGCATCCATGGCCAGATGGTGCTGGTCGATCGGGCGACCAAGACGGTCTCGGTGAAGATGTCCTCATGGCCGTCCGCCCAAGATCCCGCGGCTTTGATCGACACCATCCGGGCGTTCGTCGCAGCAGGTCGTCACCTGGCTGGGTTCACCGGATCGGCTGATGCCCGGAGCGTGCGAGGACCGGTCGGCCTCGTCGAGGGCCGCGAGCGCGGACGCAGTTGACCCAGGAAGTTGTGACGGTGCACCTCTGCGCCTCCCCGATGGATCCGTTCCAGCCTCACTTGACGTAGCCGATCGGTGCGACTAGTGGCGGCTCTGGCATCGCCTCGCTGCTGTACATCGAGCGAATCCCTTCGATGTAGCTGCGACAACGCCTGGTGAGGCCCTCTGGCGTCTGCATCCGCCCTTTGGTAACGAGGATCCCCAAATCGGCGCCTTTGAACCGGTAGTCACCTGGTCCGTACACGCGCATGAAGAAGCACTCGTCTTCGTGGGTGACCTCATGCCAGTCGTTGCTGACACGCACGAACGACAGGTTGCCGTCCTCGTCAAGCCGGTAGGTGCCGGTGCGGGGGGCGGCCAGGATACGCTCAACGGAGTCGTTCGGCTCTTTCATGATCAGCTGTGCCCAGACGTCGACCGCGGCAAGCTCACGCCAGCGTTCGTTGATCTCATCGACGTCCACGGTGTAGTCCACTCCCATGAACTCGAGTAGGTGGAATAGGAACAACGGAATGTCGGCGTAGGCTCCCGCAGTGACGTTGGTCATCGACGAGGCCCCTGAGATGCGCGGATTCAGCTCGCCGAGGTAGACCTCATCCGAATCCAGATCGATCAGCACGTCGACCTCGAAGAAGCCTTTGTACCCCTCCTGCCGGAGCCGATCGCCCAGCCGTCGCACATGGCTGATCGCAATCGCACGGTGCACTTCCGATAGAGCCTCAGGGAACAGGTCGTTGCCGCACCAACCACCGCGATACGGCGTGAGCTCGGGATAACCGGTCAAGTCCGTCATGAATGGACCGACGACAGTACCGTGCTTGGTATTCACCGCCTCTACCGCTGCCGCGTGGTTGTTGATCCGCCTCATGATCTTCAGCTCTTCACCGATGATGTTCTCGCTGTCGCGGTCCCACTCGGTCTCGGAAGTAATGAAGAACGTGGTCTTGCCGGAATCGCCATAGGGCGTCTGGACCACAAGGTCCGAACCGAGCCCCGCGGCGCTGGCAAGCTCATCAAGCTTCTGGTAGCTGTCTGCACGACCCAGCACATTGGGCACCGATGGTGCTCCAGCCTCCTCTCCAAGCTTTGTCGTGACGATCTTGGAATCGAGGTGCCGTCGCAGCTCGTCCGAGGGCAAGATCAAGTTGTAATCGAGCTCCCGGCAGATCTCCTCGGTTTCCTCGTCGAAGAAGACCATCGCGACCATCGGACGGAGGCCCGATGGTGACCGCGACTCCATCAACTCCTGCACTTCGCGATCTCGCAGCAGGTAATTGTTGATCTCTTCGCTGCTTCCGAATTCGACGTACGGCTTGTTCGCTGGTGTGAACACCCGAGGGTGACCCGAGTCCCAGGAGTCGTAATAGACGATGTAGCCGAAGTTGCGAACCCACCGGTCGATGCCGAGCAGGTTGAACGCCGTTGGGCCGATGAAAAAGATCGGCTGCTCGTTGGTCCTGAAGAACGTTCGGATGTCCGAGATTCCCTTGAGCTTCCGGGATCCAAACAGCTTCGAGATTGCGCTTTTTGCGTCGCTCACATCTACCTCCTGAGGCAGCGTCACGTGACTGGACTATTGGGCCTCGGCGTTGATCGCCTCAAAAGCGGCCAGTGTTGAGAACAGCTTCCAAGAATCCTGCGGCGTCGGCCAACTCGATAGCTTGACCGCCACCAAACCGCTAGCGCGGTTGACGTAGATCATCTGACCATGGATACCCAGGCAGAGCAGCACCTGCCGGTCCGGCCATGGGAGCCAGAACTGATTGCGGTACATGCCACCGGGCATCCGGGTGTCGTCCGGGGTCGACGCGAACGCCTCGCGAGAGTCCGGTCCGCCAGTGAAGCTGTCTGCTATCCAGGCCTCCGGCACCACCTGGTGGTTGCTCAGCGATGCTCCGTCGTGAGCGATCATCACTCCGAAACGGGCAAGATCACAGAGTGCGGCCGACATGCCGCCGTCAAAAAGACCGGTGCCCTCGGCGTCGACCCCAATGTTGGCGTCAAAGTCGGCCCCCAGCCGCGACCAAATCAGTTCCCCGGCCAGTTTGGGGAAACGCTGACCGGCCGCGGCCTCACAGACCCATCCCAAGACATCAGTCTCACAACTGCGGTATTCGTAAGGGCCACCGTGTTCGCGGGCCTGTCGGAGCGTCAGCAGGAAGCCGCGAAGTGCCGGCGGCACCTGCGCTGAGCGGCGCGGTGCCCAACCCACCGCCTGCTCCAGTTGCCGGACCCCTGAATCTGGGTCCAGGTACTCTTCGGAGAATTGAATGCCGGATCGCATGTCGAGCAAGTGGCGCACTGTGGCCCCTCGATAGCCGCTTTGCGCGAGCTCTGGCACGTACGTGGTGACCTGCTCCTCAACATTGAGGTCGCCCTGACCAGCCAGCGCACCAACAAGGATGCCGACGATGGACTTGCTGACGGACATCAGCAGATGCAGCGTTGCCGGCTCCAACGCGCCCGCGTACTGCTCAGCGAGTATCCGGCCATCCTGCACCGCCATCCAGCCCTCGGTCTCGGTGGCCTTCATGATCGCGCCGACCGTTGTCGACTCCCCGTCTGCATCTTGGCAACCAACGTCGGTCAGCTGGGTGATGTGCCGAGGGAGGGGAACTGCCGCCGCGGATCCGCGCGAGATCAATGCGGTTGGGAAGATCTCCGCGATATGGCAGAAGGTCCAGCCGACTTGATCCGCCGTCTGCCAGTTGTCGAGGGTGACCGGGAAAGGCGGACGGCTTGCTGTTGAGCCGATCACGACCGCGCGTCACTCATTTCGCCATAGAGGGAGCTGTCGCGACGGGCGCTGCTTGGGCGTCAGCGCCAGCCAGAGGCAGCCCGGAGTACTGGCGCCGAATCGAGTCGATGAGATGTCTCGCACGGATCGTCAGCGCATCTGCGCTGCCCGCTCGACGCTGTAGGCGCCCTTTGGTGACGACAACTCCCAGGTCAGCACCCTTCCAGCGGTAATCCCCAGCACCATAGATGCGCAGGAAGAACGCCTCGGACTCGTTTTGGAGCTGATGCCAGTCAAGCGCGGCACGCCGATATATCAACGCCCCAGAGGCATCGTATGAATACTGCCCGGTGGGCGCGGCAGAGGTGATCAACTGCACGACGGGCGAGGTCTCCTTGATGACCATTTGGCTCCAGAGATCCGCGGACGCCAGCTCCCGCCATCGCCCGTTGATCTCCTCGGTGTCGAGCTCGAAGGCCATATCGAAGTACTCCAACAGATGGAAAGCGAACAGGGGGATGTCTGCGTACGCGCCCGCGGTGACATTGGTGATCGAGGAGGCGCCGCTGATCCGGGGGTTCAGCTCACCGAGGTAGACATCCCCGGTGTCGGTATCCAACAGCACATCGACCTCGAAGAACCCTCGGTACCCCTCTGCGCCGAGCCGGTCGCCCAGTCGCCCGACAAGATCTCCCGCTCTGCGGCGCAGGTCTTCGCTCAACACCTCCGGATACATCTCATTGCCACACCAACCGCCGCGGTATGGGGTGAGCTCTGGGTGCCCGGTCAGCTCAGACATGAAGGGACCAACGACCGTGCCGCTCCTGGTGAGAACCGCTTCGACGGCGACAGGCCGGTTGTTGATCCGCTTCATGACCTTGACTTCGTTGCCTCTGATATCGCGCTGATGCCGCTTCCAGCCGGTCTCGTCGTCGATGAAGAAGGTGGTCTTGCCTGAGTCGCCGTACGCGGTTTGTATGACCAGGTCGGTACCCAGGCCGGCACTCTTGGTTGCCTCGAGCAGTTCGTCGTACTCTTCGACGGTCACGAGCACATTCGGCACACTTGCCGCGCCGACCTCGTTACCCAGCCGTGTGGTGACGAGCTTGGAGTCCAGGTGGTCCCGGAGCTCCGCTGAGGGCAGGATGAGGTCGTAGCCGAGCTCGTCGCAGATCCGCTCGGTCTCGGCGTCGAAGAACACCATGGCGACCTTCGGTCGCTGACCTCGAGGGGCTGGCCGGGACATATGGGCCCGCGCCTCGGGATGGACGAGCAACCAGTTGTTGATCTCCTCGCCACTTTCGAACTCGATATACGGCTTGTGCTTCGGAGTGAAGACGCGCGGATGGGCACCATCCCACCCGTCGTAGTAGGTGACGTAGGAGAAGTTACGCACCCAACGGTCCAAGCCCAGCAAGTTGAACGGCGTTGCCCCGACGAAGTAGATCGGCACTTCATTAGTGCGGAAGAAGTGACGCACCTCCGAGATGTTCCGCAGTGGGCGCCGGGCTCGCTCGGATCCCGGAGGCGCGTACGCGGCATCTGTACCGACAGTGATCTCCGCCGCTTGAGATGTCTGCGACGACGCCTCTGAGGCCAGATCAGTTGCAACTTCTGCCTGCGGCGTCTCGCTCACGGCTGGCTTCTCACCTCGCCTGATCGTGGCCGAGATGGGTGTGGTGATGCGGCTGGACCTCACCCTCCGGAATGGGTGCTGCTCGTTCGCTGAGCAGCGGACGCAACGGATCCCATCGCGTGCCCTCCCGGAGATCCTGACGTTTGCGGGCTATGGCGCACAAAGCCTCCAGGACCACTCGATTGGCCAGCGCGGCAGTGATGTCGGCGTGGTCGTACGGCGGGCTGACCTCAACGACGTCCATCCCCACCACAGGGAGCTCCAGGCAGATCCGACGGACCGCGTCCAGCAATTCGCGCGCGGACAGCCCGCCAGGCTCAGGTGTTCCGGTACCAGGCGCGTGACTTGGGTCGCAGACATCGATGTCGACTGAGAGGAACACCCCGTCACAGTCATCGGTGGCGATGGCAAACGCCTCGGTCAAGCATTCGGTCAGACCGCGCTGCACGATCTCGGTCATCTCGTACGAACGCATGTTCTGCGCGGCCATCCAGTCCAAGGTCTCCGGAGGCGGCCAGTAGCCGCGAAGCCCGACTTGCAAGAAGCGATCACCGCGCAGAGCGCCCGATTCGATGAGCCGACGCATCGGCTGGCCGTGGCCCCAAAGGGAGCCGAACTCGATGTCGCCGGTGTCGGCGTGAGCGTCGAAGTGGATCATCGACACGCGGCCATCGCCGATCACATTCGCACATCCCTTGGCGTCGGGATAGGCGATGGAATGATCCCCGCCGAGCGAGACCGAGATCGCGCCGGCCCGAACCACCTTCTCCACGGCCGCCTCGAGCGCAGGCAGGGCAACTTCGATATCGCCGGAGTACATCTCCACATCGCCGGCGTCGTAGACCTTCAAGTCAGCCAATCCGTCGACCCGTAGCGCCAGCGAGGGCCGCGATCCGTCGTGCGGGAGGTAGTCGGTCATCCGAATGGCCTGCGGACCGAAGCGGGTGCCAGCACGGTAGGAGGTGCCGCCATCGAACGGTGCCCCCAAGATCACGACATCGGCATCCGAATAGCTGGTCTCGTCGTCAAGATCGCATTCCGGCACGCCGAGAAACGTGAAATCCGGGCCAAACTGGGCACCGTAGCGAGTCATTGCAGCAGATGCTCGTGCGGCCGCATAGCGTGCGCCGACTCGTGGATGACAGTCTCGCCACGGAAGAATTCCGGCTGGCGGGCGCGCATGATCAACATGACCACCACACCGAGCAAGATCAACCCGAGACCGAGGATCAGCACGAGTCCGACGCCTCCGATACTCGCGCCGCTGCCATAATCCGGGCTCGCGCTGTCTCGCAGGGTGATAACAAAGACGAGGAAGAGTCCGAGGCCACCGAGCAGCGGGAACAGGAACTTGAAGACGAAGTTGAACGCGCTATCGAAAAGCGTATGGCGGAAGAACCAGATACAACCGAAAGCCGTCAGGCCGTAGTAGAAGCAGATCATGATGCCCAGCGAGTAGATGGTGTCGGTCAGCACGCTCTCGCTGAGGAAGGTCAGCACGGTGTAGAAGACCGCGGCGCCAATGCCCGCGATGAGCGTGGCGAACGCCGGTGTCTTGTGAACGGGATGCAGCTTGGCAAAAGCGGGGGGCATCGCTTTGTATGCGCCCATCGCGAGCAAGGTTCGCGTGGTTGGCAGGATAGTTGTGATCAAACTTGCGGCCGCGGACGCGAGCACCGCAAGATACAAGGCGAGGTCAAGAGGTTGGCCAAGGACCGGTATGGCAAGGGTGCCGAAGACATTGTCGGAGGTCTCCGGATTGCTCAGGCCAATCCCGGTGTCTCCGAGCCCGGCAAACATCTGGGTGGCGACGGCGACCAGCAGATAGGTGAGCAAGATCGACAGCACGCAAAGCAATGCCGCCCGACCGGGAGTTGTGTCGCTGTTCTTGGACTCCTCGTTGACCGTCAGCGCGGTGTCCCAACCCCAGAAGGCGAAGATCGACCCTGATAATCCAGCGATGAACGCCGATAAGGTGAGGCCGGCGGGGCTGAACCACGACCAGCTGAACGGCTCGCCGAACTCCGAGCCGCCGGACTTGGCGATTGCGAGGACGGAGAAGACCAGCAGCATGACCAGCTGAAAGATCACGAGCACCAGCTGCACGTGCTCGGTTGTGTCGATGCCTCGATAGGCGACGTATGTCGCTATCGCAATGAAGGCCAAAACCGTCACTACGTTGATCAGCTTGTTCTCCCACAGACCGCTGATCATCTCCGAGTTCGCCGCGCTGCCGATGAACTGGTAGAGGAATTGGACGGCGACACCCGCGAGGTTGGAGAGCACGATGACGCACGCGACCACCGCCGCCCATCCACCCAGAAAGCCGATGTAAGGACCGAACGCCTTGGAGGTCCAGGTGAACGAGGTGCCCGCGTCGGGCATGACCGTGTTGAACTCGCGATAGGCGTACGCGGCGAAGAACATCGGCAAGAAGCCGGCGATGATCACCACGGGAGTCTTGGCGGCCGACGGCGGCCGCGAGTAAGCCGAGTGTGGCCGTCAGCGCATATGCCGGCGCCACCGATGAAATCCCGAGCATGGTGCCGCCGAAGAGACCGACGACATTGCTCTTCAAACCCTTGTCTGCCATCTCGTCGACCCTTCTCGAGTTGGAATTGTGGAGTTATGAGGAAGAAGATCAGCCCTCGTATCCGTGGTACTGCATGACGTGCTTGATCCGGGTGTACTCCTCCAGCGCGTATGAGGAGAGGTCCTTGCCGTAGCCGGAGTGCTTGTAGCCGCCGTGCGGCATCTCACCCACTAGCGGGATGTGACAGTTCACCCACACGCAGCCGAAATCCAGGCGGGCTGACATACGGGCCGCGGTGCTCGCGTTTGCAGTCCAGACAGAGGAGGCCAGCGCGTATTCGCTGTCATTGGAGAGCCTCACTGCCTCGTCCTCGTCGCTGAACTTCTGGACCGTGATCACTGGTCCGAAGATCTCGGTGGTGATCAACTCGTCGCGTTGCTGAACATCGGCGACCACCGTTGGCTCGTAGAAATATCCGCGATCGCCGATCTTGTTCCCACCTGTCACCACCCTGGCATGATCGGCAGCCCGATCCACGAGCCCCGAGACATGGCGCAGCTGGTTGATGTTGTTGATCGGCCCGAAGAACAAGTCTTCGTCATTGGGGTCATAACCGGTCCGCGTGGCTGCCGCCGCGTTGCCGAGCTCTGCCACGAACTCGTCATAAATCCCGGACTGGCACAGCACGCGGGTCGCCGCCGTACAGTCCTGGCCCCCGTTGAAGTAACCAGCCACCCTGATTCCCTCGACAGTGGACGAAAGATCGGCATCGTTGAACACGACGACCGGGGCCTTTCCGCCCAGTTCGAGATGGGCGACCTTGACGTCGGCTGCCGCCGCCGTCGCCACGGCAATGCCAGCCCGTGTGGAGCCGGTGATCGACACCATCACGGGGATGGGGTGCGAAACCAACGCGGCGCCGGTATCTCTATCACCGCAGACCAAGTTCGTTACGCCCTCGGGGAAGATCTCCTGCATCTTCTTCACCATCCACACCGATGAGGCGGGCGTGCCGTCCGACGGCTTGAGCACAACCGTGTTGCCAGCGGCCAGTGCTGGGGCGAACTTCCAGACCGCCATCATCATGGGGTAGTTCCAGGGCGCTACTTGACCGACCGGACCGCGGGGCTCCCTGCGAATGGAGGACGTGAAGCCTCTCATGTACTCCGCGGTCGCTCTTCCCTCCAGGACGCGTGCGGCACCGGCGAAGAAACGGATCTGGTCGACCATGGGAACGATCTCGTCCGACAGGGTAAGTGAGTACGGTTTGCCGGTGTTCTCAGACTCGATGCCCACCAGCTCCTCGGCGTTGGCCTCGATAAGGTCGGCCAGCCGTAACAAGAAACGCTGGCGCTCGCTCGGCGTGGTCCATCGATATGTCTCAAACGCGGCCGCCGCCGCCTGGAAGGCCGCGTCTATATCTTCTGCGCTCGAGTTGGGCGAAGTCGCATACACCTCGCCCGTGGAGGGGTTGATGATGTCTAACGTGTCACCCGACGCAGCCGGGCGCTCCTCGCCATTGATGATGTTGGAAAAGACCTGCTTGTCCGCCATGGCCGTACCCTTTCAGCCCTTATTGGTTCGAAAATCCCATCATCGCCCCATGTGTTCATGGTGGCTATGGCCACCGTTGCTGGACATCGTGCTCGGGGCATCGAGGGAAGGGTTCTGGTCGAAGAAGCCGAACGGCTTGAGCCAGAACGAGATGATGTCGACTGGCATGATCGGCCAGTCCTCGACTCGCGTGATGTGGTGGATGCCGAAGACGTACCACAGCACCACATCGGTTCCCACCAGCGGTGCATCATCGGCGATCCAGCGAGTGATGCCGGTGTCCTCACTCGACTGCGTCGGATAGTCACCCGCTGGCCAGCGCTCGGCATCGTCGTACGCGGTCACCCAAACCGTGTGGCCAATGACCGGGGACCGCTGGTAGACCGGCGACGAGGAGTCCAGCATCGATGGGATTGCCGCGCCGGGTACCAGCTTGTAGGCGGTATTACTGCCGTGCCGGTTCACCTTGTTGGGGTTGATCACCTTCCAGAGTCGCTGCGTCTCCCAGTTGAAGTCCCTGGCCGACTGGCTTTCCGCCTCGATGGTCGTGACCTGGGTGGACAACGCCAGCCCATACGGGTTGTCGTCGCTGATGGGGTCGGCGACTGAATCCACCTCGACCACCGTGTTCTCTGCGCCGTCAATGTCGAGATCGAGTTTGGCGATGATGAAGTGCTGATGGAACGGCGCGTACGTCCGCTTGTCTACCGTCGTGCCGTACGGAGAGCTGTCGCCATCGCTCTGCATAGGTGTTGTCACCATCAAGCCGGAGGCCCGTATCTCGCACTCGATGTTTCCGTCCTGATAGAACTTCCAATAAACCAGGTATTCGTAGTTGGCCACGGTGACGTGCGCTGAGACGACCATCCGACGCAGCCGGCGAACCTGTGCCCCGGTCTCGGCGTCAACGTGCTTCCAGAGCACTGCGCCGTCTTCCTCATGGAGGCAGACGGCGCGCGGGATCTCCATCGGATCGCCCCGGGTATCAGGCACGACGGCATCGACGTAGACAGTCTCTCCGAGGCAGTCGCAGCCCAGCTCCAGCGAGGTTGTCATGTAGCCAAGGCCCCACTCGCCGATGTCGAATGCGGTCCGTCGGTAGTGGTCGAAGCCCGGATCCCGGTACGGCACCACCATCTCAGCGAACGACATGCGATATGCGATGTCTCGCTTGGTTCCCTGATCATCAAAGGCAACCTGATAGATCACCGGACCTTCGCGATAGTTGAACCCCAATCGCATCGACCAGTTTTGCCAGCGCAGTTCATAACCGTCGACAGTGAAAGAGACGCCGTCGGGCTGGCTGATCTCGAGCGGCTTGAGGTCGGTGCGCTCTTGTGTGCCGCGTACTTGAGGATCGTATTCGCCATCGACCTCTGGCAGACCGTAGTCATGATGATCTTCGATCTCGAGCACCTCGAGGGTGTTCACGTCGACGATGATCTTGAGGCCGGAAATCAGGTGCGCATACGGATTACCCTTCGGCGTTTCCCGCATCCACAGGTCGCACCAACCGAGCCGTCGGTCGCGCCACTGCTCTGGCATCACAGCCGCGCCGTAGGTCCAGACGTCGAAGAGCACCAGTGAAGGGTCAGTTATGCCTCGCGCCGCGAGTCGGGCAAGTACCTCTGGATGCTCATGCAGGGCGTGATCGACGTCGTGATACTCATCGAGGGTGAAGTTGGGACAGACTCCGGGCTTGTGGGTCCACGACTCAACCCGATCGCCGACGAGGTCAACCACGGCCTCGTACGTCTGGTTGGTCTGCCGATCCAAGAGGACCGATAGCGACCGCCGGGGCACCGGATCGCCCTGTTTCCAGCCCTTGACATCGGCTTTGGCAGGTTCCTTGAGCTCGATGGAGGCGAAACGCCAGGAGTCTGAAACACCCTGGTCTCTTCGCAGGATCGCTGCTGTGCTCTGGAACTCTGTCGAGGAAAGCGGGTCAAGCGGATGGAAGGCCATGGGCGGTGAATCCTCTCCTCGGCGAGCCCACGGCCGAGCGAATTACTCACCTGTGAGCTGAGTCCTACGAAAGTCTTACCCTGGCATGATCGCATGACATAGCCACCCAATGAAATAGCCTTTTACCCAATTGAGAACCAGTTAAAAGCCAAGTCGGTTCAGGTATTTGGCGTCTCGCTGCCACTCTTTGAGCACTTTCACCCGCAGGTCGAGATAGACGGGAGTCCCAAGCAGGGCTTCGATCTGTTGACGGGCTGCTGCGCCGATCTCGCGCAGCCGACTGCCCGCGGTGGCCGATCAGAATGCCCTTCTGCGAGTCTCGCTCGACGATCATGGAAGCGTAGATATCAAGGAGCGGCCGTTCCGCCGGGCGGCCATCGCGCAGCCCCATCTCCTCCAAGGTGACTGTGATCGAGTGTGGCAGCTCGTCGCGCACCTCCTCCAGCGCGGCCTCGCGGATCAGCTCCGCAACCAACGTCTCCTCCGGCTCGTCTGTGATCTCACCATCGGGATAGAGCGACGGGCCCTCCGGTAACAGACTGACGAGGGCATCGCTCAAGACGTCCAGCTGGAAGCGTTGGGTTGCCGACACCGGGATGATCGCGGCCCAGTTGATCTTGAGGGACTCCTCCAATGCACCAATGCTCGCCAGATGCTCTGCCATCCGCTCCGGCGAAGCGAGGTCGGATTTGGTCGCGATCGCTACCAGGCTTGGCTTTCTCGGCAGCACGGCAAGCTCACCGATCAGGTATCGATCGCCAGGCCCGATCCGCTGATTGGCTGGAAGGCAAACCCCCACAACGTCTACCTCTGACCAGGTGGCCCGGACTACATCGTTGAGCCGTTGGCCCAGCAGGGTTCGGGGCTTGTGCAGACCTGGAGTGTCGATCAACACGAGCTGGGCATCCGGCCGATGCACGATGCCGCGGACAGCGTGCCGCGTGGTTTGCGGTTTCGACGAGGCGATGACGATCTTCTGGCCGACCAACGCATTGGTTAGCGTGGATTTGCCAGCATTGGGCCGGCCCACCATGGACGCGAAGCCCGACCGAAACGGCGGTGACGTCCGAGCTGGGGCGGCAGTCATCACAACTCGATCACCGAGATCACCTCGCCGCGAATGCCCACGTGCCAGACGGCTGCGGTCGGTTGCGAGAGATCGCGGAGAGCATCGAGGTCGCCCTGGTTCGGCGCTGCTCCCGCGACAGCGGCGGCTTCGAGCCCTGCGGCGCCAGATGAGACCGCCATGGCGACGGCGACGATGACTGCCGACAGCTCCAGATGGCGTAGCCGGACGCTGGCCCCGGCGTAGGTACGCCCGTCAGAATCCCGTACGCAGGCACCCTGCGCCGCTCCGGTGCGGACAGCGGCTGACCGGGCAAGCGTGATCAGCTTCATGTCCTCTGGATCCTCAGGATTTAAGGACTCCTCGACAGCCGCCTCGCTCACGAGGCGCGCGCCTGCTCGGAGACGATCCGCGTGGCCGCGTCCGCTCGGGCGTCTGCTTCGGATTCCAAGGAGGAGATCTTGGTGACGATCACAGTTCCGATCCTGTTCCGACGGCCGGCAGATCGCTCGGCCACAAGCTCAAGACCGTCGTACTTCACCACGGAGCCTGCGATAGGTACCTTGTTGAGCTGCTTGGCCATCAGGCCTCCGACGGTCTCCACGTCGTCGTCGGTGAGCTTGAGACCGAAAAGCTCGCCGAGCTCATCGACGGGCAACCGTGAGGAAACGCGGTAACGGGCCTCGCCGAGCTTGGTGATATCAGTGTTCTCCTCGTCGTACTCGTCGGTGATGTCACCGACGATCTCTTCGAGGATGTCCTCGATGGTGATCATCCCCGCTGTGCCGCCGAACTCATCAACCACGATCACCAAATGGACTCGCTTGGCCTGCATCTCCTGCAGCAATTCGTCCACGGGCTTGGAGTCCGGGCAGAACACGGGCTTGCGCATCATCGAGCCGACCCGCTCGGTGGACTGAGCATCCGGCTTGTCATAGACACGTTTGATCACGTCCTTGAGGTACAGCACGCCCACCACGTCGTCGATCCCGTCGCGGATGACCGGAATGCGGCTGAAACCGGATCGGAGCGCGAGTGAGACGGCCTGCCGCAGTGTCTTGTACTCCTCGATGAAGACCATGTCGGTACGGGGCACCATCACCTCGCGGGCGATCGTATCGCCCAGATCGAACACGGAGTGAATCATCCGGCGCTCACCGGACTCGATCACATCGCTGGCCTCGGCAAAGTCGACCAGCTCACGTAGCTCAGCTTCGGTGGCGAATGGCCCATCGGTGAAACCCTTGCCGGGGGTAAGTGCGTTACCAATCATGATCAGCAGCCGCGGGAACGGACCGAGCACCGTCGTGATGGCCACAATCGGCCCCGCCGATGCGCACGCGACGCGATCTGCGTGCTGACGACCCAATGTCCGTGGCGCCACACCCCAAGCGATGTAGGAGACGATGATCATGATTCCGGCAGTGACGGCACCAGCCAACCACGTCGAATCGATAAGTGAGAAGATCACGTTGGCAACCAGGATGATCGCCGAGATCTCGATCATGCTCCGGACAAAAAGCGCTGTGTTCAGATATCGCGGTGGGTCGTCGACGATCTTGCGGACGCGTCGTGCACCAGGCCTATCCTCCTCGACCAGCCGGTTGGCGCGCGCCTTCGAGAACGACGACAGCGCCGCCTCTGCCGCGGCACTCAGTCCCGCGAGGATCATCAGCACGAAGGCGATGCCAAGCTGGAGCCAATATGCCGCGGTCATGAGTTTTCTCGACGCTTCGGACGCTGCCCAGCCCACGCTGAGATGATCTTGTCTGTGAGACCGAACATCTCCGCCTGCTCTTCGGCGTTCGCATGGTCGTAACCGAGTAGGTGCAACAACCCGTGCACCAACAGGTACTCCGCTTCATCGCTGGCGGAGCGTTGATGCTCCCGCGCCTGCCGGTCGGCCACCTCCGGGCACAGCACGATGTCGCCGAGCAGACCGACCGGCGGCTCCTCGCCGTCGGTCGGTGGGCGCAGTTCATCCATCGGAAAGCTCAGCACGTCGGTGGGACCTGGCTCGCCAAGATACTTCTCGTGGTAGGCGCTCATCGTGTCTTCGTCGACGAGCAAAATCGAGAGTTCGGCCAGCGGATGGATTCTGAGTTGGTCCATGGCGAACGTGGCGAGTCGCACAAGGGCCGCATTGTCAACCTCGACGCCGGACTCGTTGCTGATGTCGATGCTCATATCCGAGCTCCCAACCGGGCCCGGATCCCTGCGGGCATGGCCTAGCGACCCGGACGCAGCGGCGGTGCAGGCACGGCCGACTCCGCGCGCAGAGCATCGGAATGACTCGCCTCGAACTTGTCGTACGCCGCGACGATTCTGCCGACTAGTTTGTGCCGCACCACGTCATGGTTGGTCAGGTTGCAGAACGCGATGTCGTCGACCTTGTCGAGAACGCCGCGCACGACACGCAAGCCGCTACGCGTACCACCGGGTAGATCAACCTGGGTGATGTCGCCGGTGACGACCATCTTTGAGCCGAACCCTAGGCGGGTCAGGAACATCTTCATCTGTTCCATTGAGGTGTTCTGAGCCTCGTCCAGAATGATGAAGGCGTCGTTCAGAGTGCGACCTCGCATGTAAGCCAGCGGCGCAACCTCGATCGTGCCGGCCGTCAGCAACCGGGGAATCGAATCTGGATCGAGCATGTCGTGCAATGCGTCGTAGAGCGGGCGCAGATAAGGGTCGATCTTGTCGCTCAGGGTGCCTGGGAGAAAGCCGAGGTGCTCGCCGGCTTCCACCGCTGGGCGCGTCAAGATGATCCGGTTGACTTGCTTGTCCTGCAGCGCGCGAACAGCTTTCGCGACCGCCAGGTAGGTCTTTCCAGTTCCGGCAGGACCGATGCTGAAGACCACGGTGTGCTTGTCAATGGCGTCGACGTACCGCTTTTGATTGAGTGTCTTCGGCCGGATCGTCTTACCCCGCGAGGACAAGATGTTGTGCGTGAGCACGTCCGCGGGACTGGTTTCCTCACGGGCAGTCAGCATCGCGCAGATACGTTCAACAGCATCCGCCGTCAATCCCTGGCCGGTTCGCAGCACGGTTACCAGCTCGGTGATCACGTCGACAGCAAGATCGACCGCCGCCGGAGAACCGGTCAGTGTGATCTCGTTGCCCCGAACGTGAAAACCTGCCTCGAGCTCTCGCTCCAGAATGCGCAAGAACTCGTCACGAGGGCCGAGGATGTTCACCATCTCCACCGAAGCCGGAACTGTCACTCGGCGGAGCTCCTCCAAACCGCCGTCATCGGCTCTCGGGCCCGATGCCTTCCTCAGCGAATTCGAGGCAGACGATTCTCGAGGGCGGCCGCTGGACGCATCAGGTGCGCTGGCCGTGATCTCTGACCTACTCAGTTGGTTCCTCACAGACGATGGAGAATGTCAACACCTCATCCTAGGACAGGGTAGCCCTGTTACCTACCGGGTTCGTCGGTGCTTGCTGATGTCCGGCCGAGCCTAAATACAGCTCCGCTACGGTCCGCGACCTGCCGTGTTCGGGCCTTCCAAAGGAAGGCCCATTCGCCGTAGCCAAGTGCCTCGCCAGGCCCCTGGTGCGGCACAGCTAGGTTCATGATCGGGGAGTCTTTCCGATCCGGACTCTTGTCCGGGGTCAAATGGGCGCTCTCTTCCATGCCCTTGAACATCGAAAGAGTTGGAGTTTACTGACGTTAGGTGACCTAACCAAAGAGGAGCATGCTCTTTGGCTCAAGTCCGCAACAACGTCACGCAGGAAGGAGGGAATGCCATGGTGCGGTCCACTAAGAGACACTCGAACAAAGAGAACAAAGACATAGACCGTCCACCTGATGACCGCAGCGAAGAAAGCGAAGAGATCGTCGAGACCCTCATGGATGACGACGAGGTCGTCGTCGATGGTTTCCAGCGACTCTCCGTTCTGGGCCTCGAAGTGATGACGCTCGATGGTCCACTCAGAGCGCGTGCAGTAAGGAAACTGGAAGGCGAAGGTCAAGGAGACCAGCGACCCGGATAGGCGGCCGCGACCTGTTTGCCACCTCATTCCGATCAAGAGCCCGCGACACCCCAGCAGCTATTTTCGGACAGTCAAGTCCGTCTCGACCGCAAACCGATCAGTCGCGGCGACCAGCGCATGGAGGATGCCGGGCTCGGAGAATGCGTGACCGGCGACGGGCACAATTGTGAATTGGGCGGTCGGCCAGGCTTGATGCAAGTCATACGCCGTTACGGCGGGAGTCGCCACATCGTAGCGACCTTGAACGATGACGCCCGGTATGTCGGCCAACCGGTCGGCGTTCGCTATCAGCTGACCTTCCCCAAACCAGCCGCGATGGAAGAAGTAGTGGTTTTCGATGCGGGCGAACGCCAGTGCAAAGGTTGGATCGCTGAAGTCAGAAATCAGGCCCTCATCCGCCTCGAGGGTGATTGTGGCAGCCTCCCAGGTGGACCAGGCAACTCCGGCTGGCCCGTGGACGGCCGGATCCGGGTCGAACAGCAAGTCGTGGTAGGCCGAGATGGCGTCCCCAACAAAGGAGCGACCGCCTAGCGGACCAAGGAACCTCTCGTAGCGTTCCGGAAACAGCTGCCCGGCAGGGCCGTTGTAGTAGAAGTCCAGTTCGCTCCGGCGGAGTGTGAAGATTCCTCGCAGCACCAGCTCTGTGACCCGATCGGGGTGCTCTTCGGCGTACGCCAAGGCAAGCGCGCTGCCCCAGGACCCACCGAAGACTTGCCACCTCTCGATGTCGCGATGCTCGCGGAGCCGCTCCATGTCGGCCATCAGGTGCCACGTGGTGTTGGCGCTGAGATCTGCTACCGGCCGGCCGGCATGCGGCCGGCTTTGGCCGCAGCCGCGTTGATCAAAGAGCACAATGCGGTAGTGAGCGGGATTGAAAAGACGCCTCACTTCAGGGTTCAGCCCTCCGCCGGGTCCACCGTGCAGGAAGACCGCGGGCTTGCCTGCCGGATTGCCGCATTCCTCCCAGTAGATCTGCTGGCCATCGCTTACATCAAGCATCCCGCGGACGTACGGCTCGATAGGTGGGTACAGCGGGTCGGTACCTCGGTGCTCTGGCATTTGTGCGGTCGGATTGCCTAGCGCGAAGACTCCTCGTCGGAAACGATGTGAACAGCGGCCTCCTCGGCGCTCGCTGCTGCGCCGTCGATTCCGACGTCGGTACCGACAAGATTTGACTCCCTATCCGGCCCGATGCCCTCGTTCGGCTCGACCAGTCGACCAGCCCGCTCGTCGCCAACTTCGCCGTCATCCAGGATCTCATCCTGGTCTTCTACCGCGTACGGATCGGGCTCCGGAATCTCCTCTCCCAGCCTCTCCTCCAAAGTCTCGTGCTCCCCCGCGCGGATCAGCGGAGAGTAACGCTCGGGTGGCGAGTAGCCCTCGTCCAGCACGTCATCCACGCCGCGATCGACCAAGGATCGTTGTGGCTCGAGCTGGTCTAGCTGCTCGGACTCGTCGGGTACCTCGTTCGGGTAGTCGCTCATGTGGCCAGCCTGCCATGACCGCCCCTAGGATCGCTCGGCGTGACCACACTTCACGACACTCAGCAGCGGGAGGATTCCTCCGCGGTGTCGTTCGCGACCGCACCGAGCGGCACCTACGCCGTTATCGTCGCAGTCTTCTGCGGCCTGCTGCTGATCTCTAACATCGCTGCAACCAAGACGATCACGGTCGTTGATGGGTTGCCCGAGTTTCTCGGCGGCGGCATCTTCACCGACGGCGGCGCGTTTCTCTTCCCGCTCACCTACATCGTGGGCGACGTGCTAGCCGAGGTGTATGGGCTCCGCCAGGCTAGGCGGGCGATCTGGGTTGGCTTCGCACTGGGCGCCCTTGCCTCTCTTACCTTCCTCGTGGTCGGCACGGCGCCGCCGGGGCCTGGATATGAGAACCAGGAGGCGTTCCTCGCAGTGCTGGGGTTTGTGCCGCGGATTGTGCTGGCGAGTCTGGCCGGCTACCTGGCCGGTCAGCTGCTCAACGCCTACGTGGTAGTCAAGATCAAGGAGCGGACGAAGGAACGCCACTTGTGGGCGCGGCTCATCGGATCGACCGTGGTAGGCGAATTTGCCGACACGGCGTTGTTCTGTTTCATCGCCTTCGTTGGAGTGTTCCCGACCTGGAGCGCGCTGACCAGCTACGCAGTGGCGGGCTACATCTACAAGGTGATGGTGGAGGTCATCTTGCTGCCGGTCACCTACGCCGTGATCAGAGCGATCAAGAAACGGGAGCCTGGCTATGCCGCCCAGCCTCCCCTTGACGCGGCTGTGCACCAGCTGCGGGTGGTCGTGGCCGTTGACGACTATGACAGCGCAGTGCGCTTCTACCGAGACGAGCTTGGTCTTTCTCTGGAGGAGTCCTACGACGGTGAGAATGGGGCCAAGGTGATGATCTTGGGCGCCGGCCGGGCAACGCTCGAACTGTCCAATCGACCGCAGATAGACCTGATCGATACTGTGGAGGTTGGTCGAACTGGAGTCAGCGGAAAGTATCGGCTGGCGTTCGAGGTTCCAGATTCCGCGAGCGTCACGAATCGGCTGGTCTCCGCCGGCGCTGAGCTGATCGCCCCTCCGACGATGACCCCGTGGCGTTCGCTCAACGCTCGACTGCTGGGACCGGGCGAGGTGCAACTGACGATCTTCACCGAACTAGACCCGCCTCCATCCCAGTAAATGCCGGCAGATCGCAACCGAACCGCGCGTCGGATGCGATCTGTCGACAGCTATCGGGTCTGAGTGCCGGGCTAACTTATCCGGCCGGGCACTCGATCGATTGCCGAGTCTGGTGCCGTACGCCAGGACTTGCGATCGAAGATCAACAGGGCTACGACCAGCAGGGCCCAGGAAATCAGCCAGGTCCAGGCCTCGCGATTAGCGTCGGCCCCAGCCGCCCACAGGGCCCCAGTATTGACCGACCCCTCGGTGACGTGAGCAATCAGCGTCAGCAGCACGCTGCCGCCGGACCGGTTGAACAACCAGGCGTACCAGAACGTGACGAGCACGGTCGACGCAATGTCCGGCAGGCCCAGGTCGAACTGCGGCATGAAGACCAGTGGCAGGTGCCAGCAAGTGATGAGTAGTCCGAGCACGGCTGCCGACACCAAGGGTGACCAGCTCGATTGCAGCCTCGGCTGAGCAAAGCCACGCCAAGCCGGTTCCTCTCCCAATGGACCCTCAAGCGGATTCACCATGCTCACTCCGAAGACCATCAGCAGCGCGTACCACGGGTGGAATTGGGCCATCGACGGAGCAGGTGCACCTGCCGCCATGTTGAGACCGATCGCCACCGCATGGACCAGCAACGGCAGGCCGATCGCAGCCGCGTACCAGATCCAGTTCACTCGCCATCGAATGAGGCGGCGGCCCAGCTGAGCGAGTCCTCGCCAACCCTCGGCAACGGTGACGACAATGATGGCCGAGATCAGTGGTGAGAAGGCGAGGAAGCTCCCGAACGGTAGCGTCGACCAGGCGATCAGGTACGAGAGGAAGAAGAAAATCACCAACTCACGACGACGTACGAAGGCTCGGAACCCATTCGTCGGAGTCGTCACGGAGCTTCCTGCCACCTCGACGGTTCGGATTGTCGGCGTTCCAGACGCCCCTGCGGAGACGGGATCGTTCGGCTCGTCTTGCACAATGCGGGTCTTCATGGCAGCTCCTCAATGGTGGTTGCGCTCCACAAACGTCCCACCTGGCACGCAGCGACGACAGACGGCACACCAGTCACCCAGGAGGCGGTTTTCTGGTGAATCGCGCGGCGGTCCTGTAATTCGGCCGGATGTCAGCACTATCGTGAACTGGCGAGGAGAGGTTTGGATGGCCGCAGTTGTCCCGCTGTTGCCTGAACGGCACAGAGCCGCCCCGAAGCCAGCCCTGCTGTGGACACTCGGAATAGCGGCATTGGCCTCGTGTGCCGTTACCGCCGGCCTGGCGTCGGTCAACGAGGAGCTCTACCAGCCGGCTCTCCGTGTCTTGCTCGTGTGGTGGGTCACACTTCCGTACATCTTCGCTGGAATCGTGGCCTGGCGAAGGCGACCCGACAGCCTCTTCGGCCCTTTGATGATCTTGGCGGGATTTGTCACCCAGCTCTCCGTCCTGCAGTGGACGAGCCAGCCATTGCTCAGCACAATCGGTCAGTTGTGTGACTTGTTGGTCGCGGCGGTGTGGTTGCACGTCTTCCTCGCCTACCCGACAGGTCGACTTGCTGGCCGAGCAGAGCGAGTCGTGGTGGTCGTCGGGTATGTCGCGGCGTTAGGACTTCAGTTGGTGATCCTGATGCTGGGCGGCTTCAACGAGAACCACCTACTTGGCGTGGTAACGCGGCCCGACCTCGCTGAGGTCGTGCAGAACCTGCAGCTTCTGGTCCTCAGCGCGCTGTCCCTGGTTGGTGTGGGACTGATCTGGCGGCGTTGGCGCTCGCTCCCGTTGTGGCAGCGGCGCCGACCGACCCAGATCGTGATCGACTGCTTCAGTCTTTCGCTGGTCATGCTGGCCGCCCTGCTGATTGCCGGCGCATTCCAGCTGCCCGGCTTTGAGGTCCTCCGGCTAGCAACCTTCGCCGTTGCAGGGATAGCACCCCTCGCCTTCCTCGCCGGGCTTCTCGATGCTCGCCTTGCCAAAGCCGGTGTTGGCGAGTTACTGGTACAGCTCCGGGCTAATCCCACACCTGACCTCCGCGAGTTGCTCGCGCAAGCACTCCGCGACCCCACCCTGTCCTTGATCTACTGGCTGCCCCAGTACGGCAGCTGGGCCGACCAAGACGGGAATCCGGCGGCGCTCCCAAAACCTGACAGCGGCCGGCGGGTCACGCTCGTCAAGCAGAACGGAGAGCAGGTTGCGGCGCTGGTGTACGACGCAGGACTCGGCGAGGAGCCTGAGCTGGTCCAGGCGGTCAGCGCAGCCGCTGGCATCGCTTTAGAAAACGGCCGGCTGGAAGCAGAACTCAGGGCGCGGCTTCAGGAGCTCCAAGGCTCCCGTACCCGCGTGGTAGAAGCCCAGCAGAACGAGCGCCGTCGCCTGGAACGCAACTTGCACGACGGTGCCCAGCAGCGTCTGGTAGCTCTCGCCCTAGAACTCGGTCTTCTGGCCGAGCGCGCGAATAGTGACGCTGCAACACAGACCAGGTTGAAAAATGCCCGCAGTGAAGTCGCCCAGTCACTGACCGAGCTGCGGGACATTGCCCGCGGTCTGCATCCAGCAGTGGTGAGCGGGCACGGACTCGCGGTGGCGTTAGAGTCGCTGGCAGCCGCATCGCCGCTCGATGTGCACTTGAAGACCGATGGATTGCCGCGCCTTGCGGAGCCACTCGAGGTGGCGGCCTACTACGTCGTATCCGAAGCCTTGACCAATGCGGCAAAGCACGCACAGGCGAGCAGCGTCTTACTTGAGGTAGGCGTGAGCGACGACACCCTGATCGTGGAGATCGTCGATGACGGCATCGGTGGCGCAGATTCTGAACGCGGAACCGGCTTGCGCGGCCTGGCGGACCGCATCGAGGCTCTCAACGGTCGGTTGCGGATTTGGAGCGCACCCGGCCATGGCACCCGCGTACGAGCGGAGCTGCCGTGCGGGTAGCCATAGCCGAGGACAGCGTGCTGCTGCGCGAGGGAGTCGCACAGCTGCTGACAGATGCTGGCATCGACGTCACGGCTCGCTGCGGCACTGCCGATGAGTTGCTGGCACGCGTGGCGAAGGACCCGCCGGATGCCGTCATTGTCGACATCCGGCTACCACCGACCCACACCGACGAGGGGATGCAGGCTGCCCTGACCATCCGACAGAAGTACCCGGATGTGGGCGTTCTGGTTCTCTCCCAGTACGTCGAAGTGGGGTTGGCGATGCGGCTGCTGGCGGACTCAGCTGAAGGCGTCGGGTACCTGCTGAAGGATCGGGTGAGCGAGGTCAAGGAGTTCATCGCGGCGCTCCGCCGGGTCGCCGATGGCGGTTCTGCGCTGGATCCGACCATCGTCTCCACCATGCTCAAGCGGCACCGCAGCTCGGATCCACTCGACTCGTTGACGCCCCGGGAGCGCGAGGTGCTAGAGCTTATGGCGACGGGGGCCTCCAATGCCGGCATCGCGGACTCGATGGTGATTACGCAACGCGCGGCTGAGAAGTATGTGTCGACGATTTTCGCCAAACTCGGCATTCCAGCTACCGGAAGCGAGTCGCGGCGGGTGCTGGCCGTACTTCTCTTCCTCCGGTCCTGACACTTGGTGATCGACCGGTCGGCGGGCTCGCGATACTGCCGACTTCACCTGGATTAGCGCCGCCATCAGGTTTTTGGCTGCCCGATAGGTGGGTATGTCGCAACTCAGGACCCTGCAAATGGAGGTTTCTCATGGCTGACCGCGGCGTCCCCGTTTATGAGACGGGAGAAGCTGACCGACTTCCCATTCACGATCACGAGGTTTACAACACGATCGCTCATGAGAGCGACTTTGTGGAGCTAAACCGTAGATATCGCAACTTCGCCTTCCCGGCAACGATCGCGTTCATGAGCTGGTACATCCTCTACATCGTCTGCAACAACTGGGCCCGTGACTTCATGGACATCAAGGTCGTCGGGAACATCAACATCGCGTTGGTGTGGGGTTTGCTGCAGTTCGTCTCGACCTTCACGATCGCCTACTTCTATGCGCGGCACGCCAAAAAGTCGCTGGACCCGCTTGCGTCGAAGCTACGGGACGAGTTTGACCGGGAGACCGGCCGATGAGCACCGCAATGTTAGTGCCGCTCGCCACTGGCAACCGCACCCTGACTATCGCCCTGTTCCTCGCTGTTGTCGCGGTCACCCTCTACATCACCTTCTGGGCGTCGCGGCAGAGCAAGACCGCCGCGGACTACTACGCTGGCGGCCGCTCATTCAGCGGCTTCCAGAACGGTCTCGCGGTGAGCGGTGACTACATGTCCGCTGCGTCATTCCTTGGCATCTCAGGCGCGATCGCCCTCTACGGCTACGACGGCTTTCTCTATTCCATTGGATTCTTGGTGGCTTGGTTGGTGGCCCTGCTGCTGATCGCGGAACTGCTGCGCAACTCCGGCAGGTACACAATGGCCGACCAACTGGCGTACCGGATGCGCCAGACGCCAGTCCGGACAGCGGCAGCCACGTCGACGATCGTTGTCTCGATCTTCTACCTGCTGGCCCAGATGGTCGGCGCCGGAGCCCTCGTGGGTCTGCTCCTCGGGGTCACCAGCCCGGGTCTGAAGAACCTGGTGATCGTAGGGGTCGGCGTGTTGATGATCGTCTACGTCACCTTTGGCGGGATGAAGGGAACCACCTGGGTGCAGATCGTCAAGGCCGTGATGCTGATGCTAGGCACAGTGCTGATCACGTTCTTGGTGCTCGTCAAGTTCGGCTTCAACTTGTCCGACCTGCTCGGAGTAGCAGCCGAGAAGTCGGGCAAGGGAGAAGCCTTCCTCCAGCCTGGCCAACTCTACGGTAAGGACTTGGTCGGCAAGTTCGACTTCCTCTCGCTTGGCCTGGCCCTGGTCCTCGGCACCGCTGGTCTGCCGCACATCCTCATCCGCTTCTACACGACGCCCACCGCTCATGCGGCACGCAAGTCAGTGCTCTGGGCGATCGGGCTGATCGGTTCCTTCTACCTGATGACGCTGGTACTGGGTTTTGGTGCAGCGGCGCTGGTCCCCACGGGCGACGGCAGCCAGATCAAGACCTCGGCGGGCAATGCCGCCTCGCCTCTGCTGGCGCAGGCGGTTGGTGGCGGTGAGGGGACGATCGGCGGATCGGTCCTGCTGGCTCTGATTTCAGCGGTCGCCTTCGCCACGATCCTCGCTGTGGTTGCGGGCCTCACCCTGACCTCGGCATCGTCGGTTGCCCATGACCTGTACGCCAACGTGTTCAAGAAGGGACAGGCGTCGGAGAAGAGCGAGCTGAGGGTGGCCCGGATCGCCGCCTTCGGCATCGGATCGGTCGCAATCTTGCTCGCAATTCCCGCGCAGCGGCTGAACATCGCCTTCCTGGTGGCGCTGGCTTTTGCCGTTGCTGCATCGGCCAATCTGCCGGCGTTGTTGTACAACCTCTTCTGGAAGCGCTTCAACACGATGGGTGCGGTCTTCAGCATCTACGGCGGATTGATCATGGCAGTACTGCTGGTGACCTTCTCGCCGGTGGTCTCCGGTACGCCCATGTCGCTGTTCCCAAATGCGAACTTCGACTGGTTCCCGCTGCGCAACCCTGGGCTGATCTCGATCCCGTTCGGGTTCCTGTGCGGCATCGTCGGGACCTTCATCAGCAAGGAGACCCATTCTGTGGAGCGGTACGACGAGCTGTCCGTACGGGCGCTGACCGGCGCTGGAGCCGAGAAGGCCGTGGTTCACTGAGGCCTCGCCGACTTGTCAGAATCCAGTCGTGCTCTAGCACCGCTGGATTCTGACAAGTCGGTGTGCTGAGCCAGGCCATCCAAGATCAAATTCAGGCCAAAGTCGAATTGCGCTCCGAAGTCGTAGCCAGGCTGCAGCACATGTTGTGAGGTGAATTCGACCAGATGTGGATAGTCACCGAGAGCGAAACTCTCCATGATCGAACCGGCCACTTCGGCGGCCTTCACGGCGCCCTCGAACGGCAGAGACGCCTCCTGCAGGGCGAAGCCGTAAACGTACGCGTCGATGAGCGCATAAGCATGAGCGGTCATCGAGAGCGAGAACCCGCCGGCACGCAGCGTCCCGAGCATTGCGTCATGGTGGCGCAGGGTCGCCGGGCCTGGATTGGTCCGCGTCTCCATCAGCGCCAACGCCCAGGGATGCCGGGCGAGCGCCGCCCGCGCTGACACCGCTCGGCGGCGTACCTCCCCGCGCCACTCCTGGCCGATCTTCGGCAACTCGATCTCGGCAAAGACGGAATCGACTATTCCATCGAGGATCTCCTCCTTGTTGCGGACGTGGTAGTAGAGCGACATCGGTTTCACGCCGAGCTCCTGCGCCAGCGAACGCATAGTGAGGGCAGCCAAGCCGTCGACGTCGGCGATCCTCACGGCCGCTGCGAACACCCGGTCACGGCTCAACCGCTCCCGCTTCGCTCTCGTGCTCTGTGCCTCGAGCACGTCGCCTCCCTATGTTGACCGAACCCTGGGTCCAGTGTAACGTACTTAGTACGACTTACTTAGTACGAATCCTCGCTGCGAGCGTCGGGAATCGCGCGCCGCCGTACGGAGAAGGAGCGAGCAGAGGCCTTCTTTCCTCTGCGAGCGACGACGACGGCGGCGGATGCAAAGCGCGATGCGCGAGCAGCGCTAAACCTTGGAGTTCTCGTGTCGAACCGAACTACCGGCCGCATTGTCGGTGCACTATTCCTTGCCGCCTTTGTCTGTTACGGGGTGGGCAGCGCCCTGGTCGACCGCCCTGTCGGCGCGCCGCTGATGCTGCTCAACTCGGTCGTGGTGGCCACCATCGGTGCCCTGGTGTTCGGGATATTTCGGCCCCGGCATCTCAGAACTGCGACAACTTATCTGGTCGCCCGGGCAGTCGAGGCGGCCCTCCTTGCGGTCGGACTTCTCTTGTTGATTTCGAAGCGACCACCAGAGGGCTATGACCTCGCCTACCAGTTCGCGATGCTGATCCTCGGTGTTGGCAGTGTGCCGTTCTGCTGGGCCTTGCAGCGCGACCGATTCGTGCCGGTCTGGTTGGCCGTCTGGGGAATCGTGGGGTATGTCGTACTGGCAGCCGGCGCGTTGCTTGAGCTGATCGGCCTGAGTGCGGGCCTCGCGCTCGCTATCCCCGGCGGACTCTTTGAAGTCGCCCTCGGCTTGACCTTGATCGCACGCGGATTGCCCGAGGCAGTCGCCCGGCCGCCCGCGACGGGGCGATACGCGGCCAGCGATCGGCTCGGTGCCAGCGCATGACAGGCCTCACCGCCACCACCAGCCCATCAATGCGTCGGGCCGCTCTCCTGGCAGGCCTCGGATTGCTGCTGATGAGCGTGCTGGCAGGCCTGGCCAACTTCGGAGTGCTGGAGCGGCTTGTTGCCGAAGGTGACGCAGCCCGTACGACCAACGACATCCGCGAAGCGTTGGGCAGCTTCCAACTGGCGATCGTCGCGCTGCTCCTCGTTGCGGCTCTGGATGTGGTGGTCGCCTGGTGCCTATGGATCTTCTTCGACCGGGTACGCCACGCCGTGGCCGTGTTGGCGGCGTGGTGCCGCGGGCTTTACGCTGCGATCTTCGCTGTCGCGATCTCCCATCTCTTAGCCGTGGCACGGCTGCTTGGCGACTCACAATTGCACGGGCCAGCCGACACCCGGGTCACAGGCGAGGTGCTGGCCGAGATTCAGCAGTTCGACAAAGTCTGGAGCCTCGGCTTGGGTCTGTTCGGGGTCCACCTATTGCTCATCGGCTGGCTGGCGTTCACCTCCGGCTTCGTTCCGCGATTCATCGGCGTTCTGGTTGCGATCGCCGGTGCCGGTTACCTGACTGACAGCCTCGGGAGTCTGCTGTCCGTGACGTACGGCCTAGAGGTTGCTTCTTTCACCTTCGTCGGCGAGGTCGTGCTGATGGTCTGGCTGTTGATCTTCGCTGCGCGCAGCCGGTTCCAATCAAATGATCAACAGCTGGATGCCGTCAGCGATGCAGCGACGATCCGTAGTACCGGCCCAAGAAATCGATCTTGAAGTCGTTGAACGTCCCGGCTTCGATGTGAGCGCGGATGTCGTCAACCAGGCGCACGATGAACCGCTCGTTGTGGATGGTGCAAAGCGTCGAGGCGAGCATCTCGCGAGCCTTGAACAGATGATGCAGGTACGCCTGGGTGTATCGCATGCAGGTATAGCAGTCGCAGTCCTGATCAATCGGCATGAAGTTCCGCCGGGAGGCTGCTGCGTTGACATTGAACCGACCGTCGACGGTATAGACAGCGGCATTGCGGGCTTCGCGCGAGGGCGCGACGCAGTCGAAGGTATCCACGCCGTTCTCGATCGCGGTGAAGATGTCATTTGGCTCTGAGATCCCCAGCAGATGACGGGTCTTGTCCTCGGGCAGCTCCTCACAGACCCAGCGCACAATCGTGCCGAGATTTTCCTTCTCCAAGGCGCCACCAATGCCATAGCCATCGAAACTCGAGCCGGCGATCATCACCGAAACGAGATCACGAGTTGCCTGTCGGCGGAGATCTTCGTACTGCGCTCCCTGGACCACAGCGAACAAGGCCTGGTAGTGCGGCGGTTTGCCCTCGCACGTCAGGCGCAGATGTTCGGCGAGGCAGCGGGCGGCCCACCGTTGTGTCCGGGCGACTGACCGCTCCTGGTAGTCCCGGGTGTTCATCAGGGTCGTGCACTCGTCGAAGGCGAAAATGATGTCTGCGCCCAGCTGGTGCTGGATCTGCATGGCAATCTCAGGTGTGAAGCGATGCTGTGACCCGTCAAGATGCGATCTGAAGGTCACGCCATCCTCGTCTACGTGTGCCAACCGAGTCTTGCCCTCGGCGATCACATCGTCGTCCTCCAGACCATCGGTGTTCATGGCGAGCATCTTCTTGAAGCCGACACCGAGCGACATGACCTGGAAACCGCCGCTATCAGTGAAGGTCGGTCCCGGCCAGTTCATGAACCGCCGTAGCCCACCGGCAGCTTCGACCACGTCCGACCCGGGCTGCAGGTAGAGGTGATAGGCGTTCGCCAGTAAAGCTTGAGTGCCGAGCGCTGCCATGCTCTCGGGAAGGACCGCCTTGACGGTGGCCTTTGTTCCGACGGCGACGAATGCCGGCGTCTTGATCTCTCCGTGCGGGGTAGTGATCACTCCGGAGCGGCCGAGCCGGCCTGGTAGCGAGACGCGCGGAATGAAGCTGTACGGCAGCGACGCGCTGAGCCTGTCGAACTCCGAAGCGCGCCCTTCGACAAGCTCAGGGCGCATACCGGACGCCTCAGGTCGCACATCGGAGGGCTCAGAACCAATTGCGGGAAGGTCAGGGCGCAATTGAGGGCTCCTGGCGTAACTTAAGCCCAGCCAGCGCGACAACGCCCGCCGTCGAGGTCCGCAAGACCCCGTCGCTGATCGACATCGGCTGCGCACCAGCGCGGGTCAGCTCGCTCAGTTCGTCGGCAGAGATGCCGCCCTCCGGACCGATGATGATCAGGATCGTGCCGGCCTCAGGAAGATCAACTTCCGTTAGCGATTCCTCGGCTTCCTCGTGCAGCAGCAGAGCGAGGTCAGCACTCGCTACCCGCTGGGCAAGCTGTCGAGTAGACACCGGCTCAGACACCTGCGGCAGAGTGAGCCGACGGGACTGCTTGGCGGCTTCGCGTGCGATCGAACGCCACTTGCTGAGGGACCGCACGCCCCGCTCTCCGGTCCAACGCACGATCGACCGAGATGCCTGCCAGGGCACGATCTCGCTGACGCCCATCTCGGTCATCATCTCGACTGCCAGCTCGGACCGATCCCCCTTGGCCAGTGCCTGCACTGCGACGAAGCGCCGGGGCTCGGCAGCCACGCCAAGGTGCTGCGCGACCTCGACAACCACACTCGACGGGCCGACCTCGACCACTTTGCCGCGAACTCCGCGCCCGCGCCCATCGGCGATCATGATCATTTCGTGGGTCCGGATCCGGCGGACGACTGCGGCGTGCCGGCCTTCATTCCCGTCGAGCGTGACGTGGCCGCCAACCATCGGAAGCGGATTGGTCAGGACATCCAACAGAAAGAGCGGGTCCGTCATGATCGGCCCCTCAATTTGATTGCTCGCTCCGCTCGCTGCGGATCGCGCTCTGAGGTCCGCCTACTTCGTCGGCGCTCGGGGACGAAAAACGTGTCCCCTCGCTGCTCCTCAGCACGGCGGCGCGCGATCCGGGGTCCAGGGCGCCTCACTGGCCGGCGAATGCGTCCCGCAGCCGCCCAAAAACGCCGCGGCTGTGCTTCTGCACAGTGACCTCGGGCCGGGTCTCATCGCGAAGCTCAGCCAGCTGGCGCAACAGATCTCGCTGTTCGTCGTCGATGCGCGTCGGAGTCTGGACAAGCAGGGTAACCCCAAGCTGCCCCCGCCCGCTTCCCCGCAAGCGTGGAACGCCTTTGCCGTCGATCGGGATCCGGGACCCGGACTGCGTCCCGGAGGGCACCGTGATCCGTACCTCTCGGGCCTCTGGCGTGGAATCGTCAAGATCAGCCTCGAGAGTTGCCACCATCACCTCGGTACCCAACGCAGCCGCAGTCATTGGAATCTTGACCACGACCTCAAGATCATCGCCGTCTCGACGGAAAATCTCATGCGGCAGCACCTGGAGCTCAACGTAAAGGTCACCAGCCGGGCCACCGCCAGCGCCGACCTCGCCCTGCGCCGAAAGGTGAATGCGGTTCCCGGTGCTCACCCCAGCCGGAATCTTGACGTTGATGGTGCGGGTGGCGCGGACCCGCCCATCCCCGGAGCATTCCACGCAGGGGTCCGGAATGACTGTGCCGTAGCCGCGGCAGGTCGGGCACGGCTGGGTGGTCCGGATATCACCGATAAAGGATCGCTGAACGTGGGTCACGTCGCCCTGCCCATGGCACGTCGGGCACCTCACCGGCCGGGAGCCCTCCGATGCCCCCGACCCATTGCAACGTGGGCAGAGCACCGCCGTGTCCACCAGTAGCGGCTTGGTGGTACCGAATGCTGCTTCCGCAAGCTCGAGATCGAGGCGAACCAATGCGTCCTGCCCACGACGGACCCGCGACCGTGGGCCTCTCGAGGTTTGCTGGCCGAACATCGCGTCAACCAGGTTGGTGAAGTCGAAGCCGCCTGGGCCAAAGCCACCATTGAAGCCGCCTATGCCGCCGCCCAGCGGATCGCCGCCTCGGTCGTAAAGGTCACGCTTCTTGGGATCCTGCAGCACCTCGTATGCCTCGGCGACACTTTTGAAGCGCTCGGCCGCATCTGCCTCCTGTGCCACGTCGGGATGGAGCTTCATCGCAAGCTGGCGATAGGCCTTCTTGATCTGCTCAGGTGTCGCATCGCGCGGGACGCCCAGGATTTGGTAGTAGTCAGAACTCATGCGAGTTGTACTCATCCTTCGGAGAGGAACCGGCCGACGTAGCGGGCAACAGCGCGTACTGACGCCATCGTGGATGGATAGTCCATTCGGGTCGGCCCGACCACGCCCAGAGTCGCGAACGTGTCGACCTGACTACCGTAGCCGCTCGCGATCACCGACGTGGACTGGAGTTCCTTATAGGGATTCTCCTGCCCAATCCGGACGGTGACCTCATCCGCAGTTGCTTCGCCAAGCAACTTCAGCAAAACCACCTGCTCTTCCAGCGCCTCCAACACGGGCTTCACAGTGGTCTCGAATTCAGCGCCATAACGGGTGAGATTAGGCATACCGCCAACCACCATCCTGCCTGACGCCTCGCTACTCACCATCTCCAGCAGTGTCGCGATTGCCGCCTGTCCAATCATCGCCAGTGACGGCGGCAAAGTCCCGCTCAACCTGCTCAACCGAACTGCAGCCTGGGGTGAAGTATTCCCAACCGTGGCCGCATTGAGATGCGCCCGTAGTTCGCCGAGCGTTTCCTCGTCATGCTCAGGGATCTCGAGCGCGCGCTGCTCGATTCTGCCAGTTGAGGTGATGAGGATGAGCAGCAGGCGAGACTGCGACATGGACACGATTTCGACGTGGCGGACAACGGAGTGGCTGAGTGTCGGATATTGCACGATGGCGACCTGCTGGGTTACCTGGGCCAGCAACCTGACGGTGCGCAGCAGTATGTCGTCCAGGTCAATCGCTCCAGAGAGGAATGTCTGGATCGCACGTTGCTCAGCAACCGACAGCGGCTTGAGGGAGCCGAGGCGGTCGACGAACAATCGATAGCCCTTGTCGGTTGGAATGCGACCAGCACTGGTGTGCGGCTGGGTGATGTAGCCCTCTTCTTCGAGGGCTGCCATGTCGTTGCGAACGGTCGCCGGCGAAACGCCAAGGTCGTGCCGCTCGACCAACGCCTTGGAACCCACGGGCTCTTGGCTGGAGACGTAGTCGGTGACGATGGCGCGGAGCACGTCAAGCTTGCGATCGTCCATACGTCTCCTTCCTGGACGTCTCTGCCGGGATGATGCCTTGGCGGCGTACGGTGCTTGGCACTCGCACAAACAGAGTGCCAGTCTAGCGTGATGACCGATCTGCCACGGGCTGCTGAAAAGCCCCCGACGTTCAGCATCGGGCCTTGGCAGGAGCTGCGATCAGGTGTGTATCGAGCCGTCGCCGAGCCCGATTCGGTGAACCTGGGCCTCATCGTGGGATCGCAGCGGGCGCTGTTGGTGGACACCGGGTCCAGTCCGTCGCAGGGTCGCGCGCTTCGGACGTCGCTCGCCGGTGTCAGCGAGAACGCGCTCGCCGCAGTCGTGGTCACGCATTGGCATTACGACCACGCATTCGGACTGGCTGCCTTCGCTGACGTACCGAAAATCGCTCATGAGTCTGTGCACATCAGGCTGGGTTCTGCCGATAGTGCAGAGGAAGCGAGGCGACTGCGGGTCGATCCCCGCGAGCTCGTACGTCCCGACGTGGAGATCGTGGTCGCGACCGCACTAGACCTGGGTGATCGGCGGGTCGAGATCGCTCATCTCGGCCGCGGCCACACCGATGGCGACCTGGTCATCGTTGTGCCCGACGCCGACCTGCTGTTTGCCGGCGACCTGATCGAGTCGGCGGGGCCGCCGTCCTTCGGCCCGGATTCGGTTCCAGAAGAATGGCCAGGCACCTTGGATGCGGTGATCGGACTGATGAAGGCGACGACCATCGCGGTGCCCGGGCATGGCGAGCCGGTGGACCGGGCATTCGTCTTCGAGCAGCGCGGCCGGATAGCGGCCCAGGCAGCCGAGATGCATGAACCGCCTCGGCCGACGCTCCCACTGGCCTGAGCGTCACTGCGCCGCGCGCTGTACCCAGCTTGCTCACGCTGTACCCGGCATGTGCATGCCACGCACACCGTCAACATCCCATGCAGCGTGGGATGTCGACGCCTCAGCGCACCAGACCGGACTGGTAGGCGATCACCACCAGCTGGGCCCGGTCACGAGCTCGAAGCTTGATCATGGCTCGGCTGACATGGGTACGCGCGGTCGCCCGGCTCACTACCAACCGCTCGGCGATCTCATCGTTGCTCAGGCCCTCACCGATCAAGGCCAGCACCTCACGCTCTCGATCGGTCAGCTCCGACAGCTGTGGATGTGCCTTGCGAATGTGCGATCTCGAGGCAAACGACTCGATCACCCGCCTAGTCACTGACGGTGACAACAGCGACTCCCCCGCGGCGACCAGCCGGATGGCCCGTAACATGTCGGCCGGCTCGGTGTCCTTGATCAGAAAGCCGGCGGCACCTGCCTGCAGCGCGTCGAAGACGTACTCATCCAACTCGAAGGTCGTCAACATGATCACCCGTACGCCGGCGAGTGTGGGATCCCCCACTATCGTCCGCAACGCGGCGATCCCGTCCAGCCGTGGCATCCGGATATCCATCAAGATCACGTCTGGCCGGGTACGCCGTGCCAGATCCACGGCCTCTAGGCCGTCTTCGGCCTCGCCCGCGAGCACAAGATCATCTTCGGACTCGATCAGCACCCGCAGGCCCATCCGTACCAGGGCTTGGTCATCGGCGAGAGCGACGGAGATGGTCACCGAAGCTCTCCTTCCACCAGCGGCAAATCGGCTCGCACGACCAGCCCGCTCGGCTCGTGTACCGAAAGCCGGACCGCGCCACCCACCGCTCGGGCGCGCTCCCTCATGCCACGAATACCGTTCCCGTCGGGCGGCACGCTGACGGCTGGTCCATCGTCGCTCACCTCGACGGTCAGCATCCCAGCATGGCGAGCTATTCGCACAGTGACCTGAGCCGCAGGGGCATGCCGCACGACGTTGGTGAGCGACTCCTGGATGATCCGGAAGGCGGCCTGGTCGACCGCCGCCGGCAGGTCCCGAAGATCATCATCGGATTGCTCGTGGATCAAGGTCACCTCTCGGCCGGCCGAGCGCAGCCCGTCCACGAGGTCGTCGAGTCGGGCCAGTCCCGGCAGCGGACTCCGCGGTTCCTCGGCGTCTGATCGAAAGACCTCGAGTGTGGTCCGTAGCTCCGCCAGCGCCTCGCGGCTCGTCCTCTTGATCGCCTCGAGGGAGGAAGTCACCTGATCCGGACGCGGGTGGGCAGCCCGCTCCTTGTCCAGCAGATGAAGTGCCACCCCCGCCTGCATGGTGATCACGGCAAGACTGTGGCCGACCACGTCATGCACATCACGGGCGATCCGCAGCCGCTCTTCGTAGGCGTAGCGGCGGCGCTCCTGCTCACGCACCTCTCGTTCGCTTTCCCGCCGACTCCGCGCGAGCAGCGCGATCATGGCGGGAAGGACGGCGATCGCCATCACACTGACCAAGCCTCCGTAGAAAGCAGGATCGAGCAGCCCCAGGTATGACTGTTGCCAATGCCCGGCCATGATCATCGGCACTAGCAGAAGAAGCAGCGGCGCCCAGCTACGCAGCGGTGGCATCGCTCCTCGTGGAGCGCTGGCGGAATCCTGGTCGGCGAGGATCGCCGCGCCGCTCGCCATTGCGTACACGGCGAGCGCAGGTCCTAAGAAGATCGGGGCGAACATTGCGCCGGCCGCCAGATAGATGCCAACCCCGACGACGGTCGCGACGAACGCCGTACGAGGCCAGATCCGCCGAGTGGCGACACCCAATGCCACGACGAACACGGCGAGCAGCACCCACGGAGACGGCTCGACGATCGTGATCATTTGGCGAGGCGGTCCGTGACGCCAATCGGGCCGACTGAAATCCGAACCCGCCCAGACGTAGAACGAGGCCATCCAGCTGGCAACTGCCAGCGCCAGTCCAATGGCGGAGTCAATGAGGAGCGCACGCCGGGCCTGAACCCGCATGGTTCCTCCTCGATCTTGTCACCCGATACAGCAGTGTTTTCGCTGGTCAGCTGAATTGCCGATGCGGTCTTTTTCGACACTAGACCGGCCGCGCGGGCTGCACATCCTGCGGCCGCGGTATCCCGACTACGTCAGGGAGCGTAGTCAAAGAGCCGCTTTCCAGCGGATGCAGCCCACAGGTAGCCCCCGCACAATGGATTCATGACGACCCCACTACTCATCCCGCTGGAGGGCGGCTTCGGTCATCATCACCACCACGGCCCTCCCTGGGGAGCAGGCGATCCGTCGACATTCGCAAGCGGCGCAGTGCCGCCTTTCGCACCCTTCTTAGGAGGTGTCATGTTTTTCCTGCTCATGCTGCTCGTGCTGGGCACTTTGTTGTTCTTCCTGATTCGGAACGGTCAGTTCGGACCTCCGTCATGGACCAGCACACGCTCACCTGAGAGTGAGGCCAAGAAGATCCTGGCCGAGCGCTTCGCACGCGGCGATATCACGAGCGACGAATTCATGGAGCGTGCCAGCGTGTTGAACTGGACTCCGGGAAGCGATTCCTGGGATATCAGGAAGGGAAAGAAAAAGCGCCTCTGACTGAGTCTCGCGCGACCGGCAAACGGCTTGATGCGTGCTGAGCTCGTCGAAGCGCCCCGGGTCTTCGACAAGCTCAGACCGCGTCAAGCCGGAGGGTACGGTCCCGACCCGCTAGTCTGACTAGAACGATTCAGCAGCTGGAGTGGGCGAGGCACCGATGGCGCGCATGACTGTCAAGACGCTCGCCGCCGCTCTCGGGGTCTCGCCCGCGACAATTTCGAACGCCTACAACCGTCCCGACCAGCTGTCACCGCAGCTGCGTGAGCGGATCCTGGCGACAGCTGAAGAGCTCGGCTACCCGGGTCCCGATGCAGCCGGCCGCACCCTGCGCACGGGCCGCGCTGACGCCGTCGGAGTGCTGCTTGCCGAACGACTTTCGTACGCGTTCTCCGACCCGTTCGCAATCGAGTTCCTGACCGGTCTCAGCGAGGTCCTCGAGGAGCACGGGATCAGCATCATGCTGATGCCTTTGTCGAGGCGTGGAACGGGCTCGTCAGGAACGGACGCGGACCAAAGTGACGTGACAGCCGTCAGGCACGCGAACATCGACGCGCTCACCATCCTTTCCCTTCCCACGGATCACCCGGCGGCGATGCTGGCCAGGGCGCGCGGCATCAGGCTGGTGACGACCAGCGCCAGCAACGATCCCGACTCGAGCTGGGTGGCTATCGATGACTTCGGTGCGGGCGTCATGATCGGGGAGCATCTTGCCAATCTGGGTCACCGCGACATCGCTGTGCTCGTTGAGACCAACCAGCCGGCAGGCAGTCCGGGGCGACGCCTCGAGGTGGCCGAGCTGACCTTCCTCGACTACGCCGCGCGCGTCGACGGTCTTCGCAAGGCGATGCCAGGGCGGGTCATGATCGTCTCCGGCGGTCATAACTCCATCGAGTCCGGTGCCGGTGCCACCAGGTGGCTGCTTGACCGTGATGAGCTTCCCACGGCGGTCGTCTGCTTGAGCGACGTGCTGGCCCTCGGCGCGCTGCAAGCGTTGGCGAGCCGCGGGCTGACACCGCCACATCACGTGTCGGTCTGTGGTTTCGACGACATCGCCGCCGCGAAAGCGGCCAACCTCACTACGGTTCATCAACCGATCCGCGACAAGGGGCAGCACGTCGGTCGGCTGCTGATCGATCCCGAATCCAAGCCGCGCCAGGTGCTGCTTCCCGTCAACTTGATCTCGCGTGCTACCACCGGCCCAGCGCCTCACTAGGCTCGCGGCGACGCGCAGTGAGTTCTACTCTCCCTCCTCGCGAGGCCAAGGCGTGTCAAAGGCGAGCGCCGCCTGGCTTGTCAGCTCCGACACCCCGGCAAGCAAGTCGGCAAACGAGGTCGAGCCCAGCAGTGCTAGCTGGTCGAGAGCATTGAGGGGTGAGATGGCGGCCAATTGCCAGGCTGCCGCCACCGGATTTGCGGATAGCTCAACATCGGCTGGCCAGAAATTCTCGGCGAACTCGCTGGCAACAGCGAGGGTGCGGCGTACCAGGTGCTCAGTCTCATCACGCAGCTGCCACAAACCGTTGTCCCACTCCAGCTCCGCCATTTCACTCACCTCTGCGCGGGGATGAGGTGCGTCGGCCAGCCACTCTGTGACCTCGAAACGTCGGCTGCCCTTAGCGAGCATGCCGACAAAACTCTCCTGAGCCCCGAGCTGGGTGATCTCGGCGATCGTTCCGACACTGAAGCGCTTCTCCCCACCGCCTACTTCCCGCCCGCGCTCGATCAGCACCACACCGAACCGCGCATCCTCGCTGCGCAGCAGGTCGGCCAGCATGATCAAGTAGCGTTCCTCGAAGACACGCAGGCGCAAGGGCATATACGGGAACAGCACCGAATTCAGCGGAAACATTGCCAGGACCGCCACACTCCCAGACAACCACCGGGCTCCAACGGTTGCCACAAACGCGCGCTGAGCTTGTCGAGCCCGCTCGTGCCCTTCGACAAGATCAGGGCACATACCCTCAATCCAGCAGGTCGCGGATCACGCCGTCGGCGAGCAGTCTTCCCTCAAGAGTCAAGATCAACATGTCGTTCTCGACCACGGCGAGCCGCCTGGCGAGGAGGGCAGGGAGACGATTCCGCTCGCCGGCGGTGAGCAACGACGTGGTGAGACCATCGGCGAGGCGGAGCTCGAGCAAGATCCGCTCCACCCGCCGGTCCTCTGCCGACAGCACTTCTCGCGCCTGGGCCGGGGACACGCCTGCGGCAAGTCTGGACGCGTACGCCGACGGATGCTTGACGTTCCACCACCGGACTCCGCCAATGTGGCTGTGGGCTCCCGGGCCGAGGCCCCACCAATGATGACTGCGCCAGTAACCCAGGTTGTGGCGACAGCGGGCCGCAGCAGTCGTGGACCAGTTGCTCACCTCATACGCCGTATGGCCAGCGGCGGTGAGCCGCTCGTCGGCGGTCAGATACTTGTCAGCAAGATCATCATCATCGGGACGCGGGAGCTCGCCGCGCCGGATCCGAGCGGCCAGTCGGGTGCCCTCTTCCACGATCAACGCGTAGACGCTGATGTGCTCGGGTGCCGCTGATAGCGCCGTATCCAGGCTTTCCACCCAGTCGGCGGCAGACTCCCCAGGCGTGCCATAGATCAGATCGAGACTGGTATTGGCGAACCCGGCTGCCTTCGCCTCGACAACCGCCTGAAGAGGACGGCCTGGTGAGTGTGTGCGGTCGAGCGTCGCGAGCACATGTGGCGCGGCTGACTGCATGCCGAACGAGATCCGGTTGAAGCCCAGCTCGCGTAGCCGGTACAGACCCGCAGAGTCAATCGACTCGGGATTGGATTCGGTCGTCACCTCGGCATCCTCTGCGAGCCCGAAACGGTCACGTACCGCCGTGATCAGCCGGCCAAGATCATCCGGTGGCAACACCGTAGGCGTGCCGCCTCCGACGAAGATCGACGAAACTGCTGGCGCCTCGGGACCCAGCACTCGAGCCGCCAACTCCAGCTCGTGGATCGCGGCGTCAATGTAGCCAGCGCGGCTGGCTCCCGGCTCGGTCCCGAGTTCGGCGGCGGTATAGGTGTTGAAGTCGCAGTAGCCGCACCGTGTGGTGCAGAAAGGGACGTGGACGTAAATACCCAGAGGTCGAAGCGGAATCTCGGGCAGCGCCTGTTCAGGTAATGAGCCGTCGCTCGGCGCAGGTTGTCCTTCAGGCAAGGCCGACGGCATACCTCGAGGCTAGTGTTCGATGCCCTGGAACTTCACTCCAGCCGAACCAGCGGCGCTCCAATCACGCCTGAATTGGGCGAGGAGGCTGCGGATGGAGTGAACTTTCCAGGGTTCGGGACCGGAACGCCCGAATCGACCGTCGAAGTCCGACGAGGACGACTACGCCTAGGGCGGTCCCAAAGCCAAGTGCCTGAATCGAGCTTTCATCATCGAAGACGAACGACACATAGAGGGCAGCCCAGACCGCGAGCCACTCGAGCCGCCCGGCCATGATGACGAGAACGACGAAGGGCAGCGCGTACCACGCATAGATGGGCGTGGCGATCAGGAAGGAGCAGCCGTACAGCCAACAGCACGTCACCAGCACTGGTTCCCGGGCCGAGCGCACCACGGCCAATGCCGCGCAACAGGTCGCCAGCAGCAATGCGACAGGCATGCGCCAGTTCTCAGGTAGCCAGCTGAGCAGGGCGAACCGGCGGACTCCGTCGTAGCCCTCCTCCCGCCAGTAGCCGGGTAGGAAGCCGACCACCAGGACACCCACTGCTATCAGGTGCGGCAGGTACGTCACGATCACCAGGCCCCCTGCGGTCAATGTGGTGCGCCAGCGGCCACGTCGCAGAAAGACCGGAGCGAGCAGCAGCGGAACCAGCTTGATGCCGCCGGCCAGCCCGAGGAAGATGCCGGCCAACCAATGCCGCTTCCGGACGGCAGCCCAACCGAGGCCAAACACGCACAGCGCGGAAATGGCATCGAGATGGGCACCGTTCGCAGCCTCTAGCGCGACCGCCGGACAGGCACCATAGATCAGCGCCCAGCCGCTGCGGTCGCGGAGGTAACGTGCCAGGAACCAGGTCGTCACCACGACAGCGCCGGCTGCCGCGATCTGTACGCCGAGAGTGCCGGCGACCTTTGGGGTGAATGACGCCACCAACGCAAACCACAGCTGAGCAACCGGCGGGTAGATGGTCGGCACACCCGGCCTGTTGATGAGTGGCGGCTCTCCCTCCGGGAACAGCGACATGTCGCGCAGCGCCGCTAGAGCGGGGTCCAGCGGGACGTAACGATATGGATCAATGCCCGCTAGCAGCACACGCCCGTCCCACACGTAGCGGTAGGCGTCATCGCTGGTCCGCGGAACAAGGAACAGATGCGGAAGCTGGACTGCCACCGTGACGAGGACGATAAACCAGATCGGCGTAGCCGCCACGTCTTTCCGCACGATGATCACCAGACCGGCGAAGATCAAGCCGACGATGGCGATGACACGACCGAACCAATGAAGATGGGCGAGTGTGATCACCATCCCCAAGTTCACCAGGATGATGATCAAGGCCGCGATGATCAGCCGACGGTTCGGCGACGCCGGCGCCACATCCATGATCATCGTGAGGAGCCGCTGATCGAGCGGAGCGAGACGAACGCCCGCTCACCGCTCATCCACTCCTCCACGGGCAGAAGGTCGAGCGGGGCGGCTACCTGCAGCAACGCGGACACGCCGATCCGAGACCAGGCGATAGGTGATGACGTAGCAAATGGCGTTCGTAGCACCATCGTGTGTACCTGATGCCTCGTGGCGGTCGGGTCGACCTCACAGATGATCAAGCCGCCCGGCACAATCAAACGTGCGCAGCGGGCGAGCAGTGCCGCTACGTCGCCGCCAAGACCGACATTGGTGTCCATCAACAATGCCGTGCCCCACCGACCCTCGGCAGGCAAGGGCTCGTCGAAGATTCGGCGACGCAGCGCCAGCCCGCCGCGTTTCATGCTCAGCCCCACCGCGACCGAGGAGATGTCGACGCCAAGTGCCGCCCTACCTGACTCGGTCAGCGCCCGCACCATCCGTCCTGGCCCACAGCCCAGGTCAATGACCGGTGGCTCGCATCGCGCCACCACGAGCATGTCGACTGCGTCTGCCTGGCCTGACCAACGCGAGACGTCCAGCAGGAGCGGGTTTTCGCCGTCAGGTCCGCTTGGGGTGATATTGCTAGCGGTCATCATGCCCGCATAGGCGGCATCGAAGAGTCGATCGCTGGGTTGGCATGAGCGCGCGTTGATGATCTCTGCATACGTCCGAGAGAAGACAAGCTCAGGGAACTGCCTTGCGACCCATTCCGCGTCCTCCGGCCGATCGACATCGCGCAACGGTGGCAGCAGCTTGACGCTCAGGCCAGAGTCGAAGAGCCGCGCCAGCTGAGCCGAACCAGTGCGGCTGGTCGACATCGGTATTCCGTCGAAGAGCCCAGCTGGATGCCCGTGCTTCAAGCCGAGCGCCCAGAAGCCCCCGTCGTCACTGAGCCCTAATACGGCATCGGCTCCCTCCCAATCAATGTCGAGCAGCTGACGAGTGACCTGCGGCGTGTCCATCCCGATCAGCAGCGCGGGCTCGTCGGCGAGGTCGGAGAGCGCGGCCGCGAACGCGGCGCTGAGCCGGCGGTTGAGTGTTCCCCGTGGCTGACCAATCACCTCGAAGGAATCTCGCCACGACGCTGGATCCCCTTCCCACGCGAGAATCCTGCGGCCCGCTCTGCAGCTCCGTACCGTCGCGAGCGTGTCCTGGAGGGCGGCCGCCGCCAGCCGGGCCGCTTCACTGGGAGTGAACGCTGGATGCAGCCGCGTCTTGACCCGGCCCGCCACTGGCTCCTTGGCCAGCACGATGAGGGTGCCAGCGTGATCGCTCATCGCACCCGGGGGATCGGGTCGATCGGCATCCGCAGTGCAGCGCTCATGTCGCGTACGGCCCGCAAGACGCCCATCGGAGTACCGGTGACCTTCGATCGTCCTCGGCGGGGCAGGTAGTCGACATCTACCCCGACGATGCGCCACCCGGCATCGGCTGCCCGCACCACCGTTTCGGCAGGATAACCCGATCGGCGGTCCTGGATGTGGAGCGCCAGCAGCGCCTCGCGGCAGGCCGCTCGCATCGGTCCGAGATCAGCAAGTCTGAGGCCGGTGCGGCGGAACACTTGCCGGGAAAGCTCCATGTTGGCAAGTCGCAGCGGCCAGGGGAAGGCCGCGGCGTTGGTCGGGGCGCGGCACCCGATCACCAGATCGGCCGCGCCGTCGACGATCGGGGCCACAACACGGTTCAGGTGTTGCGGGTCCAGGCTGGCGTCGGCATCCATGACCGCGACTACAGGGGCGGTGGCTGCCAGCAGGCCTGTGTGGCATGCTGCGCCATATCCCCGCTGTAGCGCTTGAACCACGTACGCACCATGATTACGGGCGATTTCCGCGGAGCCGTCGGTTGAGGCGTTGTCAACCACAATTGGCCTCACGCCCAGGGGCATTCGACCAAGCACCCAAGCAAGTGCCTCGGCCTCGTTCAGACACGGCAGGATGACGTCGACCTCGGAACGCAAGGCACCGACCATCCTTTGACGCTAAGGTCGGGCGCCGGTGCTGGACGAGTGCAAATCGCTTTCGGCTCGCTTACGCCTGAGGCGTGGCTGCCTGGCGATGTAGGCGCCGCAAGCCGTTCTGCCTAGGCTGATGATCATGGCAGCACGCGTGTTGGTCGTCGAGGACGACGCCACGATGGCAGAGGTCTTACGGGCCTATCTCACCCGGGCCGGCTATCAGGTGGAATGGAGCGGCGACGGTAACGAGGCTGTGCAGCTCTGGCAACGGATCAGCCCTGACGTCGTCATTCTCGACATCATGCTGCCCGGACTATCGGGCTTGGAGTTACTGCGTCGCCGGCGGCGCAGCGGAGATCATGCCTGCGTGATCATGCTGTCGGCACGCGGCGAAGAGGAAGATCGTCTGGTCGGGCTGGAGACTGGTGCCGACGACTACGTCGTGAAGCCCTTCTCGCCTCGCGAAGTAGTGCTGCGGGTCGAGGCTTTGCTCCGGCGTACCGAGCGCCTAGCCGGCACGCCGCTGCTCAACTCGATCGTGACCTTGGGACCGGTAACTATCGACTCAGCTGCCCACGAGGCTCGCCTGTCCGGTCGGCCACTGGCCCTGACGATGCGGGAGTTCGACTTGCTGGCTTTTCTCGCCAGCCACGCCGGACAGACTTTCAGCAAGGAGGAGCTGCTGCGGCGGGTCTGGGGCTGGGACTTCGGCGACACCTCCACTGTCACGGTGCATATCCGACGCCTCAGGGAGAAGTTGGAGCGGGATCCATCCGATCCCACGCTAGTACTGACGGTCGGACGCTTCGGCTACCGGATGGCGCGCGAGGACGAGTTGGTCGATGAGGACGACCGATCATGACAGACCTCATGACCATCATCGGACTCACACTGGCCTGCTGTGTCGCCGTCGGGTTGGTTGGCTTGGCTCTGCTGCATCTGGTGCGTTCCCGGTCGCTGGGTCAGCAGCTCACGATTGCCACATTGCTGCCCGTGGTCGCGGTGGCGACCACGGTGTTGATCAATGTGCAGCTGATGTTTCTTTCCGCCCATGACTCGCTCGTGATCTTGATCGCGTTGCTGGTTTCGCTGCTGCTCGCGGCGCTCGGCGCCTGGCTAGTGGTGCGTCGGATCTCGCATGCGTCACGCCGAGTGGGCGCAGGCCTGCTCCAGCTCGTCTCGGACTCGGCAGGCAACACGCCGGTGGTGGCCGACGGCCCGGCCGAGACCGACGCCGCGCCGCGAGAACTCGCGCTGGTGCTGGACGACCTTGCGGAAACCCGTCGCACTCTCGCCGAATCGCGGGCTCGCGAGCGGGCCGCCGAACAGGCCCGCCAAGAGCTGGTGAGCTTCATGTCGCATGACCTGCGCACACCGCTCGCCGGTCTCCGCGCTCTCTCCGAGGGCCTGGAGGATGGCGTGATTGCCGACGTTCCACGTGCGATGGCTCATCTGCGCGCCACTGTGGCTCGGATGAGTGTTCTGGTGGACGACCTATTCGCGCTTTCACGCGTACAGGGCATCACTGAAGCCAAGCCGCAGACCATGGTCTCACTCACAGAGCTGATCAGTGATGTTGCATCCGAATCGGCGGCTACGGCTCGGACACAAGGGGTACGGCTGGAAGTCGATCTTCCCGAAAACGACCGGCTCGCAGTGCTCGGTTCGGCCGACGATCTGGCCAGGGCACTGAGCAACCTTGCGACGAATGCGATCCGGCACACCGATCCCGGGTTGGTCGTACAACTTGAGGGCCGCCGAGCTGACGACGGTCACATCCGGGTTTCGGTGAGCGACGGCTGCGGCGGGATTCCCGAAGTCAGCCTCGCCCGGGTATTCGATACCGGCTGGCGGGGCACCCCCTCCAGGAGCGGTGACGACGGCGGCGCCGGCCTCGGACTAGCAATTGCCCGTGCGGTCGTGGAGTCGCATGGCGGGGAGATATCGGTACGCAACGTCGCGGGAGGCTGCCGCTTCGAGGTGACCTTGCCGTTCCCTCAATCGGCAAGCCGCCCCACGTGAAGGTCCTGCTCACCGGTGGCGCGGGCTTCATCGGCCGACCGGTTTATGATCAACTCAACGCAGCAGGACACATCATCCGGGTCTTCGACCGTGCACTCGACGTACGAGACGACATCGTCGATCATGATCGGCTCACAGCGGCGGCAAATCGCTGCGACGCTGTCATCCACTTGGCCGCCAAAGTCGGCCTCGGGGTCGACATCTCCGACATCGACCAGTACGCGCTGCACAACGACTATGGGACGGCGATGACGCTCAGGGTGGCGGCTGAGTCGGGCATCACGCGCGTCCTGTACGCGTCCTCGATGGTCGTCTATGGCGAGGGCGGTTATCACTGTGCGGATCACGGCTCGATCAGGCCACCGCCCCGGCGTCGCGATGATCTTGAGGCTCGACGGTTCGACCCGCGCTGCCCAACCTGCGGTGATGATCTTCATCCAGAACTCGTGCCAGAGTCGGCGCAACTCGATCCGCGCAACGCCTACGCGGCAACAAAGGCTCATGGTGAGCAGTTGGCGGCGATCTGGTGCCGAGAGACCGGAAGTACCGTCGCCGCTCTCCGGTTCCACAACGTTTACGGGCAGGGAATGCCGCGCCAGACTCCGTACGCGGGAGCGGCGTCGATTTTCACCGACAGCCTGCTGCGTGGCGAACCGCCGCACGTCTTCGAAGACGGCCGGCAGCGTCGCAATTTCATTCATGTATCCGACATCGCGACAGCGGTGCTCGCGGCTCTGCAGGCCCGACTGCCGGCAGGACTGACTCCGCTGAACATCGGAACTCCGTGGGTGACGACGGTCGGCGAGATGGCGAACGCGTTGAGCCGGGTTGTTGGCGGGCCCTCACCGCTGATCACCGGCGATTACCGGCTGGGCGACGTACGGCACATCACCGCCGACTGTTCGGCTGCTGAGCGCGTACTCGGCTGGCGCGCCCAGATTGATCTTGCTACTGGCCTCGCCGACTTGTCACTCAAGGGATGAGGACAAGCTTCGCGGCGGCGTGCCCATCTTTGATGATGCGGTAAGCCTCGGCGGCTCGGTCGAACGGAAAAGTCTGGATCTTGATCACGAGTTTGCTCTGTTCCAGGAGCTCGGCGGCCGCCGCGAGGGCCTTCGTGGGCTGGCTGTCGCGCGAGCCGCCGCTGAGCCGGGCGCCGGCGGCGACGGCTGCGCCGTTGGCGATCGAGACAACCTGATGCGGCTCGGGGGCGAGGCTGATCAGATCTTCAATCGGAGTCTTGCCTACCGCGTCGAGCACAGCGTCGATCCTGTTGACATCTAGGCCCCGGACCCGGTCAACCATGCCTTCGCCGTAGACCACCGGAATGGCGCCAATCTCGCGGAGATAGTCGTGGCGCGCCTCGCTCGCTGATGCGATCACGGTCGCGCCGCGCGCCTTCGCGATCTGCGTTGTGGCAGAGCCGACCCCGCCTGACCCGCCGTCGATGAAAAGCGTGGTGCCTTCGGTTACGCCCAGCAGCCGCAGGACTCGCTCGGCGGTCTCGGCGACCACGCCGGCTGCTGCTGCGACGGCCCAGTCTAGGGACGCCGGCTTACGCGCCCACGCATTCAGAACTGCATACTCGGCCTGGGTGTGGCCGCCGAGGCCAAACACATCATCGCCGACCGCCACGTCAGTCACGCCTTCGCCGACCTCGTCGACAACGCCAGCGGCGTCGTAACCCGGATAACCGGTGTCCTCAAGCGGCTTGCCCTGCGCGTACATGCCGGACAGGAACTTCCAGTCAGCCGGATTGACGCTAGCCGCGCGTACAACGATACGAATCTGTCCGGGTCCGGCGTGTGGCTCGGGCGCCTCACCGACGCTGAGGGCCTCGGGGCCGTCGTACTCCGAGAATTGAAGCGCAAACACGATGGGTCCCTTTCCTTTAGGGCTCTGCGCGCTGGATCGCCACGCGCAGACCGATCCTTGCACAGCTACTTCCTCTCGGCCTTCCCCGTGTCCGTGGTGGAGAGCGCAGCCACGAATGCCTCGGGAGGGACCTCGACCCTACCGACCATCTTCATCCGCTTCTTGCCCTCCTTCTGGCGTTCGAGCAGCTTGCGCTTCCGGGTGATGTCGCCGCCATAGCACTTGGCCAGCACGTCCTTGCGGACTGCTCGGACGCTCTCCCGCGCGATCACACGCGTTCCTATGGCGGCCTGGATCGGAACCTCGAACTGCTGCCTGGGGATCAGCTCCTTCAACTTGGCGGTCATCATCACCCCGTACGAGTACGCCTTGTCTTTGTGCACGATCGCCGAGAAAGCATCGACCGGCTCTCCTTGCAACAAGATGTCGACCTTGACCAGGTCAGCTGGTTGCTCGCCTGACGGCTCGTAGTCCAGGCTCGCGTAGCCCCTGGTCCGCGACTTGAGAGCATCGAAGAAATCAAAGACGATCTCGCCGAGCGGCAACGTGTAACGGATTTCCACCCGATCCTCGGACAGATAGTCCATGCCGTTCTGGGTGCCGCGACGGCTTTGGCATAGCTCCAGGACTGTGCCGATATAGGTTGCCGGCGTCAAGATGGTCGCCTTGACGACGGGCTCGTACACCTCCGCGATCTTGCCTCCCGCCGGATACTCCGAGGGATTCGTCACCTCGAGTTCGGTGCCATTCTCCATGACCACGCGGTAAACCACATTGGGAGCGGTCGAGATCAAGTCAAGATCGAATTCACGCTCCAGCCGCTCGCGAACGATCTCCATGTGCAACAGACCAAGAAAACCGATCCGAAATCCGAACCCGAGCGCGCCAGAGGTTTCCGGCTCAAAGCTCAGCGCAGCATCGTTGAGCTGTAGCTTGTCCAGGGCCTCACGCAGCTCCGGATAGTCAGCACCATCCATCGGATAGAGGCCCGCGAACACCATCGGCCTCGGGGGTCGGTAACCCCCCAGATCCTGAGCGGCCGGCCGGTTCAGCGAGGTGACCGTGTCACCGACACGAGACTGCCGAACCTCCTTCACACCAGTGATCAGATAACCGACCTCCCCGACGCCCAAGGAGGCGGCCTTCGTCGGCTCGGGAGAGATGACCCCGACCTCCAATGTCTCGTGGGCCGCCTTGGTCGACATCATGAGCACCCGCTCGCGATGTGATAGCTGGCCGTCAACGACGCGTACGTAGGTGACGACTCCGCGATAGGTGTCATAGACCGAGTCAAAGATCAACGCTCGAGCGGCTGCCTCCGGATCTCCGATCGGCGCCGGTATCTGGGCGACGATCTGATCCAGTAGCTGCGGCACGCCCTCGCCGGTCTTCGCGGACACACGCAGCACTTCGGCTGGGTCGCAGCCGACGACCCTGGACAATTCGGCGGCGTACTTGTCCGGCTGCGCACTGGGCAGGTCGATCTTGTTCAGAACCGGGATGACATGCAGGTCGGCGTCGAGCGCAAGATACAGGTTGGCCAACGTCTGAGCCTCGATGCCTTGTGCGGCATCAACAAGGAGCACCGCACCCTCGCACGCTGCAAGGGAGCGCGAGACCTCGTAGGTGAAGTCCACATGTCCCGGCGTGTCGATCATGTTCAGCACGTACGTCTGATCGGCGCCGGGCCCTTCATCCTTGCCGCGAATCCTCCAGGGCATCCGGACAGCCTGGGATTTGATAGTGATGCCGCGTTCCCGCTCGATATCCATGCGATCCAGATACTGCGCTCGCATCGAACGCTCGTCGACCACGCCAGTCAGCTGCAGCATCCGGTCGGCCAGTGTCGACTTGCCATGGTCGATGTGCGCGATGATGCAGAAGTTGCGGATGATCGACGGGTCAGTGCGGCCAGGTACAGGCGCGGACACGGGACTCACAACAAACATCCTCACGTGATATGGCGAATTTGGCCCGCTATTGGCGCCGCTGGTAACGTGGTCGATCGCGCCTGCCCAGCGGCGATCCACCCGATCACAGAAGAGTTCCAGAGGCCTGTCGTGGCAAACATCAAGTCCCAGCTCAAAAGAATCAAGACCAACGAGAAGGCTCGTCAGCGAAACAAGGCGACGAAGTCGGCTCTGAAGACCTCGATTCGTCGATTCCGCGAGGCCGCGGCCGCTGGCGATCCCGAGAAGGCCAAAGACCTCGCATACGCCGCCTCACGCGCGCTGGACAAGGCCGCGTCCAAAGGCGTCATCCACAAGAACCAGGCTGCGAACCGGAAATCCGCGATCGCCGCCCAGGCAGCTCGACTGGATTGAGGACCTCCCGGCGGTGAGCGCTGACAAACTCAGTTCCTACGCAGGCGGGAGATGCTGAGCAGGGCTCGCTCCAACGCGTAGGCGGCGTCGTCAGCAGCGCCTTTCACATCGGCGTCCGCCGTTCCGATCGCCTTGAGTGCCATCGCAAGACCCCCCTGATCCCAGCCTCGTGCTTGGGAACGCATCGACTTGAGCTTCCACGGCGGCACACCAATCTCTCGAGCGAGGTCTGCATCACGCTGCCCGCTGCCTGCCGTAATCAACTTGCCAAGACCGCGAACGCCGGACGCCAGGGCACTGGTGATCAAAACGGGCGCCACGCCTGTCCCAAGCGCCCAGCGAAGCTGCTCCATCGCAACGCCGGTGCGTCCAGCCAACGCAGCGTCGGCCACCGCAAAGCTAGTCACCTCAGCGCGCCCGCCGAAGTACTGGCGCACCTGATCGACAGTAATCGGACCGCCCTCCCCATCGGCGAGCAGCTGTCCGACTGCTGCCGCTAGAGCCCGGAGGTCGTGGCCGACGGCGTCCACCAGTGCAGAAGCCGCACCGGAGTCAATCGAGCGACCAGCTCGCTTGGCTTCCGCTGAGACGAACTGCGGAAGTTCCCACGGCTTCACGGCCGCGCATTCGATGACCTCAGCGCCTGCGGATTTCAGCTTCTCGACGAGCCCCTTGCCCTTCGGCACACCCCGATGCACCACGATCAGGGCAAGATCCGGCAGCTGCGCACGTGCGAGGTTCACCAGATCGGCATCGAGATCCGGCGCCAGATTTTCCAGCTCAGTGATGACGGCCGCACTCCGGCTTGCAAACAGCGACGGATTCGTGACCTCGGCGAGTTTGCCGGCGTCCAGCCGAGCTGCTTCGATTTCGGAGACCTCGACATCAGGCGCTTCCGAGCGCATCTGTTGCTGCAGCGTCGCGACCGCGCGGTCTGCGAAGAGCGCCTCTGGCCCCCTGACCAGGAACAGCCGGCCGAACGGGGATCTCGCTGCCGCCACGCAGCACAGCATGCCAGGCCCGCCTGACACCATGGTTGATAACAGTTGCGCCTATGTTCCATTTGGCAACACAAATCAGATTCCCGCGTGCCGATGACTGGTGTTGATATACATGAGCCGAGAAACTGGATACTAGGCGAAAGGGGCCTCGGTGGTCAGAAAGATCTGGTCCTCACTGTTCGGTCGGGTGGTTACTGATCGGCAGCCCCCGATTGACTCCACCGAACCTGAGAAAACTGCGATTGAAGGCCCGGAGCTGGGCATGAAGCTCACTGGCGATCCGCATCCCCTTGACCGCCTTGTCAACGTCCAGCCGAACACGGTTGTGGTCATCTTCGAGCAGGACAGCGTCCCACGGCTCAAGTTTCCGGGCGAGTACCTCACGCCCGGCCTGCTGCCCTCGCTGCGTCCGGTCCAGGTATTAGCCGTCAATACCGCTCCCGTCGAGCTCGATGTGACTGTGGACCATCTCGTCACGCTGGACGGGCACGAGATCGAACGATGCCTGGTCCGGGTGACAGTTCAACTGACAGACCGCGACAACTACGCCTCCGTAGCCGGCCTGGCCGCCGAATACGGAACCGAACTCGAGGCGTACCTGCTCCAGCGGGTCGAAACCGAGGTGGCGATGGAGATGCATGCCGCCATCAAGATGAACCGACTCGCCGACCTGCGTCGCCAGACGGTGCAGGAGGTCGTAGCTGAGCGCTGGTTGCCCAAATCATTCGCAGGCGGGACGCTGGTGCGTCGCCAGTTCGAGGTTATGGAGGTCAACTGGCCCAAAGACAGCGCCATCTCGGTCCCAACTGCTCGGAGCGTGGCGCCGACGCAGGCTCAGACGGTCGAAACCTTCAAGCCGTCCCCGGCTGCGCCGATTACAGCGACCGCTTCCGGGTCATTCGTTACAGACCTGACTATGGATGCTCGACTCCGCCGGATCTGGCGCAAGTACGCAGAGCCCGGGCTTCGAGGCATCGCGAGCGCCAAGGTTGGCCACTCGGCCACCGTAATCGCCGTCGTAGATCGAGAGCCTGGCGCCTATGAGGGAAGCCGGGTCCGTGAAGCCCTCGGAGTCTCCCTCGAAGATCGCAACTTGCATTTTGTAGCCGCCGTCGCGGATTCCTACGAGGACCTGGTTCGGGCCTGGTTCAAGCAGGTCGATGGCAGTCCCGGGCGATTACTCTCCGTCCGATCCGTGGATGACGACACCATCCTGAGGATCGGTGTCGATCATGCTCTGCGATCGGCGGAGGAACGCGCGCGCGGACTGTCGGTTGGTACCCAATCGGATCGAGAGGCGCTACGCCGCCTCGTTCCCCACGAGCAGGTCGAGTTCGTGGCGGCGGACACGACAGGCTGATCCGATGAGCGTGGGCGGCACCCCGTCGTGACCAAGATCGCGTACACCAACCCGCGGGCTGCGCGCCCGGACGTGGGGTCGCTCGGACCATCTACTGCCGAACGGGTGGAGGACTCCCGCAAGATTCGGCTGGCTGCCACCATCCCTCTGGTCATCTCTCTCGGGGCCCAATGGGTCTTCTTCATTCATTACTGGATCCCGGAGACGAGTGCCTTCCCGGCTAACGAGCTCTGGCTCACTCAGCTGGCTCCGCTCGCCTCACCTGCACTCACCAGCGAGGGCCAGCCACAGGTCCAAGCCCAGAACGGTCAGTGGGGGCTTCCGGCTTTGGTGCTGTTGGTGTGTGCTTTTGCACTGTTCTGGCTATCTCGCACCCGGCATTGGCTCGGCCGCACCGCAATGCTGGCCCCTGCAGCACTCGGCTTGGTAGCTGCGCTTGCGAGCGTCATAGCGCTCGCCGTGAAGGGCGAGGTGCGATCGACGCTGGTCGGCGTAGCACTGCTGATCACCTGGGTTTGGAGTGCTGGCTACGCCGCTCTTCACGGATTCCTCGACAACCTCGCCCCGCTGCCGCCCAAGACTTGGCACAGCGGTCTGCCGGTCCTCGCCGCGTACGCGATCATCGGCCCGGCTCCAACAGCGCTCGGGCGCTGTCTGTTCGCGCCCGAGCTACGCGATGCCGCCCTAGCGCTCCAGAACAACACGGTGGCGTTGCGACTTGCAGCGTTATGGACGAGTAGCACCGTGCTGCTCTACCTCTGCGGACTGCTGATCGGCATCGCCGTCTGGGTTGCCTACCAGGCTTGGCCGCCACGCCGCGACGCTGCGTTCATCGGCCGCTGCCTAATTGTGGTTGGAATCCTGATCGTGACCGGGGCAGTCGGCTGGCCCGCGACGGCCCTCGCCGACAAGAGGGTGGATCAGCTGATGTACGACAGCCCGGCCGATGAGATGAACTTCACGTGCGGCTCGTGGATCCTCGACCAACCGGCACCGGTCTCGAAGCAGAGGGAACCAGCAAAGTCGCTAGTGATCAGCGGCTTCACGTGTCAGACGGTTACGGCTTACTCCGGGTACCAGGAGCTTTCGACACGCACCCTCCCGGTCTCGCTATCGCCGGTCATCGCATACACGCCTGAGGGCACCAAGATCTCGGGGCGCATCGTCGCGGCCCAGTTCAGTGATGTCATCGTTGTTGCCGGCACTGACAGATTCGACACACGGGCAAATGAACTCCTCGGCATTGGCGTGACCGACAGCGCAGAGCTGTGGCGCTATCCGTGTGCCAAAGGGGCAGTTGGTGTGCGGTTTGCCAACGTGCCGGGTGGCGACAATCCGGCCCAGGGCAACATCACCGTAGGCGAGGTTGCTCCCGAGGTGGTTGCGAACTGTCAGGGCCAGACCATCCACATCAACCCGGTGACCGGTCCGCCTCGTTGATCAGGGAATAGTTGGGCGGCATGAGCAGCGCGACCAAGGCGGCGCAGGCTGCAAGGTTCCTCGGTGGCATGTACCGGGAACGAGCGCGGGTGCTCTACTGGGCGCATGTCCGCGGCGACCTGTTCAGCCGTCTCAATCTGCCGAATCACCACACCGACCCTTACCCGATCTATGAAGAGATGCGGTCAAAGGGACCGATGTTGCTGACCCGGCTCGGCAACTACAGCACTACCAGCCACCGACTCTGCAATGAGGTGCTACGGAGCCGGAGGTTTGGAGTCAGCACAGAGGACGGAAGCGAGGACCTCGCACAGCAGGTAGGACTCGACCTCTCACTACTCGAACTCAATCCGCCCGACCACACTCGAATCCGCCGGCTCGCCGCACCAGCCTTCACCCCGCGACGGATGGCGGGCTACGCGGAATTAGTGGATCAAGCCATCCAGCTGCTACTGGACCAATGCGAACGCGAACGCGAGTTCGACGTGATGGTCGCTTTCGCATCGCCGCTGCCCATTGCCGTGATGACCCATCTGCTTGGTCTGCCTAATGAGCCGGAGCGGTTCCGGCGGCTGGGCTCGACGATTGCCCGAGCCCTGGATGGCATCTGGTCGTTCAGCCAAGCTCGTACGCTATCGGCCGCCGACGCGGAGCTCCGGACTACATTTGTCGAGCTACTCGACCGGCGGGCAGTAGAACCCGGCAACGACCTGGTGTCCGCGCTCGTCGCTGAGCAAGGCCGGGCAATCACTCCAGCGGAGTTGTCAGCCCTCGTACGGCTGCTGTTGATCGCCGGCTTCGAAACCACGGTCAATGCGATTGGCAGCGGCTTGCGTTGGCTACTGGCGGACCGGGAGCAGTGGGAGTTGCTCGTCGCAGATCCCGAGCGGTCGCCGGCTGTTGTGGAAGAGGTGCTTCGCTTCGATCCTCCAGTCCAGCAGACCGCGCGGGTAGCCAATCAGCCAGCCGAGGTGGGCGATGTGTTGGTGGCGAGAAATCAGTGGGTGATCACGCTCTTGGCGGCGGCCAACCGTGACCCGGAGGTCTACCCGGCACCCAATCGCTTCGACATCACCCGCGAGTCCCCGGCCGAGCACCTCGCCTTCTCCGGCGGTATTCACTACTGCCTTGGCTCGCCGCTGGCTCGCTTGGAGCTGACACGGGCGTTCCGGGCCCTAGCCGAGCGGTTTCCGCGCATCCGGCAGACAGGGCCGATCACCATGCGGCTGGGTACCACGCTGCGCGGGCCGCTCCGTTTTCCCGTTGCGGTGTCTTGATGATCATCGCTGCTTGACCGCAGCCAGACGATTGGGTCCTAGCAGGATCGCGATCGAGCCGTCTTGATCAGTCCTGAGCAAGGTCATCCCCAGAGACTGCACCAGCTGCACCGTACGCGGGGCCGGGTGACCGTAATCGTTGTGGGCGCCGGCACTGGCGATGGCGATGCGGGCGTGCGTGGCGGCGAAGAACGCCGGATCCTGTTGGGCCGAGCCGTGATGCGGAATCTTGAGAACGTCGGCACGAAGGTCTGCTCCAGCGGCCAGAATCGCCTGCTGGCCGGGCGGTTCGACATCGCCGGTGAGCAGCAACCGCAGACCCGCCACCTCAACCATGATCACCAGACTGCCGTCATTCTGCTTCGAGGACTCGTCTTGATCAAGAGCCACATGCTCCACTGGTCCAAGCACCTGCAGTTCTGCCTCGCCAACGCTCGCCTGAGTTCCCGGCAGCGGCGCGTTCAGCGGAATCCTCTGCTGCACAGCCCGGCTTGTGATCATCGCATTCAACGGGCCCGGCGGTGCCAGTGGGCTCAGCCAGAGCTGCCCGATGCGGCGGCGCTGCAGCACTCCGGCCAAGCCATCGACATGATCGGCGTGGAAATGGGTAATGATCAGCAGCGGCACCCGCCTGATCCCAAGACGGTCCAAGCAGGCCCGCATTGCGGAAGGATCTGGGCCGCTGTCCACCACAATCGCGCTGCCACGACCGGTTCGTACCACTAGTCCGTCGCCTTGACCGACATCACAGGCAACCAGAACCCAATCACCTGGGGGCCAACCCGGCTGCCGCGGTGCTGTGCCGAGGCAGATGATCATGACACCAGCGAGCAGAAGCGAGAGCCACGGGCGCGCCAGTACCTGTGCCGTCAACAGTCCGGCCAGAAGAGAGCTGACAGCTAGCCAGATGAGAATCGCCGGTGTCGTCGGCAACTGCCACTCCGAGCCCGGGAATTGCGAACCGATCGTAGCGATCCAGATGATCACTTGCGCACCCCAGGCGGCACCGAATCCGAAAGTGGCCGCGGCGGTCCCACTCATCAACGAGCTGCCTGCGGCCGCAAATCCCAGCACTGTCGAAGGGCCGACGAATGGACCCGCCAGTGCGTTCGCCGCCAGACCGGCGACGCTCACCCGCTCTGAGACAGCAGCCACCACCGGAATGGTGGCGAGTTGAGCAGCCAGCGGCACTGCAATCGATTCGGCGATGATCAACGGCAGCCGGCGATTCATGATCACTGTCCAGCTTCGCGCCCACCACACGATGCCGGCGCAGGCCAGCACCGACAGAGTGAAGCCGATGGACCTGCCCAGGAACGGATCCACCAGGAGCAAGATCATGATGGCAACGGCGAGGTTCCGTAGGCCAGCAGACCTGCTACCTGATCCGAGCGCTGCCAAAGCCACCAAGCCCATCGCGGCCGCGCGCAGCACGCTTGGCTCGGTGCGGCACAAGGCGACAAAGACGAGCACTCCAGCCAGGCCAACGCCGCGCAGCCACCAACCCCTGACGCCCACCCAACGCGACACTGTCAACACAAATGCAAGCAGGAGCGTGAGGTTTGCGCCCGAGACGGCGGTCAGATGCGTCAAGCCCGTTGCTTGAAAGTCTCGGGTCAGATCCTCTTCGAGGCCGGAGGTGTCGCCCAACACCAGGGCTGGCACCAGCCCACGCGCCTCCGGTGAGCGATCAGCGACTGCTCGCCGCAATCCGGCGCGTACCCGCTCCACGAGGCGAAGCCCTGCCGAAGGCGGCTCGACCACGAGCGGCGCGCCACGCACTCCGCGCAGCACCGCGGCCACGTCTGAGCCTCGGCCAGCTAGCTCGAGACGCCCCTCCACTGCGACTCGCGTGCCAACGGGGATCTGGAGCCATTGCCTGAACTGCGGGCCGGTGACGACTACCAGCACCGGAGCTCGGACCAGCCACGCGTGTCCGCGGCCCGCAATGCGGACTGTCACCGCTTTCATGACTGCAGCCCCAGCCCGCACTCCCCCGCCAGCGATCAGATGTGGATCGGTGCGAATCTCCAGATCCGCGGAGACCATCGCGTCCTGCTCCGCCAACGAGGCGACGGGGCCATGCCGGAGCCGGTGCACGTCGACGATTCCCGCACCTACGATCGCCGCCATGACCAGGGCGACGGCCAGAAACATCGCTGAGCGCCGCAAGCCCGCGACAACCAGCGCAACGGTCACTCCCGCGGCAGCTGCCGCAATCCCGGCCGTGGAACCCTGGGTTCCAACCCATGCGGCTCCCCAGGCAGCGACCGCGAGCGGCACCATTCGCAGATCCGCCCAACGCCCGGTGGCGACTCGTGCATCCGTGAGCTCCCGATTCCGCCACTTCCGGAGGAAGAGCCCATCGGTTCCGGTCCGTGCAGCTTCCACATGCCGCCGCAGCCAGGCGCTCACACGCGGACGTGCGGCGCGATCTGTGCGTACGTCTTGGGCCCGATGCCATCTACCTCCTGGAGCTCTTCGATACGACTAAACCGCCCGTGCTGTTGGCGCCACGTGAGAATGCCCTGGGCAGTCACCGGCCCGATGCCGGGCAGTTCCTCCAACTGCGCCTGGTTGGCACGGTTCAGATCGAGCGTGGCCGTGCCAGAATTTCCGCTCCCCGCACCCGCCTCCCGCCCATCTCGCACCTCCCCCGCCGGATCATCGGTGGTACCGATCATCAATTGCTGACCGTCGGCAACCAGTTGAGCGAGGTTCAACTCGCCCGGATCGGCTCGACCGGTCAGACCACCTGCCGCGTCGATCGCATCCTGGACGCGCGAGTTCTCCGGCAGCTGGACCAGCCCTGGATCGCGGACTGCCCCAAGTACATGGACTACAAGCCGGGTCGCGGTCGCGCTGATCGAGGGCGACGCCGTGGGCGCAGCCTGCCGCGGCGTACCCATCGTCACCACCTCACCAGGACTGGCTAAGGCGACCGGGCGGGCACGCAGCAACAGCCAGCCGGCCGCGAGCAGACCGAGCACCAGCAGGACGCCGATCACGCCGACATGCATCCGACTGAATCCTGGTTTTGGCAGCTCATCCAGCCTCCCTATGATGCGGGCGCCCGCGTCCTCGGCACCGTCATGAACTGACTCGGGAGACGCCTCCGACTCAGAAGAGGACGCCGGCCCGGATCCGCGCGCGCGGCGTGGCGGCTGCCCGGCCAAAACCAGCGCGAGCCGGTCGCTGATCAACCGAGCCAACTCCACATCCGCCTTCGGTCGGTGTGCCATGTCGAGAAGCTAAGGATGGCGATCTGCAGTGGTCGCGGACGCGGGAATCTGTGGACAGCGCTCAGGACAAGCCGTCGGATGTGGATAACAGGGGTCGACGGACTTCAGACCCGGGGTGACACCACGATCCCGAGCGTCCCAGGACCGACGTGGACGCCGAGTACCGCACTCACCTCGGAGATCACGATGTCCCCGACACGGACCCGGCCACTCAGTGAGTCGACCAGCCGCCTTGCGCCATCGGGGTTGTCAAGATGATGTACCGCGACGTCGACCAGGTCATTTACACCCGCGGCACGATCGAATGCAGCGAGGCTTAATTCCGTCAGCCTCGTCAAGGCCTTCGACTCAGTTCTGACCCGCTCGTACGGCCGAATCTCCCCATCCGCAACGGTGAGCAGAGGCTTTACTGCTAGTGCGGAACCGAGCATCGCCGCGGCCGTGCCAATCCGACCGCCACGTCGCAGGTATTCCAGACTGTCGACATAGAAATAGGTCGTTGAGGCGGCGGCCCGCTGACGTACGGTCGAGGCCACCTCGTTCGGTGCAGCACCCGAACGCGCCACCCCTGCTCCGGTCAAGACCGCGAAACCGACCGCCATCGCCAGGGTCATGCTGTTGACCACGATGATCGGGATGTCGACTAAGTTGGCCGCGACCTGCGCCGCATGGCAGGTTCCTGAGATCTTGCTGCTGAGATGAACCGACACGATGGCGTCATAGCCGGCCCCGGCCAATTGGGCGTAGGTGTTCCCAATGACTTCCGGTGTAGGTCGCGAAGTGCTGACCTGCCGGCCCTCGCGCAGTGCCCGGGCCACTTCGCATGGCCGCACTTCGGACTCTGGGCGGCTGATGTCGTCGATCACGACCTGCAATGGAATGATCGAGACGTTGGCGCGGGCAGCGTCGGCTGGGTCCAGGGAGGACGTAGAGTCAGTCACCACCGCGACGCCAGGCATCTGCTCAGCGTAAGACGTAGCCAACAGCCGATCGTAGACGTCGGGGGGCGCAGCTCGTGTCGGTAGGAAAGTTGAAGACTGTGAGTGATCAGACCCGACGCGTGTGGCGCGCCGGGCCTCTCACCCTGCTGCTGGTATCAGCGTTCGCTCTGGCCGCCGGTGTGATCATCCCGATCCTGGCGTACTTGATCTACCAGAACGACAGCACCTTCGGGCTCCCGGCAGCGTTCCTTGTGCTGACTGTTCTCACGCTGTTGTACGTCTGGCGGTTCGGGCTGCATCCAAGGCTGAGGGTCACAGACCAAACCGTCGAGATCATCAACCCATTCCGCCGCTACAGCTTCGATTGGGACGACATCACTGTGATCGCTCCCGGCGAGAACGGACTGCTCATTGCCTCGGAAGACAATGCGGCCGAGGCCTGGTGCGTCCAGAAGTCCAACTTCGCCAGCCGGCGCGGCCGCCTTACGCGAGCTGACCGGATTGCAAATCAACTGCTCGACATTGTCGAACTGCACGATCCACCAATCCAGGATGACGAAAGCGGGCTACGGATCCGACGCGCGCGTCCGGATGAGAGCCGGCTGCTCACCCGGCTGGAACGTGCTGCGAGCGGCGAGGCGCTGGCCCACATTTTCCCTCCGTCGCAGCATCCTTATCCGACCAGCGCAGTCGCCCGGCGCTGGCGGCGAGTGCTTCATGACCGGCTGATGCATGCCTACATACTCGACGTTCGGGACAACCCGGTTGGCTACGTCGCCTTCAGTGGGGACACGGTGCACCACCTCGGCATCGTGCCGGAGGAGAAGCGGCGTGGGTACGGCTCCGCGCTGCTGGAGTTCGCGTGTATGGAGATCTTCGCCGGTGGTGCCCCGGAGGCGCTCTGTTGGGTGCTGACCGACAACCACGTCGCGCGTGCGTTCTACCGCGCCCACGGCTGGAGTGAGACCGGCGAGCGGCGAAGGTCGGAGCATCCCCCGAATCCTCAGTCGCTGCAGATGACGCACAAGAACCCGCACCCACCACGGCGCAGCCTTTGATGTTCGTCGCCAACGGTTTGCGGCAGCCGGGAATCCTGGATCGGTGACGATAAGCGCACCTCGCGACGCAAGGCTCCGGCCGTTGGCTGCCAGCTGGGACAGCCAGCCAACCCGTCCCCGGTTTCAGCAGCTGTTGTTCACTCTCGCAGGGCTCGCGCTGCTGCCAGCAATGGCGGCGACAGCGATGCGAGTGATCCCTCCGAGCGATGACGCGACAGCTCAGCTGGCGGCTTTCATCCCCTACGGCCTCGTTGGCTATCTGGTGGCGCTTGGCTGCCTCCTGGTCGCTGTCATGCGGGCTCGACACCGTCTCGTGCCCGCTGTGATCACCGTGGCCGTCGCGGCGCTGACCGCATTCCATGCGGCGTGGCTGACACCGCTCTTCGTCGATGATCACCGACCCGCCACGACAGCGACGTTTCGGCTGATGAGTTTCAATATGTTCAACGGGGAAGCCGACCCCGGCGAGGTTGCGGAACAGGCGACACGGGCTGACGTCGTGATCTTGATCGAGTCAACGCCAGCCGCTCTGGGAGCCCTCAAACCTTACGGCTGGGACAAGCGCTTTCGGTACGCATTGGGTGATCCAAAGGACGGCTTCTCCAATACCGCAATCTACTCGCGCTTCCCGTTGAGCCGCAGCAGTGAGATCGGCGACACATCGTTCCAGCAATGGGTGACGACAGTCCGCATCCCCGGCGTCGGGTCCTTCCGGCTGATGGCCGTCCATCCGTGCAACCCCTACTGTGGCGGCGATCGCTGGAGTGCCGAACACCGCGTAGTCCGCAGAGCGGTGATCGACAACCTCGACCAGCCGCTGATCGTTGCCGGAGACTTCAATGCCATCGACGATCATGGACCAATGCAGGCGTTGCAACGCGCCGGACTGAAGAGTGCCACAGACGTCGCAGGAGCTGGCTGGCTTCCGACCTATCCCGCCAACCGTTCCTTCCCGCCGCTGCTTCCGATCGACCACATCATGATCAACAAAGACCTGACAGCTACATCGGTCACCAGCTTCGCGGTCTCTGGCAGCGACCACCGCGGTCTGATGGCAACCCTCGCTGGCGTCAGCTGAGCAACACTTACGCTGTCGGCGCGGATGATCACCCGGTGGTTCGATGCGCTTGTCGAAGTGCAGCGCCTGATGCCCTTCGACAAGCTCAGGGCACGCAGACAGACTCGAGTGTGACCGACCAGGCTCTCTACCGCGCCACGATGCTGACCAGCTTGGGCGCGCGAATGATCACCTTGGCCACCTCGCGACCCGCCAGCGCGCGTATCACCGATTCCTCCGCCAGAGCTACGGAGCGCAGCTCGTCCTCGCTTATTCCCGGGGGCACCTGCAGCCGTCCGCGTACCTTGCCCTGGATCTGAACGACACAGGTCACCGATTCGGTGACCAGCAAGCTTTGCTCGACGGTCGGCCAGCTGGCGTTGGCCACCGACGGGGCGTGGCCCAGACGCCCCCACATCTCCTCGGCAACATACGGTGCGATCAGACTCAGTGCGATGGTGACCACCTCGGCAGCCTCACGCACGGCCGGGTCTGCGGGACCGGCGGATCCGTCCATTGCCTTGCGAGTCGCGTTGACCAGCTCCATGATCCGCGCGACGGCCACGTTGAAGCGCTGCCGCGCGATGCTCTGCTCGATGTCGGCCAGCAGCCGATGCGTCTCCCTCCGCAGCGAGACCTCACCCTCGCCGGGCGGGACGCCCGGCTGGCTGGTCACCTGGTCAGCCAGACGGTAGGCGCGCTGCAGGAACTTCAGCGACCCGGCCGGGGACAGATCGGCCCAATCGATGTCTTCCTCGGGCGGACCCGCGAAGACGACGGTCAACCGCACGGCGTCGACGCCGAACGCGTCAATCTGAACCCCTAGGTCGACGCCGTTGCCCAGCGACTTGCTCATGGCCCTGCCCTGGTTGATCACCTGACCCTGGTTCAGCAGCCGGCGCATCGGTTCCTCGAAGTCCACCATGCCCATGTCGTAGAGCACCTTGGTGAAGAAACGCATATACAGCAGGTGCAAGATCGCATGCTCCACACCGCCGACATATTGGGTTACCGGCATCCAGCGGCGCACGTCCGCAGGGTCGAACGGGCCGTCCTCGTAGCCCGGCGAGCAGTATCGGAAGAAGTACCACGACGAGTCGACGAAGGTATCCATGGTGTCGGAGTCCCGCTTCGCGGACCCGCCACACTGCGGGCATTCCACGTTGACCCAATCGGTCGCCGCAGCCAGCGGCGAGGTTCCCTTGGGGACGAGATCGGTGCCCGTCAGATACGGCAGCTCAACAGGTAGCTGATCATCGGGCACCGGCACCTCCCCACATCGCTCACAGTGGATGATCGGGATCGGGCATCCCCAATAGCGCTGACGACTCAGCAGCCAATCGCGCAACCGGAAGGTCACCGCGCCTTCGCCGACACCATGGGCCTCCAGTTGTTCGACGATCTTGGCGACACCGGCGTCATTGCCGGTCAGGCCGTTCAGCGAACCGGAGTTGATGTAGGTGCCATTGCCGGGCGTCGCGATGCCTGACGTGACCGGATCTGGTCCGCCGGTGTCAACCACCGGGCGCACGGGCAGGCGAAAGGCCAGAGCGAAGTCCAGGTCGCGTTGATCATGAGCCGGCACCGCCATGATCGCCCCAGTGCCGTATTCAGCTAGCACATAGTCGGCGGAGTAGACCGGGATCTTCTCGCCGTTCACCGGATTGGTGGCGTGCACCCCCAGGAAAACGCCGGTCTTGGGACGTTCCGTGGACTGTCGCTCGATCTCGGTCTCGTGCTTGGTCTGTTCCAGATACTGCTCGAACGCCTCACGCTGCTCAGCACTGACGATCTCGGCGGCCAAAGGGGCATCGGGTGCGATGACGAAGAACGTCGCCCCGTACAAAGTGTCCGGCCGGGTCGTGAACACCCGCACCGGCTCGGCGCGATTTTCGATCATGAAATCGACGTAGGCGCCCTCAGACCGGCCGATCCAGTTGCGCTGCATGGTCAGCACACGCTCGGGCCAGCCGCCGACAAGATCATCCATGTCATCCAGCAAGCGCTGGGCATACTCGGTGATCTTGAAGTACCACTGGGTCAGCTGTCGTTTGGTGACCACTGAGCCGCAGCGTTCGCACAGTCCCGCGATCACCTGCTCGTTCGCCAGAACTGTCTGGTCCTTGGGGCACCAGTTGACATAGCTGGCCCTGCGATATGCCAGGCCGCGGTCCCGGAACTGCAAGAACAGCCACTGGGTCCAGCGATAGTACTCAGGATCGGAGGTGTGCAGCCGGCGTGACCAGTCGAAACTCAACCCATAGCGCCGGAATGAGGTGGCCTGAGTCTCGATGTTCCCGTACGTCCATTCGGCCGGGTGTGCATTCCGCTCGATCGCTGCATTCTCGGCGGGTAGTCCGAACGAGTCCCAACCAATGGGGTGGAGTACGTCGTAGCCCTTGAGCCGCAGATATCGTGCGACGACGTCTCCCATCACGAAGGCCTCGGCATGGCCCATGTGCAGGTCCCCGGATGGATACGGGAACATGTCCAGCACATAGCGGCGCTCCGCAGAACCGTCATCGGCCGGCACGAAGGTCTTGTCGGCCTCCCAGAACGCCTGCCACCGTTCTTGGGCAGCGGGTGCGTTGTACCCGCTCGGCTCCCGATTCACGGTGTCGGCCCGTTTCGGAGTATCGACCCGCTCCATCTGCTCGGTCATGATCTCGTCTCGTCTCCTTGGCTATGCAATGCGTGGCACGACCTGGACATGAAAAAACCCCTCGCCGCCTTGGGCATGAGGGGCTGCCGCGCAGAGTTCCTACGCGGCTAGGTAAGGAGGGCAACCCGTTGCATACGGTCAGGGTAGCGCACCGGCCGACGGGCGATCCCCTTGTTTTGCGTCACCAGAGACCCCCGCGGCGACAGATCTCGGCAGTTTCTGGCCGCGAGTGATGCGTTTCCAGGGTGTTTGTCACAAGTTGTGGCTAGCGTCAGGGTCGTGCGCGTGACCGACGAGGACCTACGGCTGCGCACCCTGCGCAGGCAATTTCCGCCTATTCGAGGTCGCGGTCCCGCGGCGGTCGTGGACCTGATCGGACGGCTCGGACCTATCCAGTCCCAGGTGCCACGCGCCCCCTTCTTGACCATCTCCTCCCGGTTGCCCGGTGTCAGCTACGGCACGGTGTGCGCCTTGTTCGAGTCACATCAGCTGCTCAAGACCAGCAATATCCGTGGCACGGTCCACACCAGCGTTCCCGAGCAGTTTGCCTGGCTGGACGCCGTCGCCCGCCGCTCCCGGGCGGCACAGTTGCGCAGCGTTCTCAAACTGCACCAGGTCACGCCGGAGCAACTCGCTACCGAGATCGAAGCCTTCGCCTCAGAGGACTGGACACCGCGGTCGGAAATCGTGGCGCATGCGCGGGCCTGGCTGGCCGGGCGCGAGACAGACGACGCCGACCAAGTGCCGGATGTCCTCTCCGACAGTCTGCTCTGGGGTCACAGCGGGTTGCTGCGACGTCCCCGCGACACCCGATGGGACAAGCGCACCGACATGTTCCATCAGCGGGCTCGTAGCCTGCTGCCTGACCTGCCCGAGTGGGACTTTGCGGAGGCCTTGACGCGCCTCGTTCCGGTTCATCTCGGCTCGTACGGCCCGGTCCTCCGAGAAGATCTCGCATTTTTCTTCGGTACTGGCCTCGGTGCGGTGGACGATGCGCTACGCAGCCTCGGCGACGAGATCATCCAGCTGCGTGGTCGGAACGACGAGGCCTATCTCGACCTCGCCACCGCTCCCGATAATGGCCAATCGGATCCAGGATTGCGCTTGCTGCCTGAGTTCGATGGGCTGCTGGTGGGCTACCACGGCCGAAATCGCACCAGATTCCTGACCGAGCAGCAGCTACCGAAGGTCTGGGCCAAGGTGAACGGCCTGTTCTCGCCGGTGGTGCTTTATGGCGGATTCCTGGTCGCGAGCTGGAAGACGATCACCAAGGGCCGTCGCACCGACATCGAAGTGACCATGCTCGATCCACATCCGGTGCTCGCCGATGACCTGTTCGCTGACGCGATCAAGGCCACCGAGCAGGTCCTCGACCTCACAGTCACCGACCTGCGGGTACGCCCGCCGTTACGCTGAGGCAGGTCTGTTGGGGAGCTGCCCGCGAGCGCTGCGAGTGTCGGCAAATCGCGCGCCGCCGTACTGAGGAGGAGGGAGCCGAGGCGCTTTTCCTCGGCGAGCGACGACGAAGTAGGCGGATTCCTAGCGCGATTGCATGAGCAGCGCACAATAATGCCGAGGCTCGCAGTCCGATGGGCGGGAGGAGTGGCGAGAGATGACCTGGTTGGTGACCGGCGGCGCCGGATACATCGGCTCCCACGTCGCACGCGCCTTCATGACTGACGGCATTCCTGCCGTCGTCATCGACGACTTGTCCAGCGGGCACCGTAGCTTCGTTCGCGATGATGTCCCCTTTTATCTCGGCAGCGTCCTGCAGGCGGACCTCCTCGATCAGATCCTCAGCGACCACAAGATCAGCGGCGTGGTCCATCTCGCCGGTTTCAAGTACGCCGGTGTCTCGGTGAGCCGCCCGCTGCATACCTACACCCAAAACGTCACTGGAATGGTCACCCTGCTGGAGTCGCTGGCTGCCCACGGTGTGGTGAACTTCGTCTTCAGTTCTAGCGCCGCGGTTTACGGCACTCCCACCACCGACCTGGTCAGCGAGCAGGAACCGACACGTCCGGAGTCCCCGTACGGTGAATCCAAGCTGGTCGGCGAGTGGCTGCTTCGCGACCAGGCCCGAGCCGCTGCCTCCGGCTCAGCGCCGCTCCGCCACACTTCGCTGCGATATTTCAACGTAGTCGGCTCAGGCTACGACGACCTCCGCGACACTAGCCCGCACAACCTCTTCCCGGTGGTCTTCGAGCGTCTGGTTGCAGGTGATGTGCCCTACATCAACGGGGACGATTACCCCACACCTGACGGCACCTGTGTCCGTGACTACGTCCATGTCGCGGATCTGGCGATTTCTCACGTCACCGCGGCCAAAGCTCTCGAGGCGAACCGGCCACTGCAACCGGTCTACAACCTCGGCAGCGGGAGCGGGCTATCGGTGCGCCAGATCATGGATGCAGTCGCACGAGTCACCGGCATCGAGTTCACGCCGGAGATCCAACCGCGGCGCCCCGGAGATCCCGCGCGGATCGTGGCGACCGGTGATCTGGCCGCACGCGACCTGGCTTGGAAGATGCGGCACAGCGTAGATGAGATGGTTGCCTCCGCCTGGGCTGCTCGGCAGGCCGCCGAACAGCGCAAGTGATCAACACCCGACGGAGGAACGACTATGAGACGCCTGCATTCCACATCCTGCCGAACTCAGCTGCGAGCGTCGGGGATCGCGCGGATTCAACGCGCCCAGGATCGAACGCGCCGCCGGCCTGGACGAAGGAACGAGCAAAACGCTTTTCGTCTGTGAGTGAGCGAGGACGGCAGCGGCTTACCAAGCGCGATCCTCGCGAGCGGAGCGAGCAATCAAACCTCGCGCGAGCAGCTCGAAACATTGCTGCGAGCGTCGGGAATCGCGCACCGCCGCACGGAGAAGGTACGAGCGGAGGCGTTCTTTCCTCCGCGAGCGACGACGACGGCGGCGGATTCAACGCGCGATGCGCGAGCAGCTCGAAACATTGCTGTCACATTTCGCCAGCAACTGTGACTCAGGTGTAACCGAGCGCACGTTTTGTGCAACACAGGGCTAGCAGAGTTTGCGTATCTTCGGGCGTCCCAGGATCCAGCCGCCCGAGGCGTCCTATCCATTTCCAGTCCCGTCACCGAAAGAAGCAACATGACACCACTCGACATTGATTCGGGCAACACTGCCTGGATCTTGACTTCAAGCGCGCTGGTGTTGCTCATGACACCAGGCTTGGCGCTCTTCTACGGCGGCATGGTCCGGGCGAAGAGCGTCCTCAACATGATGATGATGAGCTTTGGGGCGCTGGCCCTGATCTCCGTCCTCTGGGTTCTTTACGGCTACTCGCTCGCATTCGGGGACGACGCTGGCTACGGCTTGCTCGGCGATCCCACCCAGTACCTGGGCCTCAAGGGCCTGATGGAGGACACCGGAGCAAGCCTGCCCCCGATGGCCTTCGTGGCCTTCCAGGCCGTGTTCGCGATCATCACCGTAGCCCTGATCTCTGGCGCAATCGCCGATCGCGCCAAGTTCTCCACCTGGTTGATCTTCGCGGGAATCTGGGCGACCTTGGTCTACTTCCCTATCGCCCACTGGGTGTTCGACTTCAGCCTTGAGGAACATGTCGGTGGCTGGGTCGCCAATACCTTAAGGGCGATCGACTTCGCAGGTGGCACAGCCGTTCACATCAACGCTGGTATCGCCGGTCTTGCGCTCGCCATCATTCTTGGCAAGCGGCTCGGCTGGCGGCGCGATCCGATGCGTCCGCACAACCTCACCCTGGTCATGCTGGGCGCCGGTCTGCTGTGGTTCGGCTGGTTCGGCTTCAATGCTGGTTCCGCCGTTGCCGCGAGCAATTCTGCATCGGTGGTCTGGGTGAACACCATGGTCGCAACTGGTGCTGCCTGCCTGGGCTGGCTGCTCACCGAGCGCATCCGCGACGGTCATGCCACCTCTCTTGGCGCCGCGTCAGGCATCGTCGCCGGCCTGGTCGCAATCACCCCCTCCTGCTCATCGGTCTCGCCCATCGGTGCGATCATCGTGGGTGCCTTGGCCGGCGTTATCTGTGCCCTGGCGATCGGACTGAAGTACAAGCTCGGCTATGACGACTCGCTCGATGTGGTCGGCGTCCACCTGTTCGGTGGTCTGTGGGGCACACTCGCTGTGGGTCTCCTGGCAACGGAGGCCGCACCGGCTGGCGTCAATGGCCTCTTCTACGGCGGCGGCTTCGACCAGCTGTGGCGGCAGGCGGTCGGTGCCTTTGCAGTGATGTTCTACAGCGGGATCATGACCTTCCTCATCGGCCTACTGCTCCACAAGACCATCGGCTTCCGCATCACCGAAGAGGAAGAGCGCACAGGTGTCGACGAGTCCGAGCACGCTGAGACCGGCTACGATCTCGGCACGTTCGGTGCAGGACGCACGTTGTCATACGCCGGCTCGGCGCCTAGCCAGGTCGAGGCAGATACCAAGAACGGTCAGGAGGTGTCGGCATGAAGCTCGTAACAGCGATCATCAAGCCGCATATGTTGGACGAGGTCAAGACCGCACTCGAGTCGTTTGGCGTCGAGGGAATGACCGTCAGCGAGGCCAGCGGCTTTGGACGCCAGCGGGGCCACACCGAGGTTTACCGGGGAGCGGAGTACACCGTCGACCTGGTTCCCAAGGTGAGACTTGAGGTGCTCGTGGACGACGATGATGCAATGGACATCATCGACGTACTGGTCAAGGCCGCTCGGACCGGCCGCATCGGTGACGGTAAGGTCTGGTCGGTTCCCGTGGAGGAAATCGTCCGCGTGCGAACCGGGGAGCGCGGGCTGGACGCGCTCTGAAGCGTGATCTAACCAACGAGCGCCTCAACGTCGCGATCCGGTCTGAGTGGTCTTCCACGGCAGGGCCGGATCGTCGGCGTTTGATCACCGACTGCGTCGAGTCGACGCTGGTCGAGCTGTATGCGAAAGTGGGCGGCCCTGCAAGCGGGGCCGCCCTTGCCGCTGTCGGAAGTCTCGCCCGGCGAGAGCTTGGTCCGCGATCAGACATCGACCTGGTACTGCTGCACGACGGCAAGCCCTCGAGCAGGATCAAGACGCTGGCAGATGACCTGTGGTATCCGCTCTGGGACGCGCGTATTCGCGTTGATCATGCTGTACGCACTCCGGCGGAGTGTGCTGAAGTCGCGGGCCGTGAGCTGAGTGCCGGGGTGGGCCTGCTTGATCTTCGGGTGATCACCGGGGATACGGAGCTGGCGAAGGGCGCACGTACGGCGCTCTTGGACAGCTGGCGTGGCAACGCCCGGAAGCGGCTGCCGGAGCTGTTTGCTTCGCTCGACGAGCGCCTCGCTAACTTCGGCGACGCGGCCTATCTGCTTGAGCCCGACCTCAAGGAGGCGCGGGGAGGGTTCCGTGACGTGTCGATGCTGCGAGCGCTCGCCGCGAGCTGGCTGACTGACCGGCCGCATGTCGGCGTACGCGAACCGTACGAGCGGCTGCTCGACGTCCGCGACGCTTTGCATCTGGCGTCAGGGCGCACTCTCGACCGGCTGATTTCCAGCGAGACGGAGGCGGTAGCAAACCGCCTGGGTTATTCCGAGCCTGATGATCTTCGTCGTGACGTCAGCCTGGCCGCCCGGCGCATCGGACATGCTGTGGACCTCACCGTGCGGGCGGCCCGTCAGGCACTCCCACAACATCGCGTTCTCAGCTTCATCAAGCGGGAGCGCAAACCCGATTACATCCGGGCCGAGCACGGACTGATCATCCACTCTGGCGAGGTGGGACTTGGCCACGGGACGACTGCAAGCGATCCGCTTGTTGGTCTCCGTGCAGGTGCCCTCGCCGCGCAGCGCGGGCTGGTCCTTTCCCCCGTGACCGCTGACAACCTCGGCAAGCACGGAGAGGCCCCGCCGACGCCGTGGCCCGAAGCGTGTCGAGATGCGTTGTTGGACATGCTCGCCACTGGGCCCAACGTCGTGCCGGTCTGGGAGGCCCTCGACCTTGCCGGATGCACAAGCAGATGGATTCCCTCCTGGGAGCCGATTCGGGCTCGACCTCAGCACAATCCGGTCCACCGACACACTGTGGACCGGCATCTTGTACAGACAGTGGCTGAGGCGCAGCGTCATCTCACCCGGGTTGATCGGCCGGATATCTTGCTGCTGGCCTGCCTGTTCCACGACATAGGCAAGCTGCCAGGCGCTGGTGTCCACCATGCTGCCCGCGGCGCACCTATCGCCCGTGCAGCGGTCGAGGCGATCGGGCTGAACCAAACTGACGCAGAGCTCGTCGAGCACCTGGTGAGGCACCACCTCACCCTCGCGGGATTGGCCACCAAACGGGACCATGCCGACCCGGCCACCTTGGACGCCCTTGTCGAGGCCGTCCGGGGCCGGGTGGACATCCTTGACCTGCTGCGTTGTCTCACCGAGGCCGACGCCCGAGCGGCAGGTCCGGCGGCCTGGTCGCCGTGGCGGGCACAGCTGATCAACAGCCTGGCCGATCACATTGAAGGGCTGCTCGTCGATGAGGCAACCCCGGCGCATGTCACGCAGCTAGTCGACCTGGGATTGGCTCGATCGGTCCAACTGGATGGTAGGCCGCGGATCCGCGTGGAAAGTCAACCCGGCGGTGTGCAACTTGTCATAGCGGCGACCGACCGGCTGGGTCTTTTCAGCGACACAGCGGGCTTGCTGGCTTCGCACTCGGTGCAAGTGCGGTCGGCTGTCCTCCACACGGTCGAAGGAGTGGCAGTCAACACTTGGCGAGTCGACAAGCAAGTGCCGACTGACTTGCCCGACGCCGCGTACCTGGTCAAGCAGTTGATCCGCCTGGAAGCAGGTGAGACGGGCATCCTGAAACCGGTGCAACGTCGTGAGTCCCGCGCCCATGGCAGTGGCGCGGTAGCCCACCCCTACGTAGAGCTGATCCGTGATGCCAGCGAGACGGCGGCTGTGATTGAGGTCCGGACAGGCGACCGCGCCGGTTTGCTGTATGCGCTCGGGCGATCCCTCAGTGAGATCAAGCTATCGATCCGATCGGCCCACATCAGTACCCTCGCCGGCCAGGCCATCGACACGTTCTACGTGACCGAGGTCGATGGCTCGGCACCTGGCCCCCCGCGTGCCCGGGAAGCGGTCGATGCGGTGACCGCGGCAGCGGGAATTCCGGCCAGCCCGGCGACGACGCCTGGTTGAGCGATCTCTGCTATGCCAAGACCTTCGCTGAGCGGTGGCGCGGTGTGCCGGAACATCTGTTCGAGCATGTCGGACCTGTTCGCAGCGACGTCGGTGCTGATCGTCGTCACCGAAGCGCTCGGCACCGAGTCGCGATACGGTCCGTAAAGCAACAGACGCGCGCGCGTTCCGGCCATCAATCAACGCTGGCTGAGACAACCGTGCGCCGGAGCGCTTCGGCATACCGTGTAAGGCCGAGTTCACGGGACTGAGCCTCGAGGCGGTCGGCGAGCTCCATCCCCCGAGCGCGGTTTCCCGCCATCATTTCCATCTCGCCCTCGACCACATCGATCTCGTCGTTCAGGAACGTCATCCGGGTTCCCGCTGCCCTGATCCGCGCGGATTCGAGCGACGACCTGGCCGCGGCCTGCTCGCCGTGCCTCGCTCGCGCATGCGCCTCGGCCAGGTCGAGCCGGATCTGGTCCCCGATGTCCTCCTCGCTCCCGATCCGCCGGGCGTTCGCGACGATCTCGAGAGCCTCCTCCGGACGCCCCAGCCTGCTCTTGTTCAACGCCGCTTCACCGAGCAGGGCGACCAGGTAGTTGCGGTCACCGATGCGCTCGTACTCCTCGATCACCCCTTCTTCGATCTGCTCCCTGACTGCCAAGTCTCCGTCAACCCAGGCGACGAACGACAGCCCGCTCATGATGTGTATCGCTTCCATGTGCGATCCGGTCTGCTGCAACATCTCGATGTAACGATGGGACTGATCGCCCCGCTCGTAGGCGGCCAGGCCGGCGGCTGATAGCCGCGGTCCCGCCCGGTTGGAGAGCTGTGCGACACGCGAGTCGTCGGACCCGAGCTCGCGAAGGTAGCGCACGGCACGCTCGAGGTGGTAGCCGACGATCTCGTCCTGCTCCAGATCCGTGCTTGGCGACCGAGGTCCTGCACGGCGTCACGAAGTTCGACGGCTGCTCTGACTGCCCGCAGTGCGTCGTCCTCGGTCGCGACCGGGATGCCGAAAACAGCCATCACAGCGTCTCCGACGAACTTCTCGACCGTTCCGCCGTGATGCTCGAGGACCGCTCGGGCGTTGTCGTAGTACCGGCGTATGACCGCCCGCAGCGCCTTCGGGTCAGTGCGATCGCCAAGCGCGGTGGAACCCGTCAGGTCGCAGAAAAGCACGCTGACGAACTTGCGGACCTGGCGCGGCTGCGCGGCTGCCTGCAAAGGGGCGCCGCAGAAAGGACAGAACCCAAAATCATCCGGGCTCTCGCGTCCGCATTTAGCGCAGACCACCACGACCGAAGTTTAGTGTCCTGAGGCGGCAGGAGTTGGGGAACCAGATCGAGCGCGGCACCGTAGTCTCTCACCGGTCGAAGCATTGGGTCCGTAAATCAAGTCAGGGCCTCTCTGCCCTAGTCGGGGCATGGTGTGTGCGGCGTGTGGGCAATCGGATTGACAGTGTAAGAGGTTCCGTTTGCGGCATTCACGGACCGTTTGATCCACGCTGCGGAGGCAGCGCACACTCGATGATCTTCGACAATTCCAAGCTGCGCAGCGTTGTGCGGGACTACGTCGCAACCATTGCTCTTGCGAGGCCGCGCCGGAGATCATTGCCTGGCACGATGAGGATCCCGATGCGGCAACGGTCACATGCTGATCTTGATGCATGGATGGGACAAGCTGTCATCGAGTTCGGCAGGAAGTGGTGATCGTTTCTCACGGTCAACGGACCGGACAGCACCGGGAAGTAGATGGCAACCGGCTGGGGGTTGGTAGCCGATGCCATTTTGTTGGCTGAAGGCAGGGGACTGACGGGGACATAGCTCGGACGGCCCGTCCAGCGCGCCAGCATCGCCGGAGCCGACTCCGTAACGAACTCAACAGCACAGTTTCCGGGGCCTACCGGGGGCGCGGTCCCGGCCAAACCTGAAGGAGCCCGGAGGATCGCGAACGGAAAGGCGTGTCCCGTGTCCCGATGACGGTCGGGCCACGTCGCCATGGTCCGACATGGCCAGCTCCATAGCGTGGCCGTTTATGCCTCCGGCACTAACACGGCCGACTGTGCAATGCCTTTTGACCACGTTTGTGCTCGGAGACGAAAGGCGTGTCTGCTCACTCGCTCGTCCAGGACAGCGGCGCGCCAGCCTGAGCTCCGTACGTCGGAGGCGCGATTTCCGACGCTCGCAGCTTCGGTCAGGTCCGCTCTGCGATCAGGTCGTCGACCTCCGCTGACGTCGGCGGCTGCGCGCCTCGCCTGGAGCAGACGATGGAGGCGGCCGCCGCGCCGCGTTCCAAGGAAGCCGCGAGCCCCAGGTTCAACTTCACCCAGCCATCGAGGAACCCGGCCATGAACGTGTCGCCGGCACCGACCGTATCGACCACCTTGGTCGGGAAGCCAGGAACTCGAGTGATGTTGCCGCCTTGATCGATGGCGACTCCGCCGCCGGGTCCGAGCGTGATCACTGCGAGCCCCAGCCCGTACTGGTCGACCCAGGTGGCCGCGAGCTCGACGGGATCGCCGTCGCCCTGCTCGGCGCCGCTGGCCTCTGCCTTGGCAAGGAACTTGATGTCCTCATCACTCGCCTTGACGATCCCTTGACGCCGACCAACCACGCGCAGCCAGGGCTGCACCTTGGTCCAGTAGACGTCGGGATCAATGATCACGCTCGGCCGGACGTTGATGTCGTAGGAAACCCCCGACTTGATGTCCCGCATCCAGTCGAGGAGCACCTCCGCACCCGGACTCACGATGCATGACAACGACGCGATGTGCAGCCAATCGTCGTTGGCCAGTTCCGGCAAGTCGTCAATCTGCCAGCCGAAGTTCGCTGTGTCTTGGAAGTGGAACGTGTAGCTGGCGACTCCCTGATCATCCAGACTGACGACCGCGATGGAGGTAGCCTGCGAAGACTCGGTAGCAAGATCAAGTTTGACGTTCGCTTCGAGAATGTGCTGGCGCAGCTGCCGCCCGAAGGCATCTCTCGACAACCGACCCAGGAAGTGCGTGTCGGCGCCAAGCTTGCCCAAGGCGACCGCTGAGTTCATCGGACCGCCTGCCGACAGAGCCAGCCACGTAGAGCTGAACGAGTCATCACTGCCGGCGTCTGCCTGGACCAGGTCGATCAGGGTCTCTCCGCAAACCACGAAGCGAGTCATGGACCCAACCTAGTGGTTCGCGCACCGGCCAGGGTGGGTTGGATTCCGTTGGTGAGCGGAGTTTGCTACCCGGCTAGCAGTCCGAGCTCAGCGCGCAGTTCTGCCTGTATCTCACCTCCGATCTGTTGCCATTCAGATGGAGGCAGAGCCCGGTCACTAATCTCGGCGAGCAGCCTCCCGAGGGAGTACTGCGGAGCGACCTGTGCCAGCCGCTCGCAGCAGCAGTTCAGCAACGCGCCGCCTCCGCTGAGCCAGGCGGCAATGCCCAGCAGGCACAGCGGTGCAGCGGCCAACCTCGGCGGCACCTGCGCCACCACGCTGCCCCATAGCCGGACGTGATCCTCGGCGTCAGCCGGACTTATCAGCGCCCAAGCCAAGTCACGAAGGCGGATATCGGTCACTAGCAGCCCGAGCAGCAGGCAGTTCCGCTCGTCGCCAACATCCGCCTCGGATGTCGCATCCGCCACGATGGTGGCTAAGAGGCGTACCTCTGCGCTTGGATCCTCGAGCTGATCCAGCTCGGTGCGCAGCGCGTCAGCCAGGGCCTCCAGGCGCAGCAGCTCTGCCTCCGACGGACCGCCCACAGACGCCTCGAGCTCCCGCCGGCTCGCCCGAGCGCCAAGCCCGGCGAAAACTGCCTCCGCTGACATGGCGTGAGACCTGGGGTCGAACGGCGTTCCGTTGAGCGGGCAGCATTCATCGCCACAGATAAGTGACCACCACCGACCGTGCCCGACGTAGAGCACGTCGGTGAGCTTGTGCGTCCCGAGCCGATCCATCAGCCGGGTGAGCAGCCGGTTTGCCGGCAAGGAGGCGGCACTGTACGCCACCAGAGCGAGAGCGTGAGCCTCGTGCTGCCTGGCCAGGCGGTCGATCCGCTCGGCCAGCTCATCGCTAGCCGACTCTGCCGGAAGATCCATCCGGGCCATCAGCCTGATTCGTCCGGAACTGACCACCACCACGACGACCGACTCATCAGGATGGAACCCGATCATGTAGGGGATGATGGCGAGAAGCTCGTCTGGCCGGCGGACTTTGAGTCGTGTCTGTGGCGACTGGCGGCGTCGCCTTCGTGCTGATTTCCTCGAACGTGCCATGTCGTGAGCTTGCGGACCCACAACCCAAACGTGCAGGCGTCCGCAGATCTGTGGACAGGGGATTATCCGATCAGTGCTCCTGTGGACAACGTCGGAGAGCCGGCCGCAAATGGCGGGTCTCGGCAGAGCGCCAATCCTGCGCTACCGTGGTCTGAAATGGACGAGCCCAGCGGTTCAGAGAGCACCGGTATGGGACCGACGCCCAGCGGGCCGTCCTTCGTGCCCTGGGCGCCCGCCCCAGGTGACACGCCGCCCATTAGGCCGCCGCTGGCGACTCGTTCCGCCAAGTCGATGGCTAAGCGCACATCCAGGCTTCCGACCGTCATCTCGGTGGCGACAATCCTTGTGGTAGCGGTGATTGTGGCGGCGGCCAGCCTCGTCGCGCACCGCGCGGATACCCAGGTCCGGGCTCCAGTTGCCAGCACACAACCCGTTCCGCAGGCCACTACTCAAGGCGACAGGATTGAGTTCACAACCAGCGAAGGAAGCGGCCAGCTGGTCTTGATCAGGCATTCCTGGCTGACCACCGGGCCGGTGCCGCCGGCGTCTGGTAGTTACCTCCGGGTCGAGGTGGAACTGACCTGCACCGCCGGCTCGGTGGACTATGACCCGTACAACTTCCAGGTCTTCGACCAAACCGGCAGACTCTTCGAGACAGCAATCGAAGGAGCCGGAGATGCCATGCTGGAAACTGGCATCCTCCGCCCAGGCGAGCGGGTTCGTGGCACGATCGCGTTCGATATGCCTCAGAGCGAGGCGACGCTGCTGATGAGCGACGATTCGAACCAGACGGTCACCGCACTCAAGGTCCCTGACTGATCTCTTGGGCACTTCCGCGCATGTCGCGCTGGGAGCGACTCCGACGTTCGAAGCGCGGCAACGTCCGGGCTCATGTCCCTAGCGAAGCTCTTTGCGGATCACCAGCTTCAATCCCGACCAGACATGGTCGATCGCGCAAACCTTGACATCGACAAGCCCGCTGTTGGGCAGCACGATGTCCCGAATGACGTCCTCGGTCATATCCGTGTCGATCTTGCTCGCCCGCTTGGGCCAGGCCACCCAGATCATGCCGTTCGGCGCGATTGTCGAGGTCAGGGCGGAGAGGCGGGAGGCAAGGTCCACCTGGCGGGTGATGAAGATCAACACCAGATCCCGATGCCCAGTCAGCCGGCGGCTGGTGGTCACGCCCTCTGGCAGCTCGCCGAGGATGGTATCGAGGTTGGGCGGCGCATTCAGCAGCGCGATGGACGTGCCCGGCTTGATGCCCAACTTCTTCGGCAGTGGTGTGCCTGAGTAGCCGACCGTCATTCCTGACCTTCCGAGATCAGCATGCAGTGAACCACGGCTGGAAGCTGAGCGCTAGGTAGGAGTCTCAGGAGACACCTCCTAGCCGTTCGCCAGCTGTCGTGCTTAACTCGGCGGCGTGGCGGAAGTGAAGGCTAAGCACGCTGGCGAGCCGCACTCTGGGGGCCTTGCGAACCGGCTCAACTGGCTGCGGGCTGGAGTGCTCGGTGCGAATGATGGCATCGTCTCGGTGTCGGCGATTGCGGTTGGCGTCGCCGGTGCGACGCCGCAGCTCGGGCCCATCCTCGCTGCATCCGTTGCGGGACTGGTCGGCGGCGCTCTTTCGATGGCTCTCGGGGAGTATGTGTCGGTAAGCAGCCAGCGCGACAGTGAGCGAGCGTTGATCGCCAAGGAGAAGGCTGAACTGGCGACGATGCCTCACGAGGAGCTGGCCGAGCTCACCCAGCTGTATCAGGACAAGGGGCTGAGTCCGCAGACCGCACGTCAAGTGGCCGAAGAGTTGACGGCGAGTGACGCTCTTGCGGCGCATCTGGAAGCCGAACTCAACATTGATCAGGAGGACATCGTCAGTCCATGGCGGGCGGCGTATGCCTCTGCCGTCGCCTTCGTTATCGGAGGTCTCCTGCCAATCCTGGCCATCATCGTTTTTCCCGATACGATGCGCGTTCCGGCCACATTTGTTGCTGTGCTACTCGCCCTGGCGATCACCGGCGCAACCGGCGCGTACCTCGGCGGCAGTCCGATTCTGCGGCCGACCATTCGGGTGGTGATCGGCGGCGCGATCGCGCTCGCGGCAACGTTCCTCATCGGGCGTCTGCTGGGCACCACGGTTCTGGCTTAAGGACCGCTAAGCGACAGCCATCAGGCGGCCGACACGCGCGGCGTGCTCCCGAGCCCGACCTAGCCAGAAAGCCAGGTCCGCCTGGGTGTGCTCCGCCCCGGTCACTTCGTCTGGCAAGTCTGCGACCCAGACGGCAGTCGCCATTGCGTGCACGGCCTGGATGGCCGGATACAGTCGACCAGGTCCGCCAGCTCGCCGGTATCCCAGCAGGAGGTAGTCCACCAGCGGCTGTGGCATTGCACCCCAGCGTGGCGCCAACCAAACGACCATGTCGATGGCCGAGGCCAGGTCCCATGCCGGATCTCCGAGACCGGCATCCTCAGGATCGATGAAGCTGACTCGCAGCGCCGGTCGATGTTCCACCAGGACATTGGATGCGTTCAGGTCCCCATGGATCCAATGCAGCTCGGTCCAGCGCGCATCAACCTCGCTCGCCGCGGCCCGCAGGTCACGAGAGGACTCGTATGCCTTGACCACCGCCGCATACCCGAAGCCGCTTGCCTTGCGTCTCACTGAGGCCGTCACGTGCTCTGGATCGATCACCCAGGGCCGCACTGCGAGTGGTGCCGATGCACGGCGAACTGCTGCGGTGTGCAAGGTTGCGATTGCCGCTCCCCACGCCTGACAGATCTGAGCCAGCTCAGCAACTGGGCCGCGCTGTCGAACCAGATCGGCGCCAGCGAATCGGCCTTGCTGGGACACGAGTTCGGAAGGCGTGTACATCGCACCCTCCAAACCTCGTGTTCGACGGTGCTACCCGTCACGACCCTTCACATGATCAGAGGCGCCCGCTCAACTGGCTACGACTGGCATCGGCTCCTCACGATCAATTCGAAGCAGCTGGCAAGAGGGTTTGGGCACAGGCTCCAAATCGGGCCTCCAGGCTGGCCGTGGCACGGCATGATGCATCGCTACTCTCATCCCAACGGGATCTGATACAGCTTTAGCCAGGCACTGGACCAGTGATTGCACCGGTTTGGGGTTGCCAGGCAGGCTGGACGCGAGGAGCGGTCGCCCGGCGGGCACCGCCTCGTGACGAGGACACGAAAGGTAGACGATGGTCGAACGTACGGTGCCCCCGCGCGCCGGCTTGGCCGCCTTGGTCATGGTGATCCTGCTCGCTGGCCTATGGGTTCTGGAGTTACTTGATCAGCTGAGCGGCAATCAGCTGGACCAGTTCGGCATTCACGCTCATGAAGTTGACGGCATGCCGGAGATCTTTACGGCTCCTTTCCTGCACGCTGGCTGGGATCACCTGATCAGCAACTCGCTGCCCTTCTTTGTGCTCGGATTCCTGGTGCTGCTCAGCGGCATGGCCCGATGGCTGGTCTCCTCGTTGATCATCATTGTGATCTCTGGTATGACGGCCTGGTTCCTGACGCCGCCGAACACGATCATCCTCGGTGCGAGCGGACTCATCTTCGGCTGGCTCACATACCTTCTGGCCCGGGGTATCTGGTCCCGCCGTCCAGCACAAGTCGTGATAGCTGTGCTGGTGCTGCTCGTGTACGGGGGCCTGATCTGGGGCGTCTTCCCAGGCAACACAGGGATCAGCTGGCAAGCCCACCTCGGCGGCGCCATCGGTGGAGTGCTGGCCGCTTGGCTGCTGCATCGGCGGGCAAGCCGACGGCAGTACGTCACGGCTGGAACTGTCCGTCGCTATTAGTTAGACCAGACGACGTTCGCACGCGGTGGATGGATCTGGCCGCGTCCTACGGGCACCACAGTGCCATCACGGCTACGGTGGAGCCGCCCAGTGAGAACGCGACGCCAACATGTCCAAGTCTCGAGGAGGGACCCCCGTGCCCAACCCGATCAAGGTAGCGGTCCTCGGATTCTGGCATGTGCATGCTGCCGAATATGCCGACCGGGTACGCCAGCACCCGGAGACGAAACTGGTCGCCGTCTGGGATGATGACCTGGCTCGAGGCCAGGCGGCCGCCGAGAGCCTCGATACTGCCTTCTGCGACGACCTCGACGACCTACTCACCGCCGACAACGTCGATGCCGTCACTGTCACTGCAGCAACCAATCAACATCACGCGATCATGATCAGTGCTGCCAATGCCGGCAAGCACATCTTCACCGAGAAACTCCTTGCACCAACCGTCGCCGAAGCCGAAGCGATCATCGCTGCGGCCGACCAGGCTGACGTTGCTCTGGTGGTGTCACTCCCCCGGCTCTACCACGGATATACCCGTGCGATCGTCGAACAGCTCAGCCACGGACGCCTCGGCGAGCCGACCTACTGCCGGATACGGCTGTCTCACGACGGTGCTATCGCTGGCTGGCTCCCGGAACGCTTCTACGACTCCATCGCTGCTGTCGGCGGCGCCCTCAGCGACCTTGGCTGTCATCCGGTCTATCTCACCCAGCTGATCCTGGGCACGTCTCCGGCCACGGTGAGCGCAATCTATGGCTCGTTCACCAGCCGCCAGGTTGAAGATCAGGCGGTGGTCGCCCTTGGATACGACGGTGGTGCGATTGGCGTCTCGGAAACCGGATTCCTCAGTCGAGACCCGTTCACTATCGAGATCCACGGCACCCAGGCCAGCCTGGCGTACGACAGCACCGAAAACCTGCTGCGGATCCGGGACGCCGGATCGGACGCATGGCAGCCACTTGCTGTACCTGACGACGATACTGACCCGTTCGCCCAGTGGGTGACTCATATCCGGGACGGCACTCGGGCGGACGACAACCTGGCGCGGGCGGTCGAGCTCAGCCGCCTCGTATCGGCGGCCAACACCTCGGCCGCGACTCGAACGACTGTCGGTTATTCGATCGGTACAACATGATCAAGGTCGGACTAATCGGCGGCGGTGGCATCGCGGACGCTCATATCCGGGGCTACCGTACCTACGCCGATGCGATCGAGGTGACCGCCGTGGCCGACGTCGTGGACCAGACTGCTCGACGGCGTGCTGCCGAGCTCGGCGCCGTCGCGTACCTCGACTTTCGGCAGATGATCTTGGAAGCAGACATCGACGCTGTCGACATCTGCCTGCCGCACTACCTTCACGCAGACGCGATCATCGCCGCTGCTGTGGCAGGAAAACACATCTTGTGCGAGAAGCCGCTCTGCCTGACCGTACAGGAGGCTGAGCGAGTGCGGATGGCGATCGAGGAAGCGGGTGTGACGTTGATGTGCGCCCACAACCAACTTTTCTTGCCGCCGGTTGCCAAGGCAAAGCAGCTGGTGGATCAGGGCATTCTCGGCACTGTCTATGAGGTTCGCACCACGGACAGCTTCTACAACGACTTCGACCCGCAGAACATGGGCTGGCGAGCGGCCGCAGCTACCAGTGGCGGCGGAGAGCTGATCGACACGGGCTACCACCCGACCTATCTGATGCTTCACTTGGCAGGCGGCTCACCAGTCGAGGCCACTGCGCTGTTGTCTCGGTACCGGCTGCGTTTCATGGAGGGCGAGGACTCGGCTCAGGTGCTGGTCCGCTTCGACAATGGGGTCGTCGGCCACCTGGTCACGAGCTGGGCGTACGACCCGCCCCCGGGCACCGAAAAGTTCTCGGTTGTCGGAGAGCGCGGCTCGCTGCTCAGCGACGGACGGTCGCTCGTCGTAACCCTCCGCGGATCAGGCAGCCAGACCTATGACTTCGACGACGTGGATACCTATGTGTCCGAAATCGGACACTTCGCCGACTGCTTGAGTTCTGGCACACGTCCGCTGCACACCGAAAAGGAAGGTATCGAGGTACTCGGCCTGATCCTCGCCGCCTATGAGGGTGCACGCAGTCGCACTGTCGCGCCCGTATTCCGGGCATTCTGAACTGCACTCGTCGATCGGACACCCGCCCGCCGTCTCGATGCACCTAACGTCGGATCCAGCGCTCGTTCGCTACTCGGGCCGGATGTTGTGGTTGAGGTGGAAGCGGTTGTCGGGATCGTAGTGCTGTTTCAGCGCCGCGAGTCTGGCGAGCTTGCGCGGGGTATACGCGCGGCGGACGCCCGCCTCTCCCTCGTCGGCGAGGTCGTTCACGTAGACGCCACTGGCGAACGGTTCGATCGCGGTGGCCCAGTGCCGGGCGGCCGACATCCTCGCCTCGTCCTCCGCCGGGTCCGCCCAGGCCGCGACGGCCACGAACTCGATCAGCGCATCGCGATGGCTGAATGCGGTCTCGTCATCGCCCACATCGGCGATCGCGCCGCCGTAGCTTTGAAAGCCGCCGTACGGCAGCAGCTCAGGATTGCCGTCGCCGGCCTCTTCGCGCGCCAGGAACGCCTCGATCGCGTCATCGGCGAGCTCACGGAGGTAGTGGCCCTTCCAGTAGCGCCGCAGCCGCTGGCGATGCTTGGCGTCGTCGATGGTCTGCAGCTCCAGGTACGTCAGCTCGTCGACCCGTTCAGCAAGCGGCGGGGCCAGGCCGCGCAGCATCCGCAGGAGCTCGCGCCCCTGCTCCGGCTCGCCCACCCAGACGTATCCGACGCTTGCCAGCGGGCTGTTGCGATGCTCCACCGGCAGAAACGTCCAATCGCCAGCGGTGCCAGTCCACGCCATGAGGGTGGCCTGCCGTGGCGCCTCTCTGATCAGCTCACGCCAACCGCGCAGCACTCTCGGCGCGTCCTGGAGCGGGTAAAAGAGGTCGGCGATCAGCGCAGCAGTCCCCACCGGATGAAGCTCGAATTCGAACTCCGTTACCACCCCGAAGTTCCCGCCGCCACCGCGCAGCCCCCAGAACAGCTCGGGGTTTACCGCCTCACTCGCCTCCACAAGCTCACCGCTGGCGGTCACTACCTGGAAGCGGGTCACATTGTCGCAGGCCAGGCCGAATTGCCGCGCCAACCAGCCCATTCCGCCGCCCAGCGTGAGCCCGCCCACTCCAGTGTCGGAAACGTTGCCGGATGTGGTCGCGAGCCCGGACGGCTGGGACGCACGGTCCAAGTCACCCAGCACCGCTCCGCCCGCCACCCAAGCGCGGCGCAGGTCTGGGTCGACGCGGACAGAGCGCAGCAGTGACAGGTCAACCATCAGCCCGCCCTCGGGCACCGACAGGCCGAGAACGCTGTGGCCGCCGCATCGGACTCCGATCTCCAGATCCCGTTCGGCGGCGAAGCGCACCGCAGCCACGACGTCAGAGGAGCTCGCACAGCGGGCGATTATCCCCGGCTGGCGGTCGACAATCGCGTTCCAGACCCGCCTTGCGTCGTGGTAGCCCTCCTCATCGGGCAGCAAGACTTGCCCGTCGAACCCGCCACGAAGCCGCGCCACATCATCGGTGCGTGCGATCGATCGTTCGCCCATCCCAAGCTCCTTCGCCCTCGGAACTCATATCTGCTGGACCGCACGCTACTCGCGCCGCGAGATCGGGTGGAGTGTGCACACCGGGCCTCAACGTGCCCATAACCGGCTCTGAGTCGCGCGTGGAGCTGCCGGCCACACGGCTGGCGCGCGCCTCCTTCAGCTCGCTCCCAGAAAACTCAGCACGCTCCCAGAAAACACTCGTGCCTCCCACCAGAGGCGAGAGGCACGAGCAATTCCCCGAGCGTGAGCGGCCGTGGGCCAAACAGCGGGTGCTCTACTCGCTGACTGCGAAACGCGTTTGCGCGCCTCACAAGCAGCGTGAAGACCACTCACCCGACCACACCCCGACGTTCCCTCCCCCATTGAGGAACGTTCAAGATGAACGCTGTCGAAGGGCGATGCCCGTCATTTGTTGGCTAACCAACTCCTGACACAGCAAGAAATTAGCGAAGGCGCCAAAATGTGTCGACCCCCAGACGGTCATTTGTCCCCTTCTGGACATGTCAAAAAGTGGACATCTGACCGGGATCTGGGTTACCGACAAAGCAAGCCCCCCGCTGATTCCTGCTGCATGGCGCGGACTACGCTACAGCAATTTTCTAGGTTCCGAGAAGTCCCCGTATCACTTCGGGTGTGAGCGCTGCAGCGGCCAAGGCGTCACCGCCCACGACCGATGCGAACAGCTCCTCTTTGCGCGCCTTCAGGTCCATCACCTTCTGCTCGATGGTGTCTCGTGCCACCAGCCGGTACACCATGACGGTCTTGGTCTGACCGATCCGATGTGTACGATCCACGGCCTGGGCTTCGATAGCTGGGTTCCACCACGGATCGAGCACGAAGCAGTAATCGGCCTCGGCGAGATTGAGCCCGAAGCCGCCTGCCTTAAGGCTGATCAGGAACACCGACGCGGCCTGGTCCCGGAACCGTTGGATCACCCGCTGCCGGTTTCGGGTCCTGCCGTCAAGGTAGGCGTAGGAGATGTCTGCCTCGGCCAGGCGCGTGCGAATCCTGGTCAGGAAGGTTGTGAACTGGCTAAAGACCAGTGCTTGGTGGCCTTCTCGGACCAACTCGCTCAGGTCTTCGAGCAGCACCTCGACCTTTGCTGCCGGCACCTGGGAGTGAGCGTCATCGACCAAGGCGGGGTCGAGGCTGAGGCGTCGCAACAGCGTCAAGGATCGGAGCACGGTAAACCGGTTGCGATCGAGGTCCTCTATCAGGCCCAGGACCTTCTGCCGCTCCCGCTGCAGATGCGTTTGGTAGATCCTCCGGTGCTTGGGGTGCAGCTCGACCTCGACGACTTGCTCCTGCTTGGGCGGCAGCTCCGCAGCGACGCTCTCCTTGGTGCGCCGCAGCATCACGGGTCGGATCCGCCGGCGTAGCTGGTGCAGTCGAGCGGCATCCATGTTGCGCTCGATCGGTCGGCGATAGTACTCCGAAAAGCGATCAGGATCCGGAAAGAGCCCCGGTGCGGTGATCGAAAGCAGCGCCCAGAGGTCCATCAGGCTGTTCTCCAAAGGGGTGCCGGTGATCGCCAGCTTGAACGGTGCAGCGATACGGCGGGCGAACTGGTAGGTCTTGGCCCGATGGTTCTTCACGAACTGCGCCTCGTCCAAGATCAGTCCAGACCACTCCATCTCGGCCAGCTTGGCATTGTCGATCCGCAAGAGGGCATAGGAGATGATCACGAGGTCCGCGGCCGCGACAGCGTCGCGACTCCGTGCGCCGCGCTTCGACTCAGATTCGGTGAGACACACCACTCGAAGATCAGGAGCGAACCGGGCAGCCTCGCTACACCAGTTGGAGACCACACTGGTTGGCGCCACGACGAGAAAAGGTGGCTGTTCAGGGCGGATCTGCCGGGCACGGCAAATGAGCGCGAGTGTTTGCAGGGTCTTTCCCAAGCCCATATCGTCGGCGAGGATGCCGCCCAGTTGATGGCTCCACAAGAAACTCAGCCAGCGGTAACCATCGAGCTGATACGGCCGCAGCGTCGCCCGCAGCGTTCCGGGAACCTCGACATCATCGATCGCGGAGACGTCCCTGAGCCCGCGTACGGCCTGCTCCCATCGAGCCGACTGATCAATTTCCACACCCAGGTTGGTCAGGTCGTCCCACAGGCTTGCCTGGAATCGACTGATGCTCAGCTCCGGCCGGTGCCGATCCTGTAGAGCTTTGGACTCCTCGATCAGCTCCTGCAGTTGCACGAATTCCGGTCGATCCAAGGAGAAGTAGACCCCAGTGTCCAAGATCAAGAAATCTCTGTTCTCGGTCAGGGCGACGAACAGATCCTCGAAGGGAACCGCCTCGCTGTCGATAGAGACCTTGATGCGTAGATCGAACCAGTCCGCGGAGTCGGCACGCTCGACTGCAGCAAGCTGAACGCTCGGCTGTGAGCTGGTCTCGCGGTAGTCCCGTACTTCTCCCTCCAGCCTGACCTGGACGCCGGCGGACTCCAACTGCGGCAGCACCCGCTCAACGAAGGTCAACGCCGCAACGCCATCCAGCAACACGTGCGCAGCCGTCTGCTGCGGCAGTTCCTTGCTGCGGTGGGCCAGCTGCGGGATGTCCGCGTACGGCAGCGGCAGCGCCGCCAGCTTGCGCTGTTCCTCGGCAGGATCACGGATGCTTCCCCGCTCGGGTGGCTCGTCAAGTGCGAACGTCGGAGTACCGTCCGGGGTCTCGTAATGCACCAACCAGTCAAGGCGCACGCGATGCTCTGGTCGGAAGTGCACGACCAGGCCCAGGATCGGTTCGACATAGTCGGGCAGCCGAACGGATCTGTCGGCCGACGTGATGCTCATTTTCTGTCTTAGCCGCGGAATGAAGTCGGTCAAGAACCGAGCCTCATCCTCGGGCGGAATCACTAGTGAGTGAGGGTCAACGACAAGCTGCCGCAGTTCCCGACTCAGCAGTTGATCCAGCCGCGCCACGATCAGCTTCTGTACGCCCGCAACCTCGTCGTCGGCATAGAAGATTCCATGGGCCGGATCGCCGAGAACACCGAGTGATGAGAGGTCGAGCTCCTGATCATCAAGCAGTACTCGAGGACCGACGAGCACGCCGAGGGCTGGGTCGTGGCGAACGTCGAGGACCACCGACGCGCGCTGCTGGGTGCGGACCGGGCCGAGAAGGGGTTTGGCGGCCAGGATGGTGAGACCAACACCGGCGGCCTGGTCCAGCAGCCCCCAAAAGGCGCTACTGACGGTGCCAAGCGAAAGCCATGCGCTGCGAGGCATGGCAAAACGTGCACTCGCTCCGGCGGCCGCGCGGAACTGCAGCAACAGCTCGCGCTGCTCGGGCAGGTAGGAGCGGGCAACAAAATCCAGATCATCCCAAGAGATCCCCGAGCGAACCCATCCGCCGCTTCGACTCCGTCGTGCCGGCCGTATGCGGAGGTCTTGACGCCCGAGATATCCCCGAAACGCAGGAATCCTCTCAACACCGAACTCCAGCGCCAACGGAGCGACATCAGCAGGGGCCACAGCCGGACCGGCAGTCAGGAGCTTGTCGAGCGTCCGTTCCCACTCCGGTCGCTGAACGGTTGTGCTGGCGAGGAGATGGCGAGCGACAATCAGCACAGCAGCCGCGTGCTTGCAGTCATACGCCACCGGACAGCTGCATTGGCTGCGGTAAACGCTAACGGAGCCGGATCGTGAGCTGGCGAGAAATACCGTGACGGCGTAGTCGTCTCGTACGGTGCCTTTGACACGGCCGGTGACCGTCAGGGCATCGGAATCGACATTCACGTCGTAGACGTGGCCCGATTTGGCATAAACCATGGCTCTGGCGAATGCCTCGTGGCCCACCATCTGGATAATCGCTTCCTGACTCAGAAGCGCATTCCCCAATGCAGCCACGCCTTGCACCTTAGTCGCGGGTACTCACAGATCAGTGACCATGGAGAGCCGCTCTGTGACCCCGGACGCCCGGTGTGAAGCGGGGGTGGGACAGTATGTCGACAGCGTCATCTCAAGACGCTGGTTTCAGCAGCGCGCATGCGGGCATAAGGAGCTCGGAAACGGGCAATACAGCGACGTTAGGGAGGATCACATGAGCGAGTCACCACAGGGTCCCAGCGAGGGTGTCGAGGATCTGGAAGGTCCGGCGGACGGCGGCGCCTCAGGCGTTCCTGGCATCCAAGATGGCGGAGCTGACGGCGGCGCCGACAGCGGGGCCGATGGTGGCGCAGACGGCGGAGCCGATGGTGGCGCAGACGGCGGAGCCGATGGTGGGGCCGATGGTGGCGCAGACGGCGGCGCCGACGGCGGGGCCGATGGTGGCGCAGACGGCGGAGCCGATGGTGGCGCCGACGGCGGGGCCGATGGTGGCGCCGACGGCGGAGCCGACGGTGGCGCCGACGGCGGAGCTGACGGCGGGGCCGATGGTGGCGCAGACGGCGGCGCCGATCGCTGAGCGCTCCGTCCTCGCTCGGCTCGTTGCCGTCGACCGCGAGGAGTTCGCGAGCCAGTACTGGGGCCAGCAACCGCTGCTGTCACCAGCCGTCGACCTTCAAGGCGGATTTGCAGAACTGCTCGATGCGAACGCGATCGACGAGCTTGTGTCGCAGCGCGGTTTGCGGACGCCATTCTTGAGGGTCGCCAAGAACGGGGCGACCCTCGCCGACAAAGCCTTCACCGCACCCGGCGGCATTGGAGCGGGAATCGCTGACCAGGTGAGCGAGGACAAGCTGGTCCAGCTCTTTGCCGACGGCTCGACCCTGGTGCTGCAAGCGTTGCACCGTACCTGGCCGCCTGTTCTCGAGTTCTGCCAGAGACTCGCCGCCGAGCTCAGTCATCCGGTGCAAGCCAACGCGTACGTGACGCCGCCACAGAACCAAGGCTTCAGTGCCCACTACGACGTACACGACGTCTTTGTTCTGCAGATTGACGGGAAGAAGCAGTGGCGCATTCATTCTCCTGTCCTGGTATCACCGCTGCGCGATCAGCCCTGGAACGACCGCAGAGCCGAGGTTGAGAAGCGCACTGAAGAGCAGCCCCTGATGGAGGCGGTGCTCAAGCCGGGAGACTGCCTCTACCTCCCTCGGGGGTACCTCCACGCCGCGACGGCGCTTGGTGGTGTGAGTACCCACCTGACCCTAGGCATCCATGTCTGGACGCGCTTTGCGCTCGCACAGCAACTCGTGGAGCAGGCCCTGCGGACCGTTGCCGACGATCCGGTGATCCGCACCTCCCTGACTCTTGGAGTCGACGTGTCGGACCCGAGCGAGATCCGTCCGGACTTCGACGTGGTCGCTGCGATACTCGCGGACGCCATCAAGCAGTCAGATATTGATCAGATGTCCGAGTCGCTGCTGCAGCAGGCGCGGCTGAACCAGCGTGCGGCGCCGATCGGTCCACTCAAGCAGCTTCGCGATGCCGACGCGATCACCGTCCACACGGGCATCGTCCTTCGCCGCCATCTGGCCCTATCTGTTGATCAGAACGGGTCGCGCATCGTGGTGCGAAGTCGCGCAGGTGAGGTCCTGGTAACAGAGGACGATGTTGCGCCGCTCGAGGCATTACTTGCCAACGGTGTGGCGACGGCTGGTGATCTTGGCCTGGATCTTGCGCGGCGCTTGCTGCTCGCCGGCTTGGCGATTGTGGAGTGAGTGAACCGGACTCGGCGTTCCGGTGTGCGGACGCGGCGCGAGCACGAGCCGATCCGTTGGCCGGTTCGGCGCCTCCCGCCCGCCGCTGGCTACTTCTGGAGCATCCGGGTCCCTGGAAGATCGACGCCATCGCTGGCTCCGGGATCGACTCCGATGTCCTCTCGGCGTTGGTCGAGAAGGCCGGCTCGGCAACGCGAATCCTGCTCGTACGCCGGCCTGGGCGAATCGACCGACGGGCACCCCGCCGATGGATCCTGACCGGTCTCGACTCAGCCACGTTGACCGGTCCATGGCGACAGGACCACGATCTGCTGGATGCTGCCGACGCCATGGTTGCCACGTCCGCGCCACCGATGGAACCACCCCAGCCTGTGATCCTCGTCTGCACCCACGGCGTACATGACGTCTGTTGTGCGCTTCGCGGTCGTCCAGTGGCCTTAGCGCTGGCGTCACGATGGCCGGAACTGGTGTGGGAGTGCACACATATCGGCGGCGATCGGTTCGCTCCGAATGTGGTGGTGCTGCCAGACGGTTTCTACTACGGCAATCTCGACCTGGACAATGCGCTAGCCACGGTCGAAGCACACCTTGCCGGCACCGTGCTGACCGACCGGCTGCGCGGCATGGCACGCTTCCTGCCGCCGGTCCAGGCAGCTGTCATCGCCGCGTACGAGCGCTACGGACCGCTTGGGCCCGCGGATGTCACGGTGCGGGCGACCAAGCACTTCGGGCCGCACCAGGGGCATGGGTCAGAGACCATCGTCGATCTCGTGATCGAACCTCAGCAGCGAAAGGTGAGGGTAAAAGTGCTCTCTGTTCGGCGTCCCGACGCCCAACTGACCTGCCGCGCCGCCCGCGAAACGCCGGCCACCGAATACCAGATCATTGACTTCTCCCCAAAGCTGCGAGCGTCGGAATCGCCCGCCCGCCGTGCTGAGCAGCTCTGAGACTGTTGACCGACTAGATTGGCCTGCCCGGCGAGTGGTCAAACGGCACGGAACCCGGCCGGATATCGTGTCGCATGCGCCCGCTTCCCTGATGATCGAACTCTGAGGAGGAAGGCCGTTGCCGGTTGTTCATGTGTCAGTCAGTTCACCCCTCCCACCTCAGGCAGCTCTGCAGCGCCTTACCGATTTCAGCCCGACGAGAGCAGAGGCTTGGCCCGCCATCGATGATGACAACTTGGTCGTGCACGGCACCGGCGAGGGCTGGGCCGAGGTCACTGAGGGCAACAAGCTCAGCTGGGAACGAGAGCGGTACACCTGGGATGCCACAGCTGGCACTGTCTCCGCGGTCACGTTGAGCTCCAATATCTGGGCACCTGGGAGCGGCTGGAACTACACGATCATGCCGGAGGGCACTGGCAGTCGCGTTGAAGTCACGGCGGTCCGGAAAGGCTACGGAATCAAGGGAAAGCTGGTCGGTGCCCTGCTGTCGCTGATTGGCAACCGCTGGATCACCTCCAGCACGACAGCCGCGCTCGCGGACCGGTAGCCGATGTTCGCGCTACCGGCAGCGGCGTCTGCGAGGCATAGGGCAGTCCATGAGTGACCCCGCTTTCGAGCAGCGAGGCGGTATGGAGATCGCTACCTTCGCCGATGCAGCTCAGTGGGAGGCCTGGATTGCCGAGCACGGCACGACATATCGAGAGCTCTGGTTACGGATCGCCCGCGCCAACTCAGGGCACACCACAGTCACGGCGGATCAAGCTCTCGATGTCTGCCTGTGTTACGGCTGGATCGACAGTCTGCGTCGCAGTGACGAAGGCGGCTACTTCCTCCAGCGATACTCACCTCGTCGCCCGGGCAGCCCCTGGTCACGGATCAACGCTGCCAAGGTCGAGGCCCTGCTGGCGGCTGGTCGTATGCAGCCGGCAGGCCTCGCTGAGGTTGCTGCGGCAAAGGCGACCGGACGATGGCCCAAGGACGCTAGCTGATCCACGTAGCCGGAGGAGGCCATTGTGATACCTGCCGACCTGGAGGGATTCGTCGTACGCGCGAAGAGCGCGACCTATGTCGGAAGCGGCCTGAGAGCGCAGCCAAGCCGGCTCGGCTCGTATGACCTCACGTTCGCAAGCGATCAATGGCGGTATCGGGACAGCTATTTCGGCGGCACGGACTTCCTTGGGCAAGAGGCAGTCTGGTTTCGAGATGAGCCGGTCTGGGCCGAGAACTACTACGGCTACATCCTCAGACCAGATCTGATCGACGCGGAAAAAGCAGGAAGGACAATCAAGGCTGCGCTGTCGGCGATGTATCAGGAACGGCGCTTCCTGGGCGGCTTTGACTGGTCCGGCCCGCATGGGCACTATCAAGATCGTTCGTCGGGCGACGTCTCACACTTCCATGGGCGAGAGGTGATTCTGGTTTCCGGTATCGAGGCTTACGCACTCGACTACTGCGGTGGACTGGTCAAGCCCTAGTGTCGTGGAGCCTAAGTTCCTTTGCGCTTGGCGTCGTCCAGGTGCGTGCATCGCAAGGCCGACGAGGGAGGGATACCGAGTCGTATGTCGACCGAGGAGAACGCCGCGAGGTGCATGCCTGGGCGGCGCGAAGCGTAAAGAGACTTAGCTCCGCGACACTAGACACTGAATATGCCGGCTGTGACGACTGTTAGGTTCCTGAATCGGGCGGCGCGGATTGGGCGGCCCAGAGATCGGGACCGAAGACCTCGTAGCGGATTCGAGCGGGTGGCACGCCACGCGATAGCAGCGTTGACCGAACGAGCCGCATGAACGGCAACGGGCCACACGTGAAGACCTGAACGTCGTTCGGAAGCGGAATGTCGGTCAAGTCCATGAAGCCTCGGCGCGAACGGGTGTCGCCCTCATCGACGCTTTCGTACCAGGTGTAGGAACTGAACTCGTCGATCTCTCGACCGAGATGCAGGACGATCTCCCGTAAAGCGTGATCTTGTGCTCTGCGATCAGCGTGGGCGACGATGACTGTCCGTTGGGGTTGGGTCCGAGCGATTTGTTCGACAATCGGGAGCACAGTCGTGATGCCAGCGCCGGCACTGGCCAGCAACAGCGGCGACTCGGTGGGGGTCAGTACGAAGTCGCCAGCGGGGACACTGACATCGAGCAGATCTCCGACCTTGACATGATCATGGAGATGGCTGGATACGCGGCCGTCTGGGGCACCGTCCACGCCACGGACTCGTCGCACGGTGATCTGTAGGCGGGTCCGTACGGCGATAGAGGACACCGTGTACTGCCGCGGCTGCCGATCGCCATCGGGAAGATTTACGAACACAGAGACATATTGGCCGGGCGCAATAGCTGGAAGCGGACCACCATCGGCTGGCTCAAGCACGAGAGAGATGACGTCGGCGGTTTCTTCGATGCGCCGGACGACCCGGTACGGACGCGTCGGCTGAGAGGGATCTACGTTTGCTTGTTGATAGAGCCGGGCTTCCTCGGCGACCAGCTGGAGCGCGAACAACCAGTACACCTCGCTCCATGCGGCTGCAATCTCTGGGGTTACCGCGTCACCCAGAACCTCACCGACCGAAGCGAGCAGGTGCTCGCCGACGATCGTGTACTGCTCAGGGCGGATCCCGAGAGAGACATGCTTATACGCGATTCGGCGCATGACGTGGTCGAATGACGGCGCCTCAGGATCGATCAGTTGCACCGCGTACGCCACAACCGAGCCGGCCAATGCCTTGCTCTGTTCCCCTGTTGCCTGGTTGCCCTGGTTGAAGACCCGTAGCAGCTCAGGATGGGCCGCAAACATCCGGGGATAGAAGTGTGCGGTGATTTCATCGGCATGCGCAGCGACGACGGACGCCGTTGCCTGGACGACACTGAGTGCCTCTTTCGACAGTAGTGACGGACTCGAAGCTTCGGTGAGGTCGGACACGGTTCTCCCTTCGCTGGTCGGGCTGGCAATCCGGCGTACTCGAGGTCATGTTTGGATGGCCTGAGGAGGCTCCGCGGGTACTTGAAGCAAGGCTATCCATCAGCTGTGGGAGTGAAGAAGGGCCGTTTGGCCCGTGTTACGCGGCCCGCTGGCTCTCTTTCGCGCAACGATCATGGGAGGTCATGATGGCCAAGTTGATCTATGGGGCGATCTGCTCACTCGATGGTTATGTCGCGGATGCGGAGGGCAACTTCGACTGGAGCGCACCGGACGAAGAGGTGCATAGGTTCGTCAACCACCTCGAACGGCCGATCGGCACCTACCTGTACGGGCGTGGGATGTATGAGGTGATGCGCTACTGGGAGACCGCACCGACCGGCGATGGCGAGCCATCAGCGGGGCAGCAGTACGCCAAGATTTGGCAGGCAGCCGACAAGATCGTTTACTCACGCAGCCTGGAGAGTGCTTCTACCGGCAGGACCAGAATTGAGCGCGAGTTCGATCCCGAAGCGATTCGGCAATTCAAGGATGCAGCAAGTCGCGATCTTTCCGTGAGCGGTCCTACGCTCGCAGCCCAAGCACTGAAGTCCGGTTTGGTCGATGAGTGTCATCTGTTTCTGGCCCCCATCGCTGTTGGAGGTGGCAAGCAGGTGCTGCCGGACAATGTCCGCATAGGGCTTGAGTTACTGGACGAGCGCCGCTTTGGCAACGGCGTGGTCCATCTGCATTACCGGATCAAGGCGTAACGAGAGTCGAAAGTCGGCAAGAGTCGGAATTTGATCATCGGTCACCAGATTCAGCGCTGATGATCGGCCTTACCCAAAGAGCACCGCTCGACGATCCGGGCTACGCACCGTCCGGCCGAACACGACCGCCAACATGATCACGATGGCGATCAGCGCGGCATTGCGTATTGAATTGGAACTCGTGGCCACCGCAACGGCGAACAAGGCCCAGCACGCTGTTAACAGGAAGCCGATGACGGCGACCAGCCGGGACACCACGAAGAGCGACATGATGGCGGCGCTGACTACCAGCACAACCCCGATCTCATTCACCCATCGCGCTGACGCCGGCATACCCCACGAGCGGAAGGTCGTGGCAAAGCCGGCCGCCGCTGCCACGGTCGCCCACCCCAGGTAGATCATCACCGGCAGCCGAAGTAAGACTTCCTCCGCGGTGCTGGGTGCGGGCCCAACCACCAAAAAGCCTCGAGCGGCGAAGACCAGATAGATAACCAAGATCACAATCAGGATCTGGGAGAGCCAGATCGCACGCGTCCCGAAGATCGGCACCCAGAGCGTGCTCGTGGTGAAGGCACCAAAAAGCCACCAACCAGTCAGCCGGTGAACCGCACGCTCCTGCTGGCTTGGTAGGAGCTGATAGATCGCAAGCGCCAGGCAGGCTGCATAGATCAGCCCCCAGACCCCGAAGGCATAGTCTGCCGGAGTAACGGGACTGACATTGGCATCTGAGATTGCGCCTGTGTTGGACCTCGGTCCGAGCGCCCATGTGGTCAGCGGAGCTGCGACTGCCTGCGTTACCGCCGTAATGGCGACACAGATGACACGTACCCGATCGCTGCTGGGAGCCATGGGCCACATTGTGCCCCGCTGACATCGGCTCATGGTCCGAATGCGGTCTAATACGGGTCAAGTCGAAGGCCCGGAGCCGTTATGCAAGCGCCGCTGCGGCGAGCGCGACAAGTGGCGGGACGCCCTGAGCCATCGCGCCGCCTACACCCTTTCCCCGAGGCCGACTCATGGCCAGGCGATCGGAGGTGAGGAGCGCGATGCTGGCCAGGAACGCAAAAAGGCACAGATAGATAACCAGTGTCCTGCCAACGGCCTCATTGCCGGTCATCCAGACGATGACGCCGACGACGAGACCGCAGGCTATGAACAGGTTGTAGAAGCCGACGTTGAAGGCCCACAGGCGTACCGGCGGGACGTCGGCCGTTGGAATGGCGAACACCCCCTCATGCACGCCCGGCCGTTCGAACAGGACGGTTTCCCAGGCGAAAGCAATGAAATGCACAACCGCCGCGACCAGCGCGAAGATCAACACGACGGCTGTCATGAAACGGTCTCCAAGGCGGCAGCATCAAAGCCGGTCACCGTCACATCGTGGCGAACCAGCACCTGCTGAATCTCGTGCGTGACCTCCTGGATCGGACGACCCCGCGGGACCGTCGCGTCCAGGTCGGCGTGGAATCGGCCCATCGCGCCCGTCTGGCTCATCGCCAGGAACTTGGCTGTCGGGCTCAACACCGTAAAGGTGTGCAGGGCACCCGGCGGAATGGCGATCGACGAACCTGGCCCGAGGTCAAAAGCCTCGTCCTCGACCTGGATGATCATGCGGCCGTTGAGTACGTAGTAGGCCTTCGCCCATCCGGTGCGGTGCAGCGGTGTGGCCGGGCCGCGCGGTGCGTCGACCTCGAAGAGCTCGTAATGATCATCAGTGTGTCCCGCATCGATCTTGACGGTGAGGACGGCGTCAGGAGCGGTGAGCTCCAGGCCTTCGCCCGCGGCAGCGTGTTGAACCAGATGTGTCATACCGGCGACGCTAAGTTGGCCGCCTGATCGAGTCGATCCCAGAAATCTGGGAATTCTCTTTGTCGAGCAGACACCAGACCGGTCTACGACACGCTGGGTGATAGGTGGCCGCTACGTCCCTCGCACTAGACCGGCCAACCGCTCGACGGCTACGCAGGAAATCAGACAGCGCTCTTTCGCGTCCGGAATCAGCTCAGCAGTCCATCCGACAAACCCACCATCGCCGATTTCGAGCCCGTCGCCTTCGGCATTCGCCAAGATCTTGAACGCGGCCGTGCTGTAGTAGCCAATTCCCTGCGTACGTTCCGGAAGCTCCGTCAACGGCACGTGCGGCAACGCCGATTGGACACTGTCAATGACCCGATGCCCTACTGGCTGACTGTCGATCAAGGTGTAGGCGAAGCGACCCCAAGTCGAACCGAGCAGATCGCTCAGAACCTCTTGCCAGAAGCCCAGATGCGTGATCAACAGCTGTGCTTCCGTCCGGGCCGAACCTGAATCGCGGGTGCTCGACAGCAATGCGAAGATCACGAAATGCGCGAAGGCGTCGGATTCGACGAACCGCTGAGCCCGCAAGACTCGATGACTGCTGGCCAAATGCACTTGATCGGCATCCGACCGACGGCGAAGTGCGGCCTCGAGCGCCAACACGTTGGACGGATCGCTGACCACCTCGCTGGACCTTACGGTGCTGACAATGCGGTTCTGGTCCACGGCACCTACCGAAGCGCATGTGCCCAGAGGGGTGACCGGAGACAGCGCTAGTCCGACGAATGGAGTGTCCTGCAGCCGCCTCCACAGCCGATTCTCGATGTCAGACAGCCGACGCGGATCGATGGCTGCAGGACGAACGAACCGGTCGGACTTCCAGCGGCGTAGCGCCTCGGCTGGACGGATCCGGCGGGCCCGAGTCCGCGCGAGGCTTAGCAGCAGGCTTTGCAGATCAGTCGGGGACAGCTCGGTTTCCAGCACCGTACGGGCACCTTCGGGCAATCGTGACCAGACACGCTCGATGATCGCTGAGTCTTGCCGAGTCGCCATAGACGCGACCCTAGTGTGCCATCCGAGGGTGATCTTGCTTGTCGGCCTTCCTGCTCGAAGAAGCTCTCACCCGGAGCCGATCCCAGAATTCTGGGAAGGCTTCTTCGCGGAAACGGTGAAACAATCTTGTTGTGTGGGAAGAGCGGGCATACCGCGCCCGCCGAGACATCGCAGCACTGGCCGCTCAGGGCTCGGCGTCAGTGACCTGCACGCCGCCGCAATCCGTCTGATCGAGGCCAGAGTCGGAACCGACCTGACGTGCTGGGTAACTATCGACCCGGAAACACTGGTGTTCAGCGGCGTGACCAACGGCGAGTCGCAAGTAGCACCAGAATATGAGCAGAGCCTGGCCGAGTCGGAGTATTCCGCCGGGGAGCCGCACACATTCGCCGCTCTCGCTCTCCGCAAGACGCCGTCGGCGAAGCTTTCTGATATGCCGGAGCGTGAACGCAACCGGAGCCTCCGATTCAACAACGTGTGGCGCCCTCTCGGCGTGGACGAGGAGCTTCGCGTGCTCTTCTTGACCGACGGCGCATGTTGGGGGGCGGCAGGCATGGTGCGTACGGGGCAGGACTTCACTGACCGCGAGACTGAGTTCCTTACCGCGGTCGCGCCAGCCATCGCGGCGGCCACCCGGTTGGCGGTGCGCTTGGATGCGACTGGCCAGAAGGCCGGTGGCCATCCGGCGATCGTGGTCGTGGGCCCGCAGGGTAAGCCTCGGGCGGTCACGCCGGCTGCCCGGGAGTGGCAGGACCAGCTCGACGAGATCGCGCCGGGCCGCTTCACGGTGATTATGCAGGTGATGGCAAGCGGTGCCCGCACCGCAGCCTCGGGCGGCTTCCGCGCCCGGCTACGAGTCGCGAACGGCCAATGGGCCATCCTGCAGGCAAGCCCGCTAATCGGCGGGGAGGAGGAACAGATCGCCGTCGCGATCGAGCCGGCCAGCGGCGATCAACTACTTGGCCTGCTGCTCGCGGCGTACGGCTTGACCTCGCGCGAGCGCGACATCTGCCATGAGGTGATCGCGGGGCATTCGACCTCCGATATCGCCGGCCGCCTTTTCATCTCCACGTAACACCGTGCAAGATCATCTAAAGTCAGATGTTCACCAAAGTCGGCGTACGCAGTCGTGGCGAGCTCGTCGCTCGGCTGCGACCGAGACGGCTCATATGCAATCTGGGAGAGTGCGTCACTCCTTAACGTGACGCGCCAACAGTGTGAGATCGGCTGGGCTGAGCCGGCCACCCGAGGTCTTGGCCTGGTGCCAGAACGGGTACGGCAGCGGCTGCGCGCTGACCGCGTCCAGCCGACCCACCTCGTCCGCCGACAGGCTCAACTCCGCCGAGGCCAAATTGTCGGCCAGCTGGTCCTCGGTACGAGCGCCGACTATCACCGAGGTCACTGCCGGTTTGCCCAGGGTGTACGCCAGAGCGACCTGGGCGGCGGAAACGCCGCGGTCGGCACCAATCGCTACGAGTTCCTCGACGGTGTCGTAGAGCTTGTCCTCGTCGTAGACCGGCGGCTCGTTCCACTCGGTCAGATGCCGGCTACCAGCGGGGGCCTCAACATCCCGCCGATATTTGCCGGACAGCAGGCCGCCGGCGATCGGACTCCAAACCAGGATGCCGAGGCCCTGGTCCACCGCCACCGGCACTACCTCGTTCTCGATGTCACGCGCCTGCAACGAGTAGTAAAGCTGGTTGCTGACGAATGGTGTCAGACCCTTACGGTCGGCGATCCACAGTGCCTTCATGACCTGCCAGGCGGCGTAGTTCGAGCAGCCGACATAGCGAACCTTGCCGGACCGCACGAGGTCGTCGAGAGCCTGCAGCGTCTCCTCGAGCGGGGTGAGCCCATCCCACTCGTGCACCTGATAAAGGTCGATGTAATCGGTGCCAAGCCGGCGCAGACTGCCCTCCGCACCCCGGATGATGTGATGCCGGGACAGCCCGGCGTCGTTCGGGCCATCGCCCATCGCCATTCGCACTTTGGTCGCGACGAGCACCTCATCACGGTCGGAGCCGAGCGCCTTGCCCAGGATTTCCTCGGACGTACCGCTGGAGTACACGTCCGCGGTGTCGAACAGGTTGACGCCGGCGTCGCGCGCCAGTCCGATCTGCTTCCGCGCGCCCTCCACATCTATCTGACCCACAGGGGCAGCCCAACCAGTGCCGCCAAAGCCCATAGTGCCGAGGGTGATTGTCGAGACGAGGAGGCCGCTTCGGCCGAGTTGTCGATACTCCATGCCGCGGAGTCTAGGACCACGCTCAGGGTCGACGATCCCCTGGCCTCGGTATTCGTTCCCTCGCCAACGTCGGACGCTGGGCTGCTACATCGCTCCAGCAGAGATATTGAGAATGTTGCCGTCTGGATCTGTGAACCAGATCGCCTTCATTGCCTCACCCATTGAGGCGACGCCTTCGTTCCACTCCATTCCCTCTACCTCGAACGTCAGGAACGTGATGCCCTTGTCGCGAAGCGCGCCGACCTCGTCGTCGAAGCCGGACAAGGGAACATTGAAGTTCACTGCAGTTGCCTTGTTCGTACCTGCGTAAACGGATTCGTAGACGAACACCGTCCCGCTGCCGCACGTATAGGGCACGCCGCCCAAGCCTTCACCCTGCGGCGTCAACCCGAGCGTCCCCTCGTAGAAGTCGCGCGCTCTTGACAGGTCTGCAGTCGGCAACGTGGCAATAGGTGTGAAGTCTGACAACATCGAACCGCCCTCCTCAGATTGTGACTGACGGTACGCCCACCTGAGGAGATGGACCCTTACCCGGTGGCCGGTTTCAGACTTGCGAGTCCCTCTGCAGCGATGTCAGCACGTGCACTTGGACGGGCTGCTGTTTGCCTTTGAGTTGCAGTTCTCCTAGCGGGGTAGTGACAGCGTCCGGCAACAGCGCCTTGGTGTCCGGACCGATCGCCACACCGCCGGCAGGTGCCTGGCTCTCAATGCGGGAAGCGATATTCACCGTGTCGCCAATGATTGTGTGGGTACGCCCTCCCGAGGCGCCCAGCAAACTCACCGAAACCGGCCCGGAGTTGATCCCCACCCGGAACCGTGGCCAATCGGGATGATCTTTGGTTACACGTAAGGTCGCATCCTGGAGGGCAAGTCCCGCGCCGGCGGCCCGTTCCGCGTGATCATGCTGATCACCACGCTTGTTGAACGTCACCATGAGAGCGTCACCTATGATGCGGTCCACATCACCTCCGTATGGCGCAACTACCGCAGGTACCGCAACCGCGAAGTACTCGTTGAGCATTCGCACCACCTCGTCTGGGGAATGAGTCTCGGAGAAAGCGGTGAACCCCTCCAGGTCCGCAAACAGCACACTGATGTCGCGAGTTCCCGCACTGGTCTGGGCTAAATAGAGTTCAGCGAACCTTTCCTCCCGCCAGGAGACCCGTGCACTCACTGCCACGAGGCCAAATGCGGCAAGCAACAAGATGTGCCACTCCCACCACGAGAGGTGCCAGTTGCGTCCAAATGCAATTGCGATCATCGACTCTGCCAGGAGTATGAACGCCGACGGGACCGCTAACAGCATCAGGGATGGATGGCGGCGCCAAAGCTGTACGTAACGCACAGCGCTCGCTCCGTAGAGCAGCACCCCCCAGACGGCGAGCCACAGCGGCAAATTCTCAGCGAACCGTGGCGGGCGGTTGAGTGGTGGCAGCGAAGCAAGAGACCACACTCCCCACACGACCATCAGGCCAAGCAGCCCTAGTCGGAGGCGCTTACCAACACGCACGTTCTGAACCGCACGATCACCGGAGAGTTCCCGCGTAGACAGCACTGCGAATACCGAACCGATGGCAACCCCTACCGGGGTGGCAATCGCAAAGCCAACGTTGCTCTTGCCAAGCAACACGCCCGGAGTCGCCAGCGCGTGCAGGGCGAGAAACCCGGCCGAGGACAAGAAGGCGAGAGAGACGAAGAGCAGCCGTGCATCCCCTCGCCGGACAGCCGCCTCGCCTGTCGCGTACGCCAGAACGGCGGCGATAACTGCCGTACCCAATACCAGCCAGAAGTGCGCCGGATGGTGCTCCAATCGAACATCGAGGTCTGGCCGCGAAAGCAGCAGAGCTAAGCCCAGGAGTGGGACCGCCAAGACAGCAGCCGTAAGACCGATACGCGTCGTAGCGCGCGTGGACTCAGGCACGTGAGCCCCGCGGCGCAGCCAGGAATTGGTGGATTTCGGAGACGACGACCGACCCTTCGCCGACGGCGGATGCCACTCGTTTGACCGAGCCCGATCGCACGTCGCCGACAGCAAACAGCCCAGGGACAGTCGTTTCGTGAGGATGCGGCGAGCGGGTGAGTTTCCACGAATCGCAGGACGCTGCCTCGGCGCCCGTGTACAGGAAGCCATACGGATCGCGATCGACCTCCGCCGGCAGCCATTCCGTTCGCGGCCTTGCCCCAATCATGACGAACAGACTTTCCAGAGGTAGATCCTGCTCCTGGCCGCTGATGCGGTCGCGCAGAGTGATCCATTCCAGCTGTCCGGCGCCGTGCCCGCCGACCACCTCGGTGTTCAGGTGAACCTTGATCAGCGGCTGTGCAGCGACCGCATTGACCAAGTACGCGGACATGCTGTCCTCCAGCTTGGACCCACGAACGATCATGTGCACGCGGGCGCAATACCGGGCGAGATGCAAGGCGGCCTGGCCCGCGGAATTACCGGCACCCACGACCCCGGCACGCAGCCCGGTCAGTGCTTGCGCAGCCGAGACGCTCGCTCCGTAATACACTCCGTGACCACTGAGATCCTCAAGGGTCGTGACTCCAAGGCGTCGGTACGAGACCCCGGCCGAGATCACCACAGCCCGCGCCCACACCTCTCCGACGTTTCCGATCTGGGCCACGAACCCGCCGTCTTCTTGGGGAGTAAGCCGTTCCACCTCTCTGGTGACAACGAAACGGGCACCGAAAACCCATGCCTGCTGATACCCCCGCTGCACCAGCTCGGCACCACTCAGTCCTCGGGAGAAACCGAGGTAGTTCCGGATCAGGGAACTCGTGCCGGCTTGGCCGCCGATCGCCTCGCGCTCGACGACGACAGTACGGATTCCTTCCGACGAGGCGTAGACGGCCGCCCCGAGGCCCGCAGGGCCGGCCCCGACGACCAGCAGATCAAAGTCGCGGTCAACATCTCTGAGGGTGGTCGGAATCCCCCACGCCTCGAGGATCTCAGCGTCCGTGGGATCGACCAGACAGGTGCCGCCGATCGCAGGCATCCATACCACGACCTCACCGTCAGGACGCCCGACTTCCGCAAGCACACTTTCGCCGAGCTCGGTTCCACGCGAACGAAAAGCGTGCGGGATGCCGTTTCGGTTCAACAGGTCGCTCACCTCGTACGCGCGTCCGCTGTGCTGGTGTGCAACGACGACAACCTCACGAAAGTTTGCTGGCTCGCTGCGAGACCACTCCTGAACGAATTCAGCAACGACGCGGTGAAATAACTCGTCGGGGGTTATCCACGGCTTGAGTACGTAGTAGCTGATGTCGCCGACAGCCATGCTCCGCAAAATCCGCTGTGCCGACTCGGGATGTGCCCAGGCGCCCCATGGCACGAGGAGCGCGCGGCGCGCGTTGGGGTGCAGACTCCTTGCCGCCTCAAAGATCTCGGCTCGAGCATCGTCGGGGAGCGAGTCGTCCACCAAGACCACGGCCACCTTCTCGTGCCGGTGTCTGGCCCCCTGAAGTGTCCGCAGCGCGTCCTCGGGAAGCAGCTCCCCACGAACTCGAAAGTCAGCCCCGAATGCGCGTTGCAGCTCCCCCTCGATCCTCCCCAGCAGACGCGCATCCGCATCGACCGCCAACAGCAGCGGACGGTCACCCCACTCTCCGACGGCCATGACACCAGGCTAGGCATAGGACCGCTGCAACGTAAGGAATGGGTCCTGCCGTCGATGGTCGCGCCTAAGAGCAGGTTCGGGGCCCACGTACGGGAGTCAGCAAGAAACTGGCAGGACGACGATCTTGCCGAGACGCTCTGAATTGCGGGGAGCTGGGAGCAAACCTTGCAATACATTGCCAAACAGCCGAATACAGCCGGCAGCCTCAGCCTGCGGCGACCGCGCCGTTCGGCGACACCCCAGGAATCTGATTTCTGCTGACCTGTCTGCGCGGGGCCTCCGGGTCCAGCACTGGCAAGTTCTGGCGGGCCCAAATGAGAAGGCCTAGATAGGCAAGATCGAAAACACTGCACAAGATGCCCAAACCGAGAATGAGCACTGATCCTGCCAAGGCACCGAATGCGATGGTCGGAGCGAGGGTGCCAATCCACTTTGCAATAGCGATGATGATGCTCTGACCGCGCGGGCCTCGGCGGGACACAAACATGGCAATGAACAAGCCCGACATCAGGAGGTTCTGCAGGAAGGCCGCGTACCTTGTCGCATCCGGCCAGCCGAATTCCGCTATGAACAGCCATTGCAGGATGTAGGCCGTGACGAAAAGGAGGATGCTCCACATGATGAACATCGCCCGGCTCACAAAGCCTGGCAATTCCCGTCGGCCGTAACGCAGGAACGTGTAGATGACCAGCAGATCCACGACCGCCCAGACCAAGTCGACGAACGTCTGCACCGACAGGTCAGCAGACAGGCCGCGCGTCGCATAGATCGATTCCCAGGCGATATTCAGCGCGAGCGCAGCCGCTGGGATCGCATACGTCTTCTGCTGGAAGCCAATGCCGATCGCGACGGCGTAGACCACCGTCCACGCAACACCACTCACCAGGGTCAGGGCCAAGATCATCGGGACTCCCAGACTCAATCGGCGTCTTCGGACTCAAACAATGGTTGCAGGTGCAGACAATATTGGCACCGGGTGATTCAGCTCCCATGCGGATCATCATCTGCATATGCCAACACCCGATGCCCTCTTTTCGATTCTTCTGACAGCGAATGGCATTTCGGATTGGAAAGTGCGTAGAAATGGCAAAGGCCTAGCCAAATACACCCCTTTTGCTTTATCGGGAAATCGCGGGACGCTCCCGATTTCCCACCATTCAACGGCGATCTGGCGACGTTATTTGAACACACCCAACCGTTTTGAAGGAGACGGCAGGAAACTGTGCATCGCCTTGCTGCGCGTTGGTCATCCGCTCCGCTCCGAGCTGAGGTCCACGGCAGCTTTCAGCAACATGCAGAACGACGTCATCTTCAGCCGATCCTCCAGGCCTGAGGCGACTCCACCGTGGCCGTGTCCGGGCGATACTGAACGCCATGTCTGAGCAACCACAACCGGAGTACTTGCAGCCACCGGTGCGTGCCGATGGGCCGATCTGGCTCGCAGACCCGGACCCGGAGTGGGCGGCGCAGTACGCCCGGGAGGAAGAGCGCATTCGGGCGGCGCTGGGTTCCCGCGCGATGCGGGTAGAGCACGTCGGGTCGACTTCGGTACCGGGGACTGTGGCCAAACCGGTGATCGACATCGTGCTGACGGTCAGCAACTCTGCCGATGAGGCCGGCTATCTACCCGACTTGGAGGCCGCCGGGTACACGCTCCAATTCCGGGAGCCCGGCTGGTACGAGCATCGGCTGCTGCGCGATCATGACCCCGACGTACAGGTGCACGTCTTTACCGTCGGAAGCTCCGAGGTGGAGCGCATGCTGCTTTTCCGCGACCGGCTTCGCACCCGATCCGATGAGCGGGATCTGTATGAACGCACCAAGCGTCACCTCGCTGCCCGGCGGTGGGACTACATCCAGGACTATGCCGACGCCAAGTCGACGGTGATCGAAGAGATCATCTCCCGAGCGCAAGGTGGTCAGAAGCAGTGAATCGTCGCGCAGCAGTGACTTCCCTCCGACCGGTGCCGCACACTCTCTGGATCAACTTTCTTGCGGACGTCAAAAACTGGGCAGTTGGCATCTGTTTGCCGGGTTAGCCTGTCAGGGCTTGGTTGCGAGCACCGCGGAGACTTCGGCGGAGGGGGAAGTTGCATCCAGATGCCACAGTTCGCGGCCGCGATCGACGGCACCACGAGAGAAGGGCCAGTTGCGCGCCACGAAGCTGCTCATCGCGGCGGCTGTCGCGACGTTAACCGCGATGGTCGCTTGCGGAGCGCCGACCACACCGCCGCGGGCCACCAATCCGCTCCAGCGCCAATTAGAAGCCGACGCCAGCGGAGCTGGTGCTCTCGTGCACTTGCGCAAGCTGCAGCGGATCGCTGACCAGAACGGCGGAAACCGCGCGTCCCCCGGCCCTGGGTACGACGCCAGCGTCGACTACGTCGTCGGTGTGTTGCGCAGGCCGGCTGGGAGGTCAGCACGCCCGAGTTCGATCTTGACGGCGATCACATCCGCAACGTGATCGCGCAGACCAAGACCGGCGACCCGGATCATGTTGTCATGGCCGGCGCACACCTGGACAGCGTGGAGGACGGTCCGGGTATGAACGACAATGGCTCCGGATCCACGGCGCTGCTGGAGATCGCGGCGCGGATGGGCGGATCCCCCGAGGTGACCAACCAGGTGCGATTGGCGTGGTGGGGAGCCGAGGAGGTCGACATGGACGGCTCAACGCACTATGTCGACACGCTCTCCCGCGCCGACCGAGGGAGGCTCGCGCTGTACCTCAATCTGGACATGGTGGCGTCTCCGAACGTCGCCTATCTGGTGGAGGGCAAGGGAGGCTGCGACGAAGATGCGGCGGACGGGTCCAGGGAAGTTGCGCGCGTGTTGGCGGAGCGACTGGCCGGCACTGGCGTCACACCGGAGATCATCGAGTTCATGTGCGACTCGGACTACATGCCGTTCATGGACGCCGGCGTAGCGACAGCCGGGGCCTTCACAGGCGACGACGAGGAGAAGACCCGTAGGCAGGCTCGCCGCTGGGGCGGACAAGCGGGCGAGGTGTTCGATTCCTGCTATCACGAATCATGCGATGTGCTGGACAACGTTAACGTCGAGGCGCTGGACCGTTACACAGACGCAGTCGCGGGGACTCTCGGTTACTTTGCAATATCGGTCTCGAGTCTTCGCGGCCCGGTGACCAACTGAGAGCCGCGGCAGCGTCGATCACGAGCCCAGGACTATGGCGGTCGCAAGGATCGCTTGCTGCCGGGTCCAGCGTCCGTGGAGGCGGCGGACCGGGTGGCCGTTGACGATCAGGCCGTCGCGGGAGAGTTGGGCTGTGAAGGTCCGGTGGTGTGGGTCGAAGATGATTTCGGCCTGCTGGTGGTCGAGCCACTCGCCGACCAGGGGGAACCAGGCCTTATACACGGCCTCTTTGGCGCTGAACAGCAACCGGTCCCAGTTCGGGCCGTCCGGCTGCCGGCCGAGTCGCGGCGAGGCGATCCCGTTCGGTAGGTGTCGCAACCAGGTCCAACACACCGTCGGGAAGCGGGGCGTCGGGTTCGGCGTCGATGCCGATAGCGCAGATCCGGGTGCAGGACCCGACCGCGGCGGCGGCGTAGCCGGCACAGTGGGTCATGCTGCCCTGCACCCCGTCCGGCCAGCTGGGTGCCCCGCCCACACCGGGCAGGATCGGAACCCGCGGATAACCCAGCCGCGCCAGGCAGGCCCGCGCACAACTCCGCACCGCCGCGTACTCCCGCCGCCGGCCCTGAACGGCGTGCGCGATGACCTGCTCCTCCTCCGGGAACAGCGCCTCACCGGATGCCGCGCCAAAGCGCTCCTCGCTCTCCACCCCAGCCGGCAAGAATCAGCTCGAGCATGCGCTTGGTGCTCAGCCATGCCGGCGCAGTTCGTGGAAGAAGTCGTCGATGACATGCAAGTCGCCGCAAGAGGCCACCTGGTCATAGACATACTTGCCAACCGCCAGGTCCAACACCCCCAGGCCGAACGGTGAGAAGACCACCGGCCGATCCGCCGGCACCGCCACCCGGCCGGTCAGCACATCGTCCAAGGTGCCCAGCAGAAAGTCACGGTTGCCGGTCAGCTGCTCGGCCAGATGCGGTGAGGTGTTGGCCTTCAAGCAATGCTCGACGTCATCCACGATGTTGGTCGACGCGAGCAGTACTCTGCGGTGCCAGGTCACGCAGCGACACATGCAACACCACCGGATTGTGCGCAAACCACGACACATCCTGGATATGCGGCTCAGCAGCGACGGTGGCGAAGACCACCAGATCGCTGAACCGGATCAACTCCTCAGCACTCTGGTGCACACTGACCCGGCCGGCGGTGCCCGACCTGCTCCAGATACCTGTGGAAACCCGCCGCACTGTCCGTCGACAAATCGTGCACACCGACCTCGTCGAACGACCAACCAGTACCGGCCAGGAACGTGTGAATGTAGCGGGCGATCAAACCCGCCCCGACAAACCCGATACGGGCCGGACGGGCTCGGCCCCGGCTCAACCAGTCAGCCGCCAACGCCGCCGACGCGGCCGTCCTGGTGGCACTGATGATCGAAGCCTCCAAACAGGCGAACGGATAGCCGGTGTCATGATCGTTCAAGATCAACACCGCCGACGCCCGCGGAATCCCGGCCGCCACATTCTCCGGGAAACTCGAAATCCACTTCAAACCGTCGACCCGGGTCGGCCCGCCGATCGAGGCCGGCAACGCGATAATCCGCGACGACGGCCGGTCCGGGAAACGCAGAAAATACGACGGCGGGTTCACCGAATCCCCCGCACCGTGCAACCGGTAAGTGGCCTCCACCAGCTCCACGATCTCTTTCTCTTGCCCGTGCAGCGCGCGCTGGACCTGAGCACCGGAGATCACCGCGAACGGTGGCACGCTGAGCGGGCCGGGGATTGCACTGCCGGCTGAGATTGGATGGATGGTAGTCATCCGGCGGTCACCAGACGGTCGGCGAGCAGTCGGCCAGGTGTACCGGCTCGGCCATCCCGACGAGGATCTCGCGCGGCCCTTCGTAGGCCTCCCGGCTGTGTGCGGTGCGGATGTTGTCGACCAGCATCAGGTCGCCCGCCTGCCACGGCTCGCGCACGGTGTTCTCCTCGTAGATCTGGTTCAGCAGCTGTACGACGTCCGCACCGATCGGGTCACCATTGCCGAAGAGGGTATTGAACGGCAGCCCGTCGGCGCCGTACATCTCCACCAGGTACTCACGTACCTCGGGGTCGATCGTCCACTCGTTCAGAAATGCGATCTGGTTGAACCAGCAGCGCTGACCGGTGACCGGGTGATGCACCACGGCGCTGCGGCGCTGCCAGGTGCGCAGTCCACCGTCGGGTTGCCACGCGAATCCGATCCCATTCGCACGGCAGTAGCTCTCCACGGCGCCCCAGTCGTCGGTTCCGAACGCCTCAGCGACAGATGCCCCGATCTCGTCGTTGTAGCTGCGGGTAAGCATCCAACCGTCCCGCTCGAACCGCGCGACGAGGTCGGCCGGTAGTGCGTCCAGCACCGCCCGCGAATCGGAGACCGCGGTGGCTCCCCCGCGGGTTGGTGCGCTGAGGCAGGCGAACAGCATCAGGCCTGGGAATTCGAGGGTGTAGCTCAGCTCGTGGTGCATACACATTGGCTGGTTCGCCGGCCAAGTCGCGGAGGAGTACACGCCGTCGGCGTAGATCCGCCGTGACGCGAAGGCCTCCTTCTCGATCATCAGCCCGTTGGCCAGCTGTCGGAAGACGGCCTCGACCTCCGCCACGTTGCGCAGGTCGAGGCCGCGAACCATGACCGAACCATGCTCGGCGACGACTGCGCGCAACGCCTCTCGGTGCTCGGCCGCCCAGCCGGGTACGTCGCTGGTGGCCGCCACCCGCAGAATCGGAGCCTTGCCGGGTTGCCGGTCGATGTCGAGCAGTGACACCGGGTATGAGTACGACATATCCATTTCCTTTCGGTTACCAGTCAGGAATAAGCGAACAGCTCGGCGGCCCGGAGCACGGCCTGTGCCACCTGGGTCGGTCGGGTACGCACGAAGTAGTGTCCGCCGTCAGTGAGCTCCTGCAGGTCGACGTGATCGGCCAACAGCTCCCAGTCGCGATGCCGATGCCGGAACACCAACGTGATCGGGTCGTCGGCGGCAACGATTACGGTGACCGGCGCCGACAATTTCATCACCGGCGGGCTATCCAGAGCTTCGGCGAAATAGCTGTATGCGGACAGGCAGTCGTGGCGGTAGGCGGCAGCGACATGCTCGGCGCGTTGCGCATCGAGTGCACCAAGCTCGGTGTAACCGCTGTCCGCGCTCAGCTCGGTGACGATGTCTGCATTGCTCCGCTGAGTCAGTTCGGCGATGGAAGCACGCCGGTCGGCGACGTCACCAAGCAGTTGTGCAGCAAGGAACACCCGCTGAACCTCCACCCCGCGGTCCTGCAGCCTCCTGGCAGTCTCGACGGCGAGGGCGGTGCCGGAGGAGTGGCCCCACAGCAAGACCTCGCTCAAACCACGCGCGGTGATCTCCGCAACGACCTGCTCCACGACGCGCTCCATCGGCGCGAACGGCTCGCTGCCCGCGGCGACGTCATGACCGGGCAGCTCGACCGCATACACCGCGAGACCGCTGTCGCGCAGCGCCCGGGCCATCGGTTGGAAGTTCACCGCATTGCCGCCTGCGTACGGAAAACACACCAGAGCACGAGCCTGCGCTCCATCCGATTCCGACAGTGCCTGCAACAGCTCGGACTGCCCATTGGACCGGCCGTCCACGACGCCCGCCAAATCCGCAAGGACCGGATGCGCGGTGACCTCCTTCAACGACACCGCCCGGTCCAGGTTGACCGCCAGCTTCACCGCCGACAGCGACGTGCCGCCGCGGTCGAAGAAGTGATCGTTCCGGCCGACCTGGTGCTGCGGAATGCCAAGCACGATAGCCCAGGCGGCCGCCAACCGCCGCTCGGTCGGCGTCCTCGGAGCGTCATAGTGGTCCTCGCCGGCGGCGAGCTGGCCGGCCAAAGCTGTCAGCGTCTTCTTGTCGATCTTGCTATTGGCCGTCAGCGGCAGACGCTCCCGCCAATGAAAGGCCGACGGCACCATGTACTCCGGCAGCGACCCACCCAACCAGCCCCGCAACACCTCGATGTCCAAAGGCCGCGGCCCGGAATAGAAAGCCACCAAATGTTTGCTCTGATCGGCCCGCTCAGCCACCACCACCGCACCGTCACCGACACCCGGCACCCGCAACAACGTGTTCTCGATCTCACCAATCTCGATCCGGAACCCACGGATCTTCAGCTGAGAATCCCGCCGGCCCAAAAACTCCAACTTGCCGTCCGGCCGCCACCGACCATGATCACCACTGCGATACAGCCGCCCACCCGGACGGTCCGGATCAGGCAGAAACGCCGCCCCGGTCCGTTCCGGATCATTGATATAGCCACGGCCCACACAAACCCCGGAAAAAACAATCTCCCCCGCCGCACCCAACGGCACCGCCGCCAACTACTCATCAACAACCTGGATGTGCACATTGTTGACCGGACGACCCAACGGCACCCGATCACCCTCCGGCACCGCATCCATCACCTCGTGGTTGGTGTCATCGGAGGTCTCAGTCAACCCATACGCATTCACCAACTTGATCCGCGGCTGCGCCGCGAACCAACGCTGCACCAACTCCTTCTTCAACGCCTCCCCAGTCACCGACACACACCGCAGATCCAACAACTCGCACGGGTGCTGCTCCAGATAAGACAGCACAACCTCCAAATACGACGGCACCACCTGCACCACCGCAACCCGGCCACCGATAATCGTCTCGACGAACCGCGCGACATCCAAAATCACCTGCTGCTCCACCAGCAGCGTCCGACCCCCCACCAACAACGCAGAAACCAGCTGCCACAACGAAATGTCGAAACACTGCGGTGCGGTCTGGGCCACCACCCCATCTGCGCCGATCCCCAAATCCTCGATCTTGGCGAACAAATGGTTCACCAAACCGGCATGCTCACACATCGCACCCTTCGGCTCACCAGTCGAACCGGACGTGAAATAGATATAGGCCAGCTGATCGGGGGCGATATCGATGCCGAGATTGCCGTCGGGGTGATCCTCGCCGTACCCGGCGTTGATGTGCAGCGTCCCTACCCCGGGCAGTGAGTCGAGGGCCGAGTCCAGCGTGGCAGTGCTGCCCGATTCGGTCAGCACAAGTCGGCATTCGGCCCGAGACAGCACGGTCGCAATACGATCAGCCGGGAAATGCGGCTCGATCGGCAAATACACCCCACCAGCCTTGAAAACCGCGAGCACGGCGGCCAACCAATCCAGATTGCGCTCCGCCACCACCGCCACCACACCCTCACGGCCCAACCCCCGCGCCAACAACGCCCGCGCCAGGCGGTTGGAACGGACATTCAGCTGCCCATACGTGAGGCTGCGATCACCACACACCGCGGCGACGCGGTCCGGATGCGCCCGCACCCGCTGCTCAAACAACTCATGAACCCGCGCGTCCGGCAACTCCCGCCGCCGCCCCGCCAACCCCTCGACCTGAAAGTGGAGTTCCTCTGCGGACAGCAAACTCTGGCCTCGATGCTCAGCATCCGGATCAGCGGCAATCAGCTCCAACGCCCTGAGGTGATAGCCGGCGATACGCGCGGCGCAGTCCGTATCCAGCACCTCGGTCCGGTACCGCAGTCGCAGCACCAGCTCATCGCCGCGCGGCACAATCCCCAGCCGCAGCACGATGTCCACACCTCGAGCTCGCCGTCCAGCAGCCAGTCCAGTCGAGCCCAGTCGAACCGAGCCCAGTCGAACCGAGCCCAGTCGGATCCAACACAGTCTCAAACGACGCCCCGGTGAGGCCCAGCTCCCCCCTCAGCTCCTCCAACGGAAAATCCGCATGCAACAACAACTCCGCCTCCACGCGCCGGGCAGCAAGCAGCAGCTCCCGCCACGACCCCGCCCCCGTCATCAACCGGCACGGCAACGGCCCAGCGCCCACCCCACCGACATAGCCAGTCCCGACGTATCGCTCACCAGACAGCGCCGAAAGCACCTTGGCATGCGCAGCCAACAAGATCGAGCTGAACGGCACATCCAACTCCCCACCCAGCCGACGCAACGCCGAGATCAGGTCCTCGCGCACCACCGCGTCGTGCACAGCGACGCCCGCCACCGGATCAAGGCTCCACCGAGGTAACGCCGTGAACCCGCCCACGCCGAGCACGCCACGCCAGAACTCCCGGTCTGCTTCTGCCTCAACTTTCATCAAGTCGTTCCTCCGCTCACCATTGACATGGGCTGCTTAGTAGGGCCAGGGCGGCGCTTCGGCTCTCGTTGTGGTCCTCGCGAACCTTGAGCGCGACCAGGGCCGGCATCTCTCTGGGTGGGTTTTCGCCCAGGGCGGCCGGGACCGGCATTTCCCTTGCGGGGTTTCGGCCTGGCACGGCGGGGACCGGCGCTTCCTTGGCGGGGTTTCGGCCTGGCACGGCCGGGACCGGCGCTTCCTGGCGGAGTTTCGGCCTGGCACGGCCGGGACCGGCATTTCCTTGGCGGAGTTTTCGCCTGGCACGGCGGAGACCGGCATTTCCCTGGCTGGGCTTCGGCCCGGCGCGGCCGGGACCCGCATCTCGCTGGCTGGGTTTCCGCCCCAGTGTGCGTACGGCGGGACCTCCTCACCCTTCATCAGGAAGGAGTCAGGGGCGAGTACCACGCCGTCGCCGATCGTCACGCCGTAGTGGACGTGGGCGGCCGTCCCGAGGGTGACGTTGGAGCCGAGGGTGGAGTAGTCCGACTTGAAGGAGCCGTCCTCCTGCGAGTGGCACTGGATCGTGCTCGACTCGTTCAGCGTGCAGTCGTCGCCAATATGGACAAGCGACCGCTCCGTCATACCGCAGCCATCGTTGAAAACCCCTCGGCCGATCCGGGTGCCCACGCGGCGCAGGACCATGTTGATGAACGGAGTGCCGGCGAAGGCCGCGAGATACCCCGTCGAGGGCACCTTCCAGTACCGTTCGTGGCGCCACATCGCAGGCTCGTAGATCGAGCAGAACAGCACAGGCAGGGGCTTGAACCCTCTCACGATCTTGTCCACCAGGATCCAATAGGCGATGCCGAGCACAGTGGCGAGCACCAAGTCCAACACGATCACCGCCGCTCCCCATGAGGCGTAGAAGTCCCCGGCAAGGCCCAGGAGCACGGTGAGCAGGAAGACGAAGAACCAGCGCGCGAACATGCACCACAAGATGGTGACGAGGTTGTGCCTGTTCTTGGCGGCGAGACGGCGGCGAAGCCCGTCCCCCTCCTTCAGGTGGTCGAAGCTGCTGTCACGCTCGACCGACCGCGGGATCTCGAAGGCCGGGGAGCCCAGCAGCCCGACATTCTCCCGCACCTTCCCGCTGATCGGCACCATGACCTTCGTCGCGAGCAGGCAGTTGTCGCGCGTCCTGCCTTTCGGCGGATAGGCGATGCCGTTGCCGAGGAAATTGCGCTCTCCGATGAACGTCCAAGACAGCTGGAAAGACGTGCTCGAGAACTCTGCGTTCATCATCGACAGCGCGTCGGCGACCATTGTCCCAGTGCCGATGGAGCTCAGATAGGGGCTCTCATGCTTGACCTGTCCGCCAAAATTCGCCCCAGTCTGCACGATCGTTCCAAGGTCGTATCCGATGCTGCGCAGGTAGTACACGATCCACGAGGTATCGCCGACGAGACCGCTCAAGAACTTGGCATTGGTCAAACGCGCGATCAACCGGTGGACCCCGTAGTAGAAGCCGTACAGGCGGTAAACCTTGTTGGGCCTGATGAGGAGGTTGAGCAGGCGCGGGACGGTCGTCACGATGACGAAGCCGGCGAGCACCGAACCGAAGAACAGCACAAAAGACACGACCAGCGCGTCACGGTAGAACGTCCAGCTGGTAAAGGCAGCAGTCTCCTCGCCCATCAGCTCGCTCAGCCTGGGTATCTTCAGCAGCAACACAATGGCACCCGCGATCCCCACGGGGAGGTACACCAGCAACAGGGTCAGCAGTTGATAGACGGCGTAGGCGACTCTCCGAAAAGTGCTGCATGGGGCCGGATCGACCGTTAGGAAGTTGTCCTTTAAGGACTGTCGCCCTGGGCTCCCGTGCCAGTGTTGGCCGTCGGGCACGGTCTGTCCGGAGTGCAGCGAGGAGGCGTGGCCCAGCTGGCTCCCGTCACCCATCGAGGTGTCGATGTCGATGACCGTCGCCTCGCTGATCACCGCGTTCTTTCCGATGCTGATCGGGCCAACCTCAATGAACCCGGCGTGTGCGCGATAACCGTTCATGAACGAGTCTTTGCGGATCACCGTGCCATCCCCGATGCTGAGCAGATCGGTACAGATCGGCACGTGCGTAGAGAAGATCACAACACCGCGCCCAACCTTCGCGCCCAGTGCCCGCAGGTAGAGGTTGAACAGCGGCGAACCGGTGAACAGGACGATCGGGTTCCGTCGCACCAGCGTCTTGACAACCCAAAACCGGATGTACGCCAGGCTCCAGATGCGGATCCGCTGCGGCTTCCAGCGACCGATCAGGACCCACTTCGCCAGGATCGGAACGGTGAACAGGAACAGGAACAGGACACTGCAAGAGAGGACTGACCGGAGGTAGATGTCGAGCACCCCAGTGCCCGCCGAAATCCACTCATAGCCCTGGGCGATGACCAACGCGGCCAGATAGGAATATCCGAGGAAGATCAGGAGCTGCAGCGCCCCGCAGAGGACGAGCTGCGGTCTTCTTGCCGGTGTGGCCACCTCGACCTTGGTCGGGGGCGGCGAGTCGACAGGAACAGGCGCGGCGTCGGTGAGTGCCGCGGCCAGGCTTTTGATCGTGGGGTGTTCGTAAATGTCCTTGATCGACACCGATGGCAGCTCTGGCCGCTTCCTGACCCGAGCACAGAACCGGGCCATCACCATCGAATCCGCGCCCAGATCATCGAAGAAATTGCTGTCGGGCGACACCTGCTCCACGCCCATCACATCAGCCAACACCTCGGCGAAGACCCGCTCGACAGGAAGAGATGCGGCCTCTGCGACATGCGCAGGCGCGGCCTCCGCGACTGCCGCGGCCAGGCTTTTGATCGTGGGGTGCTGGTAAATGTCCTTGATCGACACCGACGGCAGCTCTGGCCGCTTCCTGACCCGAGCACAAAACCGGGCCATCACCATCGAATCCGCGCCTAGATCATCGAAGAAATTGCTGTCGGGCGACACCTGCTCCACGCCCATCACATCAGCCAGCACCCCAGCGAAAGCGCTCTCAGTACTTGACTCCGAGCCAACACCCATGCCCTGTTTGGTCGGCGGATCAGCCAGAGCGACTGTCAAGGGACCAAGAGCTTCGTGCACCTCGTGCGGTCCTTGAACAGGAGTTGACGATTTTGTGATTACTCGACAAGTCATGTGATCAGCGTGGGAGGCGGCCGTTTCGGTGGCGGGTTCAGGCAGACCCCGAAGCGGTAGCCAGCTCATCGGAGCCGAGCGCGTCCTCGCCGTACATACCCTGCACCCAGTTGGCGTAGTAAACGGTGTCGAGATAGCGCTCGCCGAAGTCTGGGGCGATAGCCACCGCTGTGAGATCTTCTGAGCCGTGCAGGGTCAACCAGTCCATCGCACCGCTGACCACGGTGCCGGTGGAGCCGCCGAACAGGAATCCCCTGGCTGCCAGTTGATTGCAGGTACGGATGGTGTCCGCCTCCTCGACCCGTACCACGTCGTCCACGTAAGACTCATCGAGCATCGGCGGACTGACGCTCATGCCTAATCCGGGGATCATCCGACGTCCCGGCGCACCACCAAAGGTCACCGAGCCCACACTGTCCACCGCGACGATCCGGACCGGCCGGCGCCACTCCCGGAAGTAGCGGGCACAGCCCATCAAGGTCCCGCAGGTCCCCGCCCCGACGAACAGCACATCAAGCTGCGGGAACTGGCGGGCGATCGCCGGCGCCGTCTTGCGGTAGTGCGCCCTCCAGTTCTGCGGATTGCAGTACTGATTCAGCCAGACGTAGCGGTCGTCCGCAGCACACAACGCCCGGACGTAGTTGAGCCGCGCGCCGAGGAATCCACCGATGGCATCCGGCTCCGTGATGACCTGGACCTGGCTGCCGAACGCCTGCATCAATCGCCTGGTCGACAGGTTGCAGCGAGAGTCGGTGACGCACAAGAACTCGTAGCCCTTGTTCGCCGCGATCATGCTCAGCGCGATGCCCAGATTCCCAGACGACGACTCCACCAAGACCGATCCCGGCGTTAAGACTCCGTCCCGCTCGGCCGCCTGCACCATCTCGGTCGCGGCCTTCAGCTTGATCGATCCCGCGAAGTTGAAACCCTCACACTTCAAGAACAGCGACCGCCCGAACGTCGGCTCAAGATCGACATAGAGCTTGTCTTCATTGAAACCCTGGGGCGTCGAAATGATTGGCACCTTTGCCTCCGTCTCTATCGCAGCGGTCCGGTTGCCGGTGGGTTGTTTTCTTGCTGAGCTGACCCTCTTTGTTCACCCCGGTAAAGGTGTACTTAAATAGCTCGAATACTGACGCGCTTACGGCCACCGGAATGGTTATGAACTTGTTATTTTGGTTAGTCTCGGGATAGTAACGATCACACCCGCAAAGCGGAATGGACGTTAAATATGCGATCACACTTAGGACTACTCGAAAGGTCGACACGCCGTTGTCATGCGGTATTTGCACAACGACGTTCTCACGTTGCTGTTGCTATGTGCGCCGCCGCCTTTGGCCACCTGACCTCTTGAGCACTCACGCAATGGATACCGGGCGCTCCTCCCGACTTTGTCGTCGGTCCGTCCGCTTTGTTCCGGCATGTGTCTGAATGTGGTCCCGGTACTCTCCCGGTGCGGGATCCGATGGCATGCGGCGCCTCTTCCACCGACGCGGGGGGCAGTTTCTGGGCCTTCAGCGCCGTGATCGTTCCTTCGGCGACGCCGTGGCCGCCTCCACGAAAGCCCGCTAGCAAGGCTCAAGCTTGCTAGAGCCACCGCTGGCCGATGCACGGATAGGCTGAACCAAGAGCTGGCTGCTCGGATCGACTCTGGACTTCCGGTCGCTGGACGGTCCTTAGGTCGGCAGTGATTCCCGGAGCCAGGCCCAACCAGGGCAGCCATCGCTAGGCTCCGCAGCTTGAGCTGCGCTATTTCTTCGACCAGGCTGAAATCTCCGCCCGATCTGAACCACGCGCCTAGTTTGTCCGACAGAAGGGAATACGTTCATGATTGAGCACGCTCTGCGCGGGGTTTGAACCACAAAGAGGGTGGCTTCAATTGCTCAATGAAGATCGCTCATGCGACCGTCACATAATTATGTGAATCAGACGATTTTGAAAGCTACGCCAGAGTGGCGCCGTGTTTCGATAAAGGATGGTTGCTCACGCTTCTGCAGGCTGACTTCGCCGTTGCTGCTGATTCCCAGACTGCGGCGGGAGCCATCGACGCCAGTTTTCGCTCCTGCCGAGGGAGATTCCGCGGAGTGGCTCACTCTCGACCAACCGACAACGATCCCGCGTTTGTTCTCGCCCTATCTTGTCGCAGCGCTCAGAAAGGCAGCTCCGGAGGCCGGTGCAACTACTCTCACTCCTGGAGTCGCCCCAACCACGAATCGAACTCTGACCGTCGACGGCCGGACCCGCTTGAAAGTGGGCCCGGCCGCTGGCAGGTCGTTTGCCTGGTACTCCGGGTGGGATGGTGGCGGAACCACCCACACTTGACCTATGAGAAACGTCGGCGTACTTGCGCAAGCGCGTGCGTCATTCGCACATCGTTCGTGGAGGGACGCGTACGCGCAGTTCGCGACGGCGGATGCTGCCACGCCGCTCGGTCTTGACGATCTCGAGAAACACGCGCTCGCTGCGTACTTGATCGGACATGACGAGGAATCCACACTCGTGTGGACGCGTGCACACCGTGAAGCCATCCGTCGTAACGATCCGCAGCGTGCCGCTCGGAACGCCTTCCTCATTGGATCTGGTCTGATGTTCCGAGGCGAGACAGCACCGGGGCTGGGATGGTTCGCGCGCGGTGGACGCGTGCTGGAAAGCTGCGGCGAGTGCCCAGAACAGGCGTGGCCCCGCACCTGGAACGCCTTTACGCAGATGTGGGGCGGAGATGCGGAAGGGGCGCAGCCCATTTTCGCGGAGAGCGCCATAATCGGTCAGCGTTTCAACGACTCCGACCTGCTGACGATGTCGCGCCTCGGCGAGGGAATGTGCCTGATCATGCGGGGCCACGGTCCTGCCGGCATCGCCGTGCTAGACGAGGTCATGGTCGCAGTGACCTCGGGCGAGGTGTCACCGATGTACGCCGGGATTGGCTACTGCACAGTGATCGCTGGCTGTTCGGACCTATTCGATCTGCGGCGCGCAAGAGACTGGACGGCAGCACTCACGCGCTGGTGCGACTCCCAGCCGGATCTGGTGCCGTATCGAGGCAACTGTCTGGTCCACCGATGCGAGCTTCTGCAGCTGGAAGGTGCATGGACCGATGCCATGCAGGTCGCTCGCCAGGCGTGTGATCACCTGTCCGGACCGGTCAAGTGGGACACGCTCGGGTCGGCGTACTACCAGCTAGGCGAGCTGCATCGATTGCGTGGCCAGTTCGCCGAGGCCGAGGAGAGCTACCGCAAGGCCAGCGAGTCTGGCCACCAACCCGAACCGGGCATAGCGCTGCTGCGGCTGGCACAAGGCCGCACCGACGTTGCGGTCGCCGTCCTGCGCCGCGCCTTGGACGAGACGCAGGAGCCGCCCGCACGGGCTCGCCTGCTCCCCGCCTACGTCGAGATCATGATTGCCTCGGGGAATGTAGCCGCGGCCCGGGCCGGGGCCAGCGAGCTCGGCGAGATAGCTGAATTACTCGACGCGGCATACCTGCGCGCACTGGCCGCCTCTGCAATGGGAGCGGTGCTACTCGCGGACAGAGACGCTCGATCCGCGTTGCCGAAGCTCCGCTTAGCCGGATCGATGTGGCGCGGGCTGGACGCTCCGTACGAGGCCGCCCGCGTCCGGGTGTTGATCGGTCTCGCCTGTGGCTCGCTCGGCGACCCGGAGACGTCCGCGATGGAGCTCGACGGTGCGCGTAATGTCTTCGAGCGGCTAGGGGCGAGATCAGAAATCGAGCGGCTCGAGGTCCTCCTGAGCCGGCCGTACGGTAAGGCGCCCGGTGGCCTGACCGCGCGCGAAGTGCAGGTTCTGCGGCTGGTCGCATCTGGCAAAACCAACCGCGCGATCGCGAGAGAGCTCGGCATTTCCGAGAAGACTGTCGCGCGTCACGTCCACAACTCCCTCACCAAGATCGGAGCACCGTCCCGCGCCGCGGCCACCGCATACACATATGAGCAGGGCCTGATCTAGGCCCACGTACACAGAAGTGACCATGCCCTCCAGCCGAGCGCTGGATCGTTTGACCGAAGCCGTTCTGTCCTCAGCCCGCCTAGCGTTCTTCTCCTCTGGAAACGCCGGAGGAAGGAGCCTGACATGACAGATCTGAAGCAGAAGACAGCGCAGCAGGGCAAGCACGGCTGGCCCGTGGAGGCGTGGGATGCGATCGCTGCACTGTACGACGAGCACGTAGCGCCGGGTGAGTCCGATCTGGCCACGGCCGGACTTCGGCTCGCCGGGCTGCAGGCGGCAGACACGTTCCTCGACGTCGCCGCTGGGCCGGGCGGACTGAGCCTTCCGGCCGCACGGCTCGGCGCGAAGGTACTGGCCACCGACTGGTCCCCAAAGATGATCGAGCATTTCAACGCACGCGCGGTTGCCGAAGGACTCGACGCCGAGGGTCGTGTGATGGACTGCCACGCGCTCGACCTCCCCGACGACCGTTACGACGTCACCGGCTCACTGTTCGGCGTCATGCTCGTTCCTGATCAAGCGCAGGCGCTGCATGAGATGGTTCGCGTGACGAAACCAGGCGGGCGCGTGCTCCTCATCGCCTATGGGGACCCGGCTGGATTCGAGGCGCTGCACGTCTTTGTCAATGCGGCGCAGGCCGTGGTCCCCGAGTTCGAGGGGCCGGCCGAGGACGAGCCGCTGCTCGAGTTCCAAGTCGCCGACCCCGACGTCCTCCGTCAGCGGCTGATCGACGCAGGCCTGACCGACGTCACCGTCGACACGAGCCACCAGGAGCGGATCACTGTGCGGACCGGACAGCAGCTGTGGGACTGGTGCCTCGGCGGCAACCCGATCCCAGGCATGCTCGTCGCCGATCTCACCGCCGAACAGCACGCAGACATCATCCAGGTGCTCGACGGTATGGTCCGCGAGCGCTTAGGCGGCAATGGCTCGGCCGTGCTGACTGCGCCGCTGAACATTGGGGTCGGTACGAAATAGGTCCACTCAGGACACGAGCTCCTGAGAGAAGGGCAGTATCAAAGCGGAGGAGTACACAGAACGCATGGATCATGGGGCGGCCGGGGCAAACCGTGGCACATGTGCTTCGAGGCTCCGCCGTCGTACGACCAGCGTCGGACGATCACGGATGGAAGTTCAGGTCTTGAACTTGTGGCATCCCTCGAGCCGGGCAGATATTGGCATCTATTGAACAGCCGCGACCGCGTTCACGGTCACCTGGTCCTTGGGCCGGCGGCGCTGAAGCAACGGAGGATGTCATGGATCTCGACGAACTGGTCTTCCATCCCTGGGTTGTGCAAGGGCCGCGCGACGTGCCGACCTTTGTCGGCGGCTCCGGAAGCTACGTCATCGGCGCCAACGGCCGGCTTTACCTGGACTTCAGCTCGCAGTTGGTCTTCACCAACCTCGGTCACCAGCACCCGCGCATCGTCGCTGCGATCAAGGACCAAGTCGACCGGCTGTGCACGCTCGCACCGGCCTATGCCTCCGATATCCGCGGCGAAGCGGCGCGGCTGATCGTCGAGGTGGCTCCGGAGGGGCTCCGGCACGTGCTCTTCACCACCAGTGGGACGGAGGCCATCGAGCATGCAATCCGGATGGCCCGCCTGTACACCGGACGACCGAAGGTGCTCGCCGCTTACCGCTCGTACCATGGCTCGACAACGACCTCGATCCATCTCACCGGCGACCCGCGCCGCTGGGCTTCGGACACCGGAGCGGCAGGTGTGGTCCATTTCTTCGGTCCCTTCCTCTATCGCTCGGCGTTCGGGTCGAGCACGCCCGAGGAAGAGTGCGAGCGGGCGCTCGCGCATCTCGAGCAGGTGATCCTCCTGGAAGGCCCATCGACGATCTCAGCCCTGGTCCTGGAATCGGTGATCGGAAGCTCTGGCGTCATCGTGCCGCCAACCGGCTACTTGCGCGGGGTCCGCGATCTATGCGACCGCCACGGCATCGTCTACATCGCCGACGAGGTGCTGGTCGGCTTCGGCCGCACCGGAGCCTGGTTCGGCGTCGACCACGATGGCGTGGCACCCGATCTGATGGTCTTCGCGAAGGGCGTGAACTCCGGGTACGTGCCGCTCGGCGGCGTGCTTGTCGGGGACCCGATCTACGAACTGTTCACCACACGCCCCTACCCGGCGGGATTGACCTACAGCGGGCACCCACTCGCCTGCGCCGCAGCGGTCGGCGCCATAAACGCCATGCACGAAGAGGCCACCATCGCGGCAGCTGCCCGCCTCGGCACGGACGTCCTTGGGCCTGGGCTCACGGAGCTTGCCGAGAAGCATCACTCCGTCGGCGACGTTCGCGGCATCGGCGGCCTCTGGACCGTCGAACTGGTCAACAACCGGCTGACCAAAGAGCCGCTCGTGCCTATAGGAGCCACGGGCGCGGCGAATGCGCCGATGATCTCCTTCGCAAAGGCGTGCCTGGATCGGGGCCTGTTGCCGCTGATCCTGGGCAACCGCATCCATGTCGCTCCGCCCCTCAACCTGAACGACTCCGACGCCGCCGCAGGCATGGCAATCCTGGACGAGGCACTGGCTGCAGCCGACACGTTCCTGACCTGAACGCATGCCTGCTCGATTGCTGCTCACATCTCTTGATCTTCGGTCCTGGCCGCGTCATCCAGTGCGGGCACTCGGGGTTATCGCACCGGGTCGGTCCGCGGCTCAAAGATCACCACGGCGGTCTCAGACGAGCGTCGAGCCGCGTAGCCGTCTAGGTTCGCCTCCAGATCACGCCACTTGGCCCACAGGCGGGACCGCTCTGTTCCCGCTGCTGCGCGTGCCTTGACCGAACGTGGCCCGTCGGCGAGGTCGACTCTAGCGTTCGGATGCGCCTGCAGGTTAAGCCACCAGGCCGGCTCGCCGTCGGCCCAACCGTTCATCGCCAGTGCGATGAGATTCGGACCGTCCTCAAGATAGCCGAGGATGACGCTGCGCGCTTGGTGCGTGCGACGCCCGGTGGTCGTAAGGCGCAGCGTGCCCCAGCGGTTGCCCGTCGCCCGCCAGAGGCCGACTCGGCCGCCGGTGACGCGGTACAAGGCACGGTGCGCGTACCAGGCGAGCCGGACGAACCATCGCGGCGGAACCCGCGGCGCTCGCTCGCGTACGTACGACATCGGCACCCCCACAGATACGGCAGTCCAGAGCCTATGTCTCAGCCGGGCGCTGCGTCACCCACAGGCCCTCGCCAAACTCAGACCGAACGGCGACGCAGCTGACAAGGAGATGGATCGCCGCTGGCATCCTGGACCTACGAGGCACGACCGTCTCGTGCGTAGGTAGCGACCATGGATGCAATGCAATGGTCGTCCGGCGGAGATCGGCGCGCTCTGGCATCATGCGCCCAGTCTGGTGAAGTAGGGCCAGGTGCATGCAGGTTCCCGGAGTCTGCTCCCCATATGTTTCTCCTCCTGTCCAGAGATGTGATCGGAGCGCAACGGGGCTCTGAATCCGCCTATGGAGAGTTCTTGGCATCGGCCATCTCGATGACGACCTTGCCGCGCTTGCCCGACGCGAGGCTGCGCTCGAAGGCCGCGGCTGCCTCGGCGAGCGTGAATGTCGAGTCGATCGCAACGCGAAGCTGGCCGCTATCCACGAGCTTCGCGAGCTCGATCAGCTGCGCCCGGTTCGGTTCCACTACGAAGTACGACCCTTCCCCCGGCGGCTCCGCGGCGACCGAAACGAGGCGACCGCCTCTCGCGAGTAGCGCGGGCGCGCGCACGAGGAACTCGCCGCCGACCGTGTCGAAGACCAGATCGACCGCTTCGAGCTCATCGTCGAACTGTCCGCTCCGGCCGTCGACAACTTCGTGCGCTCCAAGCGCACGTGCAGCCTGGAACGCATCCGGCGACGCGGTCGCGATGACGTGGGAGCCCAGCCAGCGGCCGAGCTGCGTCGCGAACTGACCGACACCGCCCACCGCTCCGTGAACGAGCACCCTCTCGCCGGCTGCGAGACGACCGTGGACGAAGAGCCCCTGCCAGGCGCTGAGCGCCGGCAGTGGGACCGCGGCGCTCTCCACGTGGCTGAGCGATGCCGGCTTCGGTGCCAGGAGCGTAGCCGTGACGGCGGCGTACTCGGCCGCAACCCCGTCGCGGTCGAACGGAGTAAGCGCGTACACCTCGTCGCCGACCGAGACCTCGGCGACGTCATCTGCGGCCGCGACCACACCGGACAGCTCGTACGACGGAACCGCCGGCAGCCGATCGAGCGGCCACTCGAGCTCGTCACGCGTGATGGCTGCGGCGTGTACTTCGACGAGTACCTCGCCCGCTCGAAGCGGTGGCGTCTCGATCGTCTCGTGTCGAAGCCCGTCGACACCGGGGGCGTGCAGGCGGATTGCCTTCATCGTTGGAGGAACGGTCATGTCGACTCTATTCTCTCTAGCGAGATATACTCTGGAGAGTTTCTTCCTGCTACTATACGCTCTTGATGGTGAACGAGGCAGAGGACCACGTGGACGAGCTTCTGGCGCAGTGGCGGAGGGAACGCCCGGATCTGGACGTCGCTTCTCTCGGCGTCTACGGGCGCCTCTTCCGCGTCGTCCAGCTCTCCGACGACGAGCTCGCGAAAGGACTCGCCCGGTACGGGCTGCAGCAGGGCTGGTTCGACCTCCTTGCGGCACTGCGCCGTGCCGGCGCACCCTACGAGCTCAACCCGACAAGCCTCATGCGCGCGACCCTTCTCTCCTCGAGCGGGATGACCAAGCGCCTCGACCGCATAGAGGAGGCGGGACTGATCGAGCGACGCCCGGACCCGAACGACCGCAGAGGAACGCTCGTGCGCCTCACCCGCCGCGGCAAGAACGTCATCGACCGGGCGGTGGAGACGCACGTCGGCAACGAGGAGCGCCTGCTCGGTGTCCTCACTGCGGCGGAGCGCCGCACGCTCGACCGCGTGCTGAAAACCCTGCTGATCGAGCTCGAGCGGGCCGAACGCAGGTCATGAGCGTTATCAACGTCGGCCCCGCTCACCTTCGATGAGGCCGAGCCCCTCGCGCTGCAGCGCCCGCGCGCCCGTGGCGGGAGGCTTGGTCGAGCGAATCGCAGCGGCGCTGGTCAAATCGTGGAGATCTAGGGCCGCGAGACCATGGAATCAAGCTCCGGCCGGTGGCTTTGTCTCGGTCGGAGCGATGGATTTCAGCCCGGTCCCGGATCTCTGCCTCAAAACGGTGGGCACAGCCGCCGGCTTTCGACAAACGGCCCGCGACTGAGAGGCACCGGTAGCTAGCGAATGACTCGAAGGAGAGAAAGATGACTAACCACAAGATCGGAACACGCGAGGAATGGCTCGCCGCTCGCGAGCGGCTGCTGGTACGGGAGAAGGAGCACACCCGGCTCGGCGACGAGCTCGCGCGGCAGCGACGCGAGCTGCCCTGGGTGCGTGTAGAGAAGGAGTACCGCTTCGATACCGACGACGGCGAGAAGTCGCTCGCCGAGCTGTTCGACGGACGATCCCAGCTGCTCGTCTACCACTTCATGTTCGGCCCGAGCTACGAGGCGGGCTGCCCGATCAACTCGTCGATCGCCGACACCATCAACGGGGTGCTCCCACATCTGCATGCTCGCGACGTGACGTTCCTGCTCGTCTCACAAGCGCCGCAGGAGAAGCTGCAGCCCTTCAAGCGCCGCATGGCCTGGAGCATTCCCTGGGTCTCGACTGCACACACCGACTTCAACTTCGACCTCGGCTTCTCGCACACGGAGGAACAGGGCCGCGAGGCGGTGGCGCAGATGACGGGGAACGGGCTACCGCCGATCGTCGAGCAGAACGCCAGGGCGACGGGCACCGACGTCGGCGGTTACCTCACCGAGAGCCCCGGCTTCAGCACGTTCGTACGAGACAACGGCGCCGTCTACCACACGTACTCGACGACGTGGCGCGGATTGGAGTTCGTCATGGGCTACTACCCGATCCTCGACCACGCACCGAAGGGCCGCGACGAGGGCGAGGCGTGGCAGCTCTGGATCCGCCGACACGACGAGTACAAAAGCGAGTGACGAGCTGCGGTGAACGCGATGGCACTTGAAGCCTGCCGGGATCAACGCTGACATGAGCGCCAACCAAACACCTCCCCGACCGGTCGTGCACCTGGAGCTTCACACCTCCGATCAGGTGCGGGCGACCGCCTTCTACGCACAACTGCTCCACTGGCGCGCGCAGGTCGTCCGAGCCGCGGCCGGCTCGTACTTGGCATTCGACACGGGTGGGCATCTGGGCGGCGGGGTCGTCGAGTGCCGCACGGGGCGGCCGCTCTGGCTGCCCTACGTCGCGGTCGACCGGATCGACCGTTCGACCGAGCGGGCACGGGAGCTCGGAGCAGTCGTGCTGCTCGAACCGCGGGAAGGACCGTCGGGCTGGCGCAGCGTCGTCTCGAGCCCGCAGGCCGGGGAGATCGCTCTCTGGGAGCCGAAACGATGACCGACGAGCGCCAGCTGCTCGAAGCTGCACGCGCAGGCGATGAGAAGGCGTTCGCCCTCCTCCTCGGGCCTTACCAGGCCCAGCTCCGCGCGCACTGCTACCGAATGCTCGGCTCATTGCACGACGCCGACGACGCGCTGCAAGAGACGCTGCTTCGCGCCTGGAGCGGACTCGCCCGATTCGAGAGTCGAAGCTCGCTTCGCTCCTGGCTCTACCGGATCGCCACCAACGCCAGCCTGCGCATGATCGAGAAGCGGCCCAAGCGCGTGCTCCCGATCGATTACGGTCCACCGGCCGATCCACACGTTGCCTTCGGGCAGCCGCTCACCGAGTCGATCTGGCTCGAGCCCTACCCCGACGCCCAGCTCGGAGTCGAAGCCTCGATGCTCGGCCCGGACGCGCGCTACGAACAGCGTGAGAGCATCGAGCTCGCCTTCGCCGCCGCGTTCCAGCACCTGCCCGCCCGGCAACGGGCCGTCCTCATACTCCGAGACGTCCTCGGCTTCTCGGCTCGGGAGACCGCCGAAGTTCTCGAGATGACGCCGGTCTCCGTCGACAGCGCGCTACAGCGGGCCCACAAGGCGATCGAGGAGCGCGTACCCAGCCGCGCGCAGCAGGCGACGCTGCGGGCGCTCGGGGACAGCGAGGTGCGCCAGATCGTCACCCGCTTCGCCGATGCCTGGGAACGCAACGACGTCGACGCCGTCGTCGCGATGCTCGCCGACGACGCACGCATGACGATGCCACCGTGGCCAAGCTGGTACAGGGGCCGCGACGCCATAGCGACTTTCCTCCGCAGCTGGCCGCTCTCGCTCCGAAAACGCTGGCAGCTTCTCCACACCGGCGCCAACAGCCAACCTGCCGTCGCGGGTTACCTCTGGGACGAACAAACAACCGCCTTCAGAGCGGAAACCATCATCGTGCTCACCTTCCAAGCCGCACGGATCGAAGAGATCACCGCCTTCCGCTCGCCCGAGCTTTTCCCGCGCTTCGGCCTGCCCGAGCAACTAACAAACGACGTCGGGGCGACGACGGCGCTTTCGCCGACACCGGCCGGTCACCACGTCAGCTTGGCGTCGCCGCGGTCGAGTGACGAGGACACTCCCTGACGCCCGGGGCCGAGGTGGCCGGGGGTAGTCCTCGTCGTTGTACGTGACGATGCCGAGGCAGTAGCGCTCCCGGGGTATTTGCGGCCAGTTGTGCCGTCGAGATCGGTCCAGCCGGACAACGTCTGAGCCTCGTGCTTGTAGCCCGGGTCGGTCAGCGTTTGGGCCAGCCGCTCCAGCGAGTACTCACCGGTGGCGTAGAGCTCGAATGCAAGCCTGACGTACGGCGTCGCTCGTCATCGACGGCGATAGTGCAGACCTCGCGTCCGCCCGACTGGTCACCCACGTGCCGCGGCTCGCAGCGCGACGACGTCGCTTGCTCAGGCGGTGACGAGCAGGCCGGTGAGGTACATGACGGCCACGCCGGTGGCCAGCCCGCCTATGACGGTGGGATCGAGCAGACGGCCGGCGTGATCGCGAAGCGCCGGCAAGATCTGGGTGATGACCTGGGTGATCGCGCCAACGCCGACGCCGAGCAGCACGGCGGACAGTGCGGCGTTGTCGACGGCAGCGCCGATGACCGCGCCGAGGATCGCGGGCGCTCCGGCGACGGCGCCGAGGCCGATCAGGGACCTTATTGGCGGGCGTTGGTCGGTGAGAGGGGCGACAATGGCCAGCCCTTCCGTCGTGTTGTGCAGGGCGAAGCCGACGACGAGCGCCGCACCGACAGCCAGCGCGCCCACGGCGTAGGCAGACCCGATGGCCAGTCCTTCACCGAGGTTGTGCAGGCCGATACCGATGGCGATCATCAGGGCCAGTCGCCGCCCGTTCGTGGCTGCTTCTTGACTTCGCTTGTGGCGGTCGAGCAAGCGATCGATCGCGGTCAGGATTAGGAACGCGAAAGCGGCTCCGAGCAATACGAGCAACGGCCCGCCGAACGCGACGCCGGAGCGCTCGGCGAGGGCGAATCCTTCGAACGCGGCGTCGACGGCGAGGAACCCGAGCAGGCCGACTGTAAGGGCCAGCAACATCCTGACCACGCCTCGGCTGGCACGCCGGAGGACAGGCAGGACGAGCATGCCCAGCGCGACCGGGATGATGCCGACGTAGGTTCCGAGTAGCGCCATCAACCCGACCAGACCGGCACCCGGCTCCGGCGTGGCCACGGCGGCCGGGATGGTGTGTTCGATGACCAGTCCCGTCGAGGTGAGCATTGAGACGGTGTAGGGCTGCCCGGAGATCCACGGGAAACGAAGCTGCAGGGTATCGGATCCGAGTCGGGCGATCGGCTTCGCGCTCCCAGTGAAGTCGACGTAGGTGTCGTTGACGAAAACCTGCGCAATTTGTACGGGGTCAGGCCCAGTGTTGCGGACGGTGATCTCGATGGAGCCAGGAGCCAGTGTCGTTCGCTCGATCGATAGCTCCTCGATCGGCGGTCCAGAGCGATCCGGGAGCAAGGCGCCACCGAAGGCGGCGAAGGCCGCGAGTACCACCGCGATGACAGCGAGCACGGTCAGTACCAGCGACCACACCGGGATGCGGCCGGTGATGGATGGTCGGTCGACGGCGGTCACGGCACCCCGTCCTCGACGACATCGAAGAACCCCATCCATCCGAGATCGGCGAACTCCGTCTTGTGGGCGTGGAACATGAACTGTCCCGGGTTGGGGAACCGCAGCTCGCAGATGCCCCGCTGCCCCTGGCCTTGGATGACGGTGTCGGTGAATTCCGTCGGCTCGAGGCGGGTGCCGGTCGGGTAGTAGTCGAAGAAGTTGCCGTGCAGGTGGAAGCTGTTGATCGGGTCGTATTCGAGGATGTTGACCAGATAAATGCGCACCAGCTTGCCGCGACCAACCCGAATCGGGTCGTTCATGTAGACGAATGGGATGCCGTTGACTGCGTACAGCTGATTGCCCTGCCCATCGAAGGTGGTGTTGTAGCCGTGTTGCACCAGCACCAACTCGTCAGCCGGCGGACGCCCGGCCTTCGGATCGACGATGAACGTGCCGTACATGCCGCGGGCGATGTGCTCAGCCAAGGGCCCGACGTGGCAGTGGTAGAGATGCAGTCCGAAGGGTTCGGCGTCGAAGGTGTATGTGAACTCCTCGCCGGGGGAGATGATCCCGCGGCCGAGCATCGGCACGCCGTCCATCTCGGCGGTATGGATGCCGTGGAAATGCATGGTGTGCTGGTGCTCGGAGCGGTTGATGAACCGCACGCGCAGGAGATCGCCCTCAGTGCATCGCAGCGTCGGTCCGGGGATCCGGCCGTTGAACGTCCACGCCTGGAACCGAACGCCCGGCGCGACCTCGATCTCCCGATCCTCTGCGATGACCTCCCACTCACGCACCGTCCGCCCGTCGGCTCCGATCGAGGTGTGGCCGTAGTCGAAGTCGCGTAGCAGTATCCGGGGGTCGAAACCGTTGGCGGCGTGGTCGACGCGCCCGCCCGAGCGGAAGGTTGGGCCGTGCACCCCGCTCATCGGCCCATGGCCGCCCGACGTCTCGACCGGGCCCGGCGAGTGCTCGCTGTGGTCCTGCGCTGCACAGGCCGCTAGCAGCGGCGCGGCAAGCATTGCGCCGCCCGCGGCAGCCAGGAACCCGCGTCGCGAACTCATGCCGGCATGCCGAACACGATTTCGGTGAGCTCGGATCCCATCGCATGCCGTCGGCCACCGATCTTCACCCACAGCGGCCCGCCGAATGGAGCCTGCTCGACCACATCCAGCACGACTCCAGGGCGAACCCCGAGCTCGCCGAGGTAGCGCAACGCCTCGCGATCCCGGTCCCGAACTCGCTCCACGCGGAACGTCTCACCGAGCGCTGCCTGGGACAGCGGAGTGGTCCAGCGTTCCACATGCGCACCGTCCGAGGACGGGATCGGATCGCCATGCGGATCGTGGGTCGGATGGCCCAGGAACGCGTCGATGCGCTCGAGCAGACGATCGCTGACTGCGTGTTCCAGTACCTCAGCCTCCGCGTGCACGTCCTCCCAGGGGACATCGAGCGCCCTTACCAGGAATTCCTCGATCAACCGGTGCCGTCGGACGACGGCCAAGGCGTGCCCCATCCCGTGCTCGGTCAGCGCCACGCGATGTGCACCCTGGCGGGTTACCAGATCGTCCGGGGCGAGGCGCTTCAGCATCGCCGACACTGTGGGAGCCGCCACGCCGAGACGCTCGGCGAGAGTAGACGTCGTTGCCCCACCGCTCCTGGTGACCAGTTCGAAGATCGCTTTGAGGTAGTCCTCGACGGTCTCGGTGTGCACCACCGAGCAGCACGGGTGATGCCCACGCCACCGCGACGCAACCAACATGAGTGCAAATGTAAGAGCAGTCTTCTCTCAATGGTGAGAGTCCTCTCATCCTGAGACGGAACCGCTCTCAAGGCGGGAAGTTACAACGTGAGCCGTTGACATGGTCGCCAGTGCCGTTCTGTGTGCACTCCGCCGACTCGGCGTGGGGTCGATGTCACCCTGACTGTGGTAGGGGGCATCCGCATCGGTCTACGCGTCGACCGAGCGGTGGCCCGTACGGCCGCCCGTGAGGGTCCACGGTCTGGTCTGCGGCTACCCTGCTTCTGGCCGCAGCGGCACGCAGGCCCCGACACGGACTGGCTTGCCGCTCGCGCATCGCGCGCTAGGAATCCGCCGTCGTCGTCACTCTTCGCGAACGAAAAGCATGTTCGCTCATCGCTCCTCCGTCGGGGCGCGCGATCGCCGACGCTCGCAGCTAACCCGCAGGGCCCATCCTCGGCCTTATCGCGCAGAGGTGACGATCCCGAACTCGTGGATCTTGCGGTAGATCGTGGCCCGGGACATGCCCAGCGCCTTCGCGGCCTTCGCCTTGTTGCCGTGGGCGTCCAGCAGGCTCTGCGTGATGGCGTCGCGCTCGATCGACTCCAGCGGGCTGAGGAGCCGGCGGCTGAGGGCCCCGGTCTCGGGGGGTAGGTCCTGCGGCTGGATCATTCCGGTGCGGCGGTGCCGCACGACTTGGCGCATGGTCTGGAAAACCTGCTCGACGTTGCCGGGCCAGTTGGAGCGCATCAACATCTGCAGTACTTCCGGCGAGAAGGTCAGCTGGCCCTGGTAGCCGAGCCGCGCGACGAAGAAGGGCGCGAGTTGCTCGACGTCCTCGATATGGTGACGCAGCGGTGGGACGTCCACCGTGCTCGGGAAAAGTCGCAGCAGGCGAGCCAGATCCCTGCTCTGCGCGCCGGGGCCGAGCGTGACGGCGACCCAGACGGCGCGCTTACCGTCGACGTTTGTGGGCTCCTGCAGGGCGGCTGTCAGGGAGCGTAGCTGCACACCGTCGAGTTGGTCGGGGTGCCGGATGACCACGCTGCCGGCGTGCTCGTCGCCGTTCTCATCCACGAGAGCCCGGCGAGCGGATGCCAGCCAACGTCGATCGGTCGCGTCTGCCGCGTCTAGCACGGTGAACCGCCCGCCGGGGTTCCGGCGCTGGTGCACTGCACGCAGGATGGCCAGCTTGCCAACCCCGGGCTCGCCAGCGAGGGCCACCCACTCACCGGCGCGGTAGGCGTTCTCCACTTCGTCGCAGGCCCGACGCCACAGCGCGCCGGATCCGAGGAGACCCGGTAGGAGCATCTTCGCCGCCGTACCGCCGTCCCGCCTCTTCGGTGTGCTGAGCTGGGCCACCTTCGCGTGGATGACGCCCCCGGCCGGCAGCGGCGCGCCCAGCGATCGGGTGTACATCCGAAGCCTCGTTCCGGTCGGAAGATCGACCAAAACTGACCTGCGGCGCCCGGCGAGCGCTTCGGTGGCCTGTTGGAGCAGCGCAGCCTGGTCGGCTGGGGCGAGCACCGTCCGTGCGTAGTCGTTCATCATCACGACTTCGTTGTTCAGCGCGATCACGATGCCCGGGGCACGACGACAGACGCGCAGGTATTCCTGGAGCAGCTCGATCTCCTGCGCCGCGGCGTCGGCAAGTAGCGCCTGTCGGATCTGAACGGCGGTGGTCTTGGCGAGTGTCATCAACAGAGGACCGGCGTCGGAACGCCAGCAGGTCAAATCCACTGCGCCGACAGTCTTGCCCGAGATCGGGTGCTGGATCGGTACGCCGGCGCACGCCAAGTCCTCGAGATCCTCCGCGTAGTGCTCGTGACCGAACACATGCATCGGCTGCCCGCCCTGCCACGCGACCGCAGGACGTCGCAGCGCT
>CAWILN010000028.1:0-30270 GCA_963836855.1 uncultured Actinomycetota bacterium | reverse complement strand
GATCCACACACGGCCACCGTGATGGCCTCGAAGCGTGGTGGGCGCACGCTGATACTTGACATCCCTTGGGACGGCACCGGTCGCGGGTACCGGCCGCTGTCCGAGGTTCACCTCGCGTTGTGGAGGAAGGCCGGCATGCTGGTGCCCGGTGAGCGGGTGACGGTCTATGGCGGGCCGGGCGGTGATAGCCCACTACTGATCAGCAGCGCCCAGCGGGGCCGGGCGTTGCTAGGCACGATGAAGATCCGGTCGACCGTCCAGCCCGGGCCGGTAACACCGCTTGACGAGAAGGTGAGCGGTGCCACTCTCGTCGAGTGGGCCGCGTGGGCCGCGTCAACGACATTTTCATCCACCGGTCTGAGGTTCGGCTATGACCAGCGGGAGGTGGACGTCTTCCGCAGCGCCATTCGCGACAGCTTCCTCGGGGTAAGCGGACTCCCGGTGAAATCAGATGACGTCCGCGGCACGCAGTTCTCGACCCACCGCCCTGGCTATGACAAGACGCAGGTTGCCGCGTTCCTCGAGGCGGCCGGCCTGAGGCTGGCCGCGATGGAGGCGACGGACAGGCCAGCAGGACCACTGGTTAGCGATGCCATTCTTGTCGCGTGGGCCGAGTGGGCCGACTCAACGACATTCGAGACCGCCGGGTTCTATGACGCCGCGAAGGTCGACGCCTTCCGGGAAAAGATTCGCGACACGTTCCTCGGGGCAACAAGATCCCCGGTGAGAGCAGACAACGTCCGCGGCAAGCAGTTCCCCTTGAGCGGCGACAACCCTGGCTATGACAAGACGCAGGTTGACGCGTTCCTCGATGCCGCCGGCATCAGGCTGGCCGCGATGGAGTCAACAGACAGGCCAGAAGGACCACTGGTTAGCGGTGCCATTCTCGCCAAATGGGCCGACTCAACGAGATTTTCAACCAGCCGTCTGAGGGTCGGCCGCTATGACACAGCGGAGGTCGACGCCTTCCGGGACGCTGTTCGCGACACGTTCCTCGCGGTAGGCAGATCCCCTCTGACGTGGCGTGCGCCCCCCGGCAAGCAATTCACGACTACCCGCCGCCTACGACCTGGCTACGACCCGGAGCAGGTTGACGCCTTCCTTGATAAGGCCGAACGGAAGCTGGCCGCGATGGAATCCACGGAAGGGCCAGAAGAACCACTGGTTAGCGGCACCATTCTCACCGATGGGCCGAGTGGGCCGACTCAACAAGATTTTCAACCGCCGCGGTGGGCCGAGTGGGCCGAATGGGTCGAGTGGGCCGACTCAACAGGATTTTCAACCACCCCCGGCAAGGGGTCGGGCTACGATACGGCGGAGGTCGACGCGTTCCGACAAGAGATTCGCGACACGTTCCTCGGGGTCCTGCAACCCCCGCTCACATTGGATGAGGCCCGCGATAAGCGGTTCAGGATGGCCCGGCGTGGCTACAAGGTGGAGCAGGTTGACGCCTTCTTTGATGAAGCCGAACAGAGGCTGGCGGCGATGCGGCCGACCGACAGGGGACCCGACTGACGGCGGCCCCATCCGGCTCAGCCGGCGCTTTCCTGCAGTCGGGCCGTGAGTTCATGTTGACGCAGTGAAAGGTGCTCCTCCGAGCGAGGAACGCAACCCCGCTTGTTGCGTGGGCCTTGTAACGGTTGCTCTCCCTGCCGGTGGTGCGGGGGCACGAAGTAGCGTGTGACTCACAGCACCAGCAGTCAGCGCTGGGAGCCGGTCGCCGGTCGAAGATCAACAGCTTTGATCCAGCGTTGCCGACCGTCTGCCCCGCGTACTCGACCGCACCATGCCTGCCGTTCTTTCACCCACCAATCCAGCGTGCCGGCGTCCGACCAGGCAGCCGCCTCGACCTGGATCGGTGGGTCGACTTCGCGGCGATCAGCCCCGGCAATCTGCTGCAGGTCACGCTCGTTCAGATCCATGTTCGATTAGAACATACTAACGATTCTGGTGAAAGAGGACACGGCCTGGCCGATGCGGCGACGCCGGCTCTAGACCTACGAGATTGCAACATACGACCGGGACAAGGTCTTTCTCACGAAGAAGCGTGGTTCGGGTCAGCACGGCTTCCAGGTCTTGCCGCCAGGGGCGTAGCACCGAGGGCCTGTGTAGCCGTCGTAACCGCCGCCTTTGCCTCGGTCGTCGTTGTTGCCGTTGGTATCGTTGTCGTACGTCTGACGTGCGCGGTCGAGTTCGCGCTGGCGGGCTAGTTCGCGTTCGCGTTGGACCTGCTCGTTGTGCCTTTGCCGAGCGTGTTCGGCGGTCTTCGTCAGCTTCCTTGCTGCGCTGTGAGGAGTGTCGAGGGCCTTGCCGAGGAGGCGGTTTCGCCAGTACTCGTCCGTGTTGTGGTGGGCCGCTCGTGATGCGGCGGACACGAACGCCTCCTGTTCGGTTCCTCGCATGCAGCTGCCGTCTGCCGGTGCTGCTGCGGTGTTGCGGTACAGGTGCTCCCGGGGGTGCCACTGGTATCCATCAACGCTGTCGTATCGGGCCACGGCCAGCGAGCTGAGCAAGAGTGAGTAACCGACCTCGGTGACGGTCTTGTCGCTGTCGTTGCCTACGAGATCGACGTAAACCAGGAGGCGGCCGTACCTGTCGCGGTTGTCGACGCTGGCTGGGTTGGTCAGGACCACGGTTGTTCCAGGTGGTGCAAGCGACTCGGCGTATTCCTTTGCTGCCCGTGCCTGGGAACACGGCCCCTTCAGCTCCGGGGTGTCGATGCCAAGGAGCCGGACGCGTCCCCTGGTCGTAACGACGGTGTCGCCGTCGATCCATCGGATGACCTTAGCGGTCGACGTCTTCACGGTGAGCGGGAAGAGGTAGTTGTAGTTCGTGGAACTGGCGGTCTTCCGCCCGCTGATCCGGGCACCAGTGGCGTGTTCGGTCCGCTTCGCGTCCGCCCGTACGCGTGGGGCCACGCCCTTTAGCTTCGCCGCCGCCTCCTTGTGGTGGCGGATCGCGGCCGAGTAGCTACCTCGGTCGGTCGCGTCGCGGGCCTGGTCGAGCTGCGACGCGGCCTCGTCGAGCAGAGTGGTGACTTTCCGGCTAGCGACGCCCGTCGCCTTGTAGCTGCGGGCGAGTCTTCGGACCTCAGCCGCTGGGTCGTCGCTGTGCTCGATGCCTGTCTGCTGCCACCTGGTCAGCCACGCTCCGAGCCTGGACGCTTTGTGCAGCTGACCCCCGTCCAGGCCTTGCGTCCGAGCGTTGACCTTGCCTATTCGCAGTTGTTGGGCGGGTGTCTGCGGCTCGACGTCGTGGGATGGATTCGGGGCAGCAGCCGGCGCCTCGCCCGTGATGGCAACAAGGACCGCACTGCAAAAGCCGAGCGTGCCCAGTGCCAGCAGACCGACGATGCTGCCGACGATGACCTTGACGGCGAGCGGGGTTCTCTTCGGCGGCGCGGATTGAGGCGCTATCCGTTGACCAGGAGCGATCTGTCGGTACTGCTGCCGTGGGCTAGGCTGCGGGCGACTGGATGACACGTAAGCTTCGTCCTTGGTTTCGGATCTGGCGATCTATGCCGCTGGCTAGGGTGCTCGATAGCACGCGATCGGGCAATATTTCTGTGGAGTTGAGTGTCGTGCGCGCGACCGGACGCTGGCTTCCTCGTCTCGCGCTCGGATCGAGACTCTACTGGACGGCCCGGGCACAAACGCGTTCCTCGAAGCATCCGCGCGGGCCACGCGCAGAGCACGAGACCTCGAGGGGACACCTTCCACGTATGCCCCCGAGATCCCGCTCCGCCGGCGGTATGGCGGGCCGTACTCGTGACCGATAAGTAACGGGAGCCGGAACTCTGCGCCGCCGAGCCCAGTCTGCGCCACCGCACGCCGAGCCAAGTCAATCTGCTGCAACAGTTGAGCCTCGGATGGCTAGCCGACCTCGTCGCCCACACCGCTACCGCACGAGAACCCCAGGAGTGCCCTCCACTAGCACCCTTATAACGGCTCAGCCCATTGCGCAGAACGAACTGCGGGTAGACCGTGTACGGCTGCCGCTGCACCCTGGTAGTGCAACCCGCATCCTCAAGCCGAACGAGGGCCAGCTGGAGGCCGGTCCTGAGCCCGATATTGGGCGAAGACTGCCGTCATCCTCAATCTGGATCGCGTCCAAGCCCGGCAAACGGATTTGCCCTTAAAGTCCAGTTGAAGGGCCCCCCGGACAGGCAACTCGCCCCGCTGTTCTGCGATCTCATGCACCAACTCAGGCCCGCATTGATGAAACCCTTACGTGCCGTATCGCTCATATCGGGGGACTGCAACCGCTCCTCGACATCCGCTAACTACTGTTCCAGCAACGCGAGTCGACGCTGCTTCTGCGCATACAACAGCCCCTGATCCTCGGCCGACATGTCCTGCTTAGCCAGCCGGACCTCATCCCGATTCCTCGAGCTGAACGATCACGGGATCGCCTCACGCGGACACCAGGGAGTCGGGATTGACCAACTAGCTTTCCTCGCTGCCCGGGAACGGCACCGACACCCGCAGTGAGTGGCACTCGTCCAGGTCAAGAAAATAGGCACCGGGTGCGGCGCGGTACACGCACTTGACCGACCGGTTTCCAGTACAGTCTCCGCACCATCAGCATCATCTTCAGGGGGAAACATGCGATTACGAACCGCAGCGGCTACCGTGTTCGCCACCGCGATTCTGCTCTGCGGGGCGGCCAGCACGGCCAGCGCCGCCGCCGATTCGACTATCTGCTGGAGTGGCTTGCGATTTCCCGTTGGGCCTTGACGGCGGTGCATTTCCTCCCGAGCGAAAGACTTTTACGGACCCGAACGGGAACTCGATCGTAGTGCTGAGTGCGGGGAAGAGCGGTGCGGTGACCTATACGAACCTCGAGACGAATGAGTCATCGACCTTCCCGTCGCGCGGCACGGCACTTCGAGTGACCACACAGTCTGATGGGACGCAGCTCCTGGAGTTCTCGGGTAACGTTGGCATTCATCCTCTTCCCGTCCGATGTCCCGGCGGGACCGTCAACCACCCAAATTAATGGCCGCCTGGTGCTGTGCATTTGATCCGGCGACCGGTTTTACAGTGGTGCTGAAGCAGGAGGGGAACCAGATAGACGTCTGCGCAGGACTTTCCTGACGACGGTCGGCCGGCATCTTGTTCTCAGCCATTTGTTACCCGCATCTCGGCCGCGTGCATCGGACACAAATCCAACGGGTCGAGCTGTAACCAGTATTGGGATGCATTTCCCTCCACGCCACCTCGGCGTGTGTAACACTTCACCGGCCGGAGGGGCAGCGAACACAGCGAGCGCCGCTTGCTCCGTCGCCTTCGGCGACTGTCAATCACGGCAGCGCACACCGCGTGACGCGGCTCGCCCGCGTGGAAGGAGGATCGTCGATTACCGATGAAGATACCGATCAAGCGGTTTCTGACGGCACTTGGGTTAGGCGCCGCGATTTCGTTGTTCTGGGCGAGCCCCTCGAGCGCTGAACCAACTCCGGTTCAGCAGACACACGGCAAGTCTTCAGTCGCTACCGCTAGTTGGGCCATCGACAATGATGAAACGGACGACGGGACGACCAGCGGCGTAGGTTTGTTCGTTTCTCATTCGCCTTCTGGGTCACAATTGTTCGCCGATAGCCAGACAACGGAATGGCGCTTCGAGTGCCGGGAAGGCGAGGGCTGTTCCTGGGAGCCAACCCACACTACGAGGACCCGCGTCTTTGTAACGAGTGGGTTTGCGTTCAGCCTGCAGCCGGCCTTGAAGGGTGCGACTGTCTCTGGCTCTGAGCTTCCTGCAGAGCAATGCACGTTCGATGCAGACACGGAGCCGGAACCCGGGGACTGCGAGCGAGCGACCGTGTCTCTAAACGCTACCTGGGTCGGCACTGGTGAGATTTCTCGTGACGTAGACGCGTTCCACCTCGGGCCTCCGACTTTTCCTGTGGTTAGCAACTCGCTGGACATCAGGTTCGTGCGAGAGGCCACCGCGACCGGATCTTTCAACGGTCTGGAGCTGGACACCACTCACCAGGCTTCGTTTGGCGATAACCACGGGGTAACTGTCTGCGTCAACTGCTCGTAATAGAGCACGCAATCGGTGCAGTGTCGGCCCGTATGAGTGCGGCTCACCGAGCGAACGACAGGAACGCCGACAGGCACGGCGGCGGTCGTTCGGGAAACCCAGGGCTTTGAGCTTGAACTAGTCCTGAGCGGGGGTTATCGCTGCCCCCGCTCGGCAAACCGGGTACTTCGTGCTAGTACTGGCATCACAGCTGCCAACCGCTCTGTCGGCTAGCCGCGGTTCCTGCCCATCCGCCGTTGCTGGTGCTCCCGGCAATCCCTGCACACACAGCCGTGCACGTACGCAGCGTTGGTGCCGTGCTCCAGGTCGTGGCGGCCGGCTGCGGTCAGGGCGGCTACCGAACGTGGTGAACCCGCTGGGCGAGGGCTATAACGTGCCTTCCTCACGAGCAATCTCGAGAACTCTTTTCGCTACCACCGCCCGGGAAGTGCCTTCGGCAATAAACCTGCGACCTTGACGATCACGCTCAATAGCTTGCACGACCTGTCGCTTGGTAACCGGTGGCAGCAAAGGCCAACCCTCCTCTGCGAGGAGCAGTGCATAAAACTGTTCCATACCGCTTCTGGAGTGATCGATTGAGTCTACGATTACGTCTCGGTCAATGAGCCGATGTTCGCCTCGCATCGCAGCAAGCGCAATCGTCCGCTCGCCTCTGCGCAAGTAACCGGCAACCTCCTCCTTCGAAACGTGGCCCTGGCTTGCACGCGCCGTCACGTAGGCGAGGATCTCGCCCAATTTACCCGTCCGCTCGCTCCCGAAAGGAAGTTGGCTACGGACTTCGAGATAAGCTCGCTCGGACTCCTTGAGCAGCTGGCTCAGTTCCTTCACGCTCCCCCGCAGCAGTTCCTCCAGAAAATAGAGCGGGCCGAGCAGGGCGAGGGCTGTTCCGACTTCTATACGCCACGACTGGGACCAGCCATCCTGGCCTCTCGCTGACCACACGAGGGCCGACCCACCCAGCACTAGCAATACCGAGACGATCCAGCGGAGATAGCGGCGCAAAATCGATGTGATGGACGACACCGGCAGAGGCTATCCATCACCTCTCGACACGGTCAAAGCATCCTGCTGTCTCCTCGCATGACTCCCTGGCGGGCTTCAGCGGCAAATTCAGCGTTCTCCATGCCGCGATCTCGTACCCAGTGCGCAGAGGAGCGTGTCATCCACAGGTTGACCAGCTGGCCCCGTGCCACTGTGGTCTGAGTAGTCAGTGTCGGCTAGAGATCTGCGTGCGTTTGCGATGTCTCCGCATTCTCGACATTCGGACGCGATCGATCCTGGAGAGATAAGTACACAACATCGAAACCGGAACCTACTGACGGCCGCCGACCGCGTGCCCTGGCGGCATCGCTTTGCATCTGCCGGCACCGAGCGCAGCTACAGCCCGAATTCCACCGCGCCATGGTGCCGTGGCGCTGGAGACCCTGGGCGTACAAGTCCACCGCACGCTCGATGTCCACAGCGCTACCGTAACGAGTCTCAGCCGGATCGGTTTTCCATCGAATCAAGGTGTTGGGGCGAGGGTATAAAACGGAACTGACGCGCTGGGAGTCGTTCCCGGCGCCGTGGTGGCTTTGGCGGCTTCGCTGGGTTCCGGCGTCGATGCGGTTGCCGTTTCTGTTGGCGCGGAGGTTGGAGTCTCGCTCGGTTCAGTAGTCGGAGTTTCTTCCGTTGTTGGCGCCGCTTCTTCTGGTGATGCCATCGGTTCTGGTGTTGACACCGGCTCGCCCCCCACTAAAAATGTGTCCGCGACCTCTACATCCGGTTCCTGACGAAATGTGTAGGCTATTTGTCCCGCTGGCGTTGAGACCGGAATTTGGAACATTATATCGAAGCTACCGGAGGCATCCGCCGTGATAACCCCCACCGGTCGTGAGCCGGCCGGACTAGACTCCGTAATTGTTATATCTTTGTTCGGATAGAAGCCACCGCCGAAGAGATTAGGCGTCGAGCCTGGCCGGCCAGACGTAGGGTCGAACCCCGTGATCGGGTTAACGAGTGTTGTCGGCTCCTCGATGGGCTCCTGATTCCCATTGGGCGTCAAATCTTTGCTGGACCCCTGATTCCCGCTGAGCTTCTTCTCTTCTGACTTCGGCTGTGCCTCGCACTTCCCCCGCCCGCCGTATCTAAAGAAGTCGCCTATGAATCCCTCGTAGTATTTACCGCTCGTTGGTCTGTCCGAGGAGTATAGGTTCGGATCAGTTACGACGATGTGACGGAGCGGAAATTCCGTGCTGGGCGCCGATCTGAGCTGGGTAAATCCAAGTGCACGAGAGTCGCTTCCTGGGAAACCGTTGCCCATCTCGACACACGGAGCCGACGGAGTAGCGGTGCTGACTTCGCCGTACCATTGAATACGGTCTGGCTTAAAGGCACCGCACCGGTCGGACCAGTCCTTTGCGCGGTAGTAGCCAACGTCCTTGTCATTCACGGAGACGTACCATCGTCCGTTTCCGCTTGCAGGATCTTGATCATAGTGGATACGAAGCTTCAATGGCTGGCCAGCGGGGATCTCCTCGTTGGGTTGAGGTTTGACCCCCAACGAAACCCAGCCTCTACCAGGCGCATAGCCTGAATTGTGTTTGCTCCACTGCTTGCCGACAGTTTTGAACACAAAGAACCTGAGAGGCTTTCCATACTCAACAATCCAGCCGGCCTCGATTGCGTTAGTGTCACAGATAAAGGGCACTGTCTGAGTAGAGTGCGATATAGCGATCTCGCCAATCGAGTGACCGACTGGGCCTACCTTAGGCAATTTCTGAGGTAACGTCAGAGTTGCTGATGCTTCCTTAAAGTCATCGCCACACTCGAGTACAGTGACATAGTAGTAACCTTTGTCCGGGTTGTGCGGCTTAGGTGACGGACATTCGGATGGCTTTGTCGTCGTGACTTCCGTCGGCAGCGCGGAGGCTTTTGACGGCGAATTTATTCCGAGTGCGATCCCGAAACTAGCAGCCGCGACTGCAAGCGCACTGACAACTGCGAGGATTGGTTTCCACGCCGACCCGGGCATGAGATGCTCCTCGTCGATCACTAGTGCTTTTCCCGAGCCTGCGGGGCGACCCCGGGCCGATCGGCTCCAGGGTCAGCACACCCGCACGCAATTGACCGATGCATTGGCCAATTGCGCCGTCGTATCTGTTCAACGCGCTGAACAATTAGTAAGCTTGGCGAAGGGCATTCCGCCACTTCATGCATATCACAGTTTTTCCACAGAGCAAATTAACCGGACGCTCGCCGCACGTTTACCCACAGCTAGCCACGGGAGACGAAAAGAGAGGCAGAAACCGCACAGAATTGTAACTGACTTAGGTCCCGATTTCTTTGGGACTTTAGTCCCGAATTTCGGCAAGGAGAGGATCCGCAGCCGCATACACGGTCAGCAGTTCTGTGCCGACAAAAACCGCTGGAACAGCCTCCGAGTGGCCCCGCTGATCAGCCAACAACTGGGCACGCCAAGCCTCACGCCACGCAAGACCGGCGTAGCCGCTGGACTCCACCGGCTTCACAACCAGTGTTCCTGCCGTGACCGGATCATTACGCACCGAACAATCAATCAGATACGGCTGCGGCTTAACCTCAGACGCCGCGGTCATAACTCATCCTCAGAGTTCAGCGGATGGAACACCAACGACGACTGCGACAACGCCTCATCCAACAACGACCGTCGCCGCGGCCGAGCATCATGCACCGCCTGCAACATCGCCGCCGCCGGCGTCACCTCACCAGGAACCGCATGCGCAGAAATACCCTGATACAACCCAGCCCGAAACTGCCTCTCAGTTTCTATAGCCTGCAGTTCCACCGCAGCGGCATGCTCCCTAGCTTTAGACTCCGCCTCACGCCTTTCAGTGAACAACTGGCGGGCAGCATCACGGCCAATCGCAGCCCTACCAAGGTCATCGGCCTGAATCACGATGCCACTACCGGCCAAAAACAGTGGCCAGCCGCCCACAGGCGCGCCAAGGTCAAGCTCGAGCACGCTAAGCGGAATGAGCTCAACTGCTGCATTTGCAGCAACTGGCTCAGTGTCAGTGGTGCGATGTTTGAAACATACTCATGGATTCCCCGATTCAGTCAGACGTTTGTTTGTTGGCATGGCGGGCAGATCGGCATAAACGCGGCCCGGAAAGGTATCAAGCCACTGTCCGCCTTCGGCCCCTGAGCCTGATTGAAAGCACCCGTGAAAGCGCGTACCCAGGGCTGACGTCGACCCGCCACACCAAGACTCATGCGGCAGCACCGCCACGGCCACGACCATGGCCAGCCAGGATCTGCCGAACCCGTTGCTGAATATCGGCAGGCGTACGGGCAGTGTCACGCAACTCAGCCATCGAAAACGCCGGCGGTCGGCGGCGCAGCCTCCAACCCACAGATGCTCCCGCCAATCAGGCCGAGACGACATCCGAACGACTTGGTAGCCAGGAGGGGAACACTTGTAGCAGTAGTGACGAGGCCGATCTGGACCACCAGCAGGCTCAAACTCACATCACCGCACTCATCCTGCTGGCGCTGCTTGCTGGGGAGGGAGGTGAGGCGTGTGATCAATGCCATGGCCAATGGATGAATCTGTACGGCGGGGGGCCATGTACAGCGTGTAATCGCGGTAGGAAGCGGTGATGGTGCCGTACGGATGCCACGTCCTGGAGACTTATCCATGGCTAGCGAGCCGTCGTGGCGCCTGAAGATTGCTCGTGCAGAGCACCATTTCGAGGACCTGCGCGTCGTGGTCGAGCGCTACCGCCAGGGTCACCACTATCGGGCGGTCTGTCCGAACCCACCCCGACAGCCGACTCACTGGCGATTCGTGCTGGAGATCACCAAGCCACCGGACCCTCAGATCGCGATCGTGCTTGGCGACGTCCTGTTCAATATCCGCTCCGCTCTCGATCACATCGCCGTGGCCGTGGCGCCGAAGGACCGGAAAGGCGATGCAGGTTTCCCGATCCTCGACGTGCCCAATGATGCGACCACGGAGCCGTTCGAGCGCATGACAAGGGGGATGCCGCCGGCGGCCGTTGCCATAATCGACGCTGAGCAGCCCTACAACCTGACCAATCGAGCGCCAAAAGCCAGGCCGGACTCCATCGATGCCCTCTACACCTTGAGCGCCTTGCAGAACGCTGACAAGCACAGGAGCCTGGCCGTAATCGTTCCCGGTATTTCCTTGCCAACGGTCCGCATCCTCTGGGAGGAGGAGAGTCTTGGGATCACGAGTCCGAGGTACCTCGATGCGGGGGCCGAACTGGTCCGCTGGAGCGAGATCGGCAATCGGATTCGCTACGAGGACGTAAGGGTGGAGGTGTCGGGGACCTCGCGCGTGTCCGTCAATGTGAGTGCCCGTAACGACTACGAGCTGTTGCCGGTCGCCGGCGGAATCCTGGGTCGCGTTCGTGATCGGGTCATTCCCAGCTTGGAGCCATTCGTCCGCATGTAGATGGTGCGCTTGGCTGGTCACGAGTGAAAGGCATGTGATCACCGCTGTGTTGATCATGGCCTCAGAATGCTGGCGCACCTTCGATGTGCAGGGCTGACATCACACCTCGAGGGGGCCGTGGAACAGCTCCTGCGCGACATTGCCCAAGCTCTTGCCGACCATGCCCATGTCGATGTCAGACGGGTTCGGATCGGTCCAATGGATCTCGGGTCACCCGACAAGTCCGAGCCCACCGCATGAGCAAGGCCATCTCGGTTCAGTGCAAGGCAATCTCGAAGCAGTCGGGCAAGCAGTGCAAACGCAAGGCAATCCCTGGTGGCACGGTGTGTCGCTATCACGGCGGGGCGCGCAGCAAGTGAAAGCCAAGGCTGCCGTTCGAGCGGAGCTCATCGGTTGGGGCCTCGGGGACGCCACCGTCGATCCTGGCGAGGTCCTTCTTCGGCTCGTCACCCAAAGCGCCGCTCGAGCAGAGCGCTACGCCATGCTGCTCGAGGAGGCGTACGAAGCTGCAGAACGGCTGAAGCAAGCACACGACGCCGGCGCACAGATCGAGGCTCCCGGCGACGAGCTCGCCGATACTGCCGAGACCGCCCGTCGTGATCTTGATCGCATCTTCAACACCGGGGCGTGGCAGCCCTGGTCGGCAACACGTACGGAGCGGCGAAGGACGTCGGGGTCTATGTGACCGGCGAGGCGATCAGAGGCCTTGCTGATCTTGAAGCGAAAGAACGTGAACGGTGCGCGAACTTCGCCACCAAGGCCGTTGCTGCCGGCCTCGCTGAACGCACCGTACGGATGGCCGAACGACAAGGTCAGTTGATGGTGGAGATGGTTCAAGCAGCACTGCGAGAAGTTGATCTTTCACCGGAGCAGGCATCGGCGTTCAAGGCTGCGCTGGCCCGTCAGGCGAGGGAGCTAATCGGGTAGACGCTTGCGATTCGCTAGCGGTCGGCAGACTCACTCGGCTTCGCGGAGTGCCTTGGCCAGCTCCTGGACTTTTACCTGCCATACCCCGCTGCCGGGATCATGGATGTCAACTGCCGCGGGTCCGCCAATTCGACGGATCCGGCGGTCGGGTCCTGTACTCGAGGCAGCTTCGTGTGAACTGACTGTAGGACTCGCGTCGCTTCCCGTGCTTCCCGGAACTACAAAGGCGTTCGCCAGATGTGACTCGATCACCGAACGGCTCTGCCGTGGGGTCGAGTAAGACGTCGAAGGGTGAGTCGTCTCGGTCAAAGCTTATGTGACCAGATTGTGCTAGCGCGTGTTCCGTCTCGTTGGACAAGCGAGCATCCGGCGTCCCGACTCCTGCCGGGTCTGTAGGCTCTGCCGCCTCGGCTACCTTCAGAATCGGCGGCGGATTGTTCGACAGCGTCAACCTGCGCGTTGGCGATCGCCTTGAGTGCCTCGTCAGGCACTTCGCCAGCCTCTTCGCTCAGCTCTAATGCGAGCTTGGCTGCGAGCACCTGTGCGGGCGTCACGTACAGCGTCTCGCTCATTACGGACCTCCCGGCGGTGGGCGGTGGCGGTGGTGCGACGTGCGGCGTCACGACCGTTGTCTGACCTCCACGATACGCCTGGATGGCAGGAGCGTTTATGGCCTCAAGCGTCCGCTTGATGAAGGCTCGCTGCTCAGGGTCGCTGTTCCAGTCCGCTTTCGACTGTCTGAAGGTGATAGACGCCGACGTACGCCTCGGCGGGATTCGTCGGAACACGCCATCGTGACCATACCGGTCGATGCGTTCCCACTCTGCCGTCTTCTTGGCACGTTCGTCGACAACCTTGGTATTGCGGTTGGCGGCCCGCGCTCCCAGGAACGCGGCGCCAGCAGCTCCTAGCAAATGTGACAGCCGCAGCGACGATCTGACCCACACCTGCCCGTCCGCCACGGGCAGAACGGTAACGAACTAACTGGGCGGACGGCGGAGGCTGGTCAGATCTGGACGCCAACACCGCAGTCTGCTACCAGACAGCACGCCACTTGCCGGTACCTTCTTCGAGGATGCCCCGACTCTTCATACTGGCGAGTAGGCGCTTGCGACCATCGAGTCCAGTTCGGAGTCCATGGCCTTGAGAAGATCATCTTCGTCGATCCAGACCTTGTAGATGCTGCCGCCTTGAGCGAGTCGCCGCAGCACATCCAATACGGTCGCCTCGTTCTCACTCAGATGCTTGTAACGCTGGGCGATTTCCGTCGCGATCGCTGCAACGACTGCCAGTGGAAGGTTGTGGCGCTAGTAGGTCCGAAAGTGCCGCGGCGGCGGCTGTAGCGGCCGGATTGCCGAAGTCACCAACACGTATGTAGTGGGACTGGGAGATTTGGGCGCGAACCAAGTCCTCGCGCGCCTTCCGAGCTTCCTCTCGAAGACGCTCCTCTTCCTCTCGAATAACCTCCCATTCCTCATGACTCGGCCACGACCACAGAATTGGGGGCCGCATGAAGTCTTCGTTCCATACCCCACGTCTCATCCAGGTCTCTCGAAGCCGGGCGACGTGTTGCTCCCACTCCTCGTCGGAGTACGTCACGCCGTCGTATGCCAACCTGGCTCGGATAAGGGCGAATATGTCGGAAAGCGGCTTCGAGGCAGCTGCGCTGTCACTCATGTAGACCATCGTCGCAGGATGGGACCGCTCCTCCCACTGCGAGGACGCCACACTACCTACGCTTGACTTCGACCTCATCCACCGCCTGGCAGACATTCGCTGATCTGCTCGACCCACCCGAGAACCCGTACCTCAACGATCCAGTCGGATGGGTTATGACAGGCTTGGCGAGTTCTGGTGGTCTGGCCAGCGCGAGATGGCCGCAGATCGGTGGTCGCAGAACCGCTACAGCGCCATCAAGGCGCAGCCACGACGTGTCGAAGTCGCACACGATGTCGCGGCTGGCGCTGCTGGTGGATCGACGTGCATCCGCCAGGCGAGGCGTTCGTTGTCACGACCGCACCGACGACTGCCGCAGGTCGAGGCGATCCTCTGGCGGTACATCGGGCAACGCCCACCGGAAAGGCAGCCTTCCCGGCCGGATCACGCTCGATGCCAAGTGGTACATCGGCAAGGAGCTCGTCGCCTACGGCCGCAAGCCGGCTGACTATGACCAGGCGGCCTTCCAGGGCATCCATGCGCCGCTACGTGCTGGTGATCATCGACGAGGCCGGCGGCGTACCGAAGTCGATCTTCGATGCCGTCGACGCCTTGGCCACCAACTCGACGCCCGAGTTGTCGCGGTCGGCAACCCGGACGATCCCGGCTCGCACTTCGCCACGATCTGCAAGCCCGGCTCGGGCTGGCACGTGAAGACGATCAGCGCCTTCGACACCCCGGCGTACACCGGCGAGAAGGTCCCCGAGGAGCTGCTGCCGCTGCTCGTCTCGCCGGAATGGGTGGAGGAACGCAAGCTCCGCTGGGGCGTCACCAGCCCGATCTACCAGTCGAAGGTGCTCGGCGAGTTCCCGGACATCTCCGATGACACGTTGATCTTGCCCAAGTGGATCGAGGCGGCGCAGAAGCGAACGCTCGAACGCACTCGCCGCCCGATCATCGCCGCCGACATCGCACGCTTCGGTGAGGACGAGACGGTGATCATGCGACGAGAGGGCGGCTGGATCCGGGTCTACCGCGCCCACCACAAGGCCGACACCATGACCACGGCAGGCCACATCGCCAAGGCCATGCGGGACATCGATGACGAGGCCGGGAAGAACGACTGGGTGCGGGCGATCGTCGACGTTCCCGGCGTCGGCGGTGGAGTGGTGGACCGCCTGGCCGAGCTCGATCTGCCGGTTGTGCCCTACAACGGCGGCGAGGCACCGATCGACAAGGAACGGTTCGTCAACGCTCGAGCGGAGGACTACTGGACATTGCGGGAGCGGTTCGAGCAGGGCGAGATCGACATCGACCCCGATGACGACAAGCTCGCCGCCCAGCTCGGCTCGATCAAGTGGGGCATCGACTCCCGAGGCCGGATCAAGATCGAATCGAAGGACGACATGCGCAAGCGAGGACTGCCGTCACCCGACAGGGCCGACGCGATGGCGATCGCCTTCGCTGGCAGGGCGAATGCCGCACCGATGAATGTCGAGAGTCACGCCGGCGAAAGCATCACCGGGGATCTGATGACCAAGGCGTGGTGAGATCCTGGGGCTTATTCGGCCCCTTTTGGAGCTCCGTCTACCAAGCCGCTACTCCCGCTTTCCTTTGATAACAGGAGGCGTCGGAACAGGTACCACCGCCTCCGTCCGATTTGCGATCCTTGCGGGCTGCATCCATCGCGGCGCGATAGTCCGACCGATTCGTCCGACTCGACGAGAACCTTGTCGACGTCGAGCTCAAGTACGAGCTGCGCTAGCACGTTCTGCAGCCGTGCGAACCGGGCGCTACTAGGCGTAGACGAGTGCTGCAGCTCCTCGCGAAAAGTTGCGAACCACCTCGCGAAGCTCGTGTCGTAGTTGTTGACAAATGAGTCGAAGCCGATGCAGCCGGGCTCATTGCCATCCTGGCGCATCAATTCCCCGATGGCTCGCTGTTCGTCCCGCCACAGCATGAGCCGCGTGGTCGTAAAGGCGCTTCTGTTGGTCCGGTCGAGATGTCGTTAGTAAGAGTCCGACCAATCTCTCTGATTAACCGGGCAACACTCTTCGTGGCGTCGGACTTTTCGAAGCGCAGGCGATCCGAGTACCCGTAGGTGATCTGAGACCATCCGAGGTATTGCGCGAAACGGAACAGAGTGGACATCACCGCCGTCTCGCGTCGATCAGTACCGAAATAAGCAAGAAAGTTGAGATTTCGAATGTTGTCGATTCGGGAGCCAAGCGCATCCACGGCAGCCAGGAGCGGGGCCCGATACCTGTCCAGCTGTTCCCGAGCTGCCAACCGCCGGTCGCTTCTCTTCTCACGCCAATCCCAGAGAATCTTGCCGGCGGTAAGGACTAGGCTTAGAGACGCGGTAATCAGAGCGAGCACGACGGGTTGCATTGTCCAAGTGGAAAGGGTCCTGGGCAAAGACGTCAAGTCGGAGAGTCACGTTAGCGCTCGAGCATCGCCACCATTTCCGCTGGCCTAGACGAGGCCGCTCGGCCGCTCCAGTCCTGCGCTCATCCCTGGCCACTGCCCGCCCACATTCCCGTTATCCGCGAACAGGTTCAAGCAGGTCGACCAGTAGCCGCGCAGCCCAAGGGGCAGGCCACGTCTGCCCGCACCCCTGCCCCATGGAGCCGCAGAGGACTCCGGCGTCAAGGGCGGCAAGGCCGTCGCGTAGCGATCGCAGACCCTTGAGGTCGGAGGGGCGGCTCAATACGATGCGCGGCGATTACTTGCCGTTCTCGGCCGGACGAAGATCAACAGCTCTGACCCACTTCTGGCGCCCATCTGGGCCGCGTACACGCCCGTGCCACTCCACGCGCGGTCGATGTTCCTTCACCCACCAGTCGAGCGTTCCGCCTGTTGACCACGTTGCTGATTCGACTTCGATTGGTGGATCTACTTCCCGGCGATCCCCCTCGTCATACTGATCGAGATCCCGCATGGTTAATTGGAACATACGTTCCATTGCCGAGGGAAGTGTGCGAACACGGCATGTCGAGCAGCAGGTCATGAAACCATTCGGCGGGTGAGTGTTGAAACCTGGGCAGCGATCATCGGCGTGTTCGTCGCGCTAATGGCGCTCTACGTCAGTGGGCAGTCGGCAAGTGCAGTTGATCGACCAGCCGACGCTGCCGAGAAGCAGACGGATATCGAGGAGCAGGGCATCGACGCCGCACAGCGGCAGGACTCCTACCGCTGACCGTGAGCGTTGCCCAGCCGTCGACGACCGAAAGATTTATGGCAGATCCCCGGAGCGTGAGATAAGTCGTCCCGGGACCTCGACTTTTGCCCAACTTTGCGCGCTACTGGATCTTAGAACCGCAACAGGGGGAGGCTCCAGCTAGTCGGCGGCACAAGACCTGGAGCTAGCTGGAGTCTCCTGCTGAACCTACCTCTCATGCGTAAATCCATTTGGTGCGTGAAGCCGCAACATTTGGCTAACGACGTCGACTCGTGATCGTGATTGCGATGGAAGTAACAACGAGGATCAGTCCGACGACGCTCATGATCAGCGAGACAATGAGGGCCGGATCACTGGCTGTCGGCAAAGGGGTGTCGGTATAAATCGATCCGAGTGTCCCGCCACCCACTCCAGCGAACACGCCACCCAGCGTGCTGGTGATGAAAACGCTTACCGTGGCCCGTGGACGCGAGCCTATAAAGACATGGGCCTCGTCAACGTGCTTCTTGTGCACCTCAGGGAGACCTTCGTCGCGAGCGAATTGAACAGCTAGTACCCCGACTGATCCCAGGTGGTCAGCGCTGGCGACCTCAAGGGCATCCCATCCGTCCCCGGCGAAAGTCATGAGCTTCTTGCGCTCAAGCTCGGTCTTAACACGTGCCACGGCATCCTTGAGGGCCTGACCAGGTGGAGTAGTCGGCGGTGGCAGCGGCGCGAATGGACTTTGACTCACCGTCGGCGTCCTGCCTCAATCGCCGAATGAACGGCTGACGCTATGTCCTGAAGTCGGCGATTCTCCTTCCCGAGCCGAGTGGGGTAGGGCCTTGGGAACGGCCCGGTCAAGATCACAGCGTGGGTAACGACGACGGCAACCAGAAGAACCAAAACAACAACGGTTAAGACTGTTAGCCCTACCGTGACGATCTGGCTCCAAGGCCAGTTATGCGCGGCCCATCGGTAGGCCGGCTGTAATAGGTATGGCACCAGGACCGCTGCGGCAGTGGAAAGAGCCACTACGATCGCAAGCCGGCCTAGATAGCCTCTACCGCCCAAAGCGTTCCTGGTGGTAGCTGCCAGGTGCCGTCCCCATCCCACCCGACGATGATGCATCTCGGACATTGAATGATCGGCCTCGATGCGGGAGGACCGGCCATCCTCATCGTGATCGTGATTGTCATCGGGCGGCTGGTTCGTCACTCCATAAATTCTGCACTAAGAGCCTGGATCGTCATGTTCGATGCCAGGAAGGCACGACAAGTGCCACCCGGATGGTTCCTTTGGTGAGTCGTCGAGTACACCTGCTGCGTAAAGCCCTTTGCGCGCGGAAGGTGGCTCCGTACCTGCGCTTGATCATCGGGCCCAGTGACTCGCTTCTCCGAGGGGCCAAGGCCAGGGTGGTGGTGGATGAAGACGTCACCGGGTGATCTGTTGTTGCACTCTATGCGGTGAGTGCGGCGGGTGTCATGGCCTCGCTTTCTGGGGTGTCAGTGGTGATCTTGGTGAGTCGGCTCTTGGCCAGGATGTCGAGTCCGAGGTAGCGGCGTCCTTCGGCCCACTCGTCATGTTGCTCGGCGAGGACGGCACCGACGAGCCGGATGATCGAGCCACGATCGGGGAAGATGCCGACGACGTCGGTGCGGCGCCGGATTTCCCGGTTGAGCCGCTCGTTGGGGTTGTTCGACCAGATCTGCCGCCATAGGTCCTTCGGATAGGCGGTGAAGGCGAGGATGTCGGCTCGGGCGTCTTCTAGGTGGGCGGCGACCTGGGGGAGTTTGTCGGCCAGAGCGTCGACGATCCGGTCGAACTGGGCGTGCACGGCGTCGGCGTCGGGCTGGTCATAGACCGAGTGCAGCAGCGCTTTGACCCAGCCCCACGACGACTTCGGGGTGACCTGCATCAGGTTCGCCGCGTAGTGGGTGCGGCACCGCTGCCAGCTGGCACCAGGAAGGGTCGCGGCGACGGCGGCCCGACCAGGCCGGGGTGGGCGTCGGAGGTCACCAGGCGACCCCGGACAGGCCGCGGGCGGTCAGGCCGCGGAAGAACGTCAGCCAGCCGGCATGGGACTCGACCGAGCACACGTCCAGGCCGAGGATCTCCCGGTGCCCGTCGGCGTTCACCCCGGTCGCGACCAGGCAGGCGACGTTGACCACTCGGCCGGCTTCGCGGACCTTCATGGTCAACGCGTCGGCGGCGATGAACGTGTACGGCCCGGCGTCCAGCGGGCGGGTGCGGAACGCCTCGACCTGGGCGTCGAGGTCTTTCGCCATCAGCTGACCCTGCGACTTCGACAGCCGGGTGATGCCGAGCTGTTCGACCAGCTTCTCCATCCGCCGGGTCGACACGCCCAGCAGATAGGAGGTCGCGACCACCGAGATCAGTGCCGTTCGGCCCGTTTGCGTCGCTCGAGCAACCAGTCGGGGAAGTAGCGACCCTCCCGCAGCTTCGGGATCGCCAGCTCGATCGTGCCGGCCCGGGTGTCCCACTCCCGCTACCGGTAACCGTTGCGATGGTTCGTCCGGTCGGGGCTGCGCTGCCCGTACTCGGCGCCGCAGTCTGCGTCGGCGTCGGCCCATCAACGCCTGCGCGAAGGTCAGCCATCTGCCGCAGCAGGTCCGGCTGGCCTGCGGCAACTGCTCAGCCATCCACGCCGGCAGCTCGATACTGGGTGTTGCGGTCATCGTCGTGCTCCTTGTCGAGACTTTGAGCGGTCTTCAAACAAGATCACGCGATGGCCGCTTCACATCACGACGCCACGCTCATCGACGACTAACTCGCACACCACATGCCTGGACGTAACTCAACGGTGATGCCGTGGGAGGAAGTATGGAGATCGACAGGGCGCCCTTGATTCTCGGACCGCCACGGGCCGGGTGACCGTGTTGTTGACAGCTCGACGATCACGCTCGCGATTTCGGGAGCACGGCGATGAATTGCCCGCCGGTCCCAATTGCGTAGTATTCAGCCCGTTTGGCTTCTCGCTGATCCACCAGAGCAGGCGGTACTCCCAGTCTGGGTCGCCGATTTTGCGCTCGAATGTCGACATGAGGTTTTAGTGGATTGTTGTTGATCTTGGTCTCTAGTAGACCGTGTCGAGCAGGCTGTAACCCGCCGGCCGGGCCGCCGCCAGCCAATGAGCAAACGTGGCCGCATCCAACGGACTGCAATCCACTGTGCTACCTCGGCGTTGCCACGTCGCCGCACCACCCAACGGACGGGACGTGCCGTGTTGGACCGCTGCGCTCAGCAACGGGTTAGCTGCCACCTTCAACTGCTCGGCCTTGAGCGCATCCACGAACTCGCCGAAAGCAACCGCAACCTGAGAACTGGTCAGCTCGATCACCCGGACCCCAGCCTTCGTGAGCGGCTTAATCACCGTCGCGGCCGGGCTGTGCGGGTCAATCGCAATCTTGGACACGGTGCGTTCCCGCCGCAGCTTCAACACATCAGCCACCGGGTCAGTGCCCTCGATGTAGGCGGCCAACTCCACCAGAATGAACTCCTCATCAACCCAACCAGCAGCCGCAATCGACGTGTGGGTTCGCGCCTCCGAAATCTGAATCCCAAGCGCGCACTTTGTCAGCATTACTCTCCTTCTCTTCCTCTTCACCGACCGCATAACATTCCCCAACGTCGCGCCGGCGCTCCTATTGCAATGACTATGGGACCAACCCCTGCTAGCCAACGCCGCTGTCGTTGTGGTCGAGATCGAGCGGCTGGCCTGGCAGCATCGGCGGCCACACCTGCAACACGGCTTCCCGTAAGCGAACTGCAGGCCAGCCCGACGGATCGCCTGATGCCTCCCCGCATACTTCGGCTTCACAATCTGCGCCTTCAACCAGGTATCACGGGAAATCACCGACCAACCAGCCGAATCCGTATCCGACAGCCACTGATTCGCATAGGCCCGGCGCCACTCCGGCAACGGCATCGCCGCCAAATCCGCCGCAATCGTTGACTCTTCAATCGTGAAACCGAGCGCTGGATGAAACCCCTGCCACGATTCCGGGTCGGTCACATCACAATCGTCAGCCGCCGACCATTCGAAATACGCCATGCCCTCCGTGAGACCCATCTCCGCGGCGAGACGGCCCTGGTCAACCTTCGACCGCCAAAAAAGCGAACGCTCATGGCCCGCCGTAGACAAACACCACAACTGAGCGTTAGGCCGGGTCGCCATCGCTGGTTTGATTGACTGCTCAGACGCAGCATCCAACGACCAACACTCATCGAGGATGCTCAGGTCAACCGTTTCGCCATGGCCCGCGCTTTCATCCGTGACAACAAAGCCAAAGTCGATCCGTTCGAACACCGCAGAGTCTCAGCGCCAGTCGCACGGGACAGCGTAAACAAATCCTTGAACGGAGACCGGCGGATACGCGGCCACCAAACATCGAAAAGCTTCACCCGGGCCGCCAAGCGCGTCTGAGCACCATAAACAAGCCGCTGCGACGGCGCGCTGAGCATCCTGAACATGATCAACGACAACACCAAAGTGCTTTTGCCACTCTGGCGCGGCGTGCCAACCCCAACGTCGCGGTACTGCAGACGGCCGTCCAGATGCTCTAAAGCCCGTGAACACACAAGCATTTGCCACGGAAGCAACTGCCAACCCAGTTGCTCAGCCACACCAGCCAACGCCGAGCCATACGACTCACGTTCAGTCGCCGGGGCCTCGAAACGCGGGAGTGCTGATCCCTGCGAGGAACCGCTCCAACTCGCCACTATTTACCTCCGTTTGCTTCAGCTCAGCCAATAGGCGACGCATCTCCGCACTCAACATTGCTGCGGCCCGATCACCCGGCCCCACATCCAAACGCTGAGCAAGATCAACAAGCGCGGCAGCCAGCAACGACTCCGCCGGCTTCACCCCGAGCCGACGCAACTCAGCCAGCACCGCCGTCTCAACAGCCTTCACAATTCCTCCCTGGCGAATTTCGGCCCGTCCACACACGCGCCGACCCCCGGAGTCAGCAGATCGGATGCCACTAAAAAAACCATGATCATTTCTGTGGTTGTCATGCGAAGCTGCCGCATTTCTTGCTGTGTCTCCACATGACCGCTGAGGCGTCGTAGTTCGACTGTGTGAGGAGCGAGCCGATACAGTCCCGGGATGTCCAGACCAATGTCGACCAGCCGACGCCGCTGGCTCCAAGCGCTCGTGCTGGGCGGCGTGGCCATAGGCCTGGTGGTCTTGGAACCGTTCCCCAAAGGCAAGGTGCTGCTCTCCTTTACGAAGACGCACGGCGCCGATGCCGGCGACATTCCGGCGTTCGCCGTGCTGCTGGTCGCCGTCTATTTCGCCGGTCGCGCCATATTCGGCTCGGCCAGGTAGGCCCTGCCTAAGACCAGATGGAGTCACGGGCCGGCCTTTGGCCATTGGCCCGCCTTCAGGTTGGTGGCTTCGACGTCTTGGTGTAGGTCGAGGCGGTTGACGCAGGGTGTGCAGCGAGATGGCCGCTGGTGAGAGGGAGTGGGCCGCGATCATCTGTCACCGGGTTGCCGCAAATCCTGCAGGGGACGAGGCGAGCGAGGATGTCGGTCATCGGTACTTGGCTGCCTTGGCGTCGGTTTCGCGCCAGCCTTGGATAGCACTGCGGCAGTCGACGCAGTAGTAGCCGTGGCTGTAGTCGCAGACGTAGCGCCAGTGGCCGCAGCCGGTGCAGACATGGGCGTCTCCGGTGGTGTCGCAGCCGGTGCAACCTGCAGCGTGGGGTTCGGTGGTGGTGGTCATGCTGCTACTCCTGTCTTCGGGTTACTTCCACACGCCTTCGGGCGCAGCCCACCAGGTGATGCGTGGATCGGGGTTGTCACCTCGGACGCAATCGCCGCACCAAAAGATGATGTGCTTGCCGCCCTTGTAGTAGGTGTAGTGGTGCTTGTCGCACGTCTCTTTGTCATGGCAGCCGAAGCATTCAACAGTCTTCTGCCCGCCGAAGTCGTACAGGTAGGCGATCCACTTGCCAAACCTGGTCTTAGGCAATGTGTTGTTGCTCATTGTTGGTTTCTCCTGTCTTGGTGTGTCGCGGTCGGCGTAGGTAGGGCGGAGTCTGTCGCCGTGTTTGCGGCAGTACCGGTTGCCGTCGCGGTCGGTGATGTAGCCGCGGCCAGTAAGAAGGATCTTGCAGCCGCGTGACGAGCAACGGTCCTCGGCGTTGGCCCTGGTTGCGGTCATGCTGCTGATTCCTGATCGGTCGTTTGTAGAAGTTGGGCGAGTGCTGTTTCGGCACACACTTTGTGTGCTGGTCTGCTGATGTCGTCGAGTAGCTGTGCTGACTGTCCGCAGTGGATGCATGGCGTCGGCTGGCAGCTTCGGTGTGAACTCCAGTCGATGATTGGGCGGTCCGTCGAAACTGGCACTGCCCGGCTGGTCCTGTTGGGGTCTGCGGCGTTTGTGGGCGGTTGTCGTCTCGGTCCTGCTTTGTTCTCTTGGTCGAAGAAGTGGTCTGGGTACATCTTGAATGTTCGTGAGACGACTGTTCCGCCGAGTGTTTCGGCGATGGTTGTGATGGCGTGGTCGTAGTCGTTATTCATTTGGGCTGTCTCCGTGGAATCGGCTGGCTGAGCATGATGTGTTGGGTTGCGCGATCGGCCAGCCGCAGACAGGGCAGGGTTTACGTTACCTGGTCCGTCCCGTCCGTCCCGCCGTCCCGATCGGGGTATTTCCCCTTGTCAGGCCGGGGACGGACGTCCCGATCGTTATCCGTCCCAGTGCCGTCCCAGAGCGACGGCTCAGTGTTGGGACGGCTATGGGACGGACCGTGTCGTTCGTCGCCGTCCCTGGGCTGACTAGGTGTTTCACCATCGTTGGGACGCTGGGACGCTTGGGACGTGTCAGGTACGTAGCGGCGCCATGCGTCTACTAGTTCCGCGCGGTAATAGCCCTTCTTCTGCTCGTTGTCGAGACGGATATTCGTCGAGCTGATCCGGTAGCTCTTGAGCAACCGCGCAAGGCCGTTCGCGTTGACTGGCTCTCGAGTCCGTCCCCACTTGGACCAGGGCGACTCCTCAAGAGCATGCAGCCGCTCCAGGACCGTGCTGGTGAAGAGCCGTCCTCGGACTCACCCCAGACCTCCTTGAGATCGGCTAGGAGCTTGGTGCCGATCCGGCCGTCGTCCGGGTCGTCGCCGGTCAGCGCAAGGCATGCCTTACGTGCACGGTCGGACCAATCGCCGCCGGCAAGCTCGGCGATTGCGAACAGCGGTTCCCATGTGTCAGCTGCACGGTCCTCAACGGGAAGGACAGGCTCGGCCGCCTGCAGGATCTTGATGTTGCTACGTACCCAGGTATTCAGCTTGGTCGCGGATCTCGTGGAGGGCGGGGGCGTCCCGGCGGGTGCGGAACGGCGCGACCTTCTCGCCGGGGCCGCGGCGACGCATCCGGATCACGATCGCCCGATCCATGATCGTGTCGGGCAGGTCACCGATCGCCGCGAGCATCGCCATCGCGAACGTCGGGCACTCGCTCGAGCGAGCGGGTGGTGATGTCCCAGCGGATGTAGGGCCGGTTGCGCTGATGGCCGGCGTTGAGGATGCCGCGAACATCCTCGTTGTTCTCGGCAGCCTTCTTGGTGCCGAAGATGGTGTCGGCCTCGTCAACCATCAATGTGGGCGGGTCCGTCGGTGATCGAGCGGACCACGGCGGCGGTGCTGGCGTTGACCGTGACAGCGGCTGATAGCAGACCGCTTCGGCGACATCCATGAGCCGGGACTTGCCGCACCGCTTCTCCGGCGATACGGGGGTCAGTCGCGGCGCATGCTCCCAGGCGGGTTGGCCGTGGGTGGCGGCGCACCACAGCACTACTGCGTCATGGGCCTCGGCGGACGGGAAGACGACGTATCGACCGAAGGCCGCATGTACTTCCTTGAGGAGCACTTCCCCGTCGATTTCTTCGCGTGGCGGCACACTCTGGGGCGGTCATGATGCTGCCCTTCGTGAACCGATGCGACGGTGCGACGTGCACTGGTTTCGGTTTCGCCCAGTTGATACGGCGGCGGCGATCAGCTCGTCGGCGATGTCGTCGAGGATGCCGTCCTCTCGTGCTCTGAACGATGCCCAAACCAGCACATCATGCCGTTTTCCTTCCGCAGCCTCGGCGACCTTGCGGATTAACCCGGAACCGTTCTTCGTGTTGCCGGTGAATGTCTGGACTGGCTGCGGCGCGGGGCGTAGCAGCTCCCGCAGCCTGTGCGGCAGCGGCTGCGACCGGTGCTTCTCCCACCTGTACGGCTGACCGGTTGCCGGATGGATGGATGGCGGCACGATGCAGTACCCGTTGACCTTGAGGTCGATGCCTTCGGCAGGCGGGTGCTGGTCAGCGGGCCAGAGGACGCAGGAAGTAGAGGTGCCGGCCGCCGTCGTTGCGACCCGACCATGCGGTCAGCGTGGCTGGCAGTGGCCCGGCGAGTGTTTCGAGCTCGGCGAGGTCTGCCACCGTTGCGGGGGTCGATGTCGATCACGAGGCAGCGAGTCGGGCACGGCGCGCCGATCATCGCGTACGGCCAGCGGGTCCACCAGTGTTTGATCTGGTCAGGGTCCCGGCTGGCGTCAAGGTGGCCATGAAGGGTTAGCGGACTCTTTGCCTTCGACCCGGCCCAGTGGCACGGGAAGATTCCCCAGGCGGCGACGGTGAGGTCTAACGCTGCCGCGATCATCGCGACCACCCGACTGGCCCGAGGTCGATCCGGTAGCCGCGGAGCAGTGCCGGGCATTCTGGCTCGTGCTGGACCTCAACCTCGATCACGTAGCCGAGGCGTGCAGCTCGACGGCGTTCGGCACGGTTGGGCAGGATTGCTTGGGCGCCGCATGGGCAAGTGCCGCCGGCGTTGACGATCGCTCTGCGGCTCAATCCTTCTTTGATCGTGTCTGGTGCACAGTCGGGGATGTCGAGGTCTAGTACTAGGATTCGCTCGCCATGTAGGTGTGTTTCCCGTGGCCGGTAGTGCCGCTTGAGCGGTTCGGTCATGCTGACCACCCCTTAGCCATCGCGAGCAAACCCTGACGCTCTGACTTCTCCACCATTCGGATGACGGCTAGTGCGCGCTCGTCCATGTGGCTGGTGACCGCGTCTCGACGACCTCCCGCAGGATTGGCGCGTCGATAGCCTCCACCTCGACCGCCTCACCTAGGAACGGCTGCTTGCCGAGCGTCGGATGTCGCCACGTCGTCTTTCTTCGGCGGATCACCGATCAGAGCCAGCTCGGCAACCTGCTCGCGGTGTGCACGCGAGCCGTTGGATGGTCATGTCGCCGCGCCCTGAGTACTTTCCGAGCTTGTCGGCAAGGTTCGCCTCGATCTCCAGGCCGGCCGGGTCGAGGTCACCGACGTAGTAGATGATCACTGGTCGGTGATCGTGGCGGTATGTCATCGCGGCGGAATGGGCGAACGACGCCGAAGTTTGACCCTTCATCGGGTACAGCGGCACATCCCACTCGTTTGTTACGGGCCAGATGACGCCGGCTACGGACTCTGATTCGCACCACACCTCGACGCGGGCGTCGGCGTCGTGCCACAGCGCCCGCCGATAGCTGCTCGCCGCATCGGCCAGCATCTCTTCGACGCTGTCCCAGGTTTCCGGCTTCCGCATCCAGCGCGATGAGTCGGTGATGCTCGTCCAGGGGATGATTCCGGTCTCTCGCAGGTGCATCAGCGCCCGCTGCACCAGCACGTAGCCATTGTTGGTTTTCGGCACGATGCCCTGGGACACGGCCCGGTAGTAGCAGAACCTGACGCCTGTCGGAGCGGCCGCGGCAACGATCTGAATCAGCGCTTGGTAACGGGCGGCCATCTCGGCCTTGGTCGACCGCTTCCGCTTTATGTGGCCTGCCTCATATACGGCGGTCATCGGACACCGCCTGCGGGGCCGCGAGCGATCTCGTCGAGTGCCACTAGAATCTCGTTAGACCACCAGCCCGCAACTGTTGTCTCGGAGCCCGCCGTGAGGCGGGTTTCGTCATTCACGGCATGTCACCGTCACAGTGTTGGGCCGGGGGGCAGCGTCTTTTGGGATCATGCTGCGTCGTTTGACCGCCCACCGACCAGTCGGCCTACGTACTCCTCCAGCGCAGCGGCGGGCACACGGCGCGAGCGGCCGATCTTGACTGATCGGAGCTCCCCTGACGCCATCAGCGCATATACGGTGGTGCGGCCTACGTCGAGTTTGTCCGCGGCATGTTCTGGGGTGAACAGCAACCGGCTATTCATAGCCATTTGGGTCCTCTCTTGCGAAAGTTCGACAGGTTCCACGCCTGCCGCAGCAAGAGATAACCACAACTTTCAGGACCACGCAAGTTTGTCAAGGTGCGCGGGTTCTACGTCGAACTCTTGCGTGCAAGTTCGACAAGCGATACTGTCTGGCCATGACGATTAGTAGCGATGCGGCGGCCAAAGCGGCTCAGCGCGAGCGGGGGACCGAGTAGGAGCGACATGTTCGAGCACGTACCGAACTACCCAATGGCAGTCACAGTCGCCAGCGGCCCCGATCAGACCGCCTTTCAGCTCGCTGTGGATTGGTTGCGGAACATCACGGCGGAAGTGGGTGGCCAACCACTGGTGTATGCGCCGACCAGGGACACCATCCGTGAGTTGCCGATCCTGGCCCAGCTCGACGGTTGGGCGGTCGTCACTACGTGGAAGATGTTCAGTGGCGGGTGGTCCGGCGGGGCGGTGCTGGCCGCCTGGCCCGACGCCGGTCATCTTGCCGTGGTCGCCGATGACCGCCAAACGCGCGCACTTTGCGTGGTGCCCTGGGGTGAATCAGAGGTGGCTGCCTGGGTTCGCGCATATCGGCCGGTCACGCTGCCCGCCACGCTGGCAGTGGCCACGACCGAGCCCGAGATGATCTCTGATCCGGTTGTTGTCGAAGGGCTCAAGACACTGACTGGCCTTCTCAACGTGACCAGCCTGTACGCCAGTGTTGGCGGCAGGGATCGTGCCGTGACGGTCCTGCGCACTCTGCACGACGGCGGTCACGCGGTGGACCCGGAGGGCATGCGGGCATGGGCCATGGCTCACGGCTGGTCCGCGAGTGCAGCCGGACAGCTGGCAGAGCTGGCTAAGCAGATCGCGGCAGGAAAGCAACTGCGCATCACGCGACGCGTGCTCCGGTCGGACATCCTTGACGTGTGGCGTAAGGGCGTTCCTGGTCCGGTTTCTAGACGCGATCCTTCTCGCCCTCAATTCGATGACTCACGCGACTGGTGATCATGACCTACAGCACCGAGACTCGGATGACCGAGCACATGACCTACCTGGAGGACGGTTGGGTCCTCTGGAGTCGTGGCCGCGGCGGGACCACGGAGGGCGTGATGGTGTATGCGCAGCTGTGGGCCGAGAAGGAAGGCGGCCGCGGACAAATCTTCCAGCTGGTTATCTCCGGGCGGAATCTAGCGGAAATGGATTTCACAACGGATCCGGCAACGGATGTCACAACGGATCGGGTCCGGTTGGTTCCCGTCGCGCACATTGAAACGCTCGCGAACACCAACCCCGACTTCAGGCCGCACGTCAACGGAACGCCGCAGCGACCGATCAGCGAAGCGTTTAGCGACTTCCAGCAGCAGGCGAACCGGTCACATCCTCGCCAAGGCTCGGCATAAGCTCGCAAGCCGTTGACCCGACCGGACGGCAGCAACCCGGACGCTTTCTATCGGCAGGTGGCTGAGGCTTACCGCGATGTGCTCCAAGAACCGCAAGGTCGCAGTCGTGCTCGCGAAGGAGGCGGATGTGCCAGTCGGCACCGTGCACCGGTGGATTTTGGAGGCGCGGCGGCGTGGCTTCCTGCCGCCAGCCCGGCAGGGGCGCGCCGGGTGAGCGTCTACCGCAGAGCCGACGGCCGTTGGGTTGGCTCGCTCGATCTCGGCCGGGACGCACAGGGCAAGCGGCGGCGGCATGTCGTCTATGGCCAGTTGCGCCGTGAGGTGGTCGCGAAGCTGGAGGAAGCCCGCAGCCGGCTAGCTGCGGATGAGCCGGTCAAGGACGCCCGAACCACAGTGGCGGGCTTCGTCAACGACTGGCTAGCGAAGGCGTTGCCGGCGTCTGCGCGGAGAGCGACCACCCAAGCCACTTATGCCGCATTGCCCGCACCCACCTCACTCCTGCGCCGTTTGGCGCGTTGCCGTTGGACCGGTTGCGGCCGAGCGACATAGAAGCTTTGTTGCTGGCCAAGCGGGACGCTGGGTTGGCCGAGTGGACCGTGAGGGCCATCTACACGGTGTTCGGCAAGCGCTCGATACAGCAGTGCGTGACGGGCTTGTGCGTCGCAATCCCGCCGCGGCCGTGAAGCGTCCAACCGTGAAGCGGAGCGAAGCCCGATACTTGACGCCGGAAGAGGCTGGGCGGCTCCTCGAGGCCGCTAAAGGTGACCGGCTGTATCCGTTGTTGGTGTTGCTGCTTGGCAGCGGCCTACGCCGCGGTGAGGCGCTTGGCGTTGCATTGGCGGGATGTTGACCTGGCTGCCGGACATATGCGCGTGCGATGGTCGCTCGCCCGTGTCGGCGGCAAGCTGGTGTTCAGCCAGCCAAAGACAGAGAAGTCGCGGCGGTTCGTGTCGCTGCCTTCACCTGTTTTGGAGACTCTTCGGCGGCATCGAGTCTCGCAGGCGGCTGAGCGGCTGGCAGCGCCTGTCTGGCATCCATGGCCTGACCATTCCGATCTGGTGTTTTCGACGCAGTTTGGAACGCCAATTGAGCCGAGGAATGCGGCCCGCTCCTTTACCCGTCTTGCTGGCCGGGCTGGCTTGGATGGTGCGAGCCTGCACACGTTGCGGCATAGCGCAGCGTCGGCGTTGATTGCTTCCGGCGTTCACGTCCGCATCGTGCAGGAGGTGCTAGGTCATTCCACGTACGCGATAACGGCCGACACCTACGCCCACATTGCTGTGGCGCAACAGCGTGAAGCAGCTGAGCGGCTTGGGGAGGCGTTTCCATGGTGACGATCCCCATGGCTACACCTATGGCTACATTCGGCCAGCCCGGCGAGGTTGCCCAAGACAGGGAACCTGTCCTCACTAGGCGTTTCGGTGGTGGGA
>CAWILN010000027.1:0-9480 GCA_963836855.1 uncultured Actinomycetota bacterium | reverse complement strand
TTGCAAGTGAGATGGCAAGCCGAGCTGCCTGAACATTGGGACTATGGCATGCGGAAGGAGGCCGGCCAGGCAACGAGTGATGGACCGCCCTCCCAACTAGTGGCCGAACCCTGTCCACGGGGTGACTGCGTCGAGTCGAGAAGGTGCTGATCCACCGAGCGTCCATATGAGCTGGTTCATAGTCCGGCGGGTACGGTGGCTCGGGTCCGGCACCGCGGCAGCCCACCCGGCCGTCACCCTTGCTGACGGGGACGGCATGCACGCCTGACGAGCGGCAGGCGTTGGGCGACCACGACGAAGCACTTTCCGACGCGAGCTGCATTGGGAGGACTTCGGCGTCACGCACGCGCGACGGATCCTTAACAAGTACGCCGACCAGGTGTGCACGCTCAACGACGACATGCAGGGCACGGCGGCGGTTGTGCTGGCCGCCGCGTTCGCGGCAGCGCGGGCCGCGAGCAGCCGGGGGCGCGAGCAGCGAGGGGTCACCCACGGCGCTGGTACGGCCGGGATTGGTATCGCGGACATGACGGCCGACGTCTTGGTGCGCGAGGGGTTAGCCCGCGAGGAGCCGACCCTGCGGTTCTGCGCGCTGGCCTGCGAGGGCCGATCACCGACGACCGCGTCGCGGCGTTGCGCGACTTCCAGGTCCGGACGCTCGCCCGGCCAGCGAGGTCGTCAACTGGACCCGACCCGGGCACCGGCATCTCGCTTGCCGGCGTGGTCGCGAACTCGGCCCACCATGCTGATCGGCACCTCGACGCAGTCGGCCGCGTTCTCCGAGCAGATCGTCAAGCAGATGGCGTCCAAGGTCGAGCGACCCATCATCACGCCGCTGTCCAACCCGACCGCGAAGGCTGAGCGCTCCCGGGTTACCTGATCCGCTGGATCGGGGACGGGCGTTGGTCGCCACCGGCAGCCCGGTGGAGCCGGTCCCCTACGAGGGTCGCACGTATCGGATAGCCCAGGCCCAACAATGCGCTGATCTTCCCCGGCCTGGGCCTCGGCGTGACGGTGGCGAAAGCCCAGCGGATCAGCGACCCGATGCTGGAGGCCGCGGCGGACGCAGTCGCCCGAGCTCTCCGACGCGATGACGCTCGGGGCGGCGCTACTGCCACCCGTAGAGAACCTTCGCATGGTCATCGGCCGCGACTGGATGAGCCCTGAGGCCATACAACGAGTACCTGCGGTGACATTGGCAGGGCAGTCTCGCCTTTCGGCGCGATGGCGCTGATCGCACTGTTCATCGGCAGCGTGTGGCTGGCTCGAGCCACCGGACTGGCAGCGGCGATTGCCAACGTGTTGCACAAGAATCTATTACCAGATCCACGTGGGTCCGCTGCCAACATCCACCGGCCAGATCCTGCATCGTTGTCCCTCTCCAGGTCACCGCACGGCAGCCGACGCCGACAGGCCTGCAAAGCCCACGGCCACGTCGGGGCGAGCGCGGCGTGCATACCGACGCAGGCGGCCGGTAACCGTGCAGTCACCCCACGATCTCGGCGGCCACCGCGGCTGGGCTGGTGTATTCGTGATTATGGCCTTGGCCTAGCAAGGTCCGGTGAACCGACTGTCAGCTGTAGCCCGAGATTCATCAGGTCTTCGGCGACGATGTCCCAGTCGGCTTCGGCCTGGAGATCAGTCTTCTGGCCTGGGCCGTGCTCCGTGCGGCGAGCGATGAAACCGGTTGCCAAGCCGGCCTGGCGGGCGGCGGCCAGGTCATAGTTGTGGGCGGCTACCAGCATCACCGCGCTGGGCGCGAGGTCAAGTATGGCGGCAGCGCGGAAGTAGGCCTCGGGGTGCGGCTTGTACCGCCGGGTGAGGTCAGCGCCGATGATCACGTCCCAGGGGAGACTCGCGTACTTGGCCATCCGGGTGAGCAGGGCGGTGTCGCCGTTGGAGAGCGGCCCGATGATGTAGCGCTGCTTGAGAAGGCGAAGTCCTTCGACGCTGTCGGGCCAGGGCGCGAGCCGCTGCCAGGCGTGGTTGAGCCGGTCGACTTCGTTAGAGGTGATGTCGAGTCCGAACTCAGCGAGGGTGGCGGTGAGGTTCTCCCGGTGCAGTCGGCTCAGCCGTGTGAACGGGCGGTCTCCGGTGCGGATGGGGCGCATCGAAGGCTCGTACTTCGCGCGCCACGCATCGGCGAAGGCGGCCGCGTCCAGCGGCACGTGGTGAATGTCGGCGGTCTGCTGGACGGAGGCGGTGACGCCGGAGCGCCAGTCGACTACGGTGCCGAAGGTGTCAAACAGCACAGCCTGCACGCCGGCGATCCTGGTGACGGCCCGCTCCGGTCCATAAGGCGTCATCGGGGTCCCTCCGCTTGGCGGGTTAGCAGATGCGAGAACTCCGGTACCAGACTGCCAGCTGACGGTAGCAGGCGCCGCCGTTGGCCGGCATGCACGGCGAAGGCGAGGAACAGGTCTACGAAAGCCGGCTGCTCCTCAGCGACCCAGTGGCCCGGCGATCACTCGCTGGGCGGCGACCCACGTATGGATGAAGGAAGAGAACCCAATTGGATCCTGACCCAACCTCTCATGGGGAGATGGCTGACTTTGGTGGGTTGGTTACCGTCGTCACCAGCGACCCCGAGATGTGCTAGTCGCTAGCCCGAGGGCAACTCAGACGGCGTGTCGTATGAGGACCGTCTATCGAGCACGGCGCACGCCCATCCACTCACCGGGCCAGGGGTGGCGTCACGTCCTGCAGCGGTAGCCGAGGTCATGGTTCGGCATCCGTTGGGTTCGGTACCGATGGGATCTCGACCGACGAACGACATCACACGGAATCCAAACCGCCGAGCGTCCCGACCGGTCGATGTCGGTTCAGTCGCCGTCATGAGGCTTCCCTCGGAAGTCGAACGGCGATGATCACCGCGGCAAAAGTGAGGAGCAAACCGGCGAGTGCTTGCTGTAGCGGAATCAGATCCACCTGACCACTCCAGATGAACAGTGGAGCGCTCAGGGCGTAGAGGATTCCCGCCACCCGCAATCGAGGTGACGTCCGAACCAGGGCAACCGCCAAAAACACCGTACCGATGAGCCACAACAAGACGGATACACACCGGCGGTAGCCATAAAGGCGGGACCATACGCGGTATCGGCGTTCAGCGCTTGTGCCGCCGCAGTCTCACCCCTCAAGTACGCACGTCCAATGCCTGGCTGAACGAAAGCCGCGCTACCAAAAGCCGACGCCAGATACACCTGCGCTATCACCGTGATGATTGTCCCGATCAGCGCGGAACGGCGGAAACGACCGCCGGTCAACAAGACAAACACCGAGCACACGCCAAGGATCGCCAGCGCGGCCCCACCGATGCTGGCGGCCAGGTGACTGATAAGGAACTCACCGGTTGTGACGAAACGCGCGTAGCCCTCAAAGTCGGTCTGGACCGGCGGCTGCTGCCTGATCGTGCTAAGGGCCAGGAGCAGACCAAAAGCCGGCAGAAGCCAAATCCCCTTGCCGGCCACCCACGTTAGATATGCTCCACGATCCTGCTGCTGCAGTTGAGTAGTACTCACACCAAGCCTCCCGGAGTCTGTCAGATCCTCATCCTGACCGATACCGCCACGGCCGTCGCTGGACGCGCCCCACCTGACAGGGCTCGGCGAGTCACAACTCACGCGTCACAAGTGAGAAATCCCGTTGCGCAAGACGACCCCCATTGACCGAGACGCTGCAGTGAGTTCGTGAGTCGGCGCAAAGGGGAACGGAATTCGACGTACGGTCGAGGTCGTGACGTCGGTCGTGACGCCTGGCTCCCGGCGAGCCAGTGGGAGCGATCGGCCGCGGTTGGCGGCGGCCGTCTGGTCGGTTGCCGGAGTGGTGGTGTTGGCCCTTCTGCTGGTCGCTGGCCGGTACGGGTTCCACGGCGACGAGTTCTACTTCGTCGTGACCGGGCGTCATCTGCAGGTCGCTGCGCCGGACAATCCGATGCTGGTGCCGTACCTGGCGGCAGGCTGGTACGGGTTGGTGAGCGGCCATCTGTGGGCCTTTCGGGTCCTGCCGGCGTTGGCAGCGGGCGCGTACGTCTTACTCGGTGCCCTGATGGCCCGGGAGTTCAGCGCGGCGCCGCGCCATCAGCTGGCGGCCGCTGCGGCGGTGGCCATGACGGCCCTGACCCTGGCTGTCGGGCATCTGTTCTCGACGACGACGTTCGACATGGTGACGACGGCCGCGGCGGTGTGGTTGTTCGTCCGGGCGATGCGAAGCGAGCCGCAGCAGTGGACGCCCTGGATCGCCGCCGGTGTGCTGACTGGGGTGGCGATGGAGATCAAGATCCTGGCCGCGCCGCTGCTGGTGTGTTGTCTGCTCGGTGTCGTGATCTGCGGTCCGCGGAGCCGCCTGCTGAGTCCGCGGCTGTGGACCGCTGTCGCGATCGCGCTGCTGATGGCGGCGCCGAATCTGGTGTGGCAGACGGTGCACGGCTTCCCGATGCTTCAGATCGCAGCCAACATTGCGGGCGGAGGTTCGACGTCGTCCACTCCACGCGTCGCCCTGGTGCCGAGCGTGTTGCTGGCTGTGGGTCCGGTGGTGAGCATCGTGTTGATCGTTGGTCTGATCGTCTTGTTGCGATCGGACCGCAGGGGAACCGACGGGTGGCTGGCGGCGGGATTCTTGATCTTCATCGCGTTCCTGCTGATCACCGGCGGCAAGGCCTACTACCCGGCTGGACTCGTTCCGGCGGTGTTGGCCGCCGGTGCCGGGCCGGTGCTGGACTGGGTGTTCCGCGGGCGGCTGTGGCGGCCGGTGCTGGCGGTCGGGTTGATCCTCTTCTCGGTGGTCAACACGACACTGCTGACGCTGCCGGTGGGTCGTCCTGGTGGACCCGTGTTCACGATCGCGACCGGGCCCAATCCGGATCTGGCGGCCGAGGTGGGATGGCCGGGGTACGTCGATCAGGTCGGGGAGGTCGTGGCGAGCATTCCCGCGGCGCAGCGCGCCGACACCATCGTGTTGGCTCAGAGCTATCAGCAGGCGGCGGCGCTCGATGTGCTCCGGCCCGCGAACGGAGTGACGATGCCCGCCGTGTATTCCGGTCACAACGGCTTCTGGTTCTGGGGGCCACCCCCGGAACCGGCCACCGATGCCATCGTCATCGGGAACTTCTCCCCGGCCGAACTTGCGACCGGGTACGAACATTGCAAGGTGGCGGGCACGGTCCAGACGCCGCCCGGCGTTGACAACGACCTGACCGGCACCCCGATCCATCGGTGCACCGGCCTGCGACAGCCCTGGTCGGTGCTCTGGCCGCAGGCCGCGACTTTTGCATAACCCTCGCGATGGACGTCGAAGCCAGTCTCATAGAAGGGTTGCTCCAACTCGGGAGTCCGGTTCATTAGGGGTCCGACAAGCGGGGCCAAGTCGAACCGTCATTGTCGACATTTCGGCTTCAATGTCGGTGTTGGGCTCGGTCAGTGGGGACCCCTTGCGGGCACAGCCAGCAATCATGGTCACCGGCATGAGGTTCCCATGCGTCCCTGGGGCCCTGTCGCGGTGAACGTCGATCTCAACCGGGTCGATTCTTATCCCGCCCGCCTCCCCCAGGACTGGATCAGCGTGAACGTGGTGCCCCAGCGGCCAGGCTCCTTCAGCTCGACATTCGCCTCGTTGCGCAGCCGGTCCAGCTCACCGGCTCCCACCAGCGACAGCAACCGCGCCTCCAGCGCAGTGGCGAACTGAAGCGGCAGTCGCAGGTACGGATGCCCGGGCGGGAGCGCGAAGACCTCGGCTCTGACGTTTGCCTCGATGCCGAAGCTGTCGAAGAGGTCCAGGTGCTTGCGTCCGGCGTCCCAATCGCCCCCGGTCCGCCGAAACGCCTCCACGATCAGGGTGATCAGCTTCTCGAGCGCAAAGGCTGGAGGATTGAAGTGCCAGGAGGCAACGTCGGGGTCCTCCAGCACCACGGTGCCGCCCGGACGGACGAGCTGCAGATACGTGGTCATCTGCTCCGGTCCGCGCCCCAGCGGCGTGATCTCGTACCGGGCGTGGACCAAGTCGAACGAACCGGGCTCCAGCTTGGTGGCGAACAGGTCGTCCTTCACCAGCTTCACGTTTCCGAGGCTCTCCTCTGCCACGAACTCGTTGGCAACGGCGAGCATGGCATCGTCGATGTCGGTGCCCACGACTTGGCCATCAGGTCCAACCCACTCGCTGAGCACGCGCAGCCAACCCACCACGCCACACCCGATGTCGACGACACGGGCACCGCGACCGTCGCCGATCTCCGCTAGAAGCCGACGACCGCTGGGCTCCCACACCCGCGACTGCAGCTTGAGCCGCTCAAGCTCGGACACTTGGCCGGCCAACAGATACGTACTCATGGCATCTCCTCTCACCCGTCCCTTCACTGATTAATCCGACTGTCCCGTAATCCGTGGCCGCCACAAGTACCCGAAATGAACCTGCTAGCCCTGTCCACGCCGGAGGTAGCAGCGCCCCCAACGCGCCGGTCGGGATGGCAATCGGCGTTTCAGAAACTGAACTCGTCACAGCCGCTTCCGGGTGGCAGGCTTGGCGCGTGAAGACCTACGGGCAGTACTGCCCGATCGCTCGGACGTCGGAGCTTCTGGGTGAGCGCTGGTCGATCATCATCCTGCGCAACATCCTGGTCGGCTGTCAGACGTTCAACGAGATCGCCGACGGCGCCCCGGGCCTATCTCGCGGGTTGCTTTCGAGGCGGCTGCGGGAGCTCGAGCGAGCCGGGGTCATCGAGATCCGCCCAAAGCCGGATCGTCCGGGCTCGACATACGAACCCACCGCGGCAGGTCGTGAACTCTCGGAGATCATGTTCGCCCTCGAGAACTGGGGCCGGAAGTGGGCCGAGCTGAAGCCCGAGCACGCCCACCCGGGCGTGGTGCTGTGGGTATGGGCGAACTTCTTCCTGGACCGCGACCGCCTCCCCCGTCGGCGAGTCCTGGTCCGCTTCGAGTACCCCACGCTGCCGGGGGCCGGCCGCCGGAGCTGGCTGCTGATCGAACGGGGCGACGCCGAATATTGTTTGAAGTACCCAGGCGGCGAAGAAGAACTGATCGTCGTGGTCAACGATCCCCTGGCGTTCGCCCGCTGGCACATTGGACAGATCGAGTGGGGTGACGCTCTGCGCTCCGGGGCGATCGAAGTGAAGGGAACACCTGCACTGGCCCGGGCGCTGCCGACCTGGAACCGCCGTGCCTGGGCGGCAGACGACCCGCGTGCCCGATACGACGGATCGACCCAGCGCCAGCCCGCCCCGCCGCCCGTGGCCACTTCCGCCTGATCCCGGGTCCATGGGGTGGCTGCGTCATTCGCCCGGCTCAGGTTCACACTCTGCACTTCGCCCACCAAGCCGCAGGCATCACCATCGCTATCGGAGCAGGTGACACGCAAGGCCACCGCTTTACGGGCTGGCCACCTTATGCGGGAGCTCGGGCCGCGAATGCCTACTCCTTGGGCCACGACCGCCACTCGTTCGGCGGAGTGCTTTGCGTTAAGGAGATGCCGCTGGCGGCGTCTTCAACATTGGTCTGCGGATCGGAATCTGCGGCCGTTGATCGAGGCGCGTCCCATCTCCCGGCATCCCTCGATCACCGGCACCCGTCGAGCATGGATGTCGCTGGTGATTGAAATGACGAAGTAGCCGAGCCTACGCCGCTTGTCTTCCTGCGCTGCCGTGCAGCTACTGAATTTGAGCCTTAGGCAGGCGGGCAAATCCGGCGTGGAGGTCGTGCACGCGCACTGTCCCGCTGCCGAGCATTTTGGCCTTCTGCCGGAGTCCTTCTACCAGCCCGTCATCCAGTCGGCCGTAGACATCGATGGAGAGCAGTCTGATGAACTCGCCGATCGGTGGGAACTTCGGTCCTGCAACCTTCATGTGCCGCTCAAGCGAGGCAGAGTTCAGATTGATGTGCAGGACGCTCATCCGGGTCCCGTCGTCACTGAAGTACACGTTGTAAGCGAGCAGCTGCGGCTCGTTCGCCTGCACGAACCGCGCCAACTCAGTCATGGCGACCTTGAGCTCCGCTAGTCGTCCCGGCCGAACCTCGGACGTATCGACGTACACGATGGGCTGCGACATGTGTCCTCCCGCGCTCTCTATGTCATCCACACCATGTCACCAGGCCCCGTGACCGTACCAGCGCCGCGATCCTCGGTACGACTCTGTGCCGTGCCCGCAGTGGCGGCAGTCTTCGCCATCAGGCGTGGGGCGTTAAGAGTTCCCCGTCGTCAACGCCCGGCGCGGCCGCCTGCCGCGGGCTGCACTTGGCGATCGGCCTGGGGGTGCGGGCGTCCCTGCATATGATTCTGGGGACGCATCGGATGTGGGGAAATCAGCTCTTGTCGAACTGCGGCGCCTCAGTGGCCGAGTTTCCCTGCTGATGTCGAGCACAACCTTGCTCATGATCACATCGCCGCCAATCACCGCAAGGCCATCGTCGAGTAGATGCGGTCGTCACCTACGCCGAGCGCATGTAATCCGTTCAGCTGTGCGGCGAGATCTTGTTGCCCAGTCGATACGCGTATCCCACGAGTAGTTCGTTCATCCTCTTGCGCGACGCACGAAGCGGCAGGTGTCAAGCCCCAGCCTTGGCTGCCCGGGAGAGGGTCGGCTACAGGAACACCCGCTGAGGGTTTCCGTTGACGAGAGACGACATCGAGCCCTAAAGTCGCGCGGTTTACTTCGGCACTTAAATCGGCCTGCTGGCGGTACGCCCGCCCTCAGGCCGAGAGATTGTCGCGGCGCACGACGGGGACAGCCGTGAATTGCTGCCGATCGGTTATTACGATGACGACCGCGAGGGCGCCGATGATCAGCTTCGAGATTAGCGGCGGCGGCGGCGTACCGGGCGCGAGACCGAATGCGAGGTAGGTCACCGGGACACTAAACGCCCATGCCGGTAAGACCCACATCAGCCACCAGGCCCAAATCTCCCGTCGCCGGTATGGCCTAAGGACGATGGCGAAGGAGAGTACCCCCATGACCACGAGGCTCAATGCTTGGGTTCGCGCGGTGCGGTCGAACATCCGGTATGCCTCGGCACTCTCCGCCTCGAGCTCGGCAGGAGTTCGCCACGTGACGCCCCTGGCGATGCCTGGATCGGCCCCGGCCCGGCCCCGAGGAAGATGTCCCCAGCCCCGAACAGCAAGATCAGGACCGCGAACGCGGCAAGTCCCCACCAGGCGCGACGTCGTAACCCGTACATCCAGCCCTCCTGCGCCCATGTTTCCCGGTTCAGTCGCCCGCGATCGATCGTCCCCATGATCGAGCACGCCTACAGCCACCCTTGATTCGCTCCAAAGGGGCGCGGTGACAAGCCGCTGTAATACGGCTGCTCGGCAGAGACAGAGAACCCCCGCTGGCCAAGGGGTTCTCGCTGGTTGAGCGTGGGGCGTGATCGGAGTCGGGCGAGCGTCGATGCTGATATCGCTACCCTGGCGCGAGTGAGGGTGAGCGAACATGCCGCCGAGGCGCGAAAGAGTTGCTTTCTACTGTCCGGCTGCCTA
>CAWILN010000026.1:0-68969 GCA_963836855.1 uncultured Actinomycetota bacterium | reverse complement strand
CACAAGCCCTGGAGGGATCTCTACAGGGGATGTGGGTGCGTCACTGGCTGGCCCTGGCGGCCTATGCATCCGGCGACCTGGAAGCTGCTCGGGCCATGGCCGCAGAGATCGTGCGGATCGGCCGTGGTGGCGGCAGCCGCTGGGACGAGTCCATCGGTGAGTGGCTGCTGGGCGTGCTCGCACACGGCCAGCAGCGCCACGACGACGCGCGAGCACATCTTCAGGCCAGCCGCGCACTGTCGACCGATCCACGGCTCTCGTCTCCCGCTGGGTCGGTCGTTGCTCGGCCTCGCGGAGCTAGCCGAGGAGGACGACTAACCCGGAATCGGCGTGGGAGCTGGCCCATGACGGCCTGGAGGTGGACGACTACGGCGACCGGGCCGGGGCCGCCGCGGCGCTGGAGAACATCGCCGCCCTGGCCGCGGCCCTCGGCGAGCCCGAGCGGTCGCTTCGCCTGCTCGCCGCGTCGCAACGGTTCCACACCGACACGGGCATCGCCCTGTTCCCGGTCCAGGCCGCCCGCTTCGATCGTGCCCGCACCGCGGCGCAAGCCGCGCTGGACCCCACCGACGCGACCGCATGCTGGGACGCGGGCGGCGAGCTGTCGCTGGCCGACGCAGCCGCCTATGCCCGCCGCGGGGGACGGGCGAGCGTCAACGCCCGCGGATCGGCTGGGCGTCACTGACTCCCGTCGAACGCGACGTCGTGCGGTTGGTCGCCGAAGGCCACACCAATGCCGAGATCGGTGAACGCCTGTTCATCTCCGTCAACACGGTCAAGAAGCACCTGTCCCACGTCTACGCCAAGGTGGACGTGGAGCCGAACTGCACCACCGTGTCGCCCTCGGCAACGTGAAGGACTCCACCCACCGACCTGGATGGAGGACAGCTGGATCACCTTCACCGTTGCCGAGGTCGTCGAAGAGAGCTACCACGGCCTAGTTGTGAGCGGTGTCCATGATCCAGTTTTGACAGTGTCGAGGATGCTGCACAAGGATCCCAAGCGTCCCTCAGGGCAACCGGCTTGCGGGTGCGTCGACCGGGGTGGTCGGACTAGTCTGCCGAGCATGCGCATGCTGCACCTCGGGCTCCGGGTCTCCGATCTGGAACAGTCGCTCGCCTTCTACACCGCGCTCGGTTACGCCGAGCTCGGCGGTGTTCCCGAGACAGAGTTCGGCAGCCTGACAATGCTCCAGCTGCCGGACGATCCCTTCGTTAGCCTCGAGCTCGTTCACGACCCCGAGCGACCGGTCGAAGACGTCGGTGCAGTCAACCACCTGGTCGTCCAGGTGGACGATCTGGATGCCACGATCGCAGACCTCGCGGCACGGGGCGTTGCGGCTGAGCCGCCGGCGGAGCCAGGTCTGAGAATCCGGACCTCATGGCTAACCGACCCCGACGGCTACAGGATCGAACTCGTGCAGTGGCCTCCCGGCCATCCGGCCGGCATGACGGCGGCCGACTTTGCTCCCTGACCGAGCGAGTGATGCCAGCGCTTCCTGTGCTCGAATCTCGTCTCCGCCAGCTCGACGATGATCCCCGGGCCGCGGACGTAGCAGAGCCGATATCTGTCTTCGTAGCGCTCCGCCTCACCAACGAGCTGCGCCGCGGACTCGCAACCAAGCGACGACGGCGTCGATATCGTCGACTGCGATGCGACATTGCGGATGCCCGGGGTGTTGCCGGCGCGTGCCGGAGGCCGCCGCGGCCGGTGGGGCGGGCAGCAGGGAGCTTGACGCTGAGGTCGTGCAGCTGGCCGCGGACGGCGTGCCAGCGGTGCGCCGAGCACCTCGCGCAGCCGGTCGGTCTCGCGCAGCCCGGCGGTGCCGAGGACATAGCCGACCGCGGTGGCCTGGGAGAAACCCGCACCGTGGTCGGGGGGTCTGCCAGCTAGGCCCTCGAGGGCTTATCCGCGATTGTGAGATCGGGTCAACAACGGCCTGAGGACAGAAAGGCTGTCATGTCTGTCATCCGTCGACATCCCGTCATCACTTTCTTTCTCCTCGCCTACGCCCTCAGCTGGACCGCCATTTTCTGGCAGAGCTTCTTCGCCCCCGGCGTCCTGATCGCGGCACTAATCGTGGTGTCCCTGACCGAGGGCGTCGCCGGGCTCCGGGCCATGGGGTCACGGCTGATCCGCTGGCGGGTCAGCTGGATCTGGTACGCGCTCGCGCTCGCCGTGCCGCTGGCGGTCACGTTCGCGGCAATAGGCCTGAACACCGCTTTTGGCGCACCCGTCCCCAAGATCGCCGAGTTCAGCGTCTGGTACGGCCTGCCAATGGCGATTGCAATAAACATTGTCAACCCCCTCAACGCCCAGCTACCTGAGGAGGCCAGCTTCCGCGGCTGGGCCCAACCCAAGCTGCAGACCACCCGGACACCACTAGCCGCCACCGTGCTGATGGCCATCGGGGTCACCATCTGGCATATCCCGTTCTTCGTCATGCCCCAGTTCGGGTCCAGCCCGATCGAGGCGCTGGCCACCGTCGCTGTAACTTTCTGGTACGCCTGGTTGTTCAACCACGCCTCAGGCAGCGCGCTGCTCACCCTGATCGCGCACGCGACCGAAGGCGCCATCGAGACCAGCACCCTGTGGCAGGCCGGTGCCGACACGACCCGAATGACTTGGCTCTACAGCCTGGTCTGGTGCCTGTTCGCCATCGGCCTGCTGGTTTTCAACCGTCGATTCTGGACCAAACCGCCAGCACACCTCGACGACCCCGATCGTGTTGGTGGGATGCGAGAGACAGACGCAGCCCCGCCCGCGGGCCGTTGACCCCTCCCGCAAGCCGACCCCTCACGACACCGACGAATCGACACTGTAACCCCAGGAGTCGGCCGGCTGGTGCGAATCGAACACCGACGCTACGAGCAAGCCACTCCGGACCAATGACAGCACTGCAGCCTGACCAACGACGCACTACCCTGCGGTCGTGACCGGACCCGTCTTCGAGTTCTCCGAGGTATTTAACGAGGACTACCTCTATTTCTATGGCCCTCAGCTAGAGGCGGTCAGCGACGCCCAGGCCGAGACGATCTGGCGCCTGCTCGACTTAGAGCCTGGAATGGAGGTCCTTGACCTAGCCTGCGGTCACGGCCGAATCGCCAACCGCCTTACGCAGCGCGGTGCCCGCGTAACGGGTCTCGACGCGACGCCGCTCTTCCTCGAGCACGCACGCCGGGACGCCGCTGAGCGAGGCGTCGATGTCGACTACGTCTCCGGTGATATGCGGTCCCTGCCTTGGCCGGAGCACCGCTTTGAACGCGTAATCAGCTGGTTTACTTCCTTCGGCTACTTCGACGACATCGACAACCAGAAAGTCCTGTCTGAGGCGCACCGGGTGCTACGTCCCAGCGGCCGGCTCCTGATCGAGAACAACAACCTCGCTGAGCTCCTCCCCCGCTGGCTACCGGCTGTCGTGGTCGAGCGGGACGGAGACATCATGATCGACCGGTCAACGTTTGAGCCGGCGACGGGTCGTGCTGTGACCGAGAGGACGTGTGTCCGCGATGGACAGGTCCGACGGTTCACCTACTCGGTCCGCATGTTCATAGCAGTTGAGCTGAAAGACTGGCTCCTCGCCGCTGGCTTCGACAGCGTCAACCAGGTCGACTACCAAGGCGCAGCGCTGGCTGCGGGGTCAGGTCGCATGGTCTCCCTTGCTCACAAGGCACCCGGCGCCGACAAGTGGCCATGACTACCTGGATTTCTCGAGGTTGCCCAGGCGAAGCCGCGCCTGCCCCGGAATGATGCAGCAAACGGGCCAGCAACAGTCCGGTGGTGATGGCTGGGTGCGCCTAGCTCGCACGATCAGCGGGATACCGGCGTGTCGGTGGCCGACCGTGCGAGGCTGGTCGCGATGACTGGTGTCGAGCGGCTCGTAGCGCGGCGTGTGTGCCGTCACCGCATCGCACTCGCGGTGCACGAGATCGCCGGTCCCAGCGTCGTGATCTTCTGCCATGCTTGCGCGGTGAGCGTACCGGGCCCAATCGCACATTTGTACGCGCCGCCCGGGCGCTGGCCGCCGCGGGGATCGAGTCGCTGCGATTCGACCAGTACAGTTCCGGTGACTCCGACGGCGACTTCCTCGATTCGAGCTTTACCGACTGGGTGACTACGTGCTAAGCCCTCGCCGTCGAACAGAACAGGCCGGCCGCCGTGTCGCACTGTTTGGCCAGAGCATGGGCCCTGACCGAGCGAGCAAGCCAGCGCTTCTTGTCTTCGACGAGCTAACCGACTCCGGAAGGCTGAGTGGTGGGGTGTCATCGTCGTGGTGGACGCCGGGTTGGCCACACCGCGTAGGCGACCCGCCCGTTGTGAAGGGATCGCGGTGCGACACCCTGTAAGCGAACATATGCCCGGCCCCAGCGGCTACGACGCCGAACTTCGGCGGCACAACCAAATACTGCGCCAGGCCTGTGGCGTCCAGCTCCACGACCACGTCCTCGACATCGGATGTGGGACCGGGCAGACGACCCGACAGGCCGCGCGCACAGCTCACGCAGGCAGTGCGCTCGGGGTCGACATCTCCGCACCCGCCATCGAGCGTGCCCGCGAGCTGGCCCAGACCGAGGGGCTCGGCAACGTCATCTTCGAGCACGCCAACGCACAGGTCCATCGCTTTCCGCAACAGCGCTTCGACCTGGCAATCAGCAGGTTCGGCACGATGTTCTTCGACGACCCCGTCGCGGCCTTCGCCAACATCAGGCGGACGCTGCGCCCGGCCGGGCGCCTGGTGATGATGGTCTGGCAGCCCCAAGAACGCAACGAGTGGGATATCGCTATCCACCAATCCCTCGCAGGACGCCAGGAGCCAGTCGCCCCCGCTTCCGCCGGCCCGGATCCATTCTCACTCGCCGACCCGCTAACCGTGAAGCAGATCCTGGGCGCCGCTGGGCTCGCCGACATCACCTTCACCGACATACACGAACCGGTCTACTACGGTCCGGACGTGGCCGCCGCCCTCGACTGGGTCTGCGGCTTCACCTGCACCAGCGAGATACTGAAGCGGCTGGACCCCGGCTCCTCGTCTCGCGCGGTCGGGCGTCTGCGCGAGACGCTCTCCGCGCACCTGCGCGACGACGGTGTCTGGTTCAACTCCCGCGCCTGGATCATCACCGCTCGTCGCCACTGAGAGGGAACACCAACCGCGCTCGACCATATGATCAACCGGAAACTGTCAGCACCGATCACATAACCCATGAAGCCGGAACCGCGCCTAATCGATTTACACCCATTTTCGGCCGATCGACGTCATCCACGAGATCTGGTCGACCGAGCCGGACGGTGCTCGCGTCGACCGCGAGTACCACCGGGTCAAGGGCGCGAAGCGCGGAGCATCCGCCGGATGTTGAACATCGGCGTCCTCGAGGGTCGGTCATCGCAGTGGGTGGCGCAACTGCTGCCGATGGCGCTCGAGCACGGTGTCTCCACCTCCATCTCGATGGGCGACGACCCCGTCGCGATAAAGCGATTCGCCGAGGAGGTTGCGCCTGAGCTGCGCAACCGGGTCCCTTCTGTCAGGGGATAGTGCAACCGTGGAACCCATGGAGATCACACGTTTGCAACCTGACGGACTCGTCGTCAGCCCCGCGTTCAGCCACGTCGCCGTCGTGCCCGCCGGCGCGACGACCATCTACGTCGGCGGTCAGAACGGCGTGGACGCCGGCGGCAAGATCGTCTCGGACGATGTGGCCGAGCAGTCGGCCCGCGCAATCGAGAACGCGAGCACCGCGCTCGAGGCGGCGGGCGCATCCTTGGCCGATGTCGTGCAGTGGACGGTGTTCATGGCCGAGGATGCCGACCTCAACGCCGCGTACGCGGCCATTGGCCCGCGGCTGGCCGGGCCGGGAGCGCCACCGCTGGTGACCATGGCGCGGGTCGCAGCACTCGGCGTGCCAGGAGCGCTCGTCGAGGTGAGCGCGATCGCCGCGGTGGTGCCCGGATGACGACTCCCCTGACCGGGACGACCTCGAACGGCGTGCCCTACCTCGCGGTGCCGCCAGCCAGCGATGCGGCGACGGCCCCGGTCATCATTTTGTGGCACCTCATGGATGCGCCGCGCAGCGAGGCGGCGTTCGCCGCGGCCCTGCCGCTCGACGGGCTCGACGCATGGAAGGTCTACCTCGGACTGCCGACATTCGGCCCGCGGTCGCTGCCGGGCGGCGTCGACGAGGTCATGAAGCTGCTCGCCACGGATGCGCCGGGTCTCGTCCACGGGCCCGTGCACAGTCAGGCGGCGGAAGAGTTCCCGGCCGCGTGGGCGGACCTGAGCAAGACGCTGGGCATCGGTGCGGACGTGCCCGCTGGTCTTGTCGGCGGCTCGATGGGTGCGGCGATCGCATCCGAGGTGCTGGCGCGGGGTACTTCCGGCGCGACGGCGGCGGTGCTGGTGAGCCCGCTGCTGCAGCTGCGTCCAATGATCGACGCGGTGTCGCCGCAGTTCGGCGGCTACGACTGGACCGACGCGGGCACCGCCGCGGCCGAGCGGCTCGACTACGAGGCGCGAGCGAGCGAACTCGTGGGGTCGGGCGCGGCCATACGGATCATCGTGGGCGCGGACGACGAGCAGGCGATCGTCTCGTCGGCGCTGACGGTCGCGGCTGCGGTCGGCGCCGACGTGCAGCTGCTCGACGACATGGAGCATGCCCTCGCTGAGGAGCCCGGCATCGAGCCGGCGCCGCAGACTGAGGTCGCGAAGCGGGTCGACCGAATCGCGGCCGAGTGGCTCCGCGAGCACCTGACCTAGCTCGCGCCCCCTCACCGCTCCGGCGTCTCGTCCACGTCGGAGGCCTCGAGCGTCTCGTCGACATAACTGTCAGCGAGCTCCTTGGAATAGTTGTCCGCGAGCTCCTTGGAGAGGCGTTTGGTCCGCTCCTTCATCGCGTCGACGTCCTCCGGCGATGCGGCGGCCCACTCGGCGTTCACACGATCCGTGAAGTCCTGGACCTCGATGCGGAAATCGTCCCGCATCCTCGCGCGAGCCTCTTCGGCGGCGTTCCGGAACTTCCTCACCGCATTGTCGACGATCCGCCGCTCGAGCAGCACGACGATGCCGACGAGCAGCAGGGTGGTCCCGACGTTGACGAGTACCCCGGGCAGGTAGTTCGTGCGACCGGCCGGCGCGGCGACGAACCACCCGACGACGATGGCCACGAGGCCCGATGCGATGCATCCGAGGAACCAGCCCCAGCGGATGCGGAAGCCAGGTGGTCGTGTTTCAGAGGCGGTCACTTCGGCCGGTTCGGTAGTCACCATTCCAGGTTCGGTACGGGATTCCCGCGCGTCAAACGCTGGAGGAGACAGTCCGCCGTGATCAACATCAAGGTCGGACTGGCGGCGATCGCGATGTCCGCCCGCGCCGCACGGGAGTCGTCGGATCAGACTTGGTCAATGTCTTCGAGGGTTGCTCTTCAATCTTCATAAGAACTTGAGATCGATCGACGGCTTCAGCTGAATCAGACAACCGTCACAGCCCGTCTTCATCAGCTTTTGTAACCGGCCTTAACGAGCGCGAGGCGCGCCTTCCATCGCAGTCCAGCAAGGCATACAACCTCTGCTGGCGCAAGTATCACCGCCCGCAAGGCGACCGGCCACTGGACGCTGTTATCGAGCGCCTGGTGACTCCCCGGCGGGGGTGGTCCGGGTGTGACCGTGTCGCTAGCGGAATGTTGGGCATCCGCAGCAACCTCGACCACCACTGTCAGCGTGCCTTGACGATCGGGGTCTTGCTGCCTCGTCGGCGGCGCACACCGCGCCGACCCGGAAGCCGCCGCACTTCAACTCGCAGCGCGCTCCGCCCGACGTGCCGTGCTCGCCGGGCGGCTGCGACCGCGCCCTTGAGGGCAGTGGCCAGGCTCATCCGTGCATCTCGCTCAACGTGGTGACCGTCGAAGGAATCCGGCGCAGCCGCCCCGGACCGTCTGGCTGTCGGATCGCTCACAATCGGCGTACCAGAAAGTCCTCGAAAGAAATCCGGGAGGCGTGTCGGATCGGGGCTGAGGTGTTCGTAGCAGGGGTGAGAGGCCGCCCACGAGGGGCGCCCCAAAGGAGAAGGGAACCGCGATCATGAAATTGACTACCATGACGCAGGTCACCGTCGATGGAGTGATGCAGGGAAATGGCGGCGCGTCGGATGAGGACCGCAGGAACGGATTCGAGCGCGGCGGATGGGCCATGGGGGTGGCCGACAACGAGACCATGACGTTCATCAACCAGACCTACCAGCGCGCCGACGCGTTCCTGTTCGGCCGGCGGACCTACGAGCTTTTCGCAGGCTACTGGGGCGCAGAGGAGCGGGCTCGCGCCGCGGCGGAAGATCCGGGCAACCACCAGATCGCAGCTGCCTTGAACACGAAGCCCAAGTACCTCGCATCGACCACGCTCACCGATCCGAAGTGGTCGGACACGACCCTCCTCTCCGGTGACCTCGGAGCGGCCATCGGCGAGCTGAAGGCCAAGCCGGCGGGTGAGCTGCAGGTGCACGGCAGCGGTGCCCTGATCCGGTGGCTGCTCGAGAACGACCTGGTCGACGAGATCACCCTGCTCATCGTCCCGGTGGTCCTCGGCCAGGGCACGCGGCTGTTCCCCGACAACGGCCCGGACATAGCGCTTGACCTGGTCGAATCGCGAGCCGACTCGAAGGGCATAACGATCCAGGTCTACCGGCCGGCCGGACGCCCGAAGTATGCAACCGACTGAAGCACGTGACGCAGGTGACACATTAGACGACCGACCGGTTCCAGCCGTATGGCCAAGACCCACTCAACCGCCGTACCAGAAAGTCTTGAAAGACATCCGGGAGGCGGTGTCGGATCGGGGCAGAGGTGTTCGTGGTAGGGGTGAGAGGCTGCCTGTGAGAGGCGGCTCTGAACCACAGGAGATGATCCGAGATGCAGTACCTGGTTTCCGTGATCGACGACAAGACCAACTCCGGCACCCCGGACGAGATGGCGGCCATCAACGCGTTCAACGACCGGCTCGAGGCCGAGGGATATTGGGTCTTCGCCGGCGGCCTCAGCTCACCCAGCTCGGCCACTGTCATCGACAACCGGGATGGGGCGGCGGTGTTCACCGACGGGCCCTTCCTGGAGTCGAAGGAGTATCTCGCCGGCTTCTGGGTCTTCGAGGCCCCCGACCTCGACGTGGCGCTCAAGCTCGCCGCCGAGGGGTCGAAGGCCTGCAATCGGAAGGTCGAGGTGCGGCCGTTCCTGTGAGTCTGGTCGACGTCGGGGAGTCGATCACCCAGGCCCACCACGAGGAGTGGGCGCGAGTGGTCGCCACATTGACCAGGCGTTTCGGTGACCTCGACATCGCCGAGGAGGCGGCGGCCGAGGCGTTCGCGACCGCCGTCGAGCGGTGGCCGGCCGACGGCATACCCCCCAACCCGGGCGCCTGGCTGACCACCACCGCCAACCGCAAGGCCATCGACCGGATCCGGCGCGAGAACAAGCGCGACGACAAGCAGAAGGAGGCTCAGATGTTGTACGACGACGACCCGCCCGAGCCTCTCGGCGCCGTCGACGACGTGCGGCTCCGGCTGATCTTCACCTGCTGTCACCCGGCGCTCGCGATGGAGACCCGCGTGGCGCTGACGCTGCGCATGGTCGGGGGTTTGACTGTGCCCGAGATCGCCCGTGCCTTCCTGGTGCAGGAGACCACCATGGGGCAGCGGATCACCCGCGCGAAGGCCAAGATCAAGGCAGCTCGCATCCCTTATCGGGTGCCGTCCGCGGAGGATCTCCCGGCACGCGTCTCCGGCGTACTCGCCGTCCTCTTCCTAGTCTTCAACGAGGGCTACCTGGCGACCGGCCCCGACACCGATCCCGTACGTCACGACCTGACCGCCGAGGCGATCCGGCTCACTCGCCTGATCCGTGCCCTCATGCCGGAGGACGGTGAGGTGGCCGGGCTGCTGGCGCTGATGCTCCTCACCGAGGCGCGCCGCACCGCCCGGGTTTCGGCGAGCGGCGAACTGGTCCCGCTCGGCGAGCAGGACCGTGGGGCCTGGGACGCGGCGCTGATCGCCGAGGGTCATCGGCTGGTGCGCGAGCGCCTGGCCGCCGGGGTGGCTCCGGGTCGCTACCAGATCCTCGCAGCGGTCAACGCCGTGCACACCTCCGCCCGCGACGTACGCGACACCGACTGGTCGCAGGTCGTCGCCCTCTACGACCAGCTGGTCCGCCTCGACCCCTCCCCGATCATCGCCCTCAACCGGGCCATCGCGGTCGCCGAGCTTGACGGCCCGGAGGTGGCATTGGCGGCCGTTGACCGTCTTGAGGACAGGTTGGCCGACTATCACGCCTACCATGCGACCCGCGCCGACCTGCTGCGCCGGCTGGGCTGCAGTCAGAAGTCGCGCGCGGCGTACGACAAAGCCATCGACCTGGCGGGCAACACCGCCGAGACCGCCTACCTGACACGCCGCCGCGACCAGCTGGGGTAGCGCCCGTGCGAAACCCGCGCAAAGCGGCACCCGACCCCGATGGAACCGCGGTCTGGACACCGACCAGCACCACGCCCTCGGGTCCAGTGACCATCCTGCACACAGCTATGCCTTCAATCCGCCCACGACGGTGCCCGGGCGAGCCGATGGTCCCCGATCAGTGCAAGGCCGCTCGGCGCATCGGCAAGACCGAGCTCCCTCAGCACCGATCAATCCAGGTTGACAGGTTCAGTGAAGTCAAGGATGCCGGCGTCTCCGCCGACGGCACCGGGCATCGGCAGGTACGGCTTGACGCCCCGCCGTCTCCTGTTGCGGAATAGACGGCTTGATCAACTTGAATCGCAGCTCGCCGTGCGGGCATGATCATCTCTCTCACACCACCTCGATGAGTCGGATGCTCACCACCAGCCCAGTTTGCGGGTCCAGCGCAGCAAGACCAGTGAAATAGCCAGCATGATCAAACACAAGATGATCAGCGGTATCCATCGCGTGGAATCGTTGACGATGACGTTCATGCCGATCACAGACGACAACGACGTGATCGGCAAGGTGATTGCCGCGATCACGGTGAGCCGCTCGGCGGCAATGGTCATCTTGGTGTCGGTACGCGCACGATAGAACTCGGTGACACCCTGCTGAAACCGCATCTGGGACTCGCTGATGCGGGCGACAGTCTCGTACTGGTCGAGCACATCCTTCATCCGCGCGAGCCCTTCAGGCGGTGCGAACGTGGTCAGCTTGATCGCCCGTCGATAGATCTCGCTGTCCTGCTCGGCGAGTGTTTTGATCGTCAACAGCTCATGGCGGGCCGCGAACAGCTCACTCAGGAACTTCTGCGGATCCTCGTCCAAGTCAGCCATGACCCGCTGCTCCATCAGGCCGACCTCGCGGGCAATCTCGTCGACCATGTGCGATTCGCGTCGCGCGATCGAGGAGACAATCGCGTAGCTGAGCCCGAACGGGGAGGTAGGACGCAGCCGGCCGCTCGCCAACCGGGCCGCCACCGCCACCGTCTCCCGCAACGCCGCCTCCAACGGCACCCTGGGGCTAATAGGGCCATGCACGGTGACCAGGAAGTCCGCCCCGATGAACTGGTCCAGCTCCAGATAGTGCACGTGGCCCGCTGCGCCTATCTCAGGTGCGTGGACGACGATGAAAAGGTGGTCTGGATACACATGGACTCGGGGAACGTGGCTACGGCTCTTGCTTTCGGTGATCGCCATTGGATGAAAGTGGAATTCATTCGTCAGCATCGCCTCGGCCTCCTCGCTCCACTCCGCAATGTCAAGCCACAAGAATCCGTCGGTGCGCTTCCGCAAGTCCGCTAGCTCTGCCACATCGTGGTTACTCACACCGTCGGAATCAATCCAGCACAGCATCATGGCCTGTCATCCCTTTCACTTTTTCTTCGATTACAACGAGTTTGATCGCTGCAAGCCGGCCTGTTACGACCGGAGATGAGATCAAGCCTCAGCATTGCCCCTCGATAGCTTCATTTCGTACCGTCGGCTCTCCCACGCGGACCGAGTTGTAGGGCCTATCATTATTCGCCCACCGTTGCCGCGGCAGTTATGTGGTGATCATCAATCGAGGTCAGACTGCTGGCCGTGCTCTTACCTGAGCGTGCAATGAGCGTCGGGAAACCTCGATCCGTCCCGGCAATGGCCACGGCCCACCAGCGGCCCGGATCTCCCTCGCCACCGCGTCGAGCGGCGCCAGCCGGCGGCCGGTCAGGAAGACCGCCGCATCACCCAGCTCACCTCCAGCTCCGTAGGCCACCGCGTGTCGCCCCTCCAGCGACATTCCGGCCTGCTGCTCGCGTGCCAAGGTCTGCCTGATCAGATTTGGACAGCTGGCAAAGCCCATCGGTGAGGCGCGAGAGAGATGACGCACAACCAGTCCCGCGCGACTCGCGGCTCCATCTCACCGAGCGGAGGCCGCGCCCTGCCGGAGCCGGACGACCGCCGCACGCTTGAGCAGTGAGCGACGTTCCAGAGGGAACGATTTGCAGACGCCGCGGTGGTCTGCCGCGGTCGGAGTGGGAGACGACGAATGTCAGAGGTCAGTCGTCGAAGACGTTCCAGCAGATCGCGCTTCGACGCTGCTGGTCATCGAGGACCAGCTCTCGAACCTCCGTGGGAATTCTTTCTCGCTGCCAGTCTCGTTCCCGGACGCGTGCTGACTCTGCCTCACTGGCGAAAGCGGCAGCAACGGCTGCCCTGATCGCATATGCCGCAGCTCCCAGGTCGTGGGCTGCGACGTGGGCCACCGCCACTGCTTGCCCGGCCGCAAGAGCGGCGAACTTCGCCGGGTCGGGCAGTCCACGTGCGGCAGCATTCGCCACGAACGCGGCCCGGTGCGCATCACTCATGCGCACCTCGCCGCGGATCCAGGCACGACCGATGTCGATAGCGCCACGCGGGCGGGTGTCGCGCGGCTGCTCCTGCTCGAAAAGGTGCAGGACGTGTTCGGCGCAGAGGGCGGCCCACTCCGCAAGCAGCCGGTGGTGGTCGTCTGTCAATGTTCCGCCGCGGCGCATGGTGATCAGTCGGGGATCACGCTCGGCTGGCAGGATCGGCATGAGCTCATTCTTTCTCGTCATCCCCGCGCGATCGCCACGTCCAGTCCCTAACGACGCACCGCCGGCAACGGCCCGGTAGACCATCGGTGTGAACGAGCTGGTTGTTCGTGCGCGGATTCTCAAATGACCAGCGGTTTGCACACCTGATGGGACGGAGTTCCGAGCTGATCGTTGAAATCCCCCCGCCGTAGAGTCTGGCGAGGAGGGTGCTTGCCGCAAGGACCCCGAGGTGCTGAGAATCCTCACATCTACCCGAGCCGTTTACGGCCAGAACCGACGCATATATGGATGGCGAATGGTTGATACTGACATGAGTGTGGCGATGTCCTTCCCGTCCGACCGCTACGTGCTGGGTTTACAGGAGATCGATCAGACGCAGGTCGCGGTCGTTGGGGGCAAGGGCGCGCAGCTGGGGGAGCTTTCGCGGATTGAAGGCATCCACGTGCCGGCTGGCTACTGCGTGACGACGGACGCCTTCCGGCGGGTCATGGCGGACGCGCCGTCGATCAACAATCGGCTCGATCAGCTGTCGCGCATGAAGCCGGACGACCAGGACGCGATCCGCACGCTCAGCGCGGAGATCCGCGGCGGCGTCGAAGGGATCCCCATCCCTGACGATCTGGCGGCGGCGATCACACGCCCGCTCACCCGACACGACGAGCAAGCCGGCTACGCCGTCCGATCCAGCGCGACAGCGGAGGACTTGCCGACAGCCTCCTTTGCGGGCCAGCAGGACACGTACCTGAACGTCGTCGGGCCGGCGGCGATCCTCCAGCACGTCAGCCGGTGCTGGGCATCGCTCTTCACCGAGCGAGCCGTGACCTACCGCCTGCGGAACGGCTTCGACCACAGGAAGGTCCACATGGCCGTGGTCGTGCAGCAGATGGTCTTCCCGGCTGCTGCCGGCATCCTGTTCACGGCCGACCCCATCACGGGCAACCGGAAGGACGCCACCGTGGAGGCCAGCTTCGGCCTCGGCGAGGCCCTGGTCGCCGGCCTGGTCAACGCGGACAGCTTCAAGGTGCGCGACGGCGAGATCGTCGCCAGGGCCGTCGGTACCAAGCAGCTCGCCATCCACGCCCTTCCGGCCGGCGGGACGCAGGAGGTGGCGATCGGCCCCGAGCGGCGGGATCAGCCAGCGCTGACGGATGCGCAGGCCGTGCGGCTCGTGCGGCTCGGCCGGCGGATCGAAGCGCACTTCGGCCGCCCCCAGGACATCGAATGGTGCCTGGTCGACGACGATTTCCAGATCTTGCAGAGCCGGGCGATCACCACGCTGTTCCCCATCCCCGAGGCCGGCGACGGGGGGAACCACGTCTACGTCTCCGTCGGTCATCAGCAGATGATGACCGACCCTATGAAGCCCCTGGGGCTCTCGTTCTGGCAGATGACGACCCCCCGGCCCATGGCCGAGGCCGGCGGGCGCCTGTTCGTCGACGTCACCCCGCTCCTGGCCTCGCCGGCGAGCCGTGACGGCCTCGTGGAGGCCCTGGGGAAGTCCGATCCGCTGATTGGCGACGCGCTCCGGACCGTCCTCGGGCGCGACGGCTTCCTTCCGTCGATCGAGGACAAGGGTCCCCCGTGGGCGCCGCCCGGCAGCGGGCCCGCCCCGGTTGAGACCGATCCGGCCATCGTCACCGAGCTGATCGGGCGCACCGAGGCGTCCATCGCCGCCCTGCAACGCGACATCCGGACGAAGTCCGGATCGGAGCTGCTCGACTTCATCGAGGCGAACATCGGGGAGCTGAAGCGGATCCAATTCGATTCGCAGAGCCTGCAGGTGATCATGGCGGGGATGAAGGCCACCTGGTGGCTCAACGAACAGCTGCAGGCGTGGCTGGGCGAGAAGAACGCGGCCGACACGCTGACCCAGTCCGTTCCCAACAACGTCACGTCGGAGATGGGGCTGGCGCTCCTGGACGTCGCGGACGTGATCCGCCCGCATCCGGAGGTGGTGGCCTACCTGCAACAGGTCGAGGACGAGGGCTTCCTGGACGACCTGGCCAAACTCCCGGGCGGGTTGGAAGCGCGAGATGCCATCCGGACCTGGCTCGACAGGTACGGCATGCGCTGCGTCGGCGAGATCGACATCACGAGGCCGCGTTGGAGCGAACGCCCCACCACGCTCGTGCCCGTGATCCTCGACAACGTCAAGCTCTTCGAGCCCGGCGCCGGCGAGCGGCGCTTCGAGCAGGGCCGCCAGGAGGCCCAGAGGAAGGAACAGGAGGTGTTGGAGCGCTTGCGCGCCTTGCCGGATGGGGAGCAGAAGGCCGAAGAGACCAAGCGGATGATCGACCGGGTCCGCACTTTCAGCGGGTACCGGGAGCATCCCAAGTACGGCATGGTCAGCCGCTACTTCGTGTACAAGCAGGCCTTGCTGGCAGAGGCCGAGCGCCTCGTGCAGGCCCACGTGCTTCGTGAGAAGGAAGACATCTTCTACCTCAGGTTCGACGAGCTTCACGACGTCGTGCGCGCCAACAAAGTGGATGACGAGCTCATCCAGCAGCGCAAGGACGCGTTCCGGTCGTATCAAGCGCTCACACCGCCCCGGGTGCTCACGTCGGATGGCGAGGCCATCGCCGGGGCGTACCGACGCGACGATGTGCCGGCCGGTGCGCTGGTCGGCCTGCCGGTCTCTGCCGGGACCATCGAGGGGCGGGCCCGCGTCATCCTCGACATGGCGGAGGCCGATCTCGAGGCGGGCGACATCCTGGTCACGGCCTACACGGACCCCAGCTGGTCGCCGCTGTTCGTCGCGATCACGGGCCTGGTGACCGAGGTCGGCGGACTCATGACCCATGGCGCAGTGATCGCACGGGAGTACGGCCTGCCGGCCGTCGTGGGCGTGGAGCATGCCACCCGGCTGATCCGGGATGGGCAGCGGATCCGCGTGAATGGAACGGACGGGTACGTCGAGATCCTGCCCTAGCGATCAGCTGGTCATCGCGGCCCCCAGAGGGGATCCGCTTGCGGACTGGCGCGAAGCGGTCGGTGCGTTGCCGGCGGCAGACTGTGGGCATGGGTCCCAAGGATCGCGGTCCGCGTCCGAAACCCGACGCTCGCGCGCGGCTTCTGCGCGATCTCAAGACGGCCTTCGAGTGGCGCGGCGATCGGCCCAATCCCCGATGGGCGGCCGACCCCACCGGGTGGTGGGCCGACGCAAGCATCCTGCGTCGGCTGGGACCGGCGCTCGCCGAGCCGTTCACTGATCTTCAGCCGACACTCGTCATCGGACCTCAGTCCCGCGGAACCCTTCTCGGCGCGCTCGTCGCCATCCATCTCGGGGTGGGTCTGGTCGAGCTCCGCAAAGATCCTGATCCGTCAGCGGACAGTGAGAGATGGCTGACGACGCGGACTCCGCCGGACTATCAGGACCGGAACCTGCAGATCGGCCTGCGGCGTGACCTGCTGCCCTCCACCGCCCGGGCGCTGTTCGTCGACGACTGGATCGACACCGGTGGCCAGGCCGTGGCAGCAAGGAAGCTGGTCGACGCCGGCGCCGCGACCTGGTGTGGCGCATCGGTGATCGTGGACGCGCTGGAGGATCCCCGGCTCCGCCGCGTCCTTGACGTGAAGTGCCTGTTCCGCGTCAATGATCTCTAGTCCGCCGCACCTGTAGTCCAAGCCGACCGTATGCGGACTTATCTGAGCGGCAGCCTCGAAGCGTCGCGGTGGCTGTTTCGAGTCGGTCCGCGACGACGCTGCCGAGCTCATCGCGATCAGGCACATCGCGATCGACGCTTCCGGGAACGTATGGCTACTCCTGAGAGTGCCTCGAGGACGAGAGCGAAGGGTTGACGGACCAAGCCATCGATCCGACCGCGGCACTACGCGCCTGCTCTGCGTCGCAGTGCGAGACCGCGTAAGGTCCTTCGTGGCCAGAACCGCACGGTATGGCGCAGGACCTCAGGGCATCGCTGGCACGAGCGCATGTAGCTGCTCGCTCGCCAGCCACGCACTGCCCGAACCGCGATCAGCGGGAGGATCGACGGTCAACATTCGGGTACGCAGCGCGATCCGTGGCCTCGCTCAACTCGCCGCTCCCGTGGTACCCGGCGGACCGTCGAGCACGGTGGGCACGTACTCCAACAGTTGGAGCCCTCCGTCGAAGGTGCGGCTCTCGACGAGGTCGAGCCTGATGTCGGGATATCCGTCGTAGATCCGATCTTGGCCGGTCGCACCAGTGACGACCGGGAAGACGACAACCCGGAAGCGATCCACCAGTTCGGCCGTGATCAGCGATCGGCACAGACTCACACTGCCCAGCGTGCGCAGCTCGATTCGGCTGTCTTCCTTCATCGCTCGCACGGCTTCCACCGCGTCTCCGGTGACCAGTTGCGTATTGGCCCACCCCAGCGGCTCGGTCAGGGTCGAGGAAAAGACCACCTTCGACAGCTGGGTCATCAGCTGGTCGACCCCTTCCTCGCCGCTTGCGGCGAATTCTGCCATCAGCCGGTAGGTCGTCGCTCCCATCAAAACTGTGTGCTCGGGCTGTTCGCCCAGCCAGCCGAGATACTCGGGGCTTTCCATGCCCCACCAACCCGGCCAGCCCTCAGCTGCCCCGTAGCCGTCGAGCGAGGTGATGAAGTCGACCATGAGTGTTCCCATCAGATTCCTTCCGTCCAAGCGCGGGTCTGTTCTCCACGCTAGAACGCGATGGCCGGGCGCCCCAAGGCCAAATCGCGGCACTGCCCAGACAAAGCAACTGAGCAGCCCGGTAGCCGTCACTGGGGGTACGTCACCTCAGCCGAAGTGTCGACTCGCTGCTGCGTCGCGTCCCGCGCCCGCTCGCGCGCACCCGCTGGACGACCCCTCAGCGGGACGTCGTCGTTGCTCTCATTCAGCCTCCGTTCTAGGCAGCCTCCCGGCGAGTGCTGGCCCATACACTGAGTCCGCCGCGTGAGATGGGGAGGAGTGACGTGGGAGATCCGCTGGACGAACAGGCCGAGACGATGGCGGCGCTCAGGCAGGTGGTCGAGGCCGCCGGGCCGTTTCTGGAGCAGTTGCCGGAGCGGCTGGTGTATGACCAGACGGCCGAGCCGCTGCTAGGGGAGCTGGGTGGGCCGCTACCGGATCAGGGCTTGGGCACCGAGGCCGCAGTTGAGCGGCTGGTGCGTATCGGCACGGCGACCGCGACCGCTTCGGCCGGGCCGCGATTCTTCCATTTCGTGATCGGTGGCTCGACTCCCGCAGCACTGGCCGCCGATTGGGTCGTGTCCTTGCTGGATCAGAACGCGTTCGTGCGGGCCTCCTCGCGTCTGGCCGACGCGGCCGAGACAGTCACGCTGGACTGGCTGCGTCAGCTGGCCGGCCTACCGCCGGGCTGGGGTGGTGCCCTGACGGCGAGCGCCACCTTCGGCAACCTCACCGGTCTGGCGCTCGCCACCCACTGGTGGGCGGAGCGGCACGGCGTAGATGCGACCTCGTCCGGGCTGGCCGGCCTGCCCCGGATGCCGGTGGTGTCCGGCGGCTACGTGCACCCCAGCTCGCGAAAGGCCCTGCAGATGCTCGGCCACGGCAAGGACACCGTGGAGGTGTTCGTCCGCGACGAGATCGGCCGGATCGACCTGGCCGCGGTGCGCCGGCGGCTAGACGAACTCGACGGAGCACCCGCCGTGCTGATCGCCACCGCAGGCGAACCCAACGCCGGCGACTTCGATCCGCTGGCCGACCTGGCCGGCCTGGCCGAGGAGTTCGGCGCCTGGCTGCACGTCGACGCTGCTTTCGGGCTTTTCGCGGCGCTCTCCCCGCGCACCGCCCACCTGACCGCGGGCATCGAGCGCGCCGACTCCATCGCCGCCGACGCCCACAAGTGGCTCAACGTGCCGTACGAGAGCGGGTTCGCACTGGTGCGGGAGCCCGCCCGGCTCGGCGCGGCGTTCGGCATGCCGGGGGCGGCGTACCTCCCGGGCCCGGACGACCCTCGTGGCGGCTACGGGCTGTTGGGCCCGGAGTCCTCCCGGCGGGCTCGGGCCCTGCCGATTTGGGCCACGCTCGCCGCCTATGGCCGCACTGGCTACCGGGCGCTGGTGGAGCGGCATTGCGACCTGGCCGCCCACCTGGCGGCGGTCGTCGACGCAGCGCCCGACCTGGAGCGCCTGGCCGAGGTCCCGCTCAACGTCGTCTGCTTTCGCTACCACCCCGCCGGCAGGGCCGAGCCAGAGCTGGACGATGTCAACCGCCGCCTCAGCGAGGCGCTGCTCGACGACGGCCGGGTGTTCGCCGGCGGCACCGTCTACGGCGGCCGGGTGGCCCTCCGGCCGGCGATCAGCAACTGGCGTACTACCGCGGCCGACCTTGACCTCCTCGTCGAGGTCGTCCGTGAGCTGGGCGCAAAGACCGTTAGCGCCACCTGATCACACCTGGTTCGAGGGGTGCGCGCCCGGACTGGGTCTTGGGGGCCACCTGCGCTACGTCGGTGTGGCGAAACTCAGCGGAGCGGGTCAACTCTCAGGTGAAGCCACGGGGTCGCCTCTGACCGTCGCCGAGGCTCCGCCGGGCAGCCGCGGCCGTACCTGGGCGTGTGTCTGGCGTGCTCCGTGCTACTGCCGACTGGGTCGCTTGGCGCCGCTGAAGCAGACACACCAGTGGACGAAACGCGGGAACGGCCGCCCGATCTGGTGAAAGAGCGAATACATGAGCGGCGCGGTCGCCTCCCGGCGCTCGCGCTCGACGGCACGGGTCACGATCGCCGCCGCCTGGTCCACTGAAAGCGTGGGGACGAGCCGGCTGACCCACGGCAGCCGCTCCTCCGATCCGGCATTGTTCTCCCAGTAGTTGCTGGCGATCTTCGCCAGGACAACGTCAGTGACCGTGACTCCGGTGCCACGCATATCGACCCGCAACGCGGCGGAGAAGCCGCGAAGCGCCCATCGCGCGGCGGTGTAGGCAACCGAGCCCGGAAACGGGAACCAGGCGCCCGGTGGGTAGATGTTGCAGACGTTGCCGCTGCCCCGCTCGACCATCTCGGCCAGAAACGCCTTCGTGACCGCGAACGCTGCGAAGTAGGGAACGGCCATGATCGCCTGCATCTCCTCGAGCGAGGTCTCCTCAATAAAGAGCCAGCGCCCGATGCCAGCGTTGTTGACGATCACGTCGGGAAGGAGTTCCTGCGTCTTGATCGCATCGGCTGTCGCCACAACGGCGTCAAGGTCGGCGAGGTCGACGGGATAGACATGGGCGCGGCCTCCCGAGCCCTCGATCCTGGTCGCGACCTCGCGCAGCTTGTCCTCGCTGCGCGCGAGCAGCAAGACTTCGGCGCCTCGGGCGGCCATCGCCCGAGCCGTGGCGGCTCCGAGGCCCTGCGAAGCCCCAGTGATCAGCACCGTTTTGCCGGCAAGCTTCATCGCGACCCACCCCTGTTTCGGCCAGACTGCGAGGGCGCAATCTGCCACACGGGCATGATCGCACCGAGGGTCGCGGACAACCCCGCTCTCGCGGCCAGTCCCTCACGACGTAGCGCCGGCAGGGCCCGATTGACCCGCATTCGGCGAAGATCATCGGTCCAACTCGCGCAGCCCGCTGGTGCTCAACGGTCGGGTAATGCACTCAGCCGAACGCCTGTGCGGCAGCGGCGACGACCTCATCGTGTGACACGTCGCGCAGGTGCTGAGCGATGTTCCAGCGATGCCCGAACGGGTCCTCAAGCTGCCCATGCCGGTCACCCCAGAACATCTCCGCCAGCGGCTGACGAATCTCTGCGCCCGCCGCCACCGCCTGCGCGAACACCACCTCAGCGTCAGCGACGTCAAGGGCCAACACCACCGGGGTGCCGCCAATCGAGGGCGGCGCGAGCACCCCCATCTCAGGGAACTCATCGGCGATGTGCAGCAGACCGTCGCCAATCCGCAACTGCACCGACATCAACCGTCCATCAGGAACTGGGATCCGGCTCACCTCCTCGGCCCCGAAGGCGTCGCGGTAAAAAGCCACGGCCCGCTCGGCGCCCTGAACGATAATGTGGGGAGTGATTGACATGAGCCGAGCCTAGATTGCCAGCATTGGGAGCCCTCGAACGTCATTGCCGCCCAGCATTGCCATATGGGGACCGGGCACCCAACGCCACGTCGCTGGGCGCAATTATGCCGAGCCGTCCTGATTCTCGATGTCGACCGTCGAGGAGCGAGAGACTGAGCGGAGAACATAAACGGAAAGGCGGGCAGATGGACGTCGGAAGCGTTGGGACCGAGCGCAACAGGGCCGTGGTCGCGGAGTTCGACAAACTGGTCGGATCGGACGATCTGAGTGCCCTCGACCGGCTCTGCAGGCCGGACATGGTCAACCACTCGCTGGCACCCGACCGGCCGTCGGGGCTGGCCGGTACCCGAGAGTTCCTCGAGACGATGGGTCGGCATCAGATGACCCAGGAGGGTTGGAGCAGGCTCGTTGTTGTCGCCGAGGGCGACTATGTCGTCCAGGTGGGAGCCCGGCATGGCCGCTGGCATGGCGGTTCATTTTTGGGCATCGACGCACCGCCAGGGGATTACGATCGCGACTTCGCCGCCATGTACCGGCTCGTCGCTGGTCAGATCGCTGAGCGGTGGGCGATCCGCGACGACCTCGGCATGCTTCGTCAACTCGGCGCGATCCCCAGTGACTAACCGGCGGCGGTCGAGTCGATCGGCCAGCTGAGGAGGAGGAAGTCCTCGGCGCGTGGCCAATCCGATCCATCAGTTCGCGCGATCCCGCGCCAGACATATCGGTGCTGCCGGCCGATGAGTTAGCAGCCCAGGCCGAGTCGATTGGTGCATGACAACCGGAAAGATCGACCCGAGGTACGGCGACGCCTCGGCCACCGCACCACCGTGGGATGACATCGAGCGCCTCCTCACCGACGCACAGCTCTACTGGATCATCACCGTCCGAACTGACGGGCGTCCCCACGCCGTACCACTCGTAGGCGTCTGGCACGACGGCGCGTTCGCGTTCTGCACCGGCCCGGAGGAGCAGAAGCAACGCAACCTCGACGCCAACCCGCACGTAGCAGTCACAACCGGCACCACGGGCGCGAGCGGCTGGAATGCCGGCAAGGACATCGTCGTCGAGGGCACAGCACTACGGGTGACAGCCGCCGAGCCGCTACAGGCGCTGGCTGATGAGTGGTTCGCCAAGTACGGCGAGGACTGGAGGTTCGACGTCCGCGGCGAGGAGTTCGTCGAACTAAGCCATTCCGGTGGAAGTACCGAGGGAGGCGCCCGGGTCTACCGGGTGAAGCCCGCCAAGGTCATCGCGTTCGGCGACACGCACGGCCAGACCACATACCGCTTCTAAGAGTTAGGCATTGGCTGCGACAACTCGCTTCGGGCGAACACCCCAACTCGACGCCCGGACTCGTCCGCAGAAAGGCGAGGGTTCACATCCAATCGATCGTCACAACCTCAATGGGCTGGGAGACGCCCTTCAGGGTGACCGTACGGGGAGTGGAAACCGAAAACCGAGTGGCCGCACTCTGCACGGTATTCACGCTGGCAAGGATCTGCCCGCCGCTCGCAAGGCTGCCGATTCGAGCGGCCTCGTGGACTCCACGGCCGGCAAAGTCAACCGCGCGGGTGGAAGCCTCCGCCTCGTGCAGCCCAATGCGGACTTCGGGGGCGAAACCATGGCCCCGGCGATGCTCTGCCAGTGACCGCTGCACTGCCACCGCAGCCTCGATCGCCGCCGATGCGTCCTCGAAGGCAACAAAGAACCCGTCGCCGGTCTGTCGCACCTCCGTTCCGCCGTAGCGGTTGAAGATTGTCCGCAAGGTCTGGTCATGCCAGCGGATCAGCTCCTGCCAGGCGTCGTCACCAAGGGCCTCCACGAGCGGCGTTGAGCCGACGATGTCAGTGAACACAAAGGTCCTCTTGACGCGGTCCCCGGCTCGCGGGGCGAAGCCCTGGTCTTCGCCGAGCAAGTGGCCCACACGCTTCGCATCCGGCAGGGCACCAAGGCGTTCGAAAGCCGCTTTCGCTGACTCAAACTCGGGCCGGGCGGCGTCCTCGTCGCCGTCGGCGCGCATAGTCGCCCCGAGCGCCGTGCGTGCTCTGGCCGCCTCATATGGGGCACCGACCTCATGCCACAGTTCCACCGCGTGGCGCTGTCTCGCCGACGCCGTGGCTGCGTCGCCTTGGGCAAGCAAGAGCAAGCCTCGTGCGTATTCAGCAGCCGCAGTGACCGCTGTCGTCCGAAAGGAACCGGCAATCTGCTCGAGCTGTGCGACGTACTGTGCAACGGCGTCGATGTCGTCGGCAGCGAGCCCGATCTCCACGGCAGCAGGAAGCAGTCTCGCTTGAATGATGGCCTGCGATTCGACGTTCGCGAGCGCCCGTTTGATGGAGTTGTTGGCCCCTTGTGCGTCCCCCTCCGCCAACCGAAGCAAAGACCTGCCCGGCTCTGGCTCACGGCTTAGCTCGTGGGCCTGTCGGAAGGCCTCCCGGGCACCGTCCAAGTCGCCAACACGAAGCCGGACCTCGCCGACCTCGTATTGGGCCTCACCGCCGTAGATCAGTTCGTACCTGCTGAGCTCCTCGCAGGCTCGCTTCGCCTCCCGTTCGGCGTCGGCCCAGGAGCCGCGAAGATGCATGATCTCGGCGCGGTACACCCGACAAATTCCAGGAAAACCGGATACAGACTGCCGGCGGCACCACCGCTCCGCAGCGTCAGTCCACTCGACCGCCCGTCGCCAGTCGGCGAGATCGCGGCAGACGCTAATTGTCATGCAATAGACCCGGCCAGTCGTCAGCGGGTCCAGCTCTCCGCTGACTGCAGCGACGGTGGATTCGTCGATGAGGGCCAAACCGTCGTCGACGCGACCCATTCCGACCAGCGCAGAGCCCTGCTGTTGCAGTGCCAGGGCCTGTATCGCCGGTATGGCGAGCCGTTCGCCGATCTGTTGTGCCAGCTTTGCCTGACGGAGTGCTTCCTCTCGATCCCCGGTGATGCGGAGTGCAAGATAGCCCAGCGTAAGTGCTTGCCAGCCGTGGGCGGCACATTCGTCGGGAGTTTGCTCGAGCAGTCTTCTGGCCCTGCCGAGCCATCCGTTCCCGATGGCGGTTTCCAGCCGCCCTAAATGATCATTGGCAAGTTCCAGAGCCGCTTCGGCCGCGCGGCATTTGTCGCCCTGCTCGAGAAATCCGGCGTGCGCCCGCTCCCGTGCCTCGGTTGCCGCACCCGGGTCCCCAGCGAACCACGCGGACTCCGCCAATATCTTGAGGTCTTGGGGAGAGACGGTTGTCTCCGAGTCAGCCTCGCGAAGCGAATCGAAGGCCTCGTGCCATGCGTGCCGACGGTACGCATCGCGACCCTGCTGAACGCGATCCTTGATGAGCTGACTCATGGCTCCCTGTCGGCCCGGAATGGCTCCACCATACGACCGTCATGGGATGCGATGTAAGCAGCGGCTACCCCCCTCCCCTGCGGTGTTGCACCTGCTGACGTCCGCGTCACCAAATGCCGTAGTTCGTCGAGTACGGGAGCCGAGTGCGAGCAGAATTGCGAGGGTCCGTACGCCATGGGCGATCTGCCAGCGATCGGGTATGCGCGCCCAGTCAGCCGGGAGAGCCTGCACATTCCAGCTCGGCTGCTGAACGCGCCGATTGCCTGAGGGTCCGTCGTAGGCCTGCTATGGCGCGCTTAGGTCCTGTAGTTGTGCACTGGCCAGAAGGCGGCTGGGGTGAAGGGCCCGATGCGCTAAGGGCCTTGAGGGCCGGGGGCAGCACTTCTCAGCCTGAGTCATTGATGAGTCGTGCAAGGGTCAGGAGTTGCCGAGGGAGGCACGGAGAGCACGGAGGGCGGCTTCGGGTTGTTCGAAGAAGGGATCATCGCGAGCGCCCTCGATCACGTGTAGCGGCCAGCCGTACCGCGCGCTCGCACCCTCGGCCACACTGAGCCGCGTCTGGAGGTCATGACGCCCCCAGATCAGGGCCGTAGGCACTTCGATCCGCCCGAGGACATCCCGCGGGATGGGACGCATTCCGTACTCCGGCATGAGACTGCGGAGAGCGGCCTTCGCCGCCTTCGTGCGCGCCCACTCAAGGGAGTACGCGCCGAAGGGCTCAAAGCGCTCGCCCATCTGGTCGCGCAACCCGTCGAAATCGACGAAGCACTGCGCCAGGAAGCGGTCCCGCGTGCGTTCTGTCGGACGGGCAATGTAGGCGAACAAAGGCAGCGCGAACCTGGGCGACGGCCGATTCCAGCTCAGGCCGAAGCTGTCTACAAGAACTAGCCGGCTGAGCTGATCGGGCCGCTCGCAGGCATACCGGGCTGCTATCGCGCCTCCGAGCAAATGCCCAACCAGCGCCGGCGGCGACGCGCAGGTTCGCTCGATCAGCTCGCCGAGCCAGGTGAGCACGCGGTCGTGGTCGAGCGGGCCGTCTGGTAGACCAGTGGCACCGTGGCCCGGCAGGTCAGGTGCGACCACCCGATGCGTTCTTGTCAGGTCTGGAATTACTCGTGCCCATAGGGCCGCGAATTCTCCTGGGCCATGCAGCAAAAGCACCGGCGGTCCGTCCCCGCCCTCCAGCACGGCGGAGGAGACGCCGGCCAGCTCCAGCCGTCGCTCCTTGACCGGCAGTTCGGCCAGCAACTGTTCACGTGTGTCGTGGCCCGCGAAGCGCCGACCACGCTCCTCCACGTCGCGTTGATCATTCATCGTCGCCTCCCGCACTTGCTTGCGAACTCGTCGGTCACGACGCTAGGCGGCGGTCACGCTTGCCGCATCGGGAGGAGACACTCAAGCTCCCCGGCCAGGACGCGGGTAATTGTGTAGCAGCGCTCACTTGAACCTCCGCTCACAGGCGTCGGCGGTAGCCAGCGGCAGTTCCAGCCACGCTGAAGATGTGACTCAGGTGCCGGGGCTACCGTTCCTCCAACTCCCAGCCGGATCGAATCCTGGGCGCGGCCTAGCTCGACAAGACTCACCGGCCGGGCCCCTCACAGCGAGACAAGAGTCGTCCATTTCGGGGACCCTTCACGCGGACACCGCCAGTCCAGCTCTGATTGTCCGGTGAGTTGCGCTCAAAGACCGGCTACCGGGACGCGTTCCCACAGGAACGGTGTGTCACATACGGAAGCGCTGCTGGGACTTCCTGGTGCGCGAGCTGATGGGCACGCAGCCCCCGCCTACCGCCCCGCCCTCATCGCCATTGACGCCGAGTTGCTCGGCGAGCTTTTCGCCTGGGCGCGACACCACAGACGAGGAACCATGAAAACCCAAATCCCACCAGCATCGCGAGGCCGGGCTTCGTTGCTTCCCGATGCATTCCGGCTCAGCACGACTCATGTGTACGGCTTGACAAGGGGCAGTTCGTGCTCGCCCGCGGCACCTTCCGACCGTTCAGCGCAACCCCCAGTGCTGCGCGCATACTGCACGAGCCTGGCCGAGGCGTGACGGCGCGGCGCGCCGAAGGGCGCCCGTGAAGCCGTGGAGAAGCCCGACCACCCTCGCCCCGGCGCACCAGGCGATCGCCCAGAACTGGACGATCGCGCTGCGGAGGCGAGGGCTAGCCCAGGCCCGAACCATCGAGCGACCGGACGCCAACTCCAAACGGACCGTCTGCTCACTGTCGATCATGATCGATTTCTGACCAAGACGAACACGACACCAGGGGTGTGGACGGCCAGGGACGGAAAGCGCGGAGTTTATGCCAAGGAAAGTACGCCTGGCCGCCGGCATGGCTGCCGGAGGACCGGTCCGACGGCCATCTGATGTTGCGGCCACCCGGGAAGTCGCATCCGTAATCCAGCGCGAGACGGGCACCAAGTCGACCTGCCCGTCTCGACACGACCGCAGTATCGGGAGCACCGTCGATGGTGTTGGCGTCGCTGGTCCGCGGTCTGCGCCGGTCGCGGAGGTTGGGTTGGCCCCTCGCTGGGACCTCCATCAGGTAGCGCTGACCTCAACCAGGACCTTGCCGGAAATCTCGGAGTTCGCGGCGAGTGCGAATGCCTCGTTGACGCGCTCAAGCGGCAGTACGTGAGTGACCACTTGCTCGATTTGCGGGTTCTGATCGAGCAGGGTGATGGCCGCGTCGATCTCCTCGTTGAAGCGAAAGGTGCCCCGCAGCTGTATCTCCTTCGACACTAGGGGCGCCAGGTTGACCGGTCGAGTCTCGTCCGGCAGATTGCCGACCTGGACGACGACGCCGGCCCGGCGAGTGGCTAGCAACAAACCGTGGAGCGCCTGCGGCACCCCAGCACACTCCAGCGTTACGTCGAAGTAAGAGTCCGGCAGATCCTCGACGCCGATCTGCACGGTCCCGATCGGCACCGGGCTGGCTTCGCCCAGGAACCGCGCGCGCTGTAGCGGTCCCGCAAGCAGGTCGGCACAAACTACCTCTGCCGCGCCGTCAGCTGCCGCAGCAGCAGCGGCTAGCAGCCCGATCGGGCCCGACCCCGATATCAGCACACGCTTGCCCTTGATGCCACCACCGACTGCCAGGCCGTGCAGGCCGACGGCCAGCGGCTCGGCCAACGCTGCCCGCTTGAGCGGCAGTGAGGCGGGCAGTCGGCGCACTTGATCGCGGCGAACGACCAGCTGCTCCGCCAAGGCGCCGGGCGTGTGTGGCCATGTCGAGGCACTGCCCAAGTAACCGCCACCCGGCCAGAGATGTCGCTGCTCCTCGGTCAGATCGAGCTGAGCGGTACCCCACGTCGCCGGATGCACCGTCACCGGGGTGCCCGCCTCGAACGCACCCGTCGGGTCAAGATCAATCACCCCGGACACTTCATGGCCGGGGATCAGCGGTTCACGGATGACGAAAATGCCCGCAGCGCCGTCACCGTAGTAATGCAGATCCGACCCGCAGATCCCGACGTAGCCCACCCGCAGCCGCACCTCCCCGGCATCTGGCTCGGGGCTAGGAACCTGCTCGGTCCGCATGTCCTGTTTGGCATGGATCCGCACGGCCCGCATACCCTCATCCTCCCATTCGACGGGGCGCCCGTCGCAGCTCGACTCAGCAGTACCTTGCAACGGCGATCCCCAGCTGCCTGCAGAACTGGTGAGAGTGCGTGGTGGGACCGAGCGGTCGAGCTCGACGATCATGTCGAGGTGATGGATCGCCGCCTTCACGGCGAGCGTGGCGAGAAGGTCGCCGACGCGCAGCACGTGGCCTTGGGTGGGCGATCGCGGCATCCGGCGCTGTTTGCCGACCGAACCGGCGAACAGCGGCATTGGTTTCGACATGGCCGTCGGTCAGGTAGCGCAGGTCGGCATGGCCGGCCGTGCTCGGCAGGGCCCGTGCGCGGTAGACGACAGACTTTTATGCACGCGACCACCGCGTCATCTTCTGTCTGCCAGACTCCGGCAGTAGCATCCGGTCGCGAACGCAGTTGAGCAGAGTGGGCCGCATCCGCATTGCGCCGGATTTGCACCGTTTACATGTGCCACGCTACAACAATGCATCTGATGTCTAGCAATAATCCGACGGAAGAAGGGACCCGCACGACATAGATCTGAAGAATTAGTCAGATCTATACTCGTGACCCTATCGCCACCAAGGAGACGCACACTGCAATGCCCGACCCCAAGCTCGATTGGTTCACCCATGATCGCCTCGGTCTCTTCGTGCACTGGGGTCTGTACGCACTGGGGGCCCGCCACGAGTGGCTGATGAACCGCGAGCGGATCCAGACAAGGACGTACGAGCGCTACGCGCGCTATTTCGAGCCGGATTTGTTCGATCCCGTCGACTGGGCCCAGCAGGCCAAGCGCGCGGGCATGAAGTACGTCGTGCTGACCACGAAGCACCACGAGGGCTTCTGCTTGTGGGACTCCAAGCTGACTGACTACACGGTGATGAACACGCCGTACGGCAAGGACATCGTGGCTCTGTTCGTCGACGCCGTGCGGGCCGCCGGCTTGAAGGTCGGCTTTTACCACTCCCTGCTCGACTGGCACCATCCCGACTTCCTCGTCGACGGGCACCATCCGCGCCGCGACGACCCCGACGCCGAGGCGCAGAACGTCGGCCGTGACCCGAGCGGGTATCGCGCCTACCTGCATGGACAGGTACGCGAGCTGTTGACCTGGTACGGCAAGATCGACTATCTCTTCTACGACTTCTCCTACGAGCGCAGCGATCACCGGGAGATCTGGGGTGGCAAAGGCGCGGCCGACTGGGGCTCGGAGGAACTGCTCGCTCTCACGCGCGAGCTGCAGCCCGGCATCCTGATCAACGACCGGCTGGGCATTCCGGGTGACTTCGTCACCCCGGAGCAGTACCAGCCGGCCAATCCGATGGAGATCGACGGACGCCCAGTGCCGTGGGAAGCCTGCCAGACCCTGAACGGGAGCTGGGGCTATTTCCGTGACAACCAGAACGACAAGCCTGTCGACCTGCTGGTCCGGATGCTAGTCGACGGGGTCTCCAAGAACGGCAACCTCCTGCTCAACGTGGGACCGACCGCCCGCGGCAACTTCGATCCCCGGGCCGTACTGGCCCTGCAGGGTATCGGCGACTGGATGGACCTGCACGCCCGATCGATCTACGGGGCGACAGCCAGCCCGTTCACACCACCGGCCGACGTCCGGTACACCCAGCGGGGCAACCGGCTGTATGTCCACATTTTCAGCTGGCCGCTCGAGCATCTCCACCTGCCCGATCTCGCTGGGAAGGTCGAGTACGCGCAACTGCTCAACGACGCCTCGGAGATCGGCTTCCGCGTCATCGATCCGGCGGTCCGCGCCGAGAACACGGGCGTCGGGGGCCAGCCGCCCGGCACCCTCACCCTCACCCTGCCGATTCGTCGACCCGGGGTCGCGGTGCCGGTTGTCGAGCTCTTCTTGTCCGAGCCGGAAGCGTCATGACGACCCAATTCGCAGCGGACGTCGAGCGCGATGATCGTCCGCCGCCGATCCCGTCTCAGACCGATGTGGTCGTGGATGGGATCAAGTCCATGATCATCCGTGGTCAGCTCGGCCCGGGTGCACGGCTGCCCCGGGAGAAGGACCTCGCCGGGGAGCTCAACGTCTCCCGCGGCCCGCTTCGGGAGGGCGTGCGCGCTCTGTGCCTGATGGGGGTCCTCGAGACCCGCCAGGGCGACGGCACGTACGTGACCTCCCTCGACGCCAGCCGGCTGCTCGCGCCGATGGCCTTGCTCGTCGACCTCGGTACCGAGGCTGACGCATTCCATCTGCAAGCGGTCCGTCGGGTGCTCGAAACCGAGGCTGCCGGGCGAGCGGCCCAGTTGATCACCGATGCGGCGATCGGGGAGGCATCGGACATCCTTGCCCAGGTGGAGCCCCTGCTCACCTCGACCAGCGATGATCATTTCGGTGCGTTCATCGAGGCCGACATCGCGTTCCATCGTGTCATCGTTCACGCGTCCGGAAATCCGGCACTAGAGGCCCTGATCGAGGCCCTCGCCACCCGAACGGTCCGCGGGCGACTCTGGCGCGCCATCTCCGAGGAGGGTGCCCTACACTCCACGCACCGGGAACACCAGGCCATTCTGCAGGCCATCGCTCGACGCGATCCGGACGCAGCGCGGATTCGGATGGGGACACACCTGCTGGCCGTGCAGGAGTTCCTGCATGATCATCCACAGGTGCCGTGATGACGCCGCTTGCCCTTCATGACCCTCAGCCGCCATCGGTGTCCGGATGAACGCCCTCGCAGCCGACACCCCGCTGGGCCGCAACGGGCTCCGGGTCGGGCCCATGGCATACGGGGTCGCCGCACTCGGAAACCTCCTGCGGGCGGTGCCGCAGCAGGAATGGGAGGGCGCCGTGCCGGCGGCATGGGAGAGCGGGGTGCGTTACTTTGACGTCGCCCCGCACTACGGCTTGGGCTTGGCCGAGCGCAGGCTTGGTCTCGGGCTGCGGGGCCGTCCGCGAAATGAGTTTTTGATCTCCACCAAGGTCGGTCGACTGCTGCGGCCGGTGCCGAATTCGGCCGGCGTGCGGGACGACGAGGGGTTCGATGTCCCGGCCGACTTCGTCCGGGTTCGGGACTATAGCCGCGACGGGATCCGCCGGTCGCTGGAGTCCAGCCTGGAGCGACTCGGTCTCGATCGGGTCGACATCGCGTTCGTGCACGATCCCGACGACTTCTACGTCGAGGCTCTCGACCACGCGTTTCCAGCTCTGGAAGAACTCCGGGCGGAGGGCATGATCACGTCGTACGGAGCCGGGATGAACCAGTCGGCGATGCTCACCCGCTTCGTGGAGCGGACCGACCTCGACGTCCTCATGCTGGCCGGCAGGTACACGCTCCTTGAGCAGGGCGCGCTCGACGACCTGCTGCCCGCCTGTCTCGAGCGCAACGTGAGCATCGTCGCCGCCGGGGTCTTCAACTCAGGTGTCCTCGCCACGGACGTACCGCACCGGACGGCCACATATAATTACGAACCGGTCCCCGTCGAGGTGTTCGCGTCCGCGAGCCGACTGGCCGCCGTCTGCAATCGGTACGGCACTCCCTTGCCCGCGGTCGCCGCCCAGTTCCCGCTCGGCCACCCTGCCATCCGTACTGTGTGCGTGGGCGCGTATTCCGCGGCCCAGGTGCGGCGCAACGCCGCGCTGTTCGAGATCGACGTACCAGAAGAGCTCTGGTCGGAGCTTCGCGCAGACGGACTGCTGCGCGCTGACGTTCACACACCACAACAGGAGAACGCACACAGATGAGGCTCATACGGATCGACCCGGTCGGCCAGGAACGTCCGGTCGTTCTCGACGGCGACGAGGCCCTGGACGCCTCCTCGGTCCTCATGGACTTCGACCGGACCTGGTGGACCAACGGCGGGCCGGAGCGGCTGACCGCCGCACGGTCCGAGGGTCGTCTGCCCCGGGCGAACATCGACGGGCAGCGGATCGATGCTCCGGGCGGACATCGACGGGACGTGATGGAACTCTGGATCGACGGGCTGGGCCGGCAGCGTCAGGATCTGGGGGCGGCATGAGCGACGCTCCCGAGGCCCGGCGGGTGGTGGTGACTGGTGGCTCGTCAGGGATCGGCCTGGCCACCGCCCTGAGGTTCGTCGCGGACGGGGCCACAGTGGTCTCCCTCGACCTCGCCCCCCCGCCGCACGACTCGATCCGCTGGTTCGCCACCGACGTGAGCGACGACGCGTCCGTCCGGGCCGGCGTCGCCGCCGCCGTGGACGCGCTGGGTGGCCTGGATGTCTTGGTCAACAACGCCGGCATCGGCGCTCAGGGGACGGTCGAGGACAACTCGGACGACCAGTGGCTGAAGGTCCTGGATATCAATGTCATGGGGATCGTGCGGGTCAGCCGGGCCGCCCTGCCCGCGCTCCGGCGTTCACCGGCGGCATGCATCGTCAACACCTGCTCGATCGCCGCGACGGCGGGGCTGCCGCAGCGCGCTCTCTACAGCGCCAGCAAGGGTGCCGTGCTCGCTCTCACTCGCGCGATGGCCGCGGACCACATCGGCGAGGGCATCCGGGTCAACTGTGTGAATCCCGGTACAGCCGACACTCCGTGGGTGGGCCGGCTGCTGGCCGTCGCGGAGGACCCGGAGGCCGAGCGTGCCGCGCTGGAGGCCCGGCAGCCGATGGGGCGGCTGGTCACCGCCGACGAGGTGGCCGCCGCCATTCACTACCTCGCGAGCCCGGCCGCCGGCTCCACTACCGGTACCGACCTGGCCGTGGACGGTGGGATGAGCGGTCTGCGGATACGACCGCAATGATCAGCGGGAACTGATGGAGCGTTACGCGAGCTGTATCCGGCTGAGGCCGGAGTATCGAGAGCGGTACCTGGAACTGCATGCCCAGGTGTGGCCGGAGGTCGAGTCGACGCTCGCGGCCGCCAATATCCGCAACTACACGATCTTTCTGCGCGGGGACATGCTGTTCAGCTACTACGAGTACGTCGGCACAGACCACGCCGCGGACCAGGCGCGCATCCGCGCCGATCCGGCGACCCAGCGTTGGTGGCAGCTAACCGATCCCTGTCAGGAAAGGCTTCCCGGCACGCCGGACGGAGAGCAGTGGGCGCCGCTGACGGAAGTTTGGCACCTGAGCCGATGAGAGTCGTCGACGCTCATGTGCACCTCTGGGATCCCCGCCGGCTGCGCTACACCTGGTTGGACGGCACGGAGCTGGACCGGTTGATCGATGCCTCGACCCTGCGCGCGGCCTCGGGGACGGTGACCGACTTCGTCGTCGTGCAGGCCGACTGTGCCGACACCCAAGGCCTGGCCGAGGTCGGGTGGCTGGTCGAGCAGTCGGCTCAGCTGCCGGGGCTGCGCGGCATCGTCGCGTTCGCGCCACTGGAGCGAGGCGCGGGGGTGCGAGACTACCTCGGTACGCTCCGCGCCATCCCTTCGGTGGTGGGCGTCCGGCGGCTGATCCAAGACGAGAGACCCGGCTTCGCCGTCGCCGATCGCTTCTTGGACGGTGTCGCCGCGCTGGCCGATTTCGAGCTCACCTTCGACGTCTGCGTGCGCAGCTCGCAGCTGGATGAGGTGATCGAGCTCGTGCGCCGCACTCCGGATGTCCAGTTCGTGCTGGACCACGTCGGTAAGCCTCGGATCGGCGCGGATCCGTCGCGGTGGCGGCTGCAGATCGCGGAGCTCGCGGCCCGGCGCAACATCGTCTGCAAGCTGTCCGGGCTGATGACCGAGATCGTCAGCGGGCCGACCGGTGTGGAGGCCGTCGAGCCGTATCTCGCCCACGCCCTGGCCGAGTTCGGACCGGATCGATGCCTGTTCGGCAGCGATTGGCCGGTGATGACGCTGGCCGCGACGTACTCGGATTGGCTTGACCTCGTCGTCAGTCTTGTGCCCGGAGAGGACGATCGCCGGGCGGTGCTGGCGGGGACGGCCGAGAGGGTGTACGAGCTATCGGCTTCGGCCACCGGAGAGTCATGATCATGATCGCGGCTGGGCTTCACTGGTCATGGCAGGCACCGAGTGCTTCGATGAGCCACAACCTTGCTGCGAAGGGATCCAGGTTGCGAATCACCTCGATACGGACGCGGGACGTCCGCTTCCCCACCTCTCGGGAGATGGACGGCTCGGATGCCATGAACCCCGATCCGGATTACTCTGCCGCGTACGTCGAGCTCATCACCGACTCCGACGCCCAGCTGACCGGCAGCGGGTTCGTCTTCACCATCGGCCGCGGCAACGATGTCGAAGTGGCTGCGATCAAGGCGGTGACCCCGATGATCCTCGGGAAGGACGTCGACGCGCTGCTCTCAGACATGGGCGCGACGTGGCGCTCATTGGTGTACGACTCGCCATTGCGCTGGCTGGGGCCGGAGAAGGGCGTCATGCACATGGCGATCGGCGCCGTCGTCAACGCTCTTTGGGACTTGAAATCCAAGCGGGCCGGGCTGCCGCTCTGGCGGTTGCTAGCCCAGATGACACCGGAAGAGCTCGTCGACCTCGTCGACTTCCGTTACCTGACCGATGCCTTGACTCGCGACGAGGCACTCGCGATCTTGCAGGCCGGCCTCGATGGGCGGGAGCGGCGAGAGGCGGAGCTACTCAAAGACGGTTATCCGGCGTACACGACTACACCCGGCTGGCTCGGCTACGACGACACCAAACTCGAGCGGCTGTGCCGAGAAGCGGTCGCCGACGGGTTCACTCAGATCAAGCTCAAGGTAGGTGCCAACGTCAACGACGACATCAGAAGGCTCGAGATCGCGAGGGCTGCGGTCGGCCCAGACATCGCCATTGCCATCGACGCGAACCAGCGCTGGGATGTCGACGACGCGGTCAAGTGGATCGCCGAGCTGTCGCGTTACGATCTCGCCTGGGTGGAGGAGCCGACCAGCCCGGACGACATCCTCGGCCATGCCGAGATCGCCCGTCAGATCCACCCCGTGCCGGTGGCAACGGGAGAACATGTGGCCAACCGGGTGATCTTCAAGCAAATGCTGCAGGCTGGCGCGCTGTCAATCCTGCAGATCGACGCCAGCCGGGTCGCCGGCGTGAATGAGAACATCGCCATCTTGTTGCTCTCGGCGAAGTTCGGCGTTCCCGTCTGCCCCCATGCGGGCGGCGTCGGATTGTGCGAGGCCGTCCAGCACCTGTCGATGTTCGACTACGTCGCCGTCTCCGGCAGTCTGGCCGGCCGCCGAATCGAATACGTCGACCACCTGCACGAGCACCTCGCCACCCCGGTCGAACTGCGCCGCGGCCGTTACCTCGCGCCGCTGGCCGCTGGCGCTGGCACGGAGATACTCGAAGCCTCGCTGACCAGATTTGCCTATCCCGACGGTGCTGCATGGTGCGACATCGAGGAGCCTGCCCCCTGACGCCGTGGGCTGCTCGGTCAACTCGAATGCGATGTCATTGCTCGGGATGAAGTCGATGCAGCAGGCCTTCGCTGTTAATGGACCAGGACCGCTGCTGGACACTGCTCAAGCCGCTGGCCGCTTCGCGTGCTCTACCGCCCACTCAAGGGCGTAGTCCGCTACCTCCTCCCATCCGTCCTGCCCCACCGTGTAGTGCGAGCGTCCGGGGAACTCCTTATAGTCAGTGGCCGAGTTGGTGCGGTAGTGCTTGGCGTTCGATTGGTTGACCGCTGGAGGCATGAGGTTGTCTTCTCCACCCGCTATGAACAGCAACGGTGCCCGGTCTTCGTTCCTGAAGTTGACGTAGAGATCCTGGTGGCCGGGCGTGAAGTTGGCAAGGGGCCCGGCCCACACGAAGCTGCCCGGCGCTGGGATGTGGTAGCGCTCGTAGACCTTGTCCGACTCCTCCCGGCTTAGGGTGGTGGCGAAGGCGTAGTGGAACTGCTCTGGGGTGAAGCCCACCGCCCTGTGGCGGTTTGCGGGGTTCTTCAGAACCGGGAAGAGGGATCTTATCTGTGAGACCGGGGTTACCCTGACGCCCTCTGTCGGCGCGGAGTCGATGGCCACGCCTGCTGCCCCATAACCATGATCGAGCAGGATCTGGGTAAAGCAACCTCCTGCCGAGTGGCCCATGATGATCGGCGCTCTTTCTAGCCCGCCGACGATACGCAAGGTGCTCGACGACCTCACGGACAGTCACTGTCGTTGCTCGAATCGGGGCAGGTTCCGCGTTGGGTTTCCCCTCGTCGCGGCGCACGGTCCCTGATGGAGGCGTCTGGGCGCATGTGAGGCGTGGAGGTGGGGTCTTTGGCGAGTCACACTCTTCCGCCGGCTCGGGGTCCGTGAACTCTTGGACCGACAGTTGCAGGGCCTCGCGGCGGGACAAAGCTCGGTGCAGCTTCTGCGCGGCGAGGCCGGCGTTGGTAAGACCGCATTGCTCGAGTACGTCGCCGAGCAGGCGTCGGGGTATCGCGTGATGCGGGTCGTAGGCGTGCAGTCGGAGATGGAGCTCGCCTACGCCGGCCTGCATCAGTTGTGTGCGGGACTGCTCGAGGGTTTGGCCGCGCTGCCGAGGCCACAGCGCGATGCGCTGCAGGTCGCGCTCGGATCAGCGGAGGGTGGCCCCTCGGATCACTTCATGGTGGCCCTGGCGGTCTTAAACCTAATGTCTGAGGCGGCCGAGGTGAGCCCACTGGTGTGTTTGATCGATGACGCGCAGTGGTTGGACGGAGCTTCCGCGCAGGCGTTGGGGTTCGTTGCGCGCCGGCTGCTCGCGGAGCGGATCGCGATGGTGTTCGCGGTCCGCGAGCCCGGCGGCGTACTGGAACTCGATGGATTACCCGATCTTGTCGTTACCGGGCTGCCTGTCGCTGACGCCCGCCTGCTACTGGCGGCCGTTGTTCGGGGTCGGCTGGACGAGCTGGTAGTGGATCGAATCGTGGCCGAGGCTCAGGGCAATCCGCTCGCCTTGCTGGAGTTGCCGCGCGGAATGACGCCCGCAGAACTTGCCGGTGGATTCGGTCTTCCCGGCCCCGCGGCCCTGACGAGCCATGTCGAGCAAGTATTTGCTCGACGTGTCGAATCGCTTCCCCCGGACTCGGGTCGGTTGATGCTGATCGCGGCGGCCGAGCCCCTGGGCGACGTCACCCTGCTGTGGCGCGCGGCTGAGCAACTGAGGATCGGTCCCGCCGCGGCCGTGCCGGCCGAGGCGGCTGGGCTGGTCGAGTTCGGCTCACGGGTGCGGTTCCGGCATCCGCTCGTGCGCTCGGCTGTCTACCGCGCAGCCTCGCCGGCCGACCGCTCCCAGGTACATGCTGCGCTGGCTGACGCCACTGATGTCGACGCGGATCCTGACCGGCGCGCGTGGCACCGCGCGTACGCGACAATGGGGCTCGACGAGGCGGTGGCCGCCGAGTTGCAGCGGTCGGCGGTACGGGCGCAGCGTCGAGGTGGCGCGGCCGCCGCGGCCGCATTCCTGCAACGGGCGGCCGAGCTGACTCCGGACCCGCCCGCCGGGGAGCGCGCGCCCGTGCCGGCGCGGAGGCCAAGCTCGACGCGGCCGATCCCGATGCGGCGTCAGCGCTGCTCGCGACCGCCGACCTGTGCCCGCTTGACCGGTATGAGCGTGCCCGGGTCCGAAGGCTGCGCGCGCAGATCGTGTTCTCGCTGAGCCGGGGCAGCGACGCCGTGCCGCTGCTGCTCGACGCGGCGGCCAGCTTGGCGGGGCTCGACCCAGGTCTAGCACGTGAGACCTATCTCGAAGCGTTCACAGCGGCCGCGTTCGCAGGCCGTTTGGGCAACCTTCACAATGTGCGGGAAACGGCGGCGGCCGTGCTCGCCACGCCCGCCGGAATCTCGCCCCTTGACCCCCTCGATGCCCTCATGCGCGGGATCGCCACCGCCTTGTCGAGGGGTTACCAGGCGGGCGTGCCGCCGCTGCGGCTGGCGCTGGAAGCGTTCGGGCGAGCCGATGACGATTCCGCCGACGTGAATCGATGGTTGTGGCTGGCCTGCCGTATCGCATCAGACCTGTGGGACGACCAGCTCTGGGACGAGCTGGCCAGCCGCGGGGTGCGCGTCGCCCGCGAGGCGGGCGTGCTCAGCGTCCTTCCGATTGCAGAGTGCTATCGCGCCGGCGTGCACTTGCACGCGGGAGAGTTCGCGGCAGCGTCCGCGCTGATGGCCGAGTCGACCGCCATCACGCAGAAAACCGCAACCGCTCCGTTGGTCTATGCCCTACCGATGCTTTTCGCCTACCGCGGCCACGATGCTGAAGCGGTTCCGCTGATCGAGGCAGCCCGCAAGGATGCGACCGCCAGAGGGCAGGGTCTGGCGTTGAGCATGATCGACTGCTCGCGCGCGGTGTTGTTCAACGGTCTCGCCCGGTATGAGGAGGCCACTGCCGCAGCCGATCTAGCAGCCGCTCACGATGGGCTCGGTCTGTACGCTTTCGCGCTGCCCGAACTGATCGAAGCCGCCGTGCGGAGCGGCCGCGACCAACTCGCCTCCGTGACGCTTGAGCGTCTGGTCGAACGAACACAGGCGAGTGGTACCGACTGGGCTCTCGGGATCGAGGCGCGCTCGCGCGCCTTGCTGGCAGCCGGCCCGGGCGCCGAGGCCTTCTACCAGGAGGCGATTGCGCGCCTCGGCCGTGGCCATGTCGCGCTTCACCTGGCTCGGGCCCAGCTGGTGTACGGCGAGTGGCTGCGCCGCGAAAACCGTCGAGTCGACGCCCGCCAGCAGTTGAGCGCCGCCTACGAGCTGTTCGCCCGGTTTGGTGCAGAGGGGTTCGCCGAGCGGGCCCGCCGCGAGCTGTCTGCCACCGGCGAGACAGCGCGCAGACGCGCCGCGGTGCCCCTCAGCCTGCTCACACCGCAGGAAGCGCTTATCGCCCGCCTGGCCCGCGACGGGCTGACCAACTCCGAGATCGGTGCGCGGCTGTTCATCAGTCCGCGCACCGTTGAGTACCACCTGCACAAGGTGTTCCCCAAGCTCGACATCATCTCGCGCAAGGAGCTCCGAGACGCGCTGCCTGGGCCCCCAGCCGTGCCACCGGGGAGCACGACTAGGGTGTCGACAGACTCGAGCGACCGACCCCAGTGCCACAGTGGCTGTGACACCCCGCCGACAAGACCCTGCGTCCGCGGACCCGCAGCGAAAGGCGACAAACATGAAGATAGTAGTCATCGGCGGCACCGGGCGGATCGGCAACAAAGTCATCACGAACCTTCGCGAGCGCGGGCACGACGCGGTCGCGGCCGACCTGAAGACCGGTGTCAATACGATCACCGGCGAGGGTCTTGACTCAGCACTCGCCGACGCCCAGGTGGTCGTCGACCTGTCCAACTCGCCGTCCTTCGAGGACGCGGCGGTTCTCGAGTTCTTCCAGACCTCCGGGCGGAACCTGCTCAAGGCCGAGGTGAACGCAGGCGTCGAACATCACGTCGCACTCTCCATCGTCGGTGCCGACCAGCTTCCCGACAGCGGATACATGCGGGCCAAGGTCGCCCAGGAGCAGCTCATCGAAGCCGCCGGTCAGCCCTACACCATCATTCGCTCGACACAGTTCTTCGAGTTCCTGAGAGCCATCGCCGACTCCGCCGCCGACGGCGACACGGTCACTGTTCCCACTGCCAACCTCCAGCCGATCGCCGCCCAGGACGTCGCCGCAGCGGTAACCGAGGCCGCCATATCTGACCCGATCAACGGCGTCATCGAGATCGCGGGCCCGGCCGCCATCGGCTTCCCCAACCTCATCCGCGACGTCCTCAACGCCGACCACGACCCACGCACAGTGGTCGGAGATCCGCACGCCCGCTACTTCGGCACCGAACTCACCGACACCTCGCTTACCCCGGGATCAGACGCACGCCTTGGCCCCACCACCTTCACCGAGTGGCTCGCCGTCAACCACCGGTAAGGCGGCGATCACAAGGGCTGACGGCTGGTCACACTCGACGGACTTGCCGACGCTCAGCCGTCGAACCGGCGATGACTGCAGACGACCGAAGAACCTAAGAAGAAGCGTGAGACCAACCTCAGGTCCGAGCCTTCGCGTGAGGAGTACCGTTCATGACTGCTGCCAGCCCGATCGGCCTTGAACCTGCAGCACAGCAGGTTGCTGAAGCGTTCTCCAAGCCGCCCTTCTTGTAGAGATGGCGCCAACCGACGCCCGGAAGGTCCTTGAAGACGCGCAAGATCGCGGTCCCTGCACCGCTTTGCTTGTCGACGTAGTAGTGGTACGAGAGCGCCTCGGGTTGATTGGCGTGAACCAGTTGGGCCATCTCTGCGGCGTAGCGCCTGAAGTTTCAAGTTCCCCATTCCGGATGACGAAGCGGTCCACGTAGACGAGCTGGTCGGCCATGCCCCCGCTCCTTTCCTGGTATTGGCCAGCTCAACGGTAGGGACAGAATCGCGTCACGCGAAGGCGTGTACGACAAAGGCGCCGCGGCACAAACGGTGCGCGCACTCATCTGCTTGATGTGCGCGCGTCGAGCGGATCGACCTGGCGCCTGGCCCGATCAAGCCCGTGAGACCGCCGCGCGCACCTGGTCCAGCATCTCCTTCTCGCCCTCGCTGACCTGCTCCGCGCCGAACCCCAGGAAACCGCCCTCCTTGGCGGCGTTGGCGGCGGCTTGCGCCGAGTCGACTAGCCAGTGGCCGAACGCCGCCGTCTCTTCGGGGGTCGCCCGAGCCGCAACAATCGCCTGGACGGCGCTCAGCTCGACCAACACCTGCTCACCACTCGGTGCGGTCCCCTCCGACGAGGGGCGGTACCCCTTGAGCGGGTTCCGCTTCTGCTGGACCTCCGCCTGGATGTCGAGGACCACCTCGGTCACCAGTTGCTCCCGACTGGAAGGATTCGTGGCGGACTTGACCGTCGCCATCGACTCCTTCGCGGCCTCGATTGGACCGCTGGGATCGGCCAGGGAGATGGCCAGACCGGCCACGAACGGCGCCCGCACGATCCGGCTCCACTCCTCCTCGGAGAAGTCACTCTTGGTCGTCACGGCTGGTCCTTTCGTCCGGGAGCTGGCGGGTGGGCGCCCGCGGCCATCCGCGCGGCCTCGTGCCAGTCTCCCCGGTCGCGCCAACGTACTTCCGCCAGGTCCAGGAATAGTCAGCGATCGTCCGAGCGCCGAGCCCCGAATCTGGTCGCGCGATCTGCTCCAGCCAGCACTCACCCGCCTCGAGCAGCGGCATGGTCCGGGTGATGACGGCATCCGCTCCGTGAAGAAACAGCTGTCGTCGCCGCCGCGAGGGACGCCTCGGCTTCCCGCCTCGTCCGGCGGAATCGCACGATCTCATGACGGACCCGTCGTGGCCGCGCACGTAGACCCGAGCCATCCATCGGGTCGCCTGGCCATGTTTTGCGCCCCCGGTAGTGCGCCCCCGGTAGTGCGCCCCCGTAGGAATCGAAGGCAGCACACGAGCGCGACTACGGCTTGGCGCTTGACCGCTATCTCAATCAGCTGCGGCCTTCACGCGACCTGTCGCCCCGTCGCACTTGCACAGCGCCAGCGGCATAATCTTCACGCCAGCGGTGTATACCAGGATGGGACCGGTTGACCCGCAACCCCGACATGCGACGATCGGCTGATGATCGAGGTCCTCGGTGACACTCTGCCGTTCGCCGTGGGCCTGCTGTTGAGTCCGACTCCGATCATTGCGGCGCTGTTGATCTTGCTGTCGCCCTCAGGCACGGCCCGCGGTGTGATCTATGGTCTAGGCCGGCTGGTGGGCGTGGCATTGGTCGCGGTTCTGGTCTCATTGCTGACGGAGGTGATCACCGTTGAGTCGGGTTCACCCTTGGTGTCGGCGAGCCTAAGGATCGCTCTCGGAGTCGCATTGCTGGGATTCGCAGTGGTGAAGTGGCTGCGGCGACCGAAAACGACCGAAGATGTCCCGCTGCCCATGTGGATGGCGTCGGTGGAAGGCATGTCCCCGACTGGAGCGGCTGGATTGGGCTTCCTGTTGCCGGTCGCGAACCCGAAGGAGCTCGCGCTCACCATCGGCGCCGGACTCATCATTGGTGGAGCGGGGCTGCCGCGTGCGGCGACTGTCAGCCTCGCCCTGTGCTACACCGTGATCGGCTGTCTCACAGTGATCGTGCCGATCGTGGCGTTCGTGGTGGATCGAGATCGAATGGTTGGACCGCTCGGTCGTGCCCGGAGTTGGCTGGTCCAGAACAACGACACGATCATGAGCGTCGTGTTCGTGGTCATCGGCTCGATGCTGATTGGCGCAGGAGTCGGCCAGCTCTAACGGCGGCATGGTCGACCGTCGGGACCCTTCCCACGATCCTGGATGAGATCTGTTTGGGCTGGCAAGTTTCGGGGACTTCCCGACATCGACCGACGCAGGGGCCCACGGATCGTCGTCACGAATCTGTTGCCGCAGCCACGCGGACTCGTCCACAATGGTCAGAGCCAGCACGATCACCTTGCTGGAGTATTGCTGTCACCCGTGGAGGAATCTGCCTTCCGCAGCATGAAGTCCGCCATTACTTCCTGCGCGGCGTCGACCATGTGTCCGCCCGGTGGGCTCGCGCGACTGCGCCTGTAGGAACGCGTCGACAATGTTTCGTCCGCCGAGGATCCATCCCGCTGCTGCGTGCCAGGCCCGGCAGAATGTAGTAGACGTGGCAGAAGGGATCCTTGGGAGATGTCGTCGCTAGCGGGGCGTACGTCGTGAAAACGGCGACGAAGGGAATGGTGCTTGTCCCCGGTGGGCAGTTTCGCATGGGGAGCGGGGACTTCTACCCTGAAGAACGCCCAATCCATGAGGTTGCCGTCAGCGATCTCTGGGTGGACGAGCACCCAGTCACTAACGCCCAATTCCGCCGGTTCGTCAAGGCCACCGGCCACCTCACCGTAGCCGAGCAGGCACCCGACGCGGCCGATTTTCCTGGTGCGGCAGCCGATGATTTGGTGCCCGGCTCTCTAGTCTTCGTTGGCTCGAACGGACCCATCCCGCTTGAGGACTGGACCCGGTGGTGGGCATGGGTTCCAGGAACAAATTGGCGTCACCCCTACGGACCCGACAGCACACTTGATGGGCGGGATCTGCATCCGGTCCTGCATGTGGGTTATGAGGATGCAGCCGCGTACGCAGTCTGGATCGGAAAAGTGCTGCCGACCGAGTCCCAGTGGGAATACGCGGCCCGTGGCGGGTTGGACGGCGCTACCTATGCCTGGGGCGGGGACTTCATGCCTAAAGGTCGCATCATGGCCAACACCTGGCACGGCCGATTCCCGTGGGAGAATCTTCGGCCCCACGGCTTTGACCGGACATCGCCGGTGAAGCGGTTTGCGCCAAACGGGTACGGCCTCTACGACGTCGCCGGCAATGTCTGGGAGTGGACGACCACTCCGTGGGCGGCCGACCACACGACGACGGGCGACGCGCCGATTCATGCGTGCTGTACGCCTGGCACAGAAAACATCGGCGAACAGGACCGGCGAGTTATCAAGGGCGGTTCGCACTTGTGCGCACCTTCGTACTGCCATCGCTACCGACCTGCGGCTCGACAAGGTCATGGCCTACGCAGCACAACCAGTCATCTCGGATTTCGCTGCGTGCTCCCTGCCTAGTCTTCGAGGCAGCCAACGCCCACAAGCTCCGGCCCTTCACATCGGATCGGTGATCTTCTGGCCGACTCGCAGGTCTCGTGGGGCGTGGACGCCCTCGGCTGGCGAGTTCCACGCCTGGGTTAAGAACGCGGCCGTTCGAGTGGCCACGACGTGCGCATCATCGACAAGTCGGCTCACCGACACAGCCTCATGCGAGAGCCTTCGCCTTCAGCTGGTCAAACTCGGCCTGGGTGATCGTTCCGGCGTCGAGGAGCTGTTTGGCCGACGCGATCTGATCGGCGCTCGAGCCGCCACCGCTCGTGGCGGCAACTGAACGCACATACTCATCCTGCTGTCGCCGCATCTCCTGCTGCTGCTCCATCGCACGCTCCGTCATGCCGCCGCCGCGGGCGATGAGGTAGACCAAGACGCCGAGGAATGGCACGAAGATGACAAACAGGCACCAGATCGTCTTCGCCCCACCGCCCATGTCGTGGCTACGGAAGATGTCCGCGAAGACATAGAACACGCACATGATCCATGCGAAGAAGATGAAGAACTCGAACAATGCCAGCAGGAACGACCCGTTGTCGTTGAACATCTGACTGCCTCCAGTGTGGGTTGGTGCTGACGATGCGCCCCAGGTCGGACCTGCGAAGATCCTTGGCGTAGACGACCCCGCTCAGCATGCGTACACATTCGACCATGTTTCGCGGCTGGGATCCTCCATTACGCGCCAGCCACACCACGACGAGCGATGACGGTATGGGGCAATGTCGGGTTGATTCCCCCACTCTGGAAGAATCCGCGCGATCGCCCGTCCTTGATCGATTGCAGTTGGCGATCAGCACGCGACCCTTACTTCCCCGTAGTTGAGCAATCGTGCAACCTGGGGCCGGCGTATACCAGCGAGGCGCAAGGATGATTTCGATCTCTGAGTTCGCCCTTATGATCAACACCCGCAGTCGTGGTGGTGGCGCGGGACTCTTGCGAGCACTGTCGAGTATCTCAGTGGGCGGAATCCGTCCGTCGTTTACTGGTTCTCGGTTTGCACTGTCACTTTCTTCAGGGTGCCGGTGAACGTGAATGGGGGCGTGTACGTCGACGACACCGGCGTGCCCCAGTCCTCCCCCACATCGAACGTGTCGTCGGTCGAGAAGTGGATGGGGACCGTTTTCTCGAGCCGGCCCTCGGCGACCGTCTTTTCGTTCACCGACAGCGTGCCCGTGCCGCCCTTGCCGGCGCCGCCGCCGTCGTAGGCGAAGTCGAAGCGGATCGTGCAGCTGCCCCTGGGCAGCGGATCCGAGGAGGCGATCGTGTATTTCTCCAGACCGAGCCAGCTGTAGATGAAGGTCGGTTTGCCGTCGAGTACTAGGAATGCGAAGCCGCCGGTCTCGCCCCCGAGCGTGACCAGGATGCCCTCTGCGTCGCCGTCCGGGTTTTCGACCTCGGCGACGATGGAGAACGATCGGTTCTTGATGTCGATGATCGCCTCCTCCGGCAGCCGGACGGTGCCGGGGGTGAAGCTGGCCCTGTTGCCAGACACGAGCTTGGGCCGGTCAGCGGCCAACAGCTCGTAACAGCTGTTGGCCATCGGGTAGATGTTGTGCTTGCGGGCTTCGCGGTCGAAGAGTTCTTGGAATTCCCTGAGCTTGTCTGGGTGCTCGGCCGACAGGTCTGTTCCGAGGCCGAAGTCGTTCCGCATGTCGTAGAGCTCCCAGACGTCCTTTTCGAACGGCCCGAACTCTTTGGCGGCGTCGGTCACGCGTGGTCAGGTTCGTCTTGCAGAGTGTTGCCCTCATCGATGGAGTGGAACACCGGCGGAAGTCCCAGTGCCATGACATCGCGCTGACCATCTGCACCATCGTCTGCCACTCGGAACGCCCAATCATCGGTGTCGTAGGCCGAGGCAAACCACGAGAAATTGATCCAACAACCAGCAGACCCCGAAGATGGCGAAACCGAAGCCGACCAAGCCCGCGGCGAAATGATCCTCGGCCAGCAAGTTAGCGCTGCTCGCCGGCCACCCCGAACGCAACCACACACGTCAGGTAATACAGCAGCTCCAGCGGTGTCGCCACCCGGGGCGGCTCGTACGCATCGCGGCCCGACATCACCCGCAGGCGCTGCGACCGTGACTGCTCAGAGCTGCTCATTGGGCCGCCGATGGGAAGTGCCATGCGCTGTTGCCATATCACCGATCCCTTCTGACAGAGGTTCCCCTGACTCTGTCACGCCCGCCGTGCACGCAGCATCAAGTTGGTCGCGCCGAACATCCGTTTGCAACACCGGGCGCGTCATGCGGCCATCCCCGACGGAGTCATCAACAAACCGCAAGGGACGGACGGGTTCCGCGGCGCCCCCCGGGTGAGGTGCTGGACTGGCTCGTGAAGCGGTTGCGGAAGCTGTTCTCGGCCCGATCCGAGAACCAGCATGTGCAGCGTCCATCAGGAGTGCATCTTCTATAGGATCCCTGCATGGGCACTAGGGAATCTCTGCCGGATGCGTTGATCATGGGCGCGCCCAAGGCGGGAACCAGTGCCTTGCACGCCGCACTGGCCCAGCATCCGCAGATTTACGCGTCGCCGGTCAAGGAGCCTAAGTACTACATGTGCTGGGACGCGCCGCCACCGGCGTACCGCGGGCCGGGCGACGCGCACAGCAACCAGGAGTGGATCTGGCGGCGAGCACATTATGAGGCGCTATTTCGCGATGCCCCTGAGGACGCAGTGCGGTTAGAGAGCACACCCTTCTATCTCTATATGCGCGGCGCTCGGCGCAGGATCGCCGAAGAGCTACCGGAGGCGAAACTGATCATCATCGTCCGCGATCCGATCGACCGGGCGTACTCGAATTGGATGCACCTGTGGGTTGACGGGCTGGAGCCGATCTCGGACTTCGTCGCAGCATGGCACGCCGAAGACAGCCGGGTCGCCGCCGGATGGGCACCATTTTGGCACTACCGGCGCCTTGGCCGGTACGGCGAACAGCTGACCGATCTTCTGAGCCGAGTGGAACGCGACAGGGTTTTCGTTCTTCGCTATTGGCAGCTGGTGTCCCAGCCAAACCGAACCCTAAACCGGGTCGCGCGCTTTCTCGGCATCGACCAAGATCAGGTCACCACGATCCCTCCCGACAACGCCCGGCCGTTCGTCGAACCCGGCATACGAGCATCCGTGCTGGGCCGAGTGATTCGCGCCGGCGCCGCAGCCGGAACCTACCTCCCGCCCCAGGTCTGGCGGCGGGCCAGCAACCCACTGGTAAACCTGCTGCAGCACGGCGGGCACACCCAGCGGCCGAGCCTCGCCGCCGAGCAGCGCACGGCACTTCTCGGGGACTGCAGCATCGACATCGCGCTGCTGGAGCAGATCCTCGACGAGTCGTTCCAGGACTGGCGGTCAGCCGCCGGTCGCGGTTCCTTCGCCGAACGGACGGCTAGCACTGAACCCTCCTCAGATTCTTGATCAAATGCAGGTCATCAAGTCGTGCGAGCCGTCGGGCCGGGCCGCTTCGAAATAGAACCGAGTGCGGCCGTTCGGGAGTGCAACGGCGCTCGCATAGCGCAGTGAGCCGTCGCTATCGGGGGACTTCGCAATCGGTGCGCCGCCGACCGCCACCAATGTTCCATCCTGTTCACATGCGAGGCCGGTCTGCTCGAACCAGTTCTCGGCGGCACTCGCGCGTCCGTCATAGAGCACGGTCAGCGGCAGCTCGTTCAAGATCGCGGTGATCCGGGTGCCGCGAGCATCCCAGCTGCCGGGCGTGCCTCGCAGCGCGACGCCTTCGTCCTGCCAGTGGAGGCCGTCAACGCTGGTCATATAGCTGGTGATCATGCGGTCCTCCTGCCCTCGGTCTGGGAGCGGATGGCAGCACACCCACATTCGCCAACCCTCCGATCCGCGGATGATCACTGGATCCTTGACCGCCCAGTCTGCGTCACCCGCGAGCACCGTCTGACGCTCACCGTAGGGCAATTCCTCAGGCCGTTGCGCGTCCAGGGCATCGATCCACCAGTGCTTGGAGTTCGGGGTAGCACAACTCAAGTAGAGGCGCCATCCCAAGTCGGTCGGCAAGATCACCGGGCGTTCCAGAGACGCGGCACCGAAGGCCTCGCGGCTCACTTCACAAACCGGCTTGAAGTTAATGCCGTCCAACGATCTAGCGACTACGACGCCGACACCTCGGCCGGAGTGGAGGGGTCGGCGGATGCGGTAGGCCAACCAAAAAGTCTCGTTTACGAGAACACAGCTCCCCCCACCAGCCCAGTTGCCAGGGCCAGTGTCAGGAGCCGACACCACGACTTCCGCGTTCTCGTAGTGAGGAAGCTGCACGTCGACCAGAGCAGTCACGCAAGAAAACCTATCCGAATAGTCGGCAATAGACCTGGCTTATGGCGGCGAATCCGTTGACCCAGTCCTCGCCCGCCCTTACTTGGTCCCATGCCCTGCCGAGGGACCTCCTCAAGCGAGGGCTCGTCACGCGCGCTCTGACGCGGATGATCAAGGCCTCCGCCGCGGGCCGGGTCGGCACACCAGACGAGATCGGGGCCACGGCCGCATTCCTGATGGGCCGCGACGGCTCGTTCATCAGCGGCACCGACCTCTTGATCGATGGGGGCGTGATAGCTGCCATCGCAGCCGGACGCTACCAGCTCAACATGGCGGGTTGACCGCCCCGCTGAACTCGCCGGCCGGACCGCAGTACCACAAGATGATCAAGACCTCCGCCGCAGGGCGGGGCGGCACCCGACAGGTCGGCGCGGCCGCTGCCTACCTGATGGGTCCAGACGCTGCCTTCGTCACCGGCAATCGTGGGGGCCGTTTGCCGAGGGACGAAACAACCTGTTCACCGACCCCACGCTCATCGGTATCGGCAAGGCTCACGGCAAGACTGTGGCTCAGGTCGTGCTGCGCTGGCTGATTCAGCGTGAGGTTATGGCGATCCCGAAGTCGGTGCGCAAGGACCGCATCGAAGAGAACTTCGACGTCTTCGACTTCGAACTTACCCAAGGCCAGATGACCGCCATCGCAGCGATGGACACAGGAACCAGCATCTTCTTAGACCACCGTGACCCCGACCAGGTTGGCCGACTCGGCACCGGCCCGACAGCTGAACCAGCCAGCGTTCTGCTCGATCGCCCAATCCAGGTCGGCTTCGGAGTGTCCGATCGATGGGCGCAATCGGCCCACCCGCTGAGCTAAGGCTTGGCGAGACGCTCGGCCGCGACAGATTCTCCTCCGGGTGTGTGTGTAGTGACGGACTGAACGGAGCCACCTGTTGCCGGGAGCAGCACTGGTTAGGAGGATCCCGCTGAGGGGGCCGGGCCTTCCTGGAAGAGCAGGGACTCCCTTGGCGATGCCCATCCCGATTTAGTGGGTATTGCCCCGATGCGTCCCACGAGAAGGAGGATTCCGATGTCCAGCTGGACTCCTGGCGAACTCGGCCGCATCGGGCGGGCCGACGAGCGCCCCCGGTAGGAATCGAACCTACGACCGACAGATTAGAAATAGTCCATGATCAACAATGAGGCCGCGTGACATATTCCCTGGTGAAAGCCCATTTTAGCGGCCATGTGACGCGCTCACCGGGAGCAAGAATTAGTGCCCGATAGAGACCATGTGGGGAGCCATGTGGGGAGCGCCCACGATCTTGAAAGTCGCTGCGTCTGGTTTCTCGGGCCCGTGCGTGACACAAATCCGCGTGCGCAAGGTTTGAACCTTAGCCGAGATCCAGCCATGCTGCTCGGCGATCACTAGCTTGCAAGGAGGCTGCCGGCCGTTTGACAGCTCGGCAGCCTGAGCGTGGTCATTCTGCAATAACACAGGGAAGACGCGTGTTCGAATCGGACGCAGACTGAAACTTCAAATATGCGGCCGACGTTACCGCTTGCGATTGGCAAGATCACCAGGCTCGACGTGTTGCGTTGTCGAGCTACACACCCCAGATCCTGCCCACTCACCCAGGTTCGTGCTGGTGATCTGGCCGAGTGAGCCGAGCGAACTAGCACCCAAATCCCCAAGCAATCGCGGCAGCCGCATCTGCGGTTGTCAAGATCATGGCCGCAGTGCAAGCCGAGCTAGTCATGATCAACCGGGGTCGGCGATGGTGATCGTCTCGTGCCCCGGCCACGGCAACCACATTGCGCACCACCATCTCTGGCCACTCCATATGGACCGCTACTCGAAAAATGATCATGACTCAGACGTGGTCGAGGAAGCCTCTCAACGTCGCGCCTATCCCCGGCATCTCGGTGACGTCTGCCCAAACACCTCGGTGACGTCTGCCCAAACCAAGATCAGGAGGGGGAATTACTCGCCAGGGGTAAAATCGCAAACCATTGGAGGGAAATCGCGATCATGATCAAGATTAAGCTCATTAGCAAGCTTGCACTCACCCTTGCGGCGGGATGTCTCTCTGTCGGGATGCTGGGAGTGGACGCCAGCGCACAAGCACCCATGCCACTGATCACCGTGACCATCGGCGATAACCTCAGCTTCAAGAATGTGGGCCTCGGCGTCGCGGCGAAGGTGCTGGTCTCTGACGTGTGCGGCGTTGATGCGCGTGACGCTAAGGAGATCCTGGAGCTAGCAGCAATGAACAACCAGAAGATCGTTGCCATCTGTCCCAGAACGGGGGCGGTATTCCACATCATCCCGTAACGAATATCGACTAGCGTCAAGATCACTGAGCGTAGCGGCCCGAGTAAGAGTCGCTGGCGGCGACATCGTGCAGCACCTGGTCGAGACATCCTCGCTGATGGCCGCAGGTGCCACCGTGGCGACTACTGGCTCAGTGACAGCATGGCCGATCGTGACCACGCCGTGCAGCTCTGCAAGCCGAGTCCCGTACGCAGCGAGTGTCTCAATGCCGGCACGCGATAGACGAGTGCTTCGGAGTCTGGGGCTCGATCTCACGAACACTAGGTCCGGGTACAAGTTCTACGATCACACACTCCGGGGCCGGGTAAGCGACAATTGGGAATGGCGGCGAGAATCTGAATTCCAGCCGCGAGATGGCTTCGAGCTAACGGCGGAAGCTTTAGGCTGCCGTTTGTGACTGAGCGTCTGGTCGACGCGCAGCCGACTTCGCTGCTGGCGGCGGCAGGTGACGGTGGCGGATGGCCTGATCATCTTCTGCCCGACCCGACGTGGGCGATCGACGATCATCTTCTTGATTTCATCCAGATGCTTGGTATATATCGCCTTGTCGCGCTGATAGAGATATGTCGCCAACTCGACCTGCAGCCTCTCTTCGCCGAACAGAATGTCCTCGACCCTGCCGAACCCACCCTTTAGCGGGACGGTGACCTTGGTGGACTTTGGTTCGACAACAGGCACCTTCGTCTGGAACATCCGACGTGACTTGATAGGGCGGCTCGTGATTGCAGATGGGCTCCATGCAATAGGGGATTCTCTCTTTGTTGAGCCTGAACATTGCTATCGAGGATCTGCAGATTGAGCTCATCGCCGACAAAAGCTCCGAGTCAGGTAGTCCAACCCGGGCCTGAACGAGTCGTCGAGAAGGACGCGGGCAGCGGATTATACCATGCATTGGCGATTTTGTCGGGCGGCAGCCCAATTCACGATAAGGACGACCGGGTGACATGATGAATCTTTCTCGGGGCTGAACCGGAACGCGTCCCGGCGCGTATAGGTAGCACCCGGGCCCGCGATGACGGTGTCGGGCACGAGTGAACTCTGTCTCTCGCGGGAGGGACCGTATGGATGTGCTCCACCACGACGTTCAGCTGAGCGGTCCAGCTGTCGACGGCGACTTGCCCGGCCCTCGATCGGCCCAGCTGCTTGCCCGTCAAGAACGAAGAGAGTCCGACACCCGAGCAGGTCGCCGCGAACATCAAGGCCGCCGACCCGATGATCTCCGGCTCGATCTCACGATCGGCAAAGACGTATTTACGAGGTCGTTTTTTCTGCTCCGAGTTGCATGTCGTCTCCCACGAGCTGCGCCAGTACGAAACAGCAGCCGACTGCGCTGCTGTAGAGACGGAGGCTAAGGTGCCAATCATCTCGACGCCCCAGGGGTTCAACGAGGAGGAGCTGTACGTCGATCTTGAGCCGACGTTCGGGCAGTCGCTGTTCTTGAAGTGTGAGGGATTCAACTTCGCCGGGTCGATCAAGCTGAAGGCCGCGACCGAGATGGTGGAGGCGGCCGAGCGGCATGGAGTCTTGACGCCGGGGTCGATCCTGGTGGAGTCCTCGTCGGGGAATCTGGGCGTTGCGCTGAGCATGATCGCGGCGAGCAAGGGTTATGGGTTCTTGTGCGTGACTGACTCCCGCTGCAACCTGTCGACGAAGCGATTGATGCAGGCGCTCGGTAGCGAGGTCCACGTCATCACAGAGCCCGATAGCGTCGGCGGGTTCCTGGGCGCGCGGATCAATTATGTCCGGGCGTTGTGCGCTTCCGATGACCGCTACGTGTGGCTGAATCAGTACGCCAATCCGCAGAACTGGAAGGCGCATTACCGCAAGACGGCGCCGGCGATCGCCCGCCAGTTCCCCCGACTTGATGTGTTGTTCGTCGGGGCCGGGACCTGCGGGACCCTGATGGGTTGTGCCCGCTACTTCCGGGAGTGGCACCGGCCGGTGCGCCTAGTCGCCGTGGACAGTGTGGGCTCGGTGACTTTTGGTGGCCCGCCGGGACGCCGGATGATCCCTGGGCTGGGCACGAGCGTTCGTCCACCCATGCTTGATGAGTCCTATGTGGACGAGGTCATACGCGTCCAGGAGGCAGACACTATCCGTGCCTGCCATCGACTTGCAGGCAGGGGATTCTTGTTCGGCGGCTCCACCGGCACCGTGGTCAGCGGTGCGATGGGCTGGTTGAGCCTGCATTGCTCGCAAGACGTCACCGCGGTGGCTATCGCCCCCGACTTCGGCGAGCGCTATCTCGACACCGTCTACCACTCCAACTGGGTCCAGGATCTGTACGGCGAGGACGTGCTCAGATCTGATGAGCTGGTCACCGCTTCGGGGTCTGCCTGAACCCGCCACCGAAGCGGCCACCTCCCGCGCTTGATCACATGACTTGCCGAGCAATCACGCAATCATCAACTTCTTGTTCAAGGAGCTCTCACATGGTGCAAGAAGCTGCTGGTGTCTTGACAGTCGATCTGGCTGAGTTGCCCACCAGACCGGGCAGTGGCGCTCGCCCGGAGTCGAGCACCGAGAGCAGCTTCGCCGAGGTGCTGGCTGATGTCGTACGCATCGAGCGGGTTTCGGTGGACAGTAACTTCTTCGACGATTTGGGTGCGGACTCGATGCTGATGGCCCGGTTCTGTGCCCGGGTCCGGAAGCGGCCGGATCTGCCGTCGGTGTCGATCAAGGACATTTACCAACATCCCACGATCAGGAGCTTGGCTGCGGCACTCGCGGACACCGCGCCCATCCCTGTCGAGAGCACCCTCGCCGAGGTGCTGGCGGATGTCGTGGGCGTGGAGCGGGTGTCGGTTGACAGCAACTTCTTCGACGATCTGGGCGCCGACTCGATGGTGATGGCCCGGTTTTGTGCCCGGGTTCGGAAGCAGCCGGACTTGCCAGCGGTATCGATCAAAGACATCTACCAACATCCCACGATCAAAAGCTTGGCTACGGCACTGGGGGACGCCGCACCCGTTTCTGTGGAATCGCCGACGGCGACCTCGGTGGAGTTGCCGAAACGGGCGGGAACACTGCCGGTGGTGCTCTGCGGGGCGCTGCAGCTGTTGATTTTCCTGGGATATTCCTATCTCGCTGCGCTGGTCGTCGCTCAGGGCTATGAGTGGATTTCGGCGGGCTCAGGTGTGCTCGACATCTACCTCCGGTCGGTGCTTTCCGGCTGTACGTGGTTTCTGTTCTTGTTCACCGTTCCGATTCTCGCGAAGTGGATCCTCATCGGTCGCTGGAAGCCCCAGCAGATCCGCATCTGGAGCCTGGCGTACGTCCGGTTTTGGGTGGTGAAGACATTGGTGCGGCGGAACCCGATTGTCTTTTTCACCGGTTCGCCGCTGTTCAACCTTTATCTGCGGGCGTTGGGTGCGAAGGTCGGGCGCGGGGTTGTGATCTTTTCCACGCACGTGCCCATCTGCACCGACCTGCTCACCATCGGTGATGGCACGGTGATCCGCAAAGACTCCTTCATCAACGGCTATCGGGCCCACGCCGGGTTCATCCATGTGGGGCCGATCACGATCGGGAAGAATGTGGTGATCAGCGAGGCGACGGTGGTTGATATCGAGACCTCGATGGGCGATGAGACCCAGCTGGGCCACGCCTCCTCGCTACACTCCGGGCAGGCCGTGCCCGACGGCCAACGCTGGCACGGAACCCCAGCGCAGCAGACCATAACGGACAACTTTTTAACGGTCTTTCCTGCTCATTGCGGCACCGTGCGGAGGGTTGCCTACGCCGTTATGCAACTGCTGACCCTGTTGCTGGTGTACCTGCCGGTGGGGATCGGCGGTCTCAGCTTGTTGCTGGTCGCGGTCCCCGGGCTGAGCGAGCTAATGGCTGAGGGGACCGGTGCCTTCACCAGCTGGACCTTCTACCGCGACGCCCTGGCCGTGTCCTTTGTGCTGTTCTTCGGCTCGATACTCGTCGGCTTCGTCATCGTGACGACCGTGCCACGCCTGCTCAACCTCCTTATCAGGCCCAACAAGGTCTACCGCCTGTATGGCTTCCACTACGGAATCCACCGGTTGATCGTGCGTTTGACCAACGCCAAGTTCTTGAGCAACCTGGTCGGCGACAGCTCCTGGATCGTGTACTACCTACGCGGCATCGGGTACGACCTCGGAAAGATCATCCAGACCGGGGCCAACTTCGGCGGCAACGTCAAGCATGAGAGCCCGTACCTGAGCTCCATCGGCCGTGGGACGATGGTCGCCGACGCGCTGTCGATGATGAACGCGGAGTTCTCGAACACGACCTTCCGGCTGTCCTGGGCGTCCATCGGAGAACGCAACTTCCTTGGCAACGGCATCGCCTATCCGCCGCGAGGCAGGACGGGCGACAACTGCCTGCTCGCGACGAAGGTCATGGTGCCGATCAGCGGGAAGGTCCGGGAGAATGTCGGGTTGCTGGGCTCCCCGGCCTTCGAGATCCCGCGGTCGGTTGATCGCGACAGCAGCTTCGACGACCTGAGGCAGGGGGATGAGTTCCGCCGCCGCCTGGCCGCCAAGAACAGGCACAATTTCGTCACCATCTTGTGGTGCCTGTTCGCGCGCTGGTTCTTCGTCTTCCTGCTCACCGTGCTCCTAGGCCTTGCCGGGGACTTCTACGCCTCATGGGGAGCGGCAGTGATCGCGTTGGACCTCGTGCTCGCCACTGTGCTCGGCATCGCCTATTGGATCCTGGTCGAACGGATCGTGACAGGGTTCAAGCGCCTGCCCGTGCTGTTCTGCTCGATCTACGAGCCCGCGATGTGGCGCCACGAACGGTACTGGAAAGTGCCCTCGACCCCACTTCTCGCGGCCTTCGCCGGCACCCCGTTCATCAACATGATCCTGCGCCGAGTGGGCACTCGGATTGGCCGCCGGGTTTTCAACGACGGCTGCGGCATGCCGGAGCGGTCGCTGGTCACGATCGGCGACGACTGCACCCTAAACGAGATGAGCACGGTGCAGTGCCACTCGCAGGAGGACGCCACCTTTAAGTCTGACTACTCCACCCTGGGCTCCAACGTCACCCTCGGGACCGCCTCCCACGTGCACTACGGCGTGACGATCGGTGACGGCGCCGAGCTCACCACCGACTGCTTCCTGATGAAGGGCGAGCAGGTCCCGGTCGGCGCACGGTGGGGCGGAAATCCGGCCTGTGAGATTCGAGATCGACAACTGGTCGCGGTGGACACCGGCGGGTGAGGGGAACTCCATGGACGTACTGACTGAGGCAGATCGCGAGTACTGGTGCGGCGTGCTCGTCGCCGGCGGGTTCACCGCAATCCCGCGGTGGAGCCTTGATCCGGCGATGGGTGCAGCCGAGCATGACGCGAAGATCCCTGGCGACCTGGTGGGGGCGTTGCGCCGGCTGGCGGACGAGCTGGGCGTACCGCTCAGTTCGGTGCTGTTGGCTGCGCACGCCGAGGTGCTCTCCGTGCTGTCGGGCGAGCGCCACGTGACGACCGGCTACATCGGTGGGACCGGCCTCGGACCGTTGCCGTGCCGGCTTACGACCAAGGCTCAGTCGTGGCGCGAGCTGGTGCTCGACACCCGCCGCGTCGAGGCGCAGCTGCTGTCGCATGCGGACTTTCCGTTGGATGGGGTTAGGCGTGAGCTGGGCGTGACGGGGCCGGCATTCGAGACTGTCTTCGATCCGACTGGTGTGGACGGTGATCTTGGCAAGGACACCGTGCTACGGCTGGGGATCGCGCGGCGAAGCGACGAGCTGGTACTGCGATTGCAGTATCGGACCGAGGCGCTGGACGCCGACTGCGCCGCGCGGATCGCCGGCTATCACCTCACGGCGTTGGAGCTGATCGCCGCCGATCCGGATGCCGAGCAGCGCGGGCAGAGCCTGCTCTCTGCCGAAGAACTCCACTTCCAGCTGGAAGGGCTGGCCGGGCGGAAGCGGGAGCTGCCGGATCGCCGGGTTCATGAGTTGTTCGAGCAGCAGGTGGAGGCGCACCCCGACGCCGTTGCGGCGGTGTGCGGCGAGGCCAGCTTGACGTATGGGCAGCTCAATGCCCGTGCCAACCGGCTGGCCCGGGCTTTGGTGGCGCGCGGGCTGCGCCGTGAGGGTGTGGTGGCGGTGGTGGCGGAGCGGAATCTGGATTGGCTGGCCGCGGTGCTTGCGGTGTTCAAGGCGGGTGGGGTGTATTTGCCGGTCGAGCCGCATTTCCCGGCGGATCGGATTGCGGCGATGCTGACCCGGGCCGGTTGCGGTCTGGTGCTGACCGAACCCGGCAGCACCACCACCCTGGATCAGGCGCTCAGGTCGTTGCCCCACGTTCAGAGGCTTTTCGTTGCGGCGGGTTACGGGGAGGATCATGCCGACGGCAATCTCGGCATTGAGGTGGCTGCGGATCAGCTGGCGTATATCTATTTCACTTCTGGTTCGACTGGTGAGCCGAAGGGTGCGATGTGTGAGCACGCCGGCATGCTCAACCACCTATTCGCCAAGATCGACGATCTGGGGATCGGCCCGGATCAGGTCGTGGCCCAGACCGCGCCTCAGTGTTTCGACATCTCACTGTGGCAACTGCTTTCCGCGCTACTGGTCGGCGGCCGAACCCTGGTCATCGAGCAGGACGTGATCCTGGACGTCCAGCGGTTCGTCGACAAGATCATCGATGGCCGGGTCGCCGTGCTACAGGTCGTTCCGTCGTACCTCGAAGTGGTCCTGTCCTACCTGGACCGCAACCCTCGGCCGCTGCCCGACCTTCGCTGCGTCTCGGTCACCGGCGAAGCGCTGAAGTGGGAGCTCGCGCAACGCTGGTTCGCCTCACAGCCCGGGATCAAGCTGGTCAACGCGTACGGGCTGACCGAGACCTCGGACGACACCAACCACGAGGTCATGGACAAAGTCCCCTACTCCGAGCGGGTCCCACTCGGTCGCCCGATCAACAACGTACACATCGATATCGTCGACGAGCACCTGGCACCGGTGCCGCTCGGCGCGCCCGGCGAGATCGTCTTCTCCGGGGTCTGTGTCGGTCGCGGATACATCAATGATCTGGAACGCACCCGAGCGGCATTCCTGACCGATCCGGACCACCCCGGCCAGCGCCGGTACCGAAGCGGCGACCACGGCCGCTGGCGGCCCGACGGCAAGCTGGAGTTCCTCGGCCGCCGGGACTCCCAACTCAAGATCCGCGGTTTCCGGATCGAGATCGGCGAGATCGAGAACACCCTGCTGCGGGCGGCCGGTGTCCGCGACGGTGCCGTGGTAGTCGCAGAGCGTGCCGACCAGAGTAGGCACCTGGTGGGCTTCTACAGCGGACCGCAACAGCTCGACGACGGCCGGCTCCGGAAACGACTGGGCGAATCACTGCCGGAGTACATGATCCCGTCGGCGTTTCACTGGCGCGAGCGCCTGCCGTTGACGGCCAACGGCAAGACCGACAAGAAGACACTGACGGCTCTGGCCGCCGAACTCGCCGCCGTCGAGGACCGCTACGACGCTCCGAGGACGCCGACTGAACGGCGGTTGGCGGCCGCCTGGGCCATCGTGCTTGGCATTCCGCAGCACCAGGTCGGCCGGAACGATCACTTCTTCGACCGCGGCGGCACGTCGCTGTCGGCGGTGAAGCTGGCGGTCAACCTGGACCGGGCGGTGTCCTTGAAGGAGGTCACCGCGCATCCGGTCCTTGCGGATTTGGCGGGCGTCGTGGACGGCAGATCCGACGGGCAGTCCGAGCTGCTGCAAGTGCTGTCGGAATCGAATGGAGCGCAGGCTCGTGCTCTGGTGTGCTTTCCGTACGCGGGCGGCAATGCGGTGAACTTCCAACCGATGGCCCGGGCGTTGCGCGGCAGTGGTCTCGCGGTGTATGCGGTTGAGCTGCCCGGTCATGACATCGCCGCCGGCAGCGAGCCGTTCGCGCCGATGGAGCGCGTCGTGGAGCAGGTCGTCGCCGAGATCACCGCGCGTGGTTTGAGCGAGGTCTTGCTGTGGGGCCACTCCTCCGGCGCCGCCCTCGCTGTCGAGACTGCCCGGCGGCTGCAGCAGGCTGGGACCACCGTGCCGCGGGTGTTCCTGGGCGCGCAGCTGCTGGGCGACGCGGCGGCCCGGCGCGCCGCCGTCACCGAGCTGGGCCAACACAGCAACGCGGAGATCTCTGTGCGGCTGAGCGCCGACAGCGGCTACACCGAGCTCGGCGAGCTGGACGCGCAACGCGCCGAGCATGTCGGTGCCGCGTACCGCCACGATTACGTGTCGGCGAACCGCTATTTCGCCGAGGTCCTGGATAGCCCGCCGCCGCAACGGCTGCACGCGCCGGTGAGCGTGGTGGTCGCTGCGGACGACCCCACCACGGCAGGGTTCGGGGCACACCACCGCGACTGGGAGCTGCTGGCCGAACACGTCGAGCTGCACGTAATCCCCGACGGCGGCCACTATTTCCCGCGTACCCGTCCGGCCGAGGCGGGGCGGGCCGTCCTGCAGTCTGCCGGAATGTTGGTTTCTCTATGACCGTCAAGCTGAAAGGAGCTGAGATGTCGTCATTACCCCTGGCGTCACTGCTCGATATTGAACTGCAGCCTGGCAAGCCTCCGATCCTGCGGGCCGAGGCCACCGGCGATGCGCCCGGCTGGGCGGCGGAGCACCGGGACGCGTTGCGCGCCGTGGTGGCGGAGCACGGCGCGGTTGTGGTCCGTGGGCTCGTGCTGCGCGACGCCGCCGGGACCGCCGCAGTTTTCAGGAGCCTGGCCACCACCCTGATGATCGAGAGGGAGGCCTTCGCTCGTCGGCAGGTTTACGCCGACGGGGTGTACTCCTCCGCGACTTGGCCGGCGAACCAACAGATGTGCATGCACCATGAGCTGAGCTACCGGCTCGAGGTCCCTAGCCTGCTGCTGTTCGGCTGCCTGGGCGCCCCCACCGAGGGTGGGGCCACCGCGGTGTCGGATTCGCCGACCGTGCTGGACGCGCTGCCCAAGGAGTTGACCGAGCGGTTCGAGCAGAACGGCTGGATTCTCACCCGCAGTTACAACGACGAGATCGGGGCAACCCTGGCGGAGGCGTTCGGGACTAAGGACCGGAGTGCCATCGAAAGCTATTGCCGTGCGAATGCAATCGAGTTCGCGTGGCAACCCGACGGCGAACTGCGCACCCGGCAGCGCCGCAGCGCCGTGGTGCATCACCCGGTGACCGGTCAGCGCTGCTTCTTCAACCAGATCGCGTTTTTGAACGAGTGGACGATCGACCCCGAGGTACGTGAGTACCTGGTGGAGATGTACGGCGCCGACGGGCTGCCGTTCAACACGCGTTCGGCACCGGTGAGCCGCTGACCGAGGGGATCGTGGAGCTGATCAACGCGGTCTATGAGGCCAACACGGTGCGGGAGCCGTGGCAGCCCGGCGACCTGATGCTCGTCGACAACATCCGCACCGCGCACAGCAGGGAGGCCTACGAAGGGCCACGCGAGATCCTGGTCGGGATGGCCGAACCGGTACGCCTATCCGACACCTCGCCGACATCGAGGAGGTGAGGTCCCGATGACCACCACGCTTCCCGCTGCGACCGCGCCCGAAGAGGCCGAACAAGCAACGGTGCCACCGTTCGCGGTGATCTCCGGTGCGCAGGTCCAACGGGCGCTGCAGGGACAAGAAAAAGAGATCGTGGAGCTCGTTGAGGCCACCTACCGGCTGCATGGTGCGGGGGATTCGGTGAACCCGCCGTCGTATTTTCTGCGTTTCCCGGATCGGCCGTCGTCGCGGATTATCGCGTTGCCGGCCTCGATCGGCGGGCCGACCCGGGTCGATGGTTTGAAGTGGGTCTCGAGTTTTCCGGAGAATGTGGCGGCCGGGATTCCGAGGGCGTCGGCGGTGTTGATCTTGAACGATCATGACACCGGCTATCCGTTCGCCTGTTTGGAGGCTTCGATCATCAGTGCCACCAGGACGGCCGCGTCGGCGGCGTTGGCCGCGGATTGGTTGAGCCGGGGCCGTCCCCGTCCGGCCCGTATCGGGTTTGTCGGGGCGGGTTTGATCGCGCGTTACATTCACACGTTCCTGGTCGGTACTGGTTGGTCGTTTGATGAGGTCGGCGTGCATGACCTGTCGGTCGACAGCGCGGCGGGCTTCCGCGGGTATCTGGAACAGTCCGGCACCACCGGCCGGGTTAGGGTGCACGAGAGTGCCGAGAAGCTGATCCGCTCCAGCGACCTAGTGGTGTTCGCCACCGTCGCTGCTGAACCGCATATCCGGGAGGTGTCGTGGTTCGGCCACACCCCGGTGGTGCTGCACGTGTCGCTGCGGGACCTCGCGCCACAGATTCTGCTCGCCTCAACCAATGTTGTCGACGACATCGATCACTGCCTGAAGGCCAACACTTCACCGCATCTGGTTGAGCAGCTGACGGGCAACCGGGATTTTCTGCTGGGCACATTGGATGAGGTGATGGCCGGCCGTGTCATGGTGCCGGTGGATCGGCCGGTGATCTTCTCCCCCTTCGGCCTCGGAGTGCTCGACCTGGCGGTCGGCAAGAACGTCTACGACAAGGTGGTGTCCTCCGGCGACCTGCACGTCATCGACGACTTCTTCCACGAACTGCGCCGACACGGCTAGCAACAAGCGCATGCTGGAGCTGATCTTGCCGGCCGGGGTGGAGAGCGAGGAGCGCTTCGGCGAGGCACCCGATGGGCACCTGTTTCCGGAGGAGGAGAAGATCATCGCTCACGCCTTGCCGACACGCCGCCGTGAGTACGCCGCCGTAAGGAGCTGCGCCCGAGCCTGCCTCGAGCGGCTGGGTTATGCACGGGTTCCGATCCTGCCCGGAGTCGGCGGCGCACCCACCTGGCCGGCCGGGGTGCAGGGCAGCATGACCCACTGCACCGGCTACGCCGCCGCCGCAGTCGGTCCCCACCCGCGGATCTCCGCCATCGGCATCGACGCCGAACCCGACGCACCGCTACCCGACGGCGTCTTGGACCTGGTCGCAACACCTACCGAACAGGACCGCCTCGCCGCGACTCGGCCGGCACCGGACGGCCCCAACTGGGACCGGCTGCTGTTCAGCGCCAAAGAAGCCGTCTACAAAGCCTGGTTCCCACTAGTCGGCGAATGGCTGGACCACCAAGACGCCGAAATCCACTTCCACCCACACGAGGCAACCTTCACCGCCCTGCTATCCCGCGATGGCCTCATCGTCAACGGCCGCCAAATCCGCTGCCTCCACGGACGCTGGATCCGCAAACGAGGAATCCTTATCACCGCAGTAGTCCTGGGCTCAGTGTCAACCGGCGTCGGCGCAGGGTCTGTCCGATTAATGGTGTAAGTCTCTCGCGGCGCTTGCTCCGCCCACCCCGGCGGATGAAAAGTTGGTGGTGGACCGTCGCGCGTGGTGACGTCGCGCTTCTTTGGTGCCGGTAGCCCGTGTGTAAGTCTGACGTGAGGCCGCGTCGGCACCTCGGACTGTTGCCTGTGAGCACGACGAGCAGAATCGGTTGTTTCGGCGGCCTCCGATCGCGCGGCGGCACCTCGTTGGTAAGGAGGGGTGCGGTGGAGCAGATCGTTGAGCGGTGCGCCGGGATCGACGTGGGGCAGGCGGAGGTGGTGGTGTGTGCGCGGGTGCCGGACGCCGCCCGTGGCGGCGCGGCTACAGAGTTGGTCGCGACCTACGGCACTACCACTCCAGACCTGCTGAGGCTGCGGGACTGGCTGGCGGGCTTGGGAGTCACCCAGGTCGCGATGGAGTCGACCGGGGTGTATTGGAAGCCGGTCTACTACCTGTTGGAGGACGACTTCGCGGTTATCTTGGCCAACGCCGCGCATGTCAAGCATGTGCCGGGCCGCAAGACCGACACGATCGACGCGGTGTGGCTGGCTCAGCTGCTCGCGCACGGGTTGCTGTCGCCCAGCTTCGTGCCGCCGCCACCGATCCGGGCACTGCGCGACCTGACCCGGTATCGGAAGGCGTTGATCAACGAACGCACCGCCCAGGTCAACCGGACACACAAGGTGCTGCAAGATGCCGGCATCAAGATCGCGACGTTCGCCTCCGACATCATGGGTGTCTCGGCACGAGCAATGATGCGTTCGCTCATCGCCGGAGAGCACGACCCAGCGTTGTTGGCGGACCTGGCCAAGGGTCGGATGCGAGCCAAGATCCCCGATCTCAACAAGGCCTTGACAGGCCGGTTCGGGGAGCACCACGCGTTCCTGCTGCGGCGGATGCTGGACCACATCGAGGCCCAGGAGGCCGAGATCGCCGAGCTCGACGCGCGCATTGAGGAGTTGGTCAGCCCTTTCGCCGCCCAAGTTCAGCTGCTCGCCACGATCCCCGGCGTGGACCGGCGATCGGCGGAGACCATCCTGGCTGAGATCGGCCCCGACATGCGTGTCTTTCCGACCCCGGGGCACCTGGCCTCGTGGGCGGGGATGTGCCCGGGTCAGCGTGACTCCGCGGGTAAGCGGGGCTCAGGCAGGACCCGGAAGGGATCGAAGTGGCTGCGTGCGACGCTAGTGCAGAGCGGCCGCGCCGCGACCCGCACCAAGAGCACCTACCTCCACGAGCGCTACCTCCAGATCCGTCGCCGTCGCGGCGACGCCCGTGCCGTGGTCGCGGTAGGCCACGAGATCCTGATCGCCGCCTACCGTGTCTTGGCTACCGGCGAGCCCTATCTCGACCCGGGCCCGGTCACCCTCACCGAACGGATCGTGGAACGCGAACGTCGACGCGCTCTGCACACCCTGAAGCAACTCGGCTACCACGTGACGTTGGAACCGCCCGCCTCGGTTGCGTAAGCATCCGGCTCACGGTTCTTTTCTGAGCAGTGGCGGTTTCATGATCAGTTGGTCTTCGTCGGCATCCGGTCGGCGAAGGTGATTGCGAAGGCGTTCAGGGCTGGCTTCCACCTCGTTGCCCATCGTGTCTGACCTGCCTTTGGGGTCCAGGGATCGGGTGACCAGATACAGGCACTTCATAGCGGCCTGCTCGGTGGGGAAGTGCCCGCGGGCCTTGACCGCGCGCCGGTAGCGCGCGTTCAGGCTTTCGATCGCGTTGGTGCTGCACAAGATCTTGCGGATCTCCACGTCGCATGTTTTGCGCCCCCGGTAGGAATCGAACCTACGACCGACAGATTAGAAACAGTCCATGATCAACAATGAGACCGCGTGACTATATTCCCTAGTGAAACCGCATTTCCGGGGCCATATGACGCGCTCGCCATGAGCAAGAATTAAGGCTCGATAGAGACCATGTAGGGAGTCATGTGGGGAGCGCTGATCTTGAAAATCACAGAGCCCAGTCTCGTCCCGTGCGTGACATTAATCCGCGTGAGCGCCCAACCCGCAAGCTCCTCGGCCAACGTTCCCACCTTAGCCGAGGTCCAGTCTTCCCGTACTGGCGATCAGCGACCTTAGTGCTGCGCTTTGGGAGGAACGCCGGTCGGCGGGGCGGTGGTGGCGCGCTCGATCAGGGTGGGCTTAATTAATACCGGTTTGCCGGCTGGGTCGCCGACGATTCGCGCGATCGCTCGCTGCACCGCTGCTCGGGCCATCGCTGCTGTGTCCTGACCGATGGTGGTTAGCCGAGCCCAGCTTGCCCGCGCCAGTCGGCTGTCGTCGTAGCCGACGACGGACAGTTGCCGTGGAACGTCGATGCCCGAGGCCCGTACGGTGGCCAGGAAGCCGACGGCTGACTGGTCGTTGAAGACGAACGCTGCCGTCGCGCGGTCACGGTCGCGCCCGATCAATCAGCCAGCTCTGCCGCCCGACTGCCCTCGGCTTCGGTCAGTCCGCCGGGGACGATGCGGACCAGCTGTCCCAGACCGGCGGCGCGCATCGCGGCCTGGTAGCCGCGTCGCCGTTCCGCGGCACCGGGCGCGCGCCCGCCGTCGACGTGAAGGATCCGGCTGTGGCCGAGCTCGAGGAGATGCCTTGTCGCGAGCTCGGCTCCGGTGACGTCGTCGGTCCGTACGACGTCGATCCCTTCAGCCGTGACTGCGCGGGCGACGACAACGGTCGGGGTCTGGCGGCCAATGGCCGCGAGGTCGGCGAGTCGTGCGCTGGGGCCGAGCAGGATCACCGCGTCACACCTGAACGCCAGCAGATCCTGCGCGGCGCGTTGCTCCCGACGATCTGGTGTCACGCCGGACAGCACGAGTTCGTAGCCGCTGTCCTGCGCCGCGGCGTACAGCTCGGTCACCAGCTCGGCGTGGAACTCGTGCCCGACGCCGAAGCTGACGCCGATCAGCCGGGTCTGCTTGCGGCTCAGCAGCTGGGCGCGGGTGTCGGGCCGGTAGCCGATCTCGGCCGCGGCTGCACGGACCCGGGCCCGGGTCTCCTCGCTGGCTCCCGGCTGATCGCGGAACACGATCGAGACCAGTGGTCGGGAGACGCCGGCCCTGAGGGCGACGTCTTCCATGGTTGGTCGGCGAGGCCGGGTTGAGCCGCCAACTTGCGCATCGTCGGTCATATAGCTCATACTAGAGCGCGCTAGCTACTAGCGCGCTCTAGTCCCATCGAGTCGAAAGACAATCAACATGACCGTCGAAACAGCAGTACCGGTTGTGATCGGACTGATCGGCGCCGGCCGGATCGGCACCTCGCACGCCGGAATCATCGCCGAGCGGGTGCCTGGCGCACGGCTCGCCGCCGTCGCCGACCCGCGGCCCGAGGCCGCGCAAGCCCTGGCGGATCGCTACGGCGCGCGCGCCTTCACCGATCCGATCGAATTGATCAACGACCCGCAGATCCCGGCCATCGGCATCGCCGCCTCGTCGGAGGCGCACGCGGATCTGATCGTCGCGGCGGCGGCTGCCGGAAAAGCGATCTTCTGCGAGAAACCGATGTCGCTCAACCTGGCCGACGCCGATCGTGCGTTGGCGGCGGCCGAGGCGGCCGGGGTCATCCTTCAGGTCGGCTTCAACCGTCGTTTCGACCGCGGCTTCGCCGCGGCTCACGAGGCTGTCACCTCCGGTGCCATCGGCTCGGTTCAGCTGATGCGTTCGCTGACCCGCGACCCGGGCCTGGCCAATCCGGCCGCCGTTCCGCCGTGGACGATCTTCCTGCAAACCCTGATCCACGACTTCGACACCTTGCTCTGGCTGAATCCAGGTGCCGATCCGGTCGAGGTCTACGCCACCGCCGACGCCCTAGTGGCCCCGGACTTCAAGAACGCCGGCCTGCTCGACACCGCCGTCGTGGTGATCACTTTCGACAACGGCGCCCGCGCTGTGGCCGAGGCGAACTTCTCCGCGGCGTACGGCTACGACGTACGTGGCTGAGGTCTTCGGCTCAAAAGGCATGGTGACCGTCGGCAGCGGAGCGCGCAGCAGCGCGCAACTGTTCACCGCGTCCGGCTGGAGCACCGACACGGTCCGCAGCGACACCGAACTGATGCGCGACGCGTACACCGGCGAATTCGTCGAGTTCGCCGCGGCGATCCGCGAATCCCGTAAGCCCTCCGTCACCGGCGTCGACGCCCGGCGTGCGCTCGCCGTCGCGCTGGCCTGCATCGAGTCCTTGCAGACCCACGGCCCAGTCGCCGTCCGTACGGCCGGCGAGGCGGTGGCGTGATGGCGTTCCAGCTCGCCGTCTGCTCTGAGATGGTGTTCACCGACCTGCCGCTCCTGGAACGGATCCGCCGGATCGACGAACTCGGCTTCGCCGTCGAGATCTGGGACTGGACCGCCAAGGACATCGACGCGCTCGTGGCAACCGGTGCGACGTTCTCGTCGATGACCGGCTACATCCGGGGCAACCTCACCGACCCCGACGGCGCCGACGAGCTGCTGGCTACCGCCGAGCAGTCCATCCCGGTCGCCGCCCGGCTCGGCATCCCCCGGCTGAACCTGCACGGCACCGGCCTGGGTGAGGGCGGGATCCCCGTGAAGCCGGTGGAGATCGTCACCGGCGAGATGTGGCTGGCCGCCGAAAAGACCCTCACCCGGATCGCCCGCCTCGGCGAGCGCGAAGGAGTGACCTTCGTCCTCGAGAACCTCAACACTGCCGTCGATCACCCCGGAACGCCGTTCGCCAAAGCGGCGGACTGCCTCGCGCTCGTGGAGGCGGTCGACAGCCCTGCACTGAAGCTAATGCTCGACCTGTACCACGCCCAGATCGGCGAGGGGAACCTGATCGAGCTCGTCCGCCGCTGCGGCCCGGCCATCGGAGAGATCCAAGTGGCCGACGTACCGGGCCGGTGCGAACCCGGCACAGGTGAGATCAACTATCCCGCCATCGCCCGTGCGTTGGCCGAGATGGGCTACGACGGCACCATCGGGCTCGAAGCGTACGCGTCCAGTGACAGCGAACTCGCCCTCCAGCGGTTCCGGGACGCCTTTACCGTCTAGCCGCGCCGGACGAAGGAAAGCGGAGAAGCTCCTCGGCTCGCGATCAGCGACGATGAGATCGCCGTGCGAGCCGCACAGGCGACGTAGTCCTTGGTCGTGGGGTAGCACCGCATGCGTGTGATGGCCCGATCCGACAGACAATGCCGCTGTCCAGCTTTGTGGTCCCGGTGATTGCGGATACTAGCGACCGGGCGCGGACGGAGGGTTCGACCGCGGTGTCTGATATGAACGTTGGAGGTCGGCGTAAGTGTCACGGCGTGGTCTACGCCGACCCTGTTGCTGATCAACCTCAGAGTTGTGCGGCGCCTTGGTTGCTAGGGCTATGTACCGGTCAAGGCTTTGTTTCCACCAGTTGAGTGCGGTATCGAGTTGGTCCCCTCCGGTTGGTCGTGGATCTAAGGAATCGATGCCGTTCGCGGCTCGCCATATGGTGACGTCGCCAACGAGCGTCGCGCTCGGATGGCTTCCCTGCGCCGCCCAGGTGGGAGGGGCGGCCTCTCGGTCGACTTGGTCTCGAACTTGGCTGGCGAGGTCGGCGACAAGTCGTGCTCGCTTGGTCAGATACGCGCCCCAGGCCGAATCGTCTCTGAGTCTTGCTGGGATGTCGGGGAGCCAGGGTAGCGGTCCCGGGTCGGGTGTGGTGAATGCGGTGAGCCGCCAGTAGAGGACGGCGGCCATGTCTCCTGTGGTGGAAAGATCTCGTCCTAACGTGGCTTCTTGCAAATGGACGAGCGGGTGTTCGCCGCTTTCAGCGGCGAGGTTAATCAGGTGGGCCCGAAGCGTGGGCCAGGTGGGTTCATTGGTGAGGCCAGGAATGTACTTATCGACCAGGTCGAGTTCGGCCAGCTTCTGCGGTCCAACTGTTTGTTCGGCAGCGGCTTGGAGGCTGTCGGTGTACCGCTGGACGGCGTCGAATAGTCGGCTGGCGGAGTCGTTGAGCTCGCGGAGCTGGGTGCTGGCGGAGCTGGGGGTGTCGTCGCGGGCGAGGATCTGCTGCAGGGTTTCGGTCGGTGTGCTTGGCGCGATGGTCTCGGGACGGATGAGGTTGTGCGGGTCGCCGTCGCCGACGGCTTGAAGATAGAGGTGGTTGGCGTGCCGGCCGCGGCTGAGCATCGTGTAGAGCTGCTGCCGGGATTCCTGGCCGGTCAAGATTCCGTGGCGGTGTCGACGGAGATGCCTTGGGCGCCGTGGATGGTGGTGGCGTAGCCGAGGCCGGTCGAGGTCGAACGTAGTCGGCGGGGAGCCGGACGGCGAGCCTGCTGCCGTTATGGCGGACGGTCAGTTCGCCATGTCTACCGACATGGGTGATGGTCCAACGGTCACCGTTCTTGACCCAGTCGGTGGCCGAAAGGCGGAGTTGTCGGTATTGGTGCGGGTGATGATCACATCGCCGACGCTTGCGTGGTTCCTGTCAGCCAAGAGCGTTTCGCGCCCGATCGGGGCAGTGCCGATTCGTTGATCACGGGCGCGGCGGTTGAGTTCGGCGACTAGCTCGCGGGTTGGTGCGAGCATGATCGCGTCCAGTCCGGCTGCGCGGTCAGATGCCCAGGCGTTGAACGCGTCCTCGGTCGCTTTGGCGAGATCGCCGACATGGACGCGTCCGTGATCAAGGTAGTAGTTCAGTCCGGTGTGGTCGCCTTCGCGAAGCGAGATTGTTGCTGCGGCTTCGGCGGGGTCGGTGAAGCGGTGGAGCTCGGTGAGCTCAACCGCGCCGCATGCTTGTCTGATGTCGCGGAGGACGCCGCCGGCGCCGATGGCGGCGAGTTGTTGATCGTCACCGATCAGCCGGACGCTGGCGCCTCGGCCGATGGCGAACTGGACGGCGGTGTCGAGGGACAGGGTGTCGGCCATGCCGGCTTCGTCAATGATCACCAATGTTGACGGACCGATCCGAGCTGCCCAAACCGGCAGATCGTCGTGGTTGATCGACCAGGTGAGTTTGGCGAGGGTGTCGGCGGGAATGCCGGATTGCTCGGCGAGGACGACGGCCGCGGCGGCGGACGGGGCGAGTCCGATCACCTGGCCGCCATCCTGGGTCCAGGCAAGGGTGAGGGCGCGCATGGCGGTGGTCTTCCCGGCGCCGGCGGGTGCGATCGCGAGCTGCAGCCGCGCGCCGGAGGTACACATGTCGCGGACCAGCACCGCCTGCCCGGCATCAAGGGCAGTGCCATTCGCGGCCAGCTCGAGCATCGCCAACTCCACCGCCGACGGGTCGATAACGTACCCGTCCCAGCGGCCGGCGGCGGCGACCAGACGCTGCTCGGCGTCGAGAATCCGCTGCGAGGTGTACCGGTCGGCGCCGGCGACGGTGTACACCGATGACCCGTCGGCCCGCCGCAGTGCCTCTGGTTCTTCGATGCCATCTGGCGGTGTCGTCAGGGCTATCGACCGGTAGTCGAGCACCTCGTCCACGAGGAGCTCGACCAGGGGTTCGCCTGCTCGGCAGGGAGATTGATCGTGCGGATCTGCCGTTCGGCTTCGGCGCGGACGTGCCACATCTGCCAGGTCGGTCGGCTATCCTCCATCACCGACACAATCCGATCGGCGGTCTCGGCGACCCACCTGGCATCCGCGACGCGGGCGGTCTCCGCGTCGGGGGCGAATGCGGTGGCGATCATCGCGGTGATGGCGCCGCGGCCGCCGAGGACTGCCGCCGCCTCGGCCAGCCAGACGCGGCGTTGTTCGGCT
>CAWILN010000025.1:0-21367 GCA_963836855.1 uncultured Actinomycetota bacterium | reverse complement strand
CATGCCGTCCCCCGATTCAGCAAGGGTGACGGCAGGATCGAGCCGCCGCGGATCCGGACCCGAGCCACCGTACCCGCCGGACTATGAACCAGCTCATATGGACGCTCGGTCAATCAGCACCTTCTCGACTGATGCCGAGATCACCCCGTGGACAGGGTTCGGCCACGAGTTGGGAGGGCGGTCCATCACTCGTTGCTTGGCCGGCCTCCTTGCGCATGCCATAGTCCCAATGTCGGCGGCTCGGCTTGCCATCTCACTTGCAAACTCAACGGTCACGATCCCGCCCCCGTCTGTTCCATGTCGTGGGCTGGGGCGTGGTGGATTCGGCGTACTCCTTCGCGGTCTCGTACTCCTCGGGCACGTCGATGTCCTCGATGAGTGACGGGTTGTCGAGTACCTCGCGGAACCACTCGTCGTCTCGTTCACCCTCCCATTTGGCGATGACCATGGTGGCGACGCCGTTGCCGATGAGGTTGGTGAGCGCTCGCGCCTCGGACATGAAACGGTCGATGCCGACGATCAGCGCGATGCCCACAGCGGGGATGTTGCCGAAGGCCTGCAGGCCGGCGGCCAGCGTGACCAGTCCAGCGCCGGTGACCCCGGCCGCGCCCTTGGACACGAGGAGGAGGAGCAAGAGCAGCCCGATCTGCTGGGGGAGCGACATCGGCGTGTTCGTCGCCTGCGCGATGAAGATCGCTCCCATCGTTAGGTAGATGCAGGTGCCGTCGAGGTTGAACGAGTACCCGGTCGGGATCGTGAGGCCGACGACCGACTTGTCGGCGCCGGCGTTCTCCAGCTTCGCCATGATGCGAGGCAGCACGGACTCTGAGGAGGACGTGCCCAAGACGATGAGCAACTCGTCCTTGATGAGTCGTATGAACTTGAAGATGTTGAACCCGAACGCCGCGGCCACTCCGCCCAGCACCACAACGATGAAGAACAGACACGTCGCGTAGAAACAGGCCATGAGCGCCGCCAGGTTCCCCAGCACCCCGATGTCGAACCGGCCCACCGTGTACGCCATGCCGCCGAAGGCGCCGATGGGCGCGGCGTAGAGGACGATGTGGACGATTCGGAACATCATCCTCCCGATCGAGTCAATGCCAGACACGATCCCGCGGCCACGCTCACCGAGGGCCGTCAGTGCGACGGCGCTCAGCAAGGCGAGAAACAACACCTGGATGATCTCGCCGTCGGCGAAGGCGCCGACGAACGTCTCCGGGATGATGTGCAACAGGAACGGCACGACGCCGGTCGGGGTCTCTTCCAGGGTGCCGAGCGTCCCCTCGGCCTCGGCCGGGTCTGGCGTCACGTTCAAGCCTTCGCCGGGAGCGACGACGTTGATGACCACCAGGCCGATCGTCAACGCGATCAGGGTCATGGTGATGAAGTAGCCGAGGGCCTTCGCGCCCAGCCGGCCGGCCTGTCTCAAGTTGCCTAACGATGTGATGCCGACCACCACCGTGGTGTAGACGATCGGCGCGATCAGCATCCGGATCAGCTTGACGAATCCGTCAGCCAAAGGCCTGAGCTTAACGGCGAAGTCGGGAGCCACGAGCCCCACTACGACACCGGCGACGATGGCAACCAACACCCAAAAATACAAGTGACGCCAGATCGGCTTGCGCTTCACGGACGGCTCAGGGGCGGCTGGGGAGACCAGTTCGCCCGTGGTGACAGGATCTTCAGACTGTTCGGACACGGGGCCTCCCGATGGTGTTGACGTTGGTTGCGCCTGTGTGCATGCCTCCAGACATGTCGTAATGACGACAGTGCCGATCGATGTGCTTAACAGACAATTCTGCTCACCGAAGGCTTTTGATGGAAGACCACATTTTACGAGCGGGATCGCACGGTTAGGCCGAGATCTCCCGCCGCGTTCATCAGGACTGTCCTCGGGTTCGGGGCCGGCGCGTACTTCTCACGCAAGTGGTCGGGAAGACTCTCGCCGATCAAAAGCATGACCAGCGCCAGGGTGCTCGCCACTTTTGGTCCTTCGGCAGCCGACCCCAGGCCGTCCGCTGCGCTGGGAACCGGACAAACCGGGCGACGCCGACGTGGCGCTGTCCATGGCCCACCTGCTGGCCGCCATCTCTCTCGAGATGGAACGCAACGAGGAACACTCTGATCCGGAACTTGCTGCCGGTGGTTGTGGTGGCCGGCCCGGGTGACTGAGTGACCGGGCCGGCCACGTCTGGCGAGTGCTCACGGCCTGATCCCGCCGGTTGATCTCGTTGAGTGCGCTGAGGCTGCAGCGGCTCACCGGAACTGGTGGTCGGCATGGAGGACATCGAACCGAGTCACGGCCTGATTGGTTAGGCGATGCCCGGGACTCCATCAAACCCAGATGCGGGTGCCCGCTAGCCGATGGGTCGCCGGTCGTCGCAGCGATGCGTCGAGTATTCGAATCAGCTCCCGACACGTCGACCAGCAGGCGGTGCGCTCGGTGGCGCCTCAGGACGTCCACTACGACGGGATGCGCAAGGATCCGAAACTGCGCGACCTGGTCGACTCCGACGGCGGGACCGTCTCCGGCAGAAAGTTCGAATGCTCGTGCGGCATGCACGGCCGATCCGAGAATGTGCTTGACCTGAATAGCTTTGCCAGGGGTGGAGGAACGCCGCACCCACCGCGTGGCCGGCCGCGCGTAGCGTCGCTCGCGGCAGCCTGTCCCGCATCGCGGGCCTCCTGAGCCGCCGGGTGGGCCGCCCACGCGCTGTCACGTAGCGCCTTGGTGCGCTCGCCCCCAGCCGCGAACACCTGGGCAACGTGCGACCGCGGCTCGTGCGCGCCGATCGTCAGGGCGTTCACGTTCGAACATATGAGCAGCACAGTGGTCCACGTACGAACAGACCGCGGACAGTTGTCTTCGCTATTTGGCGGCTGCTTCATGTGTCGTAGCCGTAACCCGATCTCCCTTCGCTAGTGATGTCGCCAGGGAAAGACCGACAGGAAGGTGCTCAGAACGGAACGATGACACCAGCAGCCGGCCACCCAAGAACACCGCGTGCCCCACCCGGTACGCGGGATCGTGCCCGCGACTCTGGCAGCCCAGCAGGCAGGCTTCACCAGGGTGATTGTGACTTCGCGCCAGCCCGGAGAGGTGAAACTCGTTGAAGGCATCGAGGTCTTCGGTATTGCCTTAGTCACCCAACTGGTCGCCTTTCCGCGCGGCGTTCCGATGCAGCCGGTTGATCCCATTGAGGCGTAAGTGACATCCCGACCTGCGCAGACATCGAGGACATCGACGCGATCTGGCTCGAGGAACCTGAAGCACCTCCAGGCGTGCTGGGAGCTCGGGATTGGGCGAGATCGGCATTGTCGGCGCAGCAGCCGCGATCGCCAATGCCGCCTACCACGCGACGGGCGTCAGGGCGCGGAACCTTCCACTGACCTTGGACACTTTCCGTCCAGAGCTTGACCGGCGCCGGCTTCCGAGCTCTTTGCGGATCGCGTTCCGCAAAGAGGTTCCTCAGCCAAACAACGCCGCTGCCCGTTAGAGGTCCCCTTGCGGGGCGCGATGGACCACCCTGGTCTGACACCTCGGATTACTGTTGGACTCTTGGGTCTGTTCGGTGACCATGGCCCAGATGGGTGCGGCGACGGCCTGCCTGGACGCCGAGAAAGATCGTGAGGTAGACCGCGATGGTGCGAGCTCGTACCCAGCCTGGCAGAAACAGTGAGTTCGAAGAGATGGTAGCGACTGCGGGTCCAGCACAACTGGCACACCGCGGCGGCCATGACGATGTGACGGCGACCCCAGCGAAGGTACCGCGGACGCCGCCCGGCCAGGGCGAGGATCCGTTGGGACGTCGGGTGCCCCTTGACCGCCCAGTGAGGGCGGCGTCGGTTGTGCCGACGCGAGGGCTGAGAAAGAGGATCCTGTACCCGCTGGCCGCCTCGCTCGCGTACGCGTCACGACGGGTAACGACGACGCCACCCGCCTCCCGTTGAGAGGAAGCGGGCGGTATCTGTGGCGTGATCGGGCGGCCCTGCGCGGAGCTCTCCGCCTCAGCTGATCTTGCGACGGTAGATAGCGACCGCGAAGGCGTAGGCGACGACGAGGATGCCGACTAGCCAGGCGAGGGCAATCCAGATATCGCTGCCCACTGGTTCCTGCGCGAACAGGGCTCGGATCGTGTTCACGATGGAGGTCACCGGCTGGTTCTCGGCGAACCAGGCAACCGGGCCGGGCATCGAGTCGGTGGGCACGAACGCCGAGCTGATGAACGGCAGGAAGATCAGCGGGTAGCTGAACGCGCTCGCGCCGTCGACGGTCTTGGCCGAGAGCCCGGCGATCACGGCGATCCAAGTCAGCGCGAGGGTGAACAGGACCAGGATGCCGGCGACCGCGAGCCACGCACCGACGGACGCTCCGGTGCGAAACCCCATGATCAGCGCGACGCCGACGATGATCGCGACCGAGACCAGGTTTGAGACCAGGGAGGTGAGCACGTGCGCCCAGAGCACGCTCGACCTGGCGATCGGCATGGACTGGAAGCGTTCGAAGATGCCGCCCTGCATGTCGAGGAAGAGCCGGTACGCGGTGTAGGCGACGCCCGACGCGATCGTGATGAGCAGGATGCCGGGGAGCATGTAGTCGATGTAGGACTCGTCGCTGGCGGTGTTGATCGCGCCGCCGAACACATACACGAACAGCAGCATCAGCGCGATCGGGGTGACCGCCGTGGTGATGATCGTGTCGGGGCTGCGGAGGATGTGGCGCAGCGAGCGCCCGGTGAGGACGCCGGTGTCGCCGAGGACATGCGTGGTCATCGGGATTCCTTTCGTGCCGGAGCGTCGCCGTTGGTGGGGGCGTCGTCCGTGATGCCGGTTTCTCCTGTGCCGCCGACGAGCGCGAGGAAGACGTCCTCGAGGGAGGGCTGCTTCTCGACGTACTCAATCTTGGCGGGCGGGAGAAGTTGTTTGAGTTCGGCGAGGGTGCCGTTCTGGATGATCGTGCCCTGGTGCAGGATCGCGATGCGGTCGGCGAGCTGCTCGGCCTCGTCGAGGTACTGGGTGGTCAGCAGCACGGTCATGCCGTTGCTGGCGAGTTCCCTGACCGTCTGCCACACCTCGATCCGGGCCTGCGGGTCCAGTCCGGTGGTGGGCTCGTCGAGGAAGATGACCGGCGGGTTTCCGATGAGGCTCATCGCGATGTCCAGCCGGCGTCGCATGCCGCCTGAGTAGGTCGACGCCTTGCGGTTGCCTGCATCGGCGAGCGAGAAGCGGGCGAGCAAGTCGTCCGCGATCGCACCCGGGTCCTTCTGGTGGCGCAGCTTGGCGACCAGTATGAGGTTCTCCCGGCCGGTGAGTACCTCGTCGACCGCGGCGAACTGACCGGTCAAGCTGATCGACTCTCGCACGTCCTGCGGCTGCCCCGCAACGTCGAATCCCTCGACGCTCGCCTCCCCGGCGTCGGCCTTGAGGAGCGTCGACAGAATCCTCACCAGCGTGGTCTTGCCGGCCCCGTTGGAGCCGAGCAGGGCGAAGATGCTGCCCCGCGCCACGTCGAAGTCGACGCCGCGCAGCACGTGCAGGTCCTTGAAGGACTTCTCGATGCGCTCCACGCGGATCGAGGATGCGCTCGGGTTCTGTAATGCGGTGGTCATTGTGCCTCCTCATCGTTCTCGGCGCGCTCGATCGCCTCGGTGAGCCGGCGCTGCTCCTTTCCGAGCCACGAGCCGAGTCCGTAGTTGCTCTTGAACGTCTCGACGAACTCCACGGGGTCGTCGCCGACGATCGCGCGGACCGGCGTGCCGTCGGCCGCGGCACGCTCGAACAGGTCGGCGAGGTCGTCGAACATTTGCTGGAGCTGGTCGCCGTCGCCGGGGCCGGTGTACATCAGGTACCGCTCAACGCCTCCCACCGCCGTGCGATAGCTGGGTGGAAGCTGTTGCACGCGCGTCTTGTACGCCCGCCAGCGCTTCTTGTCTTCGAGCGAGCCTGTGATCAACTCGATCCATCGTGCGGCCATGACTACTCTCCTTCTCCCTGTGGGTGTCCGATCTCATGGCGGAGCTGTTCGATCCGTTTCTGGAGGAAGCTCCACGTCCTCCAGAACTCGTTGAGGTACTCCTCGCCCTGCGAGTTCAGCGAATACACCTTGCGCGGCGGTCCCTTCATGGACGGGACCTTCTCGACATCGACGAGGCCGCGCTGCTCGATGCGCACGAGCAGGGCGTAGATGGTGCCCTCGGCGATGTCGGTGAATCCCTGGTCTCGCAGCCACGCCGTGATCTCGTATCCGTACGCAGACCGGCCGGCGAGGATCGCCAGGACGATGCCCTCCAGCGTGCCCTTGAGCATCTCGGTCGCTTGTTTACCCACGAGGCCCTCCCTGCTACTCAGTCATGATGACTACTGGTACATAGTAATCATGAATACCGGTAGATAGCAACACTGATTAGCGACGTTCTTCCGCCCTTGTGGATCAGCTGACGGGTGGCGATCAGGGCAGCAACGTCCGTACCAACCGGCCAACAGGATGAATGCGGCGAAGCGAAGCAGGATCGATCACTGACACCGGACGCAGGCGTGAAGGCCTTCGTCACGGGGAGGCTAAGACTCGCTGTGCGAGCCGATCGCGAAGTTGGGGGTTGGTTGTGGATCGGGAGGGATCCGGCGAATATAGCCAGCCGACAGGGGCTCGGCGCGACCTGTCCGCAATCACACGTGTGGAGGTGGCTCGCTTCGGTAGCGCGGTGCGAGAGTGCAGGACGCCTCGGGGTTGGCTGACCCGAGCCGGGTGATTGAGGAGCGTGAGCACGCTCGACGTGGATCGACGAGGGTGCGACGGTCGTGAAAATCGTCGTGGCTACGTTGCCGCCACGCACGGGGCTCAGGTGCGACAGCGGTCCAGTAGCTCCGTCGGATTGCTGAGGCGGTGGACGTCTGGACCCCCGCCTTTGGGCTATGGCACCTGTTAGGGCTGGTCAGCGGCGGGCGGCTGAACGCCAAGCACACGGCCATCTACATCAGTCACATAACGTCCCGCAGACAGATCGAGCAAGACGAGCGCGTTGCCAAAGGGATCGTCGACGACGGCGAGTCGACCAACCGGAATCTGAGTCGGCTCGAGGATCACCTTTCCGCCCGCCTCGAGGATCCTCTCAACGGCCTCTGATACCGACGTCACCAGCCAGTTCACGGCATATTCGAGGTTGGTACTGAGGACTAGCTCTGCTTGGCTTTCGGGCAGGCGCAGTCCCACCTGGCCCTTAGCATCGTTGCGCCACACCAGCTCATGACCCAACTGGTCTCGATAGAACTGAAGCCCCTGGTCAAGATCAGGAACTGGAACCGTGACTGCATCAACCCCGCGAAGTACAGCCAGACTGCTCATGGTTCACCCTGTCCGATCGCGCCGGTCGTCGCCAACTTCATGCGACGTGTCCCGCAGGCGGTTCACATGTGAGACAGCTCGGGGCGGCGTCCGTCGGCGTCCTTGGACATGGTCGACTGCCTGGCAGCTACGAGGAGTTGGGTAGCAGCGAGGTAGGCCGCGTTCAGGCGCTCACGAACGCTCAGTGATCGCGCTGGGGATTTGGAGCCAAGGTGCGAGCGGCGAAGCTCGTCCATGAACTCTTCCCATAGCGCGGGGCCGCCTTGTTCGAGCAGCTCGGCGCGAACGCGCAGCGCGCGGCTCGTGGGCCCGTGGCGAAGTCCCCAGCTGCCGAGCTGCGCGAACACGGGTACGAGTTGGATCGCGGGTTCGGTCAGGCTGTAGTGCGCCCGCTGGCCGGCTCGCGTGTTCTCACGGGTGAGCAATCCCAACTCGACGAGTCGCTTGAGTCGGTCGGCGAGAATATTAGAGGCGATCCCCTCTTCTGAGCCGGCCTGCAGTTCTCGGAAATAGCGGACGGTCTCCGAAAACGACGTGGCGGAGGACGAGCAGGCTCCAGCGATCGCCGAGCGCCCATGATGGCGTTGATCGGGCACCCCGACCGCGGCTACCACCGCCTGGTACTACCGTCTCGGAAAGCGGTTGCAAACGACAAGCGGAAGGAGCCCCATGCTGACGCAGGTCGCGGAGGGTGTGCTCGTCCACCAGAGCGAGTTACTCCAGAACAACGCCGTTGTCGTGCAAGGCCGGGCCGGCGTGTTGCTCATCGACCCCGGGATACAAGGCTCCGAAATGGCCTGCCTCGCGAACGACCTTCGCGAGTTGGGGCAGCCCGTTGTGGCAGGCTTCTCGACGCATCCTGATTGGGATCACGTGCTCTGGCACGCCGAGCTCGGCGAAGCGCCCCGTTACGGTACAGCCCGCTGCGCAGCCTATATGCGAGATCTGCTGTCGAACGCGGACTGGAAGGCCCGCGTCGCCGAGGGGTTACCGCCGGAAATCGCCGAGGAGATACCGCTGGACCTGTTCGGCCTCATCACCGATCTGCCTGCCGACACTGCGCGGATTCCTTGGGATGGCCCTGAAGTCCGGATTATCGAGCATCCGGCGCATGCCCAGGGCCATGCGGCGCTGTTGATCGAGGAGCGCGGCGTTCTCGTGGCCGGCGACATGCTTTCTGACATCCTGATTCCGTTCCCCGACCTGGACGCCGCGAATCCGATTGAGGACTACCTCGTTGGGCTGCGGCTGCTCGAGGACGTGGCGGACGACGTTGATGTCCTCGTCCCCGGTCACGGGTCCGTCGGCGGAGCTGATCAGGTACGCGCACGGATCGACCAGGATCGCGCGTACGTGCGCGCCTTGCGTGACGGCCATGCTCCCGATGACCCGCGCATCGGCCCATCGGCCACGTTCGGCAAGGATTGGCTGCCCGGCGTGTATGAATGGCAACTACAGCAGCTCGCCCAAAAAAGCGAGCGCGACGGGACGCCCGGATAGAGATCCTCTTACGAGCGCTCCTTGTCGGGCGCGTCGGCGTCGCGTCGGGCAGCCTTCCTCGATCCGGAATTTTGAGACCAGCGGCGCGTGCCGAGGCCTGCACCTCGGTCGTGCCCGCTTCGGTTACTGCTCGAGGTAGGTGGCGAGGTTGGCGAGTGAAGAGGCGAGTCCGGCAGCGTGATCCTTCGCGGAGATGCCGGCGGGGACGTCGTCGGCGCGGATGTCGACACGGGTCCCGGCGTCGACTGCGGTGACCTCCCAGGTCATTGTCATGGTGCCAGCGTGGGTCGGGTCGTCGGAAACGAAGTCGACGGCCTGCACCACTCGCACACCAGGGACGACGTCGATAAAACGGGCTTCGACGATGTCCGAGTCCGCGGTGGCCTTGCCGCGTGCATTCGAGGCGTCCGCGTAGGTCAGCACGAGCCGGTACGACCCGCCCGGCTGCGCGTCGAATCGCTCGAATCTGCCGCTCATCCCGTCGGGTGGTAGCCAGGCCGTGAGCGCCTCGGGATCGACGAGGGCCGCGAAGACATGGTCCAGCGGGGCGGCGATCACCCGCGAGGCTGTGTCCGTCCGTGCCATGGCGGCATCTTAAGACCCCGCCACCGGCGAGCTTGGCCAGTTGGAACAGGTGCTCCCGTCCCGGCTGCGCCGCCGCTCAGCGCGTTGCACTCCATCACTTGCCAATGCCGGGACCGTCGGTCGATCCGGCGCCCCTGACGGTCATCGCCGCCGCCGTCCGCGGCCGCATGCGGTTCCCGATTCGACACACAGAACGTTCCGGTGGTACGTCCGCTGCCACACGCTGGCGTCCCGCTCGCCGGTCGGTTATCGGAATGCCCGCAGTGTTCGCCAAAGGGAGTGATCGCGAACGTTTGTTCTTCGCCGGGCGCACCTAGCGGCGCGCCCGCTCTGCGGGAGAATGTCCTCGTGAGGGCGGTAGGCGTGCGTGTACCGGCCAGCGCTGGTCGCGTTCCGCGACCTGCTGGTTTACCGCATTCCAGGCGGCCGAGGCTCTGATGTACGGCTCCTCATGAGCGTTCCGGCTGATACCGACGGAATCACCCCCGACTGGCTCACCGCCGCCCTGCGCGAAGCAGGGGCCATCGACGATGCCAGGGTCACGTCCATCCAGTCTGGCCCTGTGGGCCATATGGGGATGACAGGACAGCTTCGCCGACTGCGGATCAGCTATGACAAAGCGGAGGCGGGCGCGCCTTCGTCGCTGCTGGCGAAGTTCTCTGCCCTCCACCCGGAAGTGCGCGCAACCGTCCACTCGATCGGATTCTACGAGCGCGAGATCGGCTTCTATCGTGAGTTCGCTGCTGATTGCCCGGTCCGCACGCCACGGTGCTATTTCGGCGAGGTTGAGATGGACACTGGAGCGTCGCTGCTTCTGCTCGAGGACCTCACCTGGATGCACAACCTCAATTCGGCAGGTGGGGGTGTCGACGAGGTAGAGCTGGTCATCCGGGAACTGGGTAGGCTGCACGCAGCCTGGTGGGGCGACGCGCGGCTCGACCAGACCCCGTGGCTGCCGATGAAGGGCATCCTGACGCCCGACCAGGCACCGGTGGTGCTGATCCAAAACTGGGAGTCCTTCCTGGGCAAGCTAAGCATTCCGGTTACGGAAGAGGTCCTCTCGGCCGGAGAACTCTGCGCGCGCTACCTGTATGCAGTCTCCATCTCCATGTACACGCAATCTCCGCGAACGCTAATCCACCACGACGTGCAGGGGGACAACATCCTGCTCGCGGGAAACGGCGAACCGTCGCTCGCACTCATCGACTGGCAGCTGACGACAGCAGCCCGACCGGTGCTCGATCTGGCCGACTTCATCGTCGCCCACCTGGACACATCCGAGCGGCGTCGCCACGAGGATCGGCTCCTGGAGATCTACCACTCAGTGTTGACCGAGCGCGGTGTCGCCGACTACCCCCTGGACCAGTGCAGAGACGACTACCGGATGGCGCTGCTCATGCCAGCCAGCGGACTCGCCACCGCAGTCGGCCTCCATCCTGGCCTGACCGCAACCCAGGACGGGTTCTGGAACGTCGTGTTCCCTCGTTACGCCCGAGCACTGACCGATCTGGGTGTGAGCGAGCTCCTCGAGCAGCACTACGGCTAGGTGAGGGTTACTCAAGAGGCCCTAAGGACACACCGGAGACTTGGCGCCAGGTTCATCGTACTGAGGACTAGCTCTGCCTGGCTTTCGGGCAGGCGCAGTCCCACCTGGCCCTTAGCATCGTTGCGCCACACCAGCTCATGACCCAACTGGTCTCGATAGAACTGAAGCCCCTGGTCAAGATCAGGAACTGGAACCGTGACTGCATCGACCCCGCGAAGTACAGCCAGACTGCTCATGGTTCAGCCTGTCCGATCGCGCCGGTCGTCGCCAACTTCATACGACGTGTCCCGCAGGCGGTTCCTTCTGCGCGATGGCCTGGGCGATGCGCGCGACTCGCGGCAGATCCGGACGTTCGGCTGCGTCGCCGTATCGCTCAACGCGACCGCGTCCTTCGCGGCGATATGACGCCGACACGGACGCCAGCCGAGCATGCGGCAGCAGTCCGAAGCGCGCATGAACGAACCCTCGCGCCTGAAGAGGTGGCCGGACGTTTTGACGAGGGTGTTGATGTGTCGCGACGACCGCCTCTTTCCCGTCGACTGGTTGCGCCGGGTCATCACAGAACGGCTGCGAATCGCCCCCCCCCGCGAGATCGATGGCGGTCACTGCGTCGCCTTGAGCCGGCCGAAGGAACTTGCCGGTCGACTCCATGGCTTGATTTCATGGCGACATGCGCGCTGGTCTGTGGCTGCCGCTGTTCGAGGAGCTTGCCGACCCGCGGGTTGTGGCGCGGCTGGCCGCCGATGCGGAGGAGTGGGGCTGGCACGGGGTGTTTGTGTGGGATCAGCTCCGCTGGCGTGAGCCGATAAAGGAAGTGGCCGATCCGTGGATCACCTTGGCGGCGATCGCGGCCGCGACCGAAGAGGTGATGCTGGGCCCCATGGTCACCCCGCTTGCGCGCCGGCGCCCGGCCAAGGTGGCAAGGGAAACCGCGACGCTGGATCGGCTCAGCGGTGGCCGCCTCATCCTCGGCGTGGGTCTGGGCAGCGACCAGTTCGCCGGGGAGTTCTCCAAGACCGGGGAGCAGGTCGATGATCGAGCGCGGGGTCAGATGCTCGACGAGGCACTCGCGATCCTTGTGGCGGCCTGGTCCGGCGAGCCGGTCAACCATCGCGGCGAGCATTACCTTATCAATGATGTGCAGTTTCTCCCTCGGCCGGTGCAACGGCCGCGAATACCAGTGTGGGCTGCGGCGTTGCCGGGAAACCTCAAGCCGCTGCGAAGGGCAGCGCGCTACGACGGGTTCTTCCCGGTCAACCTCGAAGGTGTGGATGAGTTGGCGCAAGCCGTGGCGACCGTCCGCGAGCTGCGCGGCAATAACAGGGCGCCTTATGACATCGCCGTCGAGCTTCGTCCCGGCAGCGATGTTGCCCCTTACGCAGAAGCGGGCGCGACTTGGTGGATGACCGAATTGGAACCCGGAATCTCGCTGGACGAGGTGCGCGGTGTGATTCGACAAGGCCCGGCGGGATGAACCGATCACGTGTATGCCTTTCCCCGAGCATGGAGCGCAGTTTCCCTCCGGCGAGCGCGCGCATGCTCCTCGTAGCGAGGGTCTAAGTGGTGGGCGATAGCCATCCTCTGGCGCAAGACAATGAGGTTTGGTGACGGTGGAGCCCGCGAGGCAGCCTCTGTCAGTTCAGGTGATGCTTAGCGATGATTCGCATGCCGAGTCGTGGCGCCGAGTGCTCGAGCACCTCAAGACAGCAACAGCTACCTACTGGCTGGTGACGTGCGGCGCTCACGGCACGCCTACGGGTCCTAGGGCTAGAGACCTTCGGCGCCGCCCACGACCAGGGGTCCGCGCACGTGGCACGCGGATCGTGCGTCAGTCTTACTTCGAGAGCTCGGCGTACGTGCCCTGGCTCCGCCGCGCGACGAGGGCTGGCACGAGCTCGCGCAAGAGTCGGGCCGGGACCTGCTGCGGCTGTGCGGTGGGATCTACATCGGCGACCCCGAGAGTCCCGTCTTCACCGGCAGCCTCGCGTCCGCGCGCATGCACGGCCTAGAGCACGAGGTGCTCGACGCCGCGGAGATCGCTGCGCGCTTCCCGTCGACTTGGCAACGACCAGTACCGGCTGATCATCCGGCGCTTGGTCGAGCGCGGTATCGGCCAGCGGCCCACGACCAGCCGATCTGAGTCAGCAACACCGTCGGCCAATGCAGCACGGGAGTAGCCATGCCGAACATCCGGCCTGGAAACAGGATTGCGGTGCCGAGCGGGCCGTCGGATTGGGCAAACCAAGGATCGACGCTCACTATCCCGCCGAACCACTATCGATGATCAACCCGGTCATGGTCCGCTTGCGAGGATCCTCAGCGCAGAACTCGGCCATTGCCAGTTGTTGGGCAGTTCGTCGGTTCGTCGTCGCGGGACTCGGGCCCTTGCTCCACGAACGGCAGGAGGTCGCCCTCGCGATCGCTTCACCACTGCTCGGCGATGAAGACCGTAGGCACGCTGGACTTGCCGGCAAACGCTGCAGCCGCCTGGCTGGTCGGCGGCATCGGCCAGTGCGAACACAGCTGGCGCATGGCCTACGTGCGCGGACCAGAGGGGATCATCGTGTCCCTGGCCGAGCGTATCGGCTGACGCCGCCGTCGATGCGGGATCAGCCGGACGTCAGGCGTAGGGCTGCTCCTGCTTTTCCAACGGTGACCCGTACTCGGTCAGCAGTACCGGACCCAACGAAATGCGAACGATGACCTCGGCTACCACCACAGCACGTGACCCCACCCCCGCCCGATCAGTGGAGGAAGCGTGCGACGTGTCTCAATTGACTGTCCCGTTACGGTGCCATTGTCACCGCGACAGGAGAGACGCTTGAACCAAGTGGATCCGATCACCGCTGCCGCACACGTGCGTCTGGTGTGGCCGCAGTGGCAGGGTGCCGGTACCGGGAGCGTTCGCTCGCTGGCTCCTGAGTTTCCCTTCGATGTCGCTCGGCGCGGCTACTCGGTTGGCGCGAAGGTGCTCCAAGCGGTGCTGCCTGAGCACGCTGGCCCGGCCGCTGTCGTGCCCGTCGAGATGGGCGATATCGGGCTTGAGGAGCGCGACGGCATCGAGGCGAAGGCCGTGGTGCTTCAGCAGCTGCGAGCGTGTTCAGCCCTGACGCGCTGCGGTCCACCAGCGCGCCCCTGCTCGACTGGCTCGACACCACCGGCGCCACAAAGGTGGCCATCCACTTTGACGTCGACACGATCGACGGGGACGAGATCCAGCTGGGTCTGGGCGCCGATCGGGGTGGCCTGACCACTGCACAGGCGCGCCGCGTGGTAGCCGACATCGACGGTGCGGGCGAGGTCGTCGCCCTCACCATCGCCGAGTTCATACCTCGTCAGGTGATGCACTTGCAGCAAATCCTCGCCGGATTTCCACTGCTCGGTCCGAAAGCCTGAGCAGACTACGCACGACAGCCCACCCTTGATGGCACCGGGCTGTCGCACCCGGCAACGGCGGCTACTCGCCAGTAAGCGCGGCCGCTGGAGGGTCGCCTAGCGGAAGTGTCACCCGACGAGGTCAGTTGAATCCTCATACGAAAGGTCTGGGTTCGATTTTGACTTGCTTCTTCAGGTGCCATATCAGTGTCAACGCGGTGTTGATCGAGGCCCGGGAAGCGTTGATTGCGGCTACCGCGGCCCACGCCACATTCAGCCCGTCGTGATACGGACGTCGCGGGTCGAGGCAGGGGCCGTAGTGCAATGCTCAACGGTGATCCTATTGCTGGCCGGCCACGATCATGGCAGTGCGTTGGCTAAGAGCCAAAGGCTGACCGTGCCTAGCCGATGCGTTCGGACAGCACAAATGTGTGCGTTTACAACCGCGAATTGACGATGGGACACTGATCCGAGTTATCCGGTGCGATACAGCCGGCCGCATCTACGACCTGACGATCGGATCCCGTTCCGGTCGGCGCTGAGTCGTTCGGATCCGGAGGTGCAAAGGTGTCTGTGACTGCAGTGGATCTGCTGAGCATGTCTCACGACGAGCTCGACGAGCTGTTTCAGCGCCTCGCCGGCCGGTCCGATTCCCGTAGGAGACGGTGACGGGACGGCCATTTTCGCACCCGACACCCCAGTAAGCGACGTAGCCGCCAAGCTCGCACATCTGATTGCCTGGAAAGGCAAGGTGTTCGATCCCGAGCGCGGAGAGCTCAGGAATGAGATCGGCCCTATCGGTGCGCACTCCATCCGCGCCAAGGTTTATTACGCGGAGAGTTGGTTCGACCAGAAAGAAGCAATCATTCTCGACTACCGCGAGACCTCGCTCCTGGCGCGCTGGATTCGAGACGAGATTCGCTTGGTTGCCCCAGGCCTCTACCTGGGGATTGTTTTCTAGGACAAACACAAAATTCTCAATTTTGCTTTGCATTTTGCCGCGTAGGCCGCTCGCGGCCGTTGGCTTGACGGGGTCGCGGCCGGCTAGCGCGCCCTAAGCGTGCGTCAGGCTTGTCGCGGTCAGTCATCGCGAGGCCGCCCAGTCGCGGAAGCGAGCCGGTCGCTTTCAAGACTCGTCGCCTGGTTCGAAATCCCGAAAAGGTTGCCCGGATCGACTGCCCGCTTGAATTCCGCAGTCCAGGAGAGCGCGGCCTTGGAGAACACCCGGGGGAGAAACCGCTGCCGGATCTTGCCGATGCCGTGATGATGGGAGAGCGATCCTCCCGACTTGAGGATCTCGTCCCGCGACGCGTGCTCCAGCTCGGCGTACAACGCCGCCGGGTCGGCCACTCCCTTATGGCAGAACCCGAAGTAGAAGTAAATACAGACGCCGGTCTGATACACCTGGGTCACCCGGGGCGTAACGAACGGCTTGCCGGGAAGCCCACGCGCCGCATACTCGCGGTGCACCCGCTGCTTCACGTTGTCCGACAGCGCGATCGCTTCGCTCCAGGGCACCGAGGTCTCGAACGATTCGCCCAGGATCCAGTACTTCATCACGAAGTCGCGGATGTAGGCGATGCCGAAGGTGAGCTGGTATCCGCGTCGGCCCTGGGCGTTTCGCCAGGTCGGCGACGGCTGCGGCCTCGATCTCCACCTCGTCGCGCCGCCCCTCATAGAGCAGGGTGCACGCGACCACGCGGTCGGGATCGAATCCCTTCACCTTCGTGACAAAGAATTTCTGCGTCTTGCTCGCCAGAGCCTTGGCTCCCCGGGAAGTGGGCTTCAAGGTCTGGCCGAGCTGGAACTGGAGGTTGTCCACCAGCCGCAGGCTGGCCGGCGGCCGGCCCTCGCGCGCCAGGTCGTAGAGGAATCCCACCCCGTCTTCGAACGAGGGGAAGAGCACCGAATCGTATTTCTGGACCTCGGGAAGCGGGAAGATCTTCACCACCGCTTGGGTGATGATGCCGAGGGTGCCCTCGGAGCCGAATAGCCAGCGCCGGGGATCGAGGCCGGCCGACTCCCGGGGCGCGACGTGCGGGCGCGAGAGCGGACCCGACGCGGTGATCACGTGGACGTCGAGGACCAGGTCCTCGATGTTGCCGTACCGGTTCTTCTTCACCCCGCTGGCGTGGGTCGCGATCCACCCGCCCAGGGTGGAGAACTCGACGCTGTCGGGTTCGTGTCCCAGCGTGAAACCATGGCGGGCCAGCTCGGCCTGGAGCCGGCGACTGCTCCCGCCTGAATACACGCCATCATGTTGACCGGATCGATCCAGAGAATGCGGTCGAGGCGGCTCAGGTCCACCGAGACGATGCTCCGCTCCTCGTCCACCGGGCAGCGCAGCGCGTCGGTCACGTTGGTGCCCTCGCCATAAGGAACAAGACAGACGTCGTGGCGGGCGGCGGCATTGACGATGGCGGTGACCTGCTCTTCGGTCGAGGGGTACACCACCAGGTCCGGCACCCGTTCCAGGCGGCCATGCCGGATGGCGTACATCTCCTCGAGGGTGTGGCCGCTGACAAGGTGAAATGCTGGCGCCCCCGGCGAGATTCGAACTCGCGCTCCCGCCTCCGGAGGGCGGTGCTCTATCCCCTGAGCTACGGGGGCCAGCTGGTAGCGAACGTGGCCGCGTGTTGGGACGAAAGGCAATGTACCAGCGTGCGACCAGCTATCCATTCGCAGCGGTACGGCCGATGTCGTCGTTCTATTCTCGACCCGTGCCGGGCGGTCGGTGGAGCACATACGTTGCGGGGGCGGCCCTGCTCGTGCTGCTGGTGCTCAGCAGCTGCGTCCGCCAAGTTGCGCCACCGCCAGCCGCAGAGCGAAGCACGCCGCCTCCATGGAACGCGCCTAAGGACGCCGTCTCCTACATCGCCGCTGCTGGACTGGAAGCGCAGCCGCTGAGCAGCAACGAGAATTCGCGCGTCGTCAGTCTCCGCATCACTGTGGATGGCGCGGCAGTTGAAGTGCCCCCGTACGTCGGAATCGACCGCCTTCGCGCGGTTCAGGCTCCGGTGCATACCCACGACAGCACCGGTCAGGTGTGGCTGGAGGGTCGCGAAACCGATGGCGTAACACTCGGACAGTTCTTCCACGTCTGGGGAGTGCGGTTTGACGATCATTGCCTTGGGTCGGCATGCCGCGGCCTCGTCGTCACTGTTGACGGCCGAATTCGCCCAGATCCGGGCGAAGTGCGTCTGGCAGAAAGTCGCACTATAGACATCTCGGCGTCGTCCTAGTTCCGCTTGGCATGTCCGCGGGCTGATAAGTCCGCGCCCGTTTTCCAGGGTCTGGCACAGTTCCGCGATGTGACCCATACCCACGTGGCCGGCTCCATCCACGCCGATTCCGCCGCGCGGGCTCCCGGCTGGCTGAGAATGCCCAGCGATGTCAACGCCCTACTGCAAAGCCTGTGGAGCACCGGGATCCGGAAGGACGCCGCGGGTCTGCTCACAGTGGCTGGCCTCGATGTCGTCGCGATTGCCGACCAGGTCGGCACACCTGTCTATGTCGTGGATGAAGCCGATCTGCGGGCACGGGCCCGCGCCTTCGCCGATGCATTCCGGGACTGGGATGTCTACTACGCGGCCAAGTCTTTCCTCTGTACCACCGTGGCTCGCTGGGTGAGCGAAGAGGGACTCGGCGTCGATGTGTGTACTGGTGGTGAGCTGGCTGTGGTGCAGCGCGCCGGTCTCGATCTGCGGCGGGTGGGGCTGCACGGCAATAACAAGAGTGTCGAGGAGCTGCGGTACGCGCTGTCAGCCGGAGTCGGACGGATCATCATCGACTCATTCGACGAGATCACCAGACTCGGCCAGGTAGCCGAGGAGCTGCAGATCCGGCCACGCGTCATGGTCAGGGCGACTACCGGGGTCGAAGCCCACACCCATGAATACATAGCCACCGCCCACGAAGATCAGAAGTTCGGCTTCTCGATCGCCAGCGGCTCAGCGGCAGATGCCCTATTCGCCTGTTACCAGCATCCATGGCTTGAGCTGATCGGCATTCACTCCCATATCGGCTCGCAGATCTTTGACGCGGAGGGGTTCCGGGTCGCGGCACGCCGCACCCTTCGGTTGCACGCCGACTTCGCCGCTCAGACCGGCGTTGAGCTTGGCGAGCTCGACCTTGGCGGCGGCTTTGGCATCGCCTACACCAGTGCCGACACACCGTCCACACCGGCAGCGCTGGCGCGTGCCCTGCGCGAGATCATCGCCAATGAATGCTCAGCGCTCGGCGTCGCCGTGCCGCACGGATCGATCGAGCCAGGTCGGGCCATCAGTGGTCCCAGCACCTTCGCCCTCTACACCGTCGGCACCGTTAAGCCTGTGGCACTGGACGGCGGGGCGAGCCGTCTTTACGTCGCAGTCGACGGGGGGATGAGCGACAACATTCGGACCGCGCTCTATGCGGCGGAGTACTCGGCCACCTTGGCCTCCCGCCGTTCCACCGCCCCTCCGGTGCTCGCCCGGGTGGTCGGCAAGCACTGCGAAGGAGGCGACATCCTGGTCAGGGATGAGTTCCTTCCAGCCGACATTGCCGCCGGCGACCTGCTCGCGGTGCCGGGCTCAGGTGCGTACAGCCGCTCCATGGCGAGCAACTACAACTATGTGCCCCGACCGCCGGTCATTGCTGTCCGCGAAGGTCAGATCATAACCTTGCTCAGGCGGGAAACAATCGAAGACTTGCTGGAATTGGATCTCGGATGAGGGCTACCTGGGGTCAAGCCAGCTCTGTTCAAGAAAAATTTGGGTTTCGCTAACACGCTGTCGATAGTGAACAATGAAACAGCCACGATTCGGGGTCGTGGTCTCGTTGCGCAAATGAGGTTTCCGTGACTTTGACCAGCGTGCGTCCCACGCCTCTCCTCAACGTCTCGCCGCTCACACCGCTTCGCGTCGCCTTGCTCGGCTGCGGTGTGGTTGGCTCAGAAGTGGCGCGATTGATCATCGGACAGGCAGAAGATCTGCGAGCCCGGGTGGGCCGGCCATTGGAATTGGTCGGCATCGCGGTGCGCGGATACGACCGAGACCGCCCAGGCATCGATCCTGAGCTGTTCACCACCGACGCCGAGGCGCTCGTCACTCGAGCGGAAGTCGATCTCGTGATCGAAGTCATCGGCGGGATCGAGCCGGCTCGGTCCTTGATCTTGGCGGCACTTCGCCATGGCGCCTCCGTCGTCACGGCGAACAAAACGCTGCTGGCCGCGGATGGGTCGGCACTGTTCGAGGCTGCCCAACGGGCGGGGGCAGATCTCTACTTCGAGGCTGCAGTTGCCGGCGCCATCCCGATCATTCGGCCGCTCAGGGAGTCGCTCGTCGGTGACGAGATCACATCGGTGATCGGAATCGTCAACGGTACGACGAACTACATCCTGGATCGCATGGACACTGCGGGCATTGGTTTTGCCGAGGCGCTTGCCGAGGCGCAGCAACTGGGCTACGCAGAGGCCGACCCAACCGCAGACGTCGAAGGCTTCGACGCCGCAGCGAAAGCCGCGATCTTGGCGAGCTTGGCATTCCACACTCGGGTCACCGGCGCGGATGTCTACCGGGAAGGCATCACCGCAATCACTCCCACTGACATTGCTTCAGCACATGCCATCGGCTGCGTGGTCAAGCTGCTGGCCATCTGTCAGTTGTCCCCACCTGTGGCCGGCGTTGCCGACCGAACGGTGTCGGTGCGGGTTCACCCCGCGATGATTCCGCGTTCCCACCCGCTCGCCACCGTCGGGGACGCATACAACGCGGTGTTCGTCGAGTCGATGTCCGCCGGGCGCCTCATGTTCTACGGCCCTGGTGCCGGGGGATCGCCTACGGCGAGTGCTGTTCTGGGGGACCTTGTCACGGTCGCCCGGAACCGGCTCCGGGGGGCCGTCGGCCCTGGTGAATCCAGCTACGCGGCACGCCCCGTCAGCGAGATCGGCAATGTGATGACTCGCTACCACCTCTCGCTCCAGGTTGCCGACAAGGCAGGCGTGCTACAGACCATCGCTCACGCGTTCGCTGAGCACGATGTGTCGATCGAGACCGTACGGCAGAACGGGCGGGGTGCCGATGCGCAGCTGGTGATCGTGACTCACCACGCACGAGACGTCGCGCTCAGCGCCACGGTTCAAGCATTGCGCCGGCTCGACGTAGTACGAGAGGTTACGAGCGTGATGCGAGTTGAAGGGGACTGACGTGATCCCCGAGTCCTTCATCGCTGACCGGACTACGGCTCTCAAGCGCCGTCCGGGATACGGAGTGATCGCTCGTTACCGAGACTGGTTACCAGTGTCCGACAGCGATCCGGTGATCACTCTCGGCGAAGGAGGCACGCCGCTGGTTGCTGCTGAAAAGCTGTCGGACATCCTGCGGTGCGAAGCCTGGATCAAGATTGAGGGAACCAATCCGACCGGTTCATTCAAGGACCGCGGCATGACCGTTGCACTGAGTGTCGCCGCCGGACAGGGTGCGCAGGCCGTGGTGTGCGCCTCGACCGGCAATACCTCTGCGTCGGCCGCTGCGTATGCGGCAAGGGCCGGCCTATCCACAATCGTGCTCCTCCCGGCTGGCCGGATCGCAACCGGCAGCTTGGCCAGGCAATCGTGCACGGCGCCAAGGTGGTGCAGATCGACGGAAACTTCGACGAGTGCCGGAACTCGCCCGGAAACTTGCCCATGAGTACCCGGTTGCGCTCGTCAATTCGGTCAATCCGAACAGGATCGAGGGTCAGAAGACTGCGGCGTTCGAAGTGGTCGACGAGCTGGGCGACGCACCAGACGTCCACGTGATTCCAGTGGGCAATGCGGGGAATATTTCGGCCTACTGGCGTGGTTATCGTCAGTACGGGTCGGCCGGCAAGGCAACGCGAACCCCACGGATGTGGGGATTTCAGGCGGCAGGCGCCGCACCCCTCGTACTCGGACATCCGGCTTCGGAAGCCCGAAACCGTCGCCACTGCAATCCGCATCGGCAACCCGGCATCCGCCGAGCAAGCTCGAGCGGCACGCGACGAATCGGGTGGGCTGA
>CAWILN010000024.1:0-27395 GCA_963836855.1 uncultured Actinomycetota bacterium | reverse complement strand
GCTTTGGAGCTCGCCTACTTCGTCGTCGCTCAGCGACGAGAAGCATGTCGCCTCACTCCTCCTCAGCACGGCGAGGCGCGACCCGGTGTCTCCTCCCAAATACCCGGCCGAGGAGAACCCTACCTACAGCGACTCGCCGCGCCGTATCTGGTGCTTGGCGCGTACTGGGCGGCCCAGCGTTGCCACCACCAATACCAGCGCGCACACGGCGCCGACCGCGACCACGGTCCACTGGCGCTCGGCCTGTACCAGACCCAAAATGATCACGCCGAAGGAGACCAGCGCCGACCAGACGTACATCAACATGACGGCACGCCGCTGGCTGTGGCCGCGTTCCAAAAGCCGATGGTGCAGGTGCTGTTTGTCGGGTAGGAACCACCACTTGCCGGCATAGGTCCGGCGAACGAATGCCAGCGTGAGATCGAGGAACGGCAAGGCCAGGATGGCCAGCGGCAACACCAACGGCAGAACCGCCGGCACCAATCCTCCGCGACCGTCCTGAAGCTGGGAGATGTCGATCTGTCCGGTGAGGCTGATCGTGGAGGTCGCGAGCAACAGGCCGAGCAGCATCGCGCCGGAGTCGCCCATGAACATCCGCGCTGGAAAGAAGTTGTGTGGCAGAAAACCTAGACAAGCGCCAGCGATCGCGACGGTGACGAGGCTCGAGGTTGTAGCCCTGGTGAGGCCCTCGGTGACCGTGAGCAGGTACGAGTAGGCGAAGAAGGCCAGCGCACCGATGCCGACCACTCCGGTGGCCAGCCCGTCCAGCCCGTCGACGAAGTTCACCGCATTCGAGCAGAGCACAATGAAGAACACTGTGATCGCAACCGACGTCGTGCCATCCAGCGAGACGATCTGGTTGGGAAACGGGATCCACAGCATCTTGACGCCCAGCGCAACCGCGATTCCCGCAGCGAAAACCTGCCCGGCGAACTTGGTCAGCGGTGGTAGCTCGAAGACATCATCCAGCACTCCCACCAGACAGATCACCACCGCTGCCACCAGCACAGCTCGAGAGTCTTGTTGAACGGTTGCCAGCCGGCCCAGGAATGGCAGTTGCCACGAGATCAAGATCGCGGCCGCGACGCCGGCCAGCATCGCCACACCGCCGAGGTACGGCATCTCGATCGTGTGCACGTCCCGGTCCCGGACTCTGGCCAGCGCGCCGGTGCGCAGGGCCAAGCGGCGGCACACCCCACTCAACAGGTAGGTCACTGCTGCCGCGATGCAGAGGACGAGAAGGTACTCGCGCACTTAACCCCCTGCAGCGGGCTCGTCAGTGCGCGCCGAGCCGTCCACCTTAGGTGCTGAGCCCTCACCCACGGACTCCGAGTTTCCCGATGGGCCTTCTTCTCCTGGAACTTCGGCTTCGTCGTACATATCGCGAAGATCCGGCACGGTCTCGCGCAGCGTCTCCACGCTGATTCCACCGCGTCGCAGCACCTGTCCGTGTTCGTCTTGAGTGAAGTCGACGATTGTCGACGGTGCGCCACCCGCGACCAGCGGGCCACCGTCGAGATAGACCGACACTGAGGCGCCGAGCTGCTCGATTGCCTCATCACAGGCCAATGCCGCCGGGTGGCCGCTGATATTGGCACTGCTCACCGCCATCGGACCGGTCCTCCGCAGTATGTCGCGTGCCAGCTCATGGTTGGGCACGCGAAGTGCGATGGTCCCCTCGGTGTCACCAAGATCCATTCGCAGGCTGGGCTGTATCCGGCAGATCACCGTGAGTGCACCAGGCCAGTGCGTGTCGACCAGATCATTGGCTGATTCGGGCACATCCACCGCAAGTGTCCGGAGCAACGCTGGCTCACCGATCAAGACCGGCGGCGGCATATCGCGGCCGCGCTTCTTGGCGTCGAGCAGCCGTTGCACAGCGTCAGCATTGAACGCGTCGGCGCCAATTCCGTAGACGGTATCGGTCGGTAGCACGATGCACTCGCCATCCTTGATGGCCAGGCGTGCGGCCTCACTCGCTTCCGCGATGCTCGCCGGATCATCGCCGGCGCAGTCAAACCGCTGGTACCCGAGATCGACAGCCGCCTCTGCCGCGTCCCTCGGGTCAGGCTCGCCCGACTCGGCGGTCTTGGTCACCGGTCAATCCTGCCAGAGTTACCTGCCAGCGGCCGTGGTAGCGACAAGATCACGGGTTTGATGGTGATTGCTCGCGCATTCCAACGCTCGCAATCACAGTTAACGAGACCTCCGGACGGCTGTGACAAATCGCGGTCGTCCAGCAAGATCGAGATGATCGCGTACCCCGGCGAAAGCACCGTGCTGGACGAGGACCTGTTGAGCGGACTCCCCCTGCACATCAGCGTGCTCAATGCAGAGCAGGCCAGCAGGTCGCAGCAGTCGCGCTGCCTCCGCAGCGACAATCTTGATCGCATCGAGGCCGTCATCACCGGAGAACAGGGCGAGCGGCGGATCGTGATCGCGCGCCTCGGGGACCACGGATTCAAAAGCGTCCAGTGGGATGTAGGGCGGATTTGCGATCACCAGGTCCACGCTGTCGTTGAGCTCGGGCAGGGCGCCGACCATGTCCTGTACATATAGCTCAACCGTCGTGTCGGCGAGATTGCGCGCGGCATAGGCCGCCGCTTCTTCCGATATCTCGACAGCATGAACTCGGGTCCCGGTCAGTTCGACGGCGATGGATTTGGCGACTGCCCCAGACCCCGTGCCGAGCTCGACGACCACTGGCAAGTGTCGCGACTCACCGCGTGCTACCGCGTAGACCATCGGACGCAGCTGCTCGATCGCCCAGCCGGTCATCACTTCCGTCTCAGGTCTGGGCACGAAGACGCCTGGGCCTACCTCCAGTTCCAGGTAACGGAAATGTGCTCGACCAGTCAGGTGCTGTAGTGGTACCCGGCGCACCCGCTTGTTGATCAATGTCTGGAAGTACGCGGCGTGGGCATCCTCGACGTCATCGAGCAGCGGAAGCCGATCCAATTCGACTCCTGCTGCATGCGCCAGCAGCTGACGAGCCTCCTGGTCCGCCGAGCTGACACCGACCTCGCGCAGCTGGCTGGCGGCCTGCTGCAGCAGCGGTCGAACAGCCTTGCTCACTGCTTCGGGCCACCGACCTGAGAGAGCCGCAGGTGGGTGTCGGCCTCCTGCAACGCCTTGACTACCGCGTCCAGATCGCCATCCAGGACTTGATCAAGATTGTAGGACTTGAAGCCGATTCGATGGTCGGAGATGCGATTCTCGGGGAAGTTGTAGGTACGAATGCGCTCGGAACGGTCGACCGTTCGGACCTGACTACGGCGGGCCGCTGAGGCCGCGTTCGCAGCTTCCTCCTCGGCAGCAGCTGTCAGCCGAGCCCGGAGCATGCGCATCGCTTGCTCGCGGTTCTGCAACTGCGAGCGCTCGTTCTGGCAGGAGACCACAATGCCGCTGGGTAGATGTGTGATCCGTACCGCTGAGTCAGTGGTGTTGACGCCCTGACCGCCGGGCCCGGACGAACGATAGACGTCGATCCGGAGGTCATCGTCATTGATCTCCACTTCGGTTTCGGCGACTTCAGGCATCACCAGTACCCCAGCAGCCGAGGTATGCAGCCGACCTTGGGACTCGGTCACTGGCACCCGTTGCACCCGATGGACGCCACCTTCGAACTTGAGCACCCCGTAGGGCATTGCGTCAGGCTCGCCCGAGGCCGGGGCCTTGATCGCCACCGTCACTGACTTGTAGCCACCGAGATCTGTCTCCTGCGCATCGAGCACCTCGATCTTCCAGCCGCGGCTCTCGGCGTAGCGGGAATACATCTTCAGCAGATCGCCTGCGAACAATGCCGACTCCTCGCCACCTTCACCCGACTTGATCTCCATCAGCGCATCCGAGGAGTCGTTGGGGTCTCGCGGTGCCAACAGTCGCGTCAACCGCTCGGTGACGGGGCCCAGCCGTGCCTCCAGCTCGGCAGCCTCGGTGGCCAAGGAGGGATCCTCCTCCGCCAGCTCCTTCGCTGCCTCAAGATCATCTGTCAGCCGGGCGTACTCGTCCAACGCCTTGATCACTGGCGTCAGCTCCGCGTAGCGCCTGCCTACCTTGCGGGCGCGAGCAAGATCGGCATGGACCGCGGGATCAGCGAGCGCGGTTTCCAGCTCCTCAAACTCAGCACGCAACGGAGCAGCCGACTCAAACATTCGACACTGCCCTCTCCGACTTGTCAGCGTGAGTGGTTGCCCAGGCGACCACCCACGCTGACAACTCGGTAGTCGGGAGGCGGCAAGCGCCGGGATGCACAGGCTTGTGCCTGCATCCCGGCGCTGCTTGTAAAGCTATTTGCTTGTCTTGGTCTTGACCGGCTGCTTGGCCGCATACCGCTTCTCAAAGCGAGCAACGCGGCCACCAGTGTCAAGAATCTTCTGCTTGCCTGTGTAGAACGGGTGGCAAGCCGAACATACGTCTGCGTGGATCACGCCGTTGGGCGCGGTGCTGCGAGTGGTGAAAGTGTTGCCACAGGTGCAGGTCACCAGCGTCTCCACGTACGCGGGGTGGATGTCAGGCTTCATTCTTGTCTCCTCATCATCTGCGCCGGGTCGCCACGCTCTGTGCGCTTACGGCGTGAACCGGCACCAAAGGGCGATTCTGCCGCAGCCTCACCTGCGGCACCAAATGCAGAACAGTTAACGACTCCGCTTTAGTCCCGTGGAGAAGCCGATGCGCCCTGAGCCTATCGAAGTGCCCTTCGACAACTCAGGCCACAGCTAGTCCTGTGCCGGAATGGTCTTGGTGATCGCCATCAGGAACTCGGCGTTGCTCTGGGTCTTGCGGAGCCGGTCCAGGAGCATCTCCAGCCCTTGCAGGCTTTCCAGGCCTGAGAGAACGCGACGCAGCTTCCACACGATGGCCAGCTCCTCGCGACTCATCAGCAGTTCCTCACGGCGGGTGCTGGACGCGTCGACATCGATCGCGGGGAAGATCCGCTTCTCCGCAAACTCCCGGCGCAACCGGATCTCGGAGTTACCGGTGCCCTTGAACTCCTCGAAGATCACCTCGTCCATCTTCGAGCCCGTCTCCACCAGAGCAGTCGCGATGATGGTGAGCGATCCGCCACCTTCGATGTTGCGAGCGGCGCCGAGGAACTTCTTCGGCGGATACAACGCTGCGGAGTCGACACCACCGGACAAGATCCGTCCGGAAGCCGGAGCTGCCAGGTTGTAGGCACGGCTCAGTCGGGTAATGCCATCGAGCAAGATCACGACGTCGTGCCCTAGCTCGACGAGCCGTTTGGCCCGCTCAATAGCCAGCTCGGCGACGGCAGTATGGTCCTCGGCCGGTCGGTCGAAGGTAGACGAGATCACCTCGCCCTTGGCCGAGCGCTCGAAGTCGGTGACCTCCTCGGGACGCTCATCAACCAACACCACCATCAGCTTCACCTCTGGGTTGTTGATGGCAATGGAGTTCGCGATGGCCTGCATGATCAAGGTCTTGCCGGCCTTGGACGGGGAGACGATCAGCGCGCGCTGACCCTTACCGATGGGCGCGACAAGATCGATGATCCGGCCAGCCATCTGGTTGGGAGTGGTCTCCAGCTTGAGGCGATCTTGCGGGTAGAGCGGGGTGAGCTTCGCAAAGTCCGGTCGCTGGCGGATCCCGTCAACTTCAGCACCGTTGATGGTATCGATCTTCACCATCGGATTGAACTTTTCCTTGCGCTCGCCCTCGCGCGGCGTACGGATCACGCCGGTGACCAGATCTCCCTTACGCAAGCCGAGCTTCTTGACCATTGACAAGGAGACGTACGCGTCATCGGGGCCAGGCAGATAGCCGTTGGTGCGGACGAACGCGTAGTTGTCAAGGACATCCAAGATGCCGCGAGCCGGGACGAGCACATCGTCTTCGGCGATAACCGGCTCGTCGTAGCGCTCAAGATTTCCGCCACCACCGCGATTGCGTCGGTTTTGGCGGTCCCGACTACGCCGCCGACGGCTGCGGCGTCCGCCGCCGTCCTCGTCCCAGTCACGCCCCTGGTTGTCTCGACCTTGATTGTCGCGCTGCTGACCCTCACGAGCCTGCCCCTGGTCGCGGCCCCTGCGATCCCGTCGCTCGTTCTGCCGGTTCTCGCGAGGGCCGTCGGTCCGCTCACCATCCGCAGCGCGGCGCTCGGAGTCCTCCCGCGCATCGACCCGGTGGGATACGTCCTGGGACTCACTGCCATCTTGTGGCGCGCCGCTTTCTTCGCGAACCCGGCCGTCGTCGACGGTTTGGACCTGCTCCTGCCGCTGGTCTGGTGCGGAATTGGTGGACTCAGTCTCTGAGACCAGCTCTGGTTGTACGGGGTTGTCGAGCATAGGTGCCTCCTCGCGCTGGCCACTTGCCTCGCGCGGCGCCTGCTGTGACTCATCCGGTGCGCTGCCGATCTCCGGGTTGTCGCGGGAGTCCTCGGGCCTGCGGTGGCCGTTGTCTTGCTCAGCGCCGTCTGAATACCCGGCTGCGCCGGAGCCACGCTGGGCGGCCTGAATGGCGTCGATCAGCTGGCTCTTGCGCATAGCGCCAGTGCCCTTGATACCAAGGGAGCTTGCCAGCCGCTTCAGCTCGGCGAGGACCATAGCGTCCAGGCCCGAGCCTTTACGGTTGCGACGATCACTGGTGAGTTGCTTACTTTGCTCGCCGGTGCCTTCTTCCCGTGGGGAGGCACTCGTAACTTCGGCGATTTCTGTCAACGTGTTTCCTTGTCCGTTCGGGCACGTCATCGGTGCCCATTCCATGGCGCGGGGTTCTGCTTGCCCCGACCAGCGGGTCTTTCTTGAGGTCCTCAGCGCATCGCGACGACTGTTCTCGAGATATGGCTGACGGAAGATGCCGTTCAGCTTTGTCCGCGTCGCACCTGACCTTGAGGTGCTACTTGGTCAGATGTGCGTTTGTGACTTAGCTGGTTGGGGGAGCCGGTCACCGCAGCTGCCCTGACCGTGTCGGCTCTCTAAGGCTAGCACCTGCGTCAGGAGATTCCATCACAGTGTGATCAAGCGCTCCAGCGACGTCTGCCTCGACAATCGACGCGGCTGATCCTACGCCACTGAGCCGCAGCGCGAAGCCGGTTGTCTGTTGATCTTCGAGCGCAGCCAGGTCTGCCTTCCTGCCCAGCACCAAAACGCTAGGACCGGCACCACTGATCATCGCCGCGAAACCCTGTCCTCGTAGCGATTTCATCAACTCGTAGGACCGCGGCATCGCGGCCTCTCGATATCCCTGGTGCAACCAATCATGCGTGGCGTCATAAAGCAGCTCTGGCTCGGACGCCATCGCGTGAACCAGCAGCGCCGCTCGACCGGAGTTCGCCGTCGCGTCGACGTGCGGCACCGTTTCGGGCAGCAAGCCGCGAGCCGCCTCGGTTGCCAGCGACGTCTCGGGGATGAAGAGGGCTGCGCCGATCGAGGGATCAACGCGGCCGTGGGCCACTCTGACCCCGGTTCGGCCCTCGTACGCCAAGACAAAGCCACCGTAAATCGCTGCGGCCACGTTGTCGGGATGACCCTCGATAGCGTTCGCGTGCCCCAGAAGCCAATCCGGTGCCACCTGTACCTGGGCTAGTCCAGCGGCACCAGCCAGGCCAGCCACAATTGCTGCCGAGGAAGACCCAAGGCCGCGGCCGTGCGGGATCGTGTTACGACAGCCGAGCCAGAGCCCCGGTGTCCCGACCCCAAGATCAGCGAGGCCGACTAGCGCCGACCGGATGATCAGGTGGCTCTCATCCCGAGGAAGCTCGGCTGCGCCTTCCCCCGAGACCTCAATGTGATAGCCCTGCTCGATAACTGCCAGATTGACCCGTTCTCGCCAATCGAGGGCGAGCCCGAAGCAATCGAATCCCGGACCGAGGTTTGCTGAGGTAGCAGGGACCTCCACGGTCACGGACCGACCAGCGGTCAACATCAGTAGTCCTAGTCCAGCAGGCCGCAGACCGCCGCAACTGCGAGTAGATCCGCGGTCACGACATCGGCATGAATCGGGCCGACGCGCGACAAAGCCGTATCTACGTCTTTGAGGCCGTGTCCCGTGACGGTAATGGCGATCTGCAGACCCGACTCGACTTCACCGCGCTGGTTCTTGGCAAGAAGGCCAGCAATCCCCGCAGCCGAGGCAGGCTCCACGAAGATGCCCTCTTCACGGGCGAGAAAAGTCTGAGCGTCGAGGATCTGCTCGTCGCTCACCGCCTCAATCAGCCCACCCGATTCGTCGCGTGCCGCTCGAGCTTGCTCGGCGGATGCCGGGTTGCCGATGCGGATTGCAGTGGCGACGGTTTCGGGCTTCAGAACCGGATGTCCGAGTACGAGGGGTGCGGCGCCTGCCGCCTGAAATCCCCACATCCGTGGGGTTCGCGTTGCCTTGCCGGCCGACCCGTACTGACGATAACCACGCCAGTAGGCCGAAATATTCCCCGCATTGCCCACTGGAATCACGTGGACGTCTGGTGCGTCGCCCAGCTCGTCGACCACTTCGAACGCCGCAGTCTTCTGACCCTCGATCCTGTTCGGATTGACCGAATTGACGAGCGCAACCGGGTACTCATGGGCAAGTTTCCGGGCGAGTTCCAGGCACTCGTCGAAGTTTCCGTCGATCTGCACCACCTTGGCGCCGTGCACGATTGCCTGAGCGAGCTTGCCGGTTGCGATCCGGCCAGCCGGGAGGAGCACGATTGTGGATAGGCCGGCCCTTGCCGCATACGCAGCGGCCGACGCAGAGGTATTGCCGGTCGAGGCGCACACCACGGCCTGCGCACCCTGTCCGGCGGCGACACTCAGTGCAACGGTCATGCCGCGGTCCTTGAATGAACCGGTCGGATTGGTTCCCTCAATCTTGATCCAGGCTTCGCACCGCAGGATGTCCGACAGCTTTTCAGCAGCAACCAGCGGCGTGCCTCCTTCGCCGAGAGTGATCACCGGATCGCTGTCGGACACTGGTAACCAGTCTCGGTAACGAGCGATCACTCCGTATCCCGGACGGCGCTTGAGAGCCGTAGTCCGGTCAGCGATGAAGGACTCGGGGATCACGTCAGTCCCCTTCAACTCGCATCACGCTCGTAACCTCTCGTACTACGTCGAGCCGGCGCAATGCTTGAACCGTGGCGCTGAGCGCGACGTCTCGTGCGTGGTGAGTCACGATCACCAGCTGCGCATCGGCACCCCGCCCGTTCTGCCGTACGGTCTCGATCGACACATCGTGCTCAGCGAACGCGTGAGCGATGGTCTGTAGCACGCCTGCCTTGTCGGCAACCTGGAGCGAGAGGTGGTAGCGAGTCATCACATTGCCGATCTCGCTGACGGGGCGTGCCGCGTAGCTGGATTCACCAGGGCCGACGGCCCCCCGGAGCCGGTTCCGGGCGACCGTGACAAGGTCCCCCAGAACAGCACTCGCCGTAGGCGATCCCCCGGCACCAGGGCCGTAGAACATGAGGCGCCCGGCGGACATCGACTCGACGAACACCGCGTTGTATGCGTCCCCGACGGTGGCGAGCGGGTGGGAACGCGGAATCATCGCGGGGTGAACCCGCACCGACACCGTTCGGTCGGCAACGCCGGCCACAGGTGGGGACAACTGACAGATGGCCAGCAGCTTGACCACGCAGCCGATGGCATGTGCTGAAGCAATGTCAGTGGGAGTGATTGCGGTGATGCCTTCCCGGTAGACATCCGCGCCGGTGACCCGAGTGTGGAATGCCAAGCTCGCCAAGATCGCGGCTTTCGCTGCGGCGTCGAAGCCTTCGACGTCTGCGGTTGGGTCGGCCTCTGCGTAGCCCAGTTGCTGCGCCTCGGCAAGCGCCTCGGCAAAACCGATGCCCGCAGTGTCCATGCGATCCAGGATGTAGTTCGTCGTACCGTTGACGATTCCGATCACCGATGTGATCTCGTCACCGACGAGCGACTCCCTGAGCGGCCGAATGATCGGGATGGCGCCGGCAACTGCAGCCTCGAAGTAGAGATCTGCCCCCGCCCGTTGGGCAGCCTCGAACAGTGCCGACCCATCCGCGGCCAGCAGCGTTTTGTTCGCCGTGACGACGGAGGCGCCATGGCGAAGTGCCGCCAAGATCAAGGACCGAGCCGGCTCGATCCCGCCGATGACTTCGATCACGAGATCGACGTCCGCTCGAGTGACGAGCGCCTCGGCGTCGGTGGTGAACAGCTCAGGATCGATGCCTGGGCGGTCTCGGTCGTATCCGCGCACCGCGATGCCGACCAATTCCAATGGCCGGCCCACCCGGGCTCGCAGATCTTCTGCCTGTCCGATGATCAATCGCGCCACTTCTGAGCCAACCACACCGCAGCCGAGCAAGGCGACGCGAAGCGGTGTGAGCGGCGAGACGTTGAGGAGAGGCGTGGGACGCACGCTGGTCAAAGTCACGGAAACCTCATTTGCGCAACGAGACCACGACCCCGAATCGTGGCTGTTTCATTGTTCACTATCGACAGCGTGTTAGCGAAACCCAAATTTTTCTTGAACAGAGCTGGCTTGACCCCAGGTAGCCCTCATCCGAGATCCAATTCCAGCAAGTCTTCGATTGTTTCCCGCCTGAGCAAGGTTGTGATCTGACCTTCGCGGACAGCAATGACCGGCGGTCGGGGCACATAGTTGTAGTTGCTCGCCATGGAGCGGCTGTACGCACCTGAGCCCGGCACCGCGAGCAGGTCGCCGGCGGCAATGTCGGCTGGAAGGAACTCATCCCTGACCAGGATGTCGCCTCCTTCGCAGTGCTTGCCGACCACCCGGGCGAGCACCGGAGGGGCGGTGGAACGGCGCGAGGCCAAGGTGGCCGAGTACTCCGCCGCATAGAGCGCGGTCCGAATGTTGTCGCTCATCCCCCCGTCGACTGCGACGTAAAGACGGCTCGCCCCGCCGTCCAGTGCCACAGGCTTAACGGTGCCGACGGTGTAGAGGGCGAAGGTGCTGGGACCACTGATGGCCCGACCTGGCTCGATCGATCCGTGCGGCACGGCGACGCCGAGCGCTGAGCATTCATTGGCGATGATCTCGCGCAGGGCACGCGCCAGCGCTGCCGGTGTGGACGGTGTGTCGGCACTGGTGTAGGCGATGCCAAAGCCGCCGCCAAGGTCGAGCTCGCCAAGCTCAACGCCGGTCTGAGCGGCGAAGTCGGCGTGCAACCGAAGGGTGCGGCGTGCCGCGACCCGGAACCCCTCCGCGTCAAAGATCTGCGAGCCGATATGGGAGTGAATGCCGATCAGCTCAAGCCATGGATGCTGGTAACAGGCGAATAGGGCATCTGCCGCTGAGCCGCTGGCGATCGAGAAGCCGAACTTCTGATCTTCGTGGGCGGTGGCTATGTATTCATGGGTGTGGGCTTCGACCCCGGTAGTCGCCCTGACCATGACGCGTGGCCGGATCTGCAGCTCCTCGGCTACCTGGCCGAGTCTGGTGATCTCGTCGAATGAGTCGATGATGATCCGTCCGACTCCGGCTGACAGCGCGTACCGCAGCTCCTCGACACTCTTGTTATTGCCGTGCAGCCCCACCCGCCGCAGATCGAGACCGGCGCGCTGCACCACAGCCAGCTCACCACCAGTACACACATCGACGCCGAGTCCCTCTTCGCTCACCCAGCGAGCCACGGTGGTACAGAGGAAAGACTTGGCCGCGTAGTAGACATCCCAGTCCCGGAATGCATCGGCGAAGGCGCGGGCCCGTGCCCGCAGATCGGCTTCATCCACGACATAGACAGGTGTGCCGACCTGGTCGGCAATCGCGACGACATCGAGGCCAGCCACTGTGAGCAGACCCGCGGCGTCCTTCCGGATCCCGGTGCTCCACAGGCTTTGCAGTAGGGCGTTGACATCGCTGGGCATTCTCAGCCAGCCGGGAGCCCGCGCGGCGGAATCGGCGTGGATGGAGCCGGCCACGTGGGTATGGGTCACATCGCGGAACTGTGCCAGACCCTGGAAAACGGGCGCGGACTTATCAGCCCGCGGACATGCCAAGCGGAACTAGGACGACGCCGAGATGTCTATAGTGCGACTTTCTGCCAGACGCACTTCGCCCGGATCTGGGCGAATTCGGCCGTCAACAGTGACGACGAGGCCGCGGCATGCCGACCCAAGGCAATGATCGTCAAACCGCACTCCCCAGACGTGGAAGAACTGTCCGAGTGTTACGCCATCGGTTTCGCGACCCTCCAGCCACACCTGACCGGTGCTGTCGTGGGTATGCACCGGAGCCTGAACCGCGCGAAGGCGGTCGATTCCGACGTACGGGGGCACTTCAACTGCCGCGCCATCCACAGTGATGCGGAGACTGACGACGCGCGAATTCTCGTTGCTGCTCAGCGGCTGCGCTTCCAGTCCAGCAGCGGCGATGTAGGAGACGGCGTCCTTAGGCGCGCTCCATGGAGGCGGCGTGCTTCGCTCTGCGGCTGGCGGTGGCGCAACTTGGCGGACGCAGCTGCTGAGCACCAGCAGCACGAGCAGGGCCGCCCCCGCAACGTATGTGCTCCACCGACCGCCCGGCACGGGTCGAGAATAGAACGACGACATCGGCCGTACCGCTGCGAATGGATAGCTGGTCGCACGCTGGTACATTGCCTTTCGTCCCAACACGCGGCCACGTTCGCTACCAGCTGGCCCCCGTAGCTCAGGGGATAGAGCACCGCCCTCCGGAGGCGGGAGCGCGAGTTCGAATCTCGCCGGGGGCGCCATCCGAATCTGGCGCCTGACCTGCGGTTTTACCTTTCGCCCTGTAGGCGGCCAAGTCGACCACATCGGCGTTTGGCAACACTTTGGCAACAGGATTTTGAGCATTGGCAACAGCAGCGGCGGATCTGGCAGCCTCGGATCGAGCGGTGTCGAGCGCGTCGGCGACCTCGTCGAGGCGGTCGCTGAAGAGGTGCCCGTAGACGTCCATCGTCATCGCGGCGCTCGAATGGCCGAGCATCTGCTGCACGACTTTGACGTCCGCGCCGCTGGCGATGGCGAGGCTGGCGGCGGTGTGGCGCAGCTGGTGCGGGTGCAATTCGGGGATGCCGATCGCCGAGGCCGCAACGTGGAAGCCGGCGCGGAAGATCGGAGCGCGTAGTGGCCCGCCTCCCCGTACGCCTTTGAAGACGAGCTCGTCGGGCTCCTTGCCGGCGATGTGTTCTCGCAGCTCGGCGACGAGGAACCGTGGGATCGGCACCTGCCTGCGCTCGTGGGACTTGGGCGTGCCCCAGACAAGCCCCTGGCCCTGCACGACGGTGACGGACTCGGCGATGGTCGCGCGTCGGCGGGTGAGGTCGAGACGGCTCACCCTGAGTGCGGCCATCTCGCCGAATCGGACGCCGGTGTAAGCGAGGAACAGGACGACGAGCCGGTAGGTCTGGTTCTCGCGTTCGTCGAGCCGGCAATGCTTGCTCACGTCACTTGGGCGGGCGCACGCCTCAGCGAGGGCCTCGACCTGGGCGTGGGTCAAGAAGCGCTGCTCCTCCTTGGACGGGCGCGGGAGATTGACGCCGGTCGCGACGTTGCGGGCCAAGCGTCCGTCCTTGACGGCCATGTTGAGGATCAGTGAGAGCACACGGTGGACCTTGCGGACGGTCGCGGGTGAGCGGGTCTTCGACAGCGCTGTTACCCACTTCTGCACGTCGGCATGGGAGACGTTGGCGAGCTTCACCCGGTCCCATTTGGGTCGGATGTGTTCGCGGATGATCCCCGCATACCGCTCGTGGGTGGACGACTTGAGGTGGGTCTGGTTATCGAGCCAGTGTGTGGCCCAGTCCCCCACCGTGATCCGCGCGAGCACCGAGTCGACGAAGGACCCGGTGCTCTTGGATGACTCGACGCTCGCGAGGAACCGCTCGGCTTCGGCTTTGCGGTTGAAGGTCTTGTTGCGCTGCTCGCCCGATGGTGTCCGGTAGTGCGCACGCCATGACGCCCGCCCATCCTGTCGGAGTCGTTTCTCGATGCTGGCCATGCTCCATCCTGCCTTTCATCTGGACGCAGAGGTGAGCCTCAGCGGGATGCCTGAGGATCGTTGCTCTGCTGTTCGAGCCAGTGCAGGACTTCGGTGCGCCAATAGCGGACGCTTCGACCGACACGGAAGCTGCGTGGGCCGGACCCGAGGTGGCGCCAGTAGCGCAACGTGGCCACGGGGACGCGGACCACGTTGGCGACCTCCTTCATGGTGAGCAGCTCGTCGTTGGCGTGCGGGGTGTCGGGCGATTCGGCCTGTTGGGTGATGCTCATGTCGGTTCTCCTCAGCGTTCGGCCGGCTCTCTCACATTCCGGCAGTGGTCGTTCGTTCTCCGTCGAGACCAGCAGTTGATCTCTGTGGCGAATCCTGAGGAGGAGAGATCACCGCATTCGTACCCCCACGGGACGCCACCGAGGAGGTACATCAGTGGGTACGTTGGTGTTTACGCAGGTCAGACCACGTCCCCCTTAAAGTTCCGAACACACTTGACTTCGATGGTTTTGGACGAGCCCATCGTGGTCGGCCTATGTACACCCGCCCACCACGAGATCGAACGTGAGTCGCAGCGGTGCTCGCGCGCGAGCCCGCGTTGGAGGGGCCGACTCATCGACGGCTGGTCGATTCCTAGACCGCCCTGCCCGCCGATCTGGGATCGTCATCGGTGGCAGGTCGGCGGGTCGAGCGGTCGTAACCGTCAGCGACGGCCTCGGAAACTCCGAAGGCTCGCGGCCGTCGTGATGCCCGCTCTACTCGTCTGCGGGGAAGGTCCGCGATGTCCTGAGCCGCCAGATTGGCTGATAGCGAACGGTCGTCCTTCGAGGCAATCTACCCAACGCGAGGCAAATCGAGGTGCTCCGCTCCGTGAGTTTCATCCCACCCGGTCCCCGCAGTGCGGAACACTTGCTTGTAAGTTACCGGCACCGCGTCCGCTGTCGAACACCAGTGTTCGAGATCCTTACCTGTAAGGGAATCCTTACGGCAGCGAACACCAGCGAACACACGGCGCGGTCACTAATGGAGGTCAAGATCATAGCTTAGCGGATTGGAGGAGAGACTAAGATCAATTAGCGGCCTCAAACCACAAATAAACTCCTCGGCCCGTGTCCACACAAAACCGGTCCGTTGCCTATTGAGACCCGAGTGCGCCATTTATGCCCGCCGCCGCGACAGGCGATTGGCACGGGGCCGAGGACCTCAACCGTCCGCATCCTTCAGATCGTATCGACCGGCCCGCGACCGGGTCCGCGCCCGTCGGACCTGCGCCCGGAGTAGAGAAGCACGACAGCGACCAGGCCGCCGAGGATGGCAAAGCCGGCTGACAGTCGCGCCCCGACCGGCACGTCGGGAACCGCGAACGCCGGGACGGCTCCGAGCGCGTTGAGGATGATCAGTACGGCCGCTGCGCGAATCGGCCCCCGAGTCTTCCTCCTCCAGGCGAAGCCCAAGAGCCCGACGATCGAGGCTCCCAGCCCAACGAACAAGGCCACGATCGGGATCGGGGTGGGGTCACTCCCACCGACTATGAAGAAGCTGTCGACACACGTCTCGAGACCGACGAGCATGCCGATGGCCAAACCGATCCGCTGATCGGCCGAAAAGCCCGTCATATCCACTCCTTACTGGGACTGTGTTCGAAGTCTGCTGGTCCAGACTCTCGTCGCCCACGGTCCCGATGCGAGGTCCCCGGTACCCGGTACGCAGGAACCGTTTCCTTCGGGCCGGGACCCAGATCCGGCTCCGCTGCCGCCCGAAGGGATAATGATGGTGCCATGGCGATCCGGATCCTCCTCGCCGACGACCATCCGGTCGTGCGCTACGGCCTGACCGCGATGCTCGATGCCGTGGAGGACATCGATGTGGTGGCGAGCGTGCCCGACGGACCATCCGCTCTCCGGGAGGCACAGCTGTGCACCCCGGACGTGGCGATCCTCGACATCCGGATGCCGGGTGTCGACGGTGTCGAGGCGACCCGGCGGCTCCGGGCGACCGTTCCCAAGACGGCGGTCCTCCTCCTCACCATGTACGACGACGACGCCACCGTCCTCACCGCGATGCAGGCCGGCGCTCGGGGCTACCTGCTCAAGGGCGTCTCCCAGGACGAGATCACGACCGCTATCCGGGCCGTGGCGGCGGGCCAGGTCATCTTCGGCGCAGGGATGGCCACCCGGATCATGACCTACTTCTCGCAGGCCCCGGCGACCACGTCGAGCGCCTTTCCCCAGCTGACGGAGCGGGAGCTGGAGATCCTCGAACTGCTGGCCTCCGGGTGCGGGACCGTCGAGATCAGCGCTCGCACGCACCTGGCCCAGAAGACCGTGAGCAACCAACTCACGGGCATCTTCGCCAAGTTGCAGGTCGCCAACCGGACGGAGGCCGTCATCCGGGCAAGAGACGCGGGTCTAGGCACGCTCCGGGAGGCCTGATGCCCGGCCCGGTACTCATAGCGCTCGCCGCCGCCGGGGCGACGCTGATGGTCAGCGGCGTCGCCCTCGTCATCGGCGGGCGGGCCCGGCTCTCGGGTGCGCTCCTTGCCCTGGCTGGCGCGGGCGCGGTTGCGGCCGCCCTGCTGGAGCATGCGGGTGGGCACTCGGTGGTGACCCGGACCCTGACCGTCGCGGTGCTGGTTGGCCTGTCTGGCCTTGCCGCCTACCCGGACCCCTGAACGGTGGGGCCTCGGAGATCTGATTGCGTTCGGGCTGGTCGCAGGCTGGGTGCCGGTCGGGATCGGTGCGGCGGTTGTCGACCGCAGCTCCCTTGGTGACGCGATGACCCGCGCACTCGCACCCCAAACGGTCGGCCCCATAGCGGTCGTGGCCTTGTGCCTGCAGACGCTGTGGCGGTTCGAGAAGGCGGGTCGCGAGGACCGGCGGGCGCTCGTCTGGATGGCCGTCGGGGCCGGGATCCCGCTCATCGTCGGGTTGGCGATCGCGTTCTTCCTACCGACGGCCTTCGGTGCCGTGGTTGCAGTCGGGCTGTGGGTGATCGTCGGCCCCGCGCTCGTCCTGGGCACCCGTGACCCGGATCGGCTCGACGCGCATGCCGTAGGCGTCCGGTTCGCAGAGATCGTCTGCGCGGTCATCGTCTTCATTGCGCTGTTCGGCACCGTCCAGGCGCTGCTGGGCCTGCTGACCGGCGACGGGACCCTCGGACCAGGTCTGGTCGCCCTGGCAGCAGCCCTGTGCGCCTTCGCCCTCCACCCGACCCGGATCGTGCTGCGCCGCGTCCTCGACGAGATCCTTTTCGGCAGCCGTCCGGACGCCCTCAGCGCCGCGACCGACGTGGCTGGCGTCGCGTCGGCCGATCCCTCGGCGGCGTTGGAGGTGATCCGGTCCACCTTGGTCCTCCCGTACGCCGGGATCGTCGAGTCGGACGGCGAGATCGCGACCTCGGGGACGCCCGTTGCCCACACCCGCCGCTTCGCCCTCGACCTCGGTGAGGACACGACCGCCGAGCTCGTGGTCGGACTGCGACCCGGCGATCTCAGGCTGACCGACGACGACGAGAAGGTCATCCGCCTGGCCCTGCCGCTGCTCGCCCAGACGATCCGATCCCAAAGGCTGGCGGCTCAGGTGCAGGCGGCACGGGAGGCCACGGTCACGGCCCGCGAGGAGGAGCGCCGGAGGATCCGGCGTGACCTGCACGACGGACTCGGTCCCCGGCTGTCCGGCATCGCGTTCATCGCGGATGCCGTCCGCAGCACCCTTCGCAGCGACCCCGAGCGCGCCCTCGACCACCTGACCCGCCTACGCGGCGAGACCGAGCAAGCCATCGACGACATTCGTCGTCTCGTCTACGCGATGCGTCCCCCGGCACTGGACGAGCTCGGCCTCCTCGCCGCGGTCGCACAACAGACCGCCGGTCTGCGAACGCCGGCCGGCGACCCGTTCAACGTCCGGATCGACGCCTCGCCCCTCCCGTCGCTCCCGGCTGCCGCGGAAGCCGCGGCCTACCGGATCGCGGTCGAGGCCACAGCCAACTCTGCACGGCACAGTGGGACGACGACGGCTGACCTGACGCTCTCGGTGGACGGCGACGCGCTCGTGCTCTCGGTCCGGGACGAGGGACGCCGGGGCCCCTGGGTACCGGGCGTGGGGATCACCTCGATGCGCGAGCGGGTGGCAGAGCTGGGCGGCGAACTGGTCGCGGGCAAAGGTCGCGTCGAGGCGCGACTGCCGCTCGGCGACCAGGTCGCCAGTGATCCGCTGAGCCAGTCGTGACCCAGCTCAACGCCCGCGGAAGATCGCCCGGCCGAGGAGGCCCAACCCGACCACGGTGAGGATGCCTGAAACCGTATTCATGCCCAGAGCGATCGTTGGGTCGCTGACCAAGGCTGCCGACGACGAAGTGGATCGGCTGGCTCACCGCCAAGCCGACCCCTGCCCACAAGGGGATGGCCCTGCTGCGGATGGCGGCCATGCCGAGCAGCACCATGCCGAGCGTGTGACCGATGACGAAGATCCCCAGGGCGGCGTTGAATGCTGGGTGGACGCCCCACGCCATGTCGGTCACCAGGTCCTGGTCCAGACCGTGCGTGGCGCCGTACCAGATGATCGCGTCCGACCCGGCGACCAGCCAGGCCAAGCACAGATAGCCCGGTACGGCGAGGATCATGGCGGCGGTCGTGAGCCGGGGCGCGCGAGCGTATGTCGCTCGGCCCGCCCAGATGACCGCGATCGGGAACAGGAGTGCCTCGAGGAAGCCGGACCACACGAAGAGTCCTTGGCGACTGGGATCCGCATACACGGCCGCAGTCAGTTCGGCCTCGCTCAGCGTGCCGGGATCCAGAGAGAGGAAGAGGCCGCTCACCAGCGTGAGCGCCGGTGCCAGTGGCATCAGGATTGGCGCGGCCAGCCGCACCGGACGGGGTGCGCGAGCCCGCGTGTCCGCGGCGGTGCTGGCGGACAGGGTGGTGGTCGACATCGAGATCCTCCTGGTGAGAGCCGTGGGTGTCTCCACCGTCGGCCGTCGGCCCTCCCCGTGTCAGCGGAGGCTCTTCCCGGATCCTGGGTGGTCGCTCCCGACCTCGAGGTCTCCGCTCCCGAGACCATGCGGGCTCGGTCAGGGCAGGTCGCCTCAGGTCGGGCCCTCGGCGGCACCGTCGCGGCTCTATCCGCGAGCGCCGCACCGAGAAGTGCACCTCGGGATCAACGTCGGCGTCGACTGCTGGGACTACGCCCCAGCCTCGGACCGCGTGTGGTTCCCCGGAATCGACGGCGTAGGTACCTCCGCGGCCGTCATCGAAGAGGTGTGTCGGACATCGATTTCTCTCGATCGGTGGGGGTACGACAAGCAGGTTGAGAAGGCGGTCCGTTTGAACTAGATCGATCGGTGCCGTGCAATGTGTCTGTCCTTTGGCCGAGGCGCCGCTTCGAGATGGTGGTCGACTGGCTGGCTGTTGCCGTGCGGCACGTACCCGAATCGGTCCCGCGAGGCTGGCCCATGCTGCAAACATCGACGCGCCACATTGAGGCTCGGCCATATCAGGTCGGGTCGATCGGTACAGGCAGGCGGCGGGGAGCCGCTAGACGAGCGCCTTGTGTCGCCAGATTCAAGCACTCCCAGTGACGCTGGTTGCGTTACGCGCGACTTAGGACAAGCAGGTCGTTTCGCATCGTGGTGACGACCTTTCCACAGGTGGCGGTGGTGGGAAGTCATGAAGCGAAATGCCTGGCTCAATGACGGTGGACGCAGGTCGCGAGAAATCGGTGATCAAAGTGACGCAGATCAGCAAGCTGCAGGCAGTTACAACGGACCGCCTATGGACCGTGCATGACGTATCTGCATTCCTCGGTGTGCCGGTCGGCACGCTGTCCCAGTGGCGGTACCTGCGGATTGGACCGCCTGCCTATCGGGTGGGCCGGCACCTCCGCTACGATCCGGCGGCGGTGCGTACCTGGTCGGACGCACAGGACGCCTATGGCCGGTAACATCCAGCGACGCCCTGACGGGAAGTGAGGGCACGCTCTCGCGACGCAAACCATCGCGAGCACGCCAGGCATTTCCAGCGCAAAGGACGACGCCGAGCGCTGGCTCGCCTCACAAGTGGTCGCCAGCGCTCGCGGTGAGTGGGTCGACCCGACCCTCTCCAATGCGGACCAGATGCGGACTAAACGGCGCCCGGACCGGTCCAACCAAGCGGCACTGCCCCTCGATAATCTGCCTGAACAGGCCGCTGGCTGGGTAGAACTTCTTCGAGCCGCCTTGGGGAATCGAACCCCAGACCTACGCATTACGAGCGAGTCCAGTGCTCGATGGTGGCGGATGGTGGGTCCCGTCTAGCGCTGAGATCTGTCCTACTGTCTGTGGCTGGCAACGGCTGCTGACGGGAGGACGGGGGCACGTGAGGGGCACGCATCCTCCTACGGACTTACATCAGGCGGCGGATTTCATAGCCGTATATACCGCATCCCATCGTCGGTCATCAGTGAATGTGGCGACTTCTTCGGTGTGAAGCAGGATCAGCTCACGGCTCGGGGCAAACCCGGGCGTGCAACGGTTCCATGTACGTGCGCCGACGAGTATTGGTCGGCGGAACCGTAGTCACTCAGTTGGTCACTTACCCGCAAGGGCGCCGCCGCCACGATCGAAGCGGTCGCTGTCGGCCCGCCGTGATGAGATGTCGTCGTGATTGTGAAGGACGAGCAGCGTGCCGTGCTGGAGTTCATCGCGACGGTCAATCGCGGTGGCTATCGGCCTACAGGCCGAGAAGTGAACGAGTGGCGACTCAGACCTGATCCGCGGCCAAGGCGGCGCGGCAAGTTACTGGAAGCGGCTGTTCCTGAGGTTCCTGAGCGGCGAATCCGAAAGGGGCCGTCGCGCTGGGAGGCGATGGCCGCAGGTGGCATACAAGCGGAACTCAAGCGGAACCCCGCGTTCCTCGACTCGCTCAACGCCTTCAGCAGAAACTACATGAGCACGATCAAGCCAACCTTCCAAGCGTTGAGCACTGGCTATCTGAGCGCCATCCGCAACTTGGGACTTGAGGCGGAGTACGAAATTGTTCAGGGGACTCCAGGCCGCCCTGCACGGTACGCGCCAGATAAGCCGGCCGAGAAGTTCCTGGCCCACCTGCACCGGCTCAACTGGATCGAGCGAGACCAGAGAGGCCGGTACGGCGTTACGCAGTTAGGCCACGCGTTGCTACGTGCCGAGGCGGCGGCCGACGACGATGACGAGGACGCGTCTGTCATGGTGTTGACCGCCGAGGATGAGTTGGCCTACGGCCGTGTCCTCGGTGTCATCTCAGAGTGCGGCGAGGCGCTGATCCTCGATGGTTACCTCGACGCCCAGGAACTGGTGCACATCCTCAAGGACAGCAGCGCGTCACGCTTCTTGGTGAGTAACAAGCTGAATAAAAGCCGCTTGACCGAGCTGGCGATGATGATTCGCCTTACGCCTGCCAGCGGCGGAGTGGCGCGGGAACTTCGGTGTGCCGACTTCCACGACCGGTATGTGATTGGGGAGAACAAGGTCTACGGGCTAGGTTCTTCGCTGAACGGCGTTGGCAAGAGCATGACAACGCTTATCCAGATGCCGGACGCCGCTGCGCTGACGATCCGCGCGGAGGCCGAGAATCTCTGGGCCGGAGCCGAGGTGATCGCGTTCACTGACGAACACCTCCAAGTCGACGGTTACGCCAACGAGAGCCGAGCTGCCAGCGATCTTGGCGGCATCCGATCTGACGAAGGGGCGTTTCGACACGACGGATGCCCGGTGCGGCACAGATCGCGGCAAGCAGCCGAGAACTGTACAAGGGGATCCACGGGACGCAGCGCTTAAGAAGATCGGTCCCAGGCGGGGTCAGCCGAAGTCATCGGCTGGGATGCCGGTGGGCACGAACCTGCCGACGCCTAACTCGGGAGATTGAGGAATCAGTTCGTGAGAATGCTTGGTACCCCTTCTAACTGGCCACCGACTTACCTCGATGAGGTCGCCAGCCTGCTGATCAAAGTTCCCATTCCCCACCTTCGGCCATCTCAGCGACGAGATAGCGCCTACGGGCTAGTAGTTGCAATTGCTGAGCTCAGCGAGTCACTTGACCTGGGACCCACCGATCAGCGGGGCGAGGGAGATCGGAGGTCGCTCGCTGCTGACGTAACCCGGGCACTGGAGCAGCTCGGACCTGCCACTCGCGCGCGCGTTCCCACTGCTGCAAGGATGCAGGCTGCTCTCGATGCCTTCGCATCATCCGGCGACGAGGCCAGTAGGCACCAGGCGGTGACCCATGTTGCTCAACTCCGGGCACAACTGGCGGATTCAGAAGCCTGGGTTGCAGCCTTCGACGACCTCCTTGAGACTGCGCGAGATCCCGATGCCTCTCACGATGCGGTGATAGCCAGGCTGGACGTCTTGACGGGTGCTCTCGAGTTGGGAGATCGGTCTGCTGGCGAAGTTTGCCAACTACTTGGGGGCATCGTTGACGATCAGGCCCTTGAAATTTCCTATGCCCAGCATGAGGTGTACAACTCACCGGTCATAGAGCCCGAACGGGTCGACGAACCAGCAGGGCTAGCCGACGATGAACGACTTGACCTGTGTCGGTTCTACCTCCAGACGGCGGCTACGCCAGGACATCACGCTATCTGGGTGGCGTACGGAGACGCACAGATCGGCCCCGGCGACTGGCGGGCACGGGTTGAGGACTGGCGGGCACGGGTTGGTCCAGTCGAGCTATTCGACGGTCCGACGCTGGTCCAGGCCGTTGAGGAATCGGCGAACGGCAGCCGCGAGGTTCCTCTTCCAGAGGAGCTATTTCAAGCGATGGATGGACTGAGGCTCGGCCGCGGCTTCTGGCCCGATGCCGAGGACGTTCGGCACTGGGTGGCCGTCCGAGTCGATCTTGGTGTCGTTCCGATCTCCAATCCGATCGCAACAGGGCGAGCCCAAGCAGAAGCCGTCGTCCAGCTTGCTGTCTTCGAGAACCGAGGCTCGACATGGTTCCCCTTAGAGGGCGTACTGCATATCGTTGATGGCCGCCTTCGCAGTTCCGAAGCCTTCCACCTTTCGGACAGCTTCCATGACATGCGAGTCGAGAGGGATGCGACGGCGCGCAAGTTGACGGAGGTTGCAGCGGCCGTCGGATCGCGGCTGCCGATAGTTGATCCGTCCTTGCGGCGATTTCTTCGCGAAGTCCGCGCCCTCAACGCTTCCAGCCAGTCGCCCGATTCGGAACTACTGCTGAACGACTTTCGTGTGATCGAGTTCGTCACCCACCGTAACAACAATCGCGATTGGGAAGGCTTCCTAAAGAACAACGTTGCGACGTTTCGCGCTCATAACCAGATCCTCGATGAGATCTATCAGTCGGTCTCGTCTGTGCTGACCGCGTTCGCCTTCTCCAACCAACAAGAGCTTGAGGACAGGATACGAGAGCAGCTGCCCGGCGGCGTGGTGCTCATGAATCGCAAGGCGGCCCTCCACCTCATCCCCCAGCTAGTTCCGGAACTTCCCATTCATCACCGGGCCGCGCGGCGACTTCGCGAGGTCGCACGTCGAACACAAGACCTTCCCCATCTTCAGGAGTGGGTCAACGAACTCATCGCGCAGTACAAGATCAAGGTCGACCGCGCCGCGCGGCTGCGTAATGGGCTGATCCACGGCGGGGCTGCCTCCCTCGATGCGGCAAGCACTATCCGGCTCCTGGTCAATGGCGAGGCGCAGGTGCTCGCCAAGTCAACGCTAGAAGCCATCCTGGAGGGAAGGCCGATAAAGCAGGCCTTCGATGGCTATCGCACCGGGAACAGGGAATGGAAGCGGCGGATCCTCGAAGCAAGGGACGTAGCGGACGCGCTGTTCGACGAGCGGTAGTAAGTCGACCAACCGGGTTCGCGGCTCCCATTCGAGTAGGACCTAGACCCCCGTCGGGACGGTGCTGCTCAGAATCAGAGTCAGGCATGCTGTGGCGCGCCGCGGCCCGCAGCGGAGCGAGGACACGCGGCGCGCCACAGCCGCCGTCGCCTGGTCCCCGTCACCGCGCTGGCCGAATACGTGGCATCGCTGGAAGCGGGTGCGGCGTGACCAGACGAGCCCGCGGTGACGGTGGCCTGCGCTGGGACGAGACACGGCAACGCTGGATCGCAGAGATCACGATCGGCTACGACGGCAGAGACGAAATGCGGTCGCATCCCGTGGTGGGATTCCACGTGGCTTCCGTCCACTCGATCGCGCTCTTGTCGGCCATACAGCGAGCGTATGAGCGGCGCGGCCCCCAGCGCAGCGAGGACACGCGTCGCCTGGCCAGTGAAGTCGGCCTTTGACCCTGATCGAGCCCGATTCGGCAGTCGGCTGCCATGGCCGCGTGCCATGACTGTATGGGGTGAACCGCAGCCCCCTGCGCAGCAGCTGGACGGTGGTTAGCGGCCGGGTGGGGCTGGCCCGTTTGGACGCTGACCGGATGTTTTGTACGGTCGCTGGCTGTCGTCACGCCAGCGACTCGATGCGGTTTGTGCTGCCTGTCGTTCGTTGAACCTTTCGTTGCGTGATGAATCGGTGGAACGGGCGATATGCCGGTCGAGTCGCTGTTTCCACAGGGCAGTGGCTGTATCGAGTTGGCCGCCTCCTCCGGTTGGTCGCGGGTCTTGGGGATTGATGCCGTTGGCGGCTCGCCACACTGCGATTTCGCGAATGAGGGCGATGGGATGACCTCCCGCGGCGGCCCAGGCTGGCGGACCGCCACCCTGGCAGGCGTGATCTTGGACCTGGTCGGCGAGGTCGGCGACCAGTTGAGATCGCTTTGCCAGGTAGGTCCCCCAGACCGGATCGGCTTGCAGCGTTGCTGGAATGCCCGGGAGCCATGGCAGCGGACCCGGGTTGGTCGGGGTGAGCGCTGTGAGGCGCCAGTCGATCACGGCCGCCATATCGCCTGCGGTTCCAAGGTCGCCTCCGTTGGCGGCTGTCAGTAGGTGGCGGAGTGGATGCTTCCCCGTTTCAGCCGCAAGGGCGAGCAGGTGGGCTCGGAGGGTTGGCCAAGCCGGTTCGCGGTGAGTCCGGGAATGTACTGGTCGGCTTGGTCGAGCTCTGCGACGGTCTGGGGTCCGAGGAGCTGTTCGGCTGCGACGTGGAGGCCGTCGGTGTAGCGCTGGACCGCCTGGAAAAGCCGGGCCGCTGGGTCGTTGAGCTCGCCGCAGCACGGTGCTGGCGGAGACAGGCGCTTCATCGCGGGCGAGGATCTGCTGCAGCGTCTCGGTCGGCGTGCGCGGTGAGATGGTGTCGGGTCGGATGACGGTGTGGGGGTCGCCGTCGCCGACCACTTGGAGGTAGAGGTGGTTGGCGTGCCGGCCGCGGGTGAGCATCGTGTACAGCTGCTGCCGGGACTCCTGCCCGGTCAACAGGCCGTGCATCGTGTCCGCGGAGACGCCTTGGGCGCCGTGGATGGTGGTGGCATAGCCAAGACCGGTCGAGGCTCGCACATAATCACTAGGCAGCCGGACGGTCAGCTGGCTGCGGGTGTGCCGCACGGTCAGGTCACCGTGCTTGGCGACGTGGGTGATGGTCCAGCGGTCGCCGTTCTTCACCCAGTCGGTGGCCGAGAGTCGGAGGCGTCGATCGTTGGCGCGGGTGATGATCATGTCGCCGACACTGGCCCGGTTTCCGTCCCCCAGACGCACTTCTCGCCCGGCCGGGGCACCGTCGCGACGATGATCACGGGCTCGGCGGTTGAGCTCAGCGACGAGCTCGCGGGTCGGAGCGAGCATGATCGCGTCGAGTCCGACGGCTCGATCTTGAACCCAAGCGGCGAACGCATCCTCGGTGATCTTGGCGAGATCACCGACATGAACACGGCCATGATCGAGATAGAAGCCGAGTGCGCTGGGATCGCCTTCCCGCAGGGCGAGCGAGGCTTGTGCCTCGGCCGGGTCGGTGAAGCGGTGCAGCTCGGTGAGCTGCACGGCGCCGTGACTGTTCTTGATGTCGCGGAGGACGCCGCCGGCGCCGATCGCGGCGAGTTGTTGATCATCACCGATCAGCCGGACACTCGCACCGCGGTCGACGGCGAACTGGACGGCCGCGTCGAGGGACAAGGTGTCGGCCATGCCGGCCTCGTCGATGATGACCAACGTCGACGGTCCGACCGCGGCCGCCCAATCCGGCAGTTCGCCATGATCAAGTGACCAGGTGAGTTTGGCCAAAGTGTCGGTGCGGATGCCGGTTTGCTCGCCAAGAACAGCGGCCGCGGCAGCGGATGGGGCGAGGCCGATGACCTGGCCGCCATCCTCGGTCCAGGCCAGAGTCAGGGCGCGCATGGCGGTGGTTTTCCCGGCGCCGGCGGGGGCGATCGCAAGCTGCAGACGTGCCCCGGAGGTGCACATTTGCCGGACCAGTGCGGCCTGCCCAGCATCGAGGGCGGTGCCGTTCGCCGCCATCTCCAGCAACGCCAGATCCACCGCCGCCTGATCAACCACTGTCCCGTCGCGTCGCCCGGCGGTGGCGACGAGGCGCTGTTCGGCGTCGAGGATGCGCTGTGAGGTGTAGAGGTCGGCGCCGGCGACGGTGTAGACCGACGACCCGTCGACCCGCCGCAGCGCGCCCGGTTCTTCGATGCCGTCCGGTGGTGCGGCCAGGGCTACTGATCGGTGCTCGAGGACCTCATCAACGAGGAGATCCACCAGCGTGTTCGCCTGCTCGGCAGGCACGTCGACGGCGCGGACGTGGCGTTGGGCTTCGGCACGGACGTGCCACATCTGCCAGGTCGACCGGGTCTCCTCCATGGCGGCCAGCACCCGGTCGGCGGTCTGCGCGACCCAGTGGGCGTCGGCCATGCGCGGGGTTTCTGCGGCGGGGGTAAGTGCCGTCGCGACCATCGAGGCGACGGCGCTGCGGCCACCGAGCACCGCTGCGGCTTCGTTCATCCAGGTGCTGCGCTGCTCGGCGAGGGATCGGGGTTCGTGCTTGGCGTCGCGGGTCTCCAACGTTGCCTGCTGGGCCAGCTGCAGCGCTTCGACCGGTGTGGGTGGTCGACCATGATCGTGCTGGAATTGGACGGCGAGCTCGCCGCGGCGGAGCGTTGATATGGGCCCGCCGGGTCGACCACCGCTGGTTCAACCGCGGGTCGACACCGACAATTTCCCGGATCGGCCGCTTGCTCGGATCGGCGCCAGGACGGGCAGCGAACCGCACCCCCAGCGTGTCGCGGAGGTGCTGCTCCAGGGAGGTGTTGTAGGTCTCCGAGGCGGCAACCTTTGCCTTGAACAACACCCGGCCGTCGATCGACAGCCACCTGCCCGTCGAGGGTCTGCACCTTGTTCGCCACCGCGACGTGGGTGTGCAGATCCGGGTCGCCGGCACGGCTGTCGCGGTGGGTGAACGCGGCCGCGACCAGGCCACGCACGTTGACCTGCCGGATCCCTTGCGGCCCGGTCCGGGTGAACAAGGCCTGCTGCTCGATGAATCTCAGCGCGTCGTTGACCGCGGCCTGATGGGCCCGCTCGATCGCCGCCGCCACCGCGGGTTCGGCGACCGCCCACAGCGTCGACACCGACTTCACCGGCGAGAAC
>CAWILN010000023.1:0-87181 GCA_963836855.1 uncultured Actinomycetota bacterium | reverse complement strand
GTCAGCGACCAGTTGTGTGGGACGTGCTCGAAGAGGTCATTTCTGAGCATCCTGTGCTGCTGAACCGTGCGCCGACGCTGCACCGGCTGGGCATCCAGGCGTTTGAGCCACAGCTCATCGAGGGCAAGGCCATCCAGATTCACCCGCTCGTCTGTACGGCGTTCAACGCCGACTTCGACGGCGACCAAATGGCCGTACACCTGCCACTGAGCGCAGAGGCCCAGGCTGAGGCCCGGATCTTGATGCTCTCGACCAACAACATCTTGAAGCCGGCCGACGGTAGGCCAGTGACCATGCCTACTCAGGACATGATCATCGGAACCTACTTCCTCACCATGCAGCGCGATGGCGCAGCCGGCGAAGGCAGGGCCTTCGGTTCGGTGTCAGAGGCCTTGATGGCCTTCGACCGACGTGAGCTGTCGGTGCAGGCCAAGATCAAACTGCGCCTCACCGACATCGTGCCGCCCGCGGGCAAGACGTTGGCGTCCAACGGTTCGATCCTGCTGGAGACAACTCTCGGTCGCGCCCTGTTCAACGAAGCGCTGCCGGAGGACTACGCCTACGCGGACTTCGAGGTCGGCAAGAAGCAGCTGGGACAGATTGTCAACGATCTTGCCGAGCGCTATCCGAAGGTGCAGGTAGCTCACTGTCTCGATCAGCTCAAGGACCTGGGCTTCCACTGGGCGACGCGTTCTGGGGTCACCGTCTCCATCGGAGACGTCAGCACCCCGGCTAATAAGGCCGAGATCCTGTCGGTCTACGAGGACCGCGCAAGCAAGATCGACAAGCAGTACGAGCGCGGCCTGATCACCGACGACGAGCGTCGCCAGGAGCTGATCGAGATCTGGACCGATGCAACATCTCGCCTCGGTACCGCGATGGAGAACAACTTCGACAAGACCAACCCGATCTACATGATGGTGCACTCCGGTGCTCGCGGAAACATGGTGCAGATGCGCCAGATCGCAGGGATGCGTGGTCTGGTGGTCAATCCGAAGGGTGAGATCATCGCGCGGCCGATCAAGTCCAACTTCCGTGAAGGGCTGTCGGTGCTGGAGTACTTCATCTCCACCCACGGTGGGCGCAAGGGTCAGGCCGACACCGCTCTGCGCACGGCCGACTCGGGCTATCTGACCCGACGACTGGTCGACGTCAGCCAGGACGTGATCATCCGCGAGGAGGACTGTGGTACCGAGCGCGGTCTGACCAAGATCATCGCTACGGACGACGGTCGCGGCAGTCTGGTGCTCGACGAACACGTGGAGACGGCGGTGTACGCGCGGACGCTCGCCACAGATGTGCTCGCGCCGGACGGTGAGGTGCTGCTGAAGGCTGGAGTCGATCTTGGTGATGTCAACATTCGGTTGCTGATCGACAACGGCATCGCCACGGTCAAGGTGCGCAGTGTGCTGACTTGTGAGGCGGCGAGTGGAACCTGCTCGATGTGTTATGGCCGGTCCCTGGCCAGCGGCAAGCTCGTCGATGTCGGTGAGGCTGTTGGCATCGTCGCGGCGCAGTCCATTGGTGAGCCGGGTACTCAGCTGACGATGCGGACCTTCCACACTGGTGGTGTCGCTGGTGATGACATCACCCAGGGTCTGCCGCGTGTGGTTGAGCTCTTCGAAGCCCGTCAGCCAAAGGGCAAGGCGCCGATTGCCGAGGCAACCGGCAGAGTGAAGATCGAGGACAGCGACCGGCTCAAGAAGATCATCATCACTCCGGATGACGGGTCGGAGGTCGCGGAGTTCTCGGTATCCCGTCGGGCTCGACTGCTGGTGGAGGACGGCGATCACGTCGACGTTGGCCAGCAGTTGACCGCTGGTACACCAGATCCGCAGGACGTGCTGCGTGTGCTTGGTGTCCGTCGCGTGCAGGAACACCTGGTCGACGAGGTGCAGTCGGTCTACCGGACCCAGGGCGCCCCGATCCATGACAAGCACATCGAGATCATCATCCGGCAGATGTTGCGTCGGGTAACAGTGATCGAGTCCGGGGATTCCAACCTGCTCGCGGGTGACCTGGTTGATCGTCTTGCCTACGAGGCGGCGAACCGGCAGGTCGTCGCGGAGGGTGGTACGCCCGCGTCAGGCCGTCCCGTCCTGATGGGGATCACGAAGGCGTCGCTGGCTACGGAGTCGTGGCTGTCGGCGGCCTCGTTCCAGGAGACCACCAAGGTGCTGACCGACGCGGCCATCCATGCCAAGTCCGATGCGCTGGTGGGTCTGAAGGAGAACGTGATCTTGGGCAAGCTGATCCCGGCCGGTACCGGCTTGGAGCGGTACCGCAACATCCGGGTCGAGCCGACGCCAGAGGCCAAGGCCCAGGCGTACTCGATGGTCGGGTACGACTCGTTCGACTACGACTTCGGTCAAGGATCGGGCGCTGCCGTACCGCTCGAGGAGTTCGATCTCGGCGACTATCGCTAGTTGAAGCTCAAGGCGCAAAGAGGCGGGTCCGGATCATCCGGACCCGCTTCTTCGTCAGAAATGCGCGCAATGTGTCAGCGGCCGGCGCTTATCCGAGTGCGGGCACAATCACCTCGTTGACCAGGGGCCACACCCCGTCGGGGTCGGTCGCCATGTCGTTCGTCGGCACCGACCCGATAGCAACCACCAGCCGATGCTCGGGCGCGATGGCGATCACCTGGCCAAGCGCCCCGCGAGCCACCCAGATTTGGTGGCCATGGACGTCGAGGTCCAGCCACCACATGAGGCCGTACTGCGAGCTCAAGCTCGCTGGGCGTCATCGTCTGTTGAACCCATCCGGTGGGCAAGATCTGCTTGCCGTGCCAGACGCCTCCTCCGAGATAGAGCTCCCCGAACTTGATCATGTCCGCCACGCGCAGTCGGAGCAGGCAGCACGCGGTGTGAAGTCCGGCGGCGTCAGTGCCCCAGTCGAAGCGGGTGAGTGCGTCGTAGGCGGGATCACCTAGCAAGACGCGATTCTCCTCGGCACCACTGGTGTCGATTTCCAGCGGATCGAAGAGTTTTTCTCGCGCATACTCTAGAACGCTCCGCGGATCGTCACCATCGGCTCGAACCAGTGCCTCGCGTAGCACGGCGGACACCAGGTGTGCGCCAGTATTCGAATAGCCAAAGGCTTCTCCGGGCGGCATGCCCAAGCCATCGGTCAGGATGCTGGGTATTGGATCGGTTCGCTGTTCGAAGACTTTGTCGATTTTGTCGAGCTCGTCGGATGGGAAGCCGGCCGTCATGGACATCAGCTGGCGCAGCGTGATCGACTTCTCCTCCGCCGTTAGATACTTCTGGTAACGAGGCAAGAGTTCGGGCAGGGTCGCATCCAGCCCGCTGATGATCTTCTCATTGATGGCAATGCCGATAAGCGCGGAGACGACGCTCTTGGTGACCGACCAGACATGCAGCGCATCCTCCGGCTTGCTTCCGTTCCGGTAGTGGGCGACCTTCGCTTCACCATCGACGCTAACCAGGACCGCGTCGATAGTGGACAGAGCCAACGAGCCGGAGCTGATCTTGTTTTCGATCGCGGTCTCTATCGCGGCGTAATCCGCCGCCGCCTCTGCCGGACGGGGCGTGCGCCGGGGTTCGGCCGGCGTTGAGCAAGAAACGAGCACAGCCAGGATCAGGGCAAGAGCCAGTAGTGGACCCCAGCCGTGCCGGGAAGGAATCGAAGAGATTGTCTTCGACAGGTGAGTGAACATTGGTAGCTCCTCTTGCTGAGAAAGGATTGCTCGTCGGGCGTTTGCCTCACCTTTGCTCGCACGATTCCCGGGCGGCGTGAGGCACCTTCCCAGCGCATCTGGGAATTTCGGCGGGAACCACAAATCACCGCGCGTAGCGCGGGTAGGGGCAATTAGGGGCGGCGGCCCATCCCAGCGTCACGGGCGAGGGCTACGGCCTGGGCGCGGTCGGCGGCTCCCAGCTTGAGCAGGATCGTCGATACGTTGTTCTGCACCGTCTTCATGCTGATGCCCATCCGGGCTGAGATCGCGTTGTTCGGCAGTCCTCGGGCGAGTCGGTCCAAAATCTCATACTCGCGCTCGGTGAGGACAGGAAACGGACGCTCAGCATTGGGTTTTCCGGTCGCGGCGATCACCCGTGCGGCAATGCCCGGGTCGAATATCGCCTGCCCCTCGTTCACGGCAACGATCGCCCTAATGATGGCGTTCGGCTCTGCGTCCTTGAGCAGGTAGCCACGGGCGCCGGCGTGCAGCGCGTTGCGCAGGTGGGCGTCGTCAGAGTGCATGGTGAGTACGAGCACGGCCACCTGTGGGTGGACGGCGAGGATACGCGTGGTGGCGACTTCACCGCCACCCCCGGGCAGGTGGAGGTCCATCAGCACAACGTCCGGCAGGACGGCCTCGGCAACCTCGGTTGCTTCCTGCGTGGTAGCAGCCTCGCCAACGATCTCGATGTCGTCGACTCGGCCGAGCAGGGCCCGAAGGCCCTCCCGGAAGACCATGTGGTCGTCCACTACGACCACGCGGATCGGCGTCACGGTTCCACCGGGATCCGTGCCTGCAGCCAGGTCCCACCACGCGGCGCGGCGTCCAGCGTGAACACGCCGCCGAGTGCCTGGACCCGGCTGCGCATGGACGTGATGCCAATCCCGCTCACGTACGGTTTGCGTAGGCCGACGCCGTCGTCCGCCACCAGCAGCACAAGCTCACCGGAGTCGAGGGTCACGGTCACGTCGCAATGCCCGGCGTGGGCATGGCGGACCGCATTGTTCAACGCCTCAAGCACCACCAGGTAGGCGCCCTGCTCCACCGCTGCCGGCAACGGTCCAGCGACCTCAGCGCGGAGCCGGATACGCGGCATCTCGGGTGCGTCGAGCGTAGCGATGTAGTCCGCCAGCGCTGCCTCGAGCCCGCGTTCCTCCACTGGCGCGGGTTGCAGGTCGTGGGCGAGACGTCGGATCTCGGTTGCGGCGTTCCGCAGCCGGGAGGCTAGTCGCTCAGCGTCCTGCTCGTCCGCCGTGCCCGGGGTCATCCCCTTGCGCAATGCCTCGGCCGTCAGACCTGCTCCGGCCAGCAGTGGGGCGATGCCGTCGTGCAAGTCGCGCCCTAGCCGAGTGCGCTCCTCGGCGACGGTCTCCAGGGCTTGTCGGCGCGTCGACTGCAGCTCGTTGTCGCGGCGCAACGCGTAGACCAGGGCGGAGGTCTCGTTTGCGAGCTGGTCGAGCAGCGCCCGGTCAGCACGGCCGTACAGTTCACCGGGGGTGCGTGTGCTGACCCGCATCTCGCCGAGTCGCTCGCCGCGGTACACCAGCGGGAGCACTAGCGCTGCTTCCTGCTCCGGGCCGGTGACCGACATGATCTCGATCTGCGGTCCACGATGCAGGGCGAGGGCGACAGAGGGTGAGCGGACCGCCGCAGCCACCGTGCGGGTAATCGTGGTGTATGCGGTCTTCTCGTCCTCGTCCCCGTTCGACAGGGTCGCATGGAGCCGGGCCAGCACCCGTAGTGGGTCGCCCCGTTCCCCGAGGAACCGGCGCTCCAGCCGGATCTGGATGCGCCGCCGCACCGGCTCGGCCGCTAGGACCGCCGCCGTCGCGACCGCGACGGCCACCCAGCGGTAGCGAACCGCCACAACCTGGCCCGAGAGGGCGGCCAATACGGCGAAGTAGACCCCAACGAAGAGGGCGGTGAGCGCGATGGTGAGGCCCCCGTACACCACAACTCGCCGGATGACGAGGCGGACGTTGTACAGGTGGTACTGCAGGACCGCGATTGCGATTGCGATCACGACTGCCGGAGGCCACAGGGTGAAGATCACAATAGGCTGTAGGTAGGGGAATGGTCCGTACGCCGTGCTCGAAAAGCCGACCACAATCATGATCAACGTGACGGCGCCGAACCCGACGATCTGCCGCCGCAGCAGGGGAGTTGCCCGGCGCCAGCGGACGATTAGCGACGCGACGGCGATCAGCCAGCCGACGCCGACTACGGTCGACCAGAAATACCACTCGGACTGATCCCAAATGGTCGGGAAGTCGTACCCATTCACCAGCGTCGCGATTCCGATCAGTGCGGCCGAGACGCCGAGCAGGACTTTCCAGAGCCGTCCAGGCAAGGGTCCATCGGGGTAGAGCTGAGGCAGTACCGTCAGGGACAGCCCAATGAAGAGGTCCGTCGCGATGCCGTTAGCGATGAAAAGGGGCTGGGCGAGGGCGCCGTGCACCATCATTGCGTCCCACCAGAGCCCCGCTAGCAGCAGGCTGAGCCCGGCGAGCAGTCCGCAGATCAACAAGGTGCCGGCGGGCCAGCGTGCCTTGGGATAGGCGAGCAGGACTGCGCCACCGACTGAGAACGCGATGGCTGCCGACATGAGCTCCCGCACCGGCCAGTAGCCGTAGGTCCACAGTGCCGGATTGGTGTCGCCGAACAGCACCCAGCCGACCACGGCCGAGGCCACCGCCACCACCGCGAGCCCGAAACGCAGCGCAAGCGCGGGAGACCGCGACCTGGCGACGACCACAGGCCGGGCGAGTGGGAGGTCGGTCGCTCCTGGCACGCCCACCTGGTCGAGCTTGGATGCTGTCATGGCGTCACGATCGGACTCCTCCTTCCCGGGCGTCACGGGATGTGATCCCGGTTCGGACGGGAATCGCGATCTCCCTCACTGCAGTACCGCGGCCCGTGTCCGGTGTCAAGGGTCCGCTCGCCCCGGGCAGCCAGGTCTGACGGTCAGTACGGAGGCAGTGGGCGGGCGCGGAGCACTGTTGAGCGGATCTGGTCCTAGACCGCAGCCCGTTGCAAATTCGCGAGGATGTCTTCCACCGTCTCCTCCGTGGTTAGAGTGCTGCAGTCGAGCCAGTAGCCGATCTGTGCTGTCTCGCGACGCAGCACCTCATCGAGGGCCCCAGCCGACAAACGAAGGTGCGCGGCCTTCCTACGCATCTCCTCGCGCCACTCCAGGGCGGACACGCTGGGCGACAACACCACCAGGTAGCGCTCAGGTGAGGCAATGCGCTTGACATAGTCAGCAAGATCTTTGCCCAAGATCAGGTCTTGAACAATGGCGTCGAAACCGTCCTCGGCACAGCGGTCGGCGGCCATCGCCGCCAGGTCGTAGCGAAGATTTAGTTGAGCTAGCGCATCGCCACTCGGATTGGGTGTCATATCGGCGCGCCCGCTCACCACCATCCTGCGGAACATGTCGCCGTGGATGTGAACCGACTTGGGCAGCCGAATCGCCAGGAGGTCCGCCACCGTTGACTTCCCTGTTGCCATCGCGCCGGTGATCACGATGACTCGCCCCCGAGGAGACATCACAGAAGGAAGTCTCATGTGTTGCAGGCACAAGAGCCAGCACCGACATTCCCTTTCGACAAAAGTCCTCAGGTAGTGATTCGCCGATCGCCTGCAGGACGCGCGAAACGAATTCTTGATAGATCCGCGTTCACGGCTTTCAGACGGAGAGCGATATCCGCATCAGCGGATTAGACTCATCTCTTGTGCCGCATTATCGGATTGCCCAGGCCGCTTCGCTGCTCGGAGTATCGGACGATACCGTACGCCGCTGGATCGACTCGGGCCGGCTAAGCGCCAGCAGCACCAGCGGTCCGACCACAGTCGATGGGGCGGAGCTTGCCGCACACGCCCAAGAGATCGCCACCGCCCCAGAATTGGGTAGTCCGGTCGCGGAGAGCGCCCGAAACCGCTTTACCGGTCTAGTGACCCGTGTGATCAAGGACTCAGTGATGGCACAGGTCGACCTCCAGTGTGGCCCATTCCGTGTCGTGTCGCTGATGTCAGCGGAGGCGGCAAGCGAACTCCAGCTAGAACCCGGGGTGGTCGCGGTGGCATCGGTGAAATCCACCCATGTCGTTGTGGAGGTCCCCGCAGATCTATGAACACAGCACCTATGCCAAAAGCCATCAACCGTCTGGTGTCTCTCGCCTTTGCCCTAGTCCTAGGCATCCTGTTGTCAGCCTGCGGTCCGGAGCCGCAGGCGACGGCTCCATCCCCTAGCCGCGGTAGTTCTACCATCGGTGGAGCTATCACCGTCCTTGCGGCTGCCTCGCTGACGGAGGCCTTTACCCAGATCGGAAAGGACTTCGAGGCTGTGAATCCCGGGAGCGCCGTCACTTTCAGCTTCGGGTCGAGCGCGACCTTAGCCACCCAGGTCGTCCAAGGCGCACCGGCCGACGTGTTCGCGGCGGCAAGCCCAGCGACAATGAAGACGGTGACCACTGCCGGAGCAGCGAACGCCCCGACAGACTTCGCGTCCAACACCCTCGAGATCGCCGTCGTGAAGGGCAATCCGCGCAAGATCACCGGACTGGAGGACTTCGCCGACGAGAGCAAGCGGATCGCTCTATGCGCACCCCAGGTCCCCTGTGGCGCTGCGGCGATCAAAGCCTTCACCGCTGCGAAGATCGTCCCGAAGCCAGACACGTTGGAGCAGGACGTGAAGGCAGCACTGCAGAAAGTCGCATCGGATGAGGTTGACGCGGCGTTGGTGTACAGAACCGACGTGATCGCCGCCGGTGAGGAAGTTGACGGGATTGCGTTCCCCGAGGCCCAGCAAGCGATCAACAACTATCCGATCGCCACGCTGACGAACTCCAAGAACCCGGCGCTAGCCAATGCATTCGTGGACTATGTCCTCTCAGCGGAGGGCCAAGCAGTGCTGGCCAAGGCAGGCTTTGCCCAGCCCTGACTCTCGGCCAACTCCGGTTGGTACAACGCTGGCGGCAGAGCATGCCGCCAGCCACAAGGCCGCAGGGCGGCCGTGGCAGAGTCGCGTGCCCTTGCTCCTCGCCGCGCCAGCCGCTGTGGCTTTGCTTTTCTTGGTGTTGCCGCTTGTCGGGCTGGTGATGCGGGCTCCCTGGGCTGACGCCGGAGCCGTGCTGACGAGCGAAGGCGCGCTGCAGGCTCTGCGGCTGTCCATGATCACCGCGACTGTCTCTGTGATCATCGTGGTACTGATAGGCGTGCCACTTGCCTGGGTGTTGGCCCGGCCTGGTTTGCGTGGAGCTTCTCTGCTGCGGGCTCTGATCACGATCCCGCTGGTGCTTCCACCCGTCGTCGGTGGCGTCGCCTTGTTCACCGTGCTCGGCCGTTCGGGACTGGTCGGTCGGCCGCTGTACGAGCTCACCGGTTTCGCGTTTCCTTTCACTCCCTATGCAGTGATCTTGGCGCAAGTCTTCGTTGCGCTGCCGTTTCTCGTGCTCTCGGTGGAAGGTGCGCTGCGCGCCGCCGACCGCCGCTATGAAGAGGCCGCGTCGACTCTCGGTGCGCGCCCAGTGACGGTCTTTCGCCGCATCACATTGCCGCTCATCGGTCCGGGCATCGCAGCCGGAGCCGTCCTCGCCTGGGCCCGTGCTCTCGGTGAGTTCGGTGCGACGATCACGTTCGCCGGCAACTTCCCAGGCACAACGCGCACAATGCCACTAGAGGTCTATCTCGCGCTGGAAACCGATCCTGGATCTGCGCTGTTGTTATCGGTGTTGTTGCTGGGGGTCTCGGTTGCCGTCCTAGTCCTGCTTCGGGATCGCTGGGTGAACCGGTGGTAGCCGAGCTATCCGCCGATCTTGGTGTCGCGCGCGAGGACTTCACATTAGACCTCGGGCTGCAGATCGGAGCCGGGGAGGTGGTCGCGCTACTCGGCCCGAACGGCGCCGGCAAGTCCACCGCCCTGCGCGCTTTGGCAGGCCTGCTTCGCCTCACGTCCGGCCAGATAACGATTGCTGGCCGGATGGTGGCTGATTCGCTGTCCGACGTTCATCTGGCGCCGCACGAGAGGCCCATAGGTGTGGTCTTTCAGGACTATCTGCTGTTCCCGCACCTCAGCGTTCTCGACAATGTGGCATTCGGGCCGCTGGTACGAGGGCTGGAGAGATCGGAGGCACGGGGGCTTGCGGCAGCTTGGCTCGCGCGGGTGGGCATAGCCGACCTGGCGAGCGCCAAGCCACGATCTGTGTCTGGCGGCGAGGCTCAGCGAGTGGCGCTGGCTCGCGCTCTTGCGGCCGAGCCCCGGCTGCTCCTGCTGGATGAACCGCTGGCTGCGCTCGACGCCAAAACACATCTGCTGGTACGCGCCGAAGTGCGGCGACACTTGGGCGATTTCCCTGGCGCGACACTTCTGGTGACCCACGATCCGATTGACGCGGCTGTACTCGCCGATCGGCTAGTGGTCATTGAACACGGCAGGGTAGTACAGCAAGGGCTGCCACAAGAGGTTGCTCGCCGCCCGCGTACCGACTACGTGGCGAGACTCGTCGGTCTCAACTTGCTGGCTGGACGCGGCCAAGGCCATCGGGTGCTCCTGCCCTCCGGAGGATCGGTCGAGTTGGCGGAGTCAGCGTTCGGCGATGTCTATATCGCCTTCCGCCCAGCCGCCGTGTCGCTTTTCGTGCACCGTCCCGATGGTTCCCCCCGCAACCTATGGGCGGGTCGCATTGCCGCGCTCGAGCCGCACGGCGAAGGCGTACGCGTGGAGATCGCAGAAGCTCCAGATCGTAGGTCGAGCATCTTGGCCGAAATCACCCCGTCCGCGGTCGCGGACCTTGAATTGGTGCCTGGCAGCGACGTATGGGCAGCGGTCAAGGCATCGGACATTGAGGTTTACTCCGGCGACTAGCTCTCACCCCTGCGGTCGGGGTGGCCGGCAGGCAAGTAGCTCGCCGCGGCCGCGGCACATGAGTCCTCCGAATGCGTTGGGCGCAACTGCGGTACTGCCGCCTGTCAAATGCACCGTTCGTCGGTCGCCGAGGTCGATCTCACCCGTGAGTATGACCAGGACAGCGAAACCAGGGTCGAGCGTCGCTTCGCCGTCAAATGCGATGTGCTCCAGCCGGAAGTATCGGTCTGCCGCTTTTGGCAGGACGGACGGCCCGAATCCGGCCGGACGCACAAGCTGGTGAATCTCCTCATTGCTTCGGCTTCGGCACTCGACAGCTTCCAGCGCTAGATCGAATCCGAGCCCAAGATGCCCGTCACGTTCGCCGTCCAATTCGAAGCCCCGCCATTCCAGGAGGATCGACAGGTCCTCGGGCTCCTGCAGTTCAACGACGAACACACCTCCACCGATCGCGTGCAAGACAGTCGGCGGCACGTAGACAATGTCGCCTTGTTTTACATCGACTCTGTGGAGCAGGCCGAGCAGCGCGTCGACGTCTTGGCTCATGACCATTGGCTTGAGGTCATCGACGGTCACGTCCTGCTCCAGACCCAGGTAGATCTCGCCCCCATCGACGATGAACCAGGCCTCCGCTTTGCCGTGCGCCCGGCCGAGGTGCTGAGCCGCGAACGAGACGTCCGGATGCGCATGCACGGGCAGGCGCTGCCCGGCATCCAACAGTTTGACGAGTAGGCGCGTGTCGGCACCAAAGCGTTCGACGTGTTCATGCCCTAGCCAGGCCTCCGGATGCTCTTCGATAGCGGCCTTCAAAGACTGACCATCTGGAAGAGCGCTGAGGCCGAGGGACACCTCGCCTGCGAGCGTGGTGGTCGATGCCACCCAGTCCTCTGGCTCGCGGTCGCTGCCGGGCGGCTCTCCCCGGAATTCCGTGATCTTGCGGCCGCCGCGGTAGAAGCGGTCCGGAGGACAGTTGGACGGAAGCGGGATCACATCCACGAAGCCGTTCTCCTTCGTACGGGGTGCGGCGAGGAAGCCGCCAACGAAAGAATCGCCGAGCCCGCCTGTCGTGGGCTCGGCAACATCGAGCCTGAAGCCAGGTACGCAGCGTACGACCGCCCCATTCGCGCTTCGAGCGCGGTGGCGGTAGACGGCCTCGCAAACATCGCGGCGAGCGAAGCGAGGAATCAAATACAACGCCATGCGCGAGGGGCTCACAATAGCCTGGTGGCTCTCCGTGAACTCTTCCTTCCTGTGCTGGGCAACTGGACAGGTGTCGAGCAACGGGCCGCGTCCGTCTGGGGCCCAGCTACCACCGCGCGGGCGATGATCGTCTTCAAGCTGGACGTCAGTGATCAGGTCGTGGTGCAGGACTACCGGCAGGTGAGAGCTGATCACGGTGAGTTCTCCGGGCATGGCGTGTTCATGATCGACAAGACCGATGGGACTCCTCCAGCGCTGCAGATGCCCATCCTCTGGTGGTTCTTCGACTCAGAGGGCGATCCGCCCCAACCGGCGCGCGGCAGCTGGCGCGAGGACGAACTGATCTTGGAGAAGATCACGCCGCGAGGCGTCGCCGAGCATCGTTTTGCGGTCATCGACGGACAACTCAGCTACCGGATTCGCGTGCGGTTGGGCGAAGCCGCCGTGCTGGAGGATTTTCTGAGCGGAACCTACCGACGCATCAGTGGGCATTGAACAACTCGTTGGCCGGCCGTCGCCGGGAGATTCACACAGCACACCTGAACGTGAGTCGATATCCGCCGGACGGATCGCCGGTCACGGTAGGCAGTTGCAGGTCGTACCCATCGCGGAAGACGTTGTCGGTGTCCAAGCTGACCCGGCCCATGTTGCTGCGGCTCTGTTCGTAACCGCTTGTGGCATAGACCGCCTGGCAGGTGGCCTCGGGTAGCGCCATCTGTGATGTGGCGATCTTGTTCGCGTTGTTTGTGGCCTTGGCCAGACTCGGGTAAACCTCGAAGTGAATGTGTGGCCAGCGGCCCGAGTAGCAGGCGGGGAAGATCGTGGTAAACCTCACCTGGCCGCGGTCATCGGCCTCCTTGACTCCGCGCAGATAGTTCTCACCGGTAACGCCTTGGGAGTAGAGGGAGTATCTGCCTTCGCGGTCGCAGTGCCAAACGTAGACAGCGCCACCGGCCAGAGGCGATTTGTTCTTGGCGAAGTCGTTGATGGTCATCGTGATGTCGAGCGGCACACCTTCGGCCCGGGTGGTACTGGTCCCGAAACTCGAGGTGATGTCAGGGCGGACGATCCCGCTCTGGTTCAGTACGTTCGCGCCATTTGAACCATCGCCCGGGAAGGGCCCGCCGGTCTCCTCCGGAAGCTCGCCGTTCGCGGTATTGCTGGTCCGCGTAATCTCCGGAGCACCATCACCTGGCCCGCCTCCTGGCGGCCAGCCGCCGGATGGAGTTGCATCCGCTGTGCCTATGTCGCTCGCGCACGCCCCGAGTGTGATCAGACCGGCACCCGCCAGACCAACGCCGGCAACGAGCTTGAGCATGCCACGCCGGTGTAGTAGGCGTGGGAGGTCGTAATCGAGGCCACGATCATGGTTCTCCAGATCGGTTTCGCGATGGTTGGCACGCATCATGATCAACTTTTCCTCACATCGGAATTCGCTTGCCTGATGGGCGATCTGCGGTCCAGGCTAGGGCCGCGACCTGGCCCGCCTCACCAAACTTGGCTTCATTCATACGCCACGCATAGATGCTCACAGCACCTACACAGCGTTCGATTGCCTGCTGATCTTCAGGCCGCGGAGCAGAATGAATCCGTGACGTCGACTGAGGTACGGGAGGGCACATTCAGCGGCGGGCTGCCGTATCTAGCAGTGGGTTCGGGGGAGCCGCTGGTCTACCTGTGCGGGTTCACGCTAGATCACCGAAACCCGAGGCCCGGTCTAGGACGAACGCTAGCGCTTAGAACGCTGACCCCGCTGGCAAGAGCCGGCTTCGAGGTCTATTACACCAACCGCTGGCCGGAAATGGCGGCCGATACCACCTTCGCCGACATTGCCGAGCGGCATGCCGAGGCAATTCGGCACCACTTCGGCGCGCCGGTGGACGTGGTGGGGGCCAGCACGGGCGGATCTTTGGCGCTCCAGCTGATTGCAGACAGACCGGATGTTGTGCGCAAGGCGGTAATTGCCAGCGCTGCGTACGCGCTCGGCCCGGTTGGCAAGGAGCAGCAGCTGAAACTGCTGCATGCAATCGAGCAGACCGGTCGGTATCCGGCCCAGGCCGTTTTGGACGTGATGTCAGGGAAGCTCCGGTCGCGTTGGCTTCGGGCATTGTTGACCCCGGCGGCGCTCTTGGCAGCGAAGCAGATCACGATCGAGAATCCGGCGGACACGATCGCCATGCTGCGGGCCGAGGACGCCTTCGATGTACGCGACCGGCTCGCGAATGTCCAGGCTGAGACGCTGGTGATCTGTGGCGCACAGGACCCCTACTGGACGCTAGAAATGTTTGCGGAAACAGCGTTTCGGCTGCCGCGCGGGAAGCTGATCATGTATCGCAACCGTGGCCACGCACTCGTGATTGCTCCCGAGTTCTTTCGAGACGTCACGGCATTTCTCTGCAACATCACCACGCCTTGAGCAGCTTGTAGCCTGACACGGTGGCAAGACTGGACTCGGTCAACGTCGGCCACCCGCGACCCAACCCCCACAAGGACACCAAATCGACGGGTATCGGGAAGCAGCCGACCCCGGAACCGGTAGAGGTGCGCAGGCCAGGGCCAAAGACCACCGGTTTGGGGAGCGGGCTGGTCGGGGACTTCATTGGCGACGGAAAGCACCATGGTGGTGACGAGCAGGCCGTGTACGCCTTCCAGCGCGAGGATCTCGATGAGTGGGAGCACAGATTAGGGCGAGAGCTGCCGAACGGCTTCTTCGGTGAGAACCTCACAACCGTCGGCCTTGAGATCAATGATGCGCTGATCGGTGAGCATTGGCGGGTTGGAGAGCAGGTCGTTCTCCAGGTGACTGCGCCACGGATTCCCTGCTCAACTTTCCGGGGCTGGATGGGTGAGAAGGGTTGGGCGAAGACCTTTACCGCGGCCGGCCGGCCGGGGGCCTACCTGAGCGTCGTTGTCCCAGGCACGATCATGGCTGGCGATCCGATCGAGGTCGTTCAGCAGCCCGCTCATGACGTGAGCATTGGGCTGGTCTTCCGCGCGACGACGACCGAGCGCGATCTGCTGCCGCGACTGCTGGCTGCTGAGGCTTACCTCGACCATGAAACGATCGAAATGGTGCGCAGGCGTGAGGTGTTCCTGCTGGACTAGCCGCAGCGTGGACGGCTCGATCTGCGGCTTTGTCAGCCGGGGAATAGACGTGGCTTCTCCAGCGCTGGTGAAGGAGGCTACTCGGGGGACTCCGAGGTTTTTGACCCTGGGATGAGCAACGGATAACCTTGATCCTTGGTGCTCGGGCTTGCCCGACACTTTGTGCGTGCCCGAATGTCTAGTGCCGGCGGTGTTCGCACGCTGACCCAACGGGACTCCGAAGGGTCGCCAGCCACTCAACATGAAAGAAAAGAGATACAACGCGGTGCCCACAATTCAGCAGTTGGTCCGCAAGGGCCGCGAGGACAAGGTGAGCAAGACCAAGACGCCAGCGCTCAAGGGTTCGCCTCAGCGTCGGGGCGTGTGCACCCGCGTGTACACGACGACCCCGAAGAAGCCGAACTCGGCGCTGCGGAAGGTCGCTCGTGTCCGGCTGTCTTCCGGGGTCGAGGTCACCGCATACATCCCGGGTGTTGGCCACAACTTGCAGGAGCACTCGATGGTGCTGGTCCGCGGGGGGCGGGTGAAGGATCTTCCCGGGGTTCGGTACAAGATCATTCGTGGCTCCCTGGACACGCAAGGCGTGAAAAACCGCAAGCAGGCACGTAGCCGTTACGGCGCGAAGAAGGAGAAGTAATGCCTCGCAAGGGCCCGGCCCCAAAGCGCCCGGTGATTGCCGACCCCGTATACGGATCGCCGCTGGTCAGCCAGCTGGTCAGCAAGATCTTGTGGAACGGGAAGAAGACTGTTGCGCAGAGCATCGTCTACAGCGCCATGGAGGGCACCCGGACCAAGACCGGCGTGGACCCGGTCCAGACGCTGAAGCGCGCGCTGGACAACGTCCGGCCAGCGCTGGAGGTGAAGAGCCGCCGCGTTGGTGGTGCGACGTACCAGGTCCCGGTCGAGGTCAAGCCCGCCCGTGCGACCACGCTGGCGATGCGCTGGCTGGTGCACTTCGCCCGGCTGCGCCGCGAGAAGACTATGGCCGAGCGGCTGATGAACGAGATCCTCGACGCCTCGAACGGCCTGGGCGCTACTGTCAAGCGCCGCGAGGACACCCACAAGATGGCTGAGGCCAATAAGGCCTTCGCCCACTACCGCTGGTAATTACGCCGACTTGTCAGAACCTGGTTGAGCTAGAGCCGACCTCGATCCTGACAACTCAGAGAGATCCACATGGCTGTCGACATCAAGACCGACCTGTCCAAGGTCCGCAATATCGGGATCATGGCCCACATCGACGCGGGCAAGACCACCACGACCGAGCGCATCCTTTTCTACACCGGGATCAACTACAAGATCGGTGAGGTGCACGAGGGCGCGGCCACCATGGACTGGATGGAGCAGGAGCAGGAGCGGGGGATTACGATCACCTCCGCCGCTACGACGTGCCATTGGAAAGATCACCAGATCAACATCATCGACACGCCCGGCCACGTCGACTTCACAATCGAGGTGGAACGTTCGTTGCGGGTGCTCGATGGAGCCGTTGCCGTCTTCGACGGAGTGGCAGGCGTGGAGCCACAAAGCCAGACCGTGTGGCGTCAGGCTGATCGCTACCGTGTGCCACGCATCTGCTTTGTCAACAAGCTCGACCGTACGGGCGCGAGCTTCGAGCACTGCGTAGAGACGATCAAGAACCGGCTCAATGCCATACCGGCTGTGGTGCAGCTGCCGATTGGCTCTGAGGCGAACTTCATCGGCGTCATCGACTTGATCAAAATGCGCGCCCTAACCTGGCGCGGTGAGACCCGCATCGGTGACGACTACACCGTTGAGGAGATCCCCGCCGAACTTGTTGATCAGGCGCAAGACGCACGTCATGCACTGATCGAGCTGGTGGCCGATCACGACGATCACATGATGGAGGCCTTCCTGACCGACGAGGACTCGATCACTCCGGAACTCCTGCAGGATTCGATCCGGCGTGCCGTGCTCGCCTCCAGGATCACTGCCGTGCTCTGTGGCAGCGCCTTCAAGAACAAGGGTGTGCAGCCGTTGCTGGACGCCGTCATCGCCTACCTGCCGTCCCCGCTCGATGTCCCCGCCATCATCGGATTCAGGCCGGGCGATGAGTCGGCCACGATCGAGCGGCATCCCAACGACGCGGATCCTTTTGCCGCGCTGGCGTACAAGATCGCGGCCGACCCGCACCTAGGCCGGCTGACATATATCCGCCTCTACTCCGGCAAGCTCGAGGCCGGTTCGACGGTGCTGAACGCGACCAAGGGGCGCCGGGAACGGATCGGCAAGATCTATCAAATGCACGCGAACAAGCGGCAAGAGATCTCCTCCGTTGGCGCCGGCCAGATCGTTGCCGTCATGGGTCTCAAGGACACCACGACCGGCGAGACGCTGTGCGACATGGCCAATCCGATTGTGTTGGAGTCCATGGACTTCCCCGCCCCAGTGATCGAACAGGCCATCGAGCCGAAGACCAAGTCCGATCAGGAAAAGCTCGGAATGGCGATCCAACGACTGGCCGAAGAGGATCCGACATTCCGTGTCCACACCGACGACGAGACGGGGCAGACGATCATCGCCGGGATGGGTGAGCTGCACCTGGAGATCTTGATCGACCGGATGAAGCGCGAGTTCCGGGTGGGGGCCAACATCGGTAAGCCGCAGGTGGCTTATCGCGAGACACTGCGCCGACCCGTCGAGAAGGTTGAGTACATCCATAAGAAGCAGACGGGTGGCTCCGGTCAGTACGGCAAGGTGTTGATCAACGTCGAGCCGCAGCCGACAGGCTCCGGCTATGAGTTTGTCAACCAGATCACTGGTGGTCGCATCCCCAGGGAATACATCCCGGCCGTCGACGAAGGCATCCAGGACGCCATGCAGTTCGGCGTGCTGGCTGGCTATCCGGTGGACGACGTCAAGGTCACACTGGTCGACGGTGCCTATCACGACGTCGACTCCTCTGAGCTTGCCTTCCGGATCGCGGGCTCGATGGTGTTCAAGGAAGCCGCGCGCCGTGCGGATCCAGCGCTGCTGGAGCCGGTGATGGCAGTCGAAGTGACCACTCCGGAGGCCTACCTCGGCACAGTGATCGGTGATATCAATTCGCGCCGGGGCCATGTTCAGGCCATGACCGACATGCATGGCAACAAGGTCGTGCAGGCGCTCGTGCCATTGTCGGAGATGTTCGGTTACGTCGGCGACCTGCGGTCCAAGACATCGGGTCAGGCCTCGTACTCTATGGAGTTCCACTCCTATGCCGAGACCCCGAAGAACATCGCCGACGAGATCATCCAGAAGGCACGAGGGGAATGACCCGCTATTTGGTGCTCCTCGCGCACATCGACGCTCGTCGCACGAGGATTGTCACCACAACGATCCCGTTTGACCTGAGCGGAATCGTCCACAAAACTTAGGCCGGGTCAAAATCGGGCCGGCTGGCCAGTAACCCAAAGTACAAGCGCCCCGCGACCAGCGTGGCGAACATCCAGGAGGAGCCTCAGTGGCAAAGGCGAAGTTCGAGCGGACAAAGCCGCACGTCAACATTGGCACCATCGGGCACATCGATCACGGAAAGACCACACTGACCGCGGCGATCACCAAGGTGCTGCACGACAAGTTCCCGACCCTCAACCAAGTGTCGGCGTTCGAGCAGATCGACAAGGCGCCCGAGGAGCGTCAGCGCGGAATCACGATCTCTATCGCGCATGTGGAGTATCAGACAGAGAAGCGGCATTACGCCCACGTCGACTGCCCCGGCCACGCTGACTACATCAAGAACATGATCACCGGTGCGGCGCAGATGGACGGCGCCATTCTGGTCGTCGCCGCGACTGACGGTCCTATGCCGCAGACCCGTGAGCACGTCCTGCTGGCCCGCCAGGTCGGCGTCCCTGCGATCGTGGTGGCGCTGAACAAGTGCGACATGGTTGACGATGACGAGATCCTGGAGCTGGTTGAGCTCGAGGTTCGCGAACTGCTCACCGAGTACGAATTCCCGGGCGACGACCTTCCGGTTATCCGGGTCGCAGCACTTCCTGTCCTGAACGGTGACACCAAGTGGAGCGACTCCGTTATGGAGCTGATGGATGCGGTGGACAGCTACATCCCGCAGCCGATCCGGGAGATCGACAAGCCGTTCCTCATGCCTGTCGAGGATGTCTTCACCATCACTGGCCGCGGCACCGTCGTTACCGGGCGTATCGAGCGCGGCGTGATCAAGGTCATGGAGACCGTCGACATCATCGGCATCCGCGACACCAAGCAGACCACCACGGTCACCGGCGTTGAGATGTTCCGCAAGCTGCTCGACGAGGGTCAGGCGGGCGAGAACGTTGGACTGCTGCTCCGTGGTACCAAGCGTGAGGACGTCGAACGCGGCATGGTCGTGATCAAGCCGGGCACAACGACTCCGCATACCGACTTTGAGGCTCGCGTCTACATCCTGTCGAAGGAGGAGGGCGGTCGCCACACGCCGTTCTTCAACAACTACCGTCCGCAGTTCTACTTCCGTACCACTGACGTGACCGGTGTGGTGAACCTTCCGGAGGGCACCGACATGGTGATGCCGGGTGACAACACTGACATGTCTGTGCAGCTCATTCAGCCGATTGCCATGGAGGAGGAGCTGAAGTTTGCTATCCGTGAAGGCGGTCGTACGGTTGGCGCTGGCCGCGTGACGAAGATCATCAAGTAGCCGCCGGATCTTCTGATCTGATCAAGGTCGACCCCGGGCTCTGCAGGAGTCCGGGGTCGACTCAGTTGTTGATCATGCTTGGGTCCGAGGGTCCCAGCGCCTCTTGCGCGGTTGGCCTCTGTTCCACCGTGTCAGAAGGCGTGAGTTAGATGGGTCATTACTGTGATCATCCGATCCATCCCCCCGACTCGTAGGAGGTCATCGTGGCAGGCACAGTCGCTCGCGTCACCGAGATCAGCGCCAGGTCTGACACAGGCTTTGAAGACGCCGTGAAGGTTGGCCTCGATCGGGCCAACGCGACGCTGCGTGGCGTCACGTCGGCCTGGGTCAAGGAGCAGTCGGTCGACGTACAGGACGGCACCATCGTTGCCTACCGCGTCAACTTGCTTGTCACCTTCGTCCTCGAGTAGCTGTTTTTTGATAGCTGCTCGCGCAATCGCGCGTGGAGTCCGCCTACTTCGTCGTCGCTCGCACAGGAAACGCCTCAGCACAGCGGTACGCGATTTCCCGACGCTCGCAGCTAGTTCTGATCAACCTGCCGCTAGCAGTGCGACCGGGTAAGTGGCCAGCAGATCTTCGACTGCAACGGTTCCTTCCCACCGCCGGCCAGTGAGCACGTCGATGTGGGGCGCCGAGATTTCAACAGCGGTCTGACCCCAGCCTCCGGCGGCAACGAGTCCGATGGGCAGCCGAGTGGCGAGTGTGAGGGCACCGCCACGATCGAATCCGATCAGGTGATCTTGTGCCGGGCCGCTTGCCTCAACTGCCCGGTAGCCAGTGAACCAGTCGGGCCGATCTCGGCGCAGCCGCAGAGCCTGCCGCGTTACCCAGAGTTTGGCCGCGCCGGTCTGGTCGATACCGGGCGGCGTGTCGCCAAGCGCTTCGAGCAGCCGAACGCGTTCCGCGAAGTCGACCGGTCGCCGATTATCCGGATCGACAAGCGAGTCCTCCCAGAGCTCGGTGCCCTGGTAGACGTCCGGGACGCCCGGCATCGTCAGCTGAACGAGCTTCTGGCCGAGCGAGTTGGACCAGCCGGGCGGTGTGATGAGCGCGTCGAGCTCGTCCCATGGGCCGCGCAGCCGAGGATCGGCGTACGCCTCGTCGACAGCCTCATGAACAGCGCCTTCGTAGGAAGCGTCTGGCGCGGTCCAGGTAGTGCCATCACTTGCCTCACGCATCGCCTTCTCCGCGTATGCGTGCATGCGCGCCGGCTCGATCGGCCCCGCGCCAACCAGCGTCTGCGCGAGGAAGCACCCGAAGAGTCGATTCGGGATGGTGGTCGTGCTCAAGAACAACTCCGCGAAGTCAGCCCAGGCCTCGGGTATCTCCGACAGCACCGCAAGCCTGGCGCGCACGTCCTCGCTGCGCTTGGTGTCGTGGGTCGACAGACCTGTCATAGCGGCGGGCTGCCGACTCAGCCTCGATGCCTGGAGTGTGTGGAAGTCCTGCAGCGGAATCCCGAACTGATCCGGATTGCCGCCGACCTCGTTGAGTGCGACAAAGCGCGAGTACCGGTAGTAAGCGGTGTCCTCGACACCCTTAGCCATCGCAGCGCTGCTCAGCTGCTGCATGCGTAGCGCCAGGTCGTCACCATGATCATGCAGCCGCGGACTGAGTTGATCAATAGTGGCGGCCAGGTCGGGGCGCCGCCGCCCGGCCGTCGCGAGCGCATGATCAAGATCCGCAACACCTTCCGGCAGATACGATCGGTAAACCTCGAACGCAATCGCCACCTCGGCAAGTGCCGGTCCTGCATTGGGAATCTCAGGGGCCAAGGCCGCCATCCGTCGCACCTCGGCAGGGAGCAGCGTGTTCACTGCCAGGCGCTTCCCGGCTTCCATGTGATCACTGATGGTGCCCTGGTCCCCGGTCAGCCGTTCGTAGACGGCTGTGAACTCTGGCTCACGATCATGATCTATGAAGACGCCGTTCACCTCGCGCATCGCGTCGTATCCGGTGGTACCGGCGACTGGCCAGGTCTTCGGCAGTTCCTCGCCTGACTCGAGGATCTTCTCCACGGTGATCCATTGCTCCGAGGCGAACGATCGCAGCCGATGCAGGTAGCCAAGTGGATCGCGCAGGCCGTCGGGGTGGTCGATACGCAGCCCGGCTATGCCTGCCTGGCACCAATCTTTGACGAGTGCATGGGTGGCCGAGAAGACGTCGGGATCCTCAACGCGTACGCCGGCGAGTGTCGTGATGGCGAAGAATCGGCGGTAGTTGATCTCGGTATTGCCGCGTGAGTAGTGGACGAGCTGATAGTGCTGCCTGTCATGTACCGCCTCGGCATCGTCACCTTCGGACCAGCTTCCCGGGGTCAGCGGGAAGCGATGTTCGAAGTAGCGCAACTCACCGTCTACCACCGTCAAGCGGGCATCATCACCCAGGATCGGGACGACTATCCTGCCCCGGCCCCAGTCAATGTCGAACCAGGAGGCGTACCGCGACTCTGGGCCCAGCCGTAACACATCCCACCAGGCCGGATTCTCGATCGGACGTTCGATGCCGAGATGGTTCGGCACGATGTCGATGACCACGCCCAGCCCAGCTGACCGTGCGCTGGTTATGAGTCGTGCCAGCGCCTCGGACCCACCCCGATCCTGATCGACACGGGTGACATCAGTTGTGTCGTAACCATGATCAGAGCCGATTGTCGACTGCAGAATCGGCGAGAGGTAGACGGCTCCCACCCCGAGCTCGCTGAGGTAGTCGACGACGCGGGCGGCATCGTCCAACGTAAACCTGCGATTGACCTGCAGGCGGTATGTCGAGGAGGGGATGGTCACCGCTCGACCTTACTCACTCTCCCGCTACTTCGGATCGCGCTCCGCCGTGCTGAGGAGGAGCGAGGGGACACGTTCTTCGTCCCCGAGCGACGACGAAGTAGGCGGGTTTCGGGCGCGATCCGCGCTGAGCGAAGCGAAGCCAAAATTACAGTATGATCACGTAGCCGCTACGGCGTGGATCTGCCCCTCCACCAAGAGGGCTGAGTGCGGATACGCCGCCAAAGTATGGGTCGCGGTGGTCAGCGATCGCGATCTTGTTGCCGTCCGCTTCGAGCGACCGGATCACGTGCGAGAAGAAGCCCGGCTCCAGCCTGACCAGATCTGGCAGTGCGCTGAGCCGAGGTGCATCGATGGCTTCCTGTGGGGCAGCCCCGCGCAGCATCCGCAATACGCACTGCACCAGGGCGGAACGGATCCGGCTGCCGCCCGCAGCGCCGGCAATGGCAGCAATCTGTCCATGATCATCCAGCGCAATCAAGGGTGACATCATCGAGCCCATTCGGACGCCAGGATGCACTAGGCCGCGAACCAGTTCTCCTTCACCCATCATCGAATTGAGGTGAACCCCATAGCCGGGCACCCACAGTCCAGAGCCGAGGCCAAGGCTGGTGGTGATCACACAACCGTTGCCGTGGTCGTCGACGGCGACAATGTTGGTTGTCTCGGCACGCTTGCTCGGAGCGCGCAGGGCGTCGATCAGCGCTGCCGCTGAGTGGGCATCCGTCGTCGGATCATCGTGTACCGCCGGCGCTACTCGCTCCATGGTGCCGAGCAGATCATCAAGATCATTACCGCGGGCATGGACGGTGAAGTCGTTCACCCGAACCGATCGCGGCTTGGTCTCAATCACGTGGTAGGCGTCGAGGTCCTCCTGGCTCAGAGCGCCTCCGTTCGAGACGGCGACGACCAGCGCGTCGGCGTACGCACCGTGATAGAAGGCGCGCGGATCCCGCAGCATGAGCTCGTACGCACGGTGATGATCAGGATGCCGCAACGGGTCCCCGGCTTGCAGGTAGGAGCCGTCCGGACGCTGATAGACCTCAGCACCCTCCCCGACACACATCGCGGCGGCAACCCGGGGGAGCACCTGAGCATGCATCGCCGGAAAGGGCGTGCCGTAGGACGCCTCCCGTCCTGGTGCGGTGACGGCTGCCCAGGAGAGCCGGCCCCACCTCTGCCACAGGTAGTGCGCACCGGCGGGGATCCCGGGCACGGCGACCGTGGCCGGTCCGATCTCGTACGGTACGTGCTGGCCGATGAAGATCACTTCAATCGCCGTGCCGGGACTAGGCCGCTTGCCGCCAAGACCGGGGACGCTGACGAAGAAATCCAAACAACGCACCTGGGTGGTCGCCGCATCGTAAACCGTCGCGAACCCCCCGCCACCGAGTCCAGTGAAGATCGTCTCCGCGGCACAGCTGACCAGCATCATCCCGACAGCGGCATCCACCGCGCTGCCGCCGCGGGAGAGGATGTCAGCCCCCGCCTGCGCAGTCGATGGGTGTCCGGCAGCGACGCCAGCCCGAATCCTCATCGCAGCCCATTTCTCACCCGTGCGAGCCTAGTGGTCGCAAAGTCGTCAAGACCGATGATGGCGCATCGCCGGAAGCATTCTCGGCCTGTATCAGCTTCGGCTGAGAAGCTGAACCCATCGGGCTTATTGGTCGTCTGAGTGGGTGATGAAAACTTTGGTGACGCCGCTGCTGCGGACGAGCAGGCGAGGCAGTTCGGAGTACTGGCTGCTTACCGCCACCGGCCCGGTGCTACTGGGGTCGGCGCTGTTGGGTTGGCAGCTCAGCTGGCTCTCCGCATCCACTGCGACGTTCTGCTTCCTGGTGCTCGCCGCCTTGATTGCCAGGCATTCCCGCGCCAGAAGCTTCGGTGTCGCGGACGTGGTCACTTTGTCGCGAGGGCTGGGCGTCTGTTTTCTGGCGGGGCTCGCTCTGCAAGCGTTGGCCGACGGCCTTGCACCGCACGGAGTGCTGATCATGATCATTATGGGGACGCTGTGCCTGACGCTCGACGGTGTGGATGGTCTAGTCGCCCGAGCCAGGGGAGAGGCCAGTGCCTTTGGAGCAAGATTCGATGTGGAGACCGATGCGGCAATGCTGGTCGTGCTCGGTGTTGCCGTCGCGGCACTGGGGATCGCCGGCTGGTGGGTGCTTGCCATCGGCGCGATGCGATACGGCTATGTTGCACTGTCTCTCGTAGTGCCGGCCCTACGCACACCATTGCCATACCGGTACTCAGCCAAGGTCATCGCGGTCGTCCAAGCGGTCGCCCTGCTGGCCGCATTGACCCTCGAACTGAGCCATGGCGAGCACTGGTTGTCAAACACCTTCTTACTCGTTGCGCTCGCATCATTGTTTTTGTCTTTCGGACGTAGCGTCATCTGGCAGCTCCGCCACTCCTGAGTAGCCAGTCGGCTCGCCTCCGCCGGTGGCCCCAGGGACCGGGTAGCGTGGGCCGGGCCGTGATTCGCTCTGCGAGCGTCGGAATCGCGCCCCGCCGTGCTGAGGAGGAGCGAGTGGAGGCGTCTTTCCTCCGTGAGCGACGACGAAGTCGGCGGGTTCATGGCGCGATGCGCGAGCAGAGCCTCAAATAAATGGAGAAACCATGAAGGCCCTAAAGATTCTTGGGCTCGTGTTCGGGATCTTGCTCTTGCTGACCGGCGGTGGGCTGGCTGTCGGCTCGGTTGCGGCCAGCAAGGGCCAGACCGCACTCGATCAGCAGCTGGCCAAGACCGGCTATGCCGGCCCGGTGGACGGGACCGTGCAGTCGGTTGATCAGACCAACCCGGCGATAGTCACGGTCACCTATACCGACACTCAGGGCAAGACGCAGACGGGCCAGGGCGCAGTCGCCGGTGGCCAGCCACCGCAGGTCGGCGTCACCGTCTCGACGTACTACGACACGAGCGACCCGAGCCAGGTCGTGGTGGTCAACGTGCCCGGGATTGGCGATCTGAGTGGGATCGGGAACACTTTGAGGGCCGCCGCGATCATCTGCCTGATCGTGGGGAGTGTGCTGCTGCTGGCAGGCATTCTCGGATTGGCGCTGGGTAAGAAGCAGCCAGCTCACCTCGCGCCAGGGCCGGCGTCTCCGACTGGTCCCCCGCAACAGGCGCCGCCTGGATATCCGAGCCAGCCATATCCACCTCAGCAGGAACCTGGTCGGCAGTATCCGCCCCAGGCGCCGGGTCAGCAGCAGTATCCACCGCAGCAGCAGCCGGGTCAGCAGTACCCACCGCAGCAGCAGCCGGGTCAGCCGTACCCACCGCAGCAGCAGCCGGGTCAGCCGTACCCACCGCAGCAGCAGCCGGGTCAGCAGTACCCACCGCAGCAGCAGCCGGGTCAGCCGTACCCACCGCAGCAGCAGCCGGGTCAGCAGTACCCACCGCAGCAGTACCCGCCACAGGGAGAGCCCTGACAAGCCAATTCGGCCAGATTTGATCTAGCCCAGGGTCTCTGACAGAATCGTCAGGTTGCTCCGACGGGGTTGCCGGGGTGAGCCATGCCGGTTGGGCCTGATTTCGAGTCCGATCGCGAGGTTGCCGAACCGCGAGACCCTTGAATTGCTCGGTTGCCTGGACGCCCGGTCCAGGCCCGGGCCACCTCCTCAGCACGCAAGTGACGGGTGTGGTGTGCCAAACGCTGGCCGACACACCCGACCACGGGGGTCGGAGCGAGCGGGTTGCTGGCCCGTGAGCAGGCGACAAGAGAGCGGGACATACACCCCGCGATCACAAGACAGCAGGACACATGCCGAAGCTCCGGGTGGCATCTCAGCAATCCGGAAGCAAAGGGACGAGAAGAAGGACGAACAGTGGCGGGACAAAAGATCCGCATCAGGCTCAAGGCCTACGACCACGAGGTCATCGACTCGTCGGCGCGCAAAATCGTCGACACGGTGACGCGTACGGGTGCGAAGGTTGCCGGCCCGGTGCCACTGCCGACGGAGAAGAACGTGTTCTGCGTCATCCGCTCCCCACATAAATACAAAGACAGCCGGGAGCACTTCGAGATGCGGACGCACAAGCGTCTGATCGACATCATCGACCCAACTCCCAAGACCGTCGACTCTTTGATGCGGCTCGACCTGCCGGCAGGTGTCGATATCGAGATCAAGCTCTGAGGACGACCAACGATGAGCGCCACCAAGACAGAACGCACAGTGAAGGGCCTGCTGGGCACCAAGCTCGGCATGACCCAGCTCTGGGATGCCAACAATCGCATTGTCCCCGTGACCGTGGTGCAGGCAGGTCCCTGCGTTGTGACCCAGGTCAGGACGCCTGAGGTCGATGGTTACTCAGCAGTTCAGCTCGGCTTCGGCGCGGTCAAGGCCAAGCAGCTGACCAAGCCGAGTGCCGGCCACTTCGATAAGGCAGGTGTGACACCGCGTAAGCATCTGGTCGAAATCCGCACCAGCGACGCGACCGAATACAGCCTCGGTCAGGAGCTCAGCGCTGACGTCTTCGCCATGGGCGATGTCGTCGATGTGACCGGCGTCAGCAAGGGCAAGGGCACCGCCGGTGTCATGAAGCGGCACGGTTTCTCCGGGCTCCGCGCGTCGCATGGTGTGCACCGCAAGCACCGCTCGCCGGGATCGATCGGCGGCTGCGCTACCCCAGGCCGAGTTTTCAAAGGACTGCGGATGGCGGGCCGGATGGGTGTCGAGCGGGTCACCGTCCAGAACCTCACGGTGCATTCCGTCGACGCCGAGCGCGGCCTGATCTTGATCAAGGGTGCCATCCCGGGCAACCAGGGTGGCTTGGTCGTCGTGCGGAGTGCTGCCAAGAAGGGAGAGAAGGCATGAGCGAGACCCGTACGGTCGACGTGCTCGATGTCAAGGGCGCCAAGTCCGGTATCGCCGAGCTGCCTGCCGAGCTCTTCGACGTGCCCGCGAACATCCCGCTGATTCATCAGGTTGTTACGGCGCAGCTGGCGGCTGCGCGCCAGGGAACTCATGCCACCAAGAGTCGTGGCGAGGTACGTGGCGGTGGCCGCAAACCCTACCGTCAGAAGGGCACCGGCCGCGCGCGGCAGGGCTCGAGACGTGCTCCTCAGTTCGTCGGCGGTGGCATTGTGCACGGGCCTCAGCCACGCAGCTACGCGCAACGCACGCCCAAGAAGATGATCACGGCAGCGCTGCGCGGTGCGCTCTCGGACCGGGCTCGCGACGGCCGTGTCTATGTGATCTCGGAGCTGATATCCGGTGATGCACCGTCCACAAAGGCCGCCCTCACGGCACTGTCTGCGGTCACGACGTCAGAGAAAGTGCTGGTTGTGATCCATCGTGACGAGGATCTCGCCTGGCTGAGTCTGCGCAACGTGGTGAGGGTTCAGGTGATCACGGCCGACCAGCTCAACGCGTACGACGTGCTCGTCAACGATGACGTGGTCTTTACCTCACCCGCGCTGCAGGCGTACGTCCAGCGTGGCTCGGTGCCCACGCCCCCTGAGTCCGTCGAAGATCACGATGATGCCCTTCGACAAGCTCAAGGCGCATTGGAGGAAGCGCAGGGTGCATTGGAGGAAGCGCACGGCGCATTGGAGGAAGCTCAGGGCGCACTGGCGGAAGCCCACGACGCATCTGAGGAGGATGAGAAATGAGCAGCGTCAAGGTCCGTGATCCTCGCGACATCCTGCTTGCTCCCGTAGTCAGCGAGAAGAGCTATGGGTTGCTGGATGAGAACAAGTACACGTTCCTGGTGGCTCCCAACGCGAACAAGACCGAGATCAAGATCGCGGTGGAGACGGTCTTCAAGGTTCGGGTGACAGATGTGAACACCCTGAACCGCGCAGGAAAGAAGCGGCGTACCAGGTACGGCTTCGGCAAGCGTCCTGACACGAAACGTGCGATCGTCACCGTCGCACCCGGTGAGCGCATCGACATCTTCTCCTCGCCGGGTAGCTGAGCAGCGAAGACAAGGAAGATCACATGGTTATCCGTAAGTACAAGCCGACGACGGCGGGACGCCGAGGCAGCAGTGTCGCCGACTTCGTCGAGCTGACCCGATCCACACCGGAGAAGTCGCTGCTCGTCCCTAGCCCGAAGACGGGCGGTCGGAACAACGCTGGCAAGATCACCACGCGTCACATCGGCGGTGGTCACAAGCAGGCGTACCGGCTGGTCGATTTCAAGCGCTACGACAAGGACGGCGTGCCGGCCAAGGTCGCACACATCGAGTACGACCCGAACCGGACGGCGCGAGTCGCGTTGCTGCACTTCGCGGACGGCGAGAAGCGCTACATCATCGCGCCGGATGGCCTCCGGCAAGGCAGCCAGGTCGAGTCCGGTGAGGGCGCCGATATCAAGCCGGGCAACAATTTGCCGCTGCGAAACATCCCGGTCGGTACCACAATCCATGCAGTCGAACTGCGGCCTGGCGGTGGCGCCAAGCTCGCCCGCTCTGCCGGCGCGAGCATCCAGCTGGTCGCCCGTGAGGGCAAGAACGCCACGCTCCGCATGCCGTCCGGCGAAATGCGGATGGTCGATGTACGCTGCCGTGCCACCGTGGGCGAGGTAGGCAATGCCGAGCAGTCCAACATCAGCTGGGGCAAGGCCGGTCGCAACCGCTGGAGGGGCAAGCGGCCGAGCGTACGAGGCGTGGCGATGAACCCGATCGATCACCCGCATGGTGGTGGTGAGGGCAAGACCTCAGGTGGCCGCCACCCGGTCACGCCCTGGGGCCAACCCGAGGGCCGGACTCGGGACAAGAACAAGCCGAGTTCCCGCATGATCATCCGTCGCCGCAAGACCGGCAAGAAGCGCTGAGCAGGAGCACACAGAAGAGATGCCACGCAGTCTGAAGAAGGGTCCCTTTGTCGATGATCACCTCGCCAAGAAGGTCGAGGTGCAGAACTCGCGCGGGACCAAGAACGTGATCAAGACCTGGTCGCGTCGCTCCATGATCGTGCCGGACATGATCGGCCACACGATCGCGGTACACGACGGCCGCAAGCATGTGCCGGTGTTCATCACCGACTCGATGGTGGGTCACAAGCTCGGGGAATTCGCCCCGACGCGTACCTTCCGTGGCCACGTCAAGGACGACCGGAAATCACGCCGGCGCTGACGCGCAGCGGATCCGACAAAGAAGGAATCTGAAACAGATGAGCAAGGACACACGTCCCAGCCGCCGCCAGGTGCTGCTCGGCGACCGTCCCGGTTCGTACGCGATCGCGCGCCAAGTCCGGATGTCCCCGACCAAGATTCGCCGGGTGGTTGACCAGATCAGAGGCATGGACGTCGAGGATGCGCTGAACACGTGTGCCTTCGCGCCCCAAGCGGCGAGTGAGCCGGTCTACAAGGTGATCGCGAGCGCAGTCTCCAACGCCGAGCGAACAGACAACTTGAAACGGGCCGACCTTTTTGTGTCGCAAGCGTTCGTGGACCAAGGGATCACCATCCGACGGATCCGCCCGCGTGCTCGGGGTAGCGCGAGCCGCATCCTGAAGCGCTCGAGTCACATCACCGTTGTCGTCGAACCCAGAACTGAACGTGAGACCCGCGGGCAGGCAACCACCAGCTCGAAGGAGAAGTGAGCATGGGTCAAAAGATCAACCCGTACGGTTTCCGCCTTGGCATCACCACTGATCACAAGAGCCGCTGGTATGCCGACAAGCTTTACTCCAATTACATCGGTGAGGACGTCAAGATCCGTCGGTTGTTGACGAAGGGCTTGGAGCGGGCCGGCATCTCCTCGGTGGAGATCGAGCGCACTCGGGACCGAGTCCGTGTGGACATCTTCACCGCGCGCCCCGGGATTGTCATCGGTCGCAACGGCGCCGAGGCCGAGCGTGTCCGCAGCGATCTGGAGAAGCTCACCGGCAAGCAGGTTCAGCTGAACATCCTCGAGGTGAAGAACCCCGAGACCGACGCCCAATTGGTCGCTCAGGGCGTGGCCGAGCAGCTTGCTTCCAGGGTGCAGTTCCGGCGAGCGATGCGTAAGGCTCAGCAAAGCGCGATGCGCTCCGGCGCCCGGGGTATCCGGATCCAGTGCTCCGGTCGTCTCGGCGGTGCCGAGATGAGTCGCTCGGAGTTCTACCGTGAGGGACAAGTGCCGCTGCACACCCTGCGGGCCGACATCGATTACGGCTTTCACGAGGCCAAGACCACGTTCGGCCGGATTGGGGTCAAGGTCTGGATCTATAAGGGCGACGTTTCCGGCACGCGTGCCGAGCGTGCTGCGCAGAAGGCGGCGCGCAGCGCGGCCGGCGGCCGAACCCGTCCAGGGCGCCCGGGTCGTGGTGAGCGGCCGGCCCGGAGTGACCGTCCAGACCGTGGCGGCAGGCGTCGCGCCGAAGGCGCGCCGGAATTCACCCGCGCCGAAGGCGCGCCGGAATTGGCTCGTGCCGAAGGCGCGCCCGAATTGGCTCGCGCTGAAGGCGTAGCTGAATCCGCACCGGGCGAAGCTGGCGCCCCAGCGGCGCCGGCCGAGACGTCGGGTCAGGAGGGCTGAGTGATGTTGGTTCCTCGGAAGGTCAAGTTCCGCAAGCAGCACCATCCCAGGCGGACCGGCGCCGCTAAGGGTGGCACCACGCTCGCCTTCGGCGAATATGGCATTCAGGCGTTGGAGGGGGGCTACCTCACCAACCGCCAGATCGAGTCGGCCCGTATCGCCATGACTCGTCACATCCGGCGTGGCGGCAAGGTGTGGATCAACATCTATCCCGACCGCCCGTTGACCAAGAAGCCAGCCGAGACCCGAATGGGATCCGGCAAGGGCTCGCCTGAGTGGTGGATCGCCAACGTCAGACCGGGACGAGTGCTCTTCGAGCTGTCCGGCGTCAATGAAGATGTGGCGCGCGAGGCGATGCGCCTGGCGATCCACAAGCTGCCGATGAAGGCGCGTTTCATCAAGCGTGAGGCAGGTGAGATCTGATGGCCAAGGCCTTGAAAGCGGCGGAGTTGCGCGGGCTGAGTCGCAGTGAGCTGGACACCAAGGTCACCGAGTTGAAGGAGGAGCTTTTCACGCTCCGGTTTCAAGGGGCCACCGGACAGCTCGAGTCGCATGGCCGGCTCCGCGCCGTCCGTAAGGATATGGCCCGGATCTACACCGTGTTGACCGAGCGCGAGCTCGGCATCATCGATGATCCGGACGCTGAGGAGGTTAAGGAATGAGCGAGAAGGTCACCGAGGAGCGGTCCAAGCCTGCTAAGGACGGTGCGGCTGTCGAGAAGCCTTCGACAGACTCAGGGCCGGTGGCAGAGCGCGGGCGTGCTGATGCGCCTGCCGCAGAGCGCGGGCGACGCAAGGTCCGGGAGGGCTTGGTGGTGAGCGACAAGATGGACAAGACCGTTGTCGTCGTTGTCGAGGACCGCGTGAAGCACCGCCTCTACGGCAAGGTGCTTCGTCAGACGAGCCGGCTCCAGGCGCACGATGAGAACAACAGCGCCGCCGTTGGCGACCGCGTACGTGTCATGGAGACCCGCCCGCTGAGCGCCACCAAGCGCTGGCGCCTCGTGGAGATCCTCGAGAAAGCCAAGTAGCTACACCGACGTATCAGCACTTGTGGTCGCCATGACGGCCACCGATGCTGACAAGTCTGAGAAGAGAGAGCAGAGATGATCCAGCAGGAGTCGCGGCTCAAGGTCGCCGACAACACAGGTGCCAAGGAGATCTTGTGCATCCGCGTGCTCGGCGGATCCGGTCGCCGGTACGCGGGGATCGGCGACATCATCGTCGCTACCGTCAAGGACGCCATCCCGGGCGGGAACGTCAAGAAGGGCGAGATCGTCAAGGCTGTGGTGGTACGCACCGCAAAGGAGCATCGCCGCGCCGACGGCTCGTACATCAAATTCGACGAGAACGCCGCGGTGATCTTGAGAACCGACGGCGAGCCTCGCGGCACCCGGATCTTCGGCCCTGTCGGACGGGAGCTGCGGGAGAAGCGCTTCATGCGGATCATCTCGCTTGCACCGGAGGTGATCTGAACCATGTCTGCCAAGAAAAGCCAAGCCAAACTGCATATCCGCAAGGGCGATCGTGTGAAGGTGATCAGCGGTAAGGATCGTGGGCTGGTCGGTGAGGTGATCGCGGTGAATCCGGATCGTAATCGCGTGACAGTGGCCGGAGTGAACATCATCAAACGGCACTTGCGCGATACGGCCGCTCAGCCGCAGGCGCGGCAAACCACCAAGGGCGGCATCGTCTCCTCCGAGGCGCCGATCGACGCCTCCAACGTGCAGCTGGTTGTCAAGAATTCCGAGGGCGACGAGGTCGTTACGCGGATCGGCTACGACCGGGTCGAGGTGACGAAGCGTCGTTCCGACGGCTCGGATTACAAGGCGACCCGCAGCGTACGTGTCGCTCGGGCGACCGGGGAGGAGATCTGATGACGACGCCCACCACTGAGCGGCCGGCGACCAGCCCGGAACGCAGCCTGCCCAGGCTCCAGCAGCGCTACCGGGAGGAGATCGTCCCAGCGCTGCGGGATGAATTCAAGATCGCGAACGTGATGCAGATTCCTAATCTGGTCAAGATCGTGGTGAACATGGGCGTGGGCGAGGCGGCTCGCGACTCCAAGCTGATCGAAGGCGCGGTGCGCGATCTCGCGACGATCACCGGCCAGAAGCCAGTCGTCACCAAAGCCCGCAAATCCATCGCGCAGTTCAAGCTCCGCGAAGGCATGACGATCGGGGCACACGTCACGCTGCGGGGTACCCGGATGTGGGAATTCGCCGACCGCCTGCTGACGCTTGCGCTGCCGCGCATCCGTGACTTCCGCGGGCTGTCGCCGAAACAGTTCGACGGCAAGGGCAACTACACCTTTGGTCTCAACGAACAGGTCATGTTCCACGAGATCAACCAAGACAAGATCGACCGGATCCGCGGCATGGACATCACGTTCGTCACCACGGCCACCAACGACGACGAGGGCCGGGCGCTGCTGCGTCATCTGGGCTTCCCGTTCCGGGCGAACTGAGAAGGAAAGGAAGACCATGGCCAAGACAGCGCTGAGAGTGAAGCAAGCTCGCAAGCCGAAGTTCGCCGTGCGCGCCTATACCCGGTGCCAGAGGTGCGGCCGCCCTAAGGCGGTCTATCGCAAGTTCGGCTTGTGTCGCATATGCCTGCGTGAGATGGCGCACAAGGGCGAGCTGCCCGGTATCACGAAGTCGTCGTGGTGATCTTGATGCTTGATTCGTCTCTCATCGTCGCCGCGCTTGGAGTACAAGGTCGGGCTCGCGAGGGTCGTCCCTGGGCCGGACCCCCAAGTAGGAACAGGCGCCGCGGCCCAGCTGCTCAGGATGCGACTACCGCAGCGCCAAACCTCGATATCGACTCAACGGAACAGGTCCTGACGGAAACCGCTCCGAGAAAGTAGAACACCAAACCCATGACCATGACAGATCCGATTGCGGACATGCTGACCCGGGTGCGGAACGCCAGCCAGGCGTATCACGACACCGCCACGATGCCGCACAGCAAGATCAAGGTGGGGATCGCCGAGATCTTGGCCAACGAGGGCTACATCGCCGGCTATGCGGTGAACGAGCCTGCCGAAGGCCATGTCGGCAAGACACTTTCGATCACCTTGAAGTACGGCCAGAACCGGGAGCGGGCCATCGCCGGGGTACGCCGAATCTCCAAGCCTGGCCTTCGTGTGTATGCCAAGTCGACCGGCCTGCCCAAGGTGCTGGGCGGGCTCGGCATTGCCATCATCTCGACGTCTCAGGGTCTGCGCACCGACAGGCAGGCGCACAACGACGGCGTGGGCGGCGAAGTCCTCGCTTACGTGTGGTGAGTCGCGGAACGAGGAGGTTAGAGAAGTGTCACGCATTGGCAAGCTGCCGGTCCCAATTCCGTCCGGTGTCGAGGTGACCGTCGACGGCCAGGTGGTCAAAGTCCTCGGGCCGAGAGGCACGCTTGAGCATCAGGTCGCGGAACCGATCAAGGTGACCCGCGGTGAGAACGGCGAGCTGCAGGTCAGCCGGCCGGACGACGAGCGGGAGAGCAAGTCGCTGCACGGCCTAACGCGTACCTTGGTCGCGAACATGGTGACTGGTGTCACGACTGGATATGAGAAGAAGCTCGAGATCGTCGGCGTTGGCTACCGCGTTATCTCGAGGGGCCCAACGGAGCTGGAGTTTGCCCTCGGGTACAGCCACCCGGTCAAGGTCATCGCGCCGGAGGGCATCACGTTCAACGTCGACACGCCGACCCGTTTCTCGGTGCTCGGCATTGACAAGCAGCGGGTCGGTGAGGTTGCGGCGAACATTCGTAAGCTCCGCAAGCCCGAGCCGTACAAGGGCAAAGGTGTCCGGTATGCGGGCGAGAGGGTTCGTCGCAAGGTTGGAAAGGCTGGTAAGTGACGATGGCGGTCTCGCTATCTCAGCACAAGCACAGGTCCCCTCGGAGCGCGGCGCGACTCCGTCGGCAGGTTCGGGTGCGCAAGAAGGTCTTTGGGGCGCCAGACCGTCCACGGCTGGTCGTGACTCGCTCGGCGCGGCACATCTCAGCGCAAGTGATCGACGATACGCAGGGCCGTACGCTCGCCTCAGCCTCGACCATGGAGGCGACGCTGCGTGCCACCACGGGCGACAAGTCCGACAAGGCCAAGCAGGTTGGCGGCCTGATCGCCGAGCGAGCCAAGACTGTCGGCATCGAGAATGTGGTCTTCGACCGCGCGGGATACAAGTACCACGGACGCATTGCGGCGCTGGCGGACGGCGCTCGCGAGGGCGGCCTGGGATTTTGACGATGATTGGGGCCGAGGCTGCAATGCACCTCGACCGAAGATGTGGCCGAGGCTGCAAGCACCTCGACCAGAATGGAAGGTAGAGCGAATTGAGTGGAACCCAGCGCCGCGGTGGCGGTACCGGTGGGGACCGGCGCGGTCGTGACGATCGTCGTGGCCAGGGCGCCGAGAAGAGCAACTACATCGAGCGCGTAGTCGCGATCAACCGAGTGGCCAAGGTCGTGAAGGGTGGTCGCCGGTTCAGTTTCACTGCGCTTGTTGTCGTCGGCGATGGCGACGGCACGGTCGGCGTTGGCTACGGCAAGGCCAAGGAGGTACCAGCGGCGATTGCCAAAGGTGTTGAGGAGGCGAAGAAGCACTTCTTCAACGTGCCGCGGATCCAGGGCACCATTCCGCACCCGGTGCAAGGCGAAAAGGCTGCCGGTGTCGTGCTGCTGCGACCGGCCTCGCCCGGTACCGGGGTCATTGCCGGTGGTTCGGCCCGTGCAGTTCTGGAGTGCGCCGGTGTCCGCGACGTGCTAGCGAAGTCACTCGGTTCCCCCAACGCCATCAACGTGGTGCATGCCACGGTGGCCGCGCTGCAGAGTCTGGAGCAGCCGGAGTCGGTGGCCAAACGCCGCGGCAAAGCTGTCGAGGATGTTGCGCCGGCAGCTCTGCTGAGGGCGCGTGAGGCTGTGGGCTCATGATGGCGCAGTTGAAGATACGTCAGGTGCGTAGCGCGGTGGGAGGCAGGCAAAACCAGCGGAATACCCTGCGCACCTTAGGTTTGAAGCGGGTCGGCGACGAGTCGCTTCGCGAGGATCGGCCGGAGGTTCGCGGCATGATCAAGACGGTTGCCCACCTGGTGGCTGTGGAGGAGGTCGACTGAGATGGCGTTGAAGGTTCATCACCTTAGGCCGGCGCCGGGCGCCAAGACGGCGAAGACCCGGGTGGGTCGAGGCGAGGCCGGCAGGCGTGGCAAGACAGCCGGCCGTGGCACCAAGGGCACAGGCGCTCGTCACACCGTGCCGCAGAACTTCGAGGGCGGCCAGATGCCGCTGCACATGCGGTTGCCAAAGCTGCGTGGCTTCAGGAATCCGTTCCGGGTCGAATACCAGGTAGTGAATCTGGCTCGGCTGGGCCAACTGTTTCCTGAGGGTGGCACGGTTGGCGTTGCGGACTTGGTATCGGCTGGCGCGGTACGCCCAGGGGCACCGGTCAAGATCCTCGGGAGCGGCAACGTCTCGGTCGCGCTGGAAGTGACCGCGCACGCCTTTTCCGCCTCAGCGAAGGAGAAGATCGCCGCCGCCGGCGGCAGCACGACCGAGCTCTGAAGCCTGCCGATCATTCACTAGCGGTCATGGATCGGTTTGGTCCGTGGCCCGAAGGCAGTCAGGAATCGGTCGCGGAACTCGTCCATCCGCCAGACTGGTGCTTGGGCATCGGGCCTTAAGCCCTGCTGCCAGCCCCACTGCGAGATCCGATCGAAAACCGACTGGTCGCGGCTGACGATGCTGATCGGTACGTCGCGACTTGCGCCTCGACCGGTGACGATCGGGGACGGTTGGTGATCGCCGAGGAAGATCAGCACGAGATTGTCGTCGCCGTAAGTCTCGACATAGGAGATCAGGCTGGTCAGGGAGTATTCGATCGAGGCACGGTAATCGGTGCGTACCCGCACCGGATTTCTGGTCAAGATGGCTTCGGGCGGATCGTCCGCGGCTGACATCGTGTGAAACACAGAGCCGTCACCGACGTTTTTCCAATCGATGAGCCGGGGGATCGGCTCCCAGGGCGCGTGGCTCGAGACAAGCGTGATCTCAGCCATCACAGGTCGTCGGTCTTGCGCTGCGTGTTCGGTGCGTTTGAACCTCGCCAGGGTGTACTGGTCTGGCATGGATGCCCAGCTGAACCGAGGGCCCTTATATCCCATCTCTTTCGCGTCGTAGATATGGTCGTAGCCCAAAGAGCCGCTCTCCGGCCAGGCCGAGTCGTTGCCTGGCATCACGCCCACAGTCCGCCAGCCCGCCCGGTGGAAGGCGGCGGTGAGTGTCAATCGGTGGCTGGGAGGCAGCGCGTTGTACCGCTGCTGGTCGTCGATCCATAAGCCCGAAAGCAAAGTGGCATGGGCCAACCAGCTGCTGCCGCCAGCGGTCGGTGAGGTGAGAAAGGCACTTTGGCAAGCGAATCCGGCCGCGCTGAGCCCGCGATCACCCGCCTCAAGTACGGCGCCGACCTGAGGTGCAAATTCGGGATCTTCGACTGCGTCTCGCCCGTAGCTCTCGACGAAGGCGATGATGACGTCCTTGCCGCGCAGTGCCGTCAATAAGTCCTCTCCCGGTGTTTTGCCAAAGAGATCAGCGCTGGCCGCGGCGGCGATCTCCTGCTGATCCTGCAGAGCTGTTCCCGTCGGTCGGTGAGGATGCTGGAGATAGATCGCAGAGCCCTCGGCAGCGACGGGAACGCCCGGAACGAACTGGATGCCGAGCATGGCGCAGGTGAGCCAGAGGGTGGCGAGTACGACCAGTGCCCGAGCCGCCGCTCCGTTGTGACGTACCACAAGCCGAGCCAGGTGTTGCACTGATCGGGTCATGAGGATGACCAGCGCAGTGCCGAAGACCACAGCTGTAGCGAGCGAACCGATTGCGGGCACCGAGCCGATGGATCCAGCCAGAAACCTCATGCCGTCGTCGAGCAGCATCCAGTCGAGCATCGGGTTGAACGGTCGGCCGAGGGCTGCAAAGAAACCCATGTTGAGCAACTTGATGATGGTCAGGAAGCCGAGCGCTACACCGAAAAGCGTGGCGGCCACAGGCGTCGCTCTCGTCGGAAGGGAGAGCAACAGAGCAACACCTATAAGGCCATCCAGCGGGATGATGACGAACGCCGCGGGAGCAATATCGCCGAGCTGATCCGGAGTGAACAGCGCGAGCAGCACGAGCAAGGCAGCTAGCGTCATCGTCACCCAAGCTGCGATGCGACGCCCGCGGTGCCAGTCAGCGCCCGGTGGGCCCAGAGGGCCGTGGTGAGCACGTGACACTCCGGACCTGCCTTCCCGTTGTCTGCGGGGTCGCGACGATCCGCCCTCTACACCACAGAGTTCGTTAGTAAGACGTTGTCTACCAGTGAAAAGCTCACGTCAACTGCGCTCGCCGATTATCACAGTTGCAATCGTGCGCCCGGACAGAAACCCGTGATTTCTGAGCCAGCGTACGGTCGAAATGCACGTCAGCAGCATCCCGATGAATCTGAATGGCCGATCCCGGGCGGACGCGGCGCGGCGTGCCAGCGAGGTCGGCTTACTGACGCAGCCGTCTCTTCCGCCTTGCTGAGTGCAACCGCCCTTGGTTTCGCCGACCTAAAGTGGGGTCTTTGAGGGAACGGCTCCGGGGGCTCCGAGACGATGCGGGCTTCGGAGTCGGTTCTTGATAAAGTCGGTCGGTCCTGTTCGCGTGAGCTGCGTCCGCAGCAACGCGCAAGCAGATCAGTGACGCGTCCAGGATTGTCGCGAGAAAGGGAGGCACGGGTGCTCGCCGCGTTCGCCAACGCGTTCCGGACTCCGGACCTACGCAAGAAGATCTTCTTCACACTCGCGATCCTCGCGATCTTCCGCTTCGGTTCGATCATGCCGACGCCAAATGTCAACGTGGAGCAGGTTGACTTCTGCCTCAAGCAGGCGGCCACCGGCGAACAGCAGGGCCTGTACTCACTGATCAACCTGTTCTCCGGCGGTGCACTTCTCCAGCTGGCGATCTTTGCGCTGGGCATTATGCCCTACATCACCGCCAGCATCATTCTTCAGCTACTGACGGTGGTCATACCGCGGCTGGAAGCCCTGAAGAAAGAGGGACAGGCAGGTCAGACAAAGATCACCCAGTACACCCGCTATTTGACTCTGGTGCTGGCCGTGCTCAATTCCACCGCCTTTGTAACGGTAGCGGTGAACGACCGGCTCTTCACCGGCTGCCCCGGACTCGTCTACGACAAGAGCATCTTCCCCGTGGTCGTCATGATCCTCACGATGACGGCGGGCACTGGCGTGATCATGTGGTTAGGTGAGCTCATCACCGAACGCGGTGTCGGCAACGGCATGTCGGTTCTGATCTTTACCCAGATCGCCGCCACTTTCCCCAGTGCGTTGTGGAGCCTCAAGGTCGCCCGGCCCGGCTCACAGGGCTGGGTCATTTTCCTGCTTGTGATCGCCCTTGGCTTGCTCGTGATGGCTGGGGTCATCTTCGTCGAACTGTCACAACGCCGCATCCCCGTGCAGTACGCCAAGCGGATGGTGGGACGTCGGATGTTCGGCGGCACCAGCACCTACATCCCGATCAAGGTCAACCAGGCCGGTGTTATCCCCGTCATCTTCGCCTCTTCGCTGCTCTATCTACCGGCCCTGTATGCCCAGTTCCGTCCGGACAGCAAGTTCTCGTCGTGGATCAGTGCGAACTTCGTCAAGGGCGACCACCCGGTCTACATCATCAGCTTCTTCCTGCTGATCGTGTTCTTCGCCTACTTCTACGTCGCGATTACGTTCAATCCCACTGAGGTCGCTGACAACATGAAGAAGTACGGCGGCTTCATCCCCGGCATCCGTGCCGGGAAGCCGACGGAGGACTACCTCAGCTTTGTGCTCTCCCGGCTGACATTCCCGGGCTCGCTGTATCTCGGACTGATCGCCCTACTGCCCTCGATTGCGTTCATCCTCTTGAACGCTAATCAGAACTTCCCCTTCGGTGGCACTTCGATTCTCATCATTGTGGGTGTTGGGCTCGATACCGTGAAACAGATCGAGAGCCAGCTCCAGCAGCGCAACTACGAAGGGTTCCTCCGCTAATGCGACTCCTCATCATGGGCCCTCCTGGCGCGGGCAAGGGCACGCAGGCCAAGCTGATCGCTGAGCACTATCGGATCCCTGCGATCTCGACCGGTGACATCTTCCGCGCCATGAAGAACGCTGATACGCCTCTGGCCCGGCAGGTCCGGGCGATCATGGAATCCGGCGGATACGTGAGCGATGAGATCACCAACGAGATCGTCAAAGACCGGCTGGCGCAGAGTGATTGTCAGCCGGGTTTCCTGCTGGATGGTTACCCACGAACGTTGCAGCAGGTGCAGACTCTCGACGACTACCTCGCCGAGGCCGAGCGCCCGCTGAATGCTGTCATCTCGCTGGTGGCCGACACTGCGGAGGTTGTTGCACGGCTACTCAGGCGGGCGGAGATCGACGGGCGCGCCGACGACAATGAGGAGACCATCCGGGTCCGCCTTCAGGTCTATGCCGAGCAGACGGAGCCATTGCTCGACGTCTACCGCACCCGTGGCCTGCTGGTGGAAGTGAACGGCCTTGGCGAGATCGACGAGGTGTCCGAGCGGGTCTTTGCTGCTTTGGATGCTCACCGCCGACGCCAGATCTCTGAGGTTGATGCGCGCTGAGCCCTTCCTCAAGTTGAGGACGGCGCTTGTTGAGGCGCGACTTGTGCCCTTCGACAGGCCCAGGGCACATCACCAAGGAGGCTGGGCGATCGCTAAGCCGGGAGGCTTACCAGCCCGGCAGCCCCATCCACGGTGATCAGCTGGCCGGTCTCGATCTTGTGAGTCGCCTCGGGCACCCCGACGACAGCAGGAATGCCGTACTCGCGGGCCACCACCGCACCGTGGGAGTTCGAGCCACCCATCTCCATCACCAAACCGCCGGCAGTCAGGAACAGCGGGGTCCAGCCGGGATCGGTCGAAGGCGCTACCAAGATCTCGCCCGGCTCCACGCGAGCACCCACCGGGTCGAGGATCACTCGGGCTCTGGCAGTCACGGTGCCAGTCGACGCCGGACTGCCGGCCAGCGCGCCATCGGTTCGAGCCGTCTGAGTCGCGAGAGCCTCTGGCTCGGTTCCGTCAGAGAGCAGTATGCGGGGAATGTGCCGGCGCTTCAGCTCCTGGGCGTACTCCTCGCGCCGCTCGGCGATCAGTGCGCGTAGGTCTTCGCCGGCCAGACCGCGGCGGGCATCACCGAGATCGAGGAAGAAGACATCGTCAACCTGATCGATCCTCCCTGCTGTGGCAAGCTCACGTCCGACCTCCTTCAGATGGTCCCGCACCGTTCCGAGCGCCAGGACCAGCAGGAACTTCGGCGACTCCCGCAACCCAATGAGCTGACGAACTCGATGCAGTGTCCAGCCGGCCAGCCGCGCTCGAAGCGGCCTTCGCTCGGCGAGGCGCGTGGTCAGGCTGGTGATCATGGAATCGGCTTTCGCTTCCCCGGCCCGGAACTGCGAGCGGGGATCAAGATCTTCAATATCGAGGCGCAGGTAGTTGCTGATCACTCCGAGCAGATGGCTCGGATCGTCTGACCATCGCGGCATGCCGAGGTCGATCTCGGCGACGGCGCGATGACCGATAGCGGCGCAAGAATGCCTGGAGGCCGCGCTGCGCAACGGGTGGCAGAGCACGCTCCCGGTAGCGCTGCAGCAGATCGGGTACCGCTAGGTCAGTGAAGACGGTACGTGAAGGCTCATCGTCGCGAATCTCCTCCGTCAGTTCCCAGAGCTTGAGGTCCATCTCGGTAGTGACGTTGTGAGGCAAGTCCACGGAGCACCTCTTGCAGTTCTCCGGGCTGGGCCACGTCACGCAGCAGCCGACGAGACGTAGCCAGCATCAATAAACCACCTAGCGCGTAGGCGATCGTACGCGGCATGATCAAGAAAAGCTCGCCGAGTCGCTGCTCGACGAAGTCCAGCCGCTGGGACGCCGTCGCGTTGGCCGGTAGGGTCAAGGCTTGGCGCAGCCGGCGCTCGGTGGCGGCAAGCCCGCGGTAAGCCCATTCCGGGTTGGCCACCCCGAGTGCAGCGCGCATCGGCACCTTGTTGCGCACCAGGGCACCGGCAATGTGCCGGTGCATAGTGTGGTTACGCGACTCGATGATCGAAAACTCAGGCCGCTCCCCGAGTACTTTCAAGACTGCCGACGCCCGCGCTTCCATCACTCCAAAGGCTGCGATCACTGCCTTGCGCCCGATCCGATCGCGCAGCACGCTCGTCAAGTCCGTAAAGAGCCGCTGACCAGGCGCATGCATCGCGGGCGGGCCAGCCAATGGTTGAGCCGGGGGCATTTTGATCGCGGTGGCCACAGATGTGCCAATCAATCGAATGGCCGCAATGCCCATCGGAGTGATCGGCCTCGTCAAGCCTTGAGCCAAGCTCAGGCACATGAGCACGCGCAATCCAGGTTGATGCATCCGCGGCAGCGGGTACAAGGTGGTAATCGGCCGCGCCTGCGTCAGCCAGAACCGACCAGCCGAGTCGAGTGCCCATTCGGTGTCCTGAGGCGCTCCGTAGTGCCGCTGTACCTGCTGGCCGAGATCAGCAAGCTCGAGCACCTGCCCGTCGTCCAGGCAGGCTTGCGAGCTTTGGTCGGCGATCTCGCTACGCACGGTGCCGCCGCCAGGAACACTGGTGATCATCACACGCTTGTCACCGAGTCGGCGCGACACAACTGTGCGGTCGATCGAGTTCACGACGAAATGGTCGGGATTGACTGCGCCGGACACCACGGCCTCCCCGAGCCCTGGGCTGGCATCGATCACGGTTTCGTTCCGGCTGCCTGTGACCGGGTTCGCCGTGAACATGACGCCAGCTGCTGTGGCATCGACCATCCGCTGCACGACTACTGCCAGTGCCACGCTGCGGTGATCAATCCCGTTGGCATTGCGATAGCTGACGGCTCGATCGGTCCACAGCGAAGCCCAGCACCGGCGGACCGCGTCGAGCAGTGCCGCCGAACCGACCACGTTGAGGTAGGTGTCCTGTTGCCCGGCAAAGCTTGCGTAAGCCAGGTCCTCCGCAGTGGCAGAGGACCGGACAGCGACCGGCTCATGGTCGCCAAGTGTGAGGTATTTCTCGGCGATCGCGATTCGCAGCTCCTTCGGAGGTTCCAGCGCCAACACTCGGCGCCGTGCCTCTTCCGCAGCGGCGGCCATTTCGCCGGGGTCCATCGCGCCAGCGAGCTTGTCCATCAAGTCATCCAGCCGACCATGCACCACCAAGAGATACGCCTCGGTGGTGACACAGAAGCCGCCGGACACTGGCAGCTCACCCGCGCTCATGATTCCGAGATTCAGCGCCTTGCCGCCAACCGCATCGATCATGCTCGAGTCGATGTCTGCCAGATCCACGAGCAACCTCATGAACAGAAGATAGAGCCGAGGTTAACAAAACTCAACAAGTGATGAATTACAGCTGCGAGCGTCGGGAATCGCGCGCCGCCGTACGGAGGAGGAGAGAGCCGAGGTGCTCTTTCCGCGGCGAGCGACGACGACGGCGGGGGATTCAAAGCGCGATGCGCGAGCAGCTGGAAATAAGGGGGTGCCCGGTAGCCTTCGAGAGCGTGGCTCGCTTTCCAGAAACCCGTCGGGACGACGTCGTCGAGGTGCGGCACGGACTGCCGATAGCCGACCCGTATCGCTGGCTGGAGGATCCTGACTCCGCCGAGACCACGGACTGGGTGAAGCGCCAGAACGAGTTCACCGTCGGCTACCTGGAGTCGCTCCGGGACCGGCCGTGGTTTCTCGACACAATGCAGCAGGTCATGAGACAGCCGCGAGCAGGTGTGCCGTTCAAGCGTGCCGGGTACTACTTCGTATCGAGGAACAACGGCAGCCAGAACCAGGATGTCATCTTCGTCGCATCCTCACTTCAGGAGTTGCTGGCCGGCGGCCGAGTGCTGGTTGACCCCAACACGTTCTCACCAGACGGCACAAGCTCGCTGACCAGCCTGACGGTATGCGGGGACGGTCAGCTCGTGGCGTACGGGGTCAGCGAAGCAGGCAGCGACTGGACCACGTTCCGCCTTATGAGCCTGGCGAGTGGGGACCCCGTCGACGACGCAATGATCCAGACCAAGTTCTCGCAGGCAGAGTGGCTGCCTGATCATTGCTCCTACATCTATACCCATTTTGATCATCAGGGGTCTGCGGACGGCACCCAAACCGCCGCACTCTCGGGTCCCAAGCTGCGGGTGCATCGCATCGGCGAGCCGCAAGATCATGATGAAGTGATCTTGGAGTTCCCAGATAACGATCAGCTGATGTTCTGGGGCGAGATCACCGATGACGACCGCTACCTTGTGGTCAGCATTGTCGAGGGGACCGAGAACAAGAACCGCCTCTGGGTGTATCCAATCATCGCGGGGGAGCGCTGCGAGCTCGGCAGCCCAATCAAGATCATCGACGAAGCCTTCGCCGAATTCGTGCTGGCGGGATCGGACCTCACCACCCTCTATCTCCGAACGGATTTGGACGCCGAGGCCGGACGGCTGGTTGCTGTCGATCTTGAGGTCTTCGAGGACGGTGAACAGTTCGGCTGGCGCGAGGTAGTCGCAGAGTCCGAACACACATTGTTGGATGCCAAGGCAGCTGGCGAGGGGTTCATCCTGGTGTACCTCGCCGACGCGCAGCCTCGGATCATCCGGGCCAGCCTTGACGGTTCGTCGCTTCAGGATGTCGAGATCGCTGGTGGCGCGGTGGTAGGGCTGAATGCCAAGCGCGGCGACCCCGAAGCCTTCATCGGACTCTCATCGGTCACCTCGCCTACGCACAGCTATCTGATCAAGATCAGCTCGGCCGCCCTGGCCTCGCTGGCAGGACTGGTGCGGTCGACCAACGAACCCTTCACCGCCCCGGAGACCGTGGTGGAACGTCGTACTGCGATCAGCAAGGACGGAACGCCGGTGCCATACTTCCTGATCACTCCAGCCGATGCCGACCGGTCCCAGCCGCAACCGACCCTTCTGTACGGGTATGGCGGTTTCAAGATCCCCCTCCAAGCGGACTATCGGCCGGGATGGTCGTGCTGGCTGGCTGCCGGCGGTTCGCTGGCGATCGCCAATCTGCGGGGTGGGGGAGAGTTCGGGACTGCCTGGTACGAGGCCGGTCGGCTGGCGCACAAGCAGAACGTGTTCGATGACTACGTCGCGGTCGCCGAGCATCTGAAAAAGACCGGCGTCACTACCACCCGACAACTCGCCCTGCACGGCCGCAGCAACGGGGGGTTGCTGGTAGGAGCGGTGATGACACAGCATCCTGCGCTGGCAGCGGCAGCGCTTCCGGCTGTTGGCGTCTTGGACCTGCTGCGCTTCCATCTCTTCACCATCGGCGCCGCATGGATCTCCGACTACGGGAATCCGGATGACCCGGAGCAGTTCACGCACGCTCTCGCGTACTCGCCGCTGCACAACATCCGGCCCGGAACGAGCTACCCGGCGACCTTGGTGCTCACCGGTGATCATGACGACCGCGTCGTGCCGCTGCACAGCCACAAGTTCACGGCCACCTTGCAGCATGCGCAGACAGGCGACCAGCCGATCCTGACCCGCATCGAGGTGGCGACTGGTCACGGCATGGGCAAGCCAACTGCGCTCGTCGCGGCCGAATGGGCTGATCTGTTGGCCTTCGCGGCACACCACACTGGCCTGCGAGCAAATAACCGATTTATGAGGAACGGCTAACGACGAAATAGGCGGTTCCACCCGTGATTGCGCGAGCAGCTCCGAGAAAGGGAACGGCTAGCTGCGAGCGTCGGAATCGCGCGCCGCCGTGCTGAGGAGGAGCGAGCGGAGGCGTTCTTTCCTCTGCGAGCAACGACGAAGTAGGCGGGTTCCACGCGCGATTGCGCAAGCAGCTCCCAAAAAAGTTGTGTCGGTGGCGGCGAGTAAGTTCGCAGGCATGACTGTTGCCGTTGACAGCGATACGTTCGCGTCATTGGTCGAGCCGCTGCGCCGGGAACTCACACTGCACTGCTATCGCATGCTGGGCTCGATTCATGAAGCGGAGGACCTGGTTCAGGAGACCTACCTGCGAGCCTGGAAGGGTTTCCACCGCTTCGAGAACCGCTCGTCCGTGCGTACCTGGATGTACCGGATCGCCACCAACGCCTGCCTGACCGCTCTTGACGGACGTGAGCGACGGCCAATGCCAACCGGCCTTGGGCAGCCCAGCTCGGATCCATATGGCTCGTTGGAGTCTCGGCCGGAAGTGGCCTGGCTGGAGCCGGTGCCCGACTCGGTGGTCTGGGGCGGTAGGACCCACGATCCCGCTGCCGAGGTGGTGGATCGAGAGGGGGTCCGCCTAGCATTCATCGCGGCCTTACAGCACCTGACGCCGCCGCAGCGGGCGATCTTGATCTTGCGTGACGTCCTCGCGTGGCAGGCCAGCGAGGTGGCTGACCTGCTGAACATGTCGACGGCCGCAGTGAACAGCAGTCTGCAGCGGGCCAGGGCACACGTGCACAAGCTCGACCCCGAGAGCCCTGACGAACCTCTGGATGATGAGCACGCGAAGGAGCTGCTTGCCGACTACATGGCCGCTTTTGAGAACTATGACGTCAAGCGAATCGTCGAGCTTCTGGCCGAGGATGCTATCTGGGAGATGCCGCCATACCTTGGCTGGTACGAAGGGTCTGCCGTAATCGGGCATCTCATCGAGACGCACTGTCCCGCAGAGGCGCCTGGGGATCAGGTCATGGTGCCGACATCGGCAAATGGGCAGCCAGCTTTTGCGCTGTACATGAAGCAGCCAGATGGCACGCATCAGGCGTTCCAGCTCCAGGTGCTGACGTTGACAGCACTGGGCGTTGCGCATGTGAGCACCTTTTTCGATACCACGCTGTTTGCCGACTTCGGGCTGCCCGACGTAGTCAGTCGTGATCAGGCTGCTACTGCAAAGCCGACGTCAACCGCATGACACTGTCGATGTAGCGCTTGCGTAACGGCCGGCGGCGCCACTCAGCGAGTGTGAGCTTGCGGCAGAGTGAGCGGTAGTGATCTTCGACGCGACGAATATCCGTGGTGAGCGAGCGGCTGACACACATCACGACCTTGATCGCAAGATCCAGCAGGTAGAGCGCGACGGTCAGGACACTCACCTCAATTGCCGTCGACATGCGGACAGTTTGGTCTGTCCGGTCGCGCAATGTCAGCACATACGCCGAGTAGCCTGGACTGGGTGAGTAGCAACTTGCCGATTTCGTCGCCCTACCGGAGCACCCCGGACGCTCCCGTCACCGACACTGAACGCGATCGGCTCAACGCCAGACTCAATGCGGCCTACACGGCTGGGACGCTGGATCAGGATGACTATCGGGCTCGCCTGGACCGGCTCTTTGCGGCGCAGCGGCTAGGTGAACTGGTACCGGTTGTGGAGGGTCTACCGCCACTTCCGACCCATTCGAGTCCGGCGATCGTCACCAGCTCGGGGGGACAGCCTGGCGAGCTCTCAGAGTCGCGACCGCCGGGCCGCTTGACGGCCTTGGTCGTCGGCGGTGTGGCAGTGGTCATCCTGATGATTGCCATCTTGCTGGTGCTCTTGATCTAGGGTGTCGGGCTTGTCCGACCAGCCTCTGCGCGGTCGTGGCAGCCAATCAGCGCAGGACGTCTGCAAGGCAGGTGGCTGCGGTCGCTCGAGCATCTGAATAGCGACCAAACGCATCGGCTGGGCGCTCCGAATACGTCCAAAAAGGGCCGACACGATTCGGTATGGCCAACCTAACCTTGTTTCAACACTCACGATGGATCTCTAAAATGGCGACTGTGCCCAGGCAACACATCACACAGAAGAAGATCGCTGAGCATGTTCAGCGACTGGGTGAGAACTATCCGCCGATCCCGCTAGATTCTGTCGATCGAACGATCAAGCGGCCAGGGGTTGTGGCCAGGAAGTTCGGGCACGTGATCGACTACCTCGCACGAGTTGAGCTGGAAGTTGATCGCAATGTTCTGGAGCTGCTGGTCCTGCTGCCTGACGTCGACGAGACCAATAAGACCTTCTATGCCGACGTGTGGCAACCGCAAGAGATTCAGCATGGGCTGATCTTGGATCGGCTGCAGCAAGATCTGGGCCGGGAGGCCGCCAGACCGAACCTCGAAGTGTCCTTCGCGATCAAGATCTTGGGAGCGCTGGCGAACCTCAGGCCCATGCAGGACATCGCCAAGTTGATGTACTTCCTTACCGGCGCTAGTACAGAGCGGCAAGCCGTGATTGCCTACAACAGGATCAACCAGGGGATGAAGGAGCTCGGCGAGACCGCCATCTCGGAAACGATCATCACCCCGATCAAGCAGCAGGAGCCGGGACACTTCGCCTTTTACCAGATGTCGGCGACTGCGATGATCCAAGACAAGGTGCTCAAGCCTTGGCAGCTGTTCCTGACACGGGTGATGCGCGAGAAGTCATATCACCTGGTCGGCACCAACCAGATGAAGCGCTACAAGGCCGACATGGGCGGAGTAATGGCTGTCCTCGGCATCGATGATGATCTTGAGGGATACGCGCGAGAAATCGGACGGGTAGAGAACAGGCTGCTCTGGGCTCACAAGCAAGGCATGGAGTTTCCCCCGTACATCTTGAAGGCACTTCGAGAGAGTGTCGATCTTTACCGAGAGCGACTCGAGCGCGGGTTCAAGTTCGCCTAGGCACACCTAGACGGATTTGGGTACGGCGGAGTCGTGGCGTAAACTTCTCGGCTGGCCATCTTTGGCTGGTCAATGAGACGTACCGGGATCAAGTTAGAGGTCTATGGCGAAGAAAGAGGGCGCACTCGAGCTGGAGGGCACCGTGGTTGAGGCGTTGCCCAATGCGATGTTTCGCGTTGAGCTGGCCAATGGTCACAAGGTGCTGGCCACGATCAGTGGCAAGATGCGGCAGCACTATATCCGCATCCTTCCGGCCGACCGAGTAGTCGTCGAACTCTCGCCCTATGACTTGACCCGCGGCCGGATCGTTTACCGCCATAAGTGACCAGCTCTCAAACCATCCACATCGTCTGGCTTGTTCGTGCTCGCCCGGCGTTAGTTCAGAAAGAAGCTCGATGAAGGTCCAGCCGAGCGTCAAGAGGATCTGCGACAAGTGCAAGGTGATCCGCCGGCACGGTCGCGTGATGGTGATTTGCGAGAACCCGCGGCACAAGCAGCGACAGGGCTAGCCGCAGAACCAGCAAGACCGAAAGTGTGATCGCAAGTCCGGTAGGCTCCCGGACCCACCCTCGGTCGGAGGCCGAGGCCCCGGTGATCAGGCCGCGAGACCTGATCAAAGGCAGCCGGGGACGCATCACGCCAGACACCTCCGCGACGTCATGCGCCCTGAGCTTGTCGAAGGGCGTAGCCCAGAGGCAGGCGTCGACAAGACGAAAGGCAGTACTCACCTGATGGCACGCCTTATTGGAGTTGACCTCCCGCGCGACAAGCGGCTCGAGGTGGCCCTCACCTACATCTACGGCATCGGAAAGACCCGTGCCTTGCAGACTTTGGAGGCGACTCAGATCAGCGGCGACCTCCGCGTCCACCAGCTGACCGACGAGCACATGGTCGCGCTTCGTGACTGGATCGAGGCCAACTACCAGATCGAAGGTGATCTGCGTCGCGAAGTCGCCTCGGACATCAGGCGCAAGGTCGAGATCGGTTCCTACCAAGGACGTCGTCATCGCAGTGGCTTGCCCGTACGTGGCCAGCGCACCCGCACCAACGCTCGCTCCCGTAAGGGCGCACGCAAACCCGTCGCCGGTAAGAAGAAGGCCAAGTAACGCTGCCCGGCGTTTGTGCCAATCCGCACTGCGAGCCTCGCTCGTGCGAGCAGTGCCCAAGAAAGGGATCGAGGAGAACTGAGGACGTATGGCTACTACAGGCCGTGGCGCCGCAGCCAAGAAGGTGCGCCGCAAGGAAAAGAAGAACGTGGTGGCCGGCCACGCTCACATCAAGAGCACCTTCAACAACACCGTCATCTCGATCACCGACCCGAACGGTGCGGTCATCGCGTGGGCATCAGCTGGCACGGTTGGTTTCAAGGGCTCACGCAAATCCACTCCGTACGCGGCACAGATGGCCGCTGAGGCCGCAGGTCGTCGCGCGATGGAGCACGGCATGAAGCGGGTCGACGTGTTCGTCAAGGGCCCCGGCTCGGGCCGCGAAACTGCGATTCGCTCACTCGGAGCAATCGGCCTCGAGGTTGGCGCGATCTCCGACGTCACCCCTGTCCCGCACAACGGCTGCCGCCCTCCCAAGCGGCGTCGCGTCTAACCGCCCAGAAGACCAAGGACATATCGAAACATGGCTCGCTATACCGGTCCCATGACCAAGAAGTCACGTCGGCTGGGTGTTGATCTGGTCGGCGCCGACAAGGCGTTCGAGCGCCGTCCCTATCCGCCCGGCGTGCACGGTAAAGGGCGCACCAAGGAGTCGGAATACTCGCTGCAGCTCCGCGAGAAGCAGAAGGCGCGCTATTCCTATGGCGTGCTAGAGAAGCAGTTCCGTCGCTACTACGAGGAGGCCAACCGGCTGCAAGGCAAGACCGGCGACAACTTGCTTCAGATCCTGGAGTCCCGCCTGGACAATGTCGTCTACCGTGCCGGGTTGGCTCGTACCCGCCGGCAGGCCCGCCAGTTCGTGGTGCACGGCCACTTCTTGGTCAACGGGCACAAGGTCGACATCCCCTCTTATCGGGTGACCCCGCACGATGTCATCGACCTCACTGAGAAGGTGAAGGATCATACGCCGCACATCATCAACCGTGAAACTCACAGCGAGCGTGATGTGCCGGGCTGGATGCAGGCTTTCCCCGAGCGTGGCCGGATCCTGATTCATCAGCTTCCGACTCGGGAGCAAATCGTGGTCGATGTTTCCGAGCAACTGATCGTGGAGCTCTATTCGAAGTAAGACCTGGACTCTGCGCTTCGACAAGCTCAGCGCAAAGATCTTTACCGTGAGCTTCGCCGAAGAGCACGAACAAAAACTGAACAAGATCAAGTAAAACTAAACAAGATCATTTGCCCTGAGCTCGTCGAAGGGCACGAAGCAATAAGCCGCGGGCGTCGGATGCGCCAGCGGTGCCGCATCATCAAATAGCGGGTGGTGCGGGGAAGGAAGAGAAATGCTGATTGCACAGCGCCCGTCCTTGTCGGAAGATAGCGTCTCCGAGAATCGATCCCGATTCACCATTGAGCCGTTGGAGCCGGGCTTCGGTTACACCCTCGGCAACTCGCTGCGTCGGACGCTGCTGTCGTCCATCCCCGGCGCGGCAGTGACGAGTATCAAGATCGACGGCAACCTGCACGAGTTCTCCACGATCGAGGGCGTCGTGGAGGATGTCACTGAGATCATCTTGAATCTGAAGGGCCTGGTTGTCTCCTCCGAGGAGGATGAACCGGTCACGATGTATCTCCGCAAAGCTGGTGCCGGTGAGGTAACTGCTGCGGACATTGCTCCGCCGGCCGGGGTAGAGGTGCACAACCCTGATTTGCACATCGCCACGCTCAACGACAGCGGCAGGCTGGAGATGGAGCTAGTGGTGGAACGTGGCCGCGGCTACGTCTCCGCGGTGCAGAACAAGACCGCCGACGCCGAGATCGGCCGGATTCCGGTGGACTCGATCTATTCACCGGTACTCAAGGTCACCTACAAGGTCGAGGCCACCCGCGTCGAGCAGCGCACCGACTTCGACAAGCTGATTTTGGATATCGAGACGAAGCAGGCAATCCGTCCACGCGATGCAGTCGCTTCTGCCGGTCGTACGCTCGTTGAGCTGTTCGGCCTTGCTCGCGAGCTGAACGTAGAGGCCGAAGGCATCGAGATCGGGCCGTCCCCGATCGATGAACAGCTCGCTGCTGATCTTGCGCTGCCGGTGGAGGATCTGAACCTGACCGTGCGGTCGTACAACTGCCTCAAGCGCGAGGGCATTCACACCGTGTCCGAGCTGGTCTCGCGCAGCGAGCAGGATCTGCTGGATATCCGCAACTTCGGCTCGAAGTCGATCGACGAGGTCAAGCTCAAGCTGCATGAGATGGGCTTGTCGCTCAAGGACAGCGCGCCAGGCTTCGACCCGCTCAGCGCCATCGGCCGATATGACGATCTTGAAGAGGACGACGTCGACTTCAGCGAGACCGAACAGTACTGACTAGATCAAGGGAGACCCTTGAACCCCCGGCAGTAGTCGGCTTACCTAGTGCACTGGAGAGAACATGCCTACACCCACCAAGGGCGCCCGCCTCGGCGGTAGTCCCGCTCACCAGCGGCTCATCTTGGCCAACCTGGCCAGTCAGCTGTTCGAACATGGCCGCATCGTCACAACCGAGGCCAAGGCGAAGCGGTTGCGCCCGATGGCGGAGAAGTTGATCACCAAGGCCAAGCGCGGTGACATCCACTCCCGCCGCATGGTGCTCACGACCGTTCGTGATAAGGGTGTGGTGCACACGCTGTTCACCGAGATCGCACCCAGCCTGGCCGACCGAGATGGTGGTTATACGCGGATTACCAAGGTCGGTCCGCGCAAGGGTGACAACGCTCCTATGGCGGTGATCGAACTGGTCCGAGAGTCTGTCGAAGAGAGCCGGAAGGCGAACGCCAAGAGCGTCACTCCCGCGAAGAAGTCTTCCGCGAAGAAGGCGGCTGCCAAGTCGGCTCGCGGCTCCAGCCGCTGCCGCCACTCCTTCTGCAGTAGATACTCCTGCTGGCGAGTCGCAGTCTGCTGAGGCCAGCCCTGCGGAGAAGCTCGTCGGCGAAACGAGTGCGTTGGAGGACGCCACCGCGGAGCAGGAGCAACCGAGCGATGACTCTGCCGCTGAGGAAGCCGCCACAGTCAGCGAATCTGACGAGGCCAGCGAGAAGTCCTGAGTCTATTTGCCCAGCAGGAACGGCGCTCTCCCGATTCCGGGGAGCGCCGTTTCTGGTATGTCGGCACGTCGTACTTGACCGCCCCTCAAGCAAATCCGACGAGTGGGTCGGATTTCGAGTCGACCTGCGGCCGCGATACCCCACACCCGCACTGGTTTCGAAATTTGTCTATGGCGAGGGGGAGAATCGCGAGCATGCTGCTCAGCCGACTGACCGAGACCCGAATCGCGCTCGTCGGCACGCGGTCGCGGAACGCTAAGCGTGACCTCATCGCCGCGGTATTACGGGAGGCCTCGCGGGATGACGTTGAGATCGTGGTCTCGTACCTGTCGGGGAGCCTGCGGCAGCGTCGTACCGGGGTCGGCTGGAAATCATTGCAATCCATACCTCGGCCGGCAGAGGAGTCCTCGCTGACCGTCGGCGAGGTCGATGCGGTCTTCTCCTACGTCGCGAGCCTCAGCGGTGCCGGATCGACGGCTGCCCGGGCGAACGCGGTGAGCGCGCTGCTGGCCCGTGCAACTGCTGACGAGCAGGACCTGCTGCGCGGTTTGGTATTCGGTGAACTGCGGCAGGGTGCAATGGAAGCCGCGGTCCAGGAAGGATTGGCCGCGGCCTTCGAGGCTCCGGTCGCCGCCGTACGCCGGGCAGCCATGTTGATGTCGTCGACTACGGCTGCCGCTGCCGTGCTCCTGGCAGGTGGTCTTGAGGCACTCCAGGCGATCGGTCTCCAGGTCGGCGTGGCTATCCAACCCATGTTGGCGGCCAGTGCTCCGGGCGCAGATGCTGCTCTGGACAAGACCGGGCTTCCGGCGGTCGTGGACTACAAGCTCGACGGTGTACGCGTGCAAGTGCATCGCGCGGGCGAAACGGTACGTATCTTCACCCGCAGCCTGGACGACATCACCGCGCGGCTTCCTGAAGTAGTGGCGGTGGCTCGAGCATTTCCTCATGATCAGCTCGTGCTCGACGGTGAGGTGCTTTCACTGCGCAGTGACGGTCGACCGGAGGCCTTCCAGGTTGTGGCGTCACGCGCGATGAGCAGCGTCGATGTCGCAGCGCCCGCTCAGACGGGACCCCTTCAGGTCTTCTTCTTTGACCTGTTGCATGTCGACGGCCGGGATCTGCTGGACGTGCCTTTGGGAGAACGGCTGGAACACATGCGCCAGATGCTGCCCGAAACGGTTACCGTGCCGCGCCAGGTCTGTACGACCCCAGAGCAGGCGGCGGACACCTTCGCCGACGCAGTCAAACGTGGCTACGAGGGCGTTGTCATCAAGAACCTCAACGCGCCGTACGCTGCCGGTCGACGCGACGCGGCCTGGGTGAAGGTCAAGCCACGGCATACTTTCGACCTCATCGTCACTGCTGCCGAGTGGGGACATGGTCGCCGTCAGGGCTGGCTGTCGAACCTGCACCTTGCTGCACGTGATCCGGCGTCCGGCGAGTTGATCATGCTCGGCAAGACCTTCAAGGGTCTCACCGACGAGCTGTTGACGTGGCAGACCGCTCGATTTCTGGAGCTCGAGGTCCGGCGCACCGCGGGAACGGTCTATGTCGAGCCTTCAACAGTTGTGGAGATCGCCTGCGATGGGCTGCAGGTTTCCACGCGCTACCCAGGAGGCGTCGCTTTGCGGTTTGCCCGGGTGCTGCGCTACCGGCCAGACAAGTCGGCTGCAGAGGCCGACAGCATTGACACGGTCAAGGCGCTCAGCCCGATCATCGACGACTAGTTATGCGCGCTGAGCCCTTTCGTCAAGCTCAGGGCACATGACGAGCTCGGGGCACATCAAGATCAGACATGGACAAACCCGCGAGCTTGGCAACGCGCAACCTGCAGGAGACCCTTGTTGACCGGGTCATATCAGATGCAGAAGCTTGTTGGCCGGACGGACAAATCCGGCGCCCGCGGGTTCGGGTGTTGGCTGTGGATTAGCCGGCCGCTTCGCGACCAGTTGGTACACAGTCGGATGCGGCTAGCTGGCCGTCACCTCACATGTCCAACAATCATTCATTCTGTGGACCACCTCCTTTCCCGTGTCCCACCAAGGTATGCGCGCGGACGGGTCGGGTCAACGGACTTTGCCGACCAGCTAGGAAAGCAGAACCATCTCATGCTCTGAAGCAGCGGTGACTCTTGCACGCCTCACCGAGGTGCTTGCCCCTGCGGCCGCCTCGGGCGTGGGTCTGGGAGCGTTCAATGTCTTCAGCATCGAGCACGCCGAGGCCCGTGGTCGTACACCTCGACCATGCCACTGATGCAAGCCTGGTAGACGAGGCGATCGAGCTGGGCTTCGGCTCCGTGATGTTCGACGCATCGACGATGCCGTACGCGGAGAACGTGGCGGCTACGGCTGAGATTGTGAGGCGCTGCCACCATCGAGGGCTCGACGTCGAGGCTGAGCTTGGCGAGATCGGCGGCAAGGAGGGCGTCCACAGCCCAGGCGTACGAACCGAGCCTGAAGAGGCGCGGGCCTTTGTTGAAGCAACAGGAGTGGACGCGTTGGCCGTCGCTGTCGGGACATCGCACGCCATGACCGAGCGTCACGTTGCGCTCGATCTTGAGTTGATCAGCGCTCTTAGGGCTGCGGTGCCGGTGCCTCTGGTGTTGCATGGCTCTTCGGGGGTTCCTGATCACGAGCTGGTTCGGGCAGTGGGGGCCGGCATGGTGAAGATCAACATCGCCACCCAACTCAATCACGTGTTCACCAACTCCGTCCGCGAGAGACGCTGGCCGCCAACCCGGGGATGGTCGACAGTCGGCGGTATCTCGGTCCGGCTCGCCGTCGAAGCAGCAAGGTTGCTGCGACTGTTCAGAAACCTCTGACCACGGCGTATCGGTCTAGTGCATCGTCGGAAATCGCGCCATACCCACCAGATCACAGCACGTCCCGCCGAGCCCATCGTCTAATCTTGCCTCGGGCATCATGGGTCTTTCGCGAGCGTTGGAAATGGCGGCCTGCTGAGCAGGTTCCCTGCGCGATGCGTGAGCGAAGACAATAGGAGAGACGTGAGCGACCTGATCGATACCACCGAGATGTACCTCCGCACCATATATGAGCTGGAGGAGGAGGGGATTGTTCCCCTCCGGGCACGGATTGCCGAGCGCCTGCATCAAAGTGGTCCGACGGTGTCGCAGACGGTAGCTCGGATGGAGCGTGACAACCTGGTGCACGTCCTGGGTGACCGGCATCTGGAGCTGACCGATGAGGGTCGCATGCGTGCGACGCGGGTGATGAGGAAGCACCGACTTGCAGAGCGACTGCTCATCGATGTGATCGGCCTGGATTGGGAGAAGGTGCACGACGAGGCCTGCCGGTGGGAGCACGTCATCTCCGAAGATGTGGAACGCCGACTCGTCGACCTGCTGAACACGCCAACCATGTCGCCGTACGGCAATCCCATTCCCGGGCTCGAGGAGCTCGGAGTTACGGCTGCCACCGAGCCGTTCCGGGATGGTAATGAGCAGTTGCAGGACGTTGTCAGCCGTTCCACTTCTCCCATCAGGGTCGTCATCGAGCGGATGAGCGAGGAGATCCAGAAGGATGTCGAGATGATGGGCACGCTGCGGGAGGCGGGGATTCAGCCCGGTGCCGAGGTCCGCGCGGAGGTTGGGGGATTAGGTGTCCGGCTCACGGCCGACGGTTCGCCCAGCTGCGAGATCGACCGCGAAGCATCCACCCATTTGTTCGTGTCGCGCGTATGAATGCGTACCGAGAAGGCTCCGCCGTGAACAGCGACGAGGTGAACTGGCGGGCGTACCTGGCCGAGTTTCACCGCGAGAGGGCCGGAATTGCCGAGGCGGTACTCTCCCGCGCCCTCGCTGGCGACCATTCGCCATACCGCTGGCTGGCACGAGCAGTGTCTGCGACCGCCAGTACGGTGGTCGATCTCGCATGCGGGTCAGGCCCGATGTCGCGTGAGCTGGCGCAGCCGGGGCGTACGGTCATTGGTCTGGACTTATCTGAACATGAGCTGGCATTGGCTGCAGATCGGGGACCTGGACCATGGGTCCTAGCTGATGCGCTGCAGCTCCCCTTCAGAGACGAATGCATCGATGTCGTCACCAGCTCGATGGGATTGGTTGTCGTCCAACCACTGACCCGGGTGGTTGAGGAGGTGGCGCGCGTGCTGCGGCCGGGCGGGGTGCTGGCGGCGATTGCCCCGGCCATCCGGCCACTCGGCCCACGGGATCTCAGGGTGTTGACCAGGATCAACGGACGATTGAGGACCAAACCTCAGTTTCCGGGCCCGGTGGAACTGACAGGTTTTGCAAAAACCTTGATGCTGCATGGGATGCGGGCGGTCGAGGACGCCCGCGAGCGGTACCGATTCAGCATTCGCTCGCGAGCGGACGCCGAGTTGGTGATGTCAGCGCTGTACCTGCCCAACACGCGCTGGTCGCGAGTCGAAGGCGCAATCGAGTATCTGGAGAACCGTGTCGAGAAGCAGGGTGTGGTCGATGTGGCGATTCCGATGCGCCGGCTCGTCGCGATCAAGTAGGACGGCTCAGTGGAATAGGCCCGAGTCGCAGGCCGTTGAAACAGTCACCGTCGCGTTAACCCCAGATAAGCGGCGATCTGTAATGAGGAGCACATTGCATGGCAACGCTTGAGATCACTGCCGATAGCTTCGAAGACACCATCACTGACAACGACATCGTGTTTGTGGACTTCTGGGCCGAGTGGTGCGGACCGTGCAAGCGGTTCGGGCCCGTCTATGAGAAGGCCTCTGAGGAGTACGACGGGATCGTCTTCGCCAAGCTGGATACCGATGCCTACCCCGAGCTGACGGGTCTGTTGGGCATCGAGGGCATTCCGACGCTCATGGCCTTCCGTGAGGGCGTACTGGTCTTCAATCAGGCCGGCGCCCTACCCGGCCATGCCTTGAAGCAGGTGCTGGACGCGGTGAAGGGCCTCGACATGGTCGAGGTGCACGCCGAGGTCGCCAAGCTCAAGGCGGAACACAGCCACGACTAGATGATCGTGCGCGATTGACCCTCCTCTGATGGGGCAGGCGCTCACTAATCCTCTTCTGGTTTCAGGCCGCGTAGGAATCGATCATTCTGACGAACGCCGACGCGGCCTGCGTTACGTCTAGATCAAGAGCGACGGTGATCTTGGGCCACGCATCAGAGTCCGGCGCAGCCGAAGCAATAGGCGAGGTTCGTTGATCGACGACGGTCTGCCCACGGCTGACGCCAGCGAGGTCGACGCGAACGGGTAGCTCACGGGTGAGGAATAGCTCTGGGTTAGTCAGCAACACTATGGCGCCGGCGTCGCCGAGCAAGTCGGCGTTATTCAGAGTCGGGTCGTGCAAGCTCCCGCGGCGTCGGTAGAGGAGCTCGCCGGCCAGCCGGATCGCTGGATGATCATGCATACGAAAGCGATCCGTATCGGATCGAGTCACCGCGAGGCGGCTGAAGAGGTGGAATCCGTACATGGTGGTCGGGATCGATGACTCGATCACGCATTGCGCCGCCTCAGGATCTTGCCAGACGTTGAACTCCGCAACTGCCGTTACGCTCCCTCGGCTGACAAAGCCGCCCATGAAAATGATCTCCTCCAGTCGCGGTGCAACATCTGGATATCTGGTGAGCAGTGCTGCCACGTTCGTCTTCGGGCCGAGGGTCACCAGGCTCACCAGCTCAGTGGAATCCATGATCAGCTGGTGAAGTAGCTCGACCGCATGGAGCGGCGATCGCTGCAACGAAGTCTCGGGCAGCTGAATCCCCCCGAGCCCGTCGAGGCCATGAGGACCGCCGGCGCGCCGGGCACGCTCGATCAGGGGCTGCGCGGCGCCCGCCCCGACCGGGATCTCTGCAGCGCCTGCTGCATCAAGTACCTTGCAGGTGTTGATCACGACCTGGTCGACGGTGACGTTCCCGAATACGCAGCTGATGCCAAGCACCTCGAGGTCGGGGTGGCGCAAGGCGCAAAGGATCGCCAAAGCATCGTCCGTGCCAGTGTCGACATCCAGGACAATCCGCCTAGGCATACCGGACATGCTGACAGACTGCCGAGTCGGGCACTGTCTGCGGCTCTTTCATCATGCGACGCGTACCGGTCATCATGGTCGAAGAATGCGTGACGTTGGGATTGAAAGGCAAGTACATACTTGCCTATGCTGGCGGCATGGGCGATGTGTTCAAGGCCCTGGCCGATCCCACCCGACGCAAGATCCTCGACGAGCTGGCCGATCGCGACGGCCAGACCCTCTTCGAGATCTGCAATCGGCTGATCATGAGGCACCAGATCTCGTCCTCGCGGCAGGCGATCTCACAGCACCTCGACCTGCTCGAGGCAGCGGGTCTGGTGCACACCCGGAGGGACGGCCGCTACAAGTTCCATTACCTCGACACGGCGCCGCTGGACCGCATCGCCGAGCGGTGGCGCCCTAAGGAGAAGAAATGAAGATCAATCTCGCCAGCGTATTCGTCGACGACCAGGACAAGGCGCTCAGCTTCTACACTCAGACGCTGGGCTTTGTGAAGAAGACCGAGGTGCCGGTCGGCGAGTTCAAGTGGCTGACCGTCGTGTCGGCGGAAGATCCCGACGGCGTCGAGCTGGTTCTCGAGCCGGACAACCACCCGGCGGTCAAGCCGTTCAAAGACGCGATCGTCGCCGACGGTATCCCGTACACCTCGTTCGCCGTCGACGATGTGCGGGCCGAGTTCGACCGGTTGAGCGCGCTCGGGGTGAAGTTCGTCCAGGAGCCGGCGAACATGGGCCCGGTCACGACGGCGGTCTTCGACGACACCTGCGGCAATCTCATCCAGATCGCCGCGAGCAACTGACCGGCCCTGCGCGACAGAGTCAGACCGGAACGACCCCAGTTGGCGCTGGCGGTCGCCAGGACGTGAACCTGCGATGCCTGCCGTTCTGGGCCGCGAGCCGGCCGCGTAGCTAGCGGCACGACGGCCGGCAAGGCTCATCGAACCCGCCATCTGTCAGCTCAACGCACAAGTCACCCTAGGCTCTGACCTCATGGACCCGGTGGAGGCGCTGAGGCGAATTGCCTTTCTGTTGGAGCGGTCACAGGCGCCGACGTATCGAGTCGCTGCATTCCGTCGCGCCGCCGAGACAATCTCCGCGCTCGAACCCGGCGAATTGGAATGCATGGCCACCAACGAGCGGCTTCGCTCCCTGAAGGGAATCGGCGAAGCGACCGAGGCCGTGATCCTGGAGGCACTGGCGGGCAAAGTCCCCGACTATCTCGCGAGATTGGAAGCGGAGCCGCAACCGTTTGCTGTTGCCGGCGAGGCGCTCCGGAGGGCGCTGCGAGGTGACTGTCACACGCACTCGCTCTGGTCCGACGGCGGCAGTCCCATCATCGAGATGGCGCACGCTGCGCGTTCGTTGGGTCACGAATACATCGTCACGACCGATCACTCTCCCAACCTCACCGTTGCGAACGGACTCTCGACTGAGCGGCTAATGCGACAACTCGAGGAGATCGACGGCATCAACGGTCAACTTGCCGCTGAAGCAGAGGCTGGGGCGTCACCGTTTCGTGTTCTCAGTGGCATCGAGGTTGACATCACCGAGGATGGAACTCTCGATCAGAGCCCGGACGTGCTCGCGGCACTCGACATCGTCGTCGCGAGCGTGCATTCCAAACTGCGTTCACCCGGCGACGTGATGACCAAGCGCATGCTCGCGGCAATCGAAGACCCGAACATGGACATCCTCGGACATTGCACCGGTCGTATCGTTGTCGGCCGTGGACGTCCGCAGTCCGAGTTCGACCATGCAGCCGTCTTTGCCGCGTGCAGAGAGAACGACGTCGCAGTCGAGATCAACTCCCGACCGGAGCGTAAAGACCCGCCGCGCAATCTGCTCAAGCTGGCTGTGGATATCGGCTGCCGTTTCTCAATTGACACCGATGCACACGCGCCGAGTCAGCTCGAGTGGCAGTACATCGGCTGCGACCGTGCCGCCGAGTGTGGTGTCACCGAAGACCGCGTGATCAATACCAGGTCGGCCAGGATGCTGTTGAGCTGGAGCGCGTCGCGCCGCTAGGCCTGATTTGGCCCCGTCTACGCTGTGCGGCTGGTCGTACACGCCGTTGTCACACGGGCCACTGCTGCTATGCGCTCTCGAGAGCGTCCTGGTGTAGCTTCCTTTGGTGACTAAGGAGGGAGTGGCCCGCTTCTGCTTCGGCGCGACGTTTGCGATTGCGGCTTTCTCCCTGGGCTTGCAGTTCGTCCAGGACTGGCTCGGGGTCTGGGACGATCCGGGTACCGTCAAGCCATCTCAGCCCGTCCGGGTATGGCGGTTCTTCAGCTACTTCACCACCCAAGCCAACCTGCTGGTGGTGGCAACCACGCTGAGCCTCGCCTTTAGCGCCGATCGAGACGGTCCGAGCTGGCGGGTGGCCCGGCTCAATGCGCTGACCGGCATCACGATTACCGCGCTGGTGCACTGGTTCTTGCTGCATCCGCTCGATGATTTCCACGGATTGCTCTGGGCCTCCGACACCCTGGTTCACATCATCGTCCCGGTGCTGGTGGTGCTGGGCTGGATCGTGTTCGGGCCGCGGCGGCGGATCAGCGTCCGGGTTGTCGTATTGGGGTTGGTCTGGCCAGTTCTCTGGCTGCTCTACACCCTTGCAGTGGGCTGGATCACTGGCTGGTATCCGTACTTCTTTCTTGATCTTGGACAGACCAGCCCCGGCGGGGTGGGGCTGTACTGCGTAGCGATCCTGATCTTGCTTTTTGTCGTGTCCTGCCTCTTTTGGATTGGCGATCGCTGGCTGCCCGGACGCACACCGCGGCGAGTCGCCGGCGATGATGGGCCGACCGGCGCTCCTCGGCTGCGGCCTGCGCGTCGGGGGCGATAACTCGAGCTTTTCGTTGGCTGCCTCGCCTCAGTGCCCCGACACCGACAGACTGCCCGAACGGCACGTCTCTATGTGGCATGGCGCGTCGCGATGCGATCGGCAACACTCGAGCGATGACGTCCATCCCGAACCCGACGCGCTACCACCGATGGCTGGGCTGGCACGCCCCCGCTATGCGTCGAACCGTCATCGTAGGCTCCATCGGGCTGATCGTCGCTGTCATGCTTTTGTGGTTCGTGCCGTGGGGGATAGCCGTGGTGACAGGCTGGGACGCGGCCGCGCTCGCCTTCCTCATTAGCGTATGGCCTATCATCATCCGGGCTGACAGCTCGCACGCAGCGCAACTGGCCACGCGCGAAGACGAGACCCGCGGCTCCGCGACCGTGATGTTGCTCGCGGCGAGTGTGGCCAGCCTCCTGGGCGTTGCCTTCGCCCTTCTCCTTGCGGGGCAGGAGAGTGGCCCACTTAAGGTGCTACTCGTTGGCTTCGCCGTGCTAACCGTCGTGTTGTCCTGGACGGTGGTCAACACGGTCTTTACCCTGCGCTACGCCGACCAGCACTTTGGATCGGGCGCCGCCGGCATCGCCTTTGAAGACTCGGACGGACCGGAGGCTCCCACGTACCGCGATTTCGCCTACGTCGCCTTCACGATCGGCATGTGCTACCAGGTGTCCGACACTACGGTGCGCGATGGGCGGATCCGGCGCACGGTTCTCTCTCACGCCCTTCTTTCGTACCTGTTCGGCGTGGCCATCGTGGGCGGCTCGGTGAACCTTATCGCTGGCCTGCTTCGCTGATCCGTCGGCAACCTACGCCTCCGCCTGCTCGCGCTGCTCGGGGTCGTGCTCGGTGATCGTCATCTCACCGGACTGCGCCTGGCGACGATCGCGTCCTGCCGCAGTCTGCTTGGGCGAACATCTCGTGTCGTGGTTCGGCTCCGCAGGGCAGTGGCCCGGTGTTGATTCGTGCGGTTGTCTCATCCGGGGTGAAGCATTGTCCGGGTCGCGGCCAGGATGCTCCTTCCGGTGGGGTCGACCAGCTTCTGTGCAGCGATTGCCCGCGATTGCTCCGACGATTGGTAACGCAGTGCGGGTGACGGGTCGGCGGCGATCTCGCAGATCACGTCGGCGACTGATTCGGGGGACTGACCACCCGAGCCGAGTGCAGCCATTCGTGCGTTGAATCGATTGATGAGTTCCACGTACGGATCCACATCGCTGATGTTGTCGACGTGCCCACCGACATTGGCGAAGAACGCGGTTCGCACCGGCCCGGGTTCGAGCACCGAGATGTACACGTCGAACTCGCGCATCACCGTGGCCAGGCTTTCCATAAGGCCCTCGACGGCGAACTTGGCCGCGTTATAGGCGTCGCTGAAGGGCAGAGCCACGACACCATTCAAACTCGTCACGGTAATGACTCGGCCGGTCCGGGCCGCGCGCATGGCGGGCAAGACGGCTTTGGTGACGCGCGCGACGCCGAAGAAGTTGAGCTCCATCGACCGCGACAGCTCATCGATGGTGAGCTGTTCCAACGTTCCGCGATGTCCGGCGCCCGCGTTGTTGACCAGCAGGCCGATGCCGCCCAGGTCGGTGAGGATGGAGTCGATGCACGCGTCGACCGACTCATCGCTGGTGACGTCGAGGGTCCTGAGCTCGACTCCGGGCAATTCCTCGGCGATCTCCCGCAACGATTCCGCCGTTTCCGGATGGCGTGCGGTCGCGACGACGCTCCAGCCAGCTGCAGCGAGCGCCCGCGTGGTTGCCAGCCCGATGCCGCTGCTCGCGCCGGTGACCACTGCTACCGAAGGCATATCTGTCCGATCTTCATGACGAGCGATTTCAGCTCGATGGGCAAGTCACGTCTGCTGGCCCGCCCGTACGCAAACGGGGGACCCACATCATCAGCCTGCCACAGGGAGCCCTGCCAAGACGTCCCTAGCTGGTGGTCTTATAAGAGCCGAGGCGGACGAATCGGGCAGGGACGCACGGGGCGCTATCGCGGCAATAGTGCACGTCGAAATCTACGTCCGCTGCTCGAAGGCAGCGGGCAGATGAAAGACGGCATGGAGCCTCGGTGTAGGTAGATTTATTAAATGGCGGCCGAGGCATATACCCCCGAACGAGTCCGCGCCGTGCTAACCGGGGAAAGTCCCGGCCTAGTCAGGCAGCGGCGGGTGTTCCGACGAATCCCGTCCCCTCCACGGTGCAAGCTGTGCGCAGCTCCCTTCGGCGGGCTGGGTGGGCTCGTTCTTAGGCCCGCGGGGTACAGGCGATCCCCAGGCAATCCGGCTCTCTGCGCGAGATGCATCAACGAGCTTCGCAAACGTCAAATGACCGGGGTAGAGATCCCGATCACCTTGTTGTTCTCTGACATCCGCGGCTCGACAGGCATGGGGGAACGAATGCGCCCCGCCGACTTCCACAGGTTCCTCGACCGCTTCTATCGAGTGGCATCTGATTCGATCGTTGCTCATGATGGCATCGTCGACAAAGTCGTGGGCGATGAGGTTGTCGGGCTTTTCTTCGGGGGAATCAGCGGGCCGCACCACGCGGCACTAGCGGTAGCAGCCGCAATCGACCTGGCCGAGCGAGCGGCACAGCCCAGTACCACGCCGTCGGCGTCGATTCCAGCCGGAACGGCTGTTCACACCGGCGTGGCATTCGTTGGGGCAACCGGGCTAGGCACAACCGTCGACGACTTCACCGCGCTCGGTGATCCCGTCAATATCACCGCGCGACTCGCATCGGCTGCGGGTGCGGGCGAGGTCATCGTTAGTGTGGCAGCCGCCGAGGCCGCAGACATGGCGACCGACCAACTCGAGCGACGCACCGTGGAGATCCGTGGGCGCACAGAGCCGATCAAGGTGATCGTTCTCCCCGCCGCTTGACCGCACGTGTCGCCAGATGAGCGCCATTGAGTTGCCGTGTAGGTATTTGGTCAGGCCCGCCGTGGGCCAGCTCTGTAGGCGCGCGTGCCAGTGTTGTTAGGGCTGCTCTATTTGCCTCTGGGCGGTGCGCGACAGGTGCTCGGAGCCGGTCGCGATCACGACGGCTACCGCCGCGATAACCGTGAGTGCAACGTAGATGAGGAACGGCTGCGTCCCCTGGCTGCCCATTGGACTGATGAGCACAGTGATTGGCAGGTTGATCGCTGCGTGGTAGAGCACGATGATGAGCAGGCTGCCACCCGTGTTGTTGTACAGCCAGGTGCAGATCACGGATGAGGCGATGACCGCGAGGACGAATGGGACGTACAGGCTGATCGGGTGCGACTCGGTCCCCCTCAGCCACAGCGGCAGGTGCCAGGATCCCCAGAGGATCTTGATGATGAGGCTGGCTTTCAGGGCACTGTGGCGTGCCTGCATGCGTGGTAGGGCGAAACCTCGCCATCCGAGTTCCTCACCCAGAGCGCTGCCCGGGAAAATCATGAAAGCGAACAGGAAGAGGATGCCGAGAATGGTGTTGTCCACGACCGGCGTGTCCCCACCCATCAGGATGCTCACGCCGACCGCGAGTGGGGCCAGCATGGTCAGGGCCAGCACCGCAAGATACCAGCGCAGCCCGATCCGGGCATGGACGAGGCGTCCGAGCAGTGTGCGCACGCCGGATCTGCCGCGGAGGAGGGCGACGAACACAACGCCCACCGTCGACGGTACGAGGGATCCCAGAAGGATAAGGACGAATGCCAGCGGGCCGGGGACGCGGTCGCGGAATATGACCAAGGGAGCCCACAGCAACCACGCGACGGCGTAGGTCAGGACGAAGAAGCTGATCAGGGGTGCCGCAGAACCACGCTCTGGGTGCGAGCTGAGCGCGGGGGGACTGTCGTGGTGGACATGAATTCTCCTTAACCGGCGACGGGGCTGAGCTGGGACGGGTGGCGTTGTTCGGGGGGCCCGGCGGCACCGGGACGCGGAGTCCGGAGGGTCCGGATTGCCCAGATCACTCTGACCAGGCCCCAACCGAAGGCGAGGACTGCGCTGGCAACGAGCGGGTAGCCGAGGTCGGGCAGCCCCATCAGGACGGCCGGCAGCGGCGCACGGATCATCTGTGGCAGCCCGACCAGCACGATGAGGACCCAGGTCCAGCTCACCAGTAGGGGCAGGCCCACGCGGAGCCCGATCCGCAGTGCTCCCGTCGGGCGTCGCATTGGGTCGACGCGCCACCTACGGATGGTCCGCACGCTGCGAATCATCCCGACGACCTGTATAACCAGGATCCCCAGGACGACCCCGTAGACCACCCACAGTGACCGGTTCGACGAGGTCGTGGGTGGCTCCTGGCCGATCAGCAGGCCGCTGACCCCGTAGGCGATGCCGGTCATGCGGCGGGAGCCGAAGAACTCATCAGGGGAGTTCTCGCCGTTCTCCATCACCACGACCCCCCAACCGCGGTCGGGGATGAGCACGACGTTTGCGTGGGAGTCGAAGCCACTGCCGTCGTGGGAGATCGCCGTGGTGCCGTCGATCTGGCCGACGTCCCAGCCCATCGCGTAGGAGACGCCGTCCTGGCCGGTGGGTACCCCGGCTCGTTGCAGTTCGGCGGCACCGCCGGGTGAGACCAGCGGGGTGGCGCCACGTGGCCCTGGTTGAGGTAGAGGCTGAGGTAGCGGGTCATGTCCTGTGCGCTGGAGCTGAGGCCACCGGAGCCCAGGCCGCCTCGGTCGAAGGGCACCTCGGAGGCGACGGGGAAGCCGTACCAGTAGCGATGGCCCGTGGGCAGGCCGTGCTGGACCGCCTCGGTCCCGGACGTGTAGGACTTGCCCATCTGCAGCGGGTCGAAGATGTGCTGCTGGACATAGGTCTCGTAGGACTGCCCCGAGACCGCCTGCACGATCATGCCCAGCGTCCAGTAGTTGGCGTTGCTGTACTGCCAGGTCGCGCCCACCGGCTGGGTCAGTTCAGCATCGCTCAGCCCCCGGACCCGGTCCTCGAGGGCGGAGTCGTGAGTGTCCCGGCTGGTCGCGTACGCGTTGCCGGTCGCCTTTGACAGCCCGCTCACCTGGTATAGCAGGTGGCGAACCGTGATCTGGGCTGACGCGTCCGGATCGGCGACTCGCCACCACGGCAGGTAGCGCTGCACCGGGGCGTCCAGTTGCAGCCGGCCCGCCTCGCTCAGCTGCATGATGGCCAGCGCAGTGAACGACTTGGTCACCGAACCAATGAGGAACGGTGTCTCCGGCGTCACCTGCCGTAGGGATCTGTCCGCATGTCCGAAGCCCTGCACATGGACGATGCGGTCACCGTGCACGATGCCGAGCGCCAAGCCCGGGATGCGCTGCGCATCCATCTCCGAGCGCACGTACCGGTCGATGGCGGGCAGGTCCGGGCCGTCATCCGCTGCGGCAACCGTAGCTCCGAGGAGCGCCGATGCGATGCCGCAGGCCACGGCCACAAGGACACGGAGGGCGATGGTCCTTGAGGGCCTCATTGCTGGACCTCTGCTCTGTCAAACGTGGGCCGTGGCGGTGGGGCGGCGGCGTGCCGCCTGTCAGATTCCGGCTGGAGGGTGAGGCCGATCCAACCAATGGCGATCGCCAGCGGGAGCAGGCTGCCCATCCCGAGCAGGGCGACGCTGTAGGTGAGACCGTACGCCGGCGGCGTCGCCCAATCCGGACCGAGCAGCCGACTCAGTGCCAAGCGCATGATCTGACTCAGGACGATCAGGACCGCAGCGGTGAGGCTGAGCACGCCTGCTCGGCGACTGAGAGGTGAGACTGCCATCGAAGATCTCTCTGCGGCGGATCGTCCCATTTCGCACCAGACATTGGGGCGTCGGCGCAGGAGACGCCGATGTGGATGGCGAAGGTTCTCGCTGCCGGGGTGGGTGCCCGCCGGGTCCAGGTGTGGCTGCTGGCCGGCGGTCGATTCAGGCTTGCTGCGGTCCATCCAGAGGGCGACGGCGAGCCTCCGGCCCCACCTGAGCTCACTGATGATCCCAGGCCGGTGCCTGGCCGGCACGTCCGCGCCGTCCGTTACAGCGGTGAACTGCTGGGCGTACTCGTCGTCGAAGAACGCGAGGGTGAGCGACTGACGCCGAGGAGGAGTTGCTGGACAGCCTTGCGGCGCAGGCGGGCCTGGTACTACGCAGCCTGGGCTTGACAACCGAACTGCATGACCAACTGCTCGCCGTCTCGGCGCGGGCCGACCTGCTGCGCACATCGAGGCGCAGAGTCGTTGCGTCGGAGGACGTGGAGCGCCAGCTCCTCGAGCGGGACATCCATGACGGCGCACAGCAGCAGCTGGTGGCGCTTGCGGTGAACATCCGGCTTGTGCAGAACCTGCTGACTCGCAGCCCGCACCGGGCGGGCGAGCTGCTGAAGGGTCTGGACCGATCCGTCGAGCAAGCGGCGACAGATCTGCTGGAAGTAGTGGGGGGTCAGCCGCGGCTGCTCGCCCAGGCAGGCCTGACCGCCGCCCTGCGTTCGGCCGCCGGCACGAGTCCGTTACCGGTCGAGCTTGTGAGCAGCGGGATGGGGAGATACTCGGCCGAGGTTGAGCTCGCCCTGTACTTCTGCTGCATGGAGGCGTTGCAGAACGTCGCCAAGCATGCCGCGGCTCATGCGGTAGTGATCGAGCTTCATGGCGACGAGCGGAGCGTCACCGCGTGTGTCAGCGATGACGGGCGAGGCTTCGACGCGCAGCCATCGGGCGAGGGTGGCCTCGCGCACATGGCCGAACGGATCAAGGAAGTGGGCGGAGCCCTGTCGATTCGATCGGGCCACCGAGACGGGACGACGGTGCGGGCCGAGGTTCCTCTGGCAGCGTTGGGGTCCGCGTCATGAGGGCACGGACCACGACACGCCTCGCGTGGTCCATGTTCACCGCCACCGCGGTGCTCGCCACCGCTCACGGCGTACTAGTCGTTTCAGGGCCCGTCGGGCTGGGCGACCCGGAGGCCGGGCTCAACTCGTTCCCCATCATCACCCTGGGCTGCGTGCTGGGCGCACTGATCGGCGCTTTGATCGCCGCGCGGCAGCCGCGCAACCCGATCGGTTGGCTGTTTCTGGCGGGTCAGCTCGGTACGGCGATCGGCTTGGTGAGTCAGGCGTTCGCCTTCCGGGTTCTGCAGGACGGCGTTCTCGGTCCACCGCTGGCGGGCCAACTCGCGACCGTGGTGGCATCAGCGCTCGGCGCCAGCTGGGCGCTGTCCGTGCTCGCGGCGGTGTTCCTGCTGTTTCCGGACGGGTCGCTGCCGTCCCGCCGGTGGCGTGCCGTGCTGTGGGCCCTTCCGGTGCCGCAGGTCGCCATCATTCTCAGCACCGTCCTGGTGGTGCCGATCGACTCGATCACCCGTGCCGATGAGCTGAGCCCGCTGGTGTCGACCGTCGGAGTTGTATCGGCCATGGTGAGTGTCCTGCTGCTACTGCTCAGTCTTGTCGCGCTGGTGCACCGACTTCGCCACTCCCAGGGGGAGCAGCGTCAACAGCTGCGCTGGCTCACCGCTGCCGCGTCCGCCCTGGTCGCAGGATTCGTGCTCGCGAATCTGGCCGGGCTCGGCAGCGAGGGCACCCAGGTGTGGGCGGTGGTTCCCCTCTTCGTTGCCTATGCCTGCGTTCCGATCGCTGCCGGCGTGGCGATCCTGCGCTACCACCTGTACGACATCGATCTGGTCATCAACCGCGCGGTGGTCGGCGGCGCAGTGGTCATCTTCGTGATCTTCGGGTACGTCGCCGCGGTTGTCCTGCTGGGGACGCTGGTCGGTGGGCGGGTCTCTGAGGAGTACTGGGCATCGGTAGTCGCGACCGCCCTAGTGGCGCTGGCGTTCCAGCCGCTGCGGCGTTGGGTTCAGCGGCTGGGCGACCGGGCCGTCTACGGACGCAGGGCCGCGCCGTACCAGGCCCTGGCTGACCTGTGCGGCCGTCTCGCCCGGGCGGTCTCGCTGGAGCAGATCCTGCCGGTAGTAGCGGAGGTATCCGGGCGCAGCATCGGCGCCGCACATGCCACCGCCAGGTTGGCTGTGGCCGGCGCCGACGACGTGGTCGCGCACTGGCCGACACCTCCAGCGCCTGGCGGTCCGACCAGCAGCGAGCATTCGGCGCCGGTCTGGTCGGGCACGGAGCGAATCGGTGAGATCACGGTGAGCATGCCGCCGGGAAGGCAGGTCTCAGGGACGGACCGGACGCTGCTCGCTGACATCGCCACCCAGGCCGGGCTAGGGATGCGCAACGCCCAGCTAGCGGCACAGTTGCGCGTCCAGGTGCATCAGGCCGGCGCGCAGACCCAAGAGCTCGAGGCCTCCCGACTGCGCCTGCTGGCCGCCCAGGAATCCCAGCGTCAGCGACTGACCCGTGCGGTCAGCGCGGAAGTGTTGCCTCATCTGGCCCAGCTACGGGTTGGGCTCGCACACGCAGCAGCTGCGACCGAGCCGACGGCGGCGAGTCGGTTCATGGACGCGGCGATGGAAACGACCAACCGGGCCCTGGAAGCGCTGCGGAACATCGCCCGAGGGTCTTTCCCCCGTTGCTCGCCCGCAAAGGGCTGGCCGCGGCGCTGCGTGTGTATGCGGCGCGAGCCGACGGCCGCGTCGCTCTGACGGTTGCCCCTCCAGCACGGACCGCACGCCTCCCCGCTCACCTCGAGGCGGTCACGTACTTTTGCGCCGTCGAGACGGTTCGCGAGCTGGACGGCTCGGCGCTGGTCGACCTTGACCTCGACGACTCGCACCTCACCCTGACCGTCACGGCCACCGACCTCAATGGCCAGCTCGCCGACGGCGGGCAAGGCGTGGTCGACCGCGTGCTGGCCTGGGAGGGCACCGTGACTATCGACGCGCAAGGCGCCCCAGCGAGGGTGCAGGTCAGCTTCGCTCAGCTGCCGGCCACGACCCAGACCGCCGCCAACGTATCGTGTCCGAAGGCGGACTTGGCGACGTAGGCAACGGCCCCACACTCCTCCGCCTGCCCATCCCAATCGTCCTCGTCATATGTCGACAGCAGTACGACGGGGGCCGCCGTCGTCTCCTCGCGCAGCCTGCGGGTAGCCTCCATCCCGTCGACACCTGGGAGATTCACGTCCATCAAGATCAGATCCGGACGCAGGACTCGGGCGGCCACGATCCATTCCTCGCCCGACGCTGCGCAGCCAACCAGGACGAAGCCCTCCGTCTCTTCGACAACAGCGCTCATCACGCGCCGGAACAGGGCCTGATCATCGACGACGAGAACACGGACCGGATTCACCGGCTCACCTCCACTCAACGATCATCGTGGACGGAAGCTCTCCAGAGCAGGGTGCTGGCCACACGACGTGATGCGGACTGCCCCCCGGTGACCGTGCGGGTTTACAGTGCGGAAGGTGACCTTGCGAGTGGTCTTCGCGGACGACAACTACCTCGTGCGGGCGGGTGTGTCCGCCCTGCTCAGCGAGGATGACGAGATCGATCTGGTCACTGTCGTCGCGGACGCCGACGCACTAATCCGGGCGGTGGCCGAGCATCGGCCGGATGCGGTATTGACCGACATCAGAATGCCACCGACCCACACCATGCGAGGGCATCGAAGCCGCGAAGCGGATCCGCACCGAATACCCCGAAATTGGCGTCGTCGTGCTCTCCCAGTTCGCCGACGACGACTACGCGTTCGAGCTGCTCGAAAACGGGGTGAGCGGCCTCGGGTACCTCCTCAAGGAGCGCATCGCTGACCGTGACGAGCTGATCCGGGCGCTCCAAGAAGTCTCCCGCGGCGGGTCCGCCCTGGACCCCAAGGTCATCGAAGTGTTGCTTGCCCGCAAGTCGCACGAGGAACCATCTGCGTTGCTCGGACTGTCCGCCCGTGAGCGTGAGGTCCTTCAGCAGATGGCGACCGGGCGTAACAACCACACCATCGCCAAAACCCTCTACATGAGTGACCGCGCGGTTGAGAAGCACATCGGCTCGATCTTCCAGAAGATTGGCCTCGCCGAGGAACGGGAGGTGAATCGCCGGATTATGGCCGTGCTCGCCTTTCTGGAAGCCACCGGGCCGGCGGCCTGACACGGTGCCTACGCGTCAAGGGCATCGGGCCGCGTGATCGTTCGCATTGCGTTCGCCGAGGAGCGTTGCCAACCGACTCGCTCGGGAGTAAGCCTGGCTAGGACGTGACGCTGGGTCGCTTGACGAGTACGGCCAGCCTCTCCCGGCGAGGGGCATGGTCATCGAATGTGCCTCCTTACAAGGGACTCCCGCCGGACCCCAACGATTCGGTGATCTTGGAAAAGGCGCGCCTTTGATCGATCAGGTCGGCAGCCAGTCATCGACATGTGAAAATATGGGCCGCTATGTTTTCCCTGGCCGGCCCCCATAGCTCAGGGGATAGAGCAGAGGTTTCCTAAGTCGCCTCTCATGCTGGCCCAATTCTGCGCCGACTAGGCCTTACAGCCTCTCCAAGGGTGCGCAGTGTTGCTCGCTCGTGAGCGCAATCTGGCGCTCGATTTGGCACATATCTGGCGCGACTTAGGTCTCGTCTCGTCGCTTGTCTAACCACGCCAGCAGGTCGACGCGCCTCCAGTAGAAGTAGATGCGGTGGTCATACGGGTCCTTGTGACGGGCCGGTGCCTTGCCCAGCTGAGTGAGCTTGTTGAGGTTCCGTGGAGTGGTGCCGAAGTACCTCTGCCGGCTCTTTCGTGTTCAAGTGCCATAGGTTGCTCTAACCCCTCGATCGCCGTGAGGATCTCGATGGACTGGACTGGTCTGGCAACGCTTGTGGCGGCATCGACCGCGGCTTTCTTTCTGCCGTGTCCCTGCTCTTAACAGGCCGGCGCGAAGACCGGCGATGGAAGCGCGAGGTGCTCGAAGAAACGATGGTGTCGCTGTTCGACGCAAGCTTCGGATACGTCGACAGTGCGGCTTTCAATGCGGCAAAGATGGCAAAGAGCTCAGAGAGTACAAAGAGCGTGCTCTAGACGCACATGGCGCGCAGCTACGGGCGAAGGAGCGGATTTACGACAGCGTGCACCGGTCGCCGGCGGCATACGCGACCCGACCAACACCCTCAAGATGATGCGCCAGGCATTCAAGCACGCCGGCTTCAATGGGGTGACCAGCCGGTACTCCTGTAAGACGGTTGCAGCATCATGGATGAAGCGGGCCTGTCCGCACGTTCGGCTGCCGACCAGCTCCGGCACGCGAAAACCCTCGCTGACCGCCGACATCAACATAGGCCTCAAGAAAGCGCGCGACCGGGGCCGCGGCCGAGGTGCTCGAAGATCTCTTCAACCCTGATCGGCCCGGCTCTCGGTCCGGGCGCCTCGTAAACCGCTCGGGACTGATTCTTAGGGCCTGCTAGCGCTGGTCGGCCAGCTGCTCCAGCCAGGCCTCAACGGATTCTCGGCGGTATCGCACGTGGCGGCCCACCCGATAGCCGACTGGACCGTCGCCCTTGTACCGCCAGCGATACAAGGTGTGAACGGGAATGCCCAGCATTTCCGACACATCCGTGAGCGACATCAGTTTGTCACCGGCCTGGAGTGTCATGATCATCTCCTTTCTCGAGGATCACACTTCGACGCAGGTCCGCCGAGTCAGCGTGGCGACCTGGTGCAGTTGCTGTAGTGCTCGGGCAAGCCGCTCAATCGGGCGACTCGACCGTCGAGGACCTGCCGACCATCAATGACCTGAGTCGCGAAGGGTCAGGGGGCGGTCGATAGAGCAAGAACAAGATTTTTGAACTCGCATGCCCAGCTTGGAAGGTCGCGGTCCGGGCGCCTAAAGCCGCGAGATCAGGCGGGGCGACCGTGCTTGAGAGATACCGCGGATGACCGGCTTTGACCGTGCTTAATGGCCCGCTAATGGCCCATGAATATTTGGGCGCCGCTGCGTTGGCGGTGACTCCGCCGCGGCGTGTCGGTCCTCGGCTTCCAGGAGTTGCAGCTACCGCACCATGCAGCCGGGGGCTTAGTTTCGGCGCTCGCCGCATCATCGCCATCGCCTCAGCTGCAAGGTGAGCCGCTGGTGGGTCCCGGATGGCCGGACGTGGGCGAGACCTTCCCGCGTCCGCGAGTGCTTGCCGGTAGTCCTGAGCGAGGAGTGGTGGCACCGCGTGTACGCCGAGCACGACCTGGCCGTCCTCGAGGAACAAGACTTACCTCGTGGAGCTCGTCCTTGCCGGCCCGGTGATCGAAACGCGTGGGCCGTCGGCGTGGCCGAGCCGACTCGGATGCTCCACGCCGTCCGACTGCGACCCAGCGGGCACGCTGATGGAGCGGGGGTGATGCGGGTTCGCCATACCGGGCTGGCATGCTGGGACGCGGTCTTCCCTGATGAGGCGAAGAGGAGCGTAGGTGTTCGTCGTCCACGCCTGTTGGCTGCCCGGCTGGATGCATGGTGGCACTGCCGAGCCCGGCCGGCTCGGGGTCTGGGGCGAAGACTCCTCCGCACCGGCGGCGCTTCCACGCAAGCCAGGCCGCAAACCCCGAGTCCAGGCGCACCCGTTCGCCGCAGCGCATGAAGACCTCGTCGCCGTACTCCCTTCGGCTGCCCTGAAGGCAACCGCGTCGACCGTCACGCTCACCTTGCCGACCCGGGGCGCTGGGCCGATCGCCTCGCCAGAGCTGGTGCGGGATCAGCTCGACGCTGCCGCCGGAGCAGTGTCGTCCGGCCAGTGGCAGCTGCCCATGCTCGAATTCGACGCTGACCTCTTGCTCGCCGTGCTGAGCGAGCCGGACACCGAGGGCGCGGTGTGGGGCACGTCGCTCACGCACGTCTCCGAGCTCGGGCGCTTCGCGGCGGATCTCGTCGCACGGGGGCGGCTGCTGCCCGGCGTCATCGTCGACGCGCCGCGAGCGATGTGGCGCCCGGTGCTCACCGCATCGGACGCGGCCTGGGCACGTACGCTGGCGGCGTCGGCGCCGCCGGCACTGTTTGCGGCGGGCCCCGACACCGGCCTCGACCTCTGGGCCGAGGCCCTGGACTGCCTGGTCGACGCGGCGGCGCGCGCCGCGCTCGGCGAGTTCCGACTCACGTTGGGTCGTGCGGGTGATCCAGTCACCCGCGCCTGGCTGAGCGCACTGACCGGCATCGAGCGGGTGTTCGCCGCCGACCCGGCGGCGGTCACCGTGCTTTCCGATGTGCTAGCAGAGTGGCAGCGCGACGCGGTCGCCGGCCCGGTTCGGGCCTGCTTCCGGCTGGTCGAGCCGGTCGACGACGAGGAGTGGCAGGTGCGGTTCGGGCTGCAGGCCGCGGACGAGCCCAGCCTCGTGGTCGAGGCCGAGGCGGTCTGGCGCTCGCGCGGCAAGCTTCCCGCCCTCGCCCGCCACGTCGACGCGCCGCAGGAGACCTTCCTTGCCGAGCTGGGCAAGGCGGCCCGCCTATACCCCGAGCTGGACCGCGCGCTACGCACCGCCCGGCCCTCACACCTGGCGTTGGACACCGAGGACGCCCACCGGTTCCTCAGCACGGCGGCTCCGACGCTGGGAACGGCCGGGTTCGGCGTACAGCTGCCGGGCTGGTGGACCAAGCCGTCCTCCCGGCTCGGGCTTCGGCTGACCGCATCGACGCCCGGCCAGCCGGGACAGGTCGACGCCGGCAACGCCGCACTCGGCTTCGATGCCCTCGCCGAGTTCCGCTACGACATCGCCGTCGGCGGCCAGATGCTGACCGCCGACGAGCTGGCCGAGCTGGCCGAGAGGAAGGCGCCGATGGTGCGGCTTCGCGGCCAGTGGGTCGAGCTGGACGCACGCCGGCTGGCCGCCGCGCTCAAGCTGGTCGGGCGTCGCGAGCAGGCGACGGTGGGTGAGCTGTTGCGTGTCGGCCTTGGCATCGGCTCTGCTCCGGAGGGCCTGCCGGTCGAGGGCGTCGAGGCCGACGGCTGGCTCGGCGAGCTGCTGTCCGGGAGGGCCGAGCAGCGACTCTCGGCGATCCAGACGCCGGAGTCGTTCTCCGGGAAGCTGCGTCCGTACCAGTCCCGCGGCCTGTCCTGGCTGGACTTCCTGCACCGCGCCGGGCTGGGCGGCATCCTCGCCGACGACATGGGGCTGGGGAAGACAGTGCAGCTGCTCGCGCTGCTGGCGCACGATGCAGATGCTGGCCCGAGCCTGCTGGTGTGCCCGATGTCGCTGGTCGGCAACTGGCACCGCGAAGCCGCCCGGTTCACCCCGCACCTCCGGGTGCACGTGCACCACGGCAAGGAGCGCGCCCGGAGCAAACGGTTCACCGACGCGGTCGCGGCCGCCGACCTTGTCATCACTACTTACGCGCTCGCGGCCCGCGACGCCTCCGATCTGCGCAAGGTCTCGTGGCGGCGCGTCGTCGTCGACGAGGCGCAGGCGATCAAGAACGCCGCCACCAAGCAGGCCACCTCCATCCGCTCCCTGCCGGCGGCGACCAGGATCGCGGTCACCGGCACGCCGGTCGAGAACCGCCTCGCCGACCTGTGGTCGATCCTCGAGTTCGTCAATCCCGGCCTCCTCGGGTCGGCCGCGACGTTCAAGAAGCGGTACTCCGAGCCGATCGAGCGGCACGGCGACGACGGTGCGGCCGAGCGGTTACGCCGGTTCACCGGCCCGTTCATCCTGCGACGGGTCAAGACCGACAGGTCGATCATCGCCGACCTGCCCGACAAGTTGGAAATGGACGTGGTCTGCAACCTGACCGCGGAGCAGGCCGCGCTGTACCAGGCGGTGGTCGACGACATGCTCGAGCGCATCGAAGCGACGGACGGGATGGAGCGGCGCGGCCTGGTGCTGGCCACCATGACCAAGCTGAAGCAGGTCTGCAACCACCCCGCGCATTTCCTTCGTGACGGTAGTCAGCTCGCGGGGCGCTCGGGGAAGCTGGAGTGCCTCGACGACATCCTCGACGAGGTGCTTGCGGTGGGGGAGAAGGCGCTGCTGTTCACGCAGTACGCGGAGTTCGGAGCTCTGTTGCGCGGACACCTGGCCGGGCGGTTCGGCCGCGAGGTGCTGTTCCTGCACGGCGGTGTCGCGAAACCCGACCGCGACGAGATGGTCGCTCGCTTCCAGGTCGGCGACGCCGCGTCGCCACCCATCTTCGTGTTGTCGCTGAAGGCCGGAGGCACCGGGCTGACCCTGACCGCAGCCAACCACGTCGTACACGTCGACCGCTGGTGGAACCCGGCCGTCGAGGACCAGGCCACCGATCGGGCGTTCCGGATCGGGCAGCGTCGGACGGTGCAGGTGCGCAAGTTCGTCTGCGCCGGAACGGTCGAGGAGAAGATCGCGGCGATGATTCGCGACAAGCGGGGGCTGGCGGCCCGCATCGTCGGCACGGGAGAGCAGTGGCTCACCGAGCTGTCCACCGGCCAGCTCGCCGAGCTGTTCCGGCTCGAGGCAGGGGCGGTCGTCGAATGACCGAGCGCCGCTGGTATCCGCCGTCGCAGCCGCGGGCGGTCGAGAACGGCCTCAAGGCGCGCAGCAGCCGCGGCGCCATCGGCGAGTCCTGGTGGTCGCGCCGATTCCTGGATGTGCTGGAGTCCTTCGCGATGGGCAGCCGGCTCACCCGGGGCCGGACGTATGCGCGCAAGGGGCAGGTCATCTCGCTCGACGTGGTGCCCGGCGAGGTGCGTGCGACCGTGCAGGGTTCGCGGGTGAAGCCATACCTGGTCACGATCGGCCTCGCGGCCTTTCCCGAGATCGTGTGGGCCAGGGCCGAGATCGCGCTTTCCGAGCAGGCGCTGCCCAGCGCAAAGCTGCTCGCCGGCGAGGTGCCGCCCGAGCTCGAAGATCTATTCGCGGACGCGGGCGCCCCGCTGTTCCCGCGCAGCGTGAACGAGCTGGACCAGCGCTGCACCTGCCCAGACTGGGAGGTCCCCTGCAAGCACCTTGCCGCCACGTTCTACCTGCTCGCCGAGGCCTTCGACGAGGACCCCTTCCTGATTCTGCGCTGGCGCGGCCGGAATCGGGATACACTCCTGAGCCGGCTCCGCGAGCTGCGAGCCCACGCTCCCGCCGAGGAGTCCGACGAGGCCGTGCCTGCAGCGGCGGGCAGCTCGCTCGCGCTGGCCGGCCTGACCCAGCCGACCTGCCAGCCGGAGCGCTTCTGGCTGCCTCCGGCTCCGTTGCCCGCCCGACCGGCCACCCTGGACGTCGACCGGGACCTGCTGCTGCGGCAGCTTCCGACGCCGGGCACGATCCTCGGCGGTAACACGCTCGTCTCCAAGCTGCGCACCGCGTACCAGCGATTCGGGGGTACGTCGTAGCGGTGGCGCGCCAGGACATCCAGGCACGGGTACGCCGCGTCGCCGAGCAGGCGCTGGCCGAGCATCAGTACGTCCGCCCGATCGACGTACTGCTCGGCCTTGGCTGGTTGGCGCCCTCCCACCTTGACCGGTGGAAACAGGGGCGCGTCTCCTACCTCGAAGAGGTGATCCAGGGCAATCTTGGCAAGGTGTCAACGGCGATGACCGAGTTCCGCCGCTGGGCCCGGGCGAGCGGCTTGACGCCGTCCGAGACGACCTATCTGGCGCGCACGCGCGACCGCCGCCAGCTCCGGTTCAGCGCTAGTGCCGATCCGAGTATCGAGCAGGCGTACCGGACGCACTGGGTCTCGCCGGAACTGTCGAAGCCCAAGCGTGAACGCCTGGTCGAGCAGCGGAACCGGCCACCGGACCTGGTGGTGATCGCCGCGATCAAGCCATGGACATGCACCACGTGCCGAGGCGAGTTCGGTGCCGGTGCGGTTCTCATGATGGAGGACGCTGGGCCGCACTGCATGGGCTGCTCCGACCTCGGTCACCTCGAGTATCTGCCGGCCGGCAACGCCGCGCTCACCCGCCGAGCAACGAAGCTGAGCCGGCTGTCGGCGGTCGTCGTGCGGTGGAGCCGGTCGCGGAAGCGCTACGAGCGGCAAGGCATCCTCGCCGAGCCCGAGGCCATCGAGCAGGCCGAAGCGGAGCTGACCGAAGGTGAGGTGCGCGAACACCGGCGGCTGAGCGACGAACTGCATCCCTGACGCGAGGACCGCATGGATCGCCTTCTCACGGTGGACGCGGCGAAGAGCTTCTAACACCGGAGTCGCCAAGCGACCCTTTGTCGCTAGGGTTTTCGACACTTGAGCCGAGTGTTTCAGGCGGTTATGCGGGCTTGGTCGATGTAGTCGTCGACGGCTTGGCCGATGGTTCGGAGGGCTTGCCGGACCGGCAGCGGCGCGGGCGGCTGATTCGCGGCGAGCATCGGCCGCAGTAGCTGGCTGTGGACTTTGGGGTAGGAGATCGCGAAGCGTTGCCCGTCGTTGGTCAGGACGTAGGTGTTGGACCGGGTAGCCGCACGATCAGCCCTTTCAAGCGCAGCCACCGCAGGTCGTAGCAGCAGCGGCCCGGCTGTAGGGCTGGTCAAGTAGCTCGGCGACCAGCGGCCGTAACGTCTTGTTGGTGAACCCGCCGATTAGGTGGGCGGTGGCGGCGAGGGCGTCGACCTCCTGCTCGCAGGTGGTGCCCTCCTCGTCGCTGTACACCGCGCCCTTCGCCCGACTCTGCTCGTCAACGGTGATCTCGAAAACGTAGGAGTTGGGCCGCAAGTCAAGGCGACCGGTCGCCACCGCATCGGGCACGAACACGTTGAGTGCACTGGACCGAGTACCGGTGGGATCTCCGTGTTGCTGTGCGAAGGCGCTGATAACAGTCGCCTGTCGCCCGTTGTAAGGCCGGGACAGCGCCGCCTGCGGAGTCGGAAACGAGTTGTAACCGAGCTTCGCGCAGCCCTGATGAAACTTTTGCGCATACCGTGACGACGTCAAAGCGGGCTGGTTGGATGAGAGTCGCGCGCTGCCCCTTGCGCTCGGCAGGCCGAACGCCATCGCCTCGTATGCGGTGACCTCTGCACGCCCGGCACTCGTTCTAGCTGGCGACCGAGCACCTTCAGCGCGCCTACAAGCTGCGACCTCTCCCGCGACAAGAGGACCGGCCCGGTCCGCTTCGGAGCTCGCACCTCTGCGGCAACATGCAGGTAGCCAGAAGGAGCCGGCTCAATCAGCCGCACCTTCGAATATCGCGGGTCCGGGTTAACAAATTTCAGGTCCACAGGTCCTCCCTGCCGCGTGGCGCTGGCTCTCCGGCGTTGATTTCATCCTTTGATGTGCAGCTCCAGCTTGTCGAGCAGCCTGAGCGTCTCGCAAGTCCTGCTTGATCCGCGCGATTTCGGCCAGGTGCTCTGAACGGCTCGTTGTAGTCCTCTAGCGCCTCGGCTTCACGGATGAGGTTCTTGATGGCAGCGTCATCCAATTTGTATTGAGCTCATCACAACACTCCCTTCAGCAGCTCTGGCTGCTCGTAAATGTTGCCGATGACCTCAAGATCATCTCTATAAGGTGAGATCAGATGAGCGGCATCACCATGCCCGATTGTGAACGCCCCCGGCTGGTAGACAACTTCACCAGTTAGCTTACGAGCGCGAACTCTCCAAAACCCCAGACTGATGAGAGCTGTGCGAACAATATCGCCTTCGTAAATCTCCTTGCCGTTCTTGTCCTCGAGGCCGGTGTATTGCATCAGTTCGACGTTCTCCGGCTCAAACACGCCGTGGATGCCGATCTCGAGAGGCACGCCGTGGAACTGGATGACCCAGCCACCCGGCCCAATCAGATCTTCCGCGTAACGCATTCTCTTTGAGTCTTTGTCCCACGCCCTGAACTTGATCTCCCTCATTGCGACACCTCCTCACCCATATGAGCGATGAGCTTCTTACTTCCTCGATCCGCTTGTCGAGCTGCTTCTTGCGGTCGCTGTTCTCTTGGGAGCCGCTGACCTCGATCTCCATCCACGCGTGCCACGGCAGCGAAGTCGATAAGGGGTCCCAGAAGAAGAATGCGCCAGTTTGCTAGGTATCGCCGCGGACGTTTTTGGGGCGGCTACAAGCAAAAGTGGTAGAGGCCGCCTGCGCGGCGCCCGTGGACTTCCGGGTGACCAAGACCTACGTCCGCTTCGTGCCACCGCGGGTGACTGACACCGACTCCCATACTCCAAGCGCTCCCTGCCGCAGCTACGGCAACCAGAGAGACAAGATCAGGGCGTCCCTCGATCAGAAACCCCGCACCCGCAACAGCACGGCGCCCATGGCAGAGAGCGCTCGATCTCGAGATACCACCAAGATGTGATCGAGAGTAAACGCCGCTGCCATGGCGATCCACCTCCCGAATGGTCCGGCTACGCGAACGTCTGCCGGACGGCTGCTGAGTCGCTGCGAGACTGCATCCATGGTCAACACGCCCGACGGTTACCAATTCCACTTCGATCCGGCCAGCTACCTCGAGACGATCCGTGCCGAGGTGCCGGCGTACGACGAGCTGCAAGACGCCGTCGCCGACGCGACCTCCGGCATCCACACCGAGCGGGTACTCGAGCTCGGCGTCGGCACGGGGCAGACGTCACGCCGGGTGCTCGATCTCCACCCAGAGGCGGAGCTGGATCGTCGCCGATTCGCCGTCCTGATGTCGACGCGGGCGAACGCCCGCATCACTTCGGGCCGGCGGCGTTGTAAGCCATACCTGTGCCGCCTGTGCCCGAAGCTCGGCGGCGATGTGCTCGGCGGTGGCCGCATCAAGACCATCGCCGAAATCATCACCGAGGCCGATCGCACCCTCCACTGAGGCAGCGAGCAACAGCGCCTCAGCCGCTCCAAAACAGCGACGGCGGTTAGCCCGTGGCCCCAAGAGCGTCAACAGAGCCGAGCGAGCCCTCCGGCTTGCAGACCAGCCAACTGATAGGAAGGCGGCCGGTGTGCGCCACTTTCTGCATGCGTAGCTACTGCCGTGTCCACCGCACCCACCGCTGCAATCGTCGAAGGACTGCACGATCTGACCACCTATGGCAGCGCGGACCGCCCGCCCCATCTCATGCCCTGAGCGGAGAAGGCCGGGACGTTAGGCTCTGTCTGCGCGGCGGTAGTGACCAAGGATGAGAGGTGATTGGGGGAGGTCGATGTCGACGCTGGGAAGTGCACCTGCACCGGTCGGTGCGGTGGGCTCAACACGGGCTCGGCGGAATCTCCGGCTCGCTTGGATTTCGGTGGCGATGTTGCTCTTCGGGTTCGTCGGCGCGATGTTGCTCGGCGATGGGCCCTGACTTCTCAGGGTTATCAGTCGGGTGATTCGGACATCTCCGCGCAGGTGGCGTTGCGGGCGGGTATTCCTGCCGTGCTGGTTCTCATTGCGCCAACTATTCCCGCCATTGGCTTCGGCCTCAGGGCGCGCCAGCTCGGGATCCCAGCGGGGAGCCATTCCAGCACTGGTCGGGCTCGTCGTTGCTGCAATATACGTCCTTCTCAACGCTCTTCCGCTGGCTCTGGGCTTGTAGGCAGACATGTTCTCCGTCACCTTCGTGATAGCCGGGGCTGCGCTTGTCGTGATCGCCCTGGTGATCAGCTTCGTATTTCTGCGTCAGCGGGATCGCCGGTTCAGGCGAGGGCCATCAAGCGGCTGGATTTGGCGTAATCGCTGTCTTCTCAGTGCTTGCGTGATGCGGGTGCCGATGCGATTCAGTCGATTGCCGTCTTGGCGCGAACGCCCCTCCTTGGGAGGAACACCTCCGCCAGCACGAGGGCCGCCTCACCGGAACCAACGAAGTGGTCGAGGAGGCCGCGCTGGCCTTCTCGGATCCCGCGGTGTACGCGGACCATCCGCTACCCCCGTAATACCGGAGGGCCCGTACGTCCTCAGTCCAGGTCGTTAAGGGCTCGATCTCCTGACGGTCGAGACGCAGGCCGGCGGCGGCGACGTTCTCCTCGAGGTGCTGCGACCGAGCCGGTGCCGGGGATCGGCAGCATCGCCGGCGACCGGGCCAGCAGCCAGGCCAGCGCCACCTGGTCGGCGTGGCGCCGTGCCGCTCGGCGACGTCGCTGACCGCCGGGTGTCGGTCGAGGTCCTGGATCGGCGCCCACGGCAGGAAGGCCATGCTGCTCCTGCTCGCACAGGTCGACGAGCGCTCCGAGTCGCGGTCGGCGAGGTTGTAGCGGTTCTGGACCGACACGATCGGGCGTGAGCGCTGCGCCCGGCGCAGCTGCTCCTCGTTGACGTTGGACAGGCCGATGTGGCGGATCTTGCCCTCGTCCTTCAGCTCGACGAGGGCGCCGACCGACTCCTCCAGCGGCACCGCCGGATCGGGGCGGTGGAACTGGTAGAGGGCGATCTGCTCCAGGCGCAGCCGCCGCAGGCTGCCCTCGCACGCCGCGCGCAGGTGCTCGGGGCGGCCGTCGGCGGTCCACCGTCCGGGCCGGGCCGCTACGAGGCCGCCCTTGGTGGCGATGACGAGATCGTCCGGATAGGGGTGCAGCGCCTCGGCGATCAGCTCCTCGCTGACGTCGGGCCGTAGGAGTCGGCCGTGTCGATGAAGTTGACGCCGAGCTCGACGGCCCGCCGCAGCACGGCCTGCGCCTCGTCCCGGTCGGGCGGGTCGCCCCAGATCCCTCGACCGGTGATCCGCATCGCCCCGAACCCGAGGCGGTTGACGGTGAGGTCGCCGCCGATGTCGATCGTTCCGGCGTCGGCTGCGGTCGCCCCGTTGGTCGCCGGGCATTGGGGATCCTTTCATCGACCAGGAGCTCAGCCTGCCAGCAATCGATGTCAGCGCGAGAATCCACCCCGCAGAAAGTCGCTATGGGTGCTCCCAGGCGCTTTGATCCTGGCAGCCTGTAATGCCACCGCGCGTCACCGCCCCCCGCAGGCCTCATCGCTGCGGATTACGAACTCCGCTTGCCACAAGAATGTGCTTTTCCTCGATGACGATGAAAGCCGAATCCATCCGATAGGGACGCGAGTTCATACCGGCTCGCGGCCATCGGGCGAACCGGTGTACAGCGGCGATCAATGCGGCTTGCGTGGCTGGGACGGCCGAGGTGCTCCCCGCGATGGACGAGCACCGCTCCACTTCGCAGATCTGGCCCGTGCGGGCCGAAGCACAACGCCAAATCCGCGGCGCCCCATCCCCACCAACAAGCTAGACCAGCCAGTTGACAGGCTCGTGCCCGAAGTGCTCGGCAGTGGACTGATCGCAAGTACGGTTCGTTGAGCGCATGCACCTGCTCCGAGTGCATCGAAACATGCCTTGCCGCAGCGACTCGCGATTCATCTTAGAACCGCGCGCGATGAAGGGTGACCGAGATATTTCCACCAAAGCCCCGAACCCCGAGGCCCATTGCTGTCAGTGATGGGCGCGCAGCGACAGACCTGATCATGTCGGGACTCCGGGGTAACACTGGACTCCGCTTGGCTGCCACCGCCCGGGTCTTAAATCCGGCTGTCGATCAGTGAGGCGTTCTCGGCTGAAAGGTCCTAGAGCTGTACTTGATGCGGGACGGACGACCCGTCGAAGCTGCGAGCAGCGTGCGGGCCGTGCAAATCGCCACCGCTCTGGCGATTATCGGCGTGCTCGCCATCACCGCCCCAGCCGAGCCCCCGGGGTGACAAGCGATGGATCCGGAACCGCTGCTGGGCTGGCGATCGTAGGGCTCAGAGACTCAGCTCGGCTAGCCCTCTTACCCGTGCCGCCGCCTAATTGGCTCCAAACCCTCGCAGCCGTTGGGGATTTCCTCGCGGGCCTTGCAGCCCTTGCTCTAGTCCTTACGATCTGGATCTTCATCCGAGATCGCCGGGCGTCCGACGTTGCGACGAGAGCCACGAGCCCGGTCGTAGCCAACACAGCGTCCCGCCCTCGTGAGCACCGCCCTTCGGCGGGGACCAGGCATCGGGTGCGATGATCATCAGCCAACGGGAAAGCTGTGGACAAGTCACCCCAGGAGGGTGATCAACACGTTTCATGCTGCGAGAATCCTGGGCGCCGGGTCCGTGAGTCCGGGTCAGACGCGCGCTGTGCGCACTCCGTGGGCAGCCGGCCTCAGTGCGAGGGTGTCTCGAGCAAGATCGTCAGTTGTGCGACCGATCGGTCGATCGCGTCGTGAGTGTTGACTGAGACTCCCCCTTACTGATCCGTCAGCTCGCGCTGCCTGATCCTGGAGTCAGCTGGATGGCGAGGAGCCAATGGCGGTCGGCGAAGCACTCGACACCATCGAAGCTCGGATACGCCTGCGGCTTGACGCCTCACGTGATCACCCGGTTTACGTGGCGCTGTCTGACCAGTTGGAGCGGCTGCGTCACCGGCAGCTCACGCAAGCGTCGGCGTCGGTGGAGTTCCTTGGAGATTCTCGAGCTAGCCCAACAGATCACCGCTGTCGAGCAAGAAATACGGGCTGCCCACGACACGAGAACTCTTCGATCGCGCGTACGCGTACATCCGGGAAAACTACTGACGATCGCCAGCCTGCTGCTGTCACAGGCGTCAGGGCAAGCGGCCTGGTTGGCTCAGAAGAGGGCACGGCCAGACGGCCGGAGGGCACTCAGGCAACCCGACCGGAGCCGAAAGTCAGGATGCGTAGGCACCAAGGAGGTCCCGGGCCGAGACCATGCCGATGGGCCCGTTGCGGTCCACGACTAGCAGATGCCGCACGTAGTGCGCCATCATGAGCTGCGCGGCCTCCTGGATGCTCGTGTCCGGCGTGCACCTCACCACACGACTGGTGCCCAGCTCAGCAGCCGTGGTCGAGTCGAGATCTTTGCCCGAAGCTGCGGCGCCGACCACGTCCCGTTCAGAGATGATCCCGACTACGCGATCGCCATCGGTCACGACGAGAGCTCCCACGCCCTCGGCGGCCAAGCGGTGCGCTACCTGATGCAGGGTGGCATCGGGTTCGATGCGGATCAGGTTGTCCGAGACGAACAGCCGCACCGGGTCAGATGGTTCCGGGTATCTCGTCTGGTCGGTCACCCCGGTCACTGCGTTACCTTCTATGCGTCGAGAGCTGATCCGCCACGTCGGCGGGCATGAAGACCTCGGCTGCGATGGGCCTGGCCAGGTCGAAAAGGTCGGCTGCCAGGTCGACCAGCAGGTCGTCCACAGTAATCATGCCAACGAAGTCGTCAAAGTCGACGACGGCCAACCGCCGCACCGCATGCGTGCGGAAGAGCTTGAAGGCTGAATGCAAGTCCGCCTCGGCGCCGATAGTGACGACAGGAGTACTCATCACCTTCTCGACCGGCGCAGTAGGTGCAAGGTCTTGGGCCAATCCACGGCGCACCAGGTCGCGATCGGTGACAATCCCGACGAGCCGGCCATCGTCTATAACGGCGAGCGATCCCACACCCGCCTGATCCATGATCATCGCTGCATCGCGGATCGGACGATGTGGCCCGACCGCTACGCCCGACCGGCGTACCCCGTCAATCGCCCGCATGAGCACTCCTCAGTCATCCGCGTGTGGAATGTGTTTGATCACGGCATCGGGGCCGGGAAAGAACAGCGTCTCGTGGCCGCCGTCGCCCCACCGAACGCGGTACGGTGGTTCACCATCGTCGCCGACCTCCAGCACTTCACAGTCGCGGTCCGGCTCACCGACGCGATGGCCCTTGACTACGATCCGATCACCCGGACTGGCTCGCATTCAGACCTCCCTGTCTGCTCCCTGATCACGTGGTCCATCATCTGGGCGGCCAGCTGCACCAGCTAGGGTCGAAGGTCCTCTGAAAGTCCACGTCAAATCACCAGCTGAACAGGTCGTGTGCGAGCCCACTGAGGGCTCTGGAGGCCGCGGCCCGAGGACTGCGGACACATTGTTCCGACACTGAGACACATCACCTCTGGTTGAGCGAGCGGCCCAAGGAGCGAGCACTCGCGGCCAACCTGTGCCGCGGATACCCGGTGATCAGTGATGGTGGCCCACAAGGCTCTACGGTCCGGCGTCAGTGCCGCCGAGCTGTCAAGTTCCGGTACCCGCTTGACGAATGAGTTCCGGTACCTCCTTGACATGATCAACATTGTTCTTCGGGTTGGGTGGTTCCGCGCCGCTGCTAAGAGCGCCGGGTTAAGGGGTCGGGGTCAAGGCGCGGCCGGCAGGTCGACCGCGCAGCGGCTTGGCCTTGACGCCGACCCCGGCCGGCGCATCCTGTCGGTGGCGGGGCCGCCCGTTCGGGGTGGCGAACGCGCCATGCTCTTTGGCCCGGTCGTGCCGGATCGGGTGCACCCGCACGATGTGGCCATCGCAGGAAGCTGCACCGAACCGGCCACGATGCAGACTTGGGCGCTGCGGCCGCGCCAGCGGTTGCCGACACGGTAGTTGGTGCCGGCGAACGAGACATACCCGGAGGAGTCCACTATCCGGGTCACAACCAGCCCGTCGGTGGCGCGCCGGGACCGGCGGCTGCCCTGCCGCGGAGGCGGTGCCCTGCGCAGCCGGACCTCCTGCTGCGGGTCGGTGTCGGGTTTGCGGCGTCGCACATGCTCGGCGACCAGCACGTCACGGTGGAAGATCCGCACCAGATGGTCGGCGGCGACGGCCTCCACCGGCTCCCCGGCCAGCACATCGGCACCCGGTAACGGAACCCGCCCAACGAGATCAAGCCATGCTGGTCGACCCACGCTGCACCCCGGGGAGCGGCACGACCTGCGGGATGGGCTCCGCCACCGGCGCCGGTGGCACGGCCGGGACGGCACTGGGTTCAACGACATCTCCACAGCAGGCGCGGCAGCAAGCTGGACCTCTGATCGGGGGCCGCATCCCAACGCCTGGTGCGGCCGGAGGTGTTGTAATCCTCGACCCAGGCATCCAACGCGGCCTGCAGCTCCTCCACGGTGGCGTGGCGGCGATCATGGACACGGCGGTCCTCGCACGAATCGTCTTGTCCACCGCTCCACTTTCCCTGTGGTGGTAGGAGATCGGGGCGCGGTCAGCAGATGCCGGATCCGTTCTCGGCGCAGACCCGGTCGAACAACACCTCCGCCGAACTCC
>CAWILN010000022.1:0-272987 GCA_963836855.1 uncultured Actinomycetota bacterium | reverse complement strand
GTCACCCGTTCCCGACGCTGACCACGTGCCGCCCGTTCGGCGGCTCCTGCTTCCATGTCGGCATCCTGACGCCGCCGAGGCAAACGATGAGGTAGCGACACTCATCTGAAGGCGTGCGCAGGGCATGTGCCACATTTGTGCCCCGATGCCAACATGATCACGGACTTGATGGGGACTCGTCAGGAGCCTGCTCTTGCTGCTCGAGATCGCGCGTCGCTCGTAGCTGCGACGAGTTGTCGTGATGTCTGAACGGGGCATCACCGATGCTCTTACGACCGGTCAGCACTTTGAACAGGCTGGCTTCATCTGTTTGCTCAAAAGACCAATATCGTTAACCTGTTGTTCACCTGATTCAGCTCCCGGTAGACGTCTAGGTGAGCGTGGGTTCAGTGTTGTTCGTGCTGGAAGGTTGGATTCGCGTATCTCATGACGCACACGATCAGCGCAGACGAGGTTGCGGCAGATCTCCCACCCGCGCAGATGCTCGCCAAAACGCTCGCCAATCTTTCCAACGACTTGCGCGCCCACCTCGAATGCCCAGCCCCGGTCCAATGACCCCATCGGTCCCAATGACCCCATCGGTCGGGCAGAGGATTCGCCGAGGGCTGCATCGCCGCCTCCCTATCCTGACCTGGCTCCCCCTGTATAAGCGCGCACGTCTGCGTCACGACATAGTGGCTGGCGTGGTCGTCGCCGCCCTCGCGGTACCGCAGTCCCTCGGGTACGCGTCCATCGCTGGGGTGCCTGTTCAAGTAGGGCTATACGCCGTCCCCATCGCCCTCCTGGTTTATGCAGCGCTCGGCTCCTCGCCGCAGTTGATTGTCGGACCCGTCTCCACCGTCTCGGTCTTATCGGCGACGCTTGTCGTAAGCCTGCATCCGGCCAATGTTGCCGAGGCGGTCACTTACACGTCGGCCATCGCGCTGGCGGCGGGTGCCGTCCTGGTTCTCGCCGGGTTCCTCCGGGTGGGCTGGGTCGCGGAGTTCCTGTCCAAGCCCATCGTTACTGGTTTTGTCTTCGGCCTCACCATCCTCGTGGTCATCGGTGAGCTGCCCAATCTGCTCGGCATCCAAGTCACGCCAGGCGACGTCCTGCACCGGATATCGGTTTTGGCAGTCAATCTCGACCAAATCGACCCACTAACGGCCGCGGTAGGTGTCAGTGCACTGGCCGTGCTGTTCATCGGGTCTCGCCTATTCCCGCGGGTGCCGTGGGCGCTGGTCGTTCTCGTCCTCGGGCTCGCGGCGTCGTACTGGCTCGACCTCGCCGCTCGCGGCGTGGCCGTCGTCGGGCAGGTGCCAAAAGGGTTGCCCACACCCACCATCCCGGTCGTGCCGCTGAATCGGCTGGTCGACGTCGCCCTCGCCGGGGCCGCCATCGCGGTCGTCGGTCTTGCCGAGGGATTGAGTGCCGGACGACTGTATGCCACTAAGGGTGGCTATCGGCTGGACACCGACCAGGAGCTCATCGCCGCTGGCGGCGCCAATATCGGCTCGGGCCTGTTCGGCGGCCTGGGGGTGGCCGGAAGCCTGTCCAAGACCGCCGCCGTGGATCGGGCGCGCGGCAGGTCGCAGGTCAGCGGTCTCTCGGCCGCGGCCATCGCGATCCTCGCGATCCTTCTTGTTGCGCCGGCCCTGTCCATCCTGCCAAAGGCGGTCCTCAGCGCCATCGTGATCAACGCCGTGTGGGGGCTCCTGGACCTGCCGGCCATTCGCCGCTACATGAAGGTGCGCAGGAACGACGGCATCGCTGCCCTGGTGGCCGCCGGCGGCGTGGTCATCGCCGGACCCATGCTCGGCCTGGTGATTGCAATAGGGCAGTCTCTTCTCGGAATGGTGTATCGGTCGAGTCGGGTGGATGTGGAGGTTCTGGGCAAGATCCCGGGCGAGAAGGCGGCCTGGGGCGGCGTGCGCCAACATCCGGATCGCACCACAATCCCCGGCATCCTGGTGCTGCGGGTCAACGTGTCGCTGTTTTGGGTCAACGCCACCGAGGTCCAGGAGGCGATCCTCGAGGCGGTCGATGCGGCACCGGATACCGTGGCGCTGATCCTGAACCTGGAGTCGACCGACCAGCTCGAAACGACCAGCGCCGACATGTTGTCCGAGCTGCGCGAGCAGCTTACCGAGCGCAACGTCGACCTGTACCTGGTGCGGGTACGGTGGCGGGTCCGGACCGTCCTCGCGCATGCTGGGCTTCGTGCACGGTTAGGCGAGGACCACCTATGGCACAACGTCGCCCAGGGGATACGGGAGGCCCGCCGGCAGCACGGGATTGAGCGTCCCGGGGAGCCGGAACCCGAGCCGGCCGTGGAAGAGGCCGAGGAAGAGATCATAGCGACGCCAACGTTCGACGACGAGCCGTGGAGCGAAGTGCCTCGCCGCCTTCCCTGAAATCGTCGTGCTGGCGAGATTTGAACTCGCTACCCCTTGACCCGAATCGGCGGAGATCTGTCTGTGTGTCTCAGGCGAGCGTGGATAAAGCAGTCGCTCCCGATCAAGCAAGCATTCCGTGATGCCCAGTCGCGGGCGTCGGTCAGCTCCGGTGATGCTGCGTCACGCACGTGCGAACTCAATCCGCCGCTCCACGTGGAGACGGCCATGTGGTCGAAAGCTCGCCTGCTCGATTGGTGGGTGAAAGAACGGCAGGAATGGTCGCGTCCGCGGCGCAGACGGCCGCCAGCGGTGGGTCCGAGCCGTTGATCTTCGTCCCGCCAGCGGCTCACACCGGTGAGGCCGACCCTCCACGCCACTGCGCAGATCGAACTCGCTCATCAGGCTGGTGCGGGATGCGCTGAGCTTCATCGAACGCCACGCATTGTTCACCCGGCAGGAAGGAACGGGGTCCGGCAGGTCAACGTCACCGGCCTGGTGGCGGCCGTGTTCACGCACCGGGATTCCCGGGCCGGGGAACCCGATCTGCACACCCATGTGGCGGTGGCGAACAAGGTGCAAACCCTTGACCGGCGGTGGCTATCCATCGACGGACGAGTGTTGTCCAAGGCCACAGTGGCGCCGGTCGTGATGTTGCCGTTGGCGTCCTTCAGCTGGACGGTGATCCTTGAGGTCGAGTCCCCCGCCGCGGCGCTCGTCTGTGCCGATCCAGTGATCGTCGACGCATCGGGGTCGGTCCCGTGCAGCCGTCCGATCACACTGCGTGCAAAGGCCACAGCGGATCGGCTGGCACGGCGGGTCCGCAGGTGTTCACCGGGCCCACTCTGATCATGATCAACAAGACCATAGTCGGGCGAAGTGGGGACCTTCGGCCGTTGTGCGTGCGGGTCGTCAGGCTCGATGATGGAGTATGGACTGGTTGTTGATCGGCGTCATCGGTGTGATCGTGTTGGCGCTGGTCTTCGACTTCACCAACGGCTTCCACGACGCCGCCAACTCGGTGGCTACCGTCGTCGCGACACGGGCCCTGCCGGCGCGCTGGGCGCCCTGGTTCTCCGCAGCGTTCAACTTCAGCGCGTTCTTCGTCGTCGGCACCGCCGTCGCCAACACGGTGGCGAAGGTGGTCAAACACGATGCCGAGGGTGTCGCGGTCGTGTTCGCCGCCCTTATCGCGGCGATCACGTGGAACTACCTCACCTGGTACATCGGCATGCCGTCCTCCTCCAGCCACGCGATCATCGGTGGCTTGGTCGGCGCCGGACTCGCCGCGGGCGGTCTCTCGGCCATCAACTGGGGCGTCGTCCAGACCGCGCTGATCGCGATCGTCGTCTCGCCCATGGTGGCGTTCACGGTGGCATTCTTGGCGATGCTCGGGCTGTCCCGACTCCAGCGACGGCTGAGGATCCCCGACGACGCCAAGGCGTTCAAAGGCCTGCAGCTGCTGTCGGCAGCCGGGGTCTCGTTCGGGCACGGCGCCAACGATGCCCAGAAGACCATGGGGATCATCGCCGCGGTCTTGTTGGCCGGCGGGTACATCACCCTGCAACCCGACGGGAATCTGCGCATTGACTGGTGGATCCCCTTCCTCGCCTACAGCGCCATCGCGATCGGCACCGTCTGGGGAGGCTGGAAGATCATCGAGACGATGGGTCTTCGCATCACCTCGCTGCGCGCCAGCTCCGGGCTGGCGGCCAACATCGGCGCAGTGACCGCGATCTTCGGCGCTACCGGAATGGGGATTCCGATCTCGACCACCCACGCCGCGGCTTCCTCAGTCACCGGCTCCGGCGTGGCCTCCGGCCAAGGGGTCAACCTACGGGTCGTGATGGAGATGGTGGCAGCCTGGGTCATCACCATCCCCTCCACGGTCACCATCGGTTGGCTGATGTACCAGCTCACCCAGCTCCCCGGCGCGGCGGCCTGGATTGCGGTGAGTGCGGTCCTGTTCGTACTCGGCGGCTGGATCGCCTGGGCCATGGCGCGCGCGTTGCACGCCTCCGACGTCGACGCCGAAATCCCCACCGAAGAGGAGCTCCGCGAACCGGTGTCGGCAATCCCCCACCTCGAGGGCCACGCGCCGGTTGAGTGAATAGGCGTTGCGGACCATCGAGCCCTCCCGACCACTTTTCGGACAACCCCGGACGGTCACCTGGTCGCGAACCCCGGATCAGAAGGTTCCGTACAGCGGCGAAATACAGCAACGAGCGCTCTGCGCAGCGTGTCAACTGTTGTCCAGGACCGTTCAACCATCGAGGTCAAGGAACCTGCCCTCGCGCCGCGCCTGCCCCCCGGTCGGAGCTTTCGCCGCCGTGGCAGCATTCACAGTCACTCGGCCGTCCGCCACCGCAAACGACAGGAGAGATCGGAGGGTGGCCAGGGCTCGCGTCGCCGTCGACCGAGCAAGGCCACGTCTCATCAGGTCGCCGAGCCAGCTCGAGACGTCGGCCGTAGTGATCGATGCCACTGGCCGACGCCCGAACCTCGGAGCAATGTAGTGGCTATCGTGCGGTGCCACTCCTGCGCCACATGGACTACTTGGCCGAGAAGCAGCAACCTCGCCCTCAGGCGTAGTCCGTCCCCCCTCAGGCGTAGTCCGTGCCGTCGTTCAGCAGCCGCCGGGCGAACAGAGCCGTCCCGCGGCCAAGATCATTCTGAGCCGGTAGTTGTCGAGGTTGCGGTCGAGGTTGCGGAAGCCCCCCTAACAGCACTGGCCGAGCAATCATCCGACCCAATACGCATGCGGCGCGCACGCGCACGGGCACGCACGAGGGCCATCAGGCCTAGCTGCGCGGGCGGAACTACAGTCCTCATCGGCTTGCCGCGCGGGCGGAACTTCCCGGTAGTGCCCCGGTGCCCAGAGCCCAGAATTTTCTAGAACTGGCTATCGGGGCCGCGCCCACCGCCGCGCACTAGGTGCCCAGAATTCTCTTCGCAGGGAGACGTGTGATCATCTTCCCGGGATCGCAGTAAACAGATTTCCCGGCCTAAACGATCACTCCACCATCTGATGTCGGGTGTCTTGACTTCTGACCGCATCCTGGAAGACTCCGTTCCGGGAGCGACCTCAGGGAGGAGGGCTTCCTTTTGAGCGAGTCCCCTGCATTTGAGGCGCCGAGCGCAGCCCCTCTCGACGAGCCCGTCAACCGGTATGGCGCGGTTCGGCAACGGACCAGACTTCATCCGAGTTATCGACAACTGGGGCATGTAAAGGATCAACTGAAGCCGATCCGTCACGGTATACCGCGCCGTATTTGGAGCCGGTTCCGGTTCCGCCGACCCACTTGAGTAGTTGTGTCTTGAACAGGTTGTGCTTGCAAGTTCGCGCGAACCCCACGCCATGGGAGGGGCGGCGGCGTCCCCCACGGCGCGAACCCGCCGCCCACCCGCCGTACCAACCCTTGCTTCACCTACCGAAGTTCGATAGATTGCCATCGCAATTCGACAGAAGGACGGGCCATGGGGAAGCTGACAGTGGGTGCGCTACGCGCCGTGCTCGTGGTGGTGCTCGCCGGCACCGTGTTCGTACAGGCATTGATGGTGTGGGCGTTGGCCACCGACCCGGAGGACGGATCGCTCCCGCTGACCCCGCTGCGCGTGATCACGATCCTGGGCATGGTGTCGGCCCAGGTCGCCCTGGTCTGCGTATGGCGGCTGGTGACGATGGTGCGACGCGGAACCGTGTTCTCCCACGCCGCCTTCCGGTACGTGGACGTCGTGATCGGCGCGATCGTGGCGGCTGCCCTCGTGTGGTTCGCGGTCACGGTCCTCAATGCGCCGGGCCAGCGGGCCGACCCGGGCGTCACCGTCATAATGGGCGGGATTGGCGTGGCCATTCTGGGGGTCGCTCTCCTCGTGCTCGTGCTGCGGATGCTGCTTGCCCAGGCCGTCGCGCGCGACGTCGAAGCAGCGCAGATGCAGGCCGAGTTGGACGAGGTGATCTGATGCCGATCGCCGTCGACATCGACGTGATGCTGGCCAGGCGGAAGATGTCCGTCGGCGAGCTCGCGGACCGCGTAGGGATCACGCCCGCCAATCTGGCGGTGCTCAAGAACGGCCGCGCCAAGGCGGTGCGCTTCGCGACACTCGCCGCGCTCTGCGAGGTGCTCGAGTGCCAGCCGGGCGATGTGCTGCGCTGGGAGGCCGAAGACGCCGCGGGCGGATGACGTGCCCCAGACCGGGAAAACCCCCATCACCAGCACAGCACGGCACGCCTCCGAGCCGACAACGACGACACCGACCAGGTGATTTCCCGGTAACCGTGACGCATTTGCCGAGCAGCTCCGATCCATCGTTCCCGAGGACGCGGAACTCCACATCGAACCAGGCCTGGACAGCCGGGATCCTGCCCTAGGCAGGAGCACGATTCACTGCATCAACCGACGAACTCACGGCCCGACTGCATGAAAGCGCTAGACCGGATGGGGCGCGTTCAATCATGTTGCCCCCTTGTCGGTCGCCCGCATCGCAGCCAGCCTCGGTTCGGCCTTATCAAGGAAGGCGTCAACCTGCTCCGGGTCGTAGCCAGGTCGAGGCCGGGTAGTCGGGAACTGCTTGCCGCGGGCCGCATGCCACGTCAAAGGGGTCGCCTGACCCCGAGGAACGTGTCGCGAATAGCGTCGAGGAAGGCGTCGACCTCCGCTGTGTCATAGCCCTCCCTCAGACGGCTGGTTGAAAATCTCGATGAGTCGGCCCACTCGGCCCACCCGGCGAGAATGGCACCGCTAACCAGTGGTCCGTCTGGCCTGTCCGTCGACTCCATCGCGGCCAGCCTGATGCCGGCGGCATCGAGGAACGCGTCAACCTCCTTCACGTCATATTCGGGGCCGTCGGTCGAGGAGAACTCGCGGACTTCATCTGATTTGACCGGGGATCTTGTTGCCCCGAGAACGTGTCGCGAATCTCCTCCCGGAAGGCGTCCACCTCTATCGAGCTGTAGCCATGCCCCCCACTGGGTCTTGAGAATGTCGTTGAGTCGGCCCACTCGGCCCACCCAACAAGAAGGGCACCGCTAACCAATGGTCCTGCCGGCCTGTCCGTCGACTCCATCGCGGCCAGCCTCAGGCCAGCCGCCTCGAGAAACACCTCAACCTGCGTCTTGTCAAAGCCGGGCCAGTGGGTCGAGAACTGCGTGCCGCGGACTTCATCTGACGTCACCGGGAGTCCGCTTACCCCGAGGAACGTGTCGCGAACGGCGCTGCGGAAGGCATCCACCTCCCACTTGTCATAGCCGAACCCCAGACCGGTGGATGAAAATGTCGTGGACGCCGCCCACGCAGCCCAGTCAACGAGAATGACACCGCTAACCTTCTCGTCGAGCAGTCTGGGCTGGAGGGCCGACTGGCTCTTTACCGTGCCTAGGAACGCCCCGCCCCACCGGCGGCTGCTGATCAGTAGTGGGCTCGCGCCGCCTGACCCCCCATAGACGTTCACCGTCTCACCGGGCACCAGCATGCCGGCCTTCAGCCACAACGCGAGGCGAACCTCAGACAGCGACTGGTACCCGCGACCGGTGCCGTCCCAAGGGAAGTCAAGTATCAGCGTGCGCCCATCACGCTTCGAGGCCACCACCGTGGCCGTGCGTGGATCGCTGGGCCGCCGGAGCAGCCTGGAAAACCGGATACCCGCCTTGAGCGCCTCGAGCGCCCCGAACGCCGGCAAAAGCCCGCAAATACACACCGAGAGGGCCAACAACAACTGCACGATCGTGTCGTCATCGGCGATGTCCAGGTCGCTGAGGTCGAGGAAAAAGACAAGGACAGCAGCAGCCGCGCAGGCCAAGGCAGTAGCGAACAAGCCACCAGCAATACCGACGTAACCAGCCAGCACCAGCCGAAGCTCCGCAGGGACCCTCTCGCCCGAACCCGGCACATACGGCTCCGGCGGCGCCTGCCGGCCTGGCGGTGGTTCGCGGTCGCTCGGGCCCGGTGGCGCGGGCGGCGTCCCCAGTTGGCGTCGGGCGGGACGCGCCCTCGCCAGCCTGCGACCGACCGGTCCGTCGGCTTCGAAGACCCCCGCGACGACAGGCATCGCGGGCCACCCCAGAAGAAACAGCCCAAACCCGAGGAGGACCCAGTGCGAGTGCCACGCGCGCCAATCGCCCTCGAGGTTTGAAATCGAAGGGTCGCGCGGGTCATAGACGACCGTCACCGCGTCCCCCGGCAGCCGGTCTCCGACCTCCGGCCCAGATACCTCATAGACCGTGCCGCCCACCGTGTAGACGACCTCGTCCGAGCCGCTGGCGTCGGCCTCGACGACCTGACCCTGGGTGCGCACCCCATGCACAGCCAGGTCGCGGTTGAGGACATACAGCGACACCGAGCCGAGGATAAAGAAGATCCCGACCAGCGCGGAGGCACACACCAGCACGACCCCCGCGACGTTCGTGCCCTCGTCGCCCTCCCTTAGACGGCGGGTGGCCGCACCGACGACCGTGTCAGCCACCACCGTGTCCGCCACCACCGTGTCCGCCACTACCGGCGGCTGCCCAACAATCGGAGCCCCGCACCCAGAGCACAGCCGAGCCGTCACGGCAACCTCCGCCGCGCACTCACGACACCTCATCTGCACCCACCCAGCCGCCGACGCACAGAGTGACACCACACCCGCCGTGAACCGCCACGGAGCATCACGGCAGGCCCGCCGAGCTGGGCCACGACACCTTCGGGACCCCACACCATCGCTAATGAAATGCAGGTGTCTGGTGATGCCAGAGTGCCGAGCACTGCATGGACACGATTACCGTCGGCCAGCCTCGCATCGAAAAAGGCACCGCGTCGTCCAAACCTGCAATTTGACATATTGCACCGCGTGACCTAGATCACGGCTCTCAGACGTCACAGGTGCGATCTTGCGGGCTGCGGGAAGCTCCCTCCGGCCACATTGGCCACCGGCGACGGCTGAAAGCCCGTCAGAACGACGGAAAAGGAAGCCGATGAAGAGCCCGATCGTGCGGTTCAGCGACAATTTGTTGACAGTGCTCGAACTGCACGGCTGACTCTGGATATCCGCGCAGCATCGTCAAGGGAGCCCGTGAAAGACAGCCGAGACCACAGTGGGCACAATCCCGAGAAGCATGAAGGAGGGAATGAAACACGTCATCAGCGGCAACACACTGCGTAGAGGACCTATCTGCTGTTGATCGGCGCGCCCTGACCGAGATGCTGGTGGACAAGATCATCATCGAGCGGCATCCGCACGTGATGGACGCAGCCGGAAAGCGCCATTACACAATCCGCGCCATCCCATACCAAGATCCCCAGCAAGAGGCTGAGCGGCTCAAGGCGGGTGCACGAGGCTCGGGTCAAGATCGTCCCCAGGGTCTGAGCAGCGTCGGCGAGCCAATCGTCGAGTGTCCGAGCTGGGTTTGCGCCGGGGAGGGCTCTCTACCCGGGGACATTCGGAGCGATCCGAATCAGACACTTGCCAAGATTCTCGCCGCGGTACAGCCCCGCGATCGAACCCGGTGCCTGCTCGAGTCCATCGAGGATGTCCTCTCGATAGCGGATCTGTCCGTTGCGCACCCAGTTCTCGAGTTCCCGCAATGCCTCGGGATGGCGCTGGACATGGTCAAAGATCAGAAAGCCCTGCATTCGCGCGCGTTTGACGAGAAGGTGACGTTCGACCCGCGGTCCCTGTGGTGGCGGGTCCCAGCTCGCGATGGATGCCGTGCCGCAGATGACCACCCGTGCTCCGACATTGAGACGTCGCATGATGGAATCGCTGATTGAGCCGGCCGTGTTGTCGAAGTAGACGTCAACGCCTTCTGGGCAGGCGACATCGAGTGCTGCCTCGAGATCGTCAGCCTTGTAATCCACCGCAGAGTCGTAGCGAAAGTCCTCGCGACACATACGCACCTTGTCGGGCCCACCGGCAATGCCGACGGTACGGCACCCCTTGATCTTGGCGATTTGGCCGACGCATGACCCGACCGCTCCCGCTGCAGTCGATACGACCACAGTCTCGCCCGCCCTGGGCTGACCGACCTCGAGCAAGGCGAAATAGGCCGTCAGACCATTGAGGCCGAGGACGCCAAGCGATGTGGAGATCGGCAAACCCGAGCCGTCGACCTTGCGCTCGATCGCCTCGGCGGCCACGACAGCGAAGTCCTGCCAGCCGAACATGCCAAGCACGCAGTCACCTGCGTGAAAGTCGGCACTTCGAGACTCTTCGACGCGCCCGACTGCACCCGAGCGCATGACCGCACCAAGCGCTACAGGCTCGGAGTAGTTGGCGACCGCGCTGACCCAACCGCGCATCGCGGGATCCACCGACAGGTAGATGTTGCGCACGAGAACCTGGCCATCCGACGGGTCCGGCACAGGCGCCTCGACGATCTCGAAGTGCTCCGCCTGGGGAATGCCGGACGGCCTCGACTTCAGTCTGACCTGCCGGTTCACTCGTTGGTGCATAGCTGGTACCCCAGTGCAGTCTAGTGCTCGCGTCGTGCCGCGCTGTTACGGCGAGCCCTTAAAGAAGGCGCGACACGCTGCGCTTGCTTGAGCGACGGCTCGCCTCGATGGGCGAGCGTCCTGACGCCAGAACATTGCGCCGCGCGTCCCGGGACTCGGGACTCGCGCGCCCCCGGGTGCCCAGAATTTTCTTGACGACTCGCGCGCCCCGGGTGCTTGCGGTACAGTCGCGCGATCGAACCCGGATCTTTTCCCCAGTCAGTCGACCACGCCGGCGCAGCCTGACCTGTCGAGAGATTCCCGCATTATCCAGCCGCCTGATCAAGGGCCACGACCGATTGACCGTCGAGTTCATCGAGCCGCCCGACCTAGCCGGCGCGATCCTGCTGCGCTGGCCAGCCAAGGTCACAGCGTGCGCACCTGACGCGTACGCCAACGTCGCTGCCAGCATGATGCAAATCCACGCGGCAGTGACCGAGCTAGCGGGGATCAGGGCTTGGAGGAAGCTATGAACCCTTCAGATGGCCATGTCCATGGAGTCCGCCACCAGCCGCGGTCCGGAAACCAGGCCAAAACGCCTTGGGACAAAAACCGGCCCGCAATCCAAACGTGTGTTACGCCGTCGGGCAATGTTGGTGCAGTCACAGGGAAGGGGTGATCATCGCCCGATTCAAGCTGCGTTTGCACTTCCATGTCGCTGGTGAGTGTGGCCCAGATGAACGCGTGTCGCTCCGCAACGTCGGGATGATCGGCGAGCTTCTTCGGTACGTCGTCCTGGTCGCGAAGGACTTTCGTCACCCATTCGCCAACCGTGTGCTCGGTGCCGGGGAAACCGCCCCAAGCTTGGGGAACAAGGTAGACGCGACCTGGCACCGTGCTGGGATCCATGGGCCAAGCTCTCGTGATGCCGAGCTGGTCTAGCTCCGAAGGCTCGACATCCCAAGGCCGTCGCCTCGCTGGCGGGTCGTTCTCCAAATCCCCGAGTAACGCCGGAAGCCTTCGTTCGACATCCTTGATGTTGGCTCGGCGGTTCAATAGAACATCCATGATTTCCGAAGTTCCGATACTTGGACCTGGTGTTTTCTGCGGTTGAGCGCATCCTGCTGGGCGTTGTAGTCCGGGTCATGATCAGCTACAACCTCTAACGACGCGTCGCAGTCCGGGTAACGCACCAGCGCGTCGACTTGTCTGGGAGCCGTTCCGCCCTCGAAGCGCTTGACTGGCACGCCGAGCACCGTGGACACAATGTGACGGGCCAGTTCCTCATCAGCCTCTCCGTCGATTTACTCACGAGGGCTTACCGTAGCCAGTGTGCATGAGCGCTACCCAGTCTTTTATCGTTCGCCCTTGCGTGACTGCGTACCTCGCTCGAATCCGACTCGTGTCCAGCGTTCCAGCTCCTCGTAGTCGAGCTGTGTGCCGTTGCCGCCGCCAGCCATGAACTCACTGCGACTGGCACGACCGGTAAACAACGTGTATTTTTTGAAATTCGGCGCCTGCGCGCCCCCGTGCCCAGAATTTTCATGACCTGGTCAGCAACACAAGCGAGCTGCGGCGGTCGTGTGCTTGACGCGCGTTGGCGGGTTCACCCGCAGTGGGTGAGTCTGGCCGGCGCGAGCGCTTCCACAATGTCTTGTGGACAGGCTCACACCGTGGGCCGGAGAGAAAGGGTCGGCGGATGGGGTGTCTGCTCGCACTGCTTGCCGGGTTCGCGCCAAGAGTCGCTCTCGCGCTGGTCTGGATTTTCACGAACTTGGTGGACCGTGCATTCAACGGCTTCCTCATCCCGCTCCTCGGGCTGATCGTCTTTCCCTATGCGACCCTGTTCTACGTCCTTGCCTACAACCCGGTTAGCGGCGGACTGGGCGGTTGGGGATGGATCTTTGTGGTCCTCGGCTTTGTCTTCGACATCGGGCACTGGGTCGGCGGAGGTGTGACTGGTCGGCAGCGTTATGCGAGCGCATAGCGCCGTTCATCAGGTGACTCGGGGGCGTCATTCTTCGCGCGGACCGCGTGCCCAGAATTTCTTCACAGCCAGTGGCCGTCTCCGGGATCCAGGCCATTCTTCGCGCGGACCGCGTGCCCAGAATTGCCTGGGCTGAGGGGAAGTTGATGAGCAGAGAGCAGCGCAGCGGGTGGACGCCATGGTGCGGGGTCCGATCCCTACCGGTCCGCGCCCGATTGAGGAGATGCGGGCCGGGTTCGCCGCGCTGATGGCGATGATGCGTGTCCCTGAGCAGGTGCGTTCCAGCCCGGTCACTCTGGGTGGGCGTCCCGGCGTTCTCGTCGAGTCCGAACAGGCGGGACGGCCGGGCACGATCCTGTACTTCCACGGCGGGTCGTTCACGCTCGGCTCACCGGAAACGGCCATGTCACTGACCGCGAATCTCGTCGTGCGGACCGGCATGCGCGCCTTCTCCCTCGACTACCGTCTGCCTCCGGAGCACCCCTTCCCGGCGGGACTGGAGGATGCCTGGCCGCGTATCGGGACCTGCTAGACGCGGGTAATGACCCGGAATCGATTGCGTTCGCGGGTGATTCCGCCGGTGGCGGCATCGCGGTCGGTACATGCCTGATGGCCCGCGATGCCGGCTTGCCGCTGCCCGCGGTGGCCGTCACCTTCTCCGCGGGGCTGGACGCGACGCGCACCGGTGCGAGCATGAAGACCAAGGAGGGCATCGACCCGTTCTTCACGCGGGACAGCCTGAGGTCGACGAGCGGGATGTATCTGGCCGGGCAGGATCCCCGTCAGCCGCTGCTGTCACCGGCCGTCTGCGCAGACATGACCGGCTTTCCTCCCCTGCTGCTGCAGGTTGGCACCAACGAGGTGCTCCTCGACGACTCGACTCGGCTGGCGGAGCGGGCACGGGATGCGGGCGTCGACGTCGCCCTCGACGTTACGGCGGACGTGCCGCACGTCTTTCAGTCCTTCGCCGGAGTGCTGGACGAGGCCGACCAGGCTCTCGATCGCGCTGCACTCTTCCTCGCTCAGCACATCAGTGCGTGGGTTGGTCGAGCCGATGATCGCCGCCGCGAAGCGGCCCGCAGTGAAGCGAGGACACGCGGAGCGGCGGCGCGGCGCGTAGCGCCGCCTTGATCTAGAAGAGCCGGCATTCGTCAGTGCAGGGTGCGGACTTCGTGTCCTGTGCCGGGTGATGGTTGACGCTGCTGTGCCAGGTGATGGTTGACACGGGTCCTGTTCGGCATCCTTCTTTGTGACGTTCCGCGGGCGTCACGGGTGAGGGAGGCCGGGGAATGGCTCTGGTTCAGTTGTCTGTTGTCGAGCAGCGTTTGGACGCCGTCCGTGCGGTGTTAGCCGGCGCGCAAGTCAAAGAGGTTGCCTCGTCGTTAGGGGTGTCTCGCCAGTCAGTTCATGGCTGGCTGGCTCGGTATCTGGTTGAGGGTGTTCCTGGTCTTGCGGATCGGTCACATCGGCCGCACGCTTCGCCGCAGCAGGCCGGTGGCGCGGTGGAGGTGCGGGTGGCGGAGATGCGCCGTCAGCATCCGCGTTGGGGTGCAAAGCGGATCCGGATGGAGCTGCTGAGGAAGCCACCCGTGGACTGGGCGATCCCGGCCACCCGGACGATCAACCGGATTCTGGTCCGGCAGGGTCTGGTGATCCCGCGGAAGCGGAAGCGTCCGCGGGAGTCGTACCAACGGTGGGAACGGCCGAGTCCGATGCAGTTGTGGCAGCTCGACATCGTTGGTGGGGTAATGCTGGTGGACCCGGTCACGGGGGCGTTGCGCGAGGCGAAGGTGGTCACCGGCGTCGATGACCATTCCCGGTTCTGTGTGATCGCCTCCGTAGTCGAGTCTGCGACCGGGCGGGCGGTGTGTCTGGCGTTGGCGGCCGCGCTGCGTCGGTACGGGGTGCCGGAGGAAATTTTGACGGACAATGGCAAGCAGTTCACGGACCGCTTCGGTAAGGGCGGTGAGGTGTTGTTCGACAAGATCTGCCGCCACAACGCGATCACGCACCGGCTGACCCAGCCGGCGTCGCCGACCACGACCGGGAAGATCGAAAGATTCCATCTCACTTTGCGCCGTGAACTGCTCGACGACCATGAACCGTTTGAGTCGCTGACGGCAGCGCAGACGGCGGTTGACGGGTTCGTCGCCCAGTACAACGCTGACCGGCCACACCAGGCGCTCGACGCCGAACTGCCGGTGACGCCGGCAGAGCGGTTCACGCCCATTCCCGAGGAGAAGCGCGAACTGCTGGAGCTGTGGCTGCCGCCGGTCCTGGCGCCCACCGCAAAGACCGCCGAAGAAGAAGCGGCGAAGTCCGGAGACGGTGCGGTGGCCGTGCCGGTGCCGTGGGCGGGCGGTCCGGTCGAACTGGACCGGATCGTGCCCCCGTCAGGGAACATGCAGCTGGCCGGGAAACAGTTCTGGCTGGGGCCGAACCGATCCGGCCAAGTCGTCCGATTCTGGGCCAGCGTCGACATGATCCACCTGCTAATCGGCGGCGCGAAAGTGAAGACCGTCCGGTCGCATCTGACCGTGAACGACCTCGCCAAACTGTTCAGCGAAGGTGCGGTCAACGCTGGCCTGTCACCCATGCCACCGGTCGAGGATGGAGCCGCGGTCGAGGTCGACCGGTCCATCGGCAGCGGCGGCATCACCTCCCTGGGCGGCAAGGTGATCTTGGCCGCCGAAATCCTCGCCGGCCGCAGAGTTGGGATCCGGATCGAGCCGCGGACGTTGATGTTCTTCGACCTCGAGACCCGCGCACTACTCCGGACCAGACCGAACCCACTCACCCCCGACCAGGTCGCCAGGTTGCGCGGGAACCGGCCAGCCGGGCCGCCACCCCGTCCCTCGGTGGAGCCGATCCGGGTCCAACGCCGAGCATCGAAAGACGGCATCATCTGTGTCTGCAAACAGAAAGTGGCGCTCGGCCGGATCCACCGATACGAGACCGTCACCGTCTACGTGTCCGACACCACCCTGGCCATCGAGCTCGACGACCAAGAAACCCGTGTCGTGCGCCGCACCACCACCATGCCGGTCATTAACATCAAGTCCACCCGGCCGCGGTCGGGCCCCTTAGTTTCCTAGACCAGGTGTAAAGCATCACCTGGCACACGGATGACAAGGATCACCTGTCACTAGCCAAGGGTGCGGACTTCGCCTCGAACCTGGATGCAGCCGCGAGCTGGACCAGGTCGACAACCGGCGCATCGACACCGGCAGATGCGAGTTTCATCGCCGCGCCGGGCATTCTCCGTACTGCTCTTGTCGGCGGCTAGTCCCTCATCCGCCGCCACCAAGGTTGTCTGGTTCCGGCTAGCGTTCGTGGAGTGAGCGAGGCCGAGCTGGTGGGATCAGTGCGGCAGGCTGCCTCGGCCTCCGACGTGTCGCCGTTCGTGGTGTGGCGATGGATCAGCCAGGGAATGCTCGCTAAGCCGCCTTGGACGCTCGACCAGGTCCAGAAGGTCCGTGACACGCAAGATCCAGGTCCGCAATCCCAGGCGGCGCACGGCACGAGCGCGCGGTGGAATCAGGGTTGCAGTTGCGGCACCTGTCGCGGAGCCCACCTGGCGATGCCCGTGTTCGCAAACGGGCGAGAGCGCAAGCACGGCTGCCCGCCGATGTCCGCCAGCAGCTTCTGGATGCGATCTACGCTGGCCAACCATTCAGGGAAGCACTGCGTGACCTTGGCTTGACCTCCAACCAGGTCTGGGGGCTCGCCTTGACCGACCAGGAATGGTCAGAGAAGCTGGAGGCCGCTTTGACGGCAGCCCGCCGACAGGACCTCCGGCACGGCACCACGGCCGCGTACGTTCGTGGTTGCGTGTGCATAGAGTGCCGGGAGCACCAGCGGGCCAGAATGACGAGGAACCGCTGACCACCAGCATTTGCATGATCTTGGTCCGCGCCTGGGAACGTTGAGCGGTGCCCGGCAGCGCCAGAACTCTTAATCCATTCCTGAATCTAAAAGCCCTCGGACACGCCACTGGGAAATGGCTACAGCGTCAGTTGCCGCTTGTGATGGTCGAAGTGCTGGGTGCCGTAGTGGTAAACGTCGAGCACGCTCATGGTGGGTTGGAAGTAGGGATCCCAGGCCGGCGGGAAATGCATGATCAGGTTCAGACTGTTGTCGGTTTCGACGGCGAACTTGCGCTGTAGGGCCCCGAGGGTCCGGTCCATGAGGCGGGCCATCGCCTCCGGAGTGAGGAGCTGACCGCCGCCGACAGAGCCCAGGTAGTTGATCAGGTGGAACGGTTGCCGAAGGCTATTGAGTACGGCGGCGAACCGACGACTCCAGCCGAGCCGGGCAAGAGTGTGAACCAGCGGCATCAGGCTGCGAACAATCAGGTAGCCGAACACCATGTGAAACAGCAGTTGCCGGTTGGTCTACCGCGTGCCGATGGTCCGGCGACGCAGGTCCTCGGCCGAGGCACGCTTGACCAGCTCGTGGAAGTCGAGGCGGGCTCGTTCCATCTCCTGCTGAATTCCAGCCCGCCCCATGACCACTGCCTCCTGCTCTGGGCCCTAGTGGCCGCTCAGGACTGCAGGACCAGCTCGCCGTGCCTGATCATTGGGGAGCGTGAGATAGGGGCCGAGAGTGCGCGGCCCCCGTAGAAGGCGATATCTGACTGCAGCTCGTCATCAAAGTTCTCGAGCTCCACAAATCCTGCAGCGAATGCTCTCCAGTTCGTCCACGCGTCGGTGCCCACAGGTCAAAGAATGCCAGGGTGTCACAGGTCTTCCCCACCCGAGCAGAATGTTCGCGCCGGAGCACTGTCAAGGACATCTCGGCCTGTCGCTCGAGCTGCTGCTCTTGGGAAGACGCGTGCGAGGAAAGACCCGCCACCCCGACTTAGCTCACGCGATTCTTGATCGACCCTCCGGTATGGCGTCGTCCAAACCTGCAATTTGACATATTTCCGGCGGTGACCTTCGTCACCACTCTCTCCAGACGTCACAGGTTGCGATCTTGCGGGCTGACTGAAGCTCTGAGCACTTTGCCACCGGCGACGGTTAAAGCCCGTCAGAACGACGGAGGAAGCCGATGAAGTGCCCGATCGTCCAGGTGCCCAGCCCTGCGAGCGGCTCATGATGTTTCGTTCATTATCGCGCCCGCACGACTCTCAGACGCCCGATACTTGGTGGCTAGCGTCGGTGGCTCGTGGGAGTCACCACAGCTATTCAGCCGCCGAATAGGAAGGAACATGGTGAGCTACCAACCCTATTCCGGAGCTCCGGCTCAACCGCCGCCACCCTCACTCGATATGCCGTATTACGGCATTGGTTTCGTCGATGCCATCAAGCGAGGGTTCAAGAAATACGCCGCATTCAAAGGACGCGCCAGCCGCAGCGAGTACTGGTGGTGGGTACTGTTCACTAACCTGGTCGGTTTCGTGCTCCTCATACCGACTTTCCTCATCGGCATCGCAACCTCAACGGATGGAGGCAGCACTCCAGGAGCAGCGTCCATACCGCTGATCATCCTGTTGACCGTCTTCTATCTCGGCGTTGCCGTTCCGTCGCTCGCGTTGATGGTGCGGCGGCTGCACGACGCCGGATACAGCGGTCTGCTGCTCCTTCTCGGGCTGCTGCCCTACCTCGGGCTGATCATCTTGATCTTTACGGTGTTGCCGAGCTCGCCCGCCGGGGCGAAGTACGACCCGGTACCGCTTACTCCGCCTGACTACAACCCGTATCAGCCGCAGAACTCATACCCGCCGCAAGACTCATACCCGCCGGAAAACACTTATCCAGCACAGAACACCTACCCACCCCAAGCGCACTAGGGAAACGCCGTCACGCGGCCCCGGTGCCAGAAATTTTCGTCGCTGCAGACCCCAATACGGCCAGGAGCACTCCAACAAGGCCAAGATGTTCTCGATGACCGCGACGATCATCGGAGCGGTCGGTTTCGTCATCTACTTCATCATCGGGTGGAGGTTTGGAATGTCGCTATTTGGCAGCGAATAGCCTGCTCCGGGTCGTAGCCAGCTCGTAGGCGGCGGGTTGTCGTGAACTGGGTTGACGCCTTCCTTGATAAGGCCGAACCGAGGCTGCAGACTGGCCTTGCGTAGCAGCCATCCAGCGGGGCCACTTCCTCCTCACCCTTCTCCGTCTTCGACGGTCAGGCACGGAGTCAGCGTGATGTGGTGTTGCAGGCTCTCCACCATCGAGGTTCTCGACTCCACCCGAGCGGGACAGGTCTGCAGCCACAAGTCCCGACTGCGGATGATCATGGAGAGTCCGCCAGGCCTCCGCGTCGGCGACACCCAGGTCCATCAACGACAGCACCTGACCAAGATCATCGGCAGCCGGACCATCGAAGGACTGCACCACGGCACCGCAAGCCGTGCGGACCGGCAAGCCCGCGGCGATGCAGCCGGCCAGCAGCTCCAGCGCCTGCGGCAATTCCATGATCAATTGTTGTTGTCGACAGCGCGCCGAGCAAGGCTCAAGCCAGCCATGCGCCAGCACGCCGGCGATGGCGACGGCTGGCACACCAACCAGATCAAGCCAAAGCCGAGGCCGCGAGCGACAACGCGACAGGGCGAGTCAGCATGATCGTTGTGAGTGGCACCGACGGACCGTTCTACCGAACGCCCGGGATGCGAGCGATCCGCGACCAGGAGGCAGAACATGGCCTCCGCGTCGATGCGAGGGCTTTCATGCGCCACGATCTTGGTGTCACGAGCACCCCCGAGCCGCCGCCTCCTCACTGGCCAGAGCACCTTCCAGTCGGCGCGCGGCGAGTCACACGGTGGAGCTCGCGATACGACGAGACAGTCAGGTTCTACCACGACATCATTGGGCTCCCTCTCCTTGAGACCTTCCGCGCCAGCTATGGGCTGGACGGCACGATCCTTGGCCTGCCCGGCAGCCGGGCACATCTTGAGATCGTCGGATTGCGGGACGAGCCGCCGCCTACGCCCGGCCGCGATGACCTGGTGTTCTACCTGCCAGACGCTGCCGCTCCGGATCACATCGTGGCGCGGCTCGCCTCCGCCGGTGTCCGTCCGGTTGCGCAGATCGACTACTGAGAGGACAACGGCGGCGTCACCTTCGAGGACCCCGACGGCCGCAAGGTCGTATTCGTCTCCTGGATCTACGGCCAATGAGGTCATCATCTCCGCCACTGAGCGGGCCTTGCCGGAGCCTAGCCAGACCTGCGCCACGATCCTGCGCTGGCAAGTCGATGAGGGTCAGGGAGCAAAGCCAGGCGAGGTCCAGCATCCAGCCGGCGAGCAGCAGCCGGCACCAGGCCAGGTCCGCCACAGCCTGTTGTAACCGCAGGCCGACCAGCACGCACAGCACGGACAGCGGCGTGCTCCAACCCAGATGCGGATGCCATAGGTTCCTGACCGCAATGACCACCAGATCAATCGTCGGCGCCACGCTCGGTGCCCTCCTGCCCGGCGTCATCCCCAACTTGCTGCTGCTCGCTGGCCTCGCCCTGCTCCTACTCGCCTCCGCCATCAAACTCTGGCGCCACTAACGACTGGCCTGGAGCCGACCTCGTCGGTGCTCGCGGCTGACCCTCCCGGCGAGCGGCCGGTCCATTGGACGAACTTCCTTGCCTGCCGCGACATTGACGCGGAACGCCCCGGGACGATCCAGCTCGGACGTGTCGTCGGCCGGGTGGCTGCTGCGGTGCAGAGTCGGAATCGCGACAAGGGAATCCATGGGGCTGCAATGGCGCTGCATATTCCCACCAACACCGGCCGTTGCCTGTACGGCAAGCGCTTTGCATGCCCGACAAGGGCCGGCGCAGACGAACCGCGGGGCCGCTTTGGCGACTCAGAAGAATGAGGCAGAACGACTCGGCGGCCGGCCAGAACCTTGGGGCGGTGAGGTTGGTGACGACGAGGTTAACAGTTTTGCTTTCACCAACCGCCCGGCCTTGTCCTGAGTATCGTTGGCGCTCGCCCGCCGGCCACACCTCACAACTCGTGTGCACCCGAGAAGATATGAATCCGGCCGGCGGGACTTTTTCACCTGTTCGGGCTGGGGGCGTCCTCCGTCTCACTCAGCTGAGCGTCGGGCTTCGCGCCCCAGACTGTCGAACAAGGCGAAATCGAGCGTGCGGACGTACTTGAGGTGTTGCCCTGGCAATCTGATCACTCCTTAACGCCAGTCGGAGCTGAGAGATCTCGGGAGTCGGCGAGCGGGCCCGGGCCAGCGTTTGCTCAGGCCCGCTCGCCTACGCGACGTACTGGCTCGAAAGGCATCCCGAAGTGTTTGGCCAGATGCCCCCGGGGGGTATCCAGAATATATCGTGAAGATCACCTTCATGATCTTGCAGGTCGCGACGAGACAGGTCGTGATGAGCTGGGCATTCACCGGATCTTCCTTCGAGACTGAAGCTGGGTCAGCCCCACGAGGCCGAGGCGACGATGCGAGTAAATCCAACCATTACGCTCAGATCACGATCTTCCAACCGGAGCCATCACCTGTGTAGAACCGGCACAAAGGCGGTGCCTGTTCAGGCGGACCTGGCCCAGGAAAGCGGGACGTGGCCAGGCAAAGTCATGAAGGGAGCCGATGATGACAACACGGCGGCAGGCCATCAAGGTGCCCTCATGAAGGTTCGCTCCGACGGGTTCTCCCGGTTCGTCCGCCTCGGCGCATGGGCAGCGGTAGTGAGCGGGGTAACGCTGGTGGCCGCGTTTGTGATGGAGTGGCTCGTTGTCCCGTACGAACGGTTGGGCACCGCGGCGTATCTGACAGTCTCTTATCTTGTCTCGGCCAGCCTGCGCCTGCTCGCCGGCATCCTGTTGATCTGGGCGCTCATCGGCTTCTATGCACCCCAGTCCAGGGCTGCGGGGACCTTCGGGCTGTGGGCATTCGTCATGGCCTTCTTCGGCGCGGCGCTGAATCTTGGCAACAACTGGGCAGAACTGTTTGTCTGGCCAACGCTTGCGTTGGTCGCCCCGGACGTGATCTCCGGAAAGGCAACCGAAGCCCCGTCCTATCTGGTGAGTGGCATCAGCTTGTCAGCCCCGCTGTTGGGCACCGGCGTCATCTTGTTCGGGATTGCAACGTTTATCGCGCGTGTGTATCCGCGCTGGGCTGCAGCCCTGCTAATCGTTTCTATCCCGGTCACCATCTTGCTTCCCCCGACGCCCGGGACATTCCAGGAGTCGATCGGCCAGATCTTGTTCGGCATCGCCGTCGCCGTCCTCGGCTGGCACGCCCTCCAGAAGCCGACGCCGTCACGGGCAGAAACCCAACCGTAGGCTCGACGCGATCAAGGGCCCGAACAGGAGCCGCGATCAGTGTGATCACCTGAGATCTCCCTCGCTTCCTCCGCTGACGGGGCCCCAGCGGAGCCGTCATAGCAGCCCGCACGGATTACCTCATGGCACAGTCGAAACCGAGCTTGGCGATCTCGCCGTCGCCTGCGACCGGACGGCGGTGCGCCCGGTCCAACCGTTGCGAGCGACACACATGTGGTGGCCGTGGAGCATCGGGCGACTGACAAGGCGGGCGGCTCTCAAGCGCGGCTTGCCCCTCAGAGCGATACAACTGGGGCTGCAACCACTCAGCACACCCTGGAGTGCGGCAACAGCTCAATTACTGACGAACTGGATCCGGCGCGTCGAAGTCCTGGGCCCTGCGGGTGAGGAGGTAGACCGCTAGTGCCGCGACGATGATCAGCGTGATGAACCCTGTTTCGGTGGTGGTGTAGGCCATGGCGGCGGGTGAAGTGACAATCGCGACGCCAGCCACGGATTCCATGAAGTGGTTGAAGGCACTGTGCGACAGGCTGACCGGCCAGATCGTGCCGAAACGGAGCCGCAGCCAGCCATACCAGACACCCGCCAAGGTGATTGTGACCATCACCATCGGCACCACGATCCACCGGCTTCCCGCGTACTGGTAGGTCGTGGTAAGTGTCAGCAGCGGCACGTGATATATCGCGTGGCATGCACCAGTGAGTACGGCGGCGCTACGCCCGGGCATCAATTCACAGAGCCGCAAAAGCAGGAAACCTCGCCAACCGATCTCCTCCCCCAAAAATACGACGGCGAAGATCAATGTCGTCACAACCGCCTGAAGCACACCCCGGGCCAGACCAGGACCTGGCGAGGGGAAGCTGATCACGCCGAGTGCCGCCGCAAGGCCGAAACTCAGCCCGACCACGATTGCCGGTACAACCACCGCGAGTACGAGCGCCCGCCAGGCTGGCAGGCCGAATCCCACTCCTGCCCAGGCGGCCCGGCGTTGCCCGCGGGGAAGCGTGATCAAGATGGTGAGCGCTACCGCGGTCACCGGGGCGAAGATGCTGAGCAGTGGTGCCAGCTCGGAATGCGGCAGCGCCAGCGCGAGCCCCAGCGCAATCGCGTATGTGATGGCTAGGAACACCCAGACCTGCCGTGCGGCCCGCTTGGAAAGCGTGCCCGGCCCCGAGGATGGGGTCATCCGGCTCATCGCCAGCTCCTCGATTGGCTCCGGCGCACCAGCGCAAGGCCGACCAGCGCCGATACGGCGAGGACGCTTAGCAAGCCGATGCTGCCGCCACTGAGTACATACATCGTCCTCACGCCCAGGTTGGCACGTCAACAATTATGGTGTGATCAACGCCCACAAAGTAGTCGCGTTTGTAGCCGAGCAGCCGACCCTGCTGCGTTGGACCGCACTGGCCGCTCGCACACCGATCACCGGACGCGTCCCCTGTGGACGCACGGCACAAGCGGAAGGGCTAGCGGGACCTCCCGGAGAGCGATCCTGCAGAGCATTTGCCCAGGGCAGGCGGTGTCATGGTGCCAAGCGCGCTCTCGGGCACGTAGGGCTGGGTCCAGTGGTCGGTCTTCTTGCCGCGGGCGGGCATGCTGTGGACCGGGCGGTCCAGGATCGCGGCGCTGAGACAGCCGAGTGTGAGCACAATCGCGAGGGTCCGTGCGGGGTGGGCGATCTGCCAGCGATCGCGTATGCGCGCCCCGTCAGCCGGGGGAGCCTGCACATTCCAGCTCAGCTGCTCAACGTTGACCGGACCGTTGACCGCAAGGGAGACCAAGAGGGCCAAGCAGGAGCAGAACGAGCGCCATAGGGCCCAGCGCGCTCGGGGCCCGGCGTAGAGCAGCGAAAGCCCAGTAAGGACAGCTTTTCGCTGGATCTATCTATGTATCTATGCATCTATTGTTTTCCACGGCTTATCTCACCGAGCCGAGGTCCCCGATGGTCACGCGGGCCTCGCTTGGCACTGATACTTGACCGCTGCCGGACACTGAGGCTTTCACCGCAGCGGCTCCGATCCGGCCCTCGGGCAGCGGTGCCAGGTGACTTGAGGTCGACGGGTCTGGCATGGCCTTAAGCACCTCGTCGAGCTCAGCACCCACCACCCTGCGGGCTAGCCGTGGCTCGGCGTACAGGACCTAGTCCCCAAGGCCCCCTACCCGCCCGCAGTGCGGCCCCTGAACTTGTAGGCCAGCCAAATGCCAACGACCGCAAGACCCGCCACGATCAAGATCCCGGCGTCCCCAGCAAGGTAGTAGTACACCGCAATCGGGGACGAAGTTGCGGTAAAGGCCGCAACAAGGACCACGGCGCCGTTGAATGTGGCATGGCCGAGCGAGGCAGGCCACACGCTGCCGGTGTAGAGCCGAAGCGGCCCAAGGAAGAAGCTTTCACCGATCATCGTCGCCACAAAGAGGGGCAAGATGATCAGCTTGTTCGCTTCCGGTGGGTATATCCAGCTAGTAAGAAAGATCGCCGGCATGTGCCAGGCGGCTTGGATGAGCCCGACTAGCACAAGAGCCCTCGTCCGGCCCAGGGTCAACAGACGGGGTAGCAGATAGCCCCGCCATCCCAGCTCCTCCCCCATGGCGATTACCAGAGTGCCAAAGATGAGGCCTATCAGAACAAACTCGAAGGCTTCATCCCCCAAGTTGTCAGGTATCACAAACGAAGCCAGAGGGGTTGCCCAGACGATGGCGGTTGCGATCACGCTGATGAGCAGACCAGCCAGGAAGGCGATCCACCACACCCTCAAGCCCAACCGATGGAGCCCGAGGCTCTTCCATCCCTCCCGAGAGAAACCATCGCGAGTGACCACCAGCAGCATCACCAATGCCGCTATCCCGGGGGTCCACATGTATGCGATCTTGGTTATGAAGCTGTCGGTGACCAACGGGACCATGACCAGAGCCAAAGCCACGGCAAGGACCGCGAAGATCACCGCCTTGTTTACCTCGCTAAGTTTCGTGAACATAATCTGAGTTTCTTCCCTCACCTGCTCGTTTCACCAGTCGCTGCTGCCCGAGTGAGCAGCAGGTAGCTGGCAGGGGTAGCCATCCCTGGCCGAAGAGGAGGACAGGTACCCGTCCTGCGCCTTCACGCCGCGTCAGCTAGCCACATAACGAACACAGCATCCTTGTGAGGGACCAGCCATTCCACGAGCGAACGGCTAACTTAACTAGCCAGATTGGGCGAGATCACCCGAACTCGGATGAGCCGCAGCTCGTACGGTTCAGCCTTGGGCGGCGCCGAGGGTCCTCGAGATCAACGGAGTAAGCGGGCGCTCTTCCCTGCGAGGGACAACGACGTAGGCGGGTCCAAGCACGGGATGCGCGAGCAGTGCCTTATGGGCAGCGCTTCTTTATCTGCGCTGGGCCAGCAAGCCACAGCGCCACGGAGAGTTGGCGTCTCATAGCTCGAAGAGAGTCGTACCAGCACCGCGCTGTAACGCGAATTGTTTTTACTTCGCCTGTGTCCCTGTCTTGAGACGGACTATCTGCACCAGCACATGCAGGGAGGACAGCGGCCAATGCGATTGCCATAAGCGTCTTCAATCGAAGGCCCATGACACTTACACGTCGAAGGTCCACGTTAGATCACTCCACTGTCGTTAGGTGATTTCCTGACTATGCACTCCCGTGAGCAGGTGATGCGTCGTCTCCGTATCCCGAACCCTGCTGTGCGAGTCGCTTCGTCTAGAACGGCAGCATCTCCATCAAGATCACGTTGGAGCCCTGGACGACCTTGTAACAGATCAGCCCATCGCCGTTACGGTCCTCCTTCCTCTCCTGCGCTCCCTTCTCCCGGATGATTTTCAGGGTTTGTAGGTAGTTAGGTTGGGCGGGACCTCGGAACCGGTTCCGGTGGTCCATATAGACCACCTCCCGGAACCGGTTTCCAGAACCGGTCGGCCGCTGGTTCCGAACCGGTTCTCGGTGGTTCTCGGAACCGGTGGTCATGACGCTTCAGCATTCTTTGACGCCAGCCACTCGGCGCCGTGATCCGTAAGGGACATCCCTACGACGTGGCCGTTGTCATTGCGCTCGCACTCGATGCAGCGCTGCATCTCGAGCGAGTCCCGAAGCTGAGACCACGACGCCTTGGATGTGCAGCTGCTTCACGATCTTGTTGTTCAATATCCCCGGGTTGCCCAACATGATGGCCAGCGCCCATACGAAGATCCCCAGCAAAAGGCTGAGCGGCTCAAGGCGGTGCAGGAGGCTCGGGTCAAGATCGTCCCCAGAGTCTAAGCAGCAGGTGGCTCACAGGGTGTCCCTATCGAGCATGTTTGCCGTCTGACGATCCAGCGAAGTCGTGGCGCTAGCCGCACCACGTGGTCTATCCCGTTAGGGTCCCAGGTGTGGCGGTACCCGACTATCAGACGCTTATGAGACCAACTCTCGCGGCGCTGGCGGATGGACGCCCGCAGACTCGAAGCCAGCTCCGCGAGGTCGCGCAGGGCCGTGAGGACATCCGCACTGAATGCGCCGGGTGATCGCTGGCGCGTGGTTCGCCAGCACGGAACGGTTAGGGCATGAGCTAATCGCAGCCGGACTGCTGATGCTCGCTGGACCAACCGACCTAGAGGAGCTGGACGAATGGATGCGTGTCCGCTGGGAGAGGCGGCGTGGGGCGTCGGTGCCGTACCCGGACAGCGAGGACTAGGGGCCCAGGTCCCGCCGAGCGAGGACTGGCCCCAGTAGCGCCCGGCTGGCCGTACGCGAGCATGGCTGCCTGACAAAATGCCGCGAGCGCGTTGTCAGGTGAGAATCTGAATTCCCCACCAGTAGACATCTACTTTTCCGTCGGGCCGATTCGTGACCATCCCCTCTCCGGGCCGCGTTAGGGGCGGTGCATTCAGGAAATTCCGGGCTTCGGAGTTGCTCATCTTTGTAGCTACATGCCACTGGGATGGGTGGACGAGGTCGGCGGCGAGTTCTCCGTTCTCTCCGCGTTTTCGCATTTCTTCCTTGAGCGCGAGAGCTTCTTCGTAGCTCAATTCGGTCTTTTCGGTGAGGCGCCCGTACTCGTCGGCCATGCAGCTCTCCTTCATGTGATCGCCCCTCGTCGGAGGCTCAGATCGGTAGAGCGATCCTTTCAGAGCTGTCACGGTGTAGGGGGCGGAGCCTGTTGGGATTCGGGTTGTTTGTCGCTGTACACAGCTCCCTTAAGGACTTCGTCGGATCGACTGGGACGGGCCGACGCAAAGACGGATCGAGAAGGGAGTGAAGCGCCAGCGAGCTTGGCCTCACCGGAGAACTGCGCCCCGGCGAAGGAGGCGTCACCGCGGAACTGCGCTTCGCTGAAGTTGGCGGGACCGGAGAACCGCGCTCCACCAAAGGAGGTGTCACCGGAGAACCGCCCCCGGCGAAGTCGGCGTCACGGAAGAACTGCGCCCCGGCGAAGTCGGCGCTAGAGGAGAACTGCGCCCCGGCGAAGTCGGCGCTAGAGGAGAACTGCGCCCCGCAAGGCGCCGGAGAACTGCGCCGCTGAAGTAGGCGCTAGAGGAGAACTGCGCCCCGCTGAAGTAGGCGCGAGTGGAGAACTGCGCCCCCCCGAAGTCGGAGGAGGCTGAAAGGTCGCCCGTCGAAATGAAGTCCTACCGCCGAAGATGGCGTGGCCGAAATCAGCGTCTGGCAAGGCCGCGTTTGTGAGGTCGATATCTAGGTCGGACCAGCTGATGCCTGACCCAGGGATGCTGCGGTTATCTGTTCGCACGTGTGATGCGATGACTCGGACTAGCGTCTGGCGGACCTCGCGTTCACCTGCCCAACCTGAGTAGGTTCTGGTGACCTTCCGCTGGCCCCCGCCGTCTGGCCAGGTGTGTTCGGTGGTAGTGGCGTTGGGTTCGAGCTGGGTGGGGTTGCCCGCCCAAGGGAGCCGTAGGTAAGCGCACAGCACGTCGACGCATTGTTGGCGTTGTTCGGCCCACTCATCGGCGAGGTGCGCCATGGCGTAGACACCGGCCAGGCGGACCGCCGCCTGTTGGTCGCCCAGCTGCTGGGCCGCCGACGTGTAGCGAGAGCGACGCCCCGCGTCATCCACCTCAAGGTGGCGTTACGCGATTGGGACAGCCGCAGGCTCAGCTCCGGGCTGGGTGCCACGGTGAGCACTGCCAGCGCATCGCGGCTGGCGAGGTCGGTGCCGAACGCAGCCAGGGCAGCCGGTAGTACTCCCGCAGCAGCGACCGCAGCGTATTCACCTGCCGCACCCGCGACCAAATCATCGTCTGATGGGCGCGGGGGCCGCGATCTTGACGTGTTCGGCGATCTGGCTGTCGCTTGGCGGCAACTTCACGTCAGCCAACTCAGCAAGCGAAGTCATGGTGACGATTCGTCCAAACCTGCAATTTGAGATATTGCACCGCGTGACCTAGATCACGGCTCTCAGACGTCACAGGTGCGATCTTGCGGCTGCGGAAGCTCCCTCCGGCCACATTGGCCACCGGCGACGGCTGAAAGCCCGTCAGAACGACGGAGGAAGCCGATGAAGAGCCCGATCGTGCGGTTCAGCGACAATTTGTTGACAGTGCTCGAACTGCACGGCTGACTCTGGATATCCGCGCAGCATCGTCAAGGGAGCCCGTGAAAGACAGCCGAGACCACAGTGGGCACAATCCCGAGAAGCATGAAGGAGGGAATGAAACACGTCATCAGCGGCAACACACTGCGTAGAGGACCTATCTGCTGTTGATCGGCGCGCCCTGCCCGAGATGCTGGTGGACAAGATCATCATCGAGCGGCACCCGAGCAAGATCGACAAGGACGGCAGGCGCCACTACCTTATCCCCGCGATCCCGTACCAAGATCTCCTCTGCTGCCCGGTGATCGCTAGAATTCGCCAATGGCTGACGGTGAGAGCAGCAGCAGCAAGAAGCGTCGTGGCTTCGGGTTTATCATCAAGGTCGTCGTGGCTGTCGTGATTGTGCTCGCTGTCGTCGTGATCGTGGGCGACGACGAGACTCGCGCAGCACTGCTGTCCCGCTTGAGGGGTGATGGCCGGGCGTCGCCAGATACCTGAGCCCCGGGAGCTGTCCTCATCGAGCGGCACCCGAGCAAGATCGGCGAGGACGGCAGGCGCCATTACCTGATCCGCGCCATCCCATACCAAGATCCTCAGCAAGGGGTGAGCGGCTCAAGGCGGTGCACGAGGCTCGGGTCAAGATCGTCCCAGGGCGTCTGAGCGGAGCTGAAGTACGCAAGGAGTGCTGGCGCGTCACAAGCGATGGTCCGCGAGATCAGGCAGCCTGGTCCGACCTCGCAGGCGGCGAGTTCGAGGCCGCCTCACCGATGTAGTAGCGACGTGACTGACGAACGCCTCAGTAGGCTCTCGTAGCGCTCTGGCATTGGCCGCCGGTGTTTCCACTTCGTGCTCACCGACGACCGATAGCCTCTTGATCATGATCTAGTTGGCGCCCTTTCCTGATAGTTCCATCTCGCCCTGCTTGTCGTTGATGATCACGTCCTTCGGCTTGGCGAGCTTCCGCTTGATCGTTTCGATCAGCTCGTCTGAAAAGCCGGTCACCTCGCGGACGGCATCGATCAGCTCGTAACTCACCCAGTGGTAAGGACCTTCTGTGAAGGTGTGAAATGTAATCACTCCTTCATCAAACGATGCCCAATCAGCGACGATCTCTTCGAAGCTTCGGCTCTTGTACTTGATCAAATACCTTCTCATGATTTCCTTTCTGATCACGCCCAGCGGGAGAGATCCCGGACTACGCCTGAGGGCGAGGTTGCTGCTTCTCGGCCAAGTAGAAGTCCCGACCAACGACCGTGGCCCGCTTCGTCGCTTCCTTGAACGTGTCCGTGCGGAACCACTGCATCGCACGGTCGAGGTTCTCGACGTGGATGTGGAACAGCGCGGCATTCGGGTTATCGATGTCTCGGTAGACGGGCCCATCTGTCATGCCGTATGAGTGACGGTCCTCGACGTGGTCGTAGTGGGTCTTCAGCCATGCGTCGTAGTCCTCGGCTTCGACGCGAATCATGATGATTTTGATCATCAAATTCCTTTCTTCTGCCTGCGGCGTTTCCGCAGACAAACTTTGGTCCCCGAGTTGATCTTGAGTCCTAGAGCATATGGCCAGTGTTGATGATCATGGTGTCGTCATCGTTACCCGGCGTCTGTTCATCCACAACACTGGTGAACTTGCCGACGTCGCGGATGATCACGTCATAGTGGCCGGGCGTGCTCTCGGTGATCGATGCCGTACGGTCTCATGACGCAATGTGCACGCGCTGTGACCGCACTGTGGGGAAGCTGTGAGTAAATGATCACTCGCTCCGCTTCAACTCGATCGGCTTTGCAGGCCATCGGATGATCACCACGGTCGGGGTTTCGTAGGACGGGGGCGAGGCTCGGCCAAAGCAGACAACGCACCAAACGGCTGCGCCGCAAGGGTGACCAACACCAGCAGGGAATGGTGACGACGTAGCCTAGGACCCGGCGTCATCGCCTCCGCACTCCAACAAGCAGGGGCACCCCGCTAGTGTGTGGCGTCGAACCACGGCTGGGGTTCTCGTCGGCCTGGGCCAGCCCGATGGTGAGCGTTGCGTGCCTATTGGAGGCATTGGCTTCGCTCGGCGGGCTCCCTGGGCCGCACTGGACGCGCAGCTGGCCTCAGCGCTGGATGCGGTCATCCATGTAGCCCGCGACGACTCCGGGACGCGCCGTGTGGCCGAGATCTCGATCTTCGTACGCGAGCCACAGAGCGGGCTGGTCAGCTGCGAGTGCGCGGTCCACTTTCGCCCCGACGGCGGCAGCGCGCTGGGTCCGGGTGGCCGGCAGCTGGAACGGATGCTCGGCGGTGACTTTCGTCACGGCTCTCTCTAGACGGCACAGGTTGCGATCTTGCGGGCTGACTGAAGCTACGAGCACTTTTGCCACCGGCGACGGTTGAACGGCCGTGACAGGGCGTCAGGTGCAGTGGGCTGCATTCTTGCACTCTGTCCAAGTTGATCATGGAATAGAGAGACTCAGTCGCATTCGCGACCACGTCGAAGGCCCAGTTCCCTATGCCGGCGAGTCATTGCCGACCTTCCTGAACCGAATCAACAGACGAACTCACGCCCCGACTGCATGAAAGCGCGCTAGACCGGATGGGGCCCCCGTCAATCATGTCGCCCCCTTGTCGGTCGCCCGCATCGCAGCCAGCCTCGGTTCGGCCTTATCAAGGAAGGCGTCAACCTGCTCCACGTCGTAGCCAGGTCGGGTAGTCGTGAACTGCTTGCCGTCGGCCGCATGCCACGTCAAAGGGGGCGCCTGACCCCGAGGAACGTGTCGCGAATAGCGTCGAGGAAGGCGTCGACCTCCGCTGTGTCATAGCCCTCCCTCAGACGGCTGGTTGAAAATCTCGATGAGTCGGCCCACTCGGCCCACCCGGCGAGAATGGCACCGCTAACCAGTGGTCCGTCTGGCCTGTCCGTCGACTCCATCGCGGCCAGCCTGATGCCGGCGGCATCGAGGAACGCGGCAACCTCCTTCACGTCATATTCGGGGCCGTCGGTCGAGGAGAACTGCTTGCCGCGGACGTCATCTGATTTGACCGGTGATCTTGTTGCCCCGAGGAACGTGTCGCGAATCTCCTCCCGGAAGGCGTCCACCTCTATCGAGCTGTAGCCATGCCCCCCACTGGGTCTTGAGAATGTCGTTGAGTCGGCCCACTCGGCCCACCCAACAAGAAGGGCACCGCTAACCAATGGTCCTGCCGGTCTGTCCGTCGACTCCATCGCGGCCAGCCTCAGGCCGGCCGCCTCGAGGAACGCGGCAACCTCCTTCTTGTCATAGCCGGGCCGGTGGGTCGAGAACTGCTTGCCGCGGACGTCATCTGAGTTCACCGGGGGTGTGCTTACCCAGAAGCCGGCGCCCCCGAGGAACGTGTCGCGAAGGGCGCTGCGGAAGACGTCCACCTCCCGTATGTCATAGCCAAACCCCCGACCGGTGGATGAAAATGTCGTTGACGCGGCCCACGCGGCCCACTCGACGAGAGTGCCAGCGCTCACCTTCTCGTCAAGCGGTGTCACCGGGCCGGGCTGGACGGTCGACCGGCCCTTCATCGTGCCCAGCCTGATGTTGATCGGCGCGCGCTGACTGAGATGCTGGTGGACAAGATCATCATCGAGCGGCACCCGAGCAAGATCGACAAGGACGGCGGGCGGCATTACCTCATCCGCGCCATCCCGTACCAAGATCCTCAGCAAGAGGCTGAGCGGCTCAAGGCGGTGCACGAGGCTCGGGTCAAGATCGTCCCCAGGGTCTGAGCGGTGACTCCTGCGGGAGCACGCGGTGGGGCTACGTTTCGATCCGTGCTGAATTTGTCAGCCAGAGACGCGGCTGATCATCGACCGCGCACTGATCACCCACTGGGGACGCCGCTGTGGCATGACGCGAGGCTCTGCGTTAACCTTCAGTTCTAGCCGGCTGCTGTCAAGCCGGTCCTTTCGGTAAGGCCTTATCAGTGCCTCGGCAGCGGTCGGTGAAACGTAATCACTCCTTCATCAAACGATGCCCAATCAGCGACGATCTCTTCGAAGCTTCGGCTCTTATACTTGATCAGATACTTCTTCATACCGATTTCCTTTCTGATTGTGCCCCGCGCGGAATCCCCGCGCAGAGCGAGATCATTTAACTAGTTGACGAACTGCGAACCGCGCTCGCACTGATCAGCAAGGAACTGCTGCAGCGTCTGCCCACGACCTACCGCGTCATGTGCCTGACCGTTGAGCGGGCTACCGCCCGAGTTGCCCAGTCCGCCAATAGCAGAACCCTGGCCGCCGGAATCGTTGACGCCTTCTTGTAGACCACAGTGGCTGCTCCGTGGCAACCCTGTGGTTCCGCCGCTGGCACTGCCTGTGCGGGGAGCGCGGTTGCGCCCATGATCAAACCCGCCGCGGAGTTGTGTCCGCGAACACGACGGCCATGTGCGCCATCGCCTTGCCGATCGGCGTGCGGGTGTCAATCCCGCACATACCAGCTGAAATTCGGGACTAAAGTCCCAATAAAATCGGGACCTAAGTCGGTTTCTGCACAATTCTGGGCGGTTTCTGGACAATTCTGTGCGTATCCCATGAGTTTTCGTTTCGTCTCCCGTGGGCTAGCTGTGGGTAAACGTGCGGTAAACGTTCGGTGAATTTACTTTGTGAAAAAGCTGTGTTATGTATGACGTGGCGAAACCCCTGGAGGCTCGCCGAGGTCCCGCGCATAATTCAAGTGACACCGGCGGCTCCTGGACGTAAGTTCGGTTGCTGAACCAAGCTGGAGGTAATCGCGATGTCTCGGATCCTGGTAGTCGCCAATATGACCCTCGGCAGCAGCGATCTTCTTCAGTCCATCCGAGATCGGATGGCCAAAGGCCCGTGCGAGTTCACTCTGCTCGTTCCGGCCATCCCACACGCCCATCGCGAGAGCACGCTGGAGACGCTGGCCCGCCGTATGACCAATTCGTCGGTTAATGGCGAGGCGCGTGGGGCCGAAGAAGCTGACTATGAGCACGCTGGAAGGCGAGTCGAGTTCGGTATTGAGCAACTGCAGAAGCTGGGTGCCGAAGTGGATGGGCAGGTTGGCAACGCGAATCCGTTCAAGGCCGTCGAGGACGCCCTCTCCCGGCGCAAATATGACGAGATCATCTTGTCCACCCTTCCCAACCGCGTGGGCGGCTGGTTGAGTCAGGACTTACCTCACAAGGTGAAACGCAAGTTCAAGGGTCCTGTCATGGTCGTCGCGGTGGCGCGCTAGGCGACGGTGGAGGGGCCCGCTCCACTCACTGACCCGACCTAACTAATGGCCTCGTGCGCGCGCTCGCGTGCGTCGCGTGTCGCGTGTGTTATGGGGTGCCTCACGTCAGGAAGAAATTCTGGGGACGGTCCGCGCAGATCTGGGAAGAAATTCTCGGCGCCGGGTCTGGGCGAGTGGCAGGTGGGCACGCGAAGAGATTCTCGGCGCCGGGTCCGGGTCGGATGGGTTGGGCTATGGCCACGCGAACGTGAGCTTCACCAACGTTCTCACCAACGTGGCCAACGACAACACCGCCACCTCGGTCGGCAAGGTTGTCGACAAGGACCTCCGCGTGACCGACAACGGCGACGGCACACTGACGATCCTCGTGTTGACCACCGGACCTGCGGCTGCATACGGCCCGGACGGCAAAGCCATCGCCAGGAACCCCGGCCAGGTTCGGTCCGAGTTGCTGGTCGACCACGGCGGCACGCCGACCGACCCGTCCGACGACGAGTTCCTCGAGGACCTCGGCGTCGTGAAGGGATCGACCGGGAGGACCGACGACTTCTGCGCGGCGCTCGTCTCGGTACTTGTCGGCTGACGCACGGGCGGGCGCGGGCGTCGGTCGTTCGGCCCAACACCCAGACGACCACGACGATCCACCGGCTAGTCCTAACCGAATCCGTCCCTCACCGGCCGACATCGGCCAACAGACGCCTACGACAGTGCTTGGACGATTCCCTACTTGTCAGTGGGAATATGTGGAAATCACTGTGAGTGAAGGCGGCAAGCCGAGGCTGCCAGGCGGCACGGCGCGCTTCGCGGTCGGATCGCTTACTGAGTCGCTCTGACCGAAAGGTCCGATTTCGAGGATTCGCCTGGGCCTCATGGCCGCCCGAGTCACCGTCCCAGTAGATCCTTCATTCTGTCCGCTATGAGGCGGGCGGAGCGCCGCGGGGTAAGGCGGTAGAGGATGTCCATCAGCTTCGCGTCCCGGCCGATCAGTACGCGATAGGCGTTGCTCTCCATACCGTCGAGGATGTCGCGCGCGGCGCGTTCCGGCGTGGTGGTTTTGCGTGTCTGTGCGGCCGCTGTAGCGTCGCCGATCGGGATCGTGACCCCCGAGTTGGCTGTGATGTTCGTTGCGACAGCTCCGGGGAACACCGCGGTGACATGGACGTTCGTCCCCGCACACTCCGAGTGCAGGCCCTCGGTCAACAGCTTGACCGCGGCCTTCGAGGCGCCGTAGACCGTCTGGCCGGGAACGGGCAGGAACCCGCCCATACTCGCTACGTTGACGATGTGACCCTCGGGTCGCTCGAGCAGCTCCGGCAGGAACGTCTTGTTCAGGTACAGCGTCCCCCACCAGTTGACGGCGAAGACCCGCTCGATGGCGCTGTACTCGAGGTCCTGCAACTTCGCGAATGGCTGAATGATCCCGGCGCAATGCACGAGCCCATCGACGGCTCCCTGCCGCGCAATCACCTGCCCGGGCAGAGCCTCCACGGCCGCTCGGTCCGCGAGGTTCAGGACGTGGGTCGAAACCGCACCGTCGGCCGCGGCAAGGGTTGTGGTCTCCTCCAGCGTCGTCGTGTTGAGGTCGACCGCGGCGACTCTCGCGCCGCGGCGTAGGGCCTCGAGCGTCACCGCCCGAGCGATGCCGCTGCCGGCGCCGGTGACGACTAGGACCTTACCGGCAAGTTTCATGTGCGCCTCCGCTCTACTTCGGTTGGATGTGTTGCCGAGTGCGGCGAGGAATTCACCGACGAGTTCGGCGATCCGCTGTGCGGCGCGGTAGCCGAGGTGGAGCTTATCTGCCTGATAGTCCGCAGCCGGCCAGCGTCACGCGGCGGTGTAGTCGGGCAGGGCCAGGTCGGTCGCTAGCGTCTTGGTGCTGCTGATCAGCATCTCTTGGACCAGCCGGGTACGGAACAAGCTGTTGCGGGTCCGTAGGCCGAGAGCTGTGGATGGGGCGAGGAACTTGCCAGGGTTGGCGCCGCGTTGCCAGCGGGCCGCGTACGGACGCATCCGGCGCTGGTACGCGGCGAACGCGGCGCAGTGCTCGCCGCGCGCGGCGGCGAGCTCACCAGCGAGGACGTACGCACCGACGAGGCCGGTGCCCACGCCCTCCGCCCAGCGTCACGCCCCACGCGGCGTCGCCGAGCAACCCGATGCGCCCGGTGACCCAGTTCGACACGCTGACCCGGCTGATCGAGTCGAAGTACAGCTCCGATGCCGGCGCAGGCCGTCGAGCAGTCTCGGTACGTGCCAGCCGAGCCCGGCGAAGGTATCGATAATCAACGCCTTCTGCCGATGGAGGTCGTGCCACGCGAACCCCAGCAGCGGCGAGACGAACACGACCTGCGCTCCGGCCCGCGCCGGGTCTCGCCGGTCGGCGGCGACGCTCGCCATCCGGCCGGGCACGTTGTACTGCTGCCCGGTGCCGTCGACGCCAAGGTCGTTGGGCACGTCCCAGCCGGCCAGGTAGTAGTGCATGTGCCGCACGTACTGCTGCTCTGGGCCGAAGGCGAGGCGGCGGACACCGGAGTGCAGTCCGTCGGCGCCGATCACCACGTCGAAGGTGCGCCACGGACCAGGCCCTCGACTTTGGGGTACAACGAATCCTCGACGGAGTGGATTTGCTGATCCGCCGCCGCTGAGGCGATACGCAGCTGTGTGATGGCCCCGCCCACGCGAGCCTGGCATCGCTTTGGGTCGATCCTTCGGTTGGTTAGGTCGCGCCTTGAACTCGGGGTCGGTCAGAAGCCGGCCGGGTAATGCGGTTCGTACGCGGTCTCCAGCTGCTGTACCTCGGCGTCGGTCAACACGATGTCGAGAGCGGCGACTGCATCGTCGATGTGGTGCGGTTTGGTGGCGCCGATGATCGGCGCGGTGATGCCCGGCCGGCTGGCCACCCAGGCGAGCGCGACGCGTGCTCGGGGCACCTGCCGCTCAGTGGCGATGCGGGCGACCTGCTCGACGATCGACCGATCACCGGGAGGGTAAAGGTTGCTTCCGAACTCATCTGTTTGGCTGCGGCTAGTCTCCTCGTCCCAGTCACGGGTGAGTCTTCCTCGGGCGAGGGGGCTCCAGGGGATAACCCCGACCCCCAGATCGGCGCACAGCGGCAGCATCTCCCGCTCCTCCTCCCGGTTGAGCAGGTTGTAATGGTTCTGCATCGACACGAACGGCGTCAGGCCGGCGATGCGGGCGAGGTAGTGAGCTTTGGAGAACTGCCAGGCGTTCATCGACGAGGCGCCGATGTAACGCGACTTACCGGCCTTCACCACGTCGTGCAGAGCCTCCAGGGTCTCCTCGATCGGGGTTCGTTGATCCCAGCGGTGAATCTGATAAAGGTCGATGTAGTCCGTACCCAGTCGTGCCAGGCTGGCGTCCACCTCGGCCATGATCGCCTTCCGCGACAGGCCTGCCCCGTTTGGGCCATCGTGCATACGGCCATGGACCTTGGTCGCGATCACCAATTCGTCGCGGCGGCCGAAATCGCTCAGGGCCCGGCCGACGATCTCCTCGCTGCTGCCGGCGGAGTACACGTTTGCTGTATCGAAGAAGTTGATGCCCGCCTCGACTGCCTGACGGATCAGCGGTCGGCTGCTCTCCTCGTCCAGGGTCCATGGGTGGGAGCCACGCTTCGGATCGCCGAAGCTCATACAGCCGAGCACGAGCTGAGAGACCTCCAGCCCGGTGCTACCTAAACGGACGTATTCCATTTCCATCGCTCCTCATCTCCTTGGCCGACGCACCGGCCGGCAGTGCGGGCGGTTTCAGGCATCGGCGAACCGGCTGCCGAGGTCGAGGATGCTTGCGCAGACAAGGTCCCAATCGCCTTCGGCCGCCAGGTCCGTCGTCTGGCCTGGGCCGAGCTCAGTCGGACGTGGGATGAAGGCTGTGCCGAGTCCCGCCCGTTGGGCAAACGTGAGATCGCGGTTGTGGGCCGCCGCGAGCATGACCTCGCCTCGAGCGAGCCGTAGGATCCGCGCCATGTTCCGATACGCCTCCGGGGTCGGCTTGTAGGCTCGGGTCCCGTCCGAACCGACGATCACGGTCCAAGGCAGTTTCGCCCGCAGCGCCATCCGCAGCAGCAGAGCGAGGTTGGCGTTCGACAGCGGTCCGACAATCACGTGTTTGCCGAGTTCGACCAGGCCAGCGACGCTGTCCTCCCACGGATCCAGCCGCTGCCATGCCGCGTTGAGATCGGCGAGGTCACGATCGTCGAAGTCGGCCGCGTTCAGGCCGAATTCGGCAAGGGTTGCGTGGAGATTCTCCAGGTGCAGCTGGTCCAGCGGCACGAACTCGCGGCTCCCGTTGCGGATCGGCTCCATTGACGGCTCATACTTGGCCCGCCATGCGTCGGCGAATCCTGCGGCGTCCAGGTCGATCCGGTGGCGTTTGGCGAAGGCGGCGACGTCGCGGGCGACACCTGAGCGCCAGTCCACGACGCTTCCGAATGTGTCGAAGAGGACGGCCTTGATCTCCCGCCCCGTGGATGGTGAGACGTACATCATTGTCGCGTTTTCTGCAGCATGCGTGACTGGGGCGAGGCAGCGGACCGCTTGCGGTGCTGAGGCTGATGCGGTCGACGCGCGTCGACACGGGTCAGGTCCGGATCCCCGTCGGATTGCCGCAGATCAACCATGAGACTCAATATTGGATGCAATTCATCAACCTGTCAACCGGTTGACCAATCTAGTCCAGACCACGATGAGTGTGAGGTCGCGTCAGTTTGAGGGTTACGCGGCTGATGTGTCCAAGAATCCGAGCAGGCGGCGGCGGGCAGTGTCCATGTGAGTGCTCATCGCTGCGGCCGCGGCGTCGGCGTCGTGGCCACGCAACGCCTCCAGGACAGCGCGGTGCTCAGCACAGGCCAGGCGAGCATGGTCAGAGTCGTTGAGCCCCCGTTCGACCCAGACGCGGATCAGCGAGCGGACACTCTGTAGGAGATCCTCAAGCAGGGCGTTGTCGGCCGCGCCGGCGATCGTCTGGTGGAAGTGCATGTCGGCGGCCGCGAATGCACCGTAGTCGCCGTCAATGTTCGACTCCATTGTGGCCAGCTGGTCCTCTAGCTCAACAATGTTGCCGGGGTTCGAGGTTGCGGCGGCGAGCCGTGCCGCCTGAACCTCGAGTGCGTGGCGGACGTCAATGACCTCGCGGGTCTTCGGCGCGCCGATCAACAGCCCCCATGACAGCGTTTGCGGCAGCAGTTCCGATGCCCGGCCTCGCAGATAGGTGCCCGATCCTGGGCGTACATCCACAACGCCGAGTAGTTCAAGCGCGGCCAGCGCCTCTCGGATGGCTGAGCGGCCCACACCCATCGAGGCGGCCAGCTGTCGCTCGGGAGGGAGTCGATCTCCGGGCTGGAGCGTCCCCGTGGTGAAGAAGTCCAGTAGTCGCCGCGTCACTTCCGCAACGGCGGTGGTGCTGGTGATGTTTCCGCCGAGGGCAGCCGTCAACTCGTCAGCAGACAGCTGCAGTTCCTCGGCGCTGGGCCGGGGCATGGGCACAGGCTAACAGGCAGGTGGCTAACCGGTCGACCAATAATTGGTCAACCGGTTGACAGATACTCTGTTCTACGGGCAGAGTGTCGCCAGCGGGCATCCGACCGGCGCACTAGTTAATGAGATGTATTCCGCATTCGATGTCGACACAGGAGCCAAGCTGATGACCATCGGCCTGGGCACGTACGCCTTCTTCTGGCAGTGGCACGACACCGCTGAAAACCCCCTCACCCTGGCCCAGATGATCGACCGGACATCCGACCTCGGCGCAAGTGTGTTCCAGATCTGCGACTACCCCCGGCTGGAGTCCTACGAACCCGATGATCTCGACCGCCTCAGCACTCACGCCAGCCGCCGCGCTGTGCGGCTGGAACTCGGCACCCGAGGCGTCCGGGTTGAGCATCTGCGCCGTTATCTCGACATCGCGCGCCGGCTCGACGCCACCATGCTGCGCAGCATGATCAATACCGGAGATCACCGGCCCGGCCCGGATGAGGCAATACGCCTGCTGGGGACCGCGGCTGCAGCGTTCGAGGATGCCGGGGTCACTATCGCGCTGGAAACCTACGAACAGATCCCGGTCGCCACCTTGGTCGACATCGTTCGCCGCGTCGATTCACCGGCTGTCGGCATCTGCGTGGATCCAGCCAACTGCGTCGCCGCCCTCGAACTCCCCACCGCCACGGTGGAAGCCGTCGCGCCTTATGTCCGCAACATCCACGTGAAGGACTTCGCGTTCAGCCGACGCGACGGCTGGGTCGGGTTCAGCCTCGCAGGCTGCCCGCTAGGGGAAGGACTGCTCGACTACCAGCACCTGGTCACAACCACCCGCGCCACCGAACGCAACCTCAGCCAGATCATCGAGCACTGGTTGCCCTGGCAAGGCGACAGCGCCAGCACCATCCGCACCGAGAACCAGTGGAACCTCCACAATCTCACCTACCTAAGGAGCCAGGCAGCATGACCGCAGAGCAACTAAAGATCGCCGTCGTCGGCGCGGGCGGGAAGATGGGCATGCGTGTCTCCGACAACCTGCAGCGCAGTGCGCACGACCTCCACTATGTCGAGAACTCCCCGGCCGGCCAGCAGCGGACCCTCGACGCCGGCCGCGCCCTCACCGACATCAGCACCGCCGTCCGCGACGCCGATGTGGTTATCCTCGCCGTTCCCGACATCGCCCTCGGCCCTGTTTCCGAGCAGGTGGTCCCGTTGCTCCCGCCAGGCACCATCGTGTTGACCCTCGACCCGGCCGCCGCCTACGCCAACCTGCTCTACAAGCGATCAGACGTCGAGTACGCCGTCGCGCACCCCTGCCACCCGTCGGTGTTTCTGCAGCGCAAGACCGAGGCCGAGCTCACAGACACGTTCGGCGGTATCGCAGCACCGCAGGACGTCGTAGCCGCGCTGGAATCGGGCGACGCAGAGAAGCAAGCGATCGCCGAGACGGTCATCCGGCTGATGTACGCCCCCGTACTCGACGTGCACTGGGTGACGGTGAAGCAGCTCGCCTACCTCGAGCCGATCTTGGTCGAGGTCGTCGCTTGCATGATCGGCGACCTGCTCAACGACGCCCTGCAGGCGACCATCCACAGCGTAGGTGTGCCCGAGCCAGCGGCCCGGGCCATGCTGATGGGCCACGTCCAGGTCGCCCTCGCCAACGGCCTACGCGGCGACAATCCGTTCTCCGACGCCTGCTTGATCGCCATGGACTACGGCCGCACCAAGATCATCAAGGAAGACTGGAAGTCGATCTTCAACGACGACCAGCTCGACCACGTCCTCAAGCAGATGCTCCACTTGGACTACATCAACCGCTGACAGGATCAACCGCTCACAGGCCACAGCCGGGGGCACTTGCGATCGACGCCTATGGATCAGGTGGTCTACGCCGCGCACGCTCGGTGCGCAAGTACACGGACAGGTTGATCAGAGCGAGGGTCGCGGCCGCGATGGCGCCCGCCCACCAGTACCAGCCGCCCTCCGTCACCGCGGCCACCATCAAGCCGGCGGCCAGCACGACTTCCGTGGTGGCGAGCCCAATTCGCCACCACCGGGGGAATCCTGAACTCACGCTTCGAGCGTATTTGGGCCAACCCAAGGCGGCTCCGAGCCGTCTGTCCGCGGAAGTCGGTGGGCAGCTTGCTCTTCGATCAATCCGAGACCGGACAAACACCGGCGTCGCGGCAATCAGGGTTGACGTTATCCTCAGATCGTCAGCTGGCTATCGGGCTTCGCGTACAGCGGGTAAGCGCCAGCAGCGAGGGGCTTCATTATGACCGGCATTGTTGCCGCGAAGGCCCAGAGCAGCGCCCGCCACTGGACGGTAGCCGGCGGTGCATTCATCGTCATGATCGGTGCATCGATCGTGCTCTCCGGGCTGCTGCTCATGACGGCGCCGATCATTTCCGACCTGTACTACCAGAAGGATGCCGCCGGAAACGTCGTGCTAAGGACCTTGTCCAACGGCATGCAAGCGCCTGTGGAGATCCACGGCGGGCAGGGTGCCTTCCTTATCTACTTCTCTGTTCTGACGTTTGCCATCGTCATTCCGCTGATGTTCTTCGCCGGTCGGCTGCTGGCCAAGTACGGCAGCCGCGTCATGCTGGTTGTCGGCGGCATCATCATGACAGGTGGTCTGGCTCTCTTCGCAGCGTCAACCGGCAACCTGACGTTTTATATCGCCGGGGCTCTCCTGGGTCTCGGGTACGGCATGAGCATTGCGCTCGCCCCACCGGTCCTCGTCAACGCCTGGTTTGTCGCCCGGCGTGGCCTCGTGCTGGGCATCGTCCTGGCGGGCACCGGTGTCGGCGGTCTGATCTGGGCCACTATCGGGCCGACCTTGGCGCAGTCCTCGGTTGGGTGGCGTGGCGTCATCTCGATCATGGCCGCCTCGATGGCGGTCTGCACCATCGTGCCGGCGCTGTTCCTTATCAGGAACCAGCCGGTCGACGTCGGCTTAGTTCCTTACGGCGCCGAAAGCGCTCAATCGGCAGCCGGTGGCGCGCCCGCTTCCCCTCAGGCCCTCCCGGGGTTCACCTACAAGCAGGCCCTGAAGAACTCGAACTTCTGGATCGCCTCCGTCTCCTTTTTGATCTTGGGCGGAGTCGCGTCGCTTACGCAGATACTGTCGATCGTGTTCCGCACCGCGGCATACCCCAACCCGATTGACAAGACGTCCTGGACGCCCGGGCAGGTCGCGTTCTACTCCTCGCTGTTCATGGTGTGGCTCACCTTCCTTGTCATCTGGAAGCCGGTCCTCGGCCTGCTCCACGACAAGATCGGCCTGGTCGGCATGCTGCTGATCAGCATGACCCTTATGGCACTGGCGATTGTTTACCTACCCTCGATGGTCTACGGCTCCTCGGTGGCGCTCATGTACGTCGTCATGATCTTCTTATCCGCCGGTATCTCCAACGCGTTGGTGACGCCACCGCTCGTCATCGCCCAGGGGATGGGCCTGCGGGAGTTCGGCAAGATCTTTGCCCTCGCTGTTGCATTTATCTACGCGGGCAACGCCATCGGCGCTCCGATCTGGGGCGTGCTCGGCACCTCGGGCAACACCAAGATCGGCATGTATGTCGCGCCCGTGCTCCTCGCGCTGTTCGTGATCGGATGCACGACAGCGGTCAGACGCGGCAAGGCGCAGTACACGAAGTTGACCGAGACTCAGCCACCCCAGCCGGATCAGCCATCATCAGGAGAGCCGGTCGCAGGGCACCAGTCAGCTTGACCGCTATGTCGTCGCTCGGCCGTGTGGGGTTCCAACCGTGTCGCGAGTGCAGTGAGGGCGGGCTGACGCCCGCCCTCACAGCGATTCGGACCATGTCCCGTTTGCGCATCGCAGCGCTTCGGGTCACGGCAGGTCGGAAATCCGCTCGATCGGCATCCGCACGCCGCTCGCCCGGCCGACGACGCTCTGCACCAATTTGTCTTGCGCGTCGTAGACGCCCACCCGCGCGATGTGCTGGAAAGTGTTTCCGTTGTTACCCAGCTCGATGGTCTTGTTGATCTTCGTGGTGCCCACGAAGTTCCCCTGGGCATCGAAGCGGTAGAAGAGCGCGGTCGCTGCGTAAAGTTGGCCGCGGATTGGCTCCCAAGAGCCGTACTGGGCAGTCCGGCTTGCCTGCGACTCATTCGCCATCTCGATCAACGAGCCGCTACTTGTGAAGACCTGCACCGACTTCAGAGGCGGAAGTGGCGCGGGCCGGTCGACGGTGACGTTCCACGTTCCGGCCAGCTGGTTGCCGGACTCCGCGCGCGGTTCGGCGACTGCCGAGGTCGCAATCGCTCCGGCGCCGAAGAGCGCCGCCAGTACCACCAGTACGGCTGTCGCCAGCAGTGTTTTTACCTTTGTCATGGCTTCTCCTTTTTCTGAGCTACTCGCGCATCGCGCGGTGTTTGATTGCTCGCTCCGCTCGCTGCGATGTTCGCCGGGTCGCCGCCGTCTTCGTCGGAGCAGACGGAACGGAAAAGCGTTGTTCCGTCAGCTCCTCCTGCAGATCGGCGTCGCGAACATCGCGAATCCGCCGCCGTCGTCGTCGCTCGCAGAGGAAAGTGCGCCTCTGCTCCCTCCTCCTCCGTGCGGCGGCGCGCGATTCCCGACGCTCGCAGCTCGCGTTGTGTTGGTCGTTGCGCTGTCCCCTCTGCACCGCCGGCGCCAGGCGGTGGCCCTGAGTCCAGCCACTCGCTCTCGTCCGCTATTGCGGCCGAGAGACGTTCGAAAGGCACACCCGCACGCGCGTAGACCTCGCGCACGAGTTCCTCCGAATCTGCTTCGAAGACGCACAGGAGCGCCTCGTCCGCCGGCACGATCGTGGACCGCAGGTAGCGGACAGCCCTTCCTTCACTTCCCATCGCGACCGCCGTGTCGCGGACGCGCGCCGCCCGGGAACCCAGCCCGTCGACTGTGAGGCCGGGCGAATAGTGCTCGACGAGGTAGACGTTCCCGCTGTTGCTCGCCTTCGTCATGCGACGACCGTACGGCCGACGCCTGCGCCGGCGAATCGGCCGTTTGGCTACGTTTGTGCCGCTGCCCGGCCGCGTTCTTCGGACATGCGGGCGCCGAGCTCAGCCCGCGAGCTGATGCCGAGCTTGCGATAGACGCGGGCTAGGTTCGCCTGAACCGTCTTGGGACTCATAAAGGCCTTGCTGGCGACTTCTCGGTTGGTGAGGCCGCTCGCCGCCAGCTCAGCGACGCGACGCTCGGTCGCTGTCAGCTCGGTTGGCGCTCGGCGTAGGCCAACGCGGTCGAGCTCTGCTCTCGTCCGCTCGATCCACGAAGGTGCGCCCAGCTGCTCGAACTGCTTGAGCGCCGCGCGTAACACCTCTGCGGCCACGTGCCGCTGCTTCGCCCGCCGGTGCAGTCGGCCGCGCACGAGAAGGGTCCACGCGAAATCGAACGGAAGGTTCGCCGCCGCGGCCTCGTCGAGCGCGTCGAGGGCAGCGAATGCCTTCTCGAGGCCCCCCTCCGCGGCTAGGACGATCGCTCGCGCTCGCGGCAGGGCCATATCGATCCAGAGTCGCGGGAAGACGCGTCCCCGCTTCTCGAGCCGGGTGAGCGCGCCCCTGGCACGCTCGACCTCGCCGAGAGCGACGAGCGATTCGATGTGCAGCGGCTCGCTTCGGTCGGGTACGAGGTCACGTATGCCCATGTCCTCGATGCAGCGGTACATCCGCGTCAGCGCCGCATCTACTGCCGCGTGATCATCATCGGCAAATTCCACGAACGCGAGCGTCGAGAGGAAGAGCGACTCCCAGGACGTCCGCCCTGAGCGGTTCGCCTCGTCGATCAGAGGCAGCAGCGTCGTACGCGCACGTTCGGTCCTGCCGCGTCCCGCGTCGACGAATGAGCGGAGACGGAAGGGCATCGTCCACGGGCCCGGGCGCTCGAGCTGAGCGATTGCGGTGCAGGAGTCCTCGACGAGCCGCTCGGCCAGTCCCCACCGTCCGGCGCGGAACTCGGCGAACCCGAGATGCGCGAGGCGCTCCGCCACCCACCCTTCCTCACCGCGCACGCGGTACCACTCGGCTTCGACGGCGTGCCGATTGCGTGCGGCGTCGAAGTCGTCGATCGAGTGGAAGTAGATGAGAGGGATGACGCTCTTCGGTGCCTCCGGCCCGGCCTGGTCCTCGAGCGCACCCCAACGCTCGAGGAGCTCTGGGCGTGCACCGTGCCCGAGCAAGAGCTCGGCCCAGTACAAGTCGAATGTGACTGAGGCGACCGCCGCAGGCACCCGCTCCGTGCTCAAGGCCGCGAGGGCGCGCTCCGCGCGCTCGATCCCCTCACCGGGGGCGTGAGCGACGGTGTAGTTGACGAGCTTCGGGTAGGTGCGCGCCGCGAGCGCAGGATCTTCGGGCTCCGCCGCAAGGGCGTTCTCCAAGTGCTCGATCGCGCTTGCCCAGGAGCCGCCTATCCAATCGAGGTCACCGAGAAGGAGTTCTGCCTCGGCGCGCGGGCCGGCGGCGCTGGCGGCTGCTGCCTCGCTGGCGATCTTGCGCGCGCCACCGACGTCGGCAGCCGCGAGGAGCGCTTTGGCCTCGCCGAGCCCTCGACTCGTCAGCTCCTCCCCGCGGGCCTGCGGCGTCAACCGCTTTGCTGCCGAAAAGAGCTCAGCCGCCGCCTCTGGTGCGCCTCGTCGCGCGGCCAACGCCGCGGCCGCCTCGAGCTCTGCGGCGATTTCTTCATCCGGTTCCGTCGTGCAGAGCGCCAGATGACGAGCCCGCTCTTCGGGGTCCGACACCAATTGCGCAAGACGCTTGTGCAGTTGCCGCCGCCGCTCGGCCGAGGCTGAGCCGTAGATCACCGACGCGAGGAGTGGGTGCTCGAACCGGATCCGCTCATTCTCCGAGGAAAGCACCCCCGCCTCCTCCGCCTCGAGGAGCGCGGCACCGAAGTCGGAATCCGTGGGAAGCGCCGATGCGAGAACGGAGCGGGTCGGCTGCGAGGTCGCGGCCGCGGCCAGCGCGAGCTGCCGTGCGGGCGCTGACAAGGTCTCGACCCGCGAGAGCACCAGCTCCTCGAGGTTACGGGGAACGGGCAAAGGCTGCGTCGGCTTGAGATCGCCGTCTGGCGCGAGCGCGCGAGCCATCTCGAGCGCATAGAAGGGATTCCCTCCGGACGCGTCGGCCAGGCGCGCCAGAAGCGGCCGCGGAAGCGAGGTGCCGTGTCGGAACTTCACCAAGTGATGGAGCGCAGCAAGCGAGAGCGGACGAGGAGCGATGCGCAACAGTCGGTCATCCGGCAGCGCTCGAGCGAGCCCGAGCGGCAGCTCGCGTCTGGGCTCCACCCGGTGTGCGAGCAGCACACCGACCTTCGGCGGCAAACGGCGCAGCGCGAAGGCCAGCGACTCTGCCGAGGCTGAATCAAGCCACTGAACGTCATCGACGGCGAGCAGCACCGCGCTCTTCTCCGCACACGCTGCGAGCACGCCGACAAAAGCGGTGGCCGTCGTCCGCGCGGAGGTTCCGTCGACAGCTTCGTCCCGGACGAGAGCACCGGCGAGCGCCCGCTGTTGGACTCCAGGAAGGGCCGATCCCACCTCATCGAACGCCTCGACGACCAGATCCGCGAGCGCAACGTACGACAGCTTCTGCTCGCTCTCGGCGGGCCGTGCCTGGAGAACCCGCATACTCCGTTCCTCGGCGCGCCGGAGGCCCTCGAGCCAAAGGGTGGTTTTTCCGATTCCGGCCTCACCCTCGATGACCATGGCGCTCGGCCAGTTCGGCGCGGAGTTGAGGAACTGCTCTATCGCGGTGAGCTCGAGGTCGCGTCCGAAGATTCCCTCCACGCCACCTCCCCTCCAACGTGAAGATCCTACGGTCGGTTGGCGCCGGTGGCTGCGCCAAGAGGTTGTGCAGCGATGCATGTAGCTCGAGGGCGTACCCGGCCAGGAAAAGGGCTGGCGTAGACGTCGAGCGTCATCGCCGCCGAGGTGTGGCTGCGGCTGCTTTACCCTGCCTGGTCCAAAGAACCTAGGGCGGCCTCGAGTTCGGCGGTAACCTCGTTCAGGGTTGGAGAGATGGCATCTGGGTCCCCAGATTGGAGCAGTTCCTCTACCCATCCACGCGACGCTCGTACTGCGTCTCGCAGGGTGCGCGTCCCAGTTCGAGCGGCGTCGTCCGGGGCCGAAGCCTCGAGTACGGTCAGCCGATCCTCGACAGCGGCTATCCGATTCGCGCCGACGCTCCAGCCGCCTTGGATCTGATCAAGAGAGCCCGATTGGCCCAGCTCAGGGACGAGGACGCGGGCAAACCACGCCACCTCTTGCCCGGCCGTTGCAAAATCAGCCCTCCAGACTCGTCGACGGTGTGCCCGCACGAGAAGGGGTGTCGCTACCGCGGCTGCAAGCAATAAACCCCCGAGCGCCCACCAAAACCAGGAAACTGCGCCTGTTTCGGCAGACTCACCCGCCGCGGACGAGGACGGCGACGGGCTTGCAGTCGGCGATGGGCTGATAGTCACCGATCGGGTGACAGTCGACGGACTCGGCTCTGCAGTGACTGTCTGGGTGGCAGTCGACGGACTCGGCGCTGCAGTGACTGTCTGGGTCGCGGTGGTCTCCTCGCGGATCGGTGATCGCGAGGGATTCTTCGTCGCCGATGGCGTCGGTGTCGGTTCTTGAGGGGACGTCGGCTCCTCAGTCGGCCGGATCGAGGAGAGCGCGGGACTCGGTTTCGCCGGCGTTGGACTGGGAATCTCAGGGCGGGGAGCCGACCTCGTGGAGGTCGGCAGGGACACCGTGGGCGTGGGCAGTTGGCTTGCTGAGCGTGATGGCGTTGCCGGTCCCTCGATGTTCCCACCGCCGGCACATGACGTGAGCACCATGATGGCCAAAGCAAAACCAGCCATCTTCATGACCAGCGTTCCAAACCTGCCGCCGGATCCAGCTCTCGTGCACACCCCGACCCCCGATGCAACGTCTGTTTGAACTAGATACGCTCCGGCTCGCGTTGCAGGCGTCACAGCGTAGCGTCGTTCGGGCTAAGCCATGTCGAAGCCGAAGTACACGCCTCTGGTACGACGGGACGCGCTAGGAGAATGGACGCGTGCAGCCCGATGACGTCGAGGGCTCGAGCCAGTCACCAAAACCAGAGCTCAGCTCAGCCGGGCCGAAATGCAGTTTCAATCCGCGAGTCCGCCGTCTGAAAGGGGGGTTTCCGCTACCGGGTGCTCATCGGCCCTCAGGCGGAGGGCCGACACATTGTGGAGCGTCCAAAGGGTGTGGCCTGGATCGAGATCAACCTGGGCCCGTGACTGATCACCGTCTGCAGGCTCCGGAAATGGATCTGGCAACGGGCTAATCGCGCTTGGACAATGCTGCGAGCTACAACGTTTGGTCCGGCGGCCGAGCCAGGTGTGAGGATGGCCCTGGAGATCGATACTAGCGGTACAGGGTTGTCGTGGCGTCGCTGACCGACGCCGGCTGCGTCGATGCGGTTCATCAGGAGATGGGCTCGCGTTAGCCCGACGACGGCCGTTCCTACCTTGCGTTTCGGCTGGGAGATTGAGACATGGCGAATTCACGGGTGCAGTTGTGACAGCTTCGCTGGGCGAGGAATCGCCTGTGGATCGGGCAGCGGTGATCCTCACGCCTGACCAGCGGGTCCGGGTGTTCATTTCCTCGACCCTGGAGGAACTGGCTGAGGAGCGGGCGGCGGCGCGGCGGGCGATCCGGCGGCTGCATCTGGTTCCGGTGTGGTATGAATCCGGCGCCAGGCCTCACCCGCCGCGCAGCATGTACCGGGCCTACTTGGAGCAGAGCCAGGTGTTTGTCGGCATTTACTGGCAGCGGTATGGCTGGGTCGCGCCAGGGATGGAGATCTCGGGTCTGGAGGATGAGTACCGGCTGGCTGCTGGCAAGCCGATGCTGTTGTACCTGAAGCATCCGGCTCCGGACCAGGAGCCGGGGCTGAGGGCGATGATCGACGATATTCGCGCGGCTGGCGCAGTGTCGTACCGACACTTCGCCACAGCAAGGGAGCTGGAACGGCTGCTGGCCGACGACCTTGCTGTGTTGTTAAGCGAGAGCTTTGCGGACGCGACGGTCAGCATTGATATGCCGCGTCCGCCGCAGGACGCGGACGAACCAGGCGGGGTGGAGCTGCCGGCGGGGACGGTCACGTTCCTGCTAACCGACATTGAGGGCTCCACCCGGCTGTGGGAAAGCGATCCGGCGACGATGGAGGTGGCGCTACAGCAGCATGATCGGCTTCTGGCCGAAGTGATCGAGGGACATGGTGGGGTGGTGGTGATCTCTCGTGGGGAGGGGGATAGTTTCTTCGCCGTCTTTCCCAGCGCGATTTCCGCGGTCGAGGCGGCCGGCGTTGGTCAGCTTCGGCTCGGTCGCGAGGCGTGGCCCAATGGGGTCACTCTGCAGGTGCGGATGGGGCTGCACACCGGGGAGGCGCGGGTGCGCGGAGGCGATCGTCTCGACCACACGCCGATCAACCGGTGTGCCCGGGTGAGAGCAGCTGCGCATGGCGGGCAGGTGCTGCTCACCAAGGCGACGCGTGATCTGGTGGACGGCCGTCTGGGCAGCGGGTTGGGGCTGAAGCGCTTGGGCGAGTTCCGGCTTCGCGATCTGGTCGAGCCAGAGTTGATCTATCAGCTGACCCATGCCGACATGCCAGCCGACTTCCCGCCCATCCGCACCCTTGCAGACCGCACTGGCAATCTGCCGTTGCAGGTGAGCGCGTTCATCGGCCGTGCCCAGGAGCTGGAGCAGACCGCGACCGCACTGGGTGAGGCGCGGCTGGTGACCCTGACCGGGCCGGGCGGGATCGGCAAGACCCGGCTGGCGGTGGCGGTGGGCGAGCGACTGCGGGACCGGTTCGGCTCGAGCGTGGTGTTCGTGCCGCTGTCCGCGGTCACGGACCCCGCGCTCGTTCTGGACGGCGTCGCCCGGGCTGTGGGCGCCAGCCTTGGAGGAGCGGGATCGCCCCTGCAGGCGCTGGCCGAATGGTTCGGCGACGACCGGTGGATGCTGATTCTGGACAACCTGGAGCAGGTGGTCAGCGCCGCAGGTGACCTAGGCGAGTTGCTGGGCCGCTGCCGTGGGGTGGCAATCCTGGCCACCAGCCGGAGGGTGCTAGGGCTGGCTGCTGAGCGGGAGTACCCGGTGCCGCCACTGCCCGTGCCAGCCGACCCCGCCACGATTCCGCCGGCGGAACTGGAGTCCGCGCCGGCGGTGGCGCTGTTTGTGGACCGCGCCCGGTCGGTGCGCCCCGGCTTCGCGCTGACCGCGCGCAACGCAGCGGCGGTGGCGGAGATCTGCCGCCGGCTAGAGGGCCTGCCGCTGGCGATCGAGCTGGCGGCAGCCCGTACCCGGCTGCTGGATCCGGCCGGGCTACTGGCCCGACTGACCGCCTCGCTGGACGCGCTGGGCACCGGAGCGGTGGACCTTCCCGAGCGGCAGCGCACCCTGCGGGCAACGGTGGAGTGGAGCGTGGGCCTGCTCGATGACAGCGAGCGATCGCTGCTGGAGACGGTCGCGGTATTCACCGACGGCTGGACCATCGACGCCGCGGCGCGGGTGGCCGGGCTGGAGGAGGACAGGGCGCTGGAGCTGTTGGAGGCGCTGGCCCGGCATAGCCTTGTCCAGCTCGACCTGAGCAGCGACGCGTCCCGCTGCCGGATGCTGGAGACCGTACGCGCGTTCGTGGCCGAGCGGCTGGCGGCCCGCCCCGACGCCGCCGAGGTTCAGCGCCGGCACGCTGATTATTACCGAGCGCTGGTCGAGCAGGCGGACCGGCCGCTACGCGGCGCCGGCCAGAGCGAGTGGCTTGAGCGGCTCCAGGCCGAGGCACCCAACCTAGCCTCCGCAGTGCACTGGTACCTGGCCCACGACCCCACGCCGCTGCCGCACCTGTTCCGTATGTTGTGGCCGTTCTGGTTCCTGCGGGACCGTCAAGCGCAGGCCCGCCCCTGGGTCGAGGAGCTGCTGCCCGCCGCCGTCCTCCTTCGACCCCAAGTCCCAGGCCGAACTGGAGTGGACGGCGACGGTGGTCGCCAACGAGGTCGGTGACGACTCGGCGGCGCTGGCCGCCCGCCGACGCCTGGAACCGCTGCTGGAGGAGATCCAGGACCCCCTCTTGCATGCAATATGCCAGCTGGTCATGGGCTGGACTTCGCCGATCACCGGCGATTTCGAGGGCGCCCTGAGGGAGGTGTCGGCCACCCTGGAGGAGCTCCGCGGCCAGGACGAGCCCTTCTGGACTGCCCTGGCCGCGTACACCGCCGGCGCCGTTGAGACGGCCCTGGGCCGCCCCGACAGCGCCCTGCAACACCTGCGCGTGATGCGCGAGCTGGCGGATCGCTTTGACTACGCCTGGCTCACCGCCAGTTCCCGCCTGCAGCTGGGCACCCTGGCCGTCATGCAAGGCCGGCTAGATGAGGCCCGGGAGCAGCTGGATGCGGCGCTCGACCTAAGCCTGGCAATCCGCATCATCCGCAATGTGACGCTGTGCCTGGCCGCGTTTGCGCAGCTGGCGTTCGCGGAAGGCGACCCCGAACGAGCGGCGCTGCTGGCGGGGGCGGCGGAGGGCCTGCGGCGCCGGGCCGGGTTCAGTACGTGGCCAACCGTACGGCGGGGCGAAGCCGAGCTGACCGCCCAGATCCGCCAGGCGCTGGGGGACGACCGGTTCGGTCAGGTGTTCGCTGCCGGGTCCCGGCTCAGCCAGCAGGAGGCCGTTGCCGCCATCTGGGACTGGCCTGGTAACCGCCCCCAGCGGTCCTGACCCTCGTTCGAGACCTACAGATCAGAAGGTCAGCAACCAAAGCGACCATGTGTCCTAGCCAGGACCTGCTCGAGCCAGCAGGCGGACTCGAGCCAATGTCTCTCGACAAAGTCGACTGACATGATCAGTACCGCGGCTCCGGTCTCGGGCTCGATCACTCCTCGGGCCTCCGGTCGAAGGCGAAAAGCACGCCGGTGGCAGCCCCATAGATCATTCCCGCAACACCTACAAGCGCGGCCACGGTCGTAATCAGATCGGAGACCACGTTCGTCAAGCTGGCCAGGAGCGCAACACCAATGAGGCCGAAGCCACCGAGAAACGCTATCCAGCTTCGTCGGCTGGCTGGCCGTCGTCCGTCCCCGGCTGACACCGGTCAACGATAGCAATCCGCCCTTGGGACAGAGCGGGGCCAAAGTGTTAGGTCAGGGCGCTCATTCCGACCATCGTGGGTCGCGATCACGAGCTCGCCCGGGTCCGCTGCCCTGCTCGAGGCAACTCGCGAGGGGGCGAAGACCACGCTGGTGGTGGAGGGTGAGCCGGGTATCGGGAAGACAACCCTTCTGGAGGCCGCTGAGCGGATGGCCACAGGCCGTGGGTGCGGGGCGTGCACTCGCGGATGCTCTCGCCGCCGATCCGTACGCCCTGCGGCGACCTGGACCGAACCGAAGCCGCCGCCGGCCCGGACAGGCAGCTCGCGCAGGACCTAGTGCGCGCCGTGGCTGCGAACGCTGGTGGCACGGTGTCGCGGGCTCACCACCGCCGACGAGACCGCCGAACAGGCGTTCGAGGCGGCCGTCGCCGCTCACGCCGACGCGCCCGACACGTTCGAGACCGCGCGCACGCATCTCCTATACGGCGCCCGCCTGCGCCGCAGCGGTCAACGAGTCAAGGCGCGGGAGCAGCTGCGCACCGTTCACGACCCATTCGCGGAGATGGACCTTACGGCCTGGGTGCTTCGTGCTGCCGACGAACTTGCCGCCACTGGGGCCAAGCCCGCCGACTACAGCAGATCGAGCCGCTCACCTCTCAAGAGACGCGAGTAGCGCTGCACGCGGCCAAGCGCATGTCAAACAAGGAGATCGCCGCGGCCTTGTTCCTCAGCCCGAAGACGGTCGACATCATCTCAGCAGCGTCTACCGGAATCGGGGTTTCCGCTCCCGCGCGGAGCTCGCCGTGTCGTTCAAGGCTGTTTCAACCCGTGGAGAGAAGCTGATTCCGTGACTGTCCCTGTAGTCCGAGAGCAGAGTGTCGATCACGCGAGCCGTTCTCAGGGCACTGTCTCCGTTGCTGGGCGACTCGCCATTCCCGATCAGAGCATTGACGACAGTCTGGATGAGGGGCAGTTGAACGGTCTCGGGATAGGGCGCTTTGATCTGTTCCACTCCGCGAGCAGTGAGCAGCCGCAGCGGCTCGTCGGCGAAGCAGGAGAACCGCAGTGCTCCCGCTGTTCCACTGATCTCGATCTGATCCTTGTGCTGGAACGAGTCGTAGTTCCAGACACCGACGCCTTCGACACCGGAACGGAAGCTGAAGACAGCGGTGACCAGGTCTTCGGCTGGGTAGCGTCCACCGCGGTTGGTGGCGATTCCGGCTGCATGGGTTACCGGACCGAGTAGCCAGTCCAGCAAATCGAGGATGTGAGACCCGAGGTCGACGAAGTGGCCACCGCCTGAGATCTCGGGATCCACCCTCCACCCTCCGCGGTCAGTCTCACCCACTGTGGCAGGCTGCTCGTTGCGTATGCTGACCGATCGGAGCTGACCGATCCGCCCGCTGTCCAGCAGTTCTTTGACCGTGACAAACCGCGGCATGGCGCGACGGTAGTAGGCCACGAACAAACCCACGCCGGCCGCGTTGCAAGCCGAAATCATGTCCTCACACTCCGGTGCCGTGCGAGCCATCGGCTTCTCGACATAGACCGGCTTGCCCGCCTGTGCGACGCGGACCACATAGTCCCTATGAGAGTCAGGGGGTGTTGCAATGTAGACGGCGTCGACTTCCGGATCGTTGATCAGTTTGTCGGCATCGTCGTACCAACGCGGGATGTCGTGTCGTCGAGCATAGTCAGCGGCGAGATCGCCACTTCGGCGCATCACGGCAACCAATTCGGATCGTTCAGCCTGCTGAAAAGCAGGCCCGCTCTTGCCTTCAGTCACATTCCCAACGCCGATGATTCCCCACCGCACCATCTCCACGGTCGTCAGCGTAGTCAGACCAGGGCAACGTGCATTGGACAACGCCTGAGGGCCGGCGGTCGCGTCGCTGTGTCCGGTTCGACGCCACAGCACCGACGTACCCGTGAAGAGGATCCGCTCAACCCGGGAGAAGCAGTCACATGCAGGACAGATCAGGATTGGCGACTCATACCGACCTGTTCGCGCGCCTCACGGTCGTCACAGCCGTCGCCTACCAACTGCTACTGATCGCGTTGATTCTGGTGCGACCAGAGATCGATCCGGCGCGCAAGCCCATTAGCGAATACGCCATCGGCCGACTCGGTTGGCTGGCTGTGCTTGCCTTCCAGATTTCAGCCGCTGCCTATGCCTTCCTTGTGGTCATGCTCCGACGCACGCTGCGGGACAGACTCGGCCGGATCGGGCTGGTCGCGCTGTCGTACTGCGCGATCGCCACTGTGGTCGTCGGTCTTTGCGTGGCGGACCCGGTGACCACGCCTATGAATGAGCTGAGCGTGGTGGGGCGGGTCCATGTCGTCGCCGGCACGTCCGCGTTCGTTTTCCTACCCGTGGCAGCCTTGTTGATCAGTCTCAGCTTGTCGCGCACGGTCGCACGGGGTCGGAGTCGGATACTGCTGATCATGACCGGACTCTTTCCCTCCATCGGGTTCGTGATCTTCGCCGTCCTGGTCGCCACGGTGACGCCTTCGGAGGGCTGGCCTCCGCGGCTGATGTTCGCGACGTATGCAGCGTGGATCATCGCCGTCGCAACCAGTGTCGTGGAGCCTAAGTTCCTTTGCGGTTGGCGTCGTCCAGGTGCGTGCATCGCAAGGCCGACGAGGGAGGGATACCGGGTCGTATGTCGACCGAGGAGAACGCCGCGAGGTGCGTGCCTGGGCGGCGCGAAGCGTAAAGAGATTTAGGCTCCGCGACGCTAGGTCCCCCCGGGTCGCGGCCGCATCGGGTGCCGCCTTAGGTTTGACGCCATGCGCGTAGCAATCGCCGGAGGCCACGGCCAGATCGCCTTGCGTCTCGCCAAGGTCTTGTCACAGCGCGGCGACGAGGCCGTCGCCCTGATCCGCAACCCTGATCACGCGGAGGACGTGAGGGAAGCCGGTGCCGAGCCCGTCGTGGCCGACCTGGAGCATGCAAGCGAGGGCGACGTCGCGCAGGCGATTGCCGGCTCCGATGCGGTGGTTTTTGCTGCTGGCGCTGGTCCCGGGAGCGGGGCCGCGCGCAAGGACACGATGGACTACGGTGGCGCGGTCAAGCTGATCGCGGCGGCGAAGCAGGCCGGGATACCTCGCTACGTGATCGTCAGCAGTATGGGGGCCAACCCCGACGCGCCCGGCGACGACACCTTCAGCGTGTACCTGCGTGCGAAGGGCCGCGCGGACGATGCAGTACGCGCGAGCGGTCTGGATTGGACCGTTGTGCGCCCCGGCGGGCTTACCAACGACGCCGGTACGGGCCGCGTCAACCTCGGCGAGAGTGCTCCGCGTGGCCAAGTAACACGCGATGACGTCGCGGCGGTTCTCGCTGCCGTGCTCGACTCACCGAATACGATCGGCCAGACCGTGGACCTGATCGGCGGCGACACTCCGGTCACGGAGGCCGTTGCCGCGATCTAGTGTGGCCACCAGCGGCGCGGGCCATCGCTGCGTGCCGTCAGCTGCGCAGAAACGCCAGGACGGCAAGGACACGGCGGTGCTGATCCGCTGACTCCGGCAGCCGAAGCTTCTGGAATATCTGCGTGACGTGGGCTTCGACGGTGCGCTCGGTGACGAACAAGCGGGCGGCAATCGCTCGGTTGGACATGCCCTCAGCTATCAGCCCAAGTACCTCGCGTTCCCGCTCGCTGAGGTCGGCAATTGGATCGTTCCGTCGACGACGGCCCACCAGCCGGGACACGATGGTCGGGTCGATCACCGTCTCGCCATCGGTAATCCGTCGCAGCGCGTCTACCACGGTGGCGATGTCGAACACGCGCTCCTTCAGCAGATACCCCACCCGCTCGGGCTGCTCCCGCAACAGCCGCATCGCGTACGAGGGTTCGACGTACTCGGACAAGACCAGCACCCCGACCTGCGGAAGCTCATGGCGGATGGCTTGGGCGGCGACCAGACCCTCGTCGGTATGGCTTGGTGGCATCCGGATGTCAACCAGCGCCACGTCTGGGCGGGCCCGACGGACCTCGTGCAGCAACCCCTGGGCGTCCTGGGCCTCGGCGACCACTTCGATGCCGGCGCCAGTAAGCAAGTGGACGATGCCCTGGCGGGTGAGCATGACATCGTCCGCTACCACTACGCGCATGGAAGCGCCGCCCGTAGACACGTCGCCTCGACAACCAACCGACCGTCCAGCGCCCCGACGCGGTCGGCGAGGTCGATCAAGTCCGATGTCCGGTCGCGCCCGTCGTCCTCCACCATCACCATCAACCACCCACCGTCCTGAACGATATCCACGGCCATATGACTGGCGTCCCGGTGTGCGGCGTCGTCAAACCCCTCGGCTACGAGGATGTAAGCGGCGGTCTCGACCGCAGTGGGGTAGCGACCCTCGGGCATGCCCCTGATTTCAACCGGTACGGCAGCGGTGTCGGCGAGGCTGTGCACAGCTGGTGCAAGGCCGGCTTCGCCGAGGATCGCCGGGTAGATCCCGTGGGCAAGAGTCCGCAGATCGCTCAGTGCAGCCTGTGCCTCGCCCGTCGCTTCGGAGAGCAGCGATGTGGTGGGAGCGTCATCGTCGGACTGCGCCTGGACGCGAGCGAGCCGGAGGTCATATGAGAGCGCCAGCAGGCGCTGCTGGGCGCCGTCGTGCAAGTCCCGTTCCAGCTGACGACGCTCGGCGTCGCCGGTCTCCACAATGCGGACACGCGAGGCTCGCAGCTGGTCGAGGTGAGCCAGCATCTCGGCCTGTAGCCGCTCGTTTTCCAGCGCCAGCCTGACAGCGGCGCCGATGGCCCGCTCCAGGTCAGGTACGGCTGCCGTATGGGAGACGACCGCAATCTTCCGGCCCTCGCGCACGAGTCGGGTGAGGGTGCGTCCGGGTTTGATGGCCGGCTCGGCGACCGAGTCGGCCAGCCGCGTCCACATAACGTTGCGAGTCTGGCAGCCAGTAGGCGATCTGGAGTTCGCGATCACCCACAGCTTCGGCGAGTGCAGCCTGCAGCGATCCTAGCGGTGGCGCCTGACCCAGGTTCGCCGTGATCTGCGCGACGGCACGGCGCTGCAGCCGCGTACGGAGCGTGGCCCAAACCAGTCCAGCTGCGATGAGGAGCACTGCTACGCATTCGACGACGAAGATGCTTTGAAAGGACGGGTCAGCCGGGTCCTCCAGCGGGATCCGTTTCAGTACAAGCGCGTGCGCGACAACGGCGCCTGACAACAAAATCCCAGGCGCGGCAAAAGGCGACTGCGCACGGCGCGCAGGGCGGGTATCTGCGATCAGCTCGAGAGCGATAATGATCACCAACGCGACCGCAGCGGCCGCGATGAACCATTGGTGCGCCGATTCGATGCCCCTCGCCAGACCCGGCAGCGACTGCAGCAGGAACACGTTGTCGGTGCAGTTCGGCCCAACAATTCGGGTCGAGGAATGGATCTCGTACGAACGCCAGCGCGAGCGCAGCGAGCGCGGCCTCAAGATAGACAGTGAGGACCAGCGCCTGAGCGGCCGTGCTGCGGAGGCTGCCGCTTGGGGCGGCGAGAATCAGGTGCATCAAAAGCGGGAGGATGAAACCGGCCGCGAGCATGCCGACGCTGCGGAGCAGCGGCGGGCCGTTGTCCCAGCCAACCCAGATAGGCGCGAACCAGACGAGGCCGGCAAGGACGGCAAGATCGCCAATCCGCCCAACAGGTCCAAAAAGAGATGTAGCAAGGCCGGCCAGAATCAGCGCGACGCCAGCACCCAGGGTGAGGGTTGCGGCGACGCCCGAGTGTCCGGCATAGGTGGTGTCGCTGCCCTGGGCCTTCCGCAATGGCTAATGCGCCCAGTGCGACGGCGAGTGCTGCTAGCCCGGCAGCGAGCCGTGCCGTGTCTCTTTCGCTGCATGGACACAGCCGCCACGCCTGATTGTGGCATGCAACCGCGGAGTGGTCGCCTCCGTGCTAGCCACAGTTCACACTGGAGACAGCCACGATGTGCCGAGCGACGCCGATTCGTAGCGTCAAACGCAAGCGTCAATGAAAGGAGTTGATCATGCGTACGACAAATGGTCGGGCTCGGCTGGCGATGACCGGCCTTGCGGTGATGGCAGCGATTGTGGCCGGTGGGTGCAGTGGCGGTGAACCGACCGCCGGGAAGGCAGGCGGTGCGGGGCCGCCGCTGGTGCTGCAGATGGTCAACGCTTACGGTGATCTGCACCTGGTCCCGGGCGTTGAGTACTTCGTGTCCCAGGTCAAGGAGCGTTCTGGCGGCAACCTCACCATCGAAGTGACCAGCGGTTATGGCGACTACGCGAACGATGTAGAGCAGCAGGTTGTCCGGGGTGTAGCGGAGGGGAAGGCCGATCTCGGCTGGGCTGGTGCACGGGTCTTCGACACCATGGGCGTGACCAGCTTCCAGGCACTGCAGGCGCCGATGCTCATCGACAGCTATTCGCTCGAGCAGGCTGTCATCGCATCCAGCATTCCTGGCCAAATGCTGCGAGGCCTGGACAAGGTGGGCGTGCACGGTTTGGGTGTAGTCGCCGACGGCCTGCGCAAGCCAGCCGCCGTCAAGCACCCGCTCCTCGAGGCGGCAGACTGGCGGGGTATCACGTTTGGCACGACGAAGTCGGAGGTGCAGGCTCAGGCCATTCAGGCACTCGGTGCAACCCCGAAAGAGGTGGCCCGCCGCTCGCGTAAAGAGGCGCTGAGTGCGGGCCAGCTCCAAGGGTTTGAAACGCATCTTCTCCCCTACTACAAAGACAGTCTGGTGAAGCCTGCCCCGTACGTAACGGCGAACGTCAACCTGTGGCCGCTGATGGACGTCCTGGTGAGCAATCCGCAGCGGCTGGCTGAACTGTCAGAGCAGCAGCGAGGCTGGCTAGAAGAAGCAGCCCAGGCCGCCGCGGAACGTTCGGTCGACCTCGTCGACCACGACGCCGAGAACCTCCAAAAGGCGTGCCAGATTGGTGCCCGATTCGCCAACGCGTCAAAACAGGATCTGGCAGCGTTGCGCAATGCTTTCGCGCCTGTCTACACCGACGTGGAGCAAGACGCCCAAACCAAGGCATTCATTCAGCAGATTCAGGAATTGAAACAGTCGACACCAGCAGACGAGCCGCTGGCCATCCCGGCCGGCTGCGCGGGTAAGGCACCAGCCCAAGCCGACGTGAAGTCCGCGACCGCGTCCGCCGAATTGAACGGAACCTACCGCTACACACTGACCAAAGAGGACGCCCGCCGATTCAACGACGAGGAAATCGACCTGTTCCCCCACACCAATACCGTGAAGCTGCAGAACGGCAAGGTGGCAGGCGGCTGCTTCGGCGAAGACGCAAGATACTCGTTTACCGGAAACCAGATCAACTTCAACCCCGAGTGGGATCCGAGCACCACTCTGAGCTTCACCTTCACCGTGGACGGCAAGGGCAACCTCCACCTCACGCCTGTTCAGCCTATGGACAATGGCGATTGGCTTGAGTGTGGCTACAGGCCCTGGATCAAGATCAGTTGAGTCGCCGGCCTATCTGGACTCGCCGCCGAGTGGAATCTCGGCGGCGAGTCGAGTGCCGTGCCCGGGAAGGCTCACGACGTGCATCCTCCCGCCGAGAGTCTCGACCCGATCAGCCAGGCCGCGTAGTCCGGATCCACGGCCAGCGTCGGCACCACCGATGCCATCGTCGGCGACCTCCACGTAGACCCGGCCGTCGCCTGACGTGATCACCGTAGTGACGCGTGAGGCGGCTGCGTGCTTAGCGCTGTTGGTGAGCGCTTCTGCGCAAATGAAATAGATGGCCGCCGCGGTGGAAGGCGGCAGTTGAGTGGGGACGGTGACCTTGAGATCGACCGTGACACCCACATCGCGCGCGATATCGGCCAGTGCCTCCTGCAGTCCGTGCTCGGCCAGCACGCGCGGATGCAGCCCGACGGACAGCCGGTCGAGATCCTCCAGCGTGTGACTCAGCTGGTCTTCGGCCCTGGCGATCTGGGCTCTCGTTCGTTGGCTGGTGGCAGAGCTCTCGCCACGGCGCAGGATCACCGCGAGCTCCCTGAGCCGGGCCGCTGCTCCGTCGTGCAGCCGACGCTCCAGTAGGCGGCGTTGCTCGTCGGCTGCCTCCAAAAGCCGGCGGCGCGACGCCGCCAACTCCTCGACTTGGGCCTGCACTTCAGCGCGAAGCCTGGCGTTCGCGGCTGCGAGCTGAGCGGCTGCGGTTACCCCCTGAACCAGCCTGGGGTCATCCAGCACTGCCGGGTCATGGATGAGGGCGGCGACTGGCTGGCCCTGGTGCTCCAGCACGGTCGTGGAGCGGCCTGATCCCGGTTCGGGCAGAGCGAGGCCGCGGCCCTCAGCGTCGACATAGGTGCCCAGGTTGGGCAGCCAGTAACCGATCTCGAGGGAGGGATCGCCGAGCGCCTGGGACAGTTCTCCACGGATAGTGTCGGAACGGGCCTCGCCGACCTCGACAACAAGGTCAGCGACGGGCGTGCCCTGCCAAGGGGCGGCGAGCAGTCCAGCGAGTAGGCCTCCGGCTAAGAGGCAGAGCGTCACCTCGTACACAAGCAGTGAGGGGCCATTCGCGACCCCGGCAGGCAGCAGCAGCCGCGCCCCGGCGGTTGCGGCGAGGACCAGGCTCAGCCCGACGGTCGCCGCCAGCGCTATACGCCGAGCCCGCCGCAGCCGTCCGACCGACCGCAGATAGTCATGCGTGCTCACGATGACAAGCAACCCGGCCAGGAGGATCGTGGTGGCTTCATTGCGCCAAAGCGGGGTGATGATCGCTACCGCGTAGCCGACGGCAATGGCGCCTTGGGTCACTCGCGACGTGGTCCGCCCTGACGGGTAGCTAAGCAGTAGGTGCACCAGTGGACCGCGGTGCAGGTACACGGCGTGTGCTGCTATCCAGGCGATCGCCGGCACGCCGACCCCGGAAAAGTTGCCGAGGAACCAGGTGAAGCCGGTTGCCACCATCAGCCAGCCGATCCGGCTCTCCGGGCGCTTCCAGGCAGCAATGAGTCCACAGCCGATGAAGGTCCAGCCGACAGCCAGGTCCGGGATCCACTGGAGCGGCTCGCTCCAGCCGATGCCCACCCACTCGGCGACCACCCCGACCACGAGGCCGCCCAATCCGACCAGGCCGAGCCGCCACGCCGTCGCGTTCAACTGACGAGAGCGGCGAGTGCTTCGCCGGAGAGCGCGCTCTTGGGGATGAAGCCGCGCGCTGGAACGGTATGGACACGCGGCCCGTAGGCTGCCGCATCGCGACTTGAGGTCAGTACGACGGCGGGCGCACGGGGGATAGCGGCTAACTGCTCAGCCACGGCGAGCCCGTCGAGATCCGGTAAGTGGATGTCGAGTAGGACGATCTCGGGCCGGAGGGCGGCCACAGCACGCAGCGCCTCCGCTCCATCGGCCGCTTCGCCGACGACGTCGAAGCCCTCGGCCTCGAGCAACGCTCTGGCCGAGGCTCGGAAGGCCGCGTGGTCGTCGACGATAAGCACCGTTGGCCCCACGCGGCTGATCGTGCCACAGGTCACCGGTGGGGCACATTGTGGCCAGCCGCAGTTACCGCGTGAGCCTCTCGAAGCAGCGCGGGGCGGGGGCGCCTTCAGGGATGGGAGAGAGCCGGCGCAGGCATGTTGTACGGCGTGATGACGTGGATATTGGATGGCCAGGAGTAGCCGGCACCAGGTAGCGCATTGTGTGCCTGCATGATCACATAGCAGGCTTGACGCATGTCTTGCTTGAGGTCGTGATGGAGCACGGCTGAAATCCGGCCGTCGCGGAGCAGCCGCGTGTTGTCCTGGTCCAGGTCGTGGGCGATGAAAACTGAGTACGTCTGCTGCCTTGAGGCAAAAGCGTCGACGATGGCCATGTTGCCGCCGCCGATCGAGTAAACCGCCCTGATCTTGGAGTTGGTGTCCAAGGCAGCTAGGACGAGACCGCGCATCGTCTCGTCGAGGCCGTCGCTGTTGTCGATCTCGATCATGGCGCGGTCCGGGTAACGGGTTCGCATCGCGCCGCGGAATCCTATCTCTCGTTCTTCCTCGCCGCGAAAGAACTCTCGGCTCAACGTCACCAGCACATCTCCCGGCCGGTCACCCAACCACTGGCCCATGAGATAGGCGGCGGTCGCACCCGCAGCCCGGTTGTCCATTCCGATGTAGGCCAGCCGCTGACTGCCGGGAAGGTCTGTCACCAGAGTGACGACCGGGATTCTTGCTCGCATCAGTCGCCAACAGGCGTTGATGATCTCAGGTACGTCAGGTGCCTTCAGGATGACCCCGTGTGAGCCGCGTGACTGAATGCGGTCGAGCATTGCCACCAGGTCCTCGACCGGACCGGTTTCGCGGAAGTGAAAACGGGACCGCACGGCGGCCGGTCGCAACGAGGGCAGCTCCGCTTCGAGGGCGTCGCGAACTGCGGAGGAGAATCGCTGGGGTGCCTGCATCACAACGTCGATGACAAATGTGCGGCCACTCAGGCGTAGCTGCGACCTCTGCCGGTCAAGATCGGCGATTGCTTGGTGCACCTCCCGTACGGTGCTCTCGCGCACTTGGCTCCGGTTGTTCAGCACCCGGTCGACGGTCCGTTCACTCAGTCCGGCCTGCACGGCTATCTCGCGGATCCGGTAAGGATGTCCCACGGCTGCTCCTGGCGGTTTTTTGGCGGTTTTCTGGCATTGACTCGGCGGTTTCTCATTTTAGGATGACATCAATCGATCGTGACCGCACCAAGATCGGCCAGCGCCAAGCTCGATCCCTGGCGCGAGGCCCTTCGCCAGGCTCAGGGTGCATAAGGTCCCAAGCCGAGGGCTGTTGCCTAACCACGACCATGCTGGAGGAAAACTTCATGGATCTGACACCCATGCTGATTGGAGGCGGCTGGCACCCGGCTGTGGGAACCGGCCGGACCGAGGACGTGACATCGCCCTACGACGGCTCTGTCGTCGGCACCGTACCGATGGCCGGAGGGGAGGACGTCGAGGCTGCGCTGACGGCAGCCGAGGCGGGAGCCGCACGATGGCGTCGCACTCCGGCGCACGCTCGGATGAAGGTCTTGCTCCGGGCGGCAGAGCTTGCGGACCAGCGAGCCGGCGACATCGCCCGGACCATCAGCGCTGAAGGCGGCAAGACGATCACCGAAGCAACAAGAGAGGCGTCTCGCTCGGGAGAGATCATCCGGCTGGCGGCCTTCGAAGGCACTCAGCTGTACGGTGACACGCTTCCGCTCGATGCCAATCAAGGAACCGGGTTAGACAAGATCGGCTTCACGCTCCGCCAGCCGTGCGGCGTCGTTGTCGCGATCTCGCCGTTCAACTACCCGGCTTTGTTGGTCCTGCACAAGCTCGCCCCGGCATTGGCGGCGGGGAACGCGGTCGTCCTCAAGCCGGCGCGCACCACTCCATTGACCGCGCTGGCCCTGGCCGCCTGCTTCGTCGACGCTGGCTTGCCCGACGGCGTCCTCTCCGTACTCACTGGGCCGGGCAGCGAGTTGGGCGACATGCTGGTCAGCGATCCGCGTGTGCGCAAGATCTCCTTCACCGGGTCAACCGCGACCGGCGAGCGCATCACACGGTTGGCTGGGGTCAAGAAGTTGTCCCTGGAGCTCGGGGCCTCCTGCCCGGTGATCATCATGCCGGACGCCGACCTCGAGCTGGCATCCAGCGCGGTTGCTGACGGCGGCTACGTCAACGCCGGTCAGGTGTGCATCTCCGTGCAACGGGTCATCGCCCACCCGGCAGTGACCGGTGATTTTCTCGATGCGTTGGTGCCCAAGGTCGAGGCCATCCGCGTAGGCGACCCGTCCTCGCCCGAGACCGGCATGGGGACACTGATCACCACCGGCGAAGCCGAAAGGGTTCGGCAGTCGATCGCTGCGGCTGCGGCGGTCGGAGCGCGTGTCCTCACTGGCGGGGAGCGAGACGGCAGCATGGTGTCGCCCACGGTGGTTGCCGACGTCGACCCGTCGTCTCCGTTCGCTCAGGACGAGCTGTTCGGGCCCGCCGTCGCAGTGAGTACGGCTGAAGACTGGGAGTCCGCGGTGATGCAAGCCAACGGGACGGCGTACGGGCTGGCCGCGGGAATCTTCACCTCCGACGTCGCTGGCGCCGTACGTGCCATGCGCGAGATCGACGCTGGCAGCATTCACATCAACTGGACCCCGCTGTGGCGTGCGGATCTCATGCCGTACGGCGGGCTCAAGGGAAGCGGCGTCGGCAAGGAAGGACCGCGATGGGCCGTCGAAGAAATGACGGAGCTCAAGACGGTCATCTTGCACGGCCGAGCCTGGTAGGTAAAGGAGTTCGATCATGGACAACACATCCCGAGGCACAGTACGGCTGACCGTTGCGCAAGCCCTCGTTACGTACCTGTCCCGGCAGTATTCGGTGGCGGACGGGCACCGCCGTCGGCTGATCCCGGCTGCGCTGGGGATCTTCGGCCACGGGAACGTCGCCGGCCTGGGCCAGGCATTGGATCAGCTCAGCGACGCGCTGCCGTTCATCCAGGGCCGCAATGAACAAGCGCTGGCGCATATGGCATCCGGCTACGCCAAGGCGACGCGACGGCATGCCACGTTGGCTGTGACGGCGTCGATCGGTCCGGGTGCGATGAACCTGGTGACCGGGGCGGCGCTGGCAACGGTCAACCGGTTGCCGGTCCTGTTGCTGCCGGGAGACACCTACGCAACCCGCCGGCAGGGTCCGGTGCTGCAGCAGTTGCAGCACCCCGTCGAGGCAGACATGTCAGTGAACGATGCGCTCCGGCCGGTGTCCCGGTTCTTCGACCGGATCAGTCGGCCGGAGGCGCTGTTGACGGCGTTGCCGGCGGCGATGCGGGTGCTCACCGATCCTGCGGACACCGGTGCCGTCGTGTTGTCGCTTCCGCAGGACGTGCAATCGCACGCCTACGACTGGCCCGCGGAGTTGTTCGCCGAACGCGACTGGGTGATCCGGCGGCCGATGCCAGACCCGGAGGAGGTCGACGCCGTTGCCAGGCTCTTGGCCGCTGCGGAAAAGCCATTGATCATCGCTGGCGGCGGAGTCATCTATTCCGGGGCCACGCCAGAGTTGGGCGAGCTGGCGGCTGCTGCGGGGATCCCGGTCGCAGAGACGTTCGCCGGCAAGGGTGCAGTGCAGCATCGGGCCTGGTGGCAATTAGGCGGTATCGGTTTGGAGGGTACGCCGGCCAGCAACGAGCTGGCCGCCGCCGCCGATCTGGTTGTGACGGTGGGCTCCCGGTTGACCGACTTTGCAACGGCCTCGCAATCGTTGTTCGCCAACCCCGATGTTCGGTTCGCCAGCATCAATGTGGATGTTCATGATGCCGGCCGGCTGGGAGCCACTGCGATTGTCGGCGACGCGAAGCGGTCGCTGGCGGCACTGACTCGGGCCGTCGAGGAGTCGGGGATCAGAAGCCCTGCCGAGTGGCAGCGTCAGGTCGCCGCCCGCAACGATCAGTGGCTCGCAGTGCGGGCAGCCGCGCTGAATCCTGACACGGCATTCGACAAGTCGGCTGTCCCAGCCGACTCGGATGTGGTGACCAGCACAGAAGCGGTGCTCACGCAAGGCCAGATCATCGGTTTGCTGCAGGAGCATGCGCGGCCGGGGGACACCATCATCGCGGCAGCGGGTGGGCCGCCGGGCGATCTCCAAAAGGTATGGGACGCCACCGAGCGCCGCAACTGCCACTTGGAGTTCGGGTTTTCCTGCATGGGCTACGAAATCCCAGCTGCGCTTGGGGTTCGGCTAGCCGTTCCGGACCGAAGCAAGCGGGTGCTGTCGTTCATCGGAGACGGCACGTTTCTGATGGCTCCGACTGAGCTGGTTACCGCCGTCCAAGAGCGGTTGCCAGTCACTGTCGTGATTTCGGAGAATCACGGCTACCAGGCGATTCACCGGCTGCAAATGCTTCGCAGTGGACACGAGTTCGGCAACGAGTTCCGCTATCGAGACGACTCGCTCGCCCTCGGGAATGGGCAAGCAGCAGGCGACCCGGCCCGTCTGGACGGCGAGTACCTTCAGGTCGACCTAGTCCAGATTGGCCGTGGTTTAGGAGCGCGTGCGATCCGCGCAACTACGGCTGCCGAGGTCCGAGACGCGCTGACTGATACCCGCGACCAGGACGGGCCGGTCGTCGTCGTGGTCCCCGCAATCCCGCACGCCGAGCTGCCCGCCGCCGGTGTCTGGTGGGATGTCGCCCCCGCTGAGGTGTCCGAACAGGAGGCAGTTGCCGAGCTACGTGCTGAGTACGAAGCCGGCCTGAGCTCCCAACGGTGGTTCGGATGACCACCGCGATCGATACCGCTGGCTGGATTACGTCCCCGTTGAATCGCGGCAGGCTACGCAGCAGCCTCGCGGCGGGCGAGCCCACTGTGGGGACGTTCCTGGGCACAGCCTCGCCGGTCACGGCGGAAGTGTGTGCCGCATCCGGCGTCGACTGGGTATTGCTCGACCTCGAGCACGGTGCCGGCGGCGAGGAGCAGGTCGGGCCGGTCGTCGTCGCGGCCGCCGCGTACGGCGTGCCGACCGTGGTCCGAGTCGAGTCTGCGGCGAGGATTCGGCTCGGCCGAGTGCTTGACCTCGGCGCGGCGGGTGTCATGTTGCCGCGGCTGGACAGCGCGGCTGAGGTGGCGGTGGCGATGCGACACCTGCGGTACCCCCCGGAGGGGGATCGCGGCGTGGCCACCTACAACCGGGCGTGCCGCTTCGGCCTCGACCCGGGCGCCCTTGACCGTGCCAACAGCGAAGTCCTTGCGGTCGTGCAGATCGAGTCGGCCCGGGCAGTGGAGCAGGCGGCAGAGATTGCTGCCCTGGACGGGGTCGATGTCTTGTTCGTTGGCCCGCGAGACCTAAGCCATGACCTCGGGGTGCCCGGCGACATACGCGCGCCCAGCTACCTGGAAGCTCTCGATCGGGTGCGCAGCACGGCGCAACGGTTCGGCAAGAGCTGTGGGCTGCTGGTCCCAGACGGAGCATCAGCAGCGGAAAAGGTTGCACAGGGCTGGACGTTCGTGGCCGTCGGCTCCGATTCCACCCTGTTGGCCGCCGCACTGACGGCCGAGCTCGCCCGTGCCCGGCCAAATGCGCGCTGAGCTCGTCGAAGCGTGCCGTCCTGCGCTCGTCGAAGGACGCCGTCCTGAGCCTGTCGAAGAGCTCAGGCCACATGACCACGGATAGAAAGCCCGCACAGGAGAAGTCATGACCAGTACGAACAGCAGCCCGATCCACGACATCGGGGTCGGCCTGATCAGCGTCGGCTGGATGGGCAAGCTGCACACACGCGCATACCAGGCCCTGCCAACGGTCTACCCGGAGTTGCATCTGCGGACTCGTCTGGTCCATGCGGTGGACACCGCGCAGGACAGGGCCGAATACGCGCGGGACGTCCTGGGCTATGCCAAGGCGAGTACGGACTACCGAGACGTTCTCGCTGACCCGGACGTCGACGTCGTCTCCATCTGCGCGCCCACCGGTCTCCACCGGGAAATCGGCGTCGCAGCTGCCGAGGCGGGCAAGCCGTTCTGGATCGAGAAGCCGGTCGGACGTGACGCGAAGGAGGCGGCCGATGTGGCTGCGGCCGCTAGCAGGAGCGGTGTCGTCACGTCTGTCGGCTACAACTACCGCCATGCCCCGGCAGTCGAGCGCGTACGCGAACTCCTCATAAACGGCGACCTCGGTCGGATCACAAATGTCCGCGCGGTCTTCTTCAACGGCTACGCCTCCGAACCCAAGGGCGCTTTGTCGTGGCGGTTCATCAGAGACCTCGCCGGTTCCGGGGCCCTCGGTGACTTGTTGAGCCACGTCGTCGACCTCGCGCAGTACCTGCTCGGGCCGATAAGCGAGGTGAGTGCCCTCACGAGCACGGTCTACACCGAACGGCCGATTCTGCCCATGGGTTCTGGCACGCACTTCGCAGTCATCGAGAACGGCGAGATGGGAACAGTGGAAAACGATGACTATGCCGCGGCGCTGGTGCGCTTCGCACCTGACTCTCGGGCTGCGGGAGCGGTGGGCACGCTGGAGGCTTCCCGGGTCATCGTCGGACCCCAGTGCGGCCTCGGCTTCGAGATCTACGGCACGGAAGGCTCGGTGACGTGGAACTTCGAGCAGATGAACGAATTTCGGATTTGCCTCGGTCGCGGTGGCCCGCACTACGGCTACACCACCGTGCTCGGCAACGCCTACCTCGGCGACTATGCGCACTTTCAGCCGGGTCCTGCCAACAGCATGGGCTACGACGATCTGAAGGTCATTGAGGCGAAGAAGTTCCTCGTTGCGGTGACCGGTGGCGAGCGTCGCAACTCCACAGTCGACGACGCCCATCACGTGGCTGAGGTCATCGCGGCCGCCGCAGCCTCATCCGAACGTGGCACGTGGCAGCCAGTCCCAGCCGTTCAGGGTGCGACATTCGGCGGCGACCCGGCGTCACCAGCGATGGCGAGCGGGTGATGGCCCTGGCTGGCGACCGTCCGCTGGTCGTAGCACTTGGCAGGGTAGATCCGGCGCTGGTCACGAGCGTCCTCGACAAGGAGGCTAGGTTCGTCGCCGATCCAAGCGCACTGGACATTGCCAACGCCGCTGGCGCGATCGTCCGTGCGGACGCCGTCGTCGATGCCGCGTTTCTCTCGCGCGCCCCACGGCTGCGCGTGATCGCACGTACCGGCGTAGGTGTCGACCACGTCGATCTCCCGGCGGTCACGGCACGAGGCATTCCGGTCGTGATCACGCCTGGGAGTGGAACCAGAGCTGTAGCCGAGGGTGTTTTCGCGCTGGCCCTGCATCTCGTCAAGCGACTGGGGCCGTGCACGGATCTCGTCCGGGGCGGCCGGTGGATCGATCGTGGTCAGATTTCCATGGGTGATCTGGACGGCGCCACGATCGGCATCATCGGCTACGGGCGGATCGGGAAGCGGGTCGGCGAGCTCGCAACAGCGTTTGGGATGCACCTGTTGGCGTACGACCCATTCAGCGCGCCGCCGCCGGAGATCGCATCTCCAGACGTGCTGGAGCTCGCCTCCGCAAGCGACGTCCTGACGCTGCACGTACCCCTGACCGAAGGAAACCATCACCTGGTTGACGAGGCATTCCTGAATCGCGTGCGGCCAGGAACGGTTCTGATCAACTGCAGTCGCGGTGGGTTGGTTGATGCCGACGCCGCCCTCGCAGCTCTCGAGTCCGGGCAGCTCGCCGGCGTGGGACTCGATGTGTTCGAGCCGGAACCGCCTGAGCACCACCCCCTGTTCGACCGCCCAGACGTGGTACTCACACCGCACCTGATGGGAATGACGCGTCGCGCCTCCGCTGCCACCTTCGTGGACGCGGCGCGCGGCGTGGCCGATGTTCTGGCTGGTCGCCGGCCGGCCGCAGTGGCAAATCCCGGATGGGTGGATGCGTACGCGGCAACGGCCGGCGGCGGAGTCGAGGAGGTGCGGATCCCGTGACCGTCGAGCAGATGACCCGTGCAAAGCAGAAGATCGCGGGCGCGCCGATCTCCTGGGGTGTGTGCGAGGTGCCGGGCTGGGGCTACCAACTGGGTCCTGACCGCGTGCTCAAGGAGATGGGTGAGGTGGGCCTTCTGGCGACCGAGCTCGGACCCGAAGGCTTCCTGCCAAGCGAACCGGCAGCGATGAAGAGGGTGTTGTCGGAGCAGGGCCTGCGCGCTGTTGGAGGCTTCACGCCTTTGTTGTTGCACCTGCCTGGCCACGACCCTCTTCCCGAGGTAGACCGCATCCTCGACGGCTTTGACGCCTCTGGGGCAAAGGTCCTCGTCATGTCAGCCGTCACTGGCTCCGCCGGTTATGACGCCCGGCCGGATCTCGATGAGGCGGGGTGGTATCGACTGCTGTCCAACCTTGATCGAGTGGCCGAGCTGGCCGCCGAGAGAAGCGTCCGCGCAGTACTCCACCCGCACGTGGGCACGATGATCGAGACCGGGGAGGAGGTTCAGCAGGTGCTGGACGGCTCGGGAATCTCCTTGTGTCTTGACACCGGTCACCTGCTCATCGGTGGCACGGATCCCGCCGAGCTGGCACGACAAGCCCCGGAGCGGATCGCGCATTTGCACCTGAAGGACGTGGACTCGACGGTTGCGGCGAAGGTGCAGTCCGGTCGGCTCGCATACAGCGAGGCGGTGCAACTGGGAATGTACCGGCCACTCGGTCAAGGGGACGTCGATGTGCTTGCCATCGTCGGACACCTAAGGGCACACGGCTACGACGGCTGGTACACCCTCGAGCAGGACACGATCCTCACCGAAGAACCCAAGGACGAAGGGCCTGTCGCGGACGTACGGGCCAGTGCTGAGTATCTGCGGACCGTACTCGATCGATTGCCCTGAATCGGGCCACACAAAGGCGGTTCTAGGCGGTGGTGGTGTCGCTCTTGCCTTTGCGCGTGATCGCCGAATACCCAAGGCTTAGGATCGCTGCCGCAGCAACGCTGATCACCCACCGGATCCAGTCGAGGCCAAAGGTGTTGCCCTCGCCGATGAGCCCCCACAGCCAGTAACCGATCAAAGCCCCGGCAACTCCGAGCAGAACCGTCACAATCATTCCGTACGGTTGCTTGCCTGGTAGGACGATTCGCGCGAGCACCCCAATCACCGCGCCAAAGATGATGGTCCCGATGATCTCAAACATGACTACTCCTCTGCGACCCCGTAGCCTGCCGCGCAGCGCGCGTTCTGCCTAAGACGATATCCCGCTACTGGCAGAGATGAGCGGCGCGCCGCGGCGCAGGGAGCGTATCTGGCCCGCGAGGGGACCATTGAAGGGTGAGCGTTCCTGACCTCCTCGTCCGATCGGCGCGGTCTATGGACGTGAACGTGGCACTGATCCGTGCGTTCCGCCGCTCGCCGACGGACTTCCTCGACGTGCTGGTGGCCAGCGGCGCGGGCACGGTCCCGGTGCGAATGGGGACCGAGCGTCTGCTGCTCGTTGACGACGCCGCGCAGGTCTGGGATCTGTTGACCAAGCACGCCCGGCGTACCGGAAAGGGCCGCGGACTGGTGCGCGCGCGACCGTTGCTAGGTGAGGGCCTGCTCACCAGTGAGGGTGAGACGCATATGCGTCACCGCCGGGCGCTGCAGCCGGCGTTCCACGCGCAGCGAATCGCCGACTACTTGGCACATTTTGCCGGCGCGGCGCGCCGCGGCACCGAGCGGTGGTCCGAGGGTGGCGACATCGACCTAGTCGCGGAGATGTCGGCCGTGACGCTCGACGGCGCTGGGACGGCGCTGTTCGGCTCCGACCTCCGCGAGCCAGCGCCGCAGATAACGGGTGCGCTGACCAATCTGCTTGCGGGCTTCCGGATCGCTATGGCTCCGGGGGGTCCGACGCTGCTTCGCTCCCCGCTGCCGGTCGCCACGCGCGTACGTACAGCCAAGGCCGAGCTCGAGAACGTCGTCGACGATCTGCTACGCGGGCGTTGGGCCGGTGAGCCTCCGCCTGGTCCGGTGCTGGACCTGCTGTCCACTCATCCGGAGCTCACCGATAGGGAGGTCCGGGACGAGGTGATGACGCTGCTCTTGGCAGGGCACGAGACGACCGCCATGGCCCTGACTTGGGCTCTCGCCGCGATCGATCAGGCGCCCGCGGTGCGCGCCGATCTCGAGGCCGAGTGGGACGCCAAACCGGAAGCACTACCGGCAAGTGAGCTGGCCGACGCGCTGCCGTTGACCACTGCCGTACTCGCCGAGACGCTACGGCTGTGGCCGCCGTCCTGGATGTTCAGCCGCCGCGTGCTGGAGCCGGTGGTGCTCAGTGAGCGCGCCGTGCAAGTGGGGACGATGTGCCTAGTCAGCCCAGCTTTGCTACATCGCGATCCGCGGTGGTGGGCCGAACCTGAACAGTTCCGGCCCCACCGCTGGCTGCGGCGCGTGCCTGGGAAGGTCGACCGCTTCGACCCCAAGTCGCCCGGCCAACCGCGCGGCGCCTACCTTCCCTTCGGTGCCGGACCCAGGATGTGTATCGGGGAGCAGTTTGCCTGGTTGGAGGCCACGACGGTGCTGGCCGAGCTGGGCCGCACCTGGCGCCTCCACATTCACAACGCTCCGCTGGTCGCCGGCCGATCCTCGATGACGTTGCGGCCGAACGGCCCAGTGCGGGCGACGACATCGCACCGAACGTCGTGATCCGTCCCAGACGTACTCGGTTTATTGTGTGGCGTGATGTCTGAAGGTGGACCCGAGTCGTTCGAAGCGAGGCCTCCAGCCGCCGATCCGCGAACCGCCGCTGAACGGACGGACGCGTTGCATGAGCGGCTGTTCGGCAATGCTCTGGGGGCGTTGGAGCTCTACACCATTTACCTTGGTGAACGACTTGGGTTGTATCGGGCACTCGCGGAAAGCGGTGCGGCCACCTCGTCCCAGCTGGCCGCAAGCACCGGAACCAACGAGCGGTACGTGCGGGAGTGGCTCGAGCACCACGCCGCGAGTGGCTTGGTCGTGGTCGACGACCCGCGGGCCGAACCACTCGATCGCCGGTACTGGTTGCCGCCGGAGTACATTCCCGTTCTGGCAAACCCCGACGACGTCCGATATGAGGCTTACACCGGCCTCGACATCGTCCGCGCCGGTCGCTGGCTTCCACAGCTGGTGGAGGCGTTTCGGGTCGGGAACGCGCCGCCGCCCCTGCCATGGGAGCCCGAGGGCCGGGCGGATCCGAACCGCGCTCGGTTCATCAACTTGCTTGGCACCGAATGGCTCCCTGCGATTGTCGACGTCGACACGCGGCTGAGGGCCGAACCGGCAGCGCGGGTCGTCGACGTGGCGTGCGGCACCGGCTGGTCGAGCATCGCCATGGCGCAGGCGTACCCCAATATCGAGGTGCACGGTGTCGATCTCGACTCTGACGCCATCAGCGCCGCTCGCAGCAACGCCAAGAGGGCTGGCGTGGCTGATCGAGTGAGGTTCTCCGTCACCGACGCCGCCGAGCTCGGCGGAGCAGGTGGGTACGACCTGGTGACGATCTTCGAGGCCCTGCATGACATGTCGCGACCCGTTGACGCGCTAAGCGCAGCGCGGCAGATGCTCTCCGCGGACGGGACCCTGCTCGTGGCCGACGGGCTGGTCGCAGAGGAGTTCAGCGTCCCCGCCTCACCGCGGGAACGAACTGAGTACGGCTGGAGCGTGGTCTCCTGCCTGCCCGGCGCCATGGGAGACCCCGAGACTGCAGCCACCGGAGCCGTCATGCGTCCGTCAGTGCTTCGTCAGTACGCCCTCCAGGCGGGCTTCAGCGAGGTGGAGGTTCTTCCAATACACACCGACTACTGGCGCTTCTACCGACTGCTCCGGTGAGGACCACCGGGGTCGCCCGGGCGTGGCGAAACCTCAACCCGTCGCCACGCCATCCAAGCGCCGTTTGGCCTCCGCGTAGGTATCGGCCGGCAACGGTCGGGACGCTGCTGCGATGTTTTCCTTCAGATGATCAACATTCAACGTGCCGACGATGTTGGTGTTCATGCCCGGATGGGCGTTGGTGAACCGCAGCAAGAACCCCGTCCGGGTCTCACCGTCGTCGAGCAGGTCGTCGAGGCCGGCTGCCTCCCAGATCGCCCAGCGGTTCTTGTGCCCCAAGCCGGCGCCGGGTTCACCGCGGGCGACGCCACCTCGAACAATGACGCCCGCTCCGGAGTCGGAAGCCGCCTGAATCAGTTCCTCATGCTCCCGCTCCAGTGCCGAGTAGGGAATCTGGAAGGAGTCGAACACTCCCCAACCGATATAGGTCTCCAGGTGCGGCTGCGTCGCGGAGACACCGATCCAGCGCACCTTTCCCTGCTCCTTCATCTCCTGCAAGGCGGTGACCAGGCCGCCGTTCTCGCACTGCTCGACGCTGGGGTTGTGCAGCTGCATCACATCGACGTAGTCGGTTCGCATCCGCGCCAGGCTCTCGTGTAAGCCGCGGAACGCGTTCTCCTTGGTCCACACATGCGGAGTGTCGTCGGTGCTCTCGTTGCGGCGCACTACCGTGCAACCGCACTTCGTGGCTAGTACGAACTCATCGCGGCGGTGCGACAGAAAGCGGCCGATGTACTCTTCGCTGCGCCCATAGTCGTTCGCCGTGTCGATGAAGGTGATGCCGTTATCGACAACCGCGTTCAAGATCTGCTCGGCCTCGGCGTCCTCGATCGGCCGGCCGCCCCAAATCCTCGGACCGCGCACCTCCATCGCGCCAAAGCCCAGCTTGGTCACCGACAATCCCGTACGCCCGAACGAGCTCTGCGGCAGTGATGTCTCACTCATGAATACCCCTGTCCTGGTTCACCAAAGTTGATCCACCGACGCTCAGGCTACCGAGCACCCGTCGAAGCTCGACGGGTATACAGGTGCCATGGAGCACGTCCCGAATTACGTCGACTTGCTGCGCCGCTGGGAGACTGCGGGCGGCGTGTGGCGGGTGCTCGGCCAAGACCCTCGCGCGGTCACAGTCGCCCTTTACCGCTGCGACGGCGGTGAGGAGGCTGATCGATTCGTGTCCGATGATCCGCGGGTCACGCAGTTCTTGGCCGGCCGCATGAGCAGCGACGAGCGGCCACCCTCGACGCCCGTGGCTGATCGGCACGCTGACGATCATGAGCGGCGCGAACGTGATCGAGACTTGCAGGGACGAGCACGACAGGCGCGTCCGCGGGATCGGCTCGGTCGCCCGTTGCCCTACGGCGAGGTAGGCGTCGAGCCGGTGCCAGAGGAACCCTTGCCACCCTTGGCGACAATTTCCCACGCTCGCGAGCTACTGGCCGAGGGCAGACCGTTCTCAGCTCATGAGGTGTATGAAGCCCGCTGGAAAGCAGGTCCGGACTCTGAGCGGGAGCTCTGGCAGGGACTCGCCCAGCTTTGCGTCGGTATCACACATGCCGAGCGTGGCAACAGGATCGGCGCGCTGCGCCTCATCGGGCGAGCACGGCGACGATTGGAGACCTACGCGGCTACCAACGGGCCGGTCTACGGCTTGGACCTCGGCCACATCATCGAGTGGATCCGGGACCGTGAACGTGAACTCGACAACAGCACCTGGTTGATCGACCACCCGTTATGAGGAAGCGATGCCGCGGCTGACGATCCCTTTGACGGCCTTCACAGTCTGCGACACAGAGCCCGGTACCGGTATCGACGACGTACGCAACCGGCCGGAAGCAGATTGGCTTCCGGCCACCGTGCCGGGTGGCGTACACGAGGCGCTGCTGGCTGCAGGCCGGATTGCGGACCCCTATTTCGACCGCAATGAGGACGCAGTTCGCTGGATCGAGGAGCGTGACTGGTGGTATCGCACCAGCCTTCTCGCCACGCCGTCCCCCGCCGCCGGGCGCACCCTGCTTGTCTGCCATGGACTGGACACCGTGGCCGATCTTTGGCTTGACGGCAGGCCTCTAGGCCACAGTGAGAACATGTTCCGCCCTGCCACGTTCGAGGTGACTGGTCGCCTGGAGGCAGGAGCGGAGTTGTTGATCTGCTTCCGTCCGCCGCTCGCTGGGCTTACCCCGCCTGCCGCAGCCAGCGAGCTGCTGCGGCGGCTCGGCGATGCCCTCGCTGCCATCGCGCCAGAGGACGGCGAAGGAGCCGGTTTGATGTCTCCGACGCTGCCGCTGGCCACTCTGCGGCGTAAGGCGACTTTCTCTTGGGGCTGGGACTTCGGACCGCGGCTGCCCTCGATTGGACCGTGGCGACCGGTCGAGGTTGTCCAGGAGTCGGGTGCCGTGCTGACCGGACACCACGTGCGCACTGACCGGGTCGACGTGGACCGCCGAACCGCCGACCTCACCGTACGGGTTGAGGCGGCCCGGCTGCAGGAGGGCATGCGACCGATAGCCGAAGTTGAGCTGATTGCACCGGGCGGAAAGATCACGTCTGTCACTGTCCCGTTGGTCGCAGAGGACACAGCAGCGGGGACTCTTTCGGGGGCATCGTCGGTCACGGTCGAACAAGCCGAACTGTGGTGGACACACGACCTCGGAGGACAGCCTCGCTACCAGGTGATCATCCGCCTCCGCGACGGCGAGCAACTCCTCGATGAGCGGCGCGACCTGGTGGGTCTGCGCGCCATCGTCTTGGACCGCAGTGCGGATCCGGAAGGCGGTCAGCACTTTCGATTCGTGCTCAACGGAGTTCCGATCTTCGCCAGGGGGGCGGCCTGGCTGCCGGCGGACATGCTCGTCGGATCGGTCAGCGAGGCGCGCTATCGAGAGCTCCTGACCACCGCTCGCGATGGGCAAATGATCATGCTGCGGGTTTGGGGCGGCGGTATCTATGAGCACGATGCCTTCTACGGCCTGTGTGACGAGCTCGGGCTGCTGGTCTGGCAGGACTTTGCCTTCGCCTGCATCGACTACCCCGACAACGAGCCACGGTTGCGGACGGAGATCGAGCAAGAGGCTGCCTACCAAGTGCGGCGGCTGCGCAACCACGCCTGCATGGCGCTGTGGTGCGGCAACAACGAAGTGCAGATGATCCACGTCATGGGCTATCGCGACCTCAGCCCTGGCGGCTGGGGCTCGGCCTTCTTCGATGAGGTGCTGCCCGCAGCGGTGGCTGAACATGATGGCGGGGTGCCGTATTGGCCAGGCAGCCCGTACGGGGAGCAGGTCGACGCCGAGGATGCGGCCGCGGCCATCAACGGCGTACTCGATGGGGACCGACATGCCTGGGAGGTGTGGCACGGTATGGACTTCGGCGCTGGCAGCGCCGAGTTCGCGTCAGTGGGGGAGTCCAGGCTCTACCGGCGGTACGCCGCGGACCGCGGCAAGTTCATCAGCGAGTTCGGCATCCACGCCTCACCTGAGCTGGCCACCCTCAGGCGCTGGCTTCCAGAAGATCAACTTCAGGTGCACAGTGCCGGCTTCGATCATCACAACAAAGACAATCCGAAGAACAAGCATGATCCGGTGCTGGAGATCGTCACCGGACTGCCGAGCAGCATCGAGCAGTACGTCGACTTCACCATGATCAGCCAGGCAGAGGGACTCAAGTTCGGCATCGAGCACTATCGCCGCCGACAGCCCCACTGCAGCGGCACGCTGATCTGGCAGTTCAACGACGTCTGGCCGGGTTTCAGCTGGTCGGTTGTCGACTATGCCGGTATCCCGAAGGCCGGCTATTACTATGCCCGGCGGGCCTTCGCCCCAGTGATCGCCAGCTTCTGTCAAGGAGGGGACGGTGAGCTGGAATTGTGGATCTGCAACAGCTCCGCCGCCCGGGTCTTCTGTGACGCCGAAGTGACCCTCGGACGCTTCTGGTCCGCCCCTGACCTCATGGCAGCTGTCAAAGCTGAGGTTGGTTCCGGAACGGCTCGGCTTGCGTGGTCAGTTCCGTACGGTTCGTACCCGCTGACTTCGGACTGCTATGCCTGGGTACGCAGCCCCGGCGGCGCTTTCACGCCCAATCGGTACTTCTTCGCCGAGATCAAAGATGTCGACTTCGGGTCAGGGCAGGTCGAGTCACGGGTCGTCCGAACCAGCGCGGATCGCGCTGTGGTGCAGGTCCAGGCCACTGGTTTCAACTACTTCGTGCGGATTCCGAGCCCAGCACCGCATGTACGGCTATCAGACAACTATCTCGACCTTCGCCACGGCGACGTGGCAGAGATCACCGTTCGCGGGCTTGTCGAGGACGTCGCCGACAACCAGCTGCGGGCGGTGTCCGGTCTTGTCGGATAGATCGATTGAAGGAGCGCCTCGTGAGCACGATCAAGCCCAGCGTGGCTGAGAAGTTCGCCGAACATGTTCCCTACCATCGTCCACTCGCCGAGATCGAGAGAGATGTGGCCGGAATGGGCAGCTCCCCGGTGGATAACGGTGTCGTCGAGATGATCGTTTGCCGTCCGAGCATCGACGAGCGACGAGTTCTCGATGAAGGCGTGCTCGATGTGACCCATGGGCTTCGCGGGGACAGCTGGGAGACACGCGGAGCCCGCATTCCCGGCCGCGGGCCCGACCCGACTCCGGCAGATCACGGTCATGAACAGTCGGATACTTGCATCCATCGCGGGTGACCGCGATCGCTGGCAGCTCGCCGGGGATCAGCTGATCGTCGATCTTGACCTGTCGATTGACAGCCTGCCTGCTGGCAGTCGATTGCAGATCGGCGACGCGGTAGTTGAGGTGACCGAGCCGCCGCACACCGGGTGTTCGAAGTTCGCGGGCCGATTTGGCGCGGACGCATTGGCATGGGCAAATGGTCCCGTCGGCCGGCTGCAACGTCGTCGCGGGATGCACGTTCGGGTGTTGGTGTCAGGCACGGTGCGTCCGGGTGACGCCATCCGCAAGCTTCATATCACCGTCGCCGACTCCCGGCCATGACCGCGCCTGAGCTGGGTGTACGCGCGGCTGCCGATTAGCGGGAAAGTCAGCCGAACGATCCAATCGGGATTTCGCCTGCCGGCTCATAGGTGCCGATGACAACTCCGGTGCTGGACACCTTGCTGTCGACGAGTTTGAGTCCCGATGGGATGGTGCCATCGGCGAACAGGCGTTTGCCGGAGCCGATGACAACAGGGAAGACCCACAGGCGGTACTCATCGACAATGTTGCTGCGCAACAGCGACTGGATCAGGTTCGCACTGCCGTGCACCTGCAGCTCCGGCCCATCCTCTTTCTTGAGCGCCGCGAGTCCTTCGGCGGCATCTCCCTCGATCAAGATCGAGTTGCTCCACTCCAGGTTGGGGCGGCTGCGGGACGCAACGTATTTCGTGGCGTCGTTGAACACCTTGGCACCGGTCTCCTCTGGGGCAGTCGGCCAGTACGCGGCCATGATGTCGTAGGTCTTGCGTCCCAGAACCATGGCGAACGGCTTGCTCGTCGCCTCGCCCATGACCTCGCCCATCTGGTCGTCCCAGTAAGTGACCGACCAGCCACCGTGCTTGAAGCCACCGTCGTCGTCCTCTTCAGGTCCGCCCGGGGCCTGCATGACGCCGTCGAGGGTCAGGAACGTGCTGACGATCAGCTTTCTCATCTCTTGTGTCCCTTTCGATCGGATTTCAGCGGCTTGAGTTAAGCCCACCGCAGGATAAGACGGGCCAGCAGAGCAGAACTCATCGGGACTGCAGAGGCGACTGCAGCCTCATCGCAGATGCCTGCCGAGTGCCTACGTGCCTGGCAGCAGCTCAATGTCGCGATGCCGGCCCATCTGGGCGTACAACTCCGGTGAGCGGCTCTTCAGACTGACCGCCGCAATCACGCCAGCGACGGCAGCGACCACGATCAAGGCCGGCAGGATCCAGCGAAGCGGGCTCTCCGGGTTGCCGATCATCAGACCAAACTGCGAAGCCGCGTAGATGGCTACAGCGGTCATCGCCACGCCGCCGACGATCGGCGCCACGACTGTGCGGAGCACATTGGAGTCGAGGTCCCGGCGGCCAGCGAAGAACGCCACGATCGCAAATGAGGCCAGGGCCATCAACACGATGATCGCCAAGGTGCCGAGCTGAGTCAGCCAGGTGAACAGTGCCAGGACCGGGTCTTGACCAGTGATCACGAAGATCAGGACCACGACGAGGGCCAAGATCGACTGGCTGAGCGAGCCAGCATGCGGGCTGAGGTGCTTGGTGTGGGTTCGCCCGAGACCGGCCGGGACCAGGCCTTCGCGGCCAAGCGCGTACAGGTACCGCGCCACTGCATTGTGGAAGGCCAGAAGGGCCGCGAACACGCTGGAGACGAACAACAGCGACATGACCGTGGTCAGCGCCGCGCCAATGTAGGTGCCACCAAGCACGAACAAGAACGCAGTCGGGTCGGGCTGGAGACTGCCCAGGTATTCCTGTAGACCGGCCGCGCCCTGGCCCTCCACCATGAGGTAGGTGGTGAGGGTGTAGAAGACGCCGATGGTCAGCACGGCGACGTAGGTTGCCCGCGGGACGGTGCGCTTGGGGTTCTTGGCCTCCTCGCTGTAGATCGTGGTCGCCTCAAAACCGATGAAGGCTGCGAAGTTGAACAGTAGGGCGATGGCTACCGAACCGCTGGTGAAGGCGGTCCAGGTGAAGGGAATCGCATTCAGTGGGGCAGTACCGCCTTGGCCGCCCTTGATCAAGATCGCCGCGTCGAGAATGAGCACGATCAAGAACTCCAGACTGACCAAGATCGAGAGCACCTTGACCGAAAGATCAACTTGCCGGTAGCCCAGCACCGCGATGATCGCCATCGCGACGAACGCGTAGACCCACCACGGCAGGTCGATACCAAGATTCTCGCTGACGAATACAGCCGCGGCGGCGGCGAACAAGCCATACAGGCCGATCTGCATGGCGTTGTAGCCGAGCAGGGCGATCATCGCGGCAGCACCGCCCGCCGGTTGCCGCAGGCCGCGCGTGACGAAACTGTAGAAGGCTCCGGTGCTGGTGTGGTGGCGGGCCATCGCGGTGTAGCCAACAGCAAAGATCAGCAAGATCACGCTCACCACGACATATGCCAGGGGAATTCCCGGGCCGTTGCCGAGCAGCATGGCAACGGGGGCACCGCCGGCCATGGCGGTAAGTGGGGCAGCCGCCGAGATCACAAAGAAAGCAACAGCGAATACCCCGAGGCGGCCATGCCGCAGCTGCTGAGCGTCGCGCCGGGCGATGTCGGATGTTGTCGCGGAATCTTCCGCGGGTGGACCTGGCGGGTGAGTCACGAGTACTCCATTTCTTGCCCTATTAGCGGCTTCAGGGTGCGTTAGGTTGCGGCTTGCGTATACCTCGGAATTCCCAGTCGCCACCTTTGGCGGTGGACAGCACCTCTTCGGATTCGGTTGGTTGCGCGCCCACGTCGCTGCGGATAGGCGTTGGTCCTTCGACAATGTAATTTCGCAGAGTCCCGAGACCCTCCACCTCTACCTCCACCACGTCGCCCGGGTAGACGGTGCGAGAGATCGCCGGTGTTCCGGACAGCAGGAGATCGCCCGGCTGCAGTGTGATCGTGCGGGCGATGTCGGCGACCAGGTAGTGCATGTCCCACTTCATTTCGTGGGTGTTGCCGTCTTGGCGTACATTTCCGTTCACAAGCGTTCGGATCTGCTTGCCGTGGAAGTCCCAACCCTCCACCAGTCCCGGGCCTACCGGGCACAACGTGTCGGCGCCCTTGACCCGAAGCATTGACCCGGAATCGGTATCGCGGAAATCGTGCAGGCCGTAGTCGTTGGCGATCGAATAACCGCGGATGTAGTCGCCGGCTTCGTCAGGCGAGATGTTCCGGGCCGCTCGGCCGATCACGATCGCAATCTCGCCTTCATAATTCAGCCACTTGCAGCCAAGCGGTCTGACGACCGCCGACTCGTGTGCGTTGAGCGCAGACACCGGCTTGTGAAAGTACGTCGGGGCCGGCGGCAGCGACACCATCATCTCCTCGACCCTGGAGGAGTAGTTCAGATGCACACAGATGATCTTGGACGGCACTGTTGGCGGAAGATGCACCGCCTCATCGACACCGACCGTGCGGCCATCGCCTGCAACCAGCTGCTCGTCGTTGCGTACGACGTCGACGACGTTGCCATCGAGCAGGATCCGGCGGGTCTCGCGGAGCGGCATGGGTCCTCCTTGGCTTTGATAGGCGGCCTCAGCCAGCCGCAGCGAGATCGGGACCTGCTACCTGTTGCTTGAAATCGGGATCCTCCGGCGTACGCCGCGGCCTGGGGAAGCCACCCTCAGGCCTGTCGAACCAGTAGTGAACTTGGCCGGTACCGATTGAGTTCTCGTATTCCCCGTAGCGACGGCCTGCAGCGGTGCAGTCACCCTCACCAAGGGCCCCCATCATCATGAGGTAGTGCCCGAATCGGGCTTCTGGCCGGAAGCGGTAGAACTCCGGCATCGTGTCCAGGACACGGGCGTGATCGCCGGCCTCAAACCATTGCATCCGCTCGGCATCCGCAGCGGCCGCCTCGGGAGTGAAGATGTGCTCGACGCCGGCGGCCTCGTGCTTGCGCAGCTCGCGCAGCGGCCAGAACGTGTGGCTGAGCGCTCCGGACGCCAACAGCACTACTTTGCGATCACTGTCAGCGATTCCATCGCCGAGCGCCCGGCCGAGGCGGAGGTTGTCCTCGGTATCGGCGGTCTGGCACACGCCAATCGAAATCCATCGCTTGTCCGGCAAACCCTGCCCCAGGAACTCCCACAGATTGGTCGTGGCATAGAAGATCGGCAGGTGATCATCGGAGATGGCAGTGATCCAGGTCCCATGATCGTGAGCCTTGGACGCGATCAACTGAGCGAGCTCCGGGTCGCCGAGAAAGTCGTAAGGTCGCTGAGTCATCCCGCGCGGCAGCTCCTCTGAAGTGAACAGGCCCTTGCGCCGTTCCTGCCCCGTAACGACGAACTCAACCGTCGTCGCCCAATGGGAGTCGAGGACGACCACCGTGTCGTAGTCCAGGGTCTCGAATACTTCCTTGCGGAGCTGGTGAAGCGCAGCCACCAGCGTGGTGTCCTCTCCGTTGTTCAGCTCCCGGCGGATCTCCTCCGGCAGCATGATCGTCGGGACATGCGCGATCAGACCCGCGCCCACCACCTCGCCCATGATCATGTTCCTTTCGCAGTAGGTCGATGTTCGTGATTGCGGTTCAGGCTCTAGTTGTCCGTGGCCCAGCCCTTGGGCGAGAACACGGTGTTCTTGATATCGGAGTAGAAGTCGAGGGAATAGATCCCGCCTTCGCGGCCGATCCCGGACTTGCCGTTGCCGCCGAACGGTGCGCCAAGATCGCGAACGAAGAAGCAGTTGACCCAGACGGTTCCGGCATTGATCCGTGCGCTCACCCTTTCGGCACGATCCGGATCGCCGGTGATCAGGGTCGCGGCAAGCCCGAAGCGGGTGTTGTTGGCCATCTCGACGGCCTGATCTTCACCCGAGAAGGTCTGGATCGTCAGGACCGGCCCGAAGACCTCCTCGGTCAGGATCTCGCTGCCTGGCTCGGCGTTGACCAAGATCGTTGGCCGGTAGTAGAGATGGCCAAGATCATCATTGGGTGAGCCGCCCAAGATCGCCCGCGCACCGGCGGCAAGGGCGCGGTGCACGAAGCCGTCAACTCTTTCAAAGTGTTGCCGGGTGATCAGGCAGGACATGTCGGTCGCCTCGTCGCGCGGGTCACCCTGCACGATCGTTCTCGCCTTGGCGAGCACGGCTTCGGTGAATCGATCAGCGATCGAGTCTTCGACCAGAATTCGGAATGCACCCAGACAGACCTGGCCCGAATTGTCGAATTGCTCGACGACCAGGCTGACAGCAAGATCGAAATCGGAGTCGGCGAAAACGACGAGCGGTGACTTGCCGCCGAGCTCAAAGGACAGCGGCACGATGTTGGGGGCTGCCGCCTTGGCGATCACGCCGGCAGTCGGAACGGACCCAGTGAACGCCAGCCGCCGGATACCCGGGTGTGCTGTCAGCGGCGCCCCAGCCTGGGCGCCGGTGCCTTGGACGACATTGAAGACGCCGGCCGGCAGGCCAGCCTCGTGTGTGATGTCGGCGAGTAGCGAGGCGGTCAGGGGAGCCCACTCGGGCGGCTTTGCAACGACGGTATTGCCGGCTGCCAATGCCGGCCCGATGCGCCAGGTAGCGAGCATGAGAGGTGCGTTCCATGGCGTGATGATCGCCGTCACTCCGGCTGGGTCGTAGGTGACACGTTCTCGGTGGCCGCGGATCTCGCCGCCTGGATGATCGAGCTTCTCTGCGAAATCGGCGAAGAATCGGAAGTTCCTTCCTACCCGAGGCATCACGCTTCGCCGGTGGGACCGCAGCAGCGAGCCGTTATCACGTGTCTCGACCCTGGCGAGTTCCTCGGCGCGGCCGTCGATCCCGTCTGCGACTTTGCGAAGGAGCCCAGCTCGCTCGCTCCTCGGCATGGCCGCCCAGCCAGGGAAGGCGTGCTGGGCGGCCTGCACCGCGGCGTCGACCTCTTCTGCGGAGCCCGACGAGATCTTGGCAATCGGCTGCTCGTCGATCGGAGAGATATCGGTGAATGTGGATTCCGACGAGACCCGTTCGCCGCCAATCCAGTGCCGGGTGTCCACCTCCACGCCCTCGACCGTCGCAGTCGTCATCCGCGCCCCTGTCTGTCGCTGGAGGTGGTGAGTGGGTCGCCGGCGGTTGACGTGCCGCAGCTCCGACCGGCTATCGTTAGGGCCCAAACGTATTTAAGTTCGATCGATTGGTCAACCCCCAGAAAGACTGGTTGAGCGCATGGTCTCGGACCCGGTAGCGGCCACCGATTGGCGGCAACTCGCTACCGACACCAAGATTTCTGACGGCATGTCATTGGCGGCAAGCGCTGGGCAGCGGGGCCGGCATCGTCTGGGTCAACTGCAATGAGGAAGGGGACATGGCTGTTCCGTTCGGCGGCGTGAAGCTGTCGGGTTTCGGTCGCGACAAGTCTCGCCACGCCGTCGAGGAGTACACCTATCTCAAGACGACCTGGATTCGATATGCCTGAGAAGACCTCTGCTGTCCGGCGCCCACTGATCGCCATTCCCGCGCGCTTCTCCCCAGGTGCGACGGCCCTTCGCTACGCGGCAGAGGTGACCGCCCGGGCCCTTGTCGAGGCGGTGTTCGCAGCCGGCGGGGAGCCGGTGGTCGTGCATCCGCACGCTCCGGACTTCGAGATCGATGTCGATGCCGCTCGGCAGCGTATCTGGTTCGCAGACGGTGTGCTGTTGCCCGGCGGTGGGGACGTCGCTGCCCGCTGGTCAGGCCAGCAGCCTCACCCGACCGAGTACGGGGTCGATGAGGAGCAAGATGCGTTCGACCTGGCCGTGGCGCGCGTCGCACTCGCGGATCACCTGCCGTTGCTGGCGATCTGCCGAGGCACTCAGATCGTCAATGTCGCGCTCGGTGGTGATCTTGTCCAAGATATGGATGACACGGTGGGCAACCACCGAAACCGTGTTCATGATCTTGACGTTGACGAGACTTCTCCACTGGGTGAGGTCGTCGGACGCCGGACCGCCATCTCGTGTTACCACCACCAATGCATCGCCACACTCGGAGCCGGTCTCACTCCGGCGGCCTACTCGGCTGACGGTGTCATCGAGGCGGTGACACTACAAGATCACGCAGGCTGGTATCTCGGCGTTCAGTGGCACCCAGAAGACTCGGCCGCCACGGATCCAGTGCAGGCCGAGGTGTTCGGTCATTTCGTCGCAGCCGCTGCGGCTCGCGTCCAAGAGTCCACACCCGAGCGCGTGCGCTGAACTCGTCGAAGCGCGCGGGATCTGCACCCTTCGACATGCTCAGGGCGCATTTTTCGCTCAGCTGGCCTCAGCATCGTCGGTTACTGCCGCGGTGGGCTTTGTTTCCAGCTCGGCGACGATCGATCGAAGACCGTTCGTCAGCTGAGCCAGGCTTCTCGGCGACAACCCGGCCACGACCTCGGTCTCTGCGGCGTTGAATGCCGGGTAGAGCTCCTTCATCAGAGTCAGACCTGCTGGCGTCAACTCCAGATTGACCAGCCGCCGGTCAGTGGCGCTGACCCGCCGGATAATCAGTCCGCGCGCTTCGAGAGTCTTCACGACCCCGGTAAGCGTGGCCTTGGAAATCGCCGCATTCTCCGCGGCATGCCGAGTCTCCAGCCCGTCCCAGATCCACACCACCCAAAGCACCACGAAGCCTGTCCAGGTGAGTCCGTGCTTGCGCAGTACAGAGTTCGTCAAATGCAGTCGGACGGCGTTGGCGGCTCGGTACAGACTCGACACTGCTGCCGCGGCCGGAAAGTCAACTGGCAGATCGCTTACGTGGTTGCTCATCGCCTTCTCAGTCTCGGCAAGGGTGCGGCGATCGGGCATGACCGACATGCTAGGTGAGTGTGGCTAATGTCCGGCCCCCGTTCCAGACCACACCCACCTGCCGGTAGTAACCGCCGATGATCTCCTCGATGGTGAGATTTGACAGTTCCTCGGTGGGTGACTCGAACAGCCGCAGGTCGGCGTCGCCAGTCCACGCCGGACCGGCCTCGAAGTCGCTAGATCCCGACTCGATCAGCTCCGCGTACGCATCTGGAGCACCAGAAGCGATGCCGGGAACGATCCGGTGGTGCGCCATCTTGTGGGCATTGACGAAGCCGCTCGTCTCTGATTCCTCACGCAGAGTCACAACCGCCTCGGCGAGGCGACGATCGCCGGCCGCAAGGGTGGCACCAAACACTCCGCCAGGGCCGATCTGCGGCGCGCCGTGGGAGAACGGATGCGGCCGGGTCTGCCACATGGAACCTAGCTTCTTCGGGTAGCCCTGGTGAATGCCCCGGCCAATCGCGAAGTCCTTGTCGACCCAGATGTAGACACACCGCGAAAACGTCTCACCCTGAAAGCTGCATCGGACAACGACAAAGGCCTCTTTGTATTGCGCGCGCACCGGGTCCAGCAGCTCTTCGCGCGAGGATGAGCACGACTGCCAGTCCGCCCAGATCAAGGCAACCGCTCCCGGATCCTCCCCCGCCAATGACAGCGGGGCTGGCAGCAGCTCGGCCACTCGATCGGGATCAGTTCGGTATTCGACGGTCAGGAGGTCGCCCGAGTAGAACCACGGAGGTGACGGGATCAGCGACGACCGGCCGCTTGCGGTCCGCGGGTAAAAGAAACCCTTGACGTCGGTCATGCGCTGCTCCTTCGGGTCTGGAATCCTTGAGATCGTTCGGACCCGTACGGTACTCGGCTGTGCCACTAGACCGCAATCCCACTTCATGACCTGGCTCTACTTGTCATCGCAGCGTCTACGCGATACTGTTCGGGCCCAAACGACATGCCAGCAGCAGGCTCCAACTTCACACCATGCGCGGAGGTTCGGGTGGCTCATTTCGACACCAGCGGTCTGGAGGACGCAGCTGCCGAGCTGGTGACGCAAAACATCGACGTCGTGCGGGTTGGTTACTCGGACCTGATCGGCACCGAACGCGGCCGGGACGTCCTGGTCAACCGGTTCGCTCGTACGGTCGAAGACGGCGTCGCCTTCTGTCGGTCGGTGTACGGCACGACACCGATGGGGGACGTTGTCGATATCGAGGGCGGACTCGATGCCGGGTTGCCGGATGTCCTTGCCTTTCCCGATCTGAGCACGATTCAGCGGGTGCCGTGGGAGCCCGGCGTTGCGCATGTCATTGCCGATGTGTACAACCCGGACGGTTCGCCTTCGGAGGAGAGCCCACGCATGGTGCTGAAGCGGGTAATTCAGCAGTTCGCTGAATTGGGCATGCGTCCGACCGTTGGACCCGAGCTCGAGTTCTACGTGTTGGAGCGGACTGACAAGAACCCGACCGGTTGGCAACGCTACGGCGAGGCAACCGGCAACGTCTACGTCGCCGGTCTGAAAGGCGACCCCGAGAACGTGTTGCTCCGCACGCTCCGCCACCTCTCGGCGTACGGGCTCGAGGTCGTGGCCGCGAACCACGAGTTCTCCAGCGGACAGTTCGAGATCAACCTGTGGCACTCCGAAGCACTTGATGCGGCCGACCGTGCTTTCCGGTTCAAGAGCGCGATTCAGGAGCTGGCGCGTCAGGAGGACAAGCTGGCTACCTTCATGGCCAAGCCGTTCAACGATGAAGGTGGATCCGGATTCCATATTCACTTCTCCACCTGGGACGACTCCGGTCAACCGCTGTTCGACGACCCGAAAGCCAAGGACGGTTTGTCGAAGACGGGCAAGTCGGCGATCGCCGGGGTGCTCGCCCACGCGCCCGCACTGGCTGCTATCAGCAACCCGACCATCAACTCGTACAAGCGGTTCGGTCCCGACACGCTCGCTCCTTGGCTCATCGACTGGGGGCTCGACAATCGGAGCGCGATGGTGCGGATTCCACCGGAGCGCGGCAAGGCGGCCCGGCTGGAGCTCCGGCTGGGTGACGCCAGCGCAAACCCATATCTCGCCATAGCCGGCTTGTTGGCGGGGGCCTACCTCGGCATCCGTGACACACTCGAGCCTTCGCGACCGCTCGAGGGCTATGGGTATGACCCGAGCAAGGCCGACAAGCTTCCCGGTGATCTTGCGTCGGCACTCGATGCCCTTGAGGCGGATGCCGACATTGCAGGAATCTTCGGCAAACGGTTCGTTGAGGCCTTCCTGACGTACAAGCGGAATGAGCTGGAACGCTTCCATCACTGGGTGACCGATTGGGAGTTTCGCGAGTACGCCTACCACCTGTAGACAAGGAGAGATCGTGCCGCAGCCCAGCGCCGTACCACTTGATCAAGTTGACCTGACCGATCTTGATGCCTTTGCTCGTAACGAGGGTTGGGCGATGTTCGACACCCTGCGCGCCGAAGACCCGGTGCACTGGACTCCGGAGGCGCCACCGAACTCCGGTTTTTGGGCGATGACCAGATATCAGGACATCGATACGGTGGATCGAGATCCGGAGACTTTCACCTCGACGCAGTATGTGAACCTCGAGGAAGTCGATGACGACCTGATGGATCTGCGACGCTCGATGCTCGAGACCGATGGGCCGCGGCACCGGGCGCTGCGGAAGCTGATCCAGCGCGAATTCAGTCCAGGACCGCTGAGTCGAAAGTACGAGGAGTTCCTGCGCGGCCTGACCAAGGTCACTGTCGATAACGCCTTGCAGAACAAAGAGTTCGACTTTGTCGAGAAGGTCAGCGCTGACTTTCCGATCAACGTTCTGGTACGGCTACTCGACGTACCGGTCAGTGATACCGGCATATTGATCGACTGGGGCAACCAGATGGTGGCCAATACCGATCCCGATTACACAGATCACCTGATCACCGACCCGGACAGCGATCAATACAGGCATCTGCCGTTCCGCTCACCGGCCGCCCTCGAGGTATTCGAATACGGCCGCGACCTTGCCCGACGCCGCAAAGGCGGCGACGGCACCGACTTGATCAGCATTCTCACGAACAAGATCCCCGAGGACGGCCAGCCGCTCTCACCGAGTGACTTCGACAATTACTTCCTGTTGCTGGTGATAGCGGGCAACGAGACTACGCGGCACGCAATCAGCCAGTCCATGCTCGCGTTGATCGAGAACCACGATCAATTGAAACTCTTGCAGGAGCAGCCGGAATTGATTCCGGGCGCGGTGGAGGAGTTTCTGCGCTGGGCCTCGCCGGTCTACCATTTCCGGCGTACGGCGACTCAGGACGTCGAGCTTGGTGGCAAGCAGATCAAGCCCGGCGACAAGGTCGTCACGTGGTTTGCCTCGGGCAATCGGGACGAGGAGGTCTTCACCGATCCCTATCGGTTCGACGTCACCCGTACCAACGTCGATCACCTCACCTTTGGCAAAGGCAGCCCGCACGTGTGCTTGGGCAACGCATTGGCCAGGATGGAGATCCGGCTCATGTTCACCGAGCTGATCCCGCGGCTCGCCTCGATCGAACTGAACGGTGAGGTGACCAGAGTGCGTAGCAATTTCATCAACGGGATCAAGAAGTTTCCCGTAAGAGTGGAGACCAATTGACGTCACGCGCGTTGAGTTCACGGGTTCCCACCATCTAGCTCGGCGAGCGCTGATTCCAACTGCTGCCCTTGCCCTGCCAGTTCACATAGCTTGGATGCTGCTGCCAGCTTGGCCCGAAGCCGCTGTACCTCTCGGGTCTCGGTGGTAGCTGCTGCTCTGGCTGGTCCAACCCAGGGGCCTGACGGTGGGCAAAGGGGGACGCCTCAGCTGCACTGGTCGGCCATTGACAGGAGGGCGACGCCGCTGGCCCTGGACAGGCTTGCCGAACCGTAGCAATATCGCATGACTAAACCAACCAATCGCGAATGCGGCGACGATCAAGGTGGGCTCGTTAATCATGAATCAATTTCATAGATAAGACGACCAAATTGTCTAGCACTCTATAAGATGAACAGAATGTAAAATCTGTCTGAACAGATGATTAATAGAAAGAAAGCGCGAAAGCAAGCCCTTCAAAGGGGAGGGCGGTGTCGCGCCCGCTCACAGCAGACCTGCACGCGACTCATGACTTAGACCGAGCAGGACCGAAGGTTTCAACTACGCGAGACCCCAGGAGCATCATTGAGGCCCGGATAGACACATTGGGGCGATCATCAGGTCCTAGGTGTGAGCGGGCCGGGGGTCGCTCCATCCCCAGATGAACACAAGATGTCCTGAAGATGACGCTGTTGGCCCTTGGCCGGCGATTCTGCGAGCGGGATCGCAGATGTCCAGACAGCGGCGGGATTCTGCTTTAGTGTTTTGTGCTTATGGAGCCGCTGAGGTCCCATCCACGGTTGGAGCACCGGCAGGTCGAGGTGCTGATGGTGTCGGATTTCCGGTTTCCTGGTGGGACGTCGCATAGCGCGGCGGAGGAGATTGCGGCTCAGGCGCAGATCGGCTGGTCGACGGGTCTGGTGCACTTGAACGGCTCTCGGCTGACCAGGGTGAGGCCGGTTAATTTGCGCATCCGGGAGCAGCTTCATCGGAGCCGGGCCAGGCTGTTCCTTGGCGATCGCCCGATCCGTACGAAGGTTGTGGTGGTTCGCCATCCGGCGGTTTTGGAAACGGCCGCGGACCAGCTTCCCCCGATTGAGACCGAGCACGTGGTGATTGTTGCGAACGCGCCGCCGATCGATATTGACAGGTACCGGCATTATCGGCCCTCGGTGCTGGATCGGATTGCTCGGGAGCGGTTTGGAGTCGATCCGATCTGGGCGCCGATCGGGCCTTTGATGCGTGAGGCGATCGCTTCAGAGGTTCCGACCGGACTGCGGGAACAGGATTGGGTCAACATCATCGATGTCGACGCCTGGCAGGTTGAGCGGCCGGGGTGGCGGTCGGACCGGCCGGTGATCGGTCGGCATAGTCGTCCGTCGCGGCAGAAGTGGCCGACCGATCCGAAGGTGATCGAGGCGGTGTATCCGGTGCACGGCTCGGCGATTGTGAAGATCCTTGGTGGCGCCGATCCGGCCCGTGAGATTTTGGGTTACTTGCCTGGCTCGTGGCAGGTGATCCCTTTCGGGGGCATGGACCCTCGCGAGTTTCTGGCCGAGTTGGATTTCTTCGTTTACTACCATCACCCGGCTTGGGTGGAGGCCTTTGGTCGCAACATTTTGGAGGCGCTGGCCAGCGGCTTGCCGGCGATCCTGCCTCCGCATTTTCGTCCGTTGTTCGGGGATGCGGCGATTTATGCCGAGCCGGCCGAAGTGCCATCGGTGTTGCGCCGGTTGTATAGCAACCGGGCAGCGTACGAGGACATGGTGGCGCGCGCGGAATCCTCGGTTCGAGCCCGGTTCGGTTATGAGGCGCATCAACGTCGGCTCTCGGAGCTGATCGGGCCGCCAGCGGCCGCTGCGCGGCCGGAGCCGACCGGCTTCTCGGCTCCGCCCGCTGCACCTTCCCGCGCTTCGTTGCTTCTGGTCAGCAGCAACGGGTCCGGGATGGGACACCTGACGCGGCTGATCGCTTATGCCCGCCGGGTGGAGGCTGATCTGGCGCCGCATTTCCTGTCGCTGTCGCAGGCGGTTGGGGTTGTGGCCCGGTACGGATATCCGTTTGAGTACGTGCCTTCGGCTGGCGTCACCGGTATGTTGTCAAAACGCTGGAGCGAATTGTTTGCTGAGCGCTTGCTTGATGCGGTGGCGCGGCTGCGTCCAGCGGTGGTGGTCTTTGATGGGACCTGGCCCTATAAGGGGATCCAACGGGTGCGCGAGGCGCATCCGGAGGTGTGTTGGGTCTGGTCGAGGCGCGGGATGTGGCGCAGCGGCATGAACGCCGAGCAGCTTGCCAAAGCTGCTTGGTTTGATGATGTGCTCGCGCCCGGGGAGTTGGCGGAGGCCTATGACAAAGGGCTGACCTCGGCGGCTGGTGGGATACGCCTTGGTCCGGTGACCTTGCTTGATGCCGAGGATCTGGACGACCGTGAGATGGCGCGCCAGGCGTTGGGGCTGCCTTTGGATCGTCGGCTGGCGCTGGTGGCGTTGGGGGCGGGCAACATCAACGACACGGGCCAGCAGGCCGGAGCTGTGGTGGCGGCGTTGCGGCGGTTGGGTGTTGAGATCTGTGTGACGCAGGCAGAGATCGCGACGTCGGATCGCGGTCTGGCTGGTGTCCACGTGGTCCGCGAATACCCGCTGTCTCGTCGCTTCCGCGCGTTCGACTTAGCGGTCAGTGCCGCAGGCTACAACTCCTTCCATGAGCTGCTGCGTTTTGGTATTCCGACCCTGTTCATCCCGAACCAGGACACAGCGTTGGACGATCAGCAGGGGCGGGCACGGTTCGCTTCGGACCAGGGACTGGCCCATATGCTCGGGCGGGTCGACGTGGAAGCGACGACGGTGCTGGTTGATGATTTGTTGAACCGCGGTCAGGCCATGGTGGCAAAGGTTCCTGCGGTTGATCGGGGCAATGGGGCGGCCGGTGCAGCTGCCCATCTGCGCAGGCTTGCCAAGGCAGGCGTTGGTCGTGGCTGAGGACCCGCGGCAAAGCGCTGCGCGGCTGGCGCGCCGGGTGCCGGGGTATCGATGGGTCCGGCGTCGCGCGGTCGCGCGGATCCGGCGCAGTGCTGCGGCGCGAGCGGTGGCCCACCGGCTGTTCCCGGTTAGGTCGTCAAATGGGCCAGGGCCACCGGCGGATGTGGCGGCCGGGCGGCTGCTGGCGGGTCTGGGCGTCGAACAGTTGCCGGTTGTCTTGTTCAGCCTTGTCGGACTGACCGACGGCACTGCTGAGAATGCAGCAGTGAGCAAGGTGGTCGATGGGGTGATCGATGAGGTGGCGGAGATGCAGCTGCTGGGGGCGGGTTTCCGCCCCGTGTTTCTGCTTGACACGCCGGCTTTCGGTCGGGTGCGCAGCTACGGCTACGCCGTCGAGCTGGTCACGCCTGGTAGTGGCTTGGCGGGGGAGGCGGTGGAGTGGTCGGATTATGTGGGCGCCCGGGTTGGGTCGATGACGGCTGCCTATGGTGCCTCGATGATGATCAGCGTCGGTCCCGGTGGTTTGGATAGGGTGGCGCGGGGAGTGCTGCGGTCGTTGGGGTGAGCACATTGGCATGGATCGTTTACCTGATTTTCACCGTGAGTGCTTGCGGTGCTTGCCGAATGTGGTGGGAGTGTCTGGTTTCGTCGTAGACGACTAGGGCGTTGTGAGATGGAGGTTCGGGGGCCTGTGATTCGCTTGGTGGACGCCGTGATTATTGGCATGGGTTATGTGGGGTTGCCGTTGGCGCGGGAGGCCAGCGCGGCGGGGTTGAGTGTGATTGGTCTGGATACGAGCCCTGAAGTGGTTGATGGGCTGAATTCCGGCCGTTCTCATGTTGATGATCTTGCTGATTCTGATGTTATGGAGATGCTTGGTCGCGGTTTCTTCGCCACGACCGATGCAGGTCTGCTTCGTCGGGCGCGCACTATTGTCATTTGTGTTCCGACGCCGCTTTCAGGTGACGGGGGTCCTGATCTTGGTTTGGTGAGGCTGGCGGTGGGTGCGGTGGCGGAGCATCTCCAGCCGGGCACTTTGGTGATCTTGGAGTCCACGACGTATCCGGGGACTACCGATGAGGAGATCAGGCCGATCTTGGAAGCTGGTGGGATGCGGGCGGGGAGAGATTTCTGGTTGGTTTTTTCGCCGGAGCGGATCGATCCTGGTAACCGGGAGTTCGGCCCGAAGAACACCCCGAAGGTGATCGGTGGTTACACGTCGGCGTGTGCCGATGCAGCTGAGGAGTTTTACTCGCACTTCATTGACACGGTGGTTCGTACGAAGGGCACTCGGGAGGCGGAGACGGCGAAGTTGTTGGAGAACACCTATCGCCATATCAATATTGCGTTGGTCAATGAGATGGCGCGGTTTTGTCATGATCTTGAGATTGATTTGTGGGATGTGATCGCGGCGGCGAGTACGAAGCCGTTTGGGTTCCAGCCGTTCCGGCCGGGTCCTGGGGTGGGTGGTCATTGCATCCCGATCGACCCGAATTATTTGTCGCATCGGGTGCGGGCCCGGTTGGGTTATCCGTTCCGGTTTGTGGAGTTGGCTCAGGAGATCAACGCCTCGATGCCGGGCTATGTGGCGCGGCGGATTCAAGACCTGCTCAATCTGGATGGGAAGGCGTTGCGCGGTTCGTTGGTGATTTTGCTTGGTGTCACCTATAAGCCGAACATCGCCGATACCCGGGAGACTCCTGCGATTCCGCTGGCCAAGACTTTGCTTCGGCAAGGTGCGGTGTTGCGGTTCCATGATCCGTTGATCAAGCAGTTTTCGGTTTCCGGCCACGATGTCGCGCGGGTTGATGATGTCCAGGAGTCGTTGGTCGAGGCCGATATCTGTGTGTTGTTGCAGAATCATCGTGATTATGACGTGGCGGCGATGGCTGCAGTATCGCGGCGGTTTTTCGACACGCGTGGTGTGGCGGAGCCAGCGCAACATGTTGAACTGTTGTGATGGCTGGGCTCTGGTTGGGTCAGCCAAGAACTAGCGCCGGTACCGGGGGCGGGTATTCGGTGTTGGTGGTGACGGTGGTGCATAACCCTGAGGATGCGCGGATCCGGCAGCGTCAGATCAACGCTTTGCTCGCTGCTGGCTGGGAGGTGACGTATGTGGCGCCTTTTGGCGGGTTCGGTCTGCAGGTGCCGTCGGCTCGTCGGGGGGGTGGGGGTCGGGGGGGTTTGCGGTGTGTGGAGGTGCCGCGGTCTCGTGGTAGGCGTCGGCTGGCGGCTTGGCGGGCGGCTCGGGCGGTGCTGCGGGTGGGGGCGGGGGAGCATGATGTGGTTTTGGTGCATGATCCGGAGTTGGTGTTGGCGGCTGCCGGGCTTGGTGTGAAGAATCTGGTTTGGGATGTGCATGAGGATCCGGCGGCGGCGCTTCGGGTGAAGTCGTGGATGCCGAGGGTGTTGCGGCGGCCGGTGGCGGCGGTGTGGCGGCGGGCGGAGCGGTGGGCGGAGCGGCGGCATTATTTGTTGTTGGCTGAGCATGCCTATCAGGGGCGGTTCCGGCGGTGGCATCCGGTGGTTGCGAATTCGGTGGTGGTGCCGAGTGTGGTGAGGCCTGCTGGGGATGAGCGGGTGAGTTATTTGGGTTCGGTGACGATGTCTCGTGGTTGCGACACGATGGTCGAGGTTGGGCGGGAGTTGCGTCGCCGCACCGGCGCCGCTGTGAAGTTGGAGGTGATCGGGGAGGCTCCCGATCCTGAGGCCAGACAACTCTTGCAGGCCGCGGCGGCGGCTGGTGATGTGGCGTGGCTGGGTTTTGTGCCGAGTGAGGAGGCGCTGGCTCGGGTGGCGGGTTCGTTGGCGGGGTTGTGCCTGTTGAAGGACCTGCCCAATTATCAGGTCAGTCTGCCAACCAAAATTGTGGAGTACAGCGCGCTCGGGGTCCCGGTGATCACCACCCCGCTGCCATTGGCTGCTGACCTGGTCAGGTCGGAAAATATCGGTTTGGAGGTGCCGTGGGATGATCCGGGCGCTGTGGTGGAGGCGATCTTGACGTTGCGGGCCGAACCCGAGCTGCGGTCCCAACTTGGTGGCAACGGGCACAAAGTCGCCCAACGCGACTACGACTGGAACCACCTCTCCGCCGACTTCGTGCAAGTCATGGACCGGGTCGCCGATCGACTCCGCCACCACACACAGACTCGCTGACAGCAAGCTTCTCTGACAGCTGCAACGCCCATCAGCCGATCTGCAACTGGTCGCGTACCGCGACCAAATGCCTCCGCATCTCCTCCCGCGCCGCCTCGGCATCACCCTGACGCAGCACCGTCAGCAACTGTCGGTGCCCTTCAACTGCGGCACGCGCCGATTCAGGACTACCGCGGTCACGATAGTGAATGGATTGCACCTGACCGAGGCTGGCGAGGGTGGCCTGCAGCACGCGATTCCTGGAGGCCTCGGCGATCGCATTGTGGAAGGCAAGCGCCAGCTGGTTGAACTCGTCAGGATGATCAATTACTACTGCCGATTGATCAACAAGCTCGTTCAGCCGATCCCACTCTTCGGTTGTGGTGCGCAAGGCTGCAAGCGCAGCCATGGCCGGCTCGACGGAGCTCTGCGCGTCAAGCATCTCCTCCGGTCCGACATCAAGTAGGTGATAGGCCACAGCAAGACCGTCTGATGCGTTTGCCAGCCGTTCTGACTCAGCCACTTCAGCCGTCAGCGCGCGATATCCACCTGACCAGTAGACCAGAGGCTCACCAGTTCGACCGCCGGCCGCAGCCACGCGGCCAACAAGAATCTCATGATCACCCCCAGGGAGGACGTCCTCGACAGTGCAGTCGAACCAGCTGAGACAGGAGTCAACGATCGGCGCACCGGTCTGCTGAGCCGTGGTCGGCACTGTCGAAAAGCCGGCCGGCTCGGGCGTACGCCCTCGCGTGGCGAAGTAAGTCGCCACCTGCTGTTGATCACTTGACAGCACACTGACCGCGAAAGCCTGCGCCGAACGTACGTACTCGAGTAACGGACTCGATCGGTTGATCGACACCGTGACCAGTAGCGGGTTCAACGACAAAGATGCAAAGGACGACGCCGTCACGCCATAGGCACCTTCGGAGGCTCGTGTCGTGACAACGGTTACGCCGGAAGCAAACCGTCCGGCAGCCTGCCTGAAGGCGAGCCCGTGATCTTGAATCACCCGAGGCCGACCTTTGATCGGACGGCCACGCGATCAAGAAATAGGTCGACCAGTTTGTGCGCCCGCTCCCGGTTGGAAGGATCCCGCTCGGCCGTCTGACGTACTAACTCATCGACGCTAATACCATGTTTGTTCATCTCCTCGGCGCCCCCGGTCGCGATCCAGCTAGCGAGGATCGCGGAGTTCATCTCGGGATGGAACTGGACGGCGAGGTTCTGGCCGAGTATGAAGGCCTGGGAGGAGCTTGGGTTACGCGCGAGCTCGGTCGCTGCCTCGGGCAGCTTCCAGCTGTCGTAGTGCCACTGAAACCACTCGCCCCCGGGGACCAGAGATTCATCGTCGGATTCGATCTCGACCCAGCCGATTTCTGGCGCTGCAGACCGAGACACTGATCCGCCGTGCGCTGCGGCGAGCAGCTGGCCACCAAAACAGATGCCGAACACCGGCACATGATGATCATGAGCATCGCGCAGCATGGCGAGCTCTGGTAGCACCCACGATCCGATGGTCTCATGATCATATACAGACCACGGAGCGCCCATCGTGATGATCAAGTCAAAGTTCGTAGGCGTCGGGAACTCCGTCTCCACATTGGGCGAACTGAAGTAGGCCTCCGAGACGACTTGGTGCACGGCCAGGTCGTATCCGCGATCGGTAAACCGCTCGCCAACCGAGCCTGGTGTGCAGATGTGGTCATGCTGGATCATCAAAGCGCGCACGGCCCGAGTCTAATTTGGATCCGAACGAATGCCCTTAGACAAGGGGCCTCGGGCACGCGGCTCACCTTGTCCGTTGCGCTCTCGGGCCGCTATCGTTCGTATCCAAACAAATGTTGGATGTTGCGATGGGTGGACGCGATTGTGACAGTGACGACGACCAAGACCATCATTCGGGAACATGAGGTCGACCTGGTCGTGCAAGAGGCGCGCACGGTTGCTGGTGACGTGGTCGTGCTGACCCTGGCTGATCCGCAGGGTGCCGAGTTGCCGGCCTGGACCCCTGGCGCTCACATCGACCTCATTCTGGGCGACGACCTAACACGCCAGTATTCGTTGTGTAGCAGCCCATCGAAGCCTGGTGTTTGGCGGGTGGGAGTACTCCGTGCGCCGGATAGCCGAGGCGGTTCGGAGCGGGTGCACGCGGCATTGACTTCAGGTTCCATAGTTCGGGTCCGCGGCCCTCGCAATCACTTCCCACTAGTGACCAGCGCGCGCTACTTGTTCATCGCCGGTGGTATCGGCATCACACCGATCCTGCCCATGATCGCCGAGGCCGAAGCGGCCGGGGCCGACTGGCGGCTGCACTACGGCGGTCGCGAGCGGGCGTCGATGGCCTTCGTCGATGAACTTGCCCACTACGGCGACCGCGTCACGATTGTGCCGCAGGACGAGATGGGCATGCTCGATCTGGAATCCGTCCTAGGAACGCCGCAACCAGACACGCTGGTCTATTGCTGCGGCCCCGAAGGTCTCCTCGGTGCAGTCGAGAAATTCTGCGAGAACTGGCCACCCGGCACGCTTCACCTGGAACGGTTCTCGGCCAAGCCGCAGGAGCCGGCCGCCGAGGCGGACTCGTCGTTCGAGCTCGTGCTGGAACGTTCGGGCCTGACCTTGCAGGTGCCGCCCGACAAGTCCGTGCTTGAGGTGATCCGAGGCGCAGGCGTAAGCGTTCTCGCATCGTGTCTCGAGGGAGTCTGCGGAACGTGTGAGACTGAGGTGATCGATGGCGATGTTGATCATCGCGACTCAATTCTCAATGAGGAGGAGCGGGAGGCGAACGAATACATGATGGTCTGTGTGTCACGCTGCCGTTCCCCGAGATTGACTCTCGACCTGTGAGACGGAGGCAAGCCATGATCCCGGAAGTGTCAAGCCGCAGTCGTCTCACTCGAGTCCACCCCCGTAACTGCTGGTACATGATCGCTACCCGCGAAGAGGTCGGTGGGGAGCCGCTGGGTCGCCGCGCCCTCGACACCGGAGTCGTCCTGTATCGCACCACAGATGGATCGCCTGTTGCTTTGGAGGACCGCTGCGTTCACCGGCCTTATCCGCTCAGCCTCGGCCACATCGAGGGAGACAACATCGTCTCCGGCTACACCGGCTTCGTGTACGACCCCAGAGGGTTCTGTGTCCACGTGCCGACGCAAAGCGAGATACCGGTGGGTGCCCGCGTACGCGCATACCCGGTCCATGAAGACGGTGTCTTTGTATGGGCCTGGTTGGGTGAGCCATCGTTGGCTGGCCTGCGACCGCCACCCGTCACTCCATGGCTCAACGACCCAGGTTGGGCGACTCTCGGCGATGTATGGGAGACCGAAGCTGACGTACTTCTGCTTCACGAGAACTTCGCCGACATCACCCACGTCGCGGTCGTCGACCCATTTATCGCGCCACCTGTGTTGCGCAGTTCGCCGCCGCCGCTCGAAGTGGAGGTCACCGAGACGACGGTCTCGTTCTCCCGAACGTACGAGCCCGCGCCGATTCCTGCCTGGCAAGCGGAGCTTCTCGGATTACCGAGCGACGCCGAACACGTGCAGCATGAGCAGGGGGCCTTCGTGACGCCCGGTCTGTGGGTAGACCGGTGGGACGTCCGTGTCGAAGCCGGACCTGAAGACACGAAGGTTCACACGTTCCGCTTCACCCACGCTGTCACGCCGATCTCTCGGGGGCGTACCCGGCACGCATGGCGGGTGAGCCGGAACTTCGCTCTCGGTGAGCAGGCCGGAAGGGTGCTGCGCCCGATCTTCACCGACTACTACCGGAGCGTGCAGCGAATCCTCGAGACGATGCAGGACGTCCTCGATGCCGACGGGCCGCGCAAGGAGATCAACGTGAGTGCCGACGCTGCAGCGCTCCAAGTGCGCAAGATCATCCGCAACATGGTGGCCGATGAGACTGGGGGTGGGCTTCGGGGGCCCGCATCCGCAGGCAGCCGTGGAGCCCGCATTCGCTGAGCAACAGCTGGGTTCAGTACTCCGATAGTGGTGAGTACTGGCTCAGTGTGAAGACGGCGCCCTGCGGATCGCGGATCAGCGCATCTCGCGTCCAGTCGCTATCCGTAGTGGACAACACGGTCGCGCCGAGCTGCTGAGCGGCCTCCGCAGACCTGTCGCGGTCCGCGATCGTGAATGTCACATGCCAGTGCGGTTGTTGCGCCTCCTGTGCGGTAACGAGCCAACCGAAGGCATCGGCGAAACCAGGCGGCACCTGGTCCCCAGACTGGCGCTCGTGGATTCCCGGGTCGGAGGTCGCAGCGAGGTGATCGCCGTATCCCAGTTTGCGAATCATGGTGGCGAAGCCGAGGTCGTCGAACCTCCAGCCGAACACCCGCGTGTAGAAGGCAATCGATGCTCCCGGGTCGGTGGTGTGCAGGTCACTGAAATTCCACGCGCCAGGAATGTTTGCAACCTGTACGCCGGACCGGTTGTTGGCCTGCCATAAACGAAACGGGATTCCCTCTGTGTCGACACACGATGCGGTTAGAGCGGCTTCGGCGAGATTCGACTGTGCCTTCGTGATGCGGCCGCCGGCTGCGACAATGCGGGCAGCTGCCTGATCAATGTCTTCGACGGAGACGTAGGTATTCCAGGCAGGGGAGTGCACTGCCGAGCTGTCCGCCTCGGACAGCTGACCGATACCTGCAGCATCCTGGCCGTCGAGTCGAGCAACGAGGTAGTGAAGCTTCGGCTCGGTCTCTACGAACTTCCATCCGAAGAGAACACCGTAGAACCTGGCCGCCTCCTCGACATCGGCCGCCTCGATGTCCACCCAGCAGGTGACGCCCTCGGGATAGGTTCTCGGCTCGTTCATCAGCTTCTCCTTCGACTACAACGATCAATCAGGCCTGGCGGCACCAGCAGCGCCATGGTTTCCCTGCGGTGATCACGCGGCGTGGATCAGCGGTGCCCATCGCTGATCACGTCACTCGCTACTCGGCGTACGCGATACGAGTGCGTTCTGCTGAGCCATGGCGTCCTTGAGGTGTGCTGCCGCGGGCTCAGCACGCACAGCCGGTCCTGAGCTCGTCGATACGACCTGGTCTGGAAGAGGAACGACAGCATCCTACGAACCCGCCGCGGCCTCCGGCTCTTGTGCCTTCCCCATGCCGAGGGGCACAGTGGCGCCATGACAACGGTCACCGGACGGACTGTCAATCGAGCAGTCGGCTATGAGAGCGAAGCTGCAGTTCTTGGTGGAATGGGAGAGCACCTTACCGAAGAGCAGGTGACCGAGTTCGTCAACGCAGCGATTGCGGCTGCGGAGGTCGAGAACAAGCGTGTTTGCCTGGTGGTGCCGGACGGTACCAGGACCTGCCCGCTGCCCTTGATCCTTCAGGCGATGAGGGATGGCTTGGCTCCCGCTTCTCACGTGACGGTCATGATCGCCCTTGGTACTCATCAGGGCATGTCCGAAGAGCACCTTGGCCGGCACCTTGGATATCAGCCAGGTGCGCTCAGTGAGACCTATTCGGGCTGGCAGATCCTCAACCACGAATTCTGGCTGCCTGAAACGTTCACCACGGTGGGCACTATCGGTGGCGAGCGGATCGCCGAACTCACCGGTGGGCTTCTCACTGACACCGCGGTCGACGTGCGGATCAACCGACAGGTCGCCGAGGCCGACATTGCGATCGTCGTCGGGCCGGTTTTCCCACATGAAGTGGTCGGCTTTTCCGGCGGTAACAAGTATTTCTTTCCCGGGGTATCCGGGCCGGAATTGATCAATCTGTCGCACTGGGTTGGCGCCTTGATCACCAGCGCCGAGATGATCGGCACCCGTGGTGTCACTCCGGTCCGCGCGCTGATCGACGAGGCAGCTGGGCTGATTCCAGCGCGGCGACTGGCTTTGAGCCTCGTGGTGGCCTCGGGTACCAACACCTTGCACGCTTTGGCGTTTGGAACGCCTGAGGCGTCGTGGGCGGCCTGTGCGGAGATCTCGGCACACACCCATGTGACCTACCTCGACCGTCCGGTGCGCCGGGTGCTGTCGATCATGCCGACCAAGTACGAGGACATCTGGACCGCTGCCAAGGGCTTCTACAAGCTCGAACCGATCGTGGCGGATGGCGGTGAAGTGATCATCTATGCACCGCATATCACACAGATCTCAGTGATGCATCCCAGCATCACCGAGATCGGTTATCACAACCGCGACTACTTCCTTGGTCAGTGGGAGAATTTCCGCAGTCGCCCGTGGGGCGATCTTGCTCACTCCACACATCTGCGTGGTCAGGGCACCTGGGACTCCGACCGTGGCGAGGAGAATCGGGTGAGAGTCACCCTTGCTACCGGAATTCCGGAGGACGTCGTACGGTCGGTGAACCTCAACTACCTCGACCCGGCCACTGTCGATATCGCCATGTACGAGGCCGATCCCGACACCTTCGTCGAACCGCACGCTGGTGAGGTGCTCTACCGGCTGCGATCTGGGTATCAAGACGGGGCAACCGGCGAACCGGACGGCCGGCTTCCAGCGGCAGAGGGGTTGGACGGATGAATGCATCATCTTCGGCGAAAAGGAAGACCGTGGTTGTGGTGATGGGTGTCGCCGGCTGCGGCAAGTCGACGGTCGGCCAGATGCTGGCCCAACGACTCGGATGGCCTTTTGCAGAAGCGGACGACTTCCACAGCGCGGCGAACGTCGCCAAGATGGCGGCGGGGACGCCGCTGACCGACGAGGACCGGCGGCCTTGGCTCGAGTCAATCCGGAGGTGGATGGACGACACTGCAGCCGATTCCGTCGTGACCTGCTCCGCGCTGCGACGTAGCTACCGCGACATTCTTCGTGGGGCGCAGGCAAACGTACGGTTTCTCCATCTCAGCGGCACCCTGGAAAGCATCGGCGCCAGGATGGCCGCCCGGACCAGTCACTTCATGCCCACCAGTTTGCTTACTTCACAGCTCGCCACACTCGAGCCGCTGGAAAGCGACGAAGACGGAGTCGTGATCAATGTCACCGGCACACCGGAAGAGATCGTGACCAATGCAATCAAGGTTCTTGGACTTCGTGAGGCGGGAGCGAAACAAGGCAGCTAGCAGGTAGCTACTCCGCGTACGCGGTAGTAGCCCGCGGTACGACAGTGACCGGCAGCCGGGCGTTCGGATCAGCCGCGACGAGACACCACCGAGTAGAACCCGGCGGGCTGGACCATAACCTCGGGAGCCACAGATAACCAGGTCGACATCGTCTGGGCCCAACTCAGCCAACGACTCCACAACCGCTCCCTCGAGGAGGACCGTACGCGGCTCGAGCTCTGGCGGCACCCCCGCCGCAGCAAACTCCAGCGCTGTGCCGCAAGGAGTCGCGCGCCTTGTCCCAGAACGCCTGCTCCTCCGTCCTGCCGATCAGGTAGGAATAGCGCTCCGAGGATTGGCCGAGAACCGAGTAGAGCATCAGCCGGGCCGGGATTCGTTGGGCAACCCGTACCGCCATTCGCAACGCCTCGCGGGCGTCCGGGTGTCGATCTAGGCCACTCCGATGCGTGAGATCCGGTCCGGTGCTGACTCCCGCCACCCCGGCGGCACCACCGTGACCGGCGCCGTCGCACCGTGCAGCAGCCGCTCCGTGCTGCTGCCGGTGCTGCCTCGAAGCTCACCGCCCGCTGGCCTCCGGCGGCGGCGATCCGGCCGGCGCGCTGGGCCATGGCCGACCGGTACCAGCGTGACGCTGGGCCGAGGTAGCGCCAGCTGCCTGCGTTGGTGAGGAGGCCAGTCCATTCCCTTCGGAAGAACCTTCTCGACGTGCGCTGATGTAGGCGTTCAGCGGGGGCGCGATCAACTCGAACATCCGGGCTATGCGTTCGCGGTTGGAGAGGGCCATCAGACTCCCAGATCTATCGGATTACTGAAACCAAACTGTTCGTCCCCGCCATCTGGCTGCGGGTGCAGAGCACGACCTACCGCCCCCTCCTGCGCAACCAGTGGCAGGAGGGGTGCCCTCCCATGTGGCCACCCTGGACCGGCAGGCGCTGGTGCCCCCCGGCCTGCTGCTGCAGCATGGCAGCAAGCGCGGGGCCTTCTACACCACCGCGCGCACGGTGGCCCAGGTCACGGCGCGGGTGCGAGATGACCGGAAGCCGATCTCTGCTGATGAACTGTTCATGGCTGACACAGACCTGACGGAGCCGCCGCCGCCGCTCGAGGAATAGCCGAATGACGTCAGGCCTGGTAGTCGAGCTGGGTCGGCGGGAACTGGCTGGCGGTCGCGCGCGAGGCATCGATAACGTCCGACCCTGACGTGGCGAGCGTGTTGTAGGACAGGGCGTCCTGGGTGCGCTTGCCCTTCTCGGCCAGCGAGAACATCAGGAACCCCACGCCACTTGCTCGGCTCGGGCAGAAATACCGTGTCCTGCGCGATCCACTCATACGTCGTGGAGCCCATCGCGATCGCACCGACTTTGGCGATGAACCGCGGAAATTCATCTTCCGTCCCGCTCGGCTCGCTGAACTGGAAGAGCCAGCTCAGCGAGTTGTCCGGGTCTGCGATGAGGCCGTCGATGCTGCTGGCCGTGTAGTACTGCGTCGTCATGATGGCCAGCTTCGCATCAGCCACCGACAGTCCCTGCCGCAAGCGGTTGCAGGAGCTGCATCCTCTTCCACCCGTCTCGGCATCGGGTCTAGCATGCAAAAAGAGAGCCAACTCAGTGGAGGACATGATGGTCCGCTACACCAAGGCACACCTGTTCCACATCCGTCCCGTCTCGTCCCTGGTCGAGGAGACGCACGAGAGCGGTCACGAGCTCAAGCGAGCAGTGGGACCGCTTTCCCTCACCGCTCTCGGGGTCGGCGCTATCGTCGGCACGGGCATCTTCGTCGTTGTAGGCGAGGGGCTTCGGGAGGCCGGCCCGGCGGTGATCTTGTCCTTTGTGCTGGCGGCAGTCGTCTGCCTCTTCTCCGCGCTGTCGTACGCCGAGTTGGCGTCATCGATCCCAGTGTCGGGCAGCGCGTACACCTATGCCTATGCCACTCTCGGCGAGGTTGTGGCGTGGACCATCGGGTGGGACCTGATCCTCGAGTACGGCGTGTCCGTGGCGGCGATCGCCGTCGGTTGGGGCCGCAACTTCAACGCCTTCCTGGAAACCGCGTTCGGCGTCGCGCTGCCGGAGAGGTTCACGACCTCCCTTGACGAGGGCGGCATCAACATCCCCGCGGTCGTGATCGTGTTGCTGATCACGCTGTTGCTGATGCGCGGAGTCAAGGAGACCGCCAACTTGAACACCGTCATGGTGTTCATCAAGCTCGCCGTGCTGGCCATGTTCATCGGCCTTGCGTTCACCGCCTTCAACGCCGACAACCTGCAGCCGTTCGCGCCGCAGGGCTCTGGCGGAGTGCTCACTGCAGCGGCCCTGATCTTCTTCGCCTACATCGGCTTCGACGCCGTGGCCACTGGAAGCGAGGAGGCCAAGAACCCCAAGCGTGACCTGCCGATCGCGATCATCGGCTCGCTGGCGATCTGCACCATCATCTACGTGCTGGTGTCGGTTGCGGCCGTCGGCGCTTTGCCCGCAGCCCAGTTGGGCGCGAGCGAGGCGCCGCTGTCGGAGGCCCTCGAAGAGGGTGCCGGCCTTCCTTGGGCGGCCGCGCTGACCGCGTTCGGAGCGCTGGTGGCCATCACCAGCGTGCTGCTCGTGATCCTCTACGGCCAGACCCGGATCTTCTTCGCGATGGCCCGCGACGGGCTGGTGCCGGAGTCCTGGGCAACCATCAATGTGCGTACCGGGACGCCGGCCAAGCTGACCCTCGGGTTCGGCATTTTCGCCGCTCTCGTCGCCGCGGTATTGCCATTGACCTGGATCGTGGAGATGGTGAACATCGGCACGCTGTTCGCATTCATCATCGTCAACATCGGTGTGATGGTGCTGAGGAGGACGCGCCCGGACATGGAGCGGCCCTTCAAGGTACCGATCCCCTACATCTGGTGCCCGATCGGGATCGTGCTGTGCCTCTACCTGATCTCCGGGCTGCCACTGGTCACCTACATCAGGTTCGTCGGATGGCTCGCGGTCGGGGTAGTGATCTACCTCATCTACGGGTACTCGCACTCCAGGCTGCGGCACCACTACCCAGACGTACCGGACCTGCCCGACGAGGAACCGGAGGCGAAGGTGCCAGAGGCTGGATCTGGCAGGAGCGAGTGACATGGCCTGGCGCGTCGTCATCGGGTACGACGGGTCTGATGCCGGCGAGGACGCTGTCGCCTTCGGGTTGACATGGTGCCGGTCCACCGGCGACGTGCCCGTCGTGGCCACTGTCTACCCTGAGGAGCACCCGCTCGGAGCGGGTCGCGTCGACGCCGAGTGGGCGGCGTACGTACGCAAGCTCGGCCAGGAGACCCTGGACAAGGCGCAGGCCGCCGCCGGTGACGCGGCTATCTACCGCCTCGTCGCTTCGACGTCCGCGGCCCGTGGCCTCGCCGACCTTGCCGAGGACGTCGATGCCGCGGCGGTCCTGGTCGGCGGCGGCCGCAAGGACGAAGCTGGCGGCGGCCGGCTCGGCAGCGTCGCCAACCGTTTGCTGTACGGGGCCACTGTGCCGGTCTGCGTGGTCCCCGAGGCCTGGCAGGCATCCGATGGCGGTGTGATCTCCAAGATCGGCGTGGCGTTCATCGACACGAAGGACGGCCACGAGGCGCTCCGTGCCGCGGTCCGCGCGGCCAGCCGGATCCCAGCTCGACTGGTGTTGTACAGCATTATGGCCCGTTCGACGGAGCACTACTCCTACATCGCGGGCCGCCGGGACGAGCAGGTGTTCTACGACGCTGCCCGTGCTTCGTACACTCAGGCGCTGGACTACGCGGCCGCCGGGGTGCCGCCGCAGCTCGAGCCGGAGGCGGTCGTTCTCGAGGGTGATGTGGTTGAGCGGCTGGCAGAACTGGGGCTCGACGATGTGGACATGCTGGTCTGTGGGTCACGTGGCTACGGTCCGATCCGCCGGGTGCTGCTTGGCGGCGTCTCAGCACGCCTGGTCCGACGCTCACAACTCCCGGTCATGGTCGTACCACGGGCCTCGGCGGGTCCCTCGGCAACCGAGGATTGAGCCCTGGCCTATCGCGTAGCTAGGTCATGCGTGGTGGGCGGCCTCGTGTTCTTGGTGGCCAACCGGCTCGAGCTGGAAAGTGCAGTGAGAGACGTCGAAGTGACCACCGAGGCATTCGCCGAGTCGGTCCAGCACCTCGCCGGAGCGGCCCTTGTTGATGCATGCAAGCCCTTGGGCAGCGCGCCGGCCACCATGGCGGCCATGCCTGTGAGGTCGTCGCTGCTTCCCTCGCTGTCGAGCACAAGGGTCGGCACTGTCACCGAAGCCAGTAGATCGAATGAGGTCGCCTCGCTGATCAGACTGTCGTAGACAAGAGTGGGCGCGCCCGACTCCATCGCCGACCAAGAGACCGATCCTCGCATGCTCGCAACGATTTCCTCGGGAACACCGATGCCGGTCAGGTAGAACTCCGTCGCGCGCTCGGGCTGTCCCGCAGCAAGGAGGTTGCTGAGCTCCGTGGTGAAGAGGTGCTGCGCCGAGCGGTCCTCGTCCAGCTCGATCGGCGGTTCCAGCAGTGCCATCCGTGCGATCGGCAAGCCGGCTGCTGCGCCGTGCAGGGCGAGCAGTCCACCGGAGGAGAACGCATACAGGAAGGCCGAGCCGCCGGCCTCGGTCGATCAGCGCCGCCAGGTCCTCGACCTCGCGGGCAACGGCGTACGGCTGGGTGTCGGTGCTCCGACCGCGTCCGCGGCGGTCGTAGTGGTAGAGGGTGAACCTTTGGGCAAGGAGGCCAATCAGGTCGGCGAATGAGGTGAACTCGCGGTAATGACCCGCGGCGTCGATCAAGATCAACGCGGGGCCGTGGCCGGTCCGCTCGTAGGCGATCACGGTCCGATCCGTCGATGTCACAGTGGCGCTAGTCGTGTGCTCCATCGTGATCACGATCCCTCCTTCTAGTTCGACAATAAACTGTACTCGGTAGTACAGTACTACCTGGTTCTGTACTATCCAGTACACTTTGGACCCAGAGACCCCTGGGGAGCCAATCGTGAGTGCAGCGAGCGATACCGAGCAGCCGGTCATTGGCCGCAGCGCCAGGAAGCGGCAGGCGATCTTGAACGCGGCCCGCGATCTGTTCCTGCAGAAGGGCTACGCCGGCGCCAGCATGGACGAGGTCGCCGCCTTGGCAGAGGTGTCGAAGGTGACGATCTACAAACACTTCTCCGACAAGCACACTCTCTTCGTCGCCGTCGTGACCGATGCGATCGATGACGCCAAGGCAGGATCTCAGAGTCTGGTGGACCAGCTCGGCGCTAGCACCGACATCGAATCGGATCTACGGGACTTCGCGCGCCGGCACATCGCGCTCGTCACACAGCCCCAACTGGTACAGATGCGTCGGATGATCATCGCCGAGGCTCCTCGCTTTCCAGACCTGGCCCGTGCGTGGCACCGCATCGGCCCGGAGCGTGGTCACGCAACCCTCGCCAGGCAGATCGACAAGCTCGTCGCCCGTGGCCAGCTCCAGGTGGCCGACTCGCTCCTTGCAGCCCAGCTGCTGAACTATCTGATCTTGTCGGTGCCACTGAACGAGGCGATGTTCAGCGGTCGCGACAAGCCATGCAGTCGCCGGTACCTGAACCGCTATGCCGATGAGGCCGTACGAGTCTTCATGGCTGCATACGGCTCAGGCCGGAGAGCGCATCGTCCGCGATGACCCTGGGCCACTCAGTTCGCGAGCATCAAGGCGTACTCGTCGCGCAGGTCCTGCCAGCCGTGTTCGCGAGCGGCAGAGCCGGCGACAGGCGGGACTTCCTTCCCGTCCAACCTCGCACTCAGCGCATTGAGGCATAGATGCCAGCCGGAGGCGTAGTCGGCGGCCTCCTCACCTACATCGAATGTGTGCGTGAGCGATAGCCGTACGCCGGTGGGTACAGGCGTGATCTCGAAACGCAACTCGTGCCCACCCCAATTCAGGACAAGCAGTCGGGGTGACTCGGCCACGACTACCTCCCCGGGGTCGGGCGGTCCTTCGGCCGGCTGGCCACCTTCAGCCTGTGGCAGTGGTACCTCACCAACGACATCGAGGTCGCGGCTGGGAGCATAGGGCGCCCAGCGGCGTATCTCGTCCGCGCGTGTGAGTGCCGCCCATACTCGCTCAGCCGGATGGTGAAGGGTCCGCTCCATTCGCAACACCCAGCGGTCGTCGCTTCGATCGAGGGTTGCCTCAGCGGGGTGCGTGGGCAATTGGCTTGTCATGGTGCATCCTCCTGCTTCTGATCTGGCTGCTCGGGCCCGTTGTCTAGGTGCCGTTCGAGGGCGTCGAGACTTTCGGTCCACATCTGTCGGTACGGCTCCAGCCACGCGTGGACATCGCTCAGTGGCTGCCGAGCAAGGGAGTAGACCCGGCGCGGACCGTGTACCTGAACGGTTACGACACCCGCGTCACGCAGCACCCTGAGGTGCTTGGAAACCGTCGGCTGCGGCATATCTAAGGCATTGACCAAGCTTCCGACGTCCCGACCGCGACGCTCAAGTGCGTCGTTGGCCATTGCCTCACGGAGATAGTCCAGGATGCGGCGACGCGTGTGCTCAGCCACAACGGTGAAGCCGTCCATGACATCTAATATGCCTCTAAACGTATATGCCTGTCAAGGCATATGATCAGCCCAGATTGACTCAGGCCCAATGAGAGGGCTTAGCAAGGCGAAGAGTTCGGTGTCTTGGCGGTCATTGAGCTTGTCGCTGGAAAGCCGGCGGGCAATCCCGGCGACGAAGTCGGCGAGCTGGACTCGAGCGTCACCACGGGAGTCGACCTGCCTGACCTCCATCAGTTGCCGTCCCCGGCGGCTCGCGGCGAATGTTCTCGCAATGTCGGCGATGCGTTCTGGTGTCAACGCGGATTGCTCATCGTGTATCACGGAGACGACTTCGGCGCGGGTTCCCCAGAAGTGGACTGCTCGGGTCAGTGCCGGAATCAGCGGCTCAAGTAGCGGAGTCAACTTTGGGTTCTGCAGATGCGAGGCTCGCGTCGCTTCGGCGATGGCGCGAGTGGGCTGCAGCAGAGTCATCACCTCGCGCACGTCAGCCGCTACCTGAGTTTGGGCCAACGCGTCCACAGCGGCGTAGAACATCGGAACCGGTGTCTTGGGTAACCACCTGTTGTTGGTGCGAAAGAGATTGGCTGCCAGGGTCAGGAACTCCTGCCAGCGATTTGGTCCATAGTTCTGCTTGCCTGACCGGTAAAGGGTGATCGCCATCCCTCGGGTGCGGGCATTCTCACCTGGGCAGGAGGTCCCCGACACCGTGTTCCCTCCGAGGAGCACGTCCAGCAGGCGGGCAAGAACGAAGAAGCGGGTGTCGCTGAGGTGGACGTACGCATTCCCTCGGATAGGGCTGCTGTGGCCCAGCAGCCATTTCAGGACCGGGCGGTGCCGTGAGCGAAGCAGTTCGGCCGCCTTGTACTCACCGCTGCCGTGGGCGCCGATTTGCTGGAGGAGGCTATCGACGAGCTGCCGAGCATCATTCGGCTCGATGCGCACGCTGGCGTGGGCAAACACCTGGTTCTGCCCGCCGACCAGGTTTCCGCCTGAGAAGCCCGACTCGTCGCAGGCGATCTCGATATGCCGTGCTGCGATCACGTCCTCTCTCAACCTCCGCGGACAATGCTGCCGCGGACGAACTGATCGTGGTGACGGGACAACCGAGCATCAACTCCTTCGTGTGGCGAGAGTTGTCGGGGTATCAGCGCGCCCCCATCGACCAGGAACACCGGTTACACCCAGGCTTCCAACGGCGCGAGGCACGTACGGTGTGGTGGTCAGCCCGTGGCCCTGTGGCTCGAGGCCGAGCAGCACGCGGATCAGCAGCAGCGGGGTCCCGGCAGCCCACGCTTGCGGCGAGCAGGCCGTCGGATACTCCACTGGAAACTCAGTGAGTGAGCGCGGATAGCCCGCGAATACCTCGGGCAGCCGATGATCGAAGTGGGCGGCCGCCTCGAACATGGCGACGGCGATTCGACTCGCCTCCTTGCGACGCCCGTAGCGGGCGAGGCCCGCAGCGATGAGACCGTTGTCGTGAGGCCACACCGTGCCGTCGTGGTAGCTGAGCGGGTTGAAGGCCGCATGCTCGGTGGCCATTGTGCGCACTCCCCAGCCACTGAACAGCGGGTCACCCATGATGTGGTTCACGACTGCATCGACTTTCGAGTCGTCCACGATCCCGCTCCAGAGCAGGTGGCCCATGTTCGAGGTCAGGGTCGGCACCTGGTTTTTGTCCCCATCGAGGGCAAGAGCGAAGAATTCGCCATCGTCCACCCAAAAGTCTGTATTGAACCTGGCCTTCAGGTTTGCCGCGTCGCGTTCCAGACGCTCTGCGGTGGCGTCGTCGTGCCAGACCTCGCGAGCCAGCCGAGCCGTACGGATCCGCGCGTCGTACGCGTAACCCTGGAGTTCACAGGTGGCGCGAGGCAGACTCGCCAACCGGCCGTCGGGGTAGACGATGGAGTCCCAGGAGTCTTTCCAGCACTGATTCTCCAAGCCACTCTCGAGATTGCGACGTTCGTACTCCAGATAGCCGTCGCCGTCCAGGTCGCCGTGGTGTTCCAGCCAGTCCAACGCCGCTCGCGCCTGCGGCTCCAGCTCGCGCACCAGATCGGTGTCGCCGGACCAGCGTTCGTACTCATCAAGCAAGATCAAGAACAGCGGCGTAGAGTCCGCCGACCCGTAGTAGGGCGACTGTGGCCAATCCTCGAAGTAGGTGAGTTCACCGAAGCGCAGCTCGTGCAGGATCTTGCCAGGCTCGGCGTCTCGAAAATCGTCCCACGCGGTCGCCTGCCGGCGGGCCAGCACCTGCAGCGTGGCCGAGGCAAGCTGTGGCACGAACGGCAGGGCCTGGTAGCTGGTGATCAAGCTGTCCCGGCCGAAGACAGCCATGAACCACGGCAGGCCCGCCGCTGGGATGGCCGCAGCTTCGGGAAGAGCTAGGGTGTGCAGCCGTAGGGCAGCAAGATCACGAAGGCTGCGGTCATAGGTGTGCCTGAGGGTGTCCCAGCTGGCTCGCACGATCGGTGCGGCGTCGAGCCAGGCTTCCATCTGATCACGATGATTGGCGCTGTGCGGGGACTTGATCTTGGACGACGGCAGTTCGGTGGCGGCACCCGTCCGCTCCCGTGGCGCGACTGACCCGAATGAAACCCGTAGGGTTCCCGACCAGGACCCGCCAGGCTTCAGTCGTAACAGAAAATCTGCCGAACCCTGACTCAGCCGTGCACTGTCGGCGTAGATGGTCGTCCGGCGTTCGAAGTCCTCCCGCTGGTAGACCAATGCGACTTCCTGGCCCCTGACATGGCGGGAGATGGCGCCCTTCTTGATCAACTGTTTGTTCTTGACCTCGAACAGGTCGGCGAAGTCGGCGTCGAAGGTCATCGACAGCTCGATGACGATCTCATCACGGCCGGAGTTGATCACGGTGAGCTTTTCGTGCAAATCCTCTCCGCTGCCCTTACCCAGCGTCCGTTCACGGATCACCGACACCGTGGGATTGTCGTACACACTGCCTGGGCCGGCGAGAAAAAAGGTTGCTGACTGATAGCCAGAGGCAGCGTTGGACAAGGTTTCGAGTGTTTCGCCGTCGATCGCGAGATGCCAGCGAGAGAGGTGGCGCATGTCGCGGTAGAACAGCCCCAGAACCTGATCGGGATTCGGGCCTACGTCGCCGATCAGATCACTGACCATGAAGGTGCTGCCTACGAGGCAATTGACTTGCGGCGCCCTCATTCTGTCCAGCCTTGCACACGTTCCTGGCCGTGCCAGATCCATGGCGGCGCGAGCGCCATCGGTCAGCGAGTTCCGGCCGCACTATGGATACGCGGCAGGATCTGTACGCCGACATGTCGCCCACCGTCGCTCACGACTCCCACGGCATCGCGGCCGCGCAGGGTCGCGATGGCGTCGAGTGAGGTCAGGCGCCGTGACGCTCGATGATCGTCAGCGCAGGCAGGCGACATTCAGATGACGATCAGGGCCCAACGGCGAGGTCGTCAGAGCGTCCAGCCTCGAGTCGCGACCATTGAGCGATGGGCCGTCCGTTGATCCGCGTGACGTGGCCGGGGCTGACTCCCCACTGTTGTGGCCAGCCGGGGGGCGAATCCTCCCACGGCTCCTGGCGTCCGTACACGGAAAGGTCCATGAGCGCGTAGCTGTAGTCCATTGCCTCAACGCCGCGGCGAGTCGTCCAGTAGGTTTCGAAGACGCGATCGCCGTCCCGTAGGTAGCACACGAGGTGCATCATGCCGATGTGGCGCCCGACGAGGAGCGCGTCTAGAGAGGCCTGTGCTGAGTACCACGGCATGTTCCAGGCCATGAAGTCGTGGTAGCGGATGCTTTCGTCATAAGGACCCTGACAGAAGACCGCGTAGGTGATGTCGCGAGAGTGAAGGTAGGACAGCTCCGCGACCTGTGTGGTGACCCACGTGCAGCCTTCGCACTGCCTGGCCGCGGGTTGGCCGGGGTGCCACATGAAGTAGTAGGCGATGAGCTGTCGGCGTCCTTCGAACGCTTCGAGCAGAGTGAGCGGCCCGTGGGGCCCGATCAGCGCGAGGCTGGCGTCGACCTCGACCATAGGTAGGCGCCGTCGTGCCGCGGCGATCGCGTCGCCTTCCAGGGTGTGCGCCTTCTCCCGAACCCGCAGCCTGTCCAGTTCGGCCTGGAAGGTGGCCCGGTCGACGGCCGCGGGCAGGCTCGATGCGTTGGTGGCGCTGACCACCGGCGCGCCGAGGTCTGTTGATTCATCCTTCATGACTGTCTCCCTAATCGTTCTTGTTCCGGCGACACCGATGAGCCGGGCAGGCGGCGGCGCTCAGGCGCGCTGACGTTCGTCCCGCTGCCGGGCCAGTTCCTCTACCGCACTCGGGAGGGTCGTCTCGAAGTCGATCAGCTTCGCCCACGTCGGCACGACGACGATCCGTACCATGCCGTCGTAGAGCGAACGCACCTCCGCCTCCCACTCGACCCGTTGCTCGGGCGTCATCGTGTAGGTGCCGTTCATCTCGAGGTACTCGTCCGGGATGCCATCGACGACGTCCAGCTCGGCCCGTCCGCGGATGAGTAGGATCCGCGGCGGATGCTCTTCGGTGTCGATTGTCAGGGCGACCGCTGGGTTATGTCGCAGGGCCGTGACCTTCGCGGCGTTCTTGGCGGTGCACATAACGATCGCCGATCCATTCCATGTGAACCCGATCGGGATGGACCGCGGCGTGCCGTCCTTGGCGACGTAGGCCAGGCGGGTCAAGTCGCGGGCCAGGAGCTCCTGGCTGATCGGACGGTTCAGGACGTCGGTGATCTTGCTCGGCTGCACGGTGAGCCGCCCCTTCCAACTGTCGTTTTCAGTACGGTTGCGTCACATGGGCGTTTGCACGCCCTGACGTAAAGATTCTCTCGTTGGGTTTCCTCGTGGTTATCTGAGCTCGATCTTCTCCCATGTGGTGACCACCCACTAGGCCGAGTGATGGCCACCTTCGCACCAGGCGCTTGTCAGTCCTGCTCAGGGTCGGTCGTCCGCAACGGTTTCTCATAGACCAGCAGGTCACACGACGTCGCCAGCAGCGGCGCCAGGTGAGGGTAGGCGTCGTCGACGCTGCGGGTGTTTGTGACGCGGTAGCCGCGTCGGCCGTACCAGGCCGAGAGGAACTCCTTGCTTGGATGCCGCCACGTCCGAGGAACGAGCAGCTCGAGTTGCATCGCCCGCCTGCCACGCTCGAGGGCACGCCGCTCGGCGAATTCGACAAGGGCCCGGCCGACGCCGGCGCCACGGTACTCCGGAGCGGCCACCAGCATGCCGAACTCGGTCACGCCCGGGGCGATGTCGTGGACGCGGACACTGCCGGCCAACTGGCCGCGTTGCCGAGCGACCACGATGTCACCCGCCGCAATGAATCGGGCGAGCTCGGCGATGGTCGTACGTGTTGTGCCCTCACGCCACAGCCCGTTTTCGGCGCGCTGGTAAACGCTGTTGATCAAGTCGGCCAGGTCGGCGACGAGTCCGGCGTTGTTGCCGTCAGTTGGAGCGAGTATGCGGATCGCTGTCCGCGGATTGGTCTCCACACATACGAGCATGCCCCGCTCAGAACGACCGGTGCAATTCATAGTTACGATGCAACCAATCGTGTTTTACGATCGTTCATGGTGGAACTGCGGCAACTGATATGCGTCGAGGCCGTCGCTCGGCACCGCCACTTCACGCGGGCTGCTGAGGAACTGCACCTCGCCCAGTCGGCACTCTCACATCAGATCCAGCGGCTGGAGCACGAGCTCGGAACACCGCTGTTCGAGCGGACGAGCCGCCGTGTCTTGCCAACCGAGGCCGGACAGGTCATCGCCGGTCGGGCCCGGCGCATCCTCGCCGAGCTGGACGGTGCACGTCAGGAGGTCGACGAGCTGCGTGGCGTCTTGCGTGGGCACATCTGGGTTGGCGCGCTGCTCCCCGCCGGTGACATCGACGTACCTGGGCTGCTGGCACGGTTCAGCCGCACTCATCCTGGTATCGACGTCAGCTTGACCGAGGGCATTGCCGCCGACATGTTCCGCCGACTTGCGGCCGACGAGCTCGACGCCGCTTTCTGTCTTCTCGCCGGCGAGGTCTCCGATCAGTTCGCCGTGGAGCACTTGAGCGAGGAGGAGGCAGTGGCCGCCTTCGCACCCGACCGTGCCCCGGCCGGACCGGACGTCAGCGTGTCTGATCTCAGCCAGCAGGCGCTCGTGGCGCCACGTCACGGATCCACGATCACGTACGTCCTCGATGAAATGTTCGCCCGAGCTGGGCAACCTCTTCACCTCGCTCTGGAGAGCGGGGACCCGTTCCTCCTGCGGTCGCTCGCTGCCCGCGGCTTCGCTTGCGCGATCCTGCCCCGATCCGTCACCGCTTTTGACGGTCCAGCCATCGAGGTCCGCAGTCTGCGTCCCGCCGTACGCCTGCCGGTCGCCCTCGTCTGGCGTCGGGCCCGGAGCGCCTCACCCGCAGCGCGCACGTTCATCGAGTTCGTCGGCAAGGCCATCGACGGCACGGCGTCAGGTGCACTCCCTCCGTCACGAACTCGCTGAGCGGTCCCGCGGGCCAACGACCCTCGGCGGCCTGACTCGCGCAGACGCTTCGAGCGCGGAGGCAGATTCTCTGGGCGCCAGTGATCAACGACTCGTCAAATGCCGGCCTGGTGACCAGTCGCCGGATAGCGAGCGTCGAGATTTGGCCGACCCCGTCACGTCGGCGACCAACCCTGAGTGGAGGCCGGCACGTGAGCCAACGTGAGCAGCGAATGACGCGAGGCTGGTCAGCCTCAGGCCTGGTGGCAGTTGACCCCGACGAGGAATGCTCGATCCAAGAGCAGATGGGAGATCGAGAATGAAGACGATGGAAAGCCTTCCCGAGGCGGTATCGCGCGAGGAGTGGCTAGTCGCTCGCAGGGAGCTGCTGGCGAAGGAAAAGGAGCTCACCAGGACGCGCGATCAAGTCAACGCAGAACGCCGGCGACTACCGATGGTCCGTATCGACAAGCCGTATGTGTTCGAAGGTCCGAACGGGAAGGTGCGCCTGCTCGACCTGTTCGAGGGGCGGCCGCAGTTGGTCATGCACCATTTCATGTGGAGCTTCGACGTGAACGCCGATGGCGCCGAACGTCCCCGCGACACCGGCTGCCCGAGCTGCTCCTCCGCAGCCGATGGAATCGGCAGGCTGAGGCAGCTGCACGTCCGCAATACGTCGCTGGTCGCGGTGACACGAGCGCCGTACAAGAAGCTCGCCGCGTACAGCGAGCGGATGGGATGGTCCTTCCCCTGGTACTCCTCCTATGGCAGCGACTTCAACTACGACTTCCACGCCACCCTCGACGACCGGGTAACGCCGGTGTTGCTGCACTTCCGCACTGAAGCCGAAGTCGCCGAAGCCGGAACACCGTGGACAGGCGGGCCGTGGACGGAGGACATGCGCGGCACAGACATGCCGGGCATCAGTGCGTTCCTGCGGGTCGGCGAGGAGGTCTTCCACACCTACTCCACATTCGGTCGTGGCATCGAGGAGTTCCACAACGGCTACAACTATCTCGACCTCACCGCACTTGGCCGCCAAGAGGCATGGGAGGAACCCAAAGGTCGCGCGGTCCCGCTCGGCCTTCAGGTTGGCGGTCCCGCCATGCGGCTCCCCGACGAATACGACACCTAACCATGGGGCCCAACCCGAGCGGTGGCTCGACCTCGAATCGTGCTGGGGGATTCTGTGCGGTCAAGGCCTGACGTCGACGCGAACGTCGAACGGGACGTCGGGGTCGAGGATCGAGTGCTCTCGCACGCTCGCCCGGTACAGCCGGAGCCGCGCCTCCCCGGTGACCTGGTCGGGCCCCCACTCCTCCTCGCCGCCTTGTCGCACGGACTCGCGCGAGAAGACGCCAATCCCGTGCTCGATCGCGCCAGCGTCGGTCAGCTGCTCCGCGGTGGCGGTCATGTACACGCCCTGGCCGGTGCCCGCCGGAACCGTAGAGTCGAACACGACCATGGCGATCTGCGGCCGCACGGCGATGTTCTGTGAGTGGCGCGCACCGGGGTAGGACACCCAGTACAGCTCTCGGTAATTTTCATTCGCGAACCACACCGGCGAGGCCCACGGCACCCCATCCGCGTCGGCGGTTGCGAGCACGACGTAGGTACCGGCGTCGAGGATCGCACGGGCGATGTCGTCGTTATTCACGGTGCGCGAGCCTAGCCGAGCTGTACCCAGACGTTACACGCCGTGCATGGCATGCCCGCCAAGTACCGCGGGAACAACCCACGCTGCGTGGGATATGACTGGTATGCGGACAAATGCTTGCTTGAAAAGGAGGAACCGGCATGACAGAGGCTCCTGAGGCAGAGGCGATGTCGCGCGAAGGAAAGGGAACCCAGGCTGCCAGCGAGACCGGCCGCGGCCAGCCGCTGTCGTGGTCTGAGGCCGAACGGCGCTTCCTTCGCGGCGGCTGGTTCTGGCTCGCCACCGTACGCCCGGACGGTGGGCCGCACGTCATGCCACTGTTCGCGGCGTGGTCAGGCACGTCATTCTTTCTCGCCAGCAAGAACCGGGCACGTAAGAGCCGCAACTTGGAAGCTGAGTCTCGCTGCGTGATCAGCACCGACACCGGCGATTTGCACGTGATCGTCGAAGGTGTCGCACGCCACATACGCGACGAGGAAGGCCTGCAGCGCGCTGTCGATGCTTTCCAGGCGGTTTACAGCTGGCCCACGCGGATTCAGGGCAGCCAGCTGGACGCTGACTACGGTGCGCCCACCTCGGGAGGTGCGCCATTCGAGGTGTACGAAGTCACTCCTATCAAAGCGTTCGGGCTGCCCACCGACGGCGAATCCATCACACCCACACGCTGGACCTGGTGACAACTGTCGACTTGCGACTCGCGCAGGATTTGGGTGCAGATACACAAGGTTGGCCCTTGACTGGTCTGGTGGCCGGTCATCGATCCGGGGAGCTATACGGATCTAGCAGGGGAGGTTGCCTTGGCATCCGACGTCGCGCTGCCATCGCCTGACCCGTCGACGCTGCCAGCCGCGGCCTGGCGACAGCTGAGGAGCAGCATGATCGGACCGCTGCTGCATCCCGGGCACGCCCAGTTCGAGCCGTTGCATAGGCCAGCGACGAACCGCCATCGAGCCGCGCACCCACGAGCGATTGCCCGCTGCGCAACCCCGGCTGACGTTGCCCACGCGATCGCCTTTGCTCGGCGCCATGGGCTGGAGATCGCCGTCCGAGGAGCGGGTCATTGCTTCGCCGACCACTCGAGCACGACAGGCCTGCTGATCGAGACGGGGCTCATGGACGCAGTTGGCGTGGATGGTGATCTTGCCAGGCTTGGGGCCGGCGCCAGGCTCGCCGGGATCTATCGCACACTCCACCAACACCAGGCCACCATCCCTGCGGGGTGCGGACCAACCGTCGGCATCGCCGGTCTCGCTCTGGGCGGCGGATTAGGAGTACTGGGACGAAAGTATGGCCTCACTTGCGACCGCCTGACCGGTGCTCAGATCGTTCTCGCCGACGGCGCGGTCATCACCTGCAACGACGCCTCAGACTCGGATCTGTATTGGGCGCTGCGTGGCGCCGGAGCTGGAAACTTCGGGATCGTGACCGCGCTCACATTCCGCACCATCGCCGAACCACAAGCCGTCGCCTTTCATCTCAGCTGGCCCGACCACCGCGCGCTTGCAATCTTGATTGCTTGGATGGAGTGGGCGCCGAAGGCGTCAGATGGGATAGCGGCAAGCCTCGTCGTGCGAGCCTCGGCCGATTCCTCGGTTCCTTTGCAGGCGCACCTGATCGGCGCATTCCTGTCCGACGAGCCGGCCGCGGCTGACGCTCTCGGACGTTTCGAGCTGTTGGCCGGGACCCCCGCAGGCAATCGGCAGTTTGCCGCGGCACCGATCAACGACGTGAAGGCACGGCTCGCGGAGGTTGGTGCCGAAGTGGGCGACGCTCCATCCGCGACCGTGGACCACAGCGCCTCCGAATTCCACCTCGAACCATGCCCAGCCGCAATGCATCGGCCCTGGTCGAAGCGGTCACTGCGAACAGGATCGCGGGTCAGGCACGTGAACTCGCCCTGACCCCGCTGGGCGGTGCCTACAGCCGGGTACCCGCCGATGCGACTGCCTTCGTACACCGTCAAGATCAATTTCTGCTGGAGTACACCGCCACTTCGGATCCGGCCCAACCAGCTGCCACCCGGCGTGCCGCGTACCAATGGCTGAGCCACGTCCGCGAATCGCTCGATGGACACGGCACCGGCCGCTCCTACCAAAACTTCCCCGACACCGAGCTAGCCGACCCCTTGTGCGCGTACTACGGGCAGAACCTGCCCAGGTTGCGCGACGTCAAGCGCCGCTACGACCCCGACGACTTTTTCCATCACCGGCAGTCAATCCCTCCGGGGACGGGAAAACCGATTCGTGAGGAGAGCGTATGACCGAGATGATCAACGAGGTAAGGCGTCTCCTGGAACGCCCCAACTATGCCCACATTGCGACCCTGTTGCCCGATGGTGCCCCGCATAGCGTGCCGGTATGGATCGACGTCGAGGGCCGGGACAAGCTGGTCATTCTTACCTCGCCGAGCTCACGGAAGGCGCGCAACGTCGAGCGAGACCCCCGAGTGGCGATCTCGATCACCGACCTAGACCAGCCGCACGCGTCTGCGCTGATCCGCGGTCAGGTCGTGGAATTCATCGATGGCGACCGGGGCTGGGACATCATCGACCGAATAGCCCGCAAATACACTGGCCAGCCCTATCCATTGCGTACTGACCGAATAGTGCTTCTCATCAAACCCGATCATGCCCGGGCCGTGACCTTCGGCTGATTCCAGCCGCGTTACCGCGCCAAAGTGCTGCCCCGAGACCAGGGGTAAACGGCCGAGTCTCGCATGCCTCCATCCTCCTCGACAACGTCCTGACCGGTCAGCCGGCCCGGACAGAAGCGGAGTGATGCACCATGTGGGGATGCGCTTCTCGATCAACATCCCGAACTTCGGTGATTTCGCCGACGCCCGGACAGTCGCCACAGTGGCTGTGGAGGCCGAGGAAGCGGGTTGGGACGCGCTGTTTGTCTGGGATCACGTCGTGCACGACAAACGGCGGCGCCGCGGGCAGCCGTTCGGCGATCCTTGGATGCTTATGACCGCAGCCGCACTGGCCACATCCCGTCTTCGACTGGGGACGCTGGTCACTCCGGTGGCCCGGCGGCGGCCGGAGCAACTGGCCCGCCAAGTGGCCACTTTGGATGCCCTCAGCGGCGGAAGGGTGATCTTCAGCGCTGGCCTGGGCGGACCGATCGAAGACGAGTTCGCAAGCTTCGGCGACACTACCGACCCAGTGATTCTGGCCGAGCGACTGGATGAGGGCCTGGATCTGCTGCGGCGGTACTGGTCGGGTGAGCCGGTGAACCATAGCGGGCGGCACTATCAGGTGCGGGACGTCACCCTGTTGCCCGCCTCGGTCCAGCGCCCCCGTCCTCCGGTGTGGATTGGTGGTTTCTGGCCCCACCGCCGGCCGATCCGTCGAGCCGTCCGCTGGGACGGCGTGGTTCCGCTCTTTACGACCGCCAGCCACGGGCACGCTCCATCGGTCGACGAGGTGCGTGATCTGGTCGGCTACGTGCATCAACTTCGCCCGAGCGACCCCGAAGACCGGTTCGAGGTTGTTCTCGGCGGCGCCAGCCCGGCTGACCGCGGCAAGGCCCGGGACCTGATCGGGCCACTGGCCGACGCCGGCGCTACATGGTGGGACGAACGGCAGCTGCAGACAAGCGACGACGTCCAGCGGCTCGTTCCGGTACTGCGGCGCATCAACCAAGGCCCACCCAGCTTGTAGTTGAGTTGGTCGAAGCGCGGAGTGGCCAGCAAGTGGGCGGCAATTGGCCTGGTCGCTGGACACAATCCCGCTAATCATGGGGTCATGTCCACATCACAGTCGACAACCTCGCCAGCGTCGACTCAGGCGATCTCAACGCTCTGGCGTCGCTGGCCCACTGCGGTTGGGCTGCTCGGCGCGGTTTTCGTGGCGGTTGTCAGCCCGGATCGCGACACCGTTGTCATTGCGCTGCTCGTCGCTGTCGGCTGCTATCTGGCTGCTGCAGCGCTCAGCGCACGCTGGGTTGCCTGGGCAGCCATCCCGGTCGGCAGCGCTTTGGTGGTTGCTGGTGCGCTCATCGGAATCGATCCCTGGTTGGTGCTCGGTGGCACTTCCGTCGTCCTCGTGGTCCTAGGTCTGATGCTGGGGGCATCGCGCACGGCTCTAGCCGCCCAATCAGTGGCGTTGGTCGCGTACGGGGGAGTGGCGGCAGCGGCCCTCGCGCTGGGCCCGACGGCTGGCGCAATACTCGCCTCGCTGGCGCTCATCGCACACGCAATCTGGGATGTCATTCACTACCGCCGCAACGCGGTTGTACCCCGGTCGCTCGCCGAGGCATGCATGTTCTTCGATGTCCCGCTCGGTGTGACGATCATCGTTCTGGCGCTCGCGGGACTGTCATGAAGGACCTCTGGACATCCGAGACGACACGTTGGACAGCAGCTGGCCCAGAAGTTGGCCACTGACGGCGGAACATTCGTACATGCTCGTAGAAAGGATGGGCAATGCAGGACGACCAAGCAGAACTGGAGGAATTTGGTCAGCGCTGGGCGGCGGCAGAACTGGCCCCGAAGCTTGTCCAATTCGTCAGCATCATGCTCTACGTCCTGGTGGCTGGTGTGATGTGGGGAACCTGGCTGTCATTGGCGCGAACCATGACCGAGTACGACGCGGCAACCTTCCTGGCCGACGGCCAGCACATGATCAGCAATCTGGCCACGGTGATGGCGGTACTGATGATCTCTGCTGTGCTCGTCGGTGTGGTTGTTGTGGTGCTGCTGTTTTGGAGCCGATCCAAGCTGGCCGGCTGGCTGGCACTGGCCGGACTGCTGCTGATGATCGCGGTCATGGCGATCACGCTTATCGTCGAGGTGCCGATCGACAACTTGATCGCGAACTGGACCGAGGCGACGCTGCCCTCCGACTGGCAGGAGATCCGCGCGCAGTGGGCGGCATTTCACACGCTGCGCACATTTCTCTCGCTCGGCGCCGTAGCCGCGGCAGTTGCTGCGGCACTCACAATCCGCCCACTCAACCAGCCGGAACGCTTCGCTGACGCGCCACGCAGCTCCGTTGCCAGCACGGCGCGTACGCCATGACGTCGACGCTCGCTCGCCCAGCGGAGCGGGTGACTCCTTGGCGGCTCGGGGGTGGTGCCCGCAAGACGGTGCTGCTGCTCCATATCTTGGCCGCTGGAACATGGTTCGGACTGGATGTCGCGATGGCGGTCCTGGTCTTCACCGCGATCTTCACTGAGTCGGCCGAAGTACGTGCTCACACCCTGCAGTCACTGGGTCTTGTCACGGTGTGGCCGATGTTCAGTGCGGCGATGCTCAGCCTGATCACGGGAGTGATCCTGGGCCTCGGCAGCAAGTACGGCCTACTGCGGTACTGGTGGGTGGCGATCAAGCTTGCGCTCAACATCATCCTCAGCACACTTATCGTCACCGCTCTACGCGGTGAGGTCGCGAAAGCCGCAGATCTTGGCAGTCAGCTCGCCGCCGGTGTCGATCTTGACTGGAACTTCAGCAACATGCTCTTTCCGCCGATCGTGTCACCGACTGCCCTGACCGTCGCCTTCCTGCTGGCGGTCTTCAAACCCTGGGGCTTCATCCGACGCAGTCGTGGCAGGGAGAGGTAGACGATGAGTGGACGTAGCAGCGACCTAATCTCGGACGGCTGACAGGATGGGCCGCATGAGCGAACCACGGCTGGTAGCCGCCGAGCTGGTGATCGGCGAGTCCGCCCGCTGGCATGACGGCCGTGTGTGGCTATCGAATTGGGGCGCCCAGGAGATTCTCGCGTTCGACCAGCAAGGAAATCGCGAGGTGATCACACGGGTGCCTACCACGATCCCGTTTTCCATTGATTGGCTACCCGACGGTCAGTTGCTTGTGGTGGCCGGTCCGGAGCAGCAGTTGTTACGGCAAGAGCCGGACGGATCGTTGGTCGATCATGCTGACCTGACCAGCCTGCCCGGTGGGTTGAACGAGATCGTTGTCGACGGCCGCGGCACCATCTATGTCAACGGCGGCGCCGACTTCTATCCCGATGAGGGCATCGCGCCCGGTTTCATCGCAGCGATCACCCCGGACGGTGCGGTGCGTCAGGTCGCTGACGGGATTGCTTTTCCCAATGGCATGGCGGTCACCGACGACAACTCGACCTTGATCATCGCGGAGTCCTTTGCTGCCAAGTTGACAGCCTTCGACATCACCGACGACGGCGGCCTGGCTAACCGCCGCACCTTCGCCGAGGTGCTAGCTGACGGGATCTGCATGGACGCCGAAGGTGCGGTCTGGACGCCCAGCTGGCTTGAGAACGAGTCCTGCTGCCTGCGCGTGGCCGATGGCGGCGAAGTTCTGGAGCGGATTCCGCTCGAATACTCCGGCTTCGCCTGTGCTCTTGGCGGTGCCGACGGCCGCACCCTGTTCATGCTGACCGCCGACTGGCATATGAACGAAGACTTCATGGACAACCTGCAGCGGCTCACTACCGGGCCTCGCACCGGACAGCTACTCACCGCCACTGTCTCGGTGCCGAGCGCTGGTTGGCCCAACCACCGCTGATCAGCGGCTCTGCTCGGGAGTTAACAGCGTCGTGTAGTGCGCGGATTTCTCGTCGAAGCGCGCGAGTACTGCGCGCGCATCGGGCGGAACGTATGCCGTCTCGTAGTCGTCGCCGGCGAAGGCGCGTACGTGATCAAGTGAGTCGAAGATCATCACGGTTGCGAACTCGACTTCATTGTCAAGATCACGTCGAAGCAGATATGCGCCGTTGTAGCCGGCGAGCCGGCGCGCCGCGATTCCTGGTAGGACCTGCTCGCTCACGATCTTCTGGTACGCGTCGGCGTTTTGAGGGGTCGTCCAGCCTCTCCAGTAGCGCAGGATCATATGCATCACGCCCTTTCCATGTTGATAACGGATGATTGCATCATTGCGGGACACCGGTTAGACGTCGCGACCGGCGTGTCGAATATGTGTTCTATTTTTGTCAGTGGGCTTCCGTAGTGTTACCGCTATGCCAGGACTTCCAGTTCTCGAACCCGAGCCGCCAGCGGACCCGGTCGAGGCGCGTCTGGATCAGGTGCTGGCTGAACTCGCCGCCGCCGTGGCGGACTGCACACCGGCCACCGCTACCGCAGCCGGGCACCCGATCCACCCTGAGCCGGTGTCGAAGGCCCTCGTAGTTCGGCGATGATCTGCTGTGTTTGATTCAGATACGCGGTGCATCCGTCGCAGCCGGCGAGATGCTGCTCGAATCGTGTTCGCATATCCGCTGTGAGTGTGTCGTCGAGGTAGTCGGCCACGAGTTCGACGAGTTGTTTGCACGCGACTTCATTGCGTGGAGCTCTGCCACTTCCACCGCCTCTTGTTTTGCGGTCGCGGCGACCTCGACCGGTGTGACCCCGCGGCTGGCCCGGATGCTGAGGATGAGCAGTGTGGCGACGACTACGGCGGCGCCGGCCAGCAGGAATCCGGACCAGTAGACCCCGTTCTCTCGTGCGACCCAGCCGAATGCCAGCGAGAAGGGCAGGAACAGCATCCAGGTCAGTGTTCCGGCGCCGGAGGAGACACCGGCTCGGATCGCGGACGGTACCGTGTCGTGCAGTAGCCGGCTGGCGTGGATTCCGATGATCGCCAGGGCCAGCGCGAGCAGTACCTGGGCGGTGATGATGACCGGCAGTGAGCGGGTCCAGGCCAGCAGCAGCGCCCCGGCCAGTGACAGGATGATCAATATTGCGAGCAGCATTCGGCGTTGGAGGTTGAGCTTGCCGATCAGCAGCCCGCCGACGCCGAGGGTTGACACCAGCGCCGCCCAGTACGGTCCGTAGAGCACTGCCGGGGCGGCCAGCGCTACCAGCCAGAGCGGCCCGAACTCGAAGACGGCCTGGGAGAGCAGTCCGGCGGTTGCCGCCAGCAACAAGACGCGGAGCACGATCCGAGAAGTGATCATGGTTTTCAAGGTGAGGGCGATGTGGCTGCGTAGGCTTACCCGGTCGGCGGCCTGGTGCAGCCGCGGCTCGTGGAAGCGCAGGAACCCGATGACCGCCAGCCCGACCAGGGGGACGGTGGCGAAGTAGGTGAAGCGTTCGGAGGTGTACTGCGCGAGCACGCCACCGGCCAGCGCGCTGAGCACGAACGCGGCGCTCTCCACGGCACGAGTGCGGCCGATCCATTTCTCATACGCCTCGTTTGAGCCGGTCTCCTCCATCACCGTGTCGTAGACGACGCTGTCGACGGTTCCGGAGCTGAACGCGAAGTACAACCCGAGGATCATCGCCGCGATCACATAGGTGATCACGTTGTGGCTCAGGCCGCCGATCAAGGAGCTGACCAGCAGCGCCAGGCAGGCGAGGACCAATACCCAGCTGCGGCTCCACCGATCAGCCAAGATCCCCGACGGCACCTCCAGCAACGGCACCACGGCGGCGTACGCGGCCGCCATCGCACCCACCGACGCAGCGTCGAAACCGATCTCGGTCATGAACAGTTTCTCGATGGGAACCCACAAGATCAGCCCTTGCAACGCCACGCCGATCTGCAGCGGCAGCAGCCGCCGGGACAGGGTATGAGGCGCCGCCGCGCTCATGATCGGTGATTGTCTTGCTCGAACACACGGCCAAGGTCCTCCCGGAGCAGCTCACGCGCCCGGTTCGAGCATGTCGCGCTGCTGTGCTGCGCTGAGCCCGGTCGCAGCCGATACTTCGGCCGGCGAGCGGCCTTCCACGTCCCGCAAGATCACCACCCGGCGCCAGGTATCGGGCAGCGCAACGAGCGCGTCCTTGAGTGCCTCCGGCTCCACGGCGTGACCAGCCGGCCAGGGCCGCGGGAACTCCCTCCAATGATCGGGGTAAGGGTCACTCTCCCCCTGAAAGCGATCGGCATCCACAGTCGCTGCCGGCGGAAACCACCGACTCCACCACGCAAAACGATTCCCGACCGCCCGACCCCGGCCGGCAAGGTTGGCGATCATCCGCGCAATCGAGATCTTCATCAGGCCACTCCCGGGGCCTGTTGATCACAAGCCGGCAGACCGGAGCCGAGCAATGATCACTCCGGTGCTGGTCGTGGTGCTGTCGATCAGCTCAAGGGCGGCTGTATTGCCGTCTGGGAAGAGACGGGTTCCCGAGCCGAGCAGCAGTGGGTGAATGGACAAGACGTACTCATCGACCAGGTTGTGAGCTCGGAGCGATTGGACCAACACGCCACTGCCCAGCACGATCAGATCGGGACCGTCGCTCGCCTTGACGGCGCTCACCGCATCCCCGATCTCACCCTCGAGCAGGCTGGCATTCCAGTCCAGTGGTCCGCTGAGTGTGGCTGATGCGACGTACTTCGGCATGGCGTTGATCCACTCTGTGAAGGGATTCTCAGCTGGCATGTGGGGCCAGTTCGCGGCCATGGTCTGATAGGTGAGCCGGCCAAGCAGCAGGCAGCTCTCCTGATCGGCGTCGGCGGTCATGTAGTCGACCATGTCCTGGTCGGCATACGCATTCGCCCACCCGCCGCGAGTGAAGCCACCGCGGGTGTCTTCGTCGGGCATTGCGGGCGCCTGCATCACGCCGTCCAAACTGATGTTCTCGGTGACAACAACTTTGCGCATTTGTCCCTCCCTCATCTTGCGTAGTAGTCGATGCTGGGTTAGCCAGTCTTGTCCGGTGTCGTGCGTATCCACCACTCTGCAGCGAGCACATGGAGGCTGAGCCCGATCCAGAACGCCGCGGCGAAACTGTCGTGGAAGTCCAAGAGGCCGGTGCCAAGGAGGATGCCGATCCAGATGCGGATCGTGCCGACGCCGAGACCGACTGCAAAAGCGCGGATCATCCAACGACGGTGGGTGGGCACCTCGCCGCGTCGAATGGCACGAACGGCGAGCAGCAGGCAGGCGAGGAACCAGCAGCCGAAAACAGCCGTGGCCAGTGCCTCGGGGGTTCCGCCCCATGGGAAGCGGAGCCCGAAGATCAAAGCGAGGGAGATGCTGATCAGCGCCGCAGTCACCAGCACGCGGCCCAGCCGACGGTGCGCGGTGTAGTGCTTGGTGCGGAACCGCTCGGAGAGTTGCAGCGGGGCGCCGAGCAGGTACAGCACGCCGGGAGTCATGTGCACGTATGCCAACCAGGGGTGGGAGACATACCGAGCCTCGAAGTCCTCCGGTTCGGGATCGGTGCCGGTGACGAGGAACGGGGCGTCAGTCACGATCCGCAACCCGTAGGAGGTCAGCACGATAATGATCAGGACCGCGATGAAGATCAACACCGGGCGCCTGGAATGTGGCGGAGCGGCGGCACCTGACCCGCGGCCGCGATCGATGGCGGAAGTCATGGCGCTATGTCCACTGCCCGAGGGCGTAGCGGGTGCCTTCGTTGTCTTCGAAGAGCGCCCACCAACCGAAGTGCTGACGGGCTGGTGGCAGCGGGAACTTGACCCCGCGGGCGCTCAGCTGGGCGTAAGTGCTGTCGATATCGGCGCAGTCGAAGAACAGGTCGGAATGCGGGAGCCGGTCCGGAACGATACGGCGCGGCTCGTCTGGGCGGCGCGGACTGAGAATGAGCAGCAGGTCCTGCTGCGGCGGCCTGATCTCGATCCACCGCTCGCTGCCGTACGAGTCGTCGCGGACCAGCTCGAAGCCCATACCGGTGGTCCAGAAGTCCAGCGCCGCCTGCTGGTCTGCCACCGGAACGATGATCTTGCTCACTCGGGTGATCACGACAATCCCTCTCGAAACTCTGCGAAATGCTCCGTGTTGGATATATCCAAAATGGTCATATCCGAATCGGACTGTATCCTACCGCTGTGAGTTCGGCAAGTGGTATTCCGGCACTTACGACGGCCGGCTTCCAGGTCTTGCTCGCATTGGCCTCGGGGCACAGCCACGGGTACGCCGTAATGGGGTTCGTTGACCAGCTCACCGATGGGCAGATTCGGCTCGGGCCAGGCACGCTGTACCGGACGTTGGCCCGACTGGTGGCTGAAGATCTCGTCAGCGAGTCTGAAACAAACGATCCGAACGCACCGCATGACGCCCGCCGGCGTTACTACCGACTCACGCCCCTTGGCGAGCGAGCTGTCCGGGAGGAGGCTGAGCTGATGGTGCGACTCGTGGATGCCGCTCAGACTGCTGGACTTCTCGACGGGAATCGAGGGACACCGTGACTCGCCCGCGACCGCTCGGTCTGGGCACCCACATTTTCGTGCCCGACGCGGATGCCGCAGTGGCGTTCTACAGCGAGGCATTTGGCGCCGCTGAGCTTATTCGGCACCGCCTCCCCGACGGGCGGGTCCTCTTCGTCGAGCTTGCCGTGGGGCCGGACAAGCTCTTGCTCAGCGAGGAGATCGCCGAGCTGAATGCACTTGCCCCGGCCGCATTGGGCGGCTCGCCGGTCATGCTGTTGCTGGAGCTCGAGGATGTGGACAGCGCGTTCGATCACGCCGTCGAGATGGGAGCCAAAGTGGAGATGCCGGTGGCGGAGATGTTCTGGGGCGAGCGGTACGGCATCGTGCTGGACCCCTTCGGGCACCACTGGGCGCTGTGTACACGCAGAGAAGAGCTTGCCCCGGATGAGGTCGCCGACCGGGTACCAGCCGAGCCGACCGATGGTAAGTGGACCAGTCGTTGAAGCTGTGACCGCCCCGACCCAAGACCAACGCTGGTGGCTGCTGCACGTCGACATGGATTCCTTCTTGGCGGCGGTGGAGGTCCGGCGGCGGCCCGAGTTGCGCGGGCGTCCCGTGGTGGTCGGAGGCGATGGTGACCCTCGCCGGCCGAGACAGGTGGTCGCCACAGCCTCGTACGAGGCGCGGGCGTACGGCGTGCACTCGGGCATGCCGCTGCAGCGAGCGCTCCGCAAGTGTCCAGACGCGGTGTTCCTGCCAAGTGATCATCCGGCCTACGACGCCGCATCGGCCGAAGTGATGGAGGTGCTGCGGAGCTTCGGATACCCAGTCGAGGTGTGGGGCTGGGATGAAGCGTTCCTCGGCGTCCGCTGCGAGGACCCTGAGGAGCTAGCGCAAGCAGTCCGTACCGCGGTACAGGACCGCACCGATCTGACCTGTGCCGTGGGCATCGGCGACACAAAGGAGCGGGCCAAAATGGCCACCCGGTTCGCCAAGACGGCGCCCGGGCACATCTACCGTCTCGACTCGAGCAATTGGATACCGGTGATGGGTGACTGCGAGCCCGTCGAACTGTGGGGTATCGGCAAGCGGACCGCGGCCCGACTCGCGGCGCGCGAGCTGCGCACCGTCACCGATCTGGCCTTGGCCGATCGGGACGATCTGGCCGCCTGGTTCGGGCCGACCATCGGTCCTCGACTCCGGGCACTGGCCCGCGGCGGATCCTCACGGACCATCACCACCGAGCCGTGGCTGGCCCGGTCAAAGAGCCGCCAGGTGACGTATCCCAACGACCTCACTGACTCTGATGCCATCGGAGACGAAGTTGTGGCGATGGCCCGCGAGTTGTGCGAGGAGATCAAAGCCGACGGGCGGCAGGTAACCCACGTCGGTGTGACTGTCCGTACTCGGTCTTTCTTCACGCAAGTCAAGACCGGCAAGCTGCCGGAGGTGACAACCGACTCAGAGATCGTCGAGGCGGGTGCGCGTGCAGTACTGGCGCGCTTCGACATCAACCGTCCCGTGCGGCTGCTCGGTGTGCGATTGGATCTGGCAATGGGCTGACAGCTCGGCACCACTGCCGCCACCGCCTCGGACAGCGCCATTTCTGGCCGAGGGCGGGGCCACGGCCGAAGAGCTGGAGGCCATGCACCAGGCGTGGGTCAAGGCCGTTCTGCTCCAGGTGATTCTTTGGAGCTATCCGTACGTCCGGGAGGGCGACTTCTAAGCTTCAGACTCCGACGGCTCGGTCTGGTCGGGGTCTGGCGGGTTGTCCTTCAGCGCCTCGCGTGCGGCGTCCCGGCCCTCATCGATAGCGTCCTGGGAGCGTTGCAGCGCTTCCGTGTCGGAGTCGTCAACGGCCTCGGTGTCAGGGTGTCCGGGTTCGACGTCTGGTCCAGAGTTCATGGCCACGGGTATACACCGTCTGACCGTGGCTGCTACTCACACCTCCATCTTGAGTGCCAGGCGGACGACCCTTTCAGCCGGTGCGCGCGACGTAAAAGCTGTTGAATGGGTCGCCCTCGTTTGTCTGGATCGCGACGTCGGTGAAGCCGGCCTGGTGCAGCATCCGGGTCGCGACCTGCTCGCCCCAGACCGTCCCGAGGCCGTCGCCACCGAGGCCGAGCGACACCGGCGTGCAGTGCATGGTCGACAGCGTGTAGAGGAAGGTCGCCCATGGCAGGTCGAGGTTGTCCTCGACCGCGCTGGCCGCACGGATGTCGACCATGAGGAAGGTGCCGCCGGGCCGCAGCGCCCGCGAGATCGCGGCCAACACGCGCGCCGGATGTGCCTGGTCGTGGATCGCGTCGAACGCGGTGATCACGTCGAAGCCGTCAGGCCGGTCGAGCGTCGCAACATCACAGAGCTCGAACGTCGCGTTGCTCAGTCCCCACGCCTCGGCTTCGGCCCGACCGGCTGCGACGAGTTCCTCCAAAAAGTCGAACCCGGTGAACCTGCTGGCCGGGTACGCGCGCGCCAGCACGTTGATCGTGTGCCCGCTGCCGCAACCGATGTCGGCGACGTCAACGCCCGCCCGCAGCCGCGCGTCGAGACCCTCTACGAGGGGTACTGTCCGCTGGAGCAATGTGGTGTCGGCCACGGCGGCACTCTCCTCGGCCATCACCGTGTGGAACCTGGAGTAGTCGGCGTACGACAAGCCACCGCCTTCGCGGAAAGACCGCACGATGCCCTGCTCGACCTCGGCCAGCATAGGCAGGAACATCATGGTCCGTGCGAGGTTGTCGGGGCCGGATCCGTCGACCAGCCACGCGGCGTGCTCAGGCGGCAGGCTGTACGTGCGCGACTCCGGGTCGTACCGCACGAACCGCGCGGTGGTCATCGCGTTCAGCCACTCCCGCACGTACCGCTCGTTCAGGCTGCCGGCGGCGGCGACTTGTGCGGAGGTCGCCGGGCCGGTAGCGGCCAGCGTGCTGAACAGCCCGGTCTGGTGGCCGATGCTTGTCAGCAGCGCGGTGCAACCATCGTTGAGCACGCCAATCATGCGATCCCCGAACGCCTCTAGTGCGGCCTCGTCGAGTGCGGTCTCCCGCTCCTTCAGTGTGGTCATCTCGTCCTCCTCACGTGCCGCCGGGCGCCGTCGGCCCGGACGCGATTCACGCTAGGAAGGCGACTCCCAGGGCCGCATCGACCAGAGCGCGACAACTCCGCCGCGCGATTGGTCCGAATGGTGTAGGTCGCTAGCGGAGGAGCCCGCGCTCATGGGCCCAGGCCGAGGCCGCGGTCCGGGAGCCGACGCCCAGCTTTCGAAAGATGTTCGCCATGTGCCGGCGAACGGTGGCTTCGCTGATCCACAGCCGCTCGCCCACCTCCCGGTTGGTTGCGCCGCCAGCCACCAACCGAAGCACCTCGGCCTCTCGCCTGGTGAGCCCGGCGGGCGCGGGCATCTGTGTCTGCACGCTCAGCGGCGGGGGGACACCGAGTCTCGCGAAGATTGCGGCAGCTGCATCGCGATGTGTCTCGGCCTCACCCTGGTCGCCGCGCCGGCGGTGCGCCTCGGCGAGGAGCAGCTCGATGCACGCTGCGTCGTACGGCGCTCGCATCCGGTGGTACGCGGTCGCGGCAGCCTGGAGCGGAGCGAGCGCGGCCGAAGAGTCGCCGGCCGCGACCAGCACCGCACCGTGTGCCTGGTCAGCCCAGGCCCGGAAGCCCGGTGTCGGATAAGTCTCGCGGATCCGCCGCAGCCGTTCGTACGCCGACATCGCGGCCTTCAGGTGGCCCGCCGCCAGGCCGATCTCCACCTGCGCGCGCAGCATCCGCGCGCACCGGAAGGGGCTGGCCGAGGACGCCGCCACCGCCGCTGTGATCGCCGCCCACGCCTGGTCGGTGCGGCCGCTCGCCAGTTCCAGGAGTGCAGCGCCAGGCTGCGGGTCGCGCCCGCGGACGGTCGCCTGGTCGTACGCCGCCCGGGCGTCATCGTCGCGGCCTCGAAGTCGGTGTGTCTCGCCGAGCTCGTACTCCGCCTCAGCGATCGCGTCGTTGTTGAGCTCGGCCAGCTCGGCCACCACCCGCTGGGCCTCGGCCTCGGCCCGGACCCAGTCGCCGTCCGTCGCCAGCAAATGCACGCGGTGGGCGCGGCAGACACCATCGAACATCACGGCGTCACTAAACGACTCCAGCCAGCGCTCGGTCGCCGCGGTCCACTGGCGGGCGCGGGCTATATCGGCGAGATCCTCGCAAATCGCAATGATCGTGCAGTAGATGTTTCCGGCGGATTCCGGCGCCACCGTATCCGCGAGCACCGGAAGCATCGCCTCGTCCAACAGGCCGAAGCCCTCGCGCAGACGGCCGCGCCGGATCTCCGCCAGACCCTCGACGAGGAGCCCGAGCGCGACGTACGTCGGGTCGCCAAGCTCGCGGCCGAGCTGCTGCAGCTCGCGAGCGCCGGTCGTCGCAAGATCGAGTTGCTCCTCCTCCAGCGCGTCGGACAGATCGACATACATCAGCATCGCGTGGCCTGCACCCCGCGGTTGGTCGGCGAGCAGCTTGCGGGCGCGGCTCAGCCATCCGGAGCCGAGAGCCGGCTCGCCGCGCATGAAGAACATGCCCGCCAGGTCGATCGCCTGCACCGCCGCGCGGTCCACGTACCCCTGTTCGAGGTAGTGCGCGTGCAGCTTCTCAGTGAGCGCCAGACACTCGGATACGTGGCCAAGCCACCAAGCGGCATCGCCGAGCCGCTGCAGATCATCGTCAGCCAGGCCGACATCCTCGCTGGCAGCGACGAGCCCGCGGTAGGCGTCTGCGTACTGGTGCCGAACGTGGGCTTCTCGCGCCTCGGCCAACAGCGCGTCCCGATCGATGGCGTAGGCCACCGTCCAACGGTAGCGACGGCGGCTGCCGCGCGGAGTTATCGGTCGCTGTCCTCGGCAGCGATGGCATGCACAGTCGGATCGTCGACCGTGCTCCGGGCGATGAAACTAAAGCGATCCCCACGGAAGATCGTGCGAGTGAACTCGACCGGCCGATCCTCCACGTCCCACCCGGTGCGGTGGATCAGCAGCATCGGCAGTCCGACGTCCACCGACAGTAGCGCCGCCTCGTCCGGATCAGCCAGAACTGTCTCGACGAGGTCCTCCACCCGCGCCAGCCGTACACCGTAGGCCTCGCGCAGCGTCTGGTACAGGGATCCTCGCCGCTCCAACTCTTGGCGCAGCCTCGGTAATGGGCCAATCAGGTGCGCGACATCGTGTGCGAGCGACTCACCGGAGACGCCCCTGAGCCGCTCGATGCGGTGTACCAGCGTCCCAGGCCGCAGGTTCAGTCGCTGCGCGACCGCACCATTCGCCCGCTCTCTGGTGATGCTGAGTATCTCTGTGGACGCGGTCAGGCCTTGGGCCTGCAGGTCCTGGGTGTAGGACGTGAGCTGGCGTACCAGGACACGTTTGGGTTCGGCGACGAACGTGCCTCGGCCCTGAATGCGCTTGAGCTTGCCATCCAGCTCCAGCGCCGCCAGCGCTTGCCGCACTGTGGTCCGCGAGGTATGGAGCCGCTCGGCCAACTCGCGCTCAGTTGGCACCGGTGTGCCCACCGCTGAGCCGGCGATCAGCTCGGCAATCCGATCCCTGATCTCGTAGTGCTTAGGCACAGTCAGCTGCACGTGCTCTCCCCCAGGTCGCGCTTGGGCTTTACGTCTAGCCGAACTCTACAACATTGGTCTAGGCCAATGGCTTGACACCTGCAATTGGTCTATGCCAATCTAAGGGGCAATCAGATTGGTCTAGACCACAGTTTCGGCTATTGCTATCCAAGGAGAACTCATGGGACTACTGCACGATTTGCGGAACACGTCGCGGCTGGGACTACTGGTCGCTGTCGCCGCCGCGACCGTGGGTGTCATTTACGGCTACGACTCGTCCAACATCGCCGGAGCGTTGCTTTTCATGACCGAGGACTTCGGGCTGAGCACAACCCAGCAGCAACTTGTGACCACCGCGGTCGTAGTTGGCGAAGTGCTCGGCGCAGTGTTCGGCGGCGCCCTGGCCAACCGCATCGGCCGCAAGAAGTCGATGCTTGCGGTCGCCGCGACGTTCGCCGGCTTCTCATTGCTGTCCGCGCTCGCGTGGTCAGTACCATCGCTGATGGTGGCCCGCTTCCTGCTTGGCCTGACCATCGGCGTCTCGGTGGTTGTCGTGCCCGTGTTCGTTGCCGAGTCGGCCGCGCCCGAGGTACGGGGTGCGCTGCTCGTGCTCTACCAGGTGGCCACGGTCATCGGCATCATCGCCGGCTACCTGGTCGCGTGGGCGCTCTCAGGGATGGAAAGTTGGCGTTGGATGCTTGGCATGGCCGCCATCCCGGGAACGTTGATCTTCTTCCTGCTCCTGCGGCTACCTGATACCGCCCGCTGGTACATGATGCGTGGACGGCGCGCCGACGCTGAGCGGGTGCTCGCTCAGGTCGAGCCGAACGCCGATATCCAGGCCGATCTCGATGACATCGCCGCGGCTCTCGCCGAGGAGGAGCAGGGCCGGCGTGGCATCCTGAGCTTGATCGGTGAAATGCTCCGCAAGCCGTTTCTTCGCGCCACGATCTTCGTCGTCGGCCTGGGGTTCTTCGTTCAGATCACCGGCATCAATGCCATCGTTTACTACAGCCCGCGGATCTTTGAGGCTATGGGTTTCCAGGGCAACTTCGCGCTGCTGGGGTTGCCGGCATTGGTGCAGGTGGCCGGGCTCGCCGCCGTCTTCGTCTCGCTGATCTTGGTCGATCGGTTGGGACGCCGGCCGATCTTGCTCACCGGCATAGGCATCATGATCTTGGCGAACGTCTTGCTGGTCGCCGTGTTCAGCGTCGGTTCCGAGTTCGGTGGCGCGCTGACTGCGCTCGGATTCCTCGGGTTGCTGCTGTTCACCGTGGGCTTCACTTTCGGCTTCGGTGCACTGGTCTGGGTGTACGCGGGGGAGAGCTTCCCGGCCCGTCTCCGCTCTTTGGGCTCCAGCGCGATGCTGACCTCAGACCTGATAGCCAATGTCGCGGTGGCCGCAATCTTCCTGACGCTGCTCACCCGGCTCGGTGGTGCTGGCACCTTTGTCGTCTTCGGTGTGCTGGCCGTGGCGGCGTTCGCCTTCGTGTTCAAGCTCGCTCCTGAGACCAAGGGCCGGCACTTGGAGGAGATTCGGCACTACTGGGAGAACGACGGCAAGTGGCCGACCACGAGCGTTGACGACAGTGCGGAACAGCCTAAGCAGCCCGCTCTCGCCGCTTCGTCCCACTGACCGCAGACGCGCTCGGAAAGGAACACCATGCAGATCGTTGGCCTCGATATCGGCGGTTCGAAGACCCATGCGGTGAGTCGTCACCAGACCGGGGTCGTGGATGTCTTCGCCGACAGCGCCAATCTCTCCTCTGTCGGGGAGGCAGAGGCCGGTCGCCAGCTGGATGCGATCTTGGGCCAGCTTGCTGAGCGTGGAGCGATCACGGCGGTATGTGCCGGTGCCGCGGGGGTCGACACTCCAGAGGCCGAGGAGCGGCTGCGGCAGCTGATCGCAAACCGTCTCCCCGGCGCCGCGGTCAAAGTCGTCCACGACACCGAGCTCATCCTTGCCACGGCGGAGCTCACCACCGGGATTGCGTTGATCGCCGGCACCGGATCGGTTGCTTGGGGACGCGATGCGAGCGGCCGAGTGGCGCGGGCCGGCGGCTGGGGCTACCTGCTCGGCGACGAGGGCAGCGGATACGGCATTGCCCGGGAAGCCGTCAGACACGCCCTGCGGCTCGCCGACGAGGGTCAGCCGCCGGACCAGCTCAGCCGGCAGCTCACCGCCGCGTGCAATCTGCAACGGGCGGCCCAGCTCATCGACCACTTCTACGCCAATCAAGAGCGCCGCTACTGGGCCGGACATGCCGGGGTGGTATTCGAGCTGGCGGCCCTTGGCGACTCAGCCGCCCAGCGAATCATTGACGGTGCTGCCGCCGACCTTGGCAGCCTCGTGCGAACGGTGAATGCGGCGCTCGGCCAGCCGACGCCGCGACTACCTGTGGTGCTCGGAGGCGGACTCCTGATCCACCAGCCGCAGCTGCTTGACGCCGTACGTCAGGCTCTCGTTGGAGAGGGGCTGACTGATCTTCGGCCGCTGGACCGCGATCCCGCGTACGGCGCCCTGTTTCTGGCACAGCAGCTCAGCAGGCCCAATCCGACCAGCCCTCGTGCGCCCGTCCTCGAAGAAAGATGATCATGACAACCGAAACCCGTTCCGTCCAGACGAGTCAGCCCGGCGTGCTGATGGCAGCCGAGATCGCTGAGCAACCTCAGGTATGGCGCGGCCTGCTGGCCCTTTCCCGCGGCACATCCAGCGATATCGCACGGGCCGCCGCAATGATCAACGCCTACCAGCCACGCTTCGTACTCTTCGTAGCCCGCGGCACCTCCGATCACGCTGCGTTGTACGGCAAGTACCTCGCCGAGATCATCCACCAGCTGCCCTGCGGCCTGGTCTCACCATCGACCATGACCGCGTACGGCGCCCAACCTGATCTTGCCGGCGTGCTCATGATCGGTGTGAGCCAGTCCGGAGGTTCACCCGATCTGGTGCAGTCACTGGAAGTGGCGCGGACCCGAGGCGCACTCACCATCGCGATCACGAACCAGCCAGAATCGGCGCTGGCCCTCGCGGCGGAGGCGCACATCGACATCCAGGCTGGCAAGGAACGCGCGGTGGCTGCCACGAAGTCATACACGGCGCAGCTGCTGGCGCTGTACCTGCTCTTCGACCGGGTCCGGGGCGGCAGCGGCGCGTCGGCGGCCGGGCTCAGCGACTTGGGTGAGAAGCTGCTCGGCGAGGACACCCATGTCGCCGAACTGGCCCAGCGCTACCGTTTCGCGTCGCGGCTAGTCAGCACGGCACGCGGCTACTCCTACCCAACGGCTCGGGAGGCCGCGCTGAAACTGATGGAAACCTCGTACTTGTCGGCCCAGGCGTTCTCCGGCGCCGACCTGCTCCATGGGCCGCTAGCCATGATCGATCCGCAGGTGCCGGTGCTAACCGTCGCCGCGGCCGGGATCGGAGGCCGCGCGATGCAGCAGGTGTTCCCGCGCCTGGCCGAGCAGGGTGCGGATGTCTTCTGCGTCGGGGCGCGGGAAGCTGTAGCCAGCGCTGGCACGGGGGTTGTGCTGCCTGATGGCGTCAGTGAGGAGCTCTCCCCTCTTCTGGAGATCGTGCCCTTCCAGCAGCTGGCACTCCATTTGGCTGTTGCTCGCCGGTCGAATCCGGACGCACCGCGCGGTTTGCGCAAGGTGACCGAGACACTATGAGCGAGCACGTGATCGCCGCCGGAACGGTGGTAAGCGGAGCCGAGATTCTGCGTCCGGGTTGGCTGCGGATCGAGGGCGATCGGGTCACGGTGGTTGGTCGTGGTCAGCCTCCGGAAGGTGCCGCTGATCTTGGAAAGAAGTTGATCGTGCCCGGCTTCGTTGACATTCATGTACACGGCGGGGGCGGCGGCTCCTACACCGCCGGTGATCCTGTCGGGGCCAGGCGCGCGGTCGGGTTCCATGCCTCGCGCGGCACCACGACCACACTCGCCAGCCTGGTCACTGCCCCAGCTGAAGAGTTACGGCGGTCGGTCGCGATCTTGGCCGAGCTGGTAGACGACGGGCTTTTGACCGGAATCCATCTCGAGGGTCCCTGGCTGTCGGAGCGTCGCCATGGTGCCCATGAGGTGCGGCAGCTACGCGATCCGGATCCAGATGAGCTGCGTACTCTGCTCAAGATCGGACGGGGAACGATCAAGATGATCACGCTCGCCCCCGAAAGGCCAGGTGCGCTGGACGCGATCAAGATCGCTGTTGATCACGGTGCAGTGGTGGCAGTCGGGCACACCGAGGCGCACTACGACGTGACGCGCGCTGCCATCTCGGCGGGGGCGCGGGTCGCCACTCATCTGTTCAATGCAATGCGACCTATCCACCACCGTGAGCCGGGGCCAATCGTGGCGCTGCTGGAGAGCCCGGATGTGGTCGTCGAGCTGGTGCACGACGGGACACATCTGCATCCGGCGATCTACCGGTACGTGGTACAAAGCGCTGGGCTTGATCGCATCGCCCTCGTGACTGATGCCATAGATGCCGCCGGAATGTCAGATGGGACTTACCGGCTTGGTGCCTTAACGGTGGAGGTAAGAGGTGGGGAGGCCAGAGTGGCTGGCGATGGGACGCTCGCCGGAAGCACGGCCACTATGGACCAGATGTTCCGCAATGCCGTTCGATGGGGTCCGGCTGACAGCGATGAGGCGCTGTTGGCTGCCGTCCGGCAGAGCTCGACCACGCCCGCCCTGGTCCTGGGACTGAACGACCGGACTCTGAGCGCCAATGATCGGGCGGATCTTGTGGTGCTCGACGCGAGCCTTACGCCGACTGCGGTCATGATCGGCGGAACCTGGATCAGTTGAGTCGGCTTTTCACCTGAGCCGCGGACGGATTGGTCAACGCAGATCCGTCGCCGAAAAGAACGGTCGGTACGGTGAGGTTGCCGTCGTTGACCTCAGCGACGACCGAAGCAGCATCGGCATGATCTTCGATGTCGATCTCTCGGAAGTCGATTCCAGCACGATCAAGCTGGGACTTGAGCCGTGTGCAGTAGCCGCACCAGCGCGTGGTGAAGAGGGTTGGCATGTCCGCCGGCATCAAATCCATAGCCACGGTATGTATAACTGCGGCGAATAGTCTGTTATTTCGATCACCTGCGCCGAGCAATGTGTTGCGTTCGTCACACTGATCGAGAGCTGTTCAGGCACCACTTCGGGGGAAACCAGGACGTCAGAACGTCATCGACAGGCGTGAAGCGCTGCTTGATACGACTCCTGCCGGAGTAGCCGATCATCTCGGGATGGGCAATCCTCGCGTACTTGTCAACTTCACAGAACAGGTTCTGACAGTCGATCAGTTGCAGGCGGCGGCCGTACAGTCCGGCGAAGCTGAGCCCCAAACGGTTGAAGTGTTCCTCTTGTGCGTCGCTCATGTACCGGATGAGGTCCGCTTCGATACCCCGGGCTCCTGGACCGAGGCACTTGCGGAGTCCGTCCCTGGCTCCTGGTCCCGCGACCACGAAGTCCATCTCGTCGAAGTTGATCAATGTCGAATAGTTGATGTCGATGAGAAGCTGATAGGCCAGGAAGTCGCCCATCCCTGGATAGCCGCGCAACAACTCGAACGCCTTCGCCATCGACGCGCATGTCTGGAGTCTGTTGCGCAGCCCACCGCGCAGCATCTGCTGCAGCAGCAACAGGTGATTGGTGTGCTTGCGCTGCGCACCCAATTTCGGGGGAGGAACGATATAGGCGGCGGAATAGATCCGCTCGCTGCGGGTGAACACCTCGCTCAACACCTGGTCATACCGGTCGAGGCGAAACGCTGCCCACGTCAGCTCACCGAGTGCCGACTCGAGCAACCTCCAGGTCTGGATGCTGTTGAAGAATCTGAAGAGCAGAATCCGAAATAACACCTCATCGTCGTCCTGACTGCCGCGATAGATCACCTCCCCGATCAGGTACTGACTGACACGGTCGGCCGCCCGGTAACAGTTGGTGAATCGGTGCGACGCGAGGATCGGGTCCGTCGTCCACGGGCGTGGCTCTCCGCGCAGCCGAGCTTGATACACCCGATGGCGTTCAGCGGCGAACCGCCAATAGGTATCGAATACTTCGGTTGGTCGGAGTCGGCGCCCGGCCACGGTGATCGACTCGATCGCCAAGATCATGACTGACTCGCGCCGACCCTTCGCCACCGCCGGCCGGCGAGCCGAAGGGCCTGATCACGCAGCGTCATTTCGAGCCGTGATCTTGGTATCAGAAGGTGGGATGCGATCCGCACGCCCCGTTGCCGTGGACGCGTGGCCGCTCGATGGGCCGACTCGTACCTTGCTAGTGCAGCCGGGATGTCGCTCGGTGAGCTAGTCAGCGATTCGGCGAGTGTTGCCGCTCCCTCCATGGCCGAGGTGGAGCCGTCGCCGAAGAGTGAGACGCAGGAAGCGGCGTCACCGAGCAAGGTGATCGGGCCAAGTGACCAGGAAGGCATGCGGATTCGACTGACGCTGTCGAAGTAGACATCGTCAGCAGCCAGGTAGGCGGATAGCAGTTCCTCAGTGCGCCAGCCGTTGCCGCGGTACGTGTGGTTCAGGAGTCGCACCGCCGCATCAGGGTCGCGATGATCAATGCGGGCCCGGGAGCGGAAGATGAAGGCGGCGAGCGACGACCCAGTTCCCGGGTGCAGCGCGACTGCGGTTCCGGGCTCGTTGTGCATGATCACCGTGTCATTGCGCTCCAGGTGAACCCCGACCTTGGCGGTAGCAACGTACATGCCGAGATGGTCGACGAAGTCGGTCTCTGGCCCGAAGGCCAGCCGGCGTACTCCTGAGTGGATGCCATCTGCTCCCACAACCAAGTCGAACCGGCGTTGAGCCGTACCATCGAAGATCACGTCGACGCCGCGCGCGTCCGGGTGCAGCTCTTCGATCATCTCGTCGAACAGGTACTCGGCATCTCCACTGCCTGCTTGGACCAAGATCGCGCTGAGGTCTGCCCGCGGCACCTCCACCTCTCGGTCTTCACTCTGACGCGTACGCATACTCGCCACGCGTCGGCCACCATCATCGACGAAGATCAACTCGCGTACGTTGGTTGCTGCGTCACGGAGGCGCGAGAGGACACCCAACCGCTCGGCAACCTGATAGGCACCCTCGCGGACGTCAACCGGATTGCCGCTCGATCGGACACCTTGATCGCGCTCCACAACTGTTACCTGGTGCCCTGCCCGTCCAAGCAGAGCAGCCAGCGTCGCGCCAGCGATTCCGGCGCCTGAGATCAATACGTACAAACCGTTCTCGCGCCACCTGTCATCTTCATTGCGCCAACACGCGGCGCACCCAGGACTCGCGTGTCCGCATGGCTGTCCGCGACACCGCCGCCGTCGGCACGATCGTCTGGAACCCGTGGAAGCCCCCCGCCCAGACGTGGAGCTCGGCGCTGCCTCCCGCCCTCCAGATCCCGCTCGCGAGGGCGACGGCCTCGTCGCGGAACACCTCGACGCTCCCGGCCTCAATGTAAGCCGGCGGCAGGCCCGACAGGTCGGTAGCACGCGCCGGCGCCGCGTAGATCGACACGTCGGCGGTCCCGCGGCGATCGCCGAGCAGCGCCGTCCATCCGGTCTGGTTGCTGGTGTGATCCCAGATCCCAACGCCGTCGATCTGCTGCGCTGAGACAGTCTCGTTCCGATCGTCGAGCATCGGCCACATGAGCAGCATCGCTGCCGGCATCGGCCTACCGCGATCACGGGCGAGGAGCATCGTCCCAGCGCTGAGACCCCCTCCGGAGCTCTGGCCACCGATGAGCACCCGTCGCGGGTCGAAGCCGAACACATCAGCGCGGCCGGTGAACCACTCGAGCCCCGCGTAGCAGTCCTCGAGGGGCACCGGGTCGGGGAACTCAGGTGCGAGGCGGTAGTCAACGGCCGCACCAACGGCGCCGTACTCGAGGACCCACTTGACGAGCATCGGCGCGACCGCCCACCGGCTGCCGCCGACCATGCCGCCACCGTGGATCAGATAGACGCCCGGACCCACCGCACCCTCGTGGCCACTGCGTCGCAGCACCGTGACGACGATCTCCCCGCCACCGTGACCGGTCACGGTGTGGTCGGTGACCTCGACCGGGCGCCCCGCTATGACGGCGTCGAGCGACGACGACGAACGCGCGGTCGCCGCTCGAAACTCCGAAATGGAATCGGGCTCGAGCGTGGTGAAGAACGCGGGCGCCGCGTCGAGTGCGGCTTCGAGCTCAATGTCGAACGGTGGACGGGCACGTGCGGTCATCTCTATCCTCCGGTTCTCAGTCCATCGTTGAGGGCGGCTCCTGTTCGCGGAGTTGGCGGTCGGCCTCTGCACGCTCGGCCTGGGCGCGCCGCTCAGCGCGTTCGAGCTCCTCGATCTCAGCCTGCAGCCGTTCCAGCTCCAATCGTTCAGCCTCAGCCGGGTCCACCGCCTGCTTTCCGGCAGCCCGTTGCTCGGCCTCCAGCCGCTCGGCCTCACGCCGCTCCACGTCCAGCCGATGCGCTTCGAGACGTTCCTCACGTCGACGCCTCCGCTCGAGCCGCTCCGCCTCCTCAGCGGCGGCCCGTCGCTCGGCCTCGACACGTTCAGCCCCTGCGGCCTCGGCGCGTTCGGCCGCAAGCTTCTCGGCTGCGGCGCGTTCGGCTGCAACCCGTTCAACCGCCCGACGCTCGGCATCGATCCGGGCTTGCTCCATCCGTTCATGCTCCAGCCGGCGCGCGTGCGGCCGCGCAAACTTGAGCCAATCGTCCATCTTCTGCTGACGCTCGGCGTCGAGCGCCGACGGATTGACGATCTTGGTGGGAGCAACCGAGGCCGTCGTCGCCGCATACGAAGCTGTCGCGGGCAGCGGTGCCCAGGTGATCAACTCGGTTCCGCGACTCACCACTCCGCGGGCGAGGTCCTCAACCGCCGCCTCAGACCCGGAGGGCATGGTAGCGGCGGCCTCGGCGGCGACTGCCTCCGCTCCGTCAACCCGGCCCGCCGCCGAAAGATCGGAAGCAAGATCGGACAGCGCCGAAGCAGTCTGTGCCTCGACCGGGTCACCTAGCCGGCCGGCCAGCCCGCGCAGGAGCTCAATCAACCTACGGCGAGTGACCAGGCCCAGGTCAACCTCGCCGGTCGCAGTCAGCCGGTCCGCCATGTCCCGATACAGGCCGAAGAGCGGCTCGGCCAGGCGTTCCAGAAGTGCCGGACTCAGTCGCGCCGGCTCATCGAGCCGCCCGTCGACCACATCGTCATATCGCGACTTGGCTGCGTACAAGGAAGACAGCGCTTCCTCGGTCCGGCCGGCAGCCCATCGACAATCGGAGACGAGCCGGTAGACATCGATCGCGAGATAGGCGGCGTCGGGGTCGTCCTGAAGATCGGATTCGGCCAGCCGTGCCGAGGCGGCATCGGCGTACGCGTTCGCGGCGCCGATGTCCCTGGAGGCCAGTGCCGCCCGGGCGGTGCACGACAACGCCCAGATAGCGCTCTTCGGATCCAACCGCTGCTCCAGCCCATTTTCCCTGACCTGTTCCCGCATATCCTCCAGCCGATTCGATCGTCCGGCCGGCAGCATCAGGCAGGCCCAGCCCTACCTGAATCGTGGCCAGGTGCACGACGGCGGTGACGTACCGGGCCGCGTCACTGATCGAGGTATAGGGTCCGATCGGTCCTTTCGCGGTGAGCATCTCCCCGGCGCGACGTACGGACTCCTGAGCATCGGCCGCAGCGACTGCGTATGCGTGCCCGAGCAGCCGGTGGGCGGTGAGCTCGACCAGCGCATCGGCCAGCTCCGGGCCCTTCGACGGGTCAGACCCGACCCAGCCGCGAAGTCGCTGCACGAGCGAGGTCATTACCTTGCCGCGTTGAGCGTAAGGATCTTGAGACTGTCGTGCCTTGGCCTCGGCCACCATGCCTTTCTACCTGGGCCTGGAAACGCCAGGATCTTGGGTGAACTCGTAGATGTTGCCGTCAGGCGCACGAAAGTGCACCCAGCCATTGCCGCTCGAGTCTTTCTCCTCAAGGAGAATCTCGACTCCGCGGGTCCGAAGCTCGCTGGCGGCAGCATCGATGTCGTCTATCAGAAAGCCGACCACGGGCCCAGTGGTGAAGTGGCGGTTGAGCTCGCTGTCGGGACCAAAGATCTCTACTTTGCCGCCATCTGAGAGCTTGAGAACCTGAAACCCTGGACGATCAAGATCGGTCTGAAGACCGAGGACGTCTCGGAAGAAGTCAGCCGTCGGCTGGAAGTTCTCGGTGCGGGTACCTACCCAGGCAAGTTTGATTATTTTCACAGCTCTAGTTGATCAGCTCGGTTCGATGACGACCCATACACCCACGGCTGGGACCTCACCGTGGTTGTGGTACGCGTGCGGTCGGGTGGACTCAAAGCAAGCAGAGTCCCCTGGGGCCATCATGTACTTGTCGAATCCCAAGCTCAGCTCCAACTCGCCGCTGATCAGGTACGCGTACTCCGTACCGCTGTGTCGCATCAACCGGCCCTCGGACGACGAGGAGCTTCCCGGCTGATAGGTGACGAGTAGGAAGTCCACGTGGTGATGCGGTACCTGGCCCAGCCGCTCCCAGGTCACGCCCGATTCCAGTGTCAGCAGCTCCCTCTCGTCAGGCGAGACGTGCGGGCCAACCCCCTTTGCCCGGTCGGTTCGCAGATAGCCAAAGCTCCCTCCGTCGGTGGCGGCAGGAGCGGCAGCAGGTTCCCCGGCGTCGCTCGCGTCGAAGAGGTCCTCAAGCGACAGTCCGAGCGTCGAGGTGATCCCGTACAGCGTGCTCACTGAAGGCTGACTCTTCCCAGTTTCGATCTGGGAAATAAGACTGGGCGAGACCCCCACGACACGCGCGAGTGCACGGATGGTCACCTCGCGGCGGGCCCGTTCAGCGCGGATCCGGGGCCCGATTGGCGGCACTTTTGGATCACCCATGTGCGCTCCTCCCTTTTTTGGGGGGCTGCTCGCGCATCGCGCGGTGGATCCGCCGCTGTCGTCGTCGCTCGCCGAGGAAAGAACGCCTCAGCTCGCTCCTCCTCCATGCGGCGGCGCGCGATTCCCGACGCTCGCAGCCCGCATCACGGCACCCTAGTCAGTGCCACTGAACAGGCGTAACTTTTATTGAACACCATCGAACCGTGGGGTGCGACACATGGCGATCCGAACATATGGGCCGAACGCTGTCGACTGGGAGGCGAGGGTCGATGTCGACCGGCTGCGTACTGATCGATTGCAGCGCCTGAGACAGCATCTGGACGCCTCCGAGCTCGGAGCGTTGTTGACTTTCGACTTCTCCAATATTCGCTACATGACGGCCACGCACATCGGCACCTGGGCCATGGACAAGCTGATCCGCTTTGCGCTGCTGCCGCGGGGAGGTGACCCGGTGATCTGGGATTTCGGGTCGGCGGCCAAGCATCACCAGCTCTACAACCCTTGGCTGGACTACGACCGGAAGCCGGACGACCGCGAGATCTCAGATGCAGCGAGGGCTGGTCGATCCGGAGCGCGTGCCGGGATCTCCACGTTGCGTGGTGCGTTCCATCCGGAGGCTGGGATCGCCCAGGAAGTGGCCCGAAAGGTTGCGGCCGTCATGCATGAGCATGGGCTGACCACTGAGCCGGTCGGGGTCGATGTCATCGAGATGCCGATCTTGGCGGCACTTCAGGAGGAGGGGCTCACGGTCGTCGACGGCCAGCAGTTGTTCCTCGAGGCGCGCCGAATCAAGACCGTCGACGAGATTGCACTTCTGGCCCAAGCGTGTTCGATGGTCGACGCAGCGTACGAGGAGCTGTACACCTTTCTGCGGCCGGGCGTCCGCGAAAACGAGTGCGTCGGCCTGGTCAGCAAAGTGCTCTACGGCCTCGGCAGCGAATTCGTCGAGGGAGTGAACGCGATCTCGGGCGAGCGGTGTTCACCGCATCCGCATGTGTACAGCGACCGCATCGTCCGGCCCGGTGACCCGGCGTTCTTCGACATTCTGCACAGCCACCTTGGCTATCGGACCTGCTATTACCGCTGCTTCGCCGTTGGCAGTGCTTCGCCGGCGATGCGGGACGCCTATGTCCGCTGCCGGGAATACATGGACCTGGCGATCGCGGCCGTCAAGCCAGGCGCGACCACGGCCGACATCGTGTCGCTGTGGCCGACCGCCGAAGAGTTCGGGTTTGCGAATGAAGAAGCCGCTTTCGCCCTGCAATACGGACATGGCGTCGGGCTCGCCATCTGGGAGAAGCCGATCTTCAGCCGCCTGGTCTCGCTTGATCATCCTGAGGTGCTCGAGGAAGGCATGGTGTTCGCACTCGAGACCTATTGGCCAGCATCCGACGGCTGGTCGGCAGCTCGGATCGAGGAAGAGGTCGTCGTCACCGCCGATGGCTGCGAGGTGATCACCAAGTTCCCCGCGGAGGAGCTACTGATCGCCGGCCAGCGCTACTGGACCGTGGGTGGCGAGCTGCCGACCCTGCGCGAATCGCAGTCTCATCTGAACACCACGGCTGGCAGGGGCGGGCAGTGACGGTTTCCGCGGACGAATCCGTCAGCGTAGACGCGGGTCGCCTGCTCGAGTGGTACGAGCAGATGGCACTGATCCGGCGGACCGAGAAGGCGGCGTACGACCTTTTCATGTCCGGAGAGGTCAAGGGCACCACCCACCTCGCCTCCGGACAGGAGGCGGTTGCAGTCGGCGCCAGCGCGGCGCTGCGCGAGGACGATTACGTGTTCGCGACTTACCGCGGACACCACCATGCGATCGCCCGCGGTGCCACGCCGGCCGAGTGCCTGGCGGAGCTGATGAGCAAAGCCACCGGCCTGTGCGCTGCCAAGGGCGGTTCGATGCACCTGACCAAGGCCGACAAGGGAATGCTCGGCTCGTACGCCATCGTCGGGTCGCACCTGCCGATGGCTGCCGGCGCCGCTTGGTCAGCCAGGTTACGCGGCACGGATCAGGTTGCGGTTGCCTTCTTCGGCGACGGTGCCACGAACATCGGCGCGTTTCACGAGGCGCTGAACCTGGCCGCGGTCTGGAAGCTCCCGGTGCTGTTCGTCTGTGAGAACAACCTCTACATGGAGTACACCCCGATCGCGTCGGTGACATCGGTTCCCAACCCCGCGGCGGATCGAGCTGTTGCGTACGGGCTGCCCGCCGAGATCGTCGACGGAAACGACGTGGTCGCAGTCCACGACACGATGAGGGATGCCGTCCAGCAGGCACGCGCAGGCGAGGGGGCCACGGTGATCGAGGCGCAGACCTATCGCCACTTCGGGCACAGCCGCGCCGATCCCGCGAAATACCGTCCGGCCGATGAGGTCGAGCGCTGGATGCAGCGCGACCCCCTGCGCATTGCGCGTGATCGGCTGACCAGCCTGGGAGTCGATGAATCCGAAATCGACGCAGCGGACGCCCGAGTGGCGCAGGTCGTCGAGGCGGCCGTGCAAGAGGCCAGGGATGCCCCCTTCCCCGACCCGGCCCAGGCACTCACCGATGTATGGGCAGACGGTGGTGCGGCATGGCGGAATTGATCACCTATCGGCAGGCCGTGTCCGAGGGGATAGCCCGCGAGATGCGTCGCGACTCGCGAGTGGTCTGTCTCGGCGAGGACATCGGTGCGGCCGAGGGGGTCTTCAAGACCACGACCGGACTCTTTGCCGAGTTCGGCCCGGAGCGGGTGTGGGACACGCCGATCTCCGAGCAAGCGATCGTCGGTGCTGCGCTGGGTGCCGCGATGACGGGAATCCGCCCGGTCGCAGAGATCATGTTCTCCGACTTCTTCGCGTGCTGTTACGACTACCTTGCCAACGAGATCCCCAAGGTGCGCTACATGACGGGCGGCCAGGTCACTGTCCCGCTTGTGATTCGCACCGCGAACGGTGGCGGCCTCGGGTTCGGCGCTCAACACTCTCAAGCCGTCGAGAACTGGGTCTTCACGGTCCCTGGTCTCAAGATCGCCGCACCATCCACGCCCGGCGATGTCGTTGGCATGATGGCGTCCGCGATCCGCAGCGACGACCCGGTGATCTTCTTCGAGCACAAGGGTCTGTTCGCCAGCAAGGGAGAGGCGGCGCCGCCGGAGCACGTTGTGCCGCTGGGTGAGGCGGCGGTAGTTCGCGCCGGCGAGGACCTCACGATCGTCGCACTCGCATCTACGGTGCCAACCGCGTTGTCGGCTGCAGAGCAGCTGGCCGGCGAGGACATCTCGGTCGAGGTGGTCGACCTGCGCTGTCTAGTGCCACTCGATGCGAAAACTGTGCTGTCATCGGTGGCCCGCACGTCGCGCCTGCTGGTGGTAGAAGAAAACCCTTATCAGGGCGGCTGGGGCGCAACGGTCGTGTCGATCGTCGCTGACGAGGGATTCGAGTTGCTCGATGCACCGATCCGCCGAGTGGCCGCGGAGTGCGTACCCCTTCCGTTCGCGGACGCGCTCGAGGACGTAGTGATACCCACCGTCGACAAGGTCGTCAACGCCGTACGACGACTCACCGCCTTCTGAGCGGAACCCAAGAAACCACGCCAGATGCAAAGGAGCAGGGGCAGATGACAACCAAGACGCTGATTCGCGGCGGGACGGTCGTGAGCATGGATCCCCAGATCGGGGAGCTGACGGGCGACGTACTCGTGGAAGACGACAAGATCGTCGCGGTCGAGCCGAACCTCAGCGCTGACGCCGAAGTGATCGATGCAACCGACAGCATTGTGATACCAGGGTTCGTCGACACTCATCGGCATACCTGGGAGACCGCGGTCCGGGGGTGCGCGCCCAACGCCACGCTTGACGATTACTTCGTCGAGGTCCTGGACACGTTCGCCCCGGCCTACCGGGCCGAGGACGTTCATGCCAGCAATGTCGCCGGTTCTCTGGAGTGTCTCAACGCCGGAATCACCACGCTGGTCGACTGGTCACATATCAACAACACACCTGATCACTCCGACGCAGCCGTCACGGCGCTGCAGCAGACCGGCATCCGGGCGCAGTATGCGTACGGTAGCGCCAACCTCTCGTTGGCTGACTACTGGTTCAACAGCTCGATCGCGATTCCGGGCGACGACGTGCGTCGAATCCGGGACACCTACTTCAGCTCCGACGACGGTCTGCTCACCATGGGTTTGGCCACGCGTGGCAGCGGCTTCTGTCAGGAGGAGGTTGTTCGGGCGGAGTGGAAGCTCGCACGCGAGCTTGGAATTCCGATCACCATCCACGTCTCGATGGGCCGGCTCGCCGGACGGTTCGCAATGATCAAGACCCTTGACGATTACGGACTTCTCGGGCCGGATACGACCTACATCCATTGCTGTCATTTCAGCGACGAGGAATGGCAGCTCGTCAAAGACAGCGGGGGCAAGATCTCGATCGCACCGCAGGTGGAGATGCAGATGGGCCACGGCTGGCCGCCAGTGCGGCATTCCCTGCGAATGGGACTACGGCCCAGCCTGTCCATCGATGTGGTCACGACGGTTCCCGGCGACATGTTCACCGAAATGCGGGCCGCCTTCGCTGCTGATCGCGCTCGGGTACATGCGGAGAAGTACGAGCCGAACGAGCAGGTGCCTAAGGAGGTGCTGACCGCGCGGGAGATGCTCCAGGCAGCAACCATCGACGGCGCGTACGTCGCCGGAGTCGAGGATCGCACCGGCTCGCTCACGCCAGGCAAGCAGGCCGACATCGTGATCATCGACGCCAAGTCGCTGAACATGGTTCCGATCATCGACCCAGTCGCCGCCGTGGTACTGTGCGCCGACGTCTCCAACGTGCATACGGTGCTGGTCGCAGGCCAAGCCAAGAAGCGCGATGGAAAACTGCTCGCCGATGTCGACAAGGCTCGCGCCGATGTCGAGGCTTCTCGCGACCACCTCCTCGAGGCTACGGCCGAGAAGCGGCAGTGAGCGGCGGCCACCTGGTACGTCCAGCCGGTGACGTCGAGCTCACTTCACCGACCACCGGCTGGGCACGCGCAGCGACGGGTTACCGCCGCTGCACGGCCGTCGGTGAGGATGATCATGCTGTGCACACCGGGTTCGTGATCAGTGAGCTGGACCCGGGCGGTTCCATACCCTGGCACGTGCACTCGTACGAGGAGAGCTTCTATGTCGTCACAGGGACGACAGTGGTGGACACGATCGAGGGATCGTTCCGGCTCTCCGACGGCGGTTATGGCGTGGTCCCGGTCGGCATGCCGCACCGGCTGCGCAACGACAGTGAGCTGTCGGTTCGGTGGGCAGAGATGCAGGCTCCGATGGCTCGCTCGGCGTACGAGGACGACACGTTCTTGGTACCTGGTCCGGCGTACGAGCAGGCGGCAGATGTCGATGTGCGTGACCCCCGAAGCCGCTACTTCGGGAGGATCACGCCGTCGCACATGGATCCGACCAAGCAGAGCCAAGATCTGCTCGAAGTCACGGCCAGCGCTCGCACAGCGCTACTTGTCTACGGGGGAATCAACGTAAAGATGATGGTCGACTCCGACCTGGGCGCCCAGCTGGCGACGATGTTCATGGTGCAGTACGACCCGGATGGAGCCACCGGCCCGCACGATCATCCATTCGAGGAGACGTACTACTTCCTCGAAGGGCAGGCCGAGGCGACTTTCGACGGCAAACCCGTTGTCGTCGGCGCGGGAGACATCGCTTGGGCTGGGGTGGGCTGCCCGCATTCTTTCCGCAACCTGGGAGGCGGGCCGCTGCGGTGGCTAGAGACCCAGGCTCCGCAACCGCCGCGGCGGTATTCGTATCGATTCGCACGTGACTGGAACTACCTGAGGGAGGTACTTGGATGACCCATCCGGCACTGCTGATCGTCGGCGCTACGCATGGCATCGGCAAGGAGATCGCCCGACGGTACGCAGGACAAGGTTGGTCGGTCGTGCTGACCGGCCGCGACGATTCGACGGCCAAATCGGTGGCTACCGAGCTCGGCGGCGAGACACGTGGTATCGCTCTGGACCTCTCCGAGCCGGAGCTGGTCGCGGACGCGCTTGCCGACGTAGGCGCGGTCGACCACCTCGTGTTGGGGGCGATCGCCCGAGACACCAACACGCTTGACAACTACGACATCGCCTCCGCGCGGAATCTCGTCACCATGAAGCTCGTGGGTTACACCGCTGTCGTCAGCGCGATGCGAGACCGGTTGGCGGAGGACGGCTCGATCGTGCTGTTCGGTGGACGGGCCAAGGACCGTCCTTACCCAGGCGGGATGACGGTCGGTACCGTCAACGCCGGCATCTCCGGCATGATGGTCGCGCTGGCTTTGCAGCTGTCACCTCGCCGGGTGAATGCGATCCATCCGGGCATTGTTGCCGACGCTCCATACTGGTCAGGGCGGCACGAGTTCACCGCACAGGTCCGACGGGCGACGCCCACCGGGCGCAACGTAGACGATGGAGGACATCGTCGACGGGGTCGACTTCCTGATCCGCAATCGGTCGGTCAACGGCATCGACCTGTACATCGACGGCGGCTGGCTGCTGCTATGAGAGTGGCACTGGTCGGCGCCGGCCGCATGGGAAGTGCGATGGCCGGCCGAGTCGCTGCTGCAGGCCACGACCTCATGGTCTTCAACCGCACGCGGTCGCGTGCTGAGGAGCTCGCTCGGCGGACCGGTGCGAGGGTGGCAGAGACCGCCGACGAGGCGGCAGCGTCTGCCGAGATCTGTCTAGTCTCGCTCGCCGACGACGCCGCAGTGACGGCGACATACCTCGCGGACGACGGGCTGATCGCGGGCGTGCAGCCAGGTGGTGTGGTGTGCGATCTGAGCACAATTGCCCCCGCGACGGTCCGCGGCCTGACACCTCTGGTCGCGCAGAAGGGTGCGACCTTGATCGACACCCCGGTGTCAGGCAGCGTCTCGGTCGTCGAGTCTGGCACTCTCACCCTGATGGTCGGCGGAGATCAGGCCGCGCTCGAACGGGCGCGGCCGGTGCTTGAGGCGTTCGCGAAGTCGATCTTCCATCTCGGCGACGTCGGAGCGGGAGCGACCATGAAGCTGGTCGTGAACTCTCTGATCCACTCGCTGAACGTCGCGGTCAGCGAGGCGCTGGTACTTGCTGAGAAGGCAGGCCTGGATCGTCAGGCGGCGTACGAGGTCTTCGAGGCCGGCGCAACCGGCGCGCCGTATGTGAAGTACAAGCGCGCTGCCTTCCTCAAGCCCGGTGAGGTGCCCGTCGCGTTCACCCTGGCGCTGGTCGCAAAGGACCAGTCGCTCATCCATGACCTCGCGCAGCAGGTGGGGGCGCGAATGGACCAAACCGAGGCGGGACGGCAACTGGTCGCGGAGGCGGTCCAGTCCGGGATGGGGGAGCGAGACATCAGTGAGGTCGCGGAGTTTCTGCGTCGCCCCTGAGAGGGCACTCGCTCACCAGCGGGTATCGCCCAGCACCGACAGAGAGTCCGCCAAGCCAGGGACTGCTATTTCCTCAGTTCTGCCCGAATTTCCGCCGCACGATGCAGTTCGTTGGCCATCAGCACGCCGCAGGTAAACATGCTCTCTGAGGTCTCCCCATCGCCAGCAAGACTGATCGTGGCAAGGAATTTGGCGGCAACAATGGCATCTTGATGGTCGCCAAGAACGGTCTGCAGCTTCTCGGCTTCGCGTGCAATGGCTTTCATGTCGCCATCGGCTGGTTCGGCGAGTTCAGCGGCGTACCGCGCGCGCTTGATCGCCTTCCGCGCTCGATGCAGCTGTTCGATGTCGTCATCGGCCTTCCGTAGCCGTTTGTCCGCCTTTCGCTTGGCCTTTTCCACATACTTGACTGCCGTTGTGTCCTCTTCATTTGCGGCGTCGGTGATCGGCGGTGCGGTCTTCCACCTGCGCAGCAGCTGCATGAGGTGTTGGTAGCGCTGCGTGCGCATCGCTTCCTCGAGCCGGTCTACTGCTTCCTGTCTTTCGGCAGCCAGAGTCTTAGTGATCTGGGCTTCGACGGGTCCCCGAACCTGTTCCGGCGGCAATTCAGCGATGCGCTTGGTCAGTTGGGTGCTGAGAATGTCTCGGTCGCGCACCTCGCCCAGCACGTCGGCGTACCACGACAACTCGTTGTCCAACTCCTCAGCTCGAGCAGCGATGAACACGTCGCCAAACATCCGCAACGTACTGCGGAGCCGGCGTGCTGCCACCCGAGTCTTGTGTACCGCGGGCTTACCCGTGCGCATACCGACGTCGTTGCTGGCTAGCACATCGCACTGGGCTGCCACGTACGCGGCCACCAGCTCGCCGACCGTGCCTGCCTCCACATTGGACGCACGCCCCTCCGGCAACGGGGCGCCCAGAGCCCGGTCCAACTTGGTCCTGGTAGTACTGGGGGCCGCGCCAGCAGCCTGCAGCAGCTTCCTTGCCCGCTTCAGATCCTTCTTCTTGCCAGCGGGTCCCAGCTCGACCTCTACCTCACGCCACGAGTCCAGCCGCAATTCACCGTCCGGCGGACCGGAATCCACCTGGTCATCGGCAATCTCCAAGACCGGCTCGCCCTCGGCATTGAGCAGCCGGTACGCCGTTCGAGTTGTCGCAATCGTTGCGACCGCGTCGAGGTCTTCACCGGCCAGCAGCCCCTGCACGCCCTCCTCCAGCGCAGGCGGCAACGTCTTCGTCGGCCAGCCACTCTGAAGTTCGGTCCGAGCCGTCCCACTGGGAATCTTCAACTGCCAGCCAGTATCTGTGCCCCCGACCCGGCGCCTCAGTGTGATCCCAAACAAGCGCAGACCGGCCCTCGGTGTATCGAAATAGGTGTTGTCGAGCTTCTGCACCTTTTCATCAAGACGGCCGCCGTCGGGCAAGAGCTCCGTGAGCTGGGGCATCACCCAGTCCGAATCGACCTCATATTTGTCCTCTTGTTCGATTATCATTCGCACTTCATCTACCTCCTTATCTGGAGGTCCTTACCCCGGGCTCACGAATCTGAACGCAAGATCAGACAATTCGGGCCACCTGGTCGACAGCAGCAGTTCGCCCTTCGACACGCTAGGGCGCAGAACGGCCAGGCTCGGGCTCCCGTTCGGCGGCTTAGGATCGATGATCATGCACGCTGCAGAAGTCATCGGCCGGCACGAACGGTCAGGCCGACGCTTCACCGCAGGCGGCGTGGGCAGTTTTGTCCTTGATCAGGGAATCGGCGAGGCCGTTGTTTGCCTTCACGGCGTACCAGCGTCAGCATTCCTGTACCGCAAGGTGATCAAGGAGCTCGCGGACCGAGGCCTGCGAGGAATCGCATTTGACCTGCCCGGGCTCGGTCTTGCTGAACGCCCAGACGACTTTGACTACACATGGACCGGACTCGGTCGGTTCGGAATTGCTGCCGTCGACGCCTTGAGCCTCGACCGGTTCCACCTCGTTGTTCACGACATCGGTGGACCAGTTGGCTTCGAAATGGCAGCGGCTGCGCCGGAACGCGTCGCCTCGTTGACGGTGCTCAACTCACCGGTCGAGGTGGACATCTTCCGACGGCCTTGGGTGATGGAACCGTTCGGACACCGCGGAATAGGTGAGATCTACCTGCGCATCATCAACAAGCCGCTTTTTCGCTGGCTGATGCGTCTGCAGGGTGTTGCCGACCTGACCAAGATCACCAACGCGGAGCTGGACGCCTATCTGGATCTGCTGCGGCGGGTGGACGGTGGCAAAGCCTTCCTGAAGATCATGCGAGGCTTCGAGCGGACTCCGGCGAAGCGACAGCTATACATCTCCGTGTTGCGCAGCGGCCAGTATCCGGTCGAGATTGTCTGGGGCGAGGCCGATCCTGCGCTCAAGATCAGAGTGGACGGTGAGCGGGCACGAGCTGCAGCTGGCGTGGATGAAATCAAGCGGCTGCCGGCCAAGCACTTTCTCCAAGAAGACCAAGCAGGCGCATTGGCCGATCTGATCATCAAATTCGTTCGATCCTGATCTTCGCCTCCACCGATTTGTCAGCGCAGTTGGGTAGCTCAGATCAGGACTCGTCGTTGGCTGATCTGTTCGAGGAAGCTTTTCGCGAGCAGGTGATTGTCGGCCAGCACGCAGAGCCAGTAGTTCATCCGCTCGGCGTTCGTCAGATCTCGCCAGTGGGTGAACAGCTCCGCGGCCGCGCCAACCGGCAGGCGTCCGTCGACCCGGTGGATCTCTAGGGTGAACGACGGATTTGCCGGGGCACTGGTGTGTACCGCCTCGTCGAGCACCGCGGCCAACCCGTCCGGGCCGAACAGCGGGGGCAGGGCGTACACACCAGCCACCTCGACTGGGACCGGGAAACGGCTGAAGAAGCTGTAGTGGTCGGAATTGCGTGGGACCAGCGGATGACCGTCGTGCAAGTGGAAGTGCACCGGCTTGCCGATGGCGCCGACGCGACGGATCAGCTCCAGGACCACCATGCGTGCAGCGTGGGTCGCCGATTGCACCTGGTCAGTAACTTCCGACAAGCGAGGATCAGTCAGCGAAAGATCCGACCAGGCCGCACCTGAGGGCGAGTGCAACGTCACTGACCGGGCGTGCGCGATGCCCACATGTCCGATATCGATGCAGAGCGAGGCCAGTTCGATGTCGGCGAGTTGTTCGCCCAAGGTGGCAAAGAGATCGACTGGCAGCCCAGCGGCGTACTCGAGGTAGATCATTGGCCGGCCGCCGCGCCCGAGCGTAGGCCTGCCCAGCGCCCGCATCGTGTCCACCACTTCGGGGAGCCGCTCGGCCATAGTGGGCTTGTCGTGTATCACCAGACCGGCCACGCGACCGGCGAATCGGGTTGCGAAGCTCTCGACGAGATCACGCCCCGACTGCCGTAACAGATCGGCGGATCTGTTGAGGTGGACGACAGGTAAGGTGTCGTGCTCGGGCACGTAGCCCAGCAAGTACTCCAGCTGATCAGGATTCTCCGCGTACACCTCGGCTGGCATTCCCGCCTCACGGAACCGCCGCTCAGCCAGACGCAGCAGTGCGTCGTCGCCGGACAGTCGTTGCTGAAACAGCGCTCGCACACCCGGCAGTGTTGACGCCGTGGCGACGTCCCCCATGATGTCCTTCCGTCAGCCGCTTGCGACCTGCTGTGCCGCTTCGGCTAACGCTAACCCCGGCGCTGGCGGAGGTGATGGGCGCCCATCTCTACGGCGACTCGTACGCCTCACCATCCGTACTGGCAACGACTACGGTGTAGCCGTCAGGATCCTTGATCCAGATCTCCCGGTGACTTGGACCGTTGCCCTGGCCCTCCGGCGGGTTGCGGTGGGGCGCTCGCACGACTGGGGCGTTCAACCGGTCGGCGCGTCCGACGACGTCGTCGAACTCCGCGACTTCACCGAACCACAACAGGACACCATTGCCGACTTCGACGTCTGGACTCACGAAGAGCCCGTGGTGGTGTTCGACATCCCGACGGTGGAGCTGAAGCACTAGCGTTCCGTTGGCAAGCAGCCGTTCGTACTCTGGCCCGCCATGATCACTGCGAAGGCCGAGAAGCTGCTGATACCAGCGGCTGGACGCTTCCACATCGCGTACTGCGATCATGGTCTGAGACTGAGCTGCGCCGACGGGCACCACGATGCCGATCTTGTTGCCGGCCGGGTCGTCGATCTCGACAAGCCAACGCTCCCCGCCATCGAGTTGGGGGCGGCCGCGCACCCTGCCACCTTTCGCTGGGACTCGTTCGAGGGCGTGGTGCAGATCGTCGGCTGAGATCCACAGCAACGCTCCGCCAGTCGCGGTGGGAGTCTGTTCGGTGGTCAGCTGCCCGATCATTCCCGGGGCCTCGAAGCTTCCGCTGATGGCGTCAATCGACCATCCGAAGACCGCTTCATAGAACGCAGCAGAACGCGCGATGTCGAGCGCTGGAAGCTGGATGTACTCGATCTGGCCGTGCGACTTCACCTCGAGCTCCTCCTGGTCGACACTCCCGAGTATTAAGTATGGCTATGCCATAGTCAATTCTGCGCTCGCCTCGGCCTAGCCTCGACAGGCACCAGGAGCGCTACCGGTATCGTTCGGCCTGATCGTTGGGCGTATTTCTCGACCTCTGGTGCTTGAGCTAGGACAATGTCCGTCCATGCCTTGTCGCGCTCCTCGGCAACCAGCTCGCGCGGCCGCACTCGCAACGCCTTGGCTCCCACCTGGACGTCGGCAAGCTCCGCCTTGCGCAGGTTCCGGAACCAGTCCGGGTCGCGTGGCGCGCCGGAGGCAGTACCCCAGACAAGGAAACCTTCTCCGACATCGAGGTAGCGCACACAGGTGGAGTGCAGTACGCCGGTGCTGCGCCCGGGCGTTGTGATCATCAAGACCTTGGCACGCTTGTTGTAGCTTGCAAGTCGGCCGTCGAATGCTCGGTACATCCAGACGCCAATCTGGTTCCCGACGCGCACCAATTTGTGCTTCAAGGTGGTCACCGGCGCATCATGTCGATCACTGCGAGATCCGTCAAGCATGATCACGTTGGCTCCGGCCGCTGAGCTGGAAGCTCGACCCGCAGTGTGGTTTCGCCTGGCCGGGAGTCGATGCTGATCTTGCCGCCGTGGCGCTCCACGATGATGCGCCGCGCGATATCAAGGCCCAGGCCGGTGCCGTGACCAACGTCCTTTGTCGTGTAGAAGGCCTCGAACGCGCGGGCTGCTACCTCTGGCGGCATGCCGCGACCGTTGTCGCCAACCTCGATCACGACCTCGCCCTCCGCAACCCGCGTCGCCACACGTAGCGTGCCCGAGCCGTCCATGGCGTCGACGGCATTGTCGATCAAGTTCGTCCAGACCTGATTCAGCTCCCCGGCGTACGCGTCGATCATGGGCACGTCGGTGCCGTACTCGCGTACCACTGTCACGCCGCGAAGCTTGTGCCCGAGCATCACTAGCGTGCTGTCGAGGCCATCGGTCACATCGATGTGCTGCATCGAGGCACGGTCCATCTGTGTGTACGAGCGCACAGCGGCGACAAGCTCCGAGATGCGCCGGGTGGCTTCCTTGACCTCGGACAGCAAGGTGGCGACTGACACCGTGCTCGCCACCCATTCCAGGCCCGGTTCTAGGGTGGCTCCCTCGAGAACCGCGGCAGCTCGAGCGCACCAATCAAGATCAGCTCCGGCAGCGATGAGCTGAGGAGCGATGATCCATGATCGCGCCATGTGGTTTCGGTCGAGCCACATCGCGAGCGCCTGCTCACGATCTGCGCGAGCCAGCGGATCCAAGTCGGCTGGCTCAATCTCGCTGCGCAGCGCATCCAGCTCAGCGAACTGCTCCGGCGAGATGTTCTTCTCGACAAGTTGCTGTACGGATGAGAGCAGCGAGCGAAGCTCCGTTTCCAGGCCATCGACCGCTCGGGTCGCCGCTGAGGCCGGATTGTTGATCTCATGCGCAATGCCCGCCGCAAGCGTGCCAAGAGTGACAAGAGAGCTGCGCTGCCGAGCCGTCGACTCGATGGAGCGCGCCGTGCGATAGAGACCTGCGATGAGGTGCGCACCGAAGGGGAACCAGTCACTGGCCCGTTCGCGCAACACCTCCGCCGGGACCCTCAGTACCCGGCCGTCGCTCGCCCCTCGGCCAGTTGCGAGGTAGGTTCCATGTTCGTCCCAGGCACGGAAGCCGCCCGCCCAGCGCCCAGGCACATCCATCCTGGCGACGACGGTGGCCTCTCGGCCAACATGCCGGATGAGATCAATGGCACCCTCTATCAGCACCCACCAGAAGTCCGCATACTCGCCTTCCCGAAACAGGTCGACGCCGGGCTCGATGCGAACCTCAGTGCCGCCCATGATCAAATCTGAGAGTTGATCATTTGTCAGGCCGTCGAAGATGCTCAGCGAGCGAAGATCATCAACGCGCATCAGATCGTCGCCAGATAGCGATGGACGAGATACACCGACATTGCGCCTTCGCCAACAGCCGACGCGACCCGTTTCATCGAGCTGAGCCGAACATCGCCCGCCGCGAATACCCCAGGCACGCTGGTTTCGAGCGCAAAGGGCGGTCTTGGTAGCCGCCACCGCGCGGAGTCGACTCGCAAAAGATCTTGACCGGTCATGACAAACCCCCTGTCATCGCGGACGATGTCTGGGCCCAACCAATCCGTCCGAGGCGATGCGCCAATGAAGATGAACAACCAGCTGGAAGAAACCTCCTCGGTGACGCCGGTTTCGGTGTTGGCGAGGGTCAGCGACTCAAGGTGGCTAGCGCCGTGGGCCGCCACGACTTCTCTGTGGTACCGCACGGCGATGTTGTGCGCCGTGGTGATTCGCGCAATGAGGTACGACGACATGGTCTTGGTGAGCGTGGCACTGCGTACCACAAGCACCACCTGCTTGGCGAACCCGGCCAACTCCAGTGCAGCCTGGCCGGCCGAGTTCGCTGCACCGACGACGTAGACCACGTCACCCTGGCATTGGTTCGCCTCGCCGACCGCGGTGCCGTAGTAGACCCCACGCCCGGTGAGATCGGACAGCCCGCCCGCTTGAAGCCGCCGGTAGGACACTCCGGTCGCGACGACGAGCGCGCGGCTCTCGATCTCCTCGGAATCCTCGAAGAGCACAGCGCGTACCGGCCCGCGGCTCTCGAAGCCGACCACGTCGCGGGCAAGCACCATCTCGGCGCCGAATTTTGTGACCTGGGCTATGGCACGCTGCGCGAGTTCCGAGCCAGTCAAGCCCCTCGGGAAACCGAGATAGTTCTCGATCGCCGCGCTCATCCCTGCCTGGCCGCCCGGCGCTTCGCGCTCCACGAGTACAGTGCTTAGTCCCTCGGAGGCGGCATAGACAGCGGCGGCCAGGCCGGCCGGGCCGCCGCCGACAATGCATAAGTCGTAAAGCGGTTGTTGGGCGGCGGTCGGCAGCCCGAGTGCCGTGGCAAGACTGAGCGTGGAAGGGGAGCGCAGCGTCTCGCCGTCAGGAACGAGGACCAGCGGGAGGTCCTCCGGTGCCGTCTGAGCGAGCTGCCGCAACCGCTCGCCCTCGGCATCGCGCTCTACGTCGTACCAGCGGTACGGCACATGGTTGCGAGCCAGGAACATCTTGATCTCATGGCTGCGGTCGGACCAGCGGTGGCCGATCACTCGCACGTCTGAGGTGTGATCAGGGTTGGCCCGATGCCAGTCATCAAGCAGGTCCTCGATTATCGGATACAGGCGTTCCTCGGGAGGATCCCACGGTTTCAGCATGTAATAGTCAAGGCCGATGTCATTGATCGCCTTGATCGCAACATCAGTGTCGGCGTACGCCGTAAGCAGGAGCATCTTCGCGCCCGCCGCGTAGGTTCGCGCCTGCTGCAGCATCTCGATGCCGGTCATCTCCGGCATCCGTTGGTCCGCCGCAATCAAGGCGAGCGGCTCGTCACGGAGGGCTAGCTTGGTCAGCAGATCCAGTGCCTCCCGACCGGAGGATGCCCGGACGAGGCGATAGTCGGCGCCGTACCGGTTGGCCAAGTCGCGCGTAATCGCCGCCAGGACCAGGTGATCATCGTCGACCGTCAAGATCGTCGGTTTGGTCATGGGCCAGCCTTCGGGCGACTCCCTGCCTACCAGATCAGAAAGACAGGGAACGGAGTGCCTGCAGTTGCTGCAGCATAGCCGCCGAGGTGGCTGAGCGTGCCTGGTGTCTGGCGTCCGTCCGTGTCACGATGAGGCGGTGACGACCGTGGCTGCGGGCACGGCGCTCGCCCGCGGTTACGAAGCGCTCGCTGTCGGCAACTGGTCGGAGGCGCGCGCCGCGTTCGAAGAGGCAGTTAGCACAGCGGAATCGCCCGAGGCGCTCGACGGGCTCGGCCGTTCACTGTGGTGGCTCCGCGAGGCGCGCCAGGCCATCGTCTGTCGGGAGCGTGCGTACTCCGGGTTCAGGCGCGACGGGGAGCTTGGCCGCGCAGCCCGGATCGCGCTGTGGCTCTCGCGCGAGTACGCGCAGGTATTTGGGAACGACGCCGCGGCTCGTGGTTGGCTCGCGCGGGCCGAGCGCTTGCTCCGCGACGTGGCACCCGGCGCCGAGCAGGGCTGGATCGACCTCGCACGTTCGGAAGGTTCGCGAAGGTCGTCCGAGGCGGCGATGTATGCGGAGGCCGCGCTCGACTCAGCGCTCTTGGCCGGTGATCCCGACCTGGAGCTTCGTGCCCTTGCACAGCTGGGATTCTCGCGGGTCTCTGCCGGTGAAGTCGACGAAGGACTAGCACAGCTCGACGAAGCGATGGCCGCCGCCACGAGCGGTGAGCCAGCGAGCCTCGAGACGTTTGCAGACATCTGCTGCACGATGATGCTCGCGTGCGAGCGAGCGGGTGACATCGAACGTCCGCAGCAATGGAGCGCCGTTCTCGAGGACTTCGTCAGGAAGTACGACCACGTTGTCCTCCTCGCATTCTGCAGGACCTGTTGTGCGGATGTCTTCGCCGCCAACGGCCGCGTCGACGCCGCAGAGGAGGAACTTCTCGCAGCGATCAAGGAGCTGACTGCTTCCGGTCAGCGATCTCGGTGTGTCAGCCCGGCTGCCCGTCTTGCCGAGATTCGGGTGCTTCAAGGCCGATTCGACGAAGCCGAGGAGCTCCTCGCGGGGTTCGACGGGGAACCGGGGACGACCCGTCCCGCTGTCGCGCTCAGGCTTGCGCGCGGTGAACCTGCTCCTGCGGCCGCGCTCCTCGAGAGGCGGTTGGATGAGGTCGGTCGGACGAGCCTGCTCGCCGTTCCCTTCCTCGAGCAACTTGTCGACGCGCGTATTGCCGAGGGACAACTGCAGGAGGCGGGCGCCGCTGCGGACGCTATCGCCGCTATCGCGCGACCGCCGGGCAGAGAACGCGTCGCGGCAGCGGCAGCATTTGCACGCGGACGGGTGGCGACCGTACGCGGCGATGTCGCAGCCGTTTCTGACCTCGAGAGGGCCGTCAACGGCTTTGCATCGCTCGGCCTTCGACTGGATGTCGCACGCTCCCGCCTTGCACTAGCCGAGGCGCTTGCCGTCAGCTCCCCAGAGATTGCGATCGATACTGCGCGTCAGGCCCGAAACGAATTGGAAGCGCTCGGCGACAGCCGGGAAGCGGACATCGCAGCGGCACTGTTGCGCGCGCTCGGAGCGAAGGGCCGTGCTGGCCCGCGAGCGGCCGGCTTGCTCACTCAGCGGGAGATCGAGGTACTGCGGCTCCTCGGGGAAGGCCTGACAAACGCCGAGATCGCCGCGCGGCTCTTCATCAGCCCGAAGACCGCCGAGCACCATGTGAGCCGGATCTTCGCCAAGCTCGGCATGACCAAGCGCTCAGAAGCCGCCGCGTACGCGGTTCGACACCTCGAGGCCGAATAGGGGGTTTGCCCCTACTGCCAATGCGCTCGGAAGGGGATGCTCAGGGCAAGAGACAAAGGAGGACAACATGTCAGAGCAGAACAAGAATCTGGTCCGTCGGTATTACGACCAGGTGATCAACGGGCGGGATCTGGACGCGGTAGGCGACTATTTCGCCGACGAGCGGGTCGCGGGTTGGGTGCGGAAGGGGTGCTTCTCCTATTTCCAGGCATTCCCCGATCTCCACGTCGCTCTCGATGAGTTCGTCGCGGATACCGATCGGGTCTTTCTCCGCTCGACGATGACTGGCACCCACGATGGCGAGTTCCATGGCATTCCCGCGACTGGCCGCCACATGGCCGTCGAGTCCGCTGAGGTGTTCCGGATCGCCGACGGCAAGTTCGCTGGTTACTGGTGCATGGTGGACGGCGCGGGCCTGATGCGTCAGCTCACCGAGGAGCTGGTGGCCGCCCGAGCATAGGCATCGGGTCCGGCCGGTCATAGGGCATTCGGCTCGCGCAGGTTTACGACATTCAGCATGGCGGCTGGACCGCCTCCGAAGGATGTAAGCAAGCGACGAGCCGGCCCTGGCAGTCGGGGCAGCAGGTTGATCGCTTGTGCTGTCGCCCATACCTGAGCACGTGAGCGTGGAATCAGGGTCCTGAGGACGGCGGGCCCGATGGTCTGGCTGTGCCGGACGGCGGGCCGTAGCGCCCGCTCGTACGCCGCTAGCCCTCCGAGGTGATCGCCGCTCGCTGCGGCCAGCTCGGAGGCAAGGACGTAGGCGCCGACCACGGCGAGGCTGGTGCCGCCGCCGACTGCAGGACCGGGGGAGTAACCGGCATCTCCGACGAGTGTGACCCGACCGCGGGTCCAGGTGTCCATGACGATCGTGCTGATCGAGTCCAGGTACAGGTCGTCAGCATTGTCCAACTCCTCGAGCAGGCGTGGCATCTCCCAGCCCATGTCGCCGTAGAGGTAGTGGATCAGTCTCCGCTGCGCCGCTGGATCGTGGCGGTCGTAGTCGTGCGGCGCACGGGCTAGCCACAAAAGCAGTACCCGGGCATGGCCACTCTCCCGAACCGGATAGATTGCCGCGGTCCGACCAACATCAGCAAAGCCAAGCATCCGTTGCTGAAGCCCGAGATAGTTAGGCGCAGTAAACACCGCAAGATAGCCGCCCAGGAAACGCAGGAACTGATTCTCATCGCCGAATGCCAGGGTGCGAGTGATCGAATGCAAGCCGTCTGCGCCTACGACAAGATCAAATGTCCGCGGTGGACCGTGCTGGAAGGTGACCTCGATGGCCTGCTCGGTCTGCCGCAGAGTCGAGATCGAATCCCCGAAGAGATACTCAATGTCGGCGCGGCCGGCGCCGTAGATGATCTTGGTCAGGTCACCGCGCATGATCTCGATATGGCGTTCGGAGACGCCTTCGGACATCAACTCCGCCGAGACGTCGACTGGGCGGTGGCCTTCTCGCAGGTACGAGATGATCTCGGTGCGAGTGCGAGCGTCCCGAACCTGCCCTATGACACCCATCCACTCGATGATCTGCACCGCCGGGCCAAAAAGATCCACCGCGTGGCCGCCACCACCGAACCGCAGTTCGGCAGTGCGCTCGACGACGGTGGGTTGGAAGCCAAACCGGTGAAGCCAGTAGGCGAGCACCGGACCGGCGACACTGGCGCCTGAGATAAGTACACGACCGTTCACCGTCATCCGATCATCCTCTATCACGGGACCAGCACTGCCGCCCGACGGGACCAGCAGCGACGACCCAGCGCTGGGGAGGACCTCACTCCGGATAATTGGCGGTGTCGCGGCCCAGACGGAACGGCGATGTGACGCCCTGATACATCAGGTGAGTGACCAAGCCCTGCCTGGCGTGGACCAGGTTGTGGCAATGGTCCATCCACAGGCCCGGGTTGTCGGCGCGGAAGGCAATCTCGTACGTTTGGCCGTTCTTGACCTCGAGAGAGTCGGTCCACCAAGGGCTACCCGTTGCTGGGAGACCGTCGCGAGCAAGCACCAGCACATGGTGTCCGTGCAGATGCATCGGGTGGGCCTGCCCAGACTGATTGCTAATCCGCATTCGGACCGTGTCGCCCTCGACGACCATGAACATCGGGATATTGGGAAATAGGTGGCCGTTGATGGTCCAGTACATGCCCGGTCTCCCGTTTACAAATCCTGGCCGCTGACCGATCCGGTAGTCAAAGACGCGATTCGCTGTAGTCGGGTCGAATCCGATGGCAGTCGACGATCCGTACATGAGCAGGTCCACCGCCTCGGACGGTGCTCTAGTTGCCGTGCCTGTGGCGCCGTTGGGTCCGATGATCAAGGCCGCTCCGCCGAATTCGATCCGTACCGCCTGCCCGCTACCGGGTATCCGGACGGCGAGATCGGCGCGTCCTCCGGCCGGCACGAGCACCGAGTGATTCTGAATTCGGGTTGGTGCGTTGACCTGACTGCCGTCAACTGCCACTAGCTGGTACGGGGCTCCACTCACCCACACGGGCATGATCCCGCGATCGGTGTTGATCGTACGCACCCGCACAGTCGATCCTGCTGTGGCGCGAACGCGCACGTCGCCAGTCCGGCCGTTCACCGTACGCCGGCCCCCATAGGTGTGCGAGAGAGCCAGTACGTCGACATCCTCGCCGATGCCCGCAGCTGGGGTGACGACGATCGCGCCGAGCAGTCCCTGGAGCACCTGCTCGTGGGAAACCTGGTGAGAGTGGTACCAGTACGTGCCGACCTGTTTGGCGACAAATCGATAGATGTAGGAGCCACCGACCTTGACCGCGTCTTGGGTCACCCCCGCGACACCATCCATGGCATTCGGCACATCCAGCCCGTGCCAGTGCAAGGCCGTTCCTCCGGGCACCGACTCGTTGATCAGCCTGACCTCGACAACATCGCCTTGCCTGGCCCGGATTGTCGGGCCGGGGGTAGTGCCATTGATGGTGTAGGCCGTCAACGACAGACCATCGGCCAACGTGATCCGCTCCAGTCGGGCCGTCAGCGCCATCGACACGTCGGGCGGCCCCGATTGGCGCTCCACCAGCGTGGTGAGGTCGTGTGCCGTCCCGCCGTCGGGGCCATGCCCAAGATGACCTGCGGGGTGGATGTGCCCCGTGTCCGCGCTGACTGGCCCCTCGCCGGTATCCACGACGCCCATATCGGTTGCGGCGTAGGCCCCGGGCAGCAGACTGGCCGCCCACAACCACCCGAGTCCGCCGAGGATGGCCAGCGCGGCCGCGACGGAGACCACTGATCGCGCACGGCTGCGCTGCCCGATGCCCTTTCCCATTGGCTCAACTCGGATGACGCGACACGCGCAACCCAGTCCACATAGCGGTCGAGAACAGCACAAGTGCGTTGATTCCGTGGAGTGCTCCCAATGAGGGGACCGCGTGGCCGGCGAAGCCGAGATTGGCTTGCAGCGCCACAAGCCCGAACACGGCCAAGGCGAACACGATGCCTCGTGGCACTTTCGCGAAAAACGACGACACCAGCAGCAGCAAGGCGAGAGCAGGGATGACGATCGTCCCGTTCAGGCCGTGAAAGAGGAGTCCCACGAACTCGGGGAATGGTGCAGGACCTCCCTCGAATGCTGTCTCGAACGTGGACTTGTCGACCACACCGACCTGATCGATGTAGCGGCCGAGGCCGGCGTCGCCCCACACCACAAGTGATGCCTGGACGGCGACCTCCGCAGCCACCACAAACGCAAGAATCCGATAGACGGCTCTCATTGCGCTGTTCCCCTTCATAGGTTGAGCTTCGGGAACCGTTACTGAGAGCTGAGCGGCTGAGTCATTCGCAGACATGCCACGAAGCTAGGTGTGCAGCGTGGTGCGGGCATCCGTGAAAACACTCAAGTCCGGCACTCAACTTTGTGATGTGCAGCTAGCGGCCGGAAATCTAGAATTGACTTCCGTGCTTGAGTCAACTGAGCGAGCGGCCGAGGATTCTGAAACGCGGGCCCAGCTGTTGGCCGAGGCGCGGCGTCAGTACCAGGACGGTGCGGTGTCGCAAGCTTGGGAGACCTGCGCACGGGTTGCGGAACTTAGTCGTTTGGCCGACGATCCCGCAACCCTGGCGGATGCAGCCACTGTCATCCGAACGATGACCAATTCGGCGGTGACAGGCAGAGTGCACGCGCTGTGCGTCGAGGCGCTGGCCCTGCTCGGCGATTCGGACCCGGTGCGGGAGGCCCGCGTTCGCGCCCAGCTTGTGGCAACGTCGAGCCCCTTCGTACTTGATCAAGAGCACCTCGGAACCCTTTCTGAGGTTGACGATGTGGAGGCGTCCTTCCTGCGTCTGCAGGCGCAACACGCGGAGCTGAAGAGCGTGGGGCACATCGGTGATCAGCTCAAGATCGCGGACGCTGCGATCGAGCTGGGCCGGTTTACCGGTGTCGACGAGTACACATGTTGGGGTCGTCGCTGGCGCATGGACGCCTACGCCGTACTAGGCAGCCGATTAGACCTGGTGGCGGAGATCAACGCAATAACCCCATTAGTAGAACGGATGAGCCACCCTGCCTGGCGATCCTTTTTGATCTTGATCAACGCCTCCCAACGGCTGATGGACGGCCGATTCACCGAGGCGAAGAGCCTCAACGATGAGGCGTTGCGAGTGGCCGGCCCGGACAGCGAGGCAGCGTACCTCCATGCGGTGTACACGTGGGAGATTGCGGTGCTGACCGGCGACGACCTGGACGCTGTTGAGACATTGGTGCGCAGAGTGGTGGATGACCTGCCATTCATGGCGCGTGGCTGGCTCTGCCTGGTCTTGATGGCCCGTGGCAAGCGTGATGAGACCGCGATGTTGTGGAAGGCGATTGCTCCTCATGTTCATCGTCTTCCCGAACGCGCGGTCGAGTGGATGATCGCAAACGTCGGAAATGCCGAAGTCTGCGCGTGGCTCGGAGATACCGATACCGCTCCGGTGATCTATGAGCAGCTCCTCCCGTACGCAGGGCTGCAGTCAATTGGCCTGGCGGCTGGGCCGTACGGCGGCCCGGTCGCGTTTGCCCTTGGCCGGCTGGCGTTCGTGCTGGGCAAAGTTGATCAGGCTCGACAGCATCTGCTGAGCGCACTGCAGAGTTGCGAGGAGCTGCACGCCCTGCCGCACCTGGCGCTCATCCACGCTGAGCTCGCCAAGGTTGATGGCCTGCATGTCCGCGCGGGTCGGGAGCACGCCGAGGCCGCGCTACGTATCGCGCAGCGCCTCAGCATGCACCCGCTCGCGGCCGAGCTGAGAAGCCTGCTGGCCACTGTCTCCGATTCTGAGCCGCAACTCACGAGCCGGGAGCGGGAGATCGCTGAGTTGGTGGCCGCTGGGCTAAGCAATGCGACGATCGCCGGCCGCCTGACCCTGTCGGAGCGCACCGTGGAGAACCACGTCAGCCACATTCTGCGCAAGCTCGGCCGCACATCCCGCGCGAGCGTTGCCACCTGGCATGCATCCCAGCCACGCTGACCGGGCCATCAGAGGGTGATGCATTAAGTGCCCGACGAGGGACATCATGACTAATGAAGTTGATGAGTGGTTTGCCGAACGCCGGCACCCACTGACCGATGCCATGCAACTCGCTCGTAAGTTGATCTTGGACGCCGATTCCGAGTACGCGAATCGATCAAGTGGAAGACGCCGACCTTCTCGTACCAGGGCAATATCGTCAGCTTCAATCCATCGAAGAAGTTCGTCAGTCTGCTATTTCATTCGCGGCGCCGAGATCCAAGGGGACTTCCCGCGCCTCGTCGGAGATGGCCCACTGGTACGTGTGATGCGCTTTGCAGACGTCAACGAAGTCGAGGCTGGGCGGGACGAACTCCAAGCCGTGATACGCGCCTGGTGCAACGCCCACTAGCTGGGGCTGACCGCCAACGTCGTTCTCACGCCCGTCTGGTCGCACCGCTGATAGGCGCGTTCACGCTGACGGAAGCTCAGTCGCCTGCGAGTTTCCGGCTCCGCTGATCGACTCCCAGTTCTCCGTACGGGTAGTCGTTAGCGCTCAGGTCACTTGCCTGATCCAGCGTCGCGGTCTCCGCTGCGCTGAGGTGGAGGTCTGCTGCGCGCAGGTTGGTCTCCAACTGCTCGGTGGTGCGCGCACCCAGGATCGTCGACGTCACCCCCGGCCGGTTCGTTACCCAGGCCAGCGCCACCTCTGCCATCGAGACGCCGCGATCTTCTGCCACCTTCTGGACAGCGTCGATCACATTCCAGGTGCGCTCGGTGCCGCGTCGGTCGTAAGCCTCCATGCCGCGTTCGGGATCGTCCCCCAACCGGGTGTCACCCGTGGGCCGCTCGTCACGCCTGTACTTGCCAGACAGCCAGCCGCCGCCCAAAGGACTCCACGGGAGCATCCCCATGCCTGCATCCAGGACAGCAGGCACGATCTCCCATTCGATCTCGCGGACGATCAGGCTGTACTGCGGCTGCAGCGAGACCGGCGGCGCGAGGCCGAGAGCATTGGCGAGGTGGACCACTTTGGTCAGTTGCCAGCCGGTGAAGTTGGACAGACCGTAGTAGCTGATCTTGCCTGCTTGGATGAAGCCGTTGAGCGTACGCAATGTCTCATCCAACGGCGTCCACGGGTCGAAGGCATGCACCTGGTAAAGATCGACCGAGTCGAGTCCGAGGCGCGACAACGATGCATCCAGCGCTCGCGTCAGATGCCGGGTCGAGAGTCCGAGGGAGTTTGGTTCATGGCCCATGGCGAACCGGCCTTTGGTCGCGAGAACCACGCGCTCGGTGACGTCGGCTGGTCGGCTGGCAAACCAGCGTCCGATGATCTCCTCGGACTGACCGCGGCCGTATACGTCGGCAGTATCGACCAAGGTGCCGCCGGCTTCGATGAAGTGATCCAGCTGGTCGTGCGAACGGGCCTCGTCCGTCTCGACGCCGAAGGTCATGGTTCCTAAGCAGAGTGAGGAAACGGCGCAGCCGCTGCGCCCGAGAGTGCGATAGTCCACATCCCGTTTCTATCATCGCGCCTTTCATGATCAGATCCGGGACGGGTTCGGACTCAACCGCGTCAGATGCAGTTTTCTGTATTCCCACCAGCAGACGCCTTGGATACAATCGAAAGCACGTTCGGCCTCAGAGATGATCAACGATGCGTCGGCTGGAGGTGGGCATGTTCGAAGGATTCGCCGACGAGATGGTCGATCTCGGGGATATGCGGCTGCGCGTACGATTCGCCGGCGACGGGCCGCCCATACTCCTGATCCACGGGCATCCACGGACCTCCGCCACCTGGCATCGGGTCGTGCCGCAGCTGATCACCGCCGGTTTCACTGTCGTCTGCCCGGACATGCGTGGTTATGGGCGGTCGAGCAAGCCGATCATCCGCAAGGACCACCGCCAGCAATCGAAACGTGTGGTTGCCGATGATCTTGCCGAGCTGATGTCGCATCTGGAACTTGATCAGTTTGCGGTCGTCGGACATGATCGAGGCGGACATGTCGGCTTCCGACTGGCAATGGACTATCCGAGCCGCGTGACTCGACTTGTGATCATCGACGCTGTGCCGATCATCGAGGCATTGGAGCGGTGTGACGCGCGAGTCGCTGAGCGCAGGTTTGACTGGTTCTTCTTCGCTCAGCCTGCGGCGCCCGAGCGGGTGATCTCTGCTGACCCTTTGGCCTGGTATCGACCCGATCCTTATCAGATGGGTGCGGAGAACTATGCGGAACTGGTCGAAGCAATCAACGACCCCGAGACCGTACGCGCCATGCTCGAGGACTATCGCGCAGCCCTGAGCGTCGACAGGGATGCTGAGCGCGCAGACCGACTCGCTGGGCGCACCATCGGTTGCCCGACGCTCATCGTTCTAGCCGGCAGAGGCGATATGGAGACGCTCTTCGGCGACCCGCTTGCCATCTGGAAAGGATGGGCCGAGGACGTTCGCATCATTTCCATCGACTCTGGCCCCTACATCGCCGAGGAGAACCCTGGCGCCCTGGCTGAAGTAGTCACCGATTTTCTGCCCAATCCCCTGTGAGACGGAGGCCCGTCACCGCGGTGGCGGGCCTCTTCCCAAATGGGACCGAGCTGTCGATGTCGGTCGTCAACGAGCTCGCAACTCCCGCTGGGCGGCACCTTTTCGGCGTGATTTCAGAATCCGCACAAATTGCATGTTATTTCACAGATTATTCCGGCATCCTTGCCCATAGTTGTCTGATTCGGGGGGCGGATCGGAACTGAGCCGGAGGGGAAGAACCCATGAAAACGGTCTATCGAGTGCTTGCCTATGCCATCGCAGCGCTGGTTGCGGTCCAGTCTGCTGCCATCGGATATGCGGTCTTTGCACAGATGAACTGGATCGAGACCGGCGGCACGCTTGACGAGGCAGCGTTCGACACTGGCGCGCCCGGCACCGGGGCGATGATCTTCCACGCGCTTGACGGTTATGTCGTACTCCTCTTGTCGCTGGCGTTATTGATCGTGTCGTTCTTCGCCAAGATTCCGCAGGGCGTGAGGTGGGCGCTGATCGTCTTGGCCTGCACCATCGTGCAGATCGCGTTGGGCGCGGTATCGCACATGCTGGCCGCGATGGGCGCGGTGCATGGTGCGGTCGCACTGGTCCTGTTTGGAGTTTCCGTGACGGCAGCGATGCGGGCGCGCAAGCCCGCGCCCGTCGCAGAGGAGCCCGTGGCAGCAGAAGTCGCGTAACGGGCGACGCCCAGGATGGCTGGCCGCTCCAATCGCGCACGGATTGCGCTCGCAGTCGTGGCCACGCTTGCGATCCTCGCCCCACTGGCCTGGCTCTGGCAGTCGAGCCTGGTGGGCAGCAGCTATTCCGTGATGGGCATGGGCACCCTCGACTATGGAGGGGGTCCCGTCGATGGTCACGGCCACGGCTCGACAGATCGGTCGATCACCGACCTGGTGGTGGACAGCGCCCGCAAGGCTGACATACGTGTGGATCTCGTTGCTGAGCAGCAGAACCTCACCATAGGTGGACGATCGGTCGCCGGTTACACCGTGAACGGCACCTCACCCGGCCCGACGATCACCGCCCGCCAGGGCCAACTGGTCGAGGTGCACCTCCGCAACGCCTCGGTCAAGGCTGGCATCACACTGCATTGGCACGGATATGACGTCCCCGCCGCCATGGATGGAGTGGCAGGGGTTACCCAGGACGAGGTGCCGATCGGCGGCGAATTCACCTATCGGTTCAGGGCCAATCAGATCGGGACCTATTGGTATCACTCGCATCAGGTCTCGAATCCGCAGGTGATCGGCGGGCTCTTCGGGACGCTTGTGGTGCTGCCGAAGTCCGGCAGGAGCGAGCCTGTTGATGTGATCGCCACCGCCCACACCTACGGAGGCATGAAGACAATCAACGGCGTTGCCAGCGATCTGCGAGTTCCGGCGAATCCCGGACAGCACGTGCGGATTCGCGTGATCAACACTGACAATGGCCCGATTGAGACCTGGGCCGACACGCCTTTCCAGGTGCTTGCGATTGATGGTTACGAGGTCAATGCGCCGACCGATGTGACCGAGCAGTCGGTGACGGTCACGGCCGGCGGCCGTGCTGATCTTGGCGTCACGATGCCCAGCGATGGCAGGGGCGTACGCGTGCAGGTATCCAAGGGCACCGCAGTCATTCTGGGTGCCGATGCGCCGCCGGCCCCGCCGCAACCGGTAACTGCCCTCGATCTGTTGGGTTACGGAAGTCCGACGGTGCTGAGCTTCGACCCGGCACAGCCGGATCGGCGTTTCGACTATTCGATCGGCCGACGACCAGGCTTCGTTCGTGGCCGGCCGGGGCTGTGGTGGTCAATCAACGGTCACCTCTATCCGCACGTGCCCATGTACGTGGTCCGGGAGGGTGACATTGTGACCATGCATATCGACAACCACAGCGGCGAGGTCCATCCCATGCACTTGCACGGTCACCACGCTGTGGTGCTCGCGCGCAACGGCGTCGCCGCGACCGGCAGCCCTTGGTGGACCGACTCGCTGAATGTGCTCGATGACGAGACGTATGACATCGCGTTCGTGGCCACAAACCCCGGCATCTGGCTCGACCACTGTCACCATCTCAAGCACGCTGCGGATGGCATGGTTGCCCACCTGATGTATGAGGGAGTCAGCACGCCGTACAAGATTGGTGGCACCGCCGGCAATCGACCCGAGTGAGGGAAAGCCAATGAATGAGACATTCGACGTTGTGGTCGCCCGCGTCTTTGGGGTTCCTCCGGAGGAGGCCTGGCGAGCTTGGAGCGAGTCTGATCTTGTGAAGCAGTGGTGGGGACCGACTGGCTTCAGCTGTCCGGTGGCCGATGTTGATCTTCGCGAGGGCGGACGCACCTTGGTGGCGATGCGGGCTCCGGCGGAATTCGGCGGCGGGGACATGTACAGCACCTGGAACTACACCGAGGTCCGGCCCAGTGCGCGGATCGCGTACGTGTTCAATTTTGCAGACCCGCAAGGCAACCGGCTGTTGCCCGCTGATCTTGGAATGCCGCCTGGCATCCCCGATGACGGTGAGCACGTGGTCACCTTTGATGATCTTGGTGACGGACGGACCAAGATGACGATGGTGGAGCACGGCTATACATCTGAGGATGCGCGGAATCTCTCTCAGGGAGGGCTGGAACAGTGCATCGACAAGATGGAGGCGATCTTCGCCCCACGTGCATGAATCCGGACTGCGCAAACTCGATTCCTTTGCCGGCCTTTCGCTGGCAAGCCGCGTTTCGGTCGGGTCGCTTCCCGAGCCGACCGTCTCTCGCACGATCGACACCCTGGCGAAGGCCGCGTCACACATGCTGGCAGCACGGCCAGCCTTGCGGTCAGTGCATCAATGGCAACGAGAAGGTAACGACGTCAACCGGCCGGACCATGGCGCCAAGGCTGTGTCAGGGCTGATAACGGCCAGATTAGGGCTAAACCTCGCCTGGGATAGAAAAAAATTCTGACCAAACTGTGCCCGGATCGCACACAATCTGTTTAGACTCCTGCCAGAGATAACGGTTTGGTCTCAATTCTCGGGGGAGTGACTACACATGGTGCGACTGTGCCTGCGACGGGCGATGCGCCCGCACCTTGCGCTGCGGATAGCACAGGTACGGTTCCGGCGGTGCTGGTGACGGCGCTACGTGAAGGCCTGGACTGCGCATTGACGCCCGGTGATGACACTCAGCGCGCGCACCCGGCAGCTTCGACTACATCGGCAAAGTCGATAGCTAGCGCGGCGGGCCTGCGGGTGGAGGAAGCCAGTCGCCACTCTGCACGAGCAACCAGCGGGTACGGAGGGCTGGCGTCCGACGTCGACCGCGGTTCCCCGACTGCCAATCAGATGGACACCGTGCCTGTATCGGTCTGCTGCGACAGCGGTGCGGCTTAGTTGAGATTCCGAAGCAGCGCTTACACCACTGCTTCGTCACTCGGGAGGATTGATATGCGTCCAAGTGGGCACCGGTTGGTCTTACGCCGCCGCCGCAACGTGATGATTGCGCTCGCGATAAGCACCGTCCTTGTCTTCAGCGCCGTGGGCATAGAGTCGGCCTCGGCTTCGACCAGGTCGAGGCTCGAGATAAGCATGAGTCCGGATCGGTCGAATGCGGTGCGACTCGACGGCGTGACCGTGAAGGGAAAGATCTATGTTTTCGTGAGGAACTCCGAGACCCTCGACAAGGTCGACTTCTACCTGGACTACTCATCGCGTACGCAGCAACCCATTCGTACCGACACGGACCCGCCTTTTGACTTCGCTGGTATGGCTGCCGACGGCACGGCGCTTCCGTACGACACCACCAAGCTCGCCGATGGATCGCACACCATCCGGGCCGTACTGAAGTGGTCGAACGGCAGGACGTCCACCCGTCGTGGAAACTTCACGGTCGGCTAACAGCGGCGCAACCGCCACGCCAACTGCCTCGCCGACGACATCGACCACCGCCCCGACAGCAACCACCGGCTCGCCGACTGCACCAAGTAACACCGTGCCAGCTACCACCGCTGCGGCTCCAACAACGACGACCGCAACGCCAACAACTACGCCACCGGCCACGTCGACCGACGCAAACACCGACCCCGAAGCCTTCGCAATCGAGTACTGCCCCGACTCCAGGTGCTACCACACCGACGTCTCCTGCAGCGTCGTGCCTGGCTGGAGGCGGTGTGGCGATTGGCGCCGGCGACGACGCCCAGAGTGTGGTGAGCGCGCACGTCGCCGGCACGACCTACATCGTCAAGGCCGGCACCCATCTGCGGAATTTCAGCGTTCAGCCCAAGTCCGGCGACAGGTTCTGCGGGGAGCCGGGCGCGGTGCTGGATGGCGGGCGGAGCCTGGCGTTCGCGTTCTTCGGCCGGGCCATTAACGTGACGCTGGACTCCATCACGGTGCAGAGCTACAACACTGGCACGCAACGGGGAGCGATCCAGCCGGACACCCATGCCAGCGGTTGGGTGGTGCGCAATGTCTCTGCCCTGCGCAACTACTGGGCCGGCCTGATGGCCGCCGACGGCATGAAGATTCTCGGTGGTCACTACAACGACAACGACCAGCTAGGGATCGGCGGCAACGCAGCCACTGGAGTGCTCCTCGATGGCCTGGATGGGGACACGGCGACCTTCGACGGGCCGGAGCTGGCGCGTAACCACGCCTTGCACGCCAGCCCTGAATACGAGGCCGGGGGCATGAAGTGGGACGTCGGCCAGGTCACCATCCGCAATGTTCACGCCACCACAACGACTACCGGGGACTGTGGGCCGACATGAATGCCCGCGGCGCGCTGATCGAGCACAACCTGGTGGAGGACAACTGGGCGGAGGGGGTCTTTTACGAGATCAGCCAGGACGCGGTGATCCGCAATAACCGGATCTACCGCAACGGCGTCCGCGCCGAAAGCTGGTACTGGGACGGCGGCATTACGGTGGCCTCCAGCTTCAACGTCGAGGTCTACGGCAACCGGCTGTCCGGCAACCACAACGGGATCACCGGCACCCAACAGAACCGGACAGACTCCACCCCGCCGGCCCATCTGCTCGACAATTACCACGTCCACGACAACCTGATCTGCGCCACCGGCGCGGGCGGCCATCCCACCGGCGTTGTGGCCGACAACGGCGCCAACCTGGCCGTGCGCGACATCAGCTTCACCGGCAACACGATCCAGTCGTCCGCGTGTGAGTAGTGGACCGCACAGATCCGCGGCGGCGTCATTGATGAGCAAGAGGCGCCATGCGGACACTTCCGTCTACATTCCATCGGTCCAATGGACAACGTCTCAATGGTGGAGGTCTTGACGATACGGGCAATCGGGGTGCTGGGTGTGATGTATTTTGAATGCGCTTACGGCGATCTTCGGAGGGGCTCGCGTTTAATAGGCGCCGCTGCGTTTTGCTACGACGAACAGTGTCTTCCAAATGATTAGTGTGTCGAGTGCTAGTGACCAGTTCTCGACGTAGCGCATGTCGAGGCGTACCGCTTCGTCCCATTCAAGGTCGGCGCGGCCGCTGATTTGCCACAGCCCTGTTAGGCCGGGTTTGACGAATAAGCGTCGGCGTGCTTCGCCGTCGTAGGGTGTGTCTGTGATGGGTAGGGGGCGTGGCCCGACCAGTGACATCTGCCCGCGCAGCACGTTGACCAGTTGTGGCAATTCGTCCAGAGATGTCCGCCGCAGCCATCGGCCGAGTGGGGTCACGCGTGGGTCGTTCTCGACTTTGAACAGGTGGCCGCTGGTGTGCACGTTCAGATGGGAGAGGGAGGCTCGCCTTGATTCGGCATCCTGGGTCATTGTGCGGAATTTGAGCACTCTGAACTCGCGGGCGTGAAGCCCGTCACGCTTCTGCTTGAACAGTGCCGGCCCCGGGCTGGTGAGTCGTACCGCGAGGCCGATTGCCACCAGCAGGGGAAGCAGAATCACCAGGGCGACGGCGGCAAGCACACGGTCCACGCAGGCTTTGGCGATACGCCGGCCGCCGCTGAGGGCGGGCTCGTCGACGTGGAGCAGCGGTAGCCCGCAGACTGGTCGGATGGCGATTCGGGGTCCGGTGACATCCATTAGCGCTGGTGCCACTAACAAGTCGATGCCTGAGCGGGCGAGGTTCCAGGAGAGACCACGGAGGGCGGAGCCGTCCATTTCGGGGCAGGCGAGTACCGCTACCGCATCGGCCCCAGTCTGGGGGACCAGCGTGTCGACGTCGTCGAAACTTCCGAGTACGGGGATGCCTTCGGCGGCCAGCTCCGCTGATGGGCTGCCGTTGGGGACGCAGGCCCCGACGATGCGCATGCCATGGTGGGCATCCCGGCGCATTTGGCGCACCAGGTCGGCGGCGGAACGGCCGTGTCCGACAAGGAGGACCTCGCTCATGAACTCACCGTTGCGGCGGCGATGGTGTACGAACTTTCGCGCTGAATAACGTCCGAGCAAGGTCAATATGGTGGCCAGGGGGAGAGCGATGATGATGTATCCCCGAGCCACTTCTGCCTTCGTCGCCCAAGAAAGGGTGCCCACCGTCGCAATGACGACGACGGCGGCGATGAGCACGCGCCGGAATTCCTCATATCCCACGGTGAGAAACCGGGTTTCATAGGCACGCGCGACCCACATGGCGGCGAGCCACAGCATCGGCAGGCTAATGCTTAAAGCGATGTAACCCAACAAGTAAATGGAGGTGGGATGGTCGCCGAAGCGGCCTACGTAGGCGGTAACCGCCGCAACGAGTGCGGCCCCCGCGTCGATGGCGATAACAGCGGCGACATAGCTTCGCTCCCACTTGCGTCGGGAAACCCGGAGCACAACATTCTGCTTGATGCGTACTGGCTGCGTTATGACAGCGACGCCCATACCCCTCTCCACCTGACAGTTCCCAGACCCCTGCGCGCATGGATATCTGACGGGTGCATAAGTTTGGCCCCCGCGAACCGACATGCTCCCCCGAGCCCGAAGACGAGTAGCGCTCGGTGACGAATCTAAGCCACACAGGAGTGAGGAATCTAGTGCGCAAAGCACTCTGACAAATCGGTTATCAAATTGTAATGATCCTTAGGCTAGCCAGCAGTATCAGACGTTTTAACCGACTTGGAGGACTAACCGGTTCGCGATCACTCCCAGTGGACCGCAACTGAGTTATTTTACGGTTGACTTCGTCAGGATTTGGTCGGCGGTCTTTGGTCCAGTACGAAAGGTTGGCAGCGGTTGTTCCATCCGTTGATCAAGGCCCGGATCTTGATCATGAGGTCTCGGACGGACAGATACGCGCCGCGGTGGACGGCTTGGCCTCGATGATGGAGAACCAGACCCCCCAGGTTCAGCCATGATCCCGAGGTCGGGTGAAGTGGGTATGGATTCTGGGGTTCGCTGCGACCCAGCCCTTCACAGGGTAGGTGCGGGCGAGGTGGCGGAGGAAGATCAGGAACTCTTGGTGCCGCTGCTGTGGTTTGCATACTCCGATGACGTGGCCAATGGCGATCCCGAGTGCGGCGAACAAGGTGGTGGTGCGGTCCGGGACGCAATCGTCGGTGCGTTTCTCGGCCTGCCCGGGCGGCGATCATCGGCACCGAGCGTACAAGGCTGTCGCGAGGCGATATGTGTTAACCGAGAAGCAGTTGCCGTGAGAGCCGCGAGCAGGAAACGGCGGCAGCTGGGGCAGGCGTTGCAGAGAGTCCTCCTGCCCTACGGCAGGTAGTCCGGTCTACTGTGTGGCCCACTTTTTCCCAGGTCCAGATGCTCACGGAACCACTCGATGGTTCGTATCAGACCTTCCTTGACATCAACCACCGGCTCCCAAGACAGCGCTGTGCGCGCGAAAGTGATATCAGGTTGCCGGACTGTGGGGTCGTCCTGCGGCCGTGGAACGAACTCGATCGGCGATGATGACGCTGCCAGATCGCGGATCAGCTCGGCGAGTTCGAGGACGGTAAATTCACGCGGATTCCCGATGTTAATGGGCCCGGCCAGGTCGGAGTGAAGGAGTCGAACGACCCCTTCGACGAGGTCGTCGACATAACATACCGACCGGGTCTGGCTGCCGTCGCCGGCCACGGTGAGAGGCTCGCCAGATAATGCTTGCCGGATGAACGTCGGGATGGCCCGGCCGTCTCCGGGGCGCATACGCGGACCGAACGTGTTGAAAATCCGGACGATTGCTGTATCGATCCCATGCGTGTTTCGGTAAGCCATGGTCAAGGCTTCGCCGAAACGCTTCGCCTCGTCGTAAACTCCCCTGGGGCCGACCGGGTTTACGTTGCCCCAATAGCTTTCAGGTTGGGGATGGACCAGCGGGTCACCGTAGCTCTCAGACGTGGAGGCGAGCAGAAACCTAGCCTTCTTCTCTCTGGCTAGACCCAGGGCGTGGAATGTGCCGATTGAACCGACCTTGAGTGTGTGGAGCGGCATCTGCAGGTAATCGATCGGCGAGGCGGGCGACGCGAAATGGAGGACGGCGTCGAGATCCCCGGAAACGTGGACAAACTCCGTGACATCTGCACGGACGAGTCGGAATCCGTCGCGTTGCAGAAGGTGTTCCACGTTACCGGACTTGCCCGTGGAGAGATCGTCGAGACAGATGAGCTCGTAACCTTCATCCAAGAGGCGATCACAAAGGTGAGATCCGAGAAAGCCAGCCCCTCCAGTCACTGCAGCGCGCCGATGTCCCATGTGTCCCCACTCCTCCCGCAACCAGCTTGTACAAACCGCCGACAAAACACACGCTCCTGTCCTGAGTCAGAAGGCGTCTCGGCCAACCCTGACTGTGGCCATTGAGCATTATGGCTCGCTTGTAATTTGCGGCTGAACCCGGGCTTGAGATTGGCCCAACGGCGAGTTGCTGGACGACCCGGCCCACCGCCGCCAATTGAGCCCAGCCGGCCGTGAGCGCATGCGCATGGCACTGGCCTGGGGCACTCGGTCCCAGTACTGCTGGCTGCCTAGCCTGCCTCCCAGCAGGCTCGGTGGCGGCCGCATCATCGACCCAGAGCGGCGCGCCCGATCAGGCGGCTCCGAGCCGGACATCGCCGTGAGGCCAGCCCGGGCCCAGCGTCACAACCAGCCCGGTGGCCATGCCTCCGAGCACGTCGGTCAGCGGGTGCACGGTCTCGACCAGGATGGCGATGGCGATGACGAGCACGTAGCCGACAGTCAAGCACGCGACTACGGGCCCGGGCGCGCGGTACGACGGGCGCAGCGCGGAGGCCAGCAACGCGATAAGGGCCGCCGCCGCCATCGCGGTGTGACCGGACGGGAACAGGAGCGCCCCGTCGCCTTCCCACTGGCGGTGCACGACCTGTCTGAGCAGGACTCCACGGTCAAGGTAGCGGGGAGCGCTGCGAGGGAGAGCACCATCAGGTCCCGCTGATTGACTGCCAGCCGAGGACTGCACCAGCCACCATGGTCGGGAGCACCACCGGCTACAGGTGGCAGAGACGATCGCCGCTAGCCACGCCGGTACGGGTGTGGGCCAGATTTTGCCAGCGCAGCACCCATGCATCACCACCGGTCTCCCAACACTGCAACGGAAGCGTAACGCCGATGGCCCGGCGCACACACCTCCTGTTGGTTACCGTAAATGCGGTTACGGGCGCCTTCGCGCCGCCGCCCGCCAGGCTAGGGGTGATGCACATGCCACGGCCACAGCCCGTGCTGTCGATCACCATGCCGACGCGGAACCGCCCGCAGCTGTTGGAGCGTGCCCTGCGCTCGGTGGTGGGCGCGATCGCTCGGGTCGCGCGGCAGGTCGAGGTGGCTGTATCCGACGGCTCGGACGACGAGGCCAGCGGCCAGGTCGTCCACCGGCTCCTCACTGGCTGGCCCGGCGGGCACCGGTACGTGTGGAACCGACCGCCGCTGCCCCTGGTCGAGAACATGAACCGCGCCGTCGAGATCTCCACCGGTCAGTGGGTCATGCAGCTTGACGACGACGACTACCTGCTGCCGGGGGCGGGCGCGGCCATGCTGGAAGCCATTCGGCGGGCGGGACCCGGCGAGGCGACGCTGCTGTTCGGGGTCCAGATCGTCGACTGTGATGGCGTGCGCTGGCGGAAGCAGCGGTTCCGCCGCGAGCGGTACCTAGAGCCCAAGCATGCGCTGCGGCGGCTGCTGAGCAACTCCTCCTTCGTGCGGGAGCCCGGCGCCGTGGTGCGCCGCGCCGCAATGGAGGCGGAGGGTCTATTCGACACCTCCGTTGGCGGCGCCACCGACACCGATATGTGGGTGCGGCTGTTCTCCCGCTACGGCGTACGCTGCCTGCCCCAGGCGACCTGTGCCTACACCATCCATGAGGCCGCGGCCACGACCGGCATGTGGAATCCAGGCACTATCAGGGCCAACGGCGAGATCTTTGACCGCGCCGTGGCACGCGGAGTCGTGCCCGAGTCCACCATCCGGCGCTGGCAGGCCGACTGGTACCACCAGTTCATCCTGGCCGGCGCCTACCGACGGCTGCGGCTGGGGCGCCGAGCCGAGGCGCGCGAGGTGCTGCGACTGTTCGACCTGCCCGACGTCCACGACGTAGGCGTGTCGCTGAAATGGCTCCCGGTGCGGGCCGCCTTCACGGCCGCGACGGCGGGAGCGGGGCGGAGGCTCTGAGCGGCTCCACCGGCGACCTCCTGGGCGCGTCGATGGATTCGAACATCCGGAGGTCGTAGGAGCCCAGCAGGTAGCGCACGCGGCGCGACGGGAAGCGGATCTGCCGCGGGCGGAGGAACTCCGAGCGCTCCAGCATCGCGACGTTGTGGGTGCGGTCGGTCTCCAGCTCGCCAGCCAGCTGCTGGTACAAGACATAGAGTTTGCCCTGCGAGCGTTCGTGGACCGCCCGGACGTTGGCGAGCACCCGGGCGAAGACAGGCTCGGCGAACGGGTTGTTGAAGTAGAGCACGCAGTCGTGCTCCGGGAGGGCGAAGGTGGCGGCGTCAGCGCAGACCGAGCGGACACGCTGGCAGCGGCGCATGGGGCTCTGGTACCTGCGGATGTTGCCCTCGGCGGTCTCATGCAGCGCGAGGGAGAACTCCACCCCGACAACCTCGCGGAACGGATAGTCCGAGGCGACCAGCAGGACGCGGCCCTTGCCCGAGCCGAAGTCGACGAAGCTGAAGTGGCCGAGGTCTTCACCAATGTTGGCGAGCAGTGTGTCGACGAGGAGGCCCGGCGAGGGCACGTACGGGAACCCGAGGCCGCGGTTCTCGCTGTCGATGGCCAACTCACGTAGCGCGATGTTCCCCCCAGTGTCAACGCCGAAGCGGGCCTCGCGGCGGCGGTCGGCCGCCTCCATGAGCCGGCCTCGGACGGCCAACGCGCAGACACGGCCGGCATGCCGCAGCCCCCGCTCGCGGACGAACCGACCGAGCGTTCTCAGGTCGCGCAGCGGTCGGAGCAGGTGCCTCACTCGACCCGCTCCAGCCAGACCTCCCGCCAGTACGGATAGTCGGCCCGCGGGCAGCAGCGGTGGTAGGTGCCGCGGCAGGTCACGCCCTCCAGAACGATGCAGGGGCGCTTGAGGTGCAGCAGCTTGCCAGTCCGCTCATCGATGGTCCGCTCGACTCGGCGCAGGACCCTGGCCTCGCGGCCGGAGTACCAGAGCATCTCGGGGTCGAACGACAGGCCGCGGTTGCTGTTCTTGCTGTCGAGCGTCCTGACGATCCCCTGTTTGGTCTTGACCCGGACGAGCTCCCCCGGCTGCAGGCCGAGCGTGTCGTCCGGGGTACGCTCCAGTCGCCCGTCGATGAAGGGGAGCCGCATGCCGCCCCGGATCCGCAGCGGCCGCGGCAGGAACCTCCGGCTGAGATCCTGGTACTCGTTGAACATCCCGATGGCCAGGGCGCGGATGGTGGCGATCAGGCTGGCGTTGCCCGACTGCACGTCCCGCACGTACTGGCCGACGTCCCAGGGAGGGACGGGGGTTGGCGCCGCCCGGAGCAGCTCCGTGGCCTGGCAGGAGAACCGCTCGTCTTCCGGGGTGCTGCCGACCCTTGCGGGTCGCCGCCAGCAGCGTCGCCCGCCCCGAGACGGGCGTGGCGGGATCAGGGCCCCGGTCCGAGGCTGGGTTGAGCCACTCCTCTCCCGCCTCCGCCACCCGCTTGAGCCATGCCTCCTTCCAATAGACGAGGCAGCCCGCCTGGCAGCCGCCGTGCGCCTGGCCGTCGCAGCGCACCCCCTCCAGGTGGACGGCGTTGCGCATGCGGTACATACCTGTCGAGCCGATCGTGTCGCACAGCTTCACCGCCAGCTTGTCCACCCGAAACCGCCGGCCGCAGAACTGCAACATCTCCGGCATGAAGGGCAGAGACTCCAGCTCACCTCTGGCATCGAGGGTGGCCAGGATGTCCGCCTCGCTGCGCACCTCGACGATCTCGCCGACGCGCAGGTCGACGTGTTGGCCTGCGGGTACTTTCTCGGCCTGCACTGCATCACTCCTGTCTAGTCGGCCGTGGACAAACCCGGCCGGTCTTGGGCCACGTCCGAGATCGGCCAACGGTCCTCGCAACAGCACGACCTTGCTGCGCCTAGAGCGGCCCGACGGAACCGCACCGCAGGAGACGTCTTTATACCGAAGGGGCTCCACAAGTGCAGGACGCATCCGGCTCAGGCCCACCGTCACGGTCGCAAATCGAGTCGTCGGAGGGCTATCGCACAAGATCCTACGGCCTGAGCCCGATTGCTGATGATCAACTGATAACCGCTCAGTCACGAATAAGTGTGGCTGCCGCCGTTCAGTGAATGTGGACCGTTGTGTTGATCGGCTTTGCAGCTGGCCATAAGCCGCGATCAGTTCCACAACCTCTCCCTTGCTGAGGCGATGTTGAATTGATGTCCATGGCCTGCGCCGTCCGGTGGTTACTGGGCTGGGGCGCGGTGCTTTCGAGGCGGAGTACGGGCTCACGCGCACCACACTGGTGCGCCGACTAGCTCGAATCGGTCGCGCAGACGTCGTTGCCCGCCGTAGGGCTGAGTCCGATGGTGACCTCAACCGACGAGCTGACCGTTGTGGAACCGGCCTTCGTTGGCGACGCCAGCCAGAGTCACGGGGTCGGCGCCCCGTATGAGTTCGCGTCTGGTGCTGCGCAGGGGCCTAGCATGGCCGGCAGGCGATACTCGACCGCAACGCCGGCGATGTGTTCGCATCGATCCGCAGCGCAGCATGGGGGTCGATGCGCGCTTCGGGCGCGGTCCATCGGCCGGGGAGCGCCCTGATGGGCTCGCCCGCCGTATCGACGATCCACGACAAGGTGCGGAGATGGGTCGGGGAGGAAATGCGGTGACAACGAGGGCAGCACGGGACGACAAGCCTACGCGCCAACCTGGGTTGCGCGGCGTTCCACGCGGCTGGATCGGCCTGGCGGTGTGCATTGTGATGGGATCCGCGCTCTTACTTTCGATTCCGGCGACCGTGTCGGCGACCCGTCCTCTGACAGTCAGCCTTACCTTCGATGACGGCAGCGCGGATCAGATGACTGCCCACCAGTTGCTCAAGAACCATGGGATGGTGGGCACCTTCTACATCAACTCGTCCTTCATCGGCTCGCCGGGATTCATGACTCGAGCTGACCTCGAAACGCTCAAGGCGAACGGCCATGAAATCGGCGGGCACTCGTTCAACCACCCGAGCTTGATCTCGCTGACGGCGGATGAGGCCAACCGGCAGATCTGTACGGACCGCAACACCCTATTGTCCTGGGGCTACGCGGTGACCTCATTCGCATATCCGTTCTCTGACTTCAACACGTCGGTCAAGTCAACGGTCCAATCCTGCGGATATAACACCGCGCGCGCTGTCGGGGGCCTATGGTCACCGCACAACTGCACCGAATGTGCAGCCGCTGAGCCGATCCCGCCGGCCGACCTGTACGCGACCCGCACCCCGGACGATATCAACAAGACCTGGACGCTTCAGGATCTGAAGAACGCGGTGACCCGGGCGGAGACGAACGGCGGGTGGCTGGCGTTCAACTTCCACCACGTCTGTGACGACTGTGACCTGCGATCGATCCGTCCCAGTGTCTTGGACCAATTCCTCGCGTGGCTGCAGCCGCGCTCCGGGCCCACTATCCGAACCACCGTCAAGACCGTCCAGCAGGTCGTAACCGGCAACGTGAAGCCGCCCGTGACCCCCACACCGCCGCCGCCACCGGGTGACCCGGGTGTCAACACCGTACGCAACGCATCACTCGAAACCGTGTCGCCGGTGAATGCGAACCTGCCCAAATGCTTCAATTCAGTCGGGTACGGAACCAACAGCGTGACCTACACCCGCGTCAACGACGCGCATTCCGGCAGCTTCGGCGAGCGGGTGACGGTGACAAGCCGAACGGACGGCGATGCCAAACTGGTGCAGCTCATGGATCTGGGCGAGTGCTCATCCCAGGTGGCCAGCGGACGGAACTACGAGTTGAGCGCCTGGTACAAGTCCAACGTCGAGGTCTTCTTCACGTTGCACAAACGCAACGCAGTCGGCGAGTGGAGTTATTGGATGCAGAGTCCACGGTTCGCGCCCGCTTCCGGCTGGACCAGGGCGACCTGGATCTCGCCGACGCCGCCGGCTGAGGCTGTCGCGGTGAGCTTCGGCCTGAGCATCGACAGCGTGGGCACGCTGACCACCGACGACTACGGCTTCGCGGACACCACCTGAACTAGCAGCTTACAAACGTCGAGCGCTGCCCGAATTCCCCACTGTTGAGCACACCGATCGCGGTCGATACCTTTCTCCCATGGATGCAGGGCCGACCATTGTGGTGAAGCGCCGCCAGGACCTGACTTTCTTCTCTGCCTGGCTGCTGATCAGGAGCACGCCGTGAAATGCGAATACCTCTACGCCGCGTTCAGCCTTGAGAGCGCGGCAGGTCCCGGTCTTCGGGACGATCAGCTCGCGGCCGTCGAGCGCTTGTGCCGGGTGCTCTTCGCTATTGCTGGCGAGGAGATGCTGCATGGGGCTGTGGTCGAAAACCTGCTCACGGCGGTCGAATCTGCCTCCTTTGTGAGCCCGCCGTGCCGTCCGGTATCGGGCTGACGGAGCAATCATGTGTGGGATCCTGGGAACTTACGGCCTGACGACCAGCCCCGGTCAACTCGCCGCCATGTCCAACGCCATCGCCCACCGCGGGCCGGACGCGGTCGGCACCTGGACGAGTCATGACGAGGGCGGGCGCCTTCAGTTTGGGCATCGTCGCCTGTCCATCATCGACTTGTCGGCCGCGGCAAACCAGCCGTTCGCCAAGGACGGACTGGTGCTGGTGTTCTGCGGCGAGATCTACAACTACCGGGAGCTGCGGGCCGAGCTGGCCGCCGTCGGGACCAGCTTCCGCACCCACTCCGACACCGAGGTTCTGCTGGAGGCGTGGCGCCGTTGGGGGCCGGCGAGCCTCCGCCGGCTGCGTGGCATGTTCGCCTTCGCGATTTTCGACGAGCACGAGGGCACGCTCACCCTGGCCCGCGACCAGTTCGGCATCAAGCCGCTCTTCTGGACGGCCCGGGATGGCGGCATCGCGTTCGCTTCCGAACTGAAGGGACTGCGACCGCTGCTGGGCGACCGCCCGGCCATCGACCACACCGCCATCGTCGCTTCGCTCCTGTACTACTGGATTCCCGAGGACCACTGCGTGTACCAGGGTGTCGACAAGCTCCCGCCCGGGAGTTGGCTCCAGGTCGGCCCTGACGGCCGCCGCCGGCTGGAGCGGTTCTTCGACCCGCAGGCCGAGCTGGCCTCGCCGTCCGACCGGCAGGTCGACGTGGAGGAGCTGCGCCGTGTGCTGGAGGACTCGGTCGCCGCGCATCTGGTTGCCGACGTGCCGATCTCGACGTTCCTATCCGGTGGACTGGACTCCAGCCTGCTCACCGTCCTCGCCGCTCGCCACAACCGCGACATCGACAGCTACACGATCTCGTTCCGGCCCGAGGACCGGCGCCTTGAGGCGATGCCGGACGACCTCGCCTACGCCCGCAAGCTGGCCGATCGGCACGGCATCAGGCTGCACGAGGTTGAGATCGCCCCCGACGTGGCCGACCTGCTCCCGCGCATGGTGCACACGCTGGACGAGCCCATCGGCGACGCGGCCGCCATCAACGCCTACCTGATCTGCCGGGCCGCGAGAGAGGCCGGGGTGAAGGTGCTGCTGTCGGGCATGGGCGCCGACGAGCTCTTCGGCGGCTACCGCAAGCACTACGCCGGCCTGCTCGCCGCCCGCTATCGCCGCCTGCCCGGCGTCATCCGCCGCCGGGTCGTTGCGCCAGCAGTCGACCGGCTGCCGGTGGCCGGCCGGCGTCGTGGCTACCGGTCGGCGCGCTGGGCCAAGCGCTTCGTGGCCTTCGCGGATCTGCCCGAGGAGGCGGCGTTCCGCCGCAGCTACACCCACTACGACGTTGAGGAGCTGCAGCAGCTCCTCAACCCCGAGCTGTGGCCGGCGGTCGATCAGCTGGTCACCGAGCACGCTGCCGTCTACAACGAGGGCCCGGCCGACGATCAGGTGAACCGGATGTGCTACACCGACACCCGGATGTTCCTCACCGGCCTCAATCTCGCCTACACCGACCGCGCCAGCATGGCCGCCTCGACCGAGGTCCGCGTCCCGTACGTGGACAAGGAGGTGGCCGCGGCTGCCTTTGCCATCCCAGGCAGCGCCAAGATCGTCGGCCGGGAGCGCAAGGCGATCCTCAAGCAGGCAGCCGAGGTGTGGCTGCCCAGGGAAATCGTGTACCGGCCCAAGGGGCTGTTCAGCGCGCCGCTGCGGGCCTGGATACGCCGGGATCTGGCCGACATGGTGGAGGACATGGTGGCCGGCGGGACCCTGGTGACATCTGGGCTGGTCGACAAGCAGATGGTACGGACCATGATCGACGACGACCGCCGCGGCGCCGAGGACCGGTCCAAGGAGATCTGGCAGCTACTGACCCTTGAGATCTGGTACCGGCAGCAGGGTCACGACTGATGAAGCAGATCGCGCAGAACTACAAGTCCGGTGAGCTGGCTCTGCTCGAGGTCCCGATGCCGGCCGCGCGGCCGGGTGGCGTGGTTGTGCGCACAGAGTTCTCACTCATCTCAACCGGCACCGAGATGATGAAGATCAACGAGAGCAAGCTGTCGCTGCTCGGCAAGGCCCGCGCCCGCCCCGACCAGGTCAAAAAGGTCATGCAGTCGGTGTCCCAGCAGGGCCTGCGCGCCACCTACAGAAAGGTCAGCGACCGGCTCGACTCCTACACCCCGCTCGGCTACTCGCTGTGCGGCGAGGTGGCCGAGGTGGGCGCCGGCATGGAGCATCTGGCCGTAGGGCAGCGGGTCGCCTGTGCCGGCAACAGTTACGCCCTCCACGCCGAGTACAACTGGGTCCCGCGCAACTTGTGCGTGCCCGTGCCCGAGGGGGTGGCCTCAGAGCATGCTGCCTTCACGACCGTCGGGGCCATCGCCATGCAGGGGTGCCGGCAGTCGGAGGCCCGGCTGGGGGAGACCGCTTGCGTCATTGGACTCGGCCTGGTCGGGCAGCTGCTGGTGCAGATCCTGCGGGCGGCCGGCGTCAAGGTGGTCGGCCTCGACCCGTCGGCCGAGCGATGCCGGCTGGCCGAGCAGAGCGGCGCGGCCGTTTGCTGCCCACCCGACCCGGCCAACCGAGGACCGGTGCTGGAGACGCTCGCCGCTCTCACCGACGGCGCCGGGGCCGACCATGTCTTTCTGACCGCCGGCGGCGACACCAACGAGCCGGTCGAACTCGCCGCCGAGCTTGCCCGGGACCGGGCGAGGGTCGTCGACATCGGCAAAGTGCGCCTCGACCTGCCCTGGACCGAGTACTACGCGAAGGAGCTGGACGTCCGCTTCTCCCGTTCCTACGGCCCTGGACGCTACGACCCGTCCTACGAAGAGGGCGGGATCGACTACCCGATCGGGTATGTCCGCTGGACCGAGCGGCGGAACATGGCGTGCTTCCTGGACCTGGTGGCCGAGGGTCGGCTGGACCTCGAGCCGCTCGTCTCGGCCGTACTTCCGTTCGAGGACGCGGTCGGCGCCTACGAGCGGATCCAGAGCGGCGAGCGGGGAGGCGTCGGGCTGCTGTTCCGCTACTTGCCCAACGGGTCGGTACAACGCCGCCTGGCCATCCCAGGCCCATCCAGCCGCCCCGCGCGCCGGCCGGTGGTCCGCCTTGGCGTGATCGGCGCCGGCAACTACGCCACCAGCATGCTCCTGCCGCACCTGCAGGGCCGGACCGATGTCCGGCTGGTCGAGGTGGCAACCGCCACCGGCCTATCGGCCACCAACGCCCAGCGCAGGTTCGGCTTTGAGCGCTGCTCAACCGACCACCGGGGCCTGCTAGACGACGAGGCGGTCGACGCGGTCGTGATCGCTACGCGCCACCACACACATGGGGCCATGGTCTCCGAGGCCCTGCGAGCTGGCAAGGCTGTGTTCGTCGAGAAGCCCTTGGCAGTCGACCCGGATCAGCTCCAGGCGATCCTGGCGGCGATCGGCGACAGCGACAACGATCGGCTCATGGTCGGCTTCAACCGGCGCTTCGCGCCGCTGCTGGTCGCCCTCAAGGGCGACTTCGGAGCCCGGAGCGGCCCCGTGCAAGTCCGCTATGACGTCAACGCCGGGCGGCTGGAGTCGGGGAGCTGGTACGCCCAGCCTGAGGAGGGCTCGCGCCTCGTGGGAGAAGGTTGTCACTTCGTCGACACGATCTCGTGGTGGCTCGACCAGGATCCGGTCGCGGTGTTCGCCGCGGCCACAGGTGACCCCGACGACACTGCGAGCACGCTCCTGTATCCCGACGGGTCGGTGGCCACAATCGCCTACCAGACCGGCGGGGACTCCCGCGCGCCCAAAGAGTTGTTCCAGGTCATAGGGGGTGGGCAGCTGGCGCGGCTGCACAACTTCCAACGGACCGAGCTGTGGCGTGGGGGCCGCCGCCACGTCCGCCGATCCCGCACCGGCATCGCCAAGGGCCAGAAGCAGGAGCTGGACGCCTTCGTCCGGGCCGTCGCCGAGGCGCGGGCTATGCCGATCCCCCTGGAGTCGCTGGCGGCGACCACCCTGGCCACGTTCGCCGCCCGTCGCAGCCTGGCCAGCCGCCGCCTGGAGGCCGTGGCCAGCGACGGGTCCGCGGGACGGGCTCCAGCCTGACAGACGATGGAAGCGCACCGACATGAGACTTGGGTGGTATGCGCGCCGGCCGGCCAGCATGTCACCAGCCGAGATGCGGCCGAGCCCGCGACGGGTTGACCAGGCGCCGCTGGCGTGGCCGGCAGGTCACTGATGCCGACGCCGACCCGGCCGACACGCCGGTCGCTTGTCCGGCCTTCGCCGCCCGACTGCCGGTGGGCGGCAACGACGTGCCCGAGGATGCTCGCGTCCGGCTCAAGGAGGCCACTGAGGGACTGCTCGGCGGACGCTGGCCGGTGTTCGGCCGGGAGCGTGACGACGACATGGCCCCGGCGCCGGACTGGTTCCTGGATCCGACCACCGGCCGGCGAGCCGAGATGGCCGGGCAGTTCGCCCACGCCTCCGCGTTCCCCGGGGTTTCCGGAGAGCACGGTCTGGCGCGAGACAGCGGCCTCGACGCTTGAGCGTAAGCTGGCCAGCCAGACCTTTGCCGGCGGCCTGAACCGCGAGCTGGCCACCGGGTACCAGGGCATCGTGCTCGAGCTGGGCCTAGCCGCTGCGCTAGAGGGCGAGCTGACCGCCCACCCGGTCGGCGGCCAGGCCTGGGATAGCCTGCGACGCATGACCGAACCTCTGGCTACTCTCGTGGAGGTGCGTCTCCGCCCACCTCGTCAGGGTGATACTGACGACGGCCATGGGCTGCTGCTGGACGAGCCCGGCTACGACCGGTGGGCCTCCTTGCTGGCAACCGGTGCGGCGCTGTTCGGTCCGGCCCCATGCCGGCCGACCGCGCCATGGAGTGACGTGCGCACCGCGCTGTGGACCAGACTTTCCTCGGCTACGCTGCTCGGAACCGGCCGGGTCGGTCGTGGCCAGGCCCTGGTCACCGTCCTACAGCTCGACCGTGGGAGCACATCGTGAGGATCAGCGTGTTCGGCCTCGGCTACGTCGGCGCCGTCTCGGCCGCCTGCCTCGCCGCCGAAGGGCACACCGTAGTCGGCGTCGACACGAACCCGGCGAAGGCCGACCTGCTGAACCAGGGTCGCGCGCCAGTCGTCGAGGCGGGCCTCGGCGAACTCATTGAGGAGGGCGTTCGCTCCCACCGCCTGCGCGCGACCACCGACTGCGACGCTGCGGTCGCCGGCACCGACCTCGCCTTCGTCTGCGTCGGCACGCCCAGCAAGGGCAATGGCAGCCTCGACCTCGGCTACGTGCGGCGGGTGGCCAGCGAGATCGGGCAGGCCATCCGGCGCCTTCGGTCGCCTATCGGCGTCGTGGTCCGCAGCACGGTGCTACCGGGCACGACCCGCCAAGTGCTGCTGCCTGACCTGGAACGTGCCGCCGGGCGGCCGGTGGCCGTCGCCGTTTACCCAGAGTTCCTGCGCGAGGGCACCGCAATACGCGACTACCACGAGCCGCCAAAGGTGGTCGTTGGCGCGGTCGACGATGCGATCCGCGACCTGGTCACCCCGCTGGCGGCGCGGCCGGACGTCCCACTGGTCCAGACCGACCTGGAGCTGGCCGAGATGATCAAGTACGCCGACAACGCCTGGCACGCCCTCAAGGTGAGCTTCGCCAACGAGATCGGCAGCCTGGCCAAGGCCCAGGGACTGGACGGCCAAGCCGTCATGGACATCCTTTGCGCCGACACCAAGCTGAATCTGTCTCCGGTCTACCTGCGCCCCGGCTTCGCCTTCGGCGGATCCTGCCTCCCTAAAGACGTCCGGGCGCTGCGGTACCAGGGCCGCGCCCTCGATTTGGACTTGCCGGTGCTCAACGCGATCCTGCCGAGCAACGCCCAGCAGCTCGAGCGGGCGTTCCAGTTGGTGGCCGAAGCCGGGGCCCGCCAGGTCGGGGTGCTGGGGCTCGCCTTCAAGGCCGGGACCGACGACCTGCGTGAGAGCCCGATGGTCGAGATCGTGGAGCGGCTGATCGGCAAGGGATACGAGGTGTGCATTTACGACGCCAAAGTCAACCTGGCCAAGCTGGTCGGCGCTAACAAGAGCTACATCCTCGATCAGATCCCGCATATCTCCGACCTGATGGTGTCCAGCATCGACGAGGTGCTCGACCGCGCCCGTACCCTCGTGATCGGCAATAACGACCCGGCCTTCCGGGCGGTCGCCGAGCGCCCCCGGCCCGGGCAGCGGATTGTCGACCTCGTCCGGGTCGTCGACAGACGGAGTGATGGGAATGGCTACGAAGGCATCTGCTGGTAGGGCGCGCCGGGTCCTGATCGTCGTCCAGAACCTGCCCGTCCCATTCGACCGCCGGGTATGGCTGGAGGCCACCACCCTCGCCACGGCCGGCTATCGGGTAAGCGTCATCTGCCCAAAGGCGAAGGGCTTCAACCGTTCTTTCGAGGTACTTGAGGACGTGCACATCTACCGGTACGGGCTGCCGGTAGACGCCCAGGGCGCGCTCGGCTTCGTGGCCGAGTTCCTCTGGTGCTTTGTGCGCACGGCCATGAAGTCCGTCCGGGTGGCCGTGACCGGGCGTGGCTTCGACGTGCTCCACGTTTGCAACCCGCCTGAGACCTATTGGCCGCTGGGTCGCTTCTGGCAGCTGTTCGGCAAGCGGTTCCTGTTCGACCACCACGACCTCTCGCCCGAGATGTACGAGGCCAAGTTCGGCTCGTCCGGCGGGCTGGCGCTGGCCGGGCTTCGGTTCCTGGAACGCAAGACGTTCGAGACGGCCGATCTTGTGATCACTACCAACCAGAGCCACCGGCGGATCGCGATCGAGCGCGGTGGTAGGGAGCCTGGAGACGTGTACGTGGTGCGCTCCGGTCCCGACCTCGACCGTCTGACTGTCTACCCCTCGGATCCGGCGTGGCGCAATGGCCGGCGGCATCTGCTCGTCTACCTCGGCGAGATCTGCAAGCAGGACGGCGTCGACCACTTGGTGCGGGCGCTCAAGCTGCTGCGGGACGAGTTCGGCCGCGGCGACATCCACTGCGCGCTGGTTGGCGGCGGCCCCTACCAGCCGAGCATCAGGGCGTACGCGGAAGAGATCGGCGTGGCCGAGCTGTGCACTTTCACCGGCCGGGTGAGCGACGACGAGCTCTGCAGGATCCTGTCCTCCGCCGACATCGGCATCGATCCCGACCCGAAGAACGACTGGTCGGACAAAAGCACGATGAACAAGATCATGGAATACATGTTCTTCGGCTTGCCGATCGTCGCCTACGACCTGACTGAGCACCGTGTCTCGGCCGGCCCGGCCGCCCTGTTCGCCGATCCCAATCGCGAGCGGGCCCTGGCCGGATGCATCGTGGAGCTGCTGGACGACCCGACCCGCCGGCACCGGATGGGCCAAGCTGGCCGCGAGCGGGTGCAGGCTGTCCTAGCTTGGGAGCACTCGGCCCCGGTGCTGCTGGCCGCATACGATCGGCTGTGGTCCGCGCCCCGTGGCGGCCGCGTCAACGACCGGGATCCGTCGGCCCGGGACGGACGGGGTCTTAGAGAGCGGGCGCGAGCTATTGGTGACCGTGGGATCCGCGACCGCTCCAAGCCGTGATCCTGAGCGCGGCCCTCAGGGTCACCAGCAGTCCGGTCGCGGCGACGGCCGGCGCCCACCGCGGGGCGAGCGCCGTAACCGAGCCGTCTCGACCAGCCCCGGTACGATTTGTGGGTAGCACCGGTAGACCTGTCGTCGACCGCACGGCGATCATCCCCAATGGCGTCGTAGCGGCTGCAGCAGGTCGAGATCGGAATGATTGGACGGCGATGGGCCGGATTCAACGGAGACCTGATATGCGTTGTGGCGAGCTGCACCCTGCCCGCTGGTCCCCATTCCGACAGAACCGATCCCCATGAGACCTCCCGCTCGAACGGAGGCCTCCCGCGGCGTCGGCCCGTGTACCCACGCACGGCACTTTGGAGGGGATGCCATGCGTTCTGACCGCACCCCCTCCACGCCGCCCCGAAGGCCGGCGCTACCCGCCACGCCCGCGTCGGTCCACGCTCCACCGGCATGAAGCGGCGACGGTGCCGCGTCCTCATTGCCGACAGCCTGATCCTGAGCCTGGTCGGCGCACTCACCTTGTCAGCCAAGGCGCTCGACCCACCGCCAAGTGGGACGCTCAGTCCTCGGGGCGCCCTGCGGGGTACGGCCGTCGGCCAGGTTGGCGGCGGGCAGGCTGCCGATGCCTCGGCGCCAGGGGACGAAGCTGTGCCCGATAGCCAGCTCGCATCCGATCGACGCTACCCACTGCCCGCCGGCCGCCAGCAGGGAGGCTGGCTCGCGCGAGTCGCCCTTGACCCAGGCCCCCAGCCGACGACGACCACCGAGTCGCCGTCGACCTCCTCTAGCTGCACCGTCAGTGGGGCGGTGCCGATTGGTGTCGGTGACGACGCCCAGATGGTCGTGAATGCGCATGGGCCCGGCACGACCTATGTCGTCAAGGCCGGTGTGCACGTGCGGAACTTCAGCGTCCAGCCGAAGCCGGGCGACAGGTTCTGTGGGGAGCCGGGCGCGGTGCTGGACGGCGGACGCAGCCTGCCGTTCGCGTTCTTCGGCCAGGCCACAAACGTGACCTTGGACTCCATCACGGTGCAGAACTACAACACGGGCACGCAACGGGGAGCGATCCAGCCAGACACGCATGCGAGCGGTTGGGTGGTGCGCAACGTCTCGGCCCTGCGCAACGGCTGGGCCGGCCTGATGGCCGCCGACGGTATGCAGATTCTCGGTGGCCGTTACAACGACAACGACCAACTAGGAATCGGCGGCAACGAAGCCACTGGGGTGATCCTGGACGGGCTGGACGACGACCCCGACACCTTCGACGGGCCGGAGCTGGCCCGCAACCAGACGCTGCGCGCCAGCTGCGAGTTTGAGGCCGGCGGCATGAAGTGGGATGTCGGCCAGGTCACTATCCGCAACGCCCACGTCCACCACAACGACTGTCGGGGGCTGTGGGCCGACATCAACGCCCGCGGCGCGCTGATCGAGCACAACCTGGTGGAGGACAACTGGGCGGAGGGGGTCCTCTATGAGATCAGTCAGGATGCGGTGATCCGCAACAACCGGATCTACCGCAACGGCGCTCAGGCGAAAGGTTGGTACTGGGACGGCGGCATCACGGTGGCCTCCAGCTTTAATGTCGAGGTCTACGGCAACCGGCTGTCCGGCAACTACAACGGCATCACCGGCACCCAGCAGGACCGGCCCGACTCCACCCCGCCGACCCATCTGCTGGACAACCTCCGAGTCCATGACAACCTGATCTGCGCCACCGCCGGTGAGCATCCCACCGGCGTTGTGGCCGACAACGGCGCCAACCTCGCCGCGCGCGACATCAGCTTCACCGGCAACACCATCCAGTCGGGCGCCTGCCAATGATGCACCGCCGGGTTGTGCCGGGCTATGGGGTATTTGCCTGCCACAGGTCGGTCATCTAGCGTATGCCTGGTCGATTCCTCCAGTCATCGGAGATGGGACGTGTCATCCGGTCTTGACGCTCATTCGGCCCGGTCGCCGGACAGGAGGACGCCCGGCGGGCCAGCGCCGATGCTGTCGATCACGATGCCGACGCGCAACCGGGCCGCGCTCTTCGAGCGTGCCCTCGGGTCGGTCATCAAAGCGACCGCGTCCGTAGCCGAGCACATCGAGATCACCGTGTCGGACGGATCGGACGACGACGCAACCAGGAAGGTCGCCGAGCGGCTCCTGGCAACCTGGCCTGGCCCACACCGGTACGTCTGGAACCGCCCTGCACTGGCCCTGGTCGACAACCTGAACTGTGCCATCGAGCTCGCGACTGGTGACTGGATCCAGCAGCTGCACGACGACGACTTTCTGCTGCCAGAGGCGGGCGCCGCGATGCTGGACGCGATCCACCGTGCGGGGCCGGACGAGCGGGTCCTGTTGTTCGGTGTCCGAATCGTCGATTCGGAGGGCGTTGCGATGCGCGAGCGGTCGTTCCGCCACGAGCGGTACCTCGAGCCGAGGGAAGCGCTTCGACACCTGCTGCGCAACTCGTCCTTCGTGCGGCAGCCCGCGATTGTCGTGCACCGCTCCGGCTTCGAACGCACCGGCCTGTTCGACATGAGTGTGGGTGAGGCCATCGATACGGAGATGTGGGTCCGGCTGTTCTCCCGCTACGGCGTACGGTGTTTGCCCCACACAACCTGCGCGTACACGATCCACGAGGGTGCCATCACGGACGGGATGTGGAATCCGGGCACCATCCGGGCGGTCCAGGAGATCTTCGATCGCGCCGTCGCCCTCCAGCTTGTGCCCGAGCCGACAATCCGGCGCTGGCAAGCGGACTGGCTTCACCAGTTCATCCTCGCCGGCGCCTACCGGCGACTTCGGGTGCGGCGGATGGCGGAGGGGCGTGACGTGCTGCGCTTGTTCGAGCTTCCCGAGGTCCGCAGGCTCGGCGTCTCGCCAAAGTGGCTGCCCGTTCGCGCCGCGTTCATCGCCGCCACCGCGGGGGCGCGCCGGAGGGGCTGAGCACCGGCGTTCCGCGGCGCCTGGCCCGTCACTCCACCCGTTCCAGCCAGATCTCCCGCCAGTAGGGATAGATGCTGCGCGGGCAGAGCCGATGGTAGTCGCTGGTGCAGATCACGTCCTCGAGGATGATGCAGGGGTTTTTGAACCGCATCATCTTGCCGCTTCGCTCGTCGATGATCTGCTCGACACGGCGCAGCACCCGGGCTTGGCGTCCGCAGTACTTCAGCATCTCGGCGTCGAACGACATTCCGCGGTTCCTGTTGTGCACGTCCAGGGTCTGGACGATCGCTTCCTTGCTCTTGACCCGGACCAGCTCGCCGGGCTCGAGGCCGAGGCTGGCTTCCGGCGTCTTCTTCAGCTTTCCCTCGATGAACGGGAACCGCTTGCCGCCCCAGAGTCGCAGCCGCTCCGGCAACACCTTCCTGCTGAGGTCCTGGAACTCGTTGAATAGCCCGACGCACACGCTGCGGATCATGGCGAGCGTCGTGGCGTTGCCGGATCTGACATCCAGCACGTACTGCCTGAAATCCCAGGATGGGATGCGCTCGGGCGCCGCCCGGATGAGCTCGGTCGCTTGGCAGGTGAACGTTTCTTGACCTGACGAGTCGGCGACCCCGTGATTGTGGGCCCTGGCGACCAGCTCAATGCGTGTGTAGCGCGGGAGCTGCTCCTGCTGGCGAGCCACATGCGCACCACCAGATTCGGCGCCGGCGCCGCCAGCTTCCGGCTCGTTGGCCTCGACCCGCTTCAGCCAGGCCTCTTTCCAGTAGACGAGGCAGCCGGCCTGACATCCTCCATGAGCCTGACCGTCGCAGCGCACGCCCTGGAGATGGACGGCATGCTGCATGCGGTACATGCCGGTCCAGTTGATGGTGTCGCACAGCTTCAGGGCGAGCTTCCCGACCCGGAACTGCTGGCCGCAGAACTGCAGCATCTCGGGCATGAACGGCAGGTTCTCCAGCTCGCCGTTCTCGTCCAGCGTCGCGAGAATCTCAAGCTCGCTCCGCACCTCGACCAGCTCGCCGACGCGCAGGTTGAGGACAGTGGGTTCGGAGGATGGTCTCGTCAGCATGCGGTCGCACCTCGGGACGCAGCTGAGCGGCAGTTGGTCCGGGCCTCACGACGGCCTCGATCCTCCACTCGGCGGTTGGACGACGCCTCGCCAGCGTGACTGCCCGCAGGATCACCTCGGCCGCCGCATCAGGCGTCAGGGATGCGTTCATTCGCTGGACCCCGGCACGCAGGGCAGGCAACGTCTGGGGGTCGACGGCACGGTGCAGCGCCGCAGCGAGCGCATGCGTATCCCGGGGGTCGACCACGATGCCGTTGACGCCATCCTGCACGATCGTCTCGGCGGCCCCCGTCATCGGCGACACCACGACCGGCACACCGGCCGTCAACGCCTCAACCGCGACACGGCCGATGAAGTCACGCAGCGTCGGGAACACGAACACGTCGCACGCCTCGAGGGCACCCTTGAGACCCTCGTGATCGACCGTTCCGAGGAAGGCCACGGCGTCGTCGACCTCCAGGCGACGGGCCAGCTCGATCAGGGACGTCATCTCCGGGCCATCTCCCAGGATCCAGAGCACGCACGGCCCGAACTCCCGCCGATAGGTCGCGATCGCCTCGATCAACAGGTCGATCCCCTTGGGTGGGATGAGCCGGCCGGCACAGACGAATCGTGGGACCCCTTCGGGGACCGTCGGGGTGTTGCGCGGGACCCGCGCCGTCAGGCCAGGCGGCATCCCGGCCAGCCACCAGCCCATGACGATCTTCTCCTCGGGCACCTTGAGGGTGCCGACGAGGTAGCTCTTCGCGAGCTCGTTGTTGGCCACGAACACGTCGATGAGCCGGGCCGCGAACCGTCGGAGGGCGACTTTGAGGGCGGCGGTACCTGTCCTGCCGAGGTGCTGGTAGTCCCCCTCGACCAGCGACACCACCCGTCGTGGCCGGAGGATCTTCGACATCCCCGCGTACAGCCCGACCAGCCCGAACTCGTAGCAGACGATGACGTCCTCGGGGGCTCGCGCGAATTCGGCGAGCAGACGCGGGCTGATGACTCTCACGGTCACCGGGTGCTCCCGTCCGGCTCGCCGGCCCCCGAGCCTGACCTCGCGGCCCAGCGGGCGCTCCCCGTTCAGCGGTTGGCCCCAGTGCAGCTCGCGGATCGTCTCCCCGCCCTGCCGACACGAGGCGACCAGGTACCGGTGGGGAGGCAGGTCGTTCTTTCCCGCCCAGAGGACGGCCGACTCCGCCCTGCGCCGTACTCGCGCAGAGGACACCGCGTTGGCTCGCATGACCGTCTACGCCTCCTCGCCACCCGAACGCACCATATATACATCAACGTCCCTTCAGCAGAAACTGCTGGTGCCGGCCGGATCCGCCGCGCCTGGCCGGTGATGACGGCCGAACCGTAGCTCCGGGCTACTCGCTGGCTCGTCCGGGTCTATCAGGAGCTAAGCCAGCAGCCAGGGAGCCCGCCGACACGGCCGGCCGCCAGCACCGCCGGTGCCGCGCCCTATAATTACCGCGTCATTGGGCGACCTGACATGAAAGTGCCATACGCGCAAACGATCGGGCCAGCGCGTTTGGCGACTTCACAGGCTGGCGTACGCCCAATCGCAAGTCTTAAAACCGGACCAAGCTGTCTCCTCGCGTGAAAGGCTCGTTAATGTCCACAAATGATCTCGTGGTCGTCACCGGCGCCGGTGGTTTCATCGGCGGCCATCTAGTACGCGTCCTGCAGCAGCGTGGCCACACCAATATCCGCGCCGTCGACGGAAAGCCGCTGGATGAGTGGTACCAGAAGACCCCGGGCGTCGAGAACCACGTGGCCGACCTCGCCCAGCTCGATCCTGTCGCGCCGCCGCTAAGGGTGCGCGCATGATCTACAACCTCGCCGCCGATATGGGCGGCATGGGCTTCATCGAGACTCACAAAGCCGAATGCATGCTGTCGGTACTGATCAGCACACACATGCTGGTGGCCGCTAAGGAAGCCGGTACCGAGCGCTTCTTCTATTCGTCATCGGCCTGCGTCTACAACGCCGACAAGCAGACCCGCACCGACGTCACCGCGCTCAAAGAAGAGGATGCCTATCCCGCCATGCCGGAGGACGGCTACGGCTGGGAGAAGCTGTTCACAGAGCGAATGGCCCGCCATTTCCGGGAAGACTACGGCATCGCCACTCGCGTTGCGCGCTATCACAACGTCTACGGGCCCGACGGCACCTACGACGGCGGCCGCGAAAAGGCGCCGGCCGCGATCTGCCGCAAGGTTATAGCCGCCAAGCTGTCGGGCACGCATGAGATCGAGATCTGGGGCGACGGTGAGCAGACCCGCTCCTTCATGTACATCGACGACTGCACTGAGGGCACGATCCGCCTGGCCGAGAGCGACATCATCGAGCCGCTGAACATCGGTAGCGACGAACTGGTCACCATCAATCGCCTGGTCGACATCGTCGAGGAGATCGCCGGCGTGAAGCTCAAGCGCTCCTATAAGCTCGATGCCCCCAAGGGCGTTCGCGGCCGCAACAGCGACAACACGCTGATCAAGAAGCTGATGAACTGGGCGCCCTCCATTCGTCTCGAGGACGGCATGGAGAAGACCTACAAGTGGATTAATGACGAGATGACCTCGGGCAAGACCTCGGTCGTCAACGCCCTGCCGCACGCCGTCGTCGCGGCACCGTAGTGAGCATATATATGTATGCGAATTTGTCAACCAGATTTCGGACCGGGGCTAGATTGGAAAGCATATCAGATACGACGAGCGGCTATAACGTTGAACAGAGGTTGACGCGCTACTCCACGTCCCATAAAGGTCCCCGTCCTCCCTCGCTGGAAAGCCGAAATACAGACACCGAAACTCGTACGCTTCATGATTACCGTTGATATCGAGCTCTCGGCCATTAACGGCTGGATTAACTCAATGAGGAACGTTCGGATCGGCGAAAGCTTTTCTGACATTGGCCGGGCCTGCATCTGCACTAGGTTCGCACCATCAACGCTCGCTCTCCAGAAGATGGTAAGCCACATTTCGTCCATCACACATCATCATTTAGCGACAGGTAATAGTCGTAGTCCCTTGCATAGCCGCAGCGAACGCGGCCCGCATCCCGCCATTCCAGTTGAAGGGTCCCATCCCGCTGAAGCTTTCTCACATCTGAAAATCGTCGGGCAATGGCCTCACCCGTCCCTCCACTCTCGCATTGTCAACTACAGACGTCCACGACGAGATCACACAGATTTTCGCGCCCAAGACCGTGCGCATGCCAGGACTAAGCCACCCCGGTGATACGCTGCCAAGATTGCGGTTCGAAGGAACGCATCCCAACCCATGGCCGCCTTCTTTGGAAATCCAACGTTCACCCGCCCGCCGCTTCCACAATCCCCCGAAGGCAGTCAAGCTCACCGTCGTTGAAGCCACATGACACCACCGCGTCTACGCTGCATCCGAACCACCGTGTGGGCCCACAGGCCACGAGGTCATGCGAGGTTCACACTGGCCGAACCTTCCGCTCCGATTTGCGACACCTCAGCAGCTCAGGCATCGTTACTCCTTGGAGTCCCACATCGGCTTCTATCATTTGCCTTGACCCGCTCAATTGCATCATCCAGCACGTCGCGCCTCAGGAGGGCTGTCGTCTCAATGGTGGAACTGGCTGGTTTGAAGTCCGGAAGGAGTCAGACCATGACTGACACGATCGGCCGCGTGGCAGCAGCAGCGAAGGCGCCCGTTGAGCCGACTATCGATGGGCAGCATATGGGCAGCCATCCCAGGGCATGTGGCGGGACTGCCGCCAACTGGCGGGTTCGCCCATGAGGACCGCGCCAAGCGGAGTGACGCGCGTCGCCGCGGTGATGGCGGCATACAACCGTAGGGACCTCACCCTCGCTTGTCTGCGCTCGCTGCCTGCCCAGCGGGTTCCCGGCGTCGCCCTGGACGTATTTGTACTCGATGACGCGAGCAGCGACGGCACCAGCGAGGCGATCGCGGACCAGTTCCCGGAGGTGACTGTGTTGCACGGTGACGGCCAGCTGTACTGGAACGGGGGGATGCGGCGCGCCTTCGCCGCGCCATCGCCGGCGACTACGACCTGTGCGCGGATACGTGCAAGAACCCACCAAGGAGACCGTGCCGATCCCCGAGTTAATCAAGGACCAGAACGACGCCGCACCCGTGGCGAGAAGGTGATCCAGTGCTCCCTCCCATCGCGAAACCACCACCGTCGACCATGATCACGCTCTTCACGCTGCCGAAGCCCTTCGTCGGGCACATCGGGATGATTCAGCGCAACGCGATCCAGAGCTGGACGCGTCTGCATCCCGATATCGACATCCTCATATTCGGCAATGAGCAAGGCACCGCGGAGGTCGCAGCCGAGTTCGGAATCCGGCACTTTCCGGATGTGGACGTGAACGAATACGGCACACCGCGGATGAGTGGATACTTCCAGCAGGCGGAAGAGGCCGCGCGGCATTCACGTATGTGTTACGTGAATGCCGATATCATCCTCTTTCCCGATCTGCTGGAAGCCGTGGCGAAGGTCGATCTTCCGAAGTTTGTGATGGGCGGCAGGCGCACCGACTACGACATCGCGAAGCCAGTCGACTTCACCCGTCACGATTGGGCTGAAGCCCTTCGCGAGGACGCCAAGACGAATGGCACACTGCACGACTTCGGCGGGATCGACTACTTCGTCTATCCCCGCGGCATGTTCGGCGAAATCCCCCAGTTTGCCTTGGGTCGCTGGTATTGGGACCAATGGCTCGTGTATCGCGCGCGTCGTCTCGGTGGCGCGCTCATCGACGCAAGCGCGTGTGTGATGGCGATTCACCAGAACCACGACTACCGGCACATCGTCGACCTGGAATCGAAGGGCGGCAGCCAGGGCGGTATCGAATCCTTCGGCAACCGCCTCCTCGTCAAGTCGATCCTGATGACATTGGAGGACGCGGATTGGCAGGTCGATGAATCCGGCCTTTCCCGCATCTTCCACAGGACCCGCTGGCACCTTTTGAATGAGGCCGCGCTTCAGGCAGAGATTCACGAATATCCCGCGTTGATACGCAAGCCGCTCGTGTGGATCGCGCGCCAGCAGTGGGACCGGAATTGGAAGCAACGCTATGCAGAGCTGCTCTCGGAGCAACCTGAATTGATCGTTCAAGGCGAGAAGTACGCAGTTTGAGGATAAGACTATGATTGAGAATCTTTCGGTCATCGGATTGGGCAAGTTGGGAGCCAGCATGCTCGCGGGCATGGCTTCTCGGGGCTTCAATGTCATCGGCGTGGACATCGCGGAGAGCACCGTCCGTGCGGTCAACGAAGGCCGCGCGCCGGTGCAAGAGACCGGCCTGGAGGAAATGATCTCCGCACATCGTGCCAAGGTCCGCGCTACCACCAGCCATGAGGAAGCGGTGCTCAGCAGTGACGTCAGCTTCGTCATCGTTCCTACGCCGAGCGACCGCCGTGGCGCTTTCGAGCTGCAGTATGCCAAGTACGCCTTCGAGCAATTGGGTAAAGCGCTCGCGAAGAAGGATAGCTATCACGTCATCGTCCTCACCAGCACCGTCCTTCCCGGCGCCACTCGGCATGGCTTGCTTCCCGTCTTGGAGGCCACCTCCGGCAAGAAGTGCGGCAAGGACTTCGGCCTTTGTTACAGCCCGGAGTTCATCGCCCTCGGTAGCGTCATCCGCGACTTCCTCAATCCCGACTTCTATCTTGTCGGCGAATTCGACGAGCGCTCCGGGGATGTTTTGGAAGAAGTGAACCGCAAGATCTGCGTGAAGGAGCCGGTCGTGCACCGCATGAGCATCGAGAATGCGGAGATCGCGAAGATCGCGCTCAACAGCTACGTCACCATGAAGATCTCCTTCGCCAATACCCTCGCGGACCTCTGCGAGCGGATTCCTGGCGGTGATGTGGATGTCGTCAGCGACGCCATCGGTTCGGACACTCGCATCGGACGCAAGTACCTCACTGGTGGTCTCGGCTTCGGAGGCCCTTGTTTCCCTCGTGACAATGTCGCCCTCGGCTTCCTTTGCGAACATGTCGGCGCAGACGGCAACCTCCTTGTCGCCAATCATGGCTACAACAAGTCCATGGCCACCCGCATCACCACGAAGATCGCGCCGCTGCTCCAGGTGGGACAGACTGCAGCGGTGCTGGGCTTGTCGTATAAGCCTCTCTCCCACGTCGTCGAGGAATCCCAGGGCGTCGCCCTGGCGCTGGCCATGGCGGAAGCAGGCATGCGAGTGATTGGCTATGACCCTCTCGCATCGGACGGTGCCCGCAGCGCCTTCCGTGACAAGGCTCTCGTCGCCGAATCGATCGATGCCGCGCTCGTCGATGCCGCGCTCGTTGTCGTGACCACGCCGGATGAGTGCTTCCGCACTCTCAAGCCGGACGATTTTCTCGGCAGCAAGGAGTCGGTCACGGTCGTCGATTGCTGGCGCTGCCTCGATCCAAGTGTGACGAATCACCCGGAGATCAACTACGTGCCACTCGGCCGCTGCTTGGACGATGCCCCTGCGGCAAGCGTCCTCGAAGCGATCTGGGCGAATTGAGCCTCGGTCATCTCCCGCCGCTGATCGAGTCTTCGGGAGGCCAGCGTGCGCAACAGGAGGTCGGCGATGAAGGCTGGACGGCGCGGCGGAATCCATTGGGTGACCAGGGACAACATCGCCCCCGCACCCCTACCTGGTGGAGGCTTGCCGGCGCCGGAGCCGAGGTCCGGGAGCTGCGCTGGGCCGGGGAGTTCGAAGGTGAGCGGCCCATCGGTCTCTTCGACGCGCTGGCAGGCCCACGGGCACGAAGCACCCCATGAGCTTCAAGCTGGTGAGCCCACGGTCGCTGACGGGGTCCCTTGGAAGTCGTACCACCGCAGCCATTGCTCGGCCGCCCAGCGAATTCCCACAACTACCTCTGGATGAATGACGACACCAGCCTCGCCTACGTCCGGATGCCTGGTCGACCCGGCGACGATGACTGCCTCGTCGTCGTCGCCACGCCCCACACAGCTGCCGTGCTGTGTCGAGGAGGACGGCCAGGCCACCGTCGTCGAGGCTGGGTGTCGTCATTCATCCACAGGTAGTAGTCGTAGTCACCGCGGCGACGCTCGCGCCTCCGTTTGGTCATGAGCGGCCTCGCCACCTAGCGGCAGTTCCGCCACGGCCACCCACGAGTTGCCGGATGCGCCCTCTTGCCCGCATCGCCGCGCGGCGGGCCTGCTCCTGGGGATTGCGAGCCGGGCTGAATCGGTCAGCGACCGCCGTAAGGTAAGCGACCTCGTCGTCGGCGAGCGAGAGGTCCGCAGCGGCTGCATTCTCCTCGAGCTGCGACACGCTCTTGGCGCCGGGGATGGCGGCGACGTTCGGGTGATGGACCAGCCACGCCAGGGCGACTTGGGCCGGTGTCGCGTCGTGAATCGCGGCCACCTCCTGCAGCGCCCCGATGACGGGTGCGGCCCGGCGGAGGTTCTCCGATGAGAACAGCTCTGTCGACGGCCGTCTGAACCGTGGCGCCGTCCCACTGGTGTACTTGCCGGCGAGCAGGCCCTGCTCGAGCGGGCTCCAGGCGATGATGAGACGGTCGTTGGCCGCCGCATGAGGGAGCAGGTCGCGCTCTGGCAGCCGGGTGAGCAGGCTGTAGCGCACCTGATTGGAGACGACTGGACGACCGAGCGCCACCTCGGCCTCCCTCCACCGACCGAGGTCGTAGTTGCTCACGCCGACATGCCTGATCTCGCCGGATCGCACCAGGTCATCCATACCGGCCATCTTCACCGCCTCGGGCACCCAGCGATCCAGGCCGTGTACCTGGTAGAGGTCGATCCAGTCGGTCCCGAGCCGCTCGAGGCTTGCGCGGGCGGCGCCTCGCACACGTTCGCGGCTGAGTCCCACCCCTGAGACCTTGGTCGCCACGATGATCGACGCTCGCGCCGGCAACTTCGAGAGCGCGTCGCCGAGCATACGCTCCGACTCCCCGCGACCGTAGCTCTCCGCGGTGTCGAACAGCGTGACGCCAAGCTTGGCAGCCCGAGTGCAAATCGCTCTCGCCTCGGCCGGGCCCCATTCGCGCCCCCAACCCCAGGCTGGCGTGCCGACCTGCCAGCCGCCAAGGCCGATCACTGACACGCGGAGTCCTCCAGCTTGGATCCACCGCATCGTTAACCTCACCTCGCTACCGAGTTCTCCGGAGCTCGCCCGCACGACGGTGCTCGAATTTGGAGGCCATCAGGCGGATCGTACCTGTGCCAACTTCTCTCTGCTGGACAGCGGTCGGGTCGGGGGCAATGAACGGGCCGACAGGGTGCTTGGGCGTGCACGCCCTTGCCCACGAACCCATCGTTGGTCGCGTTTGAGTTTCCCACTTTCTTGAGGCTTTCGATCTTGGTCTGATTTGACCACGAGCGGAGCCGGATGTGACTCGACCGAGCAGCTTCGCGTTGGCGTTTAGAACCCGCGCGATCGATTTGTATCGTCCTCAGCGGCCCACCCGATCGCCGAGGAGACCCAGAGCTGGGGATCGGCACCGACATATTCCGCAAGTGGGTGCGGCGAGCTGAGGCGGACTGGGGCAAGCGGGATGAGCGGTTAACCAGTCAGAATGCCGAGGCGCTGAAACGGCTCCGCAGGAAAAATGCGGAGCGGAAGCGCGCGTATGAGATTTTGCCGGCCACCGCCTTGCACGACTGCCTCACCAACCTGACGAACCGCTCCGTTCCGAGCTACGGCGCGCCATCCAAGGCGCCTGTGCTACTGGTCTCGGCGGCGTGGGGCCCACCTGATGCCGTTTACCGTCGATGCCGCACCTGTCAAACATGGTCGCGGTAACCCGGACGGGGGTCACAATACGGCCTATCGAAGATCTCGCGCCGCCCGTCCAGGCGTTGTCTTTGTGCTGAGGTGGGACATTGTCGATAAAGGGATCTGGCTGCTTGAAGTCGGTAGAGGGGGAGCGGAGTACGTGATTCCACTCCAGATGCCGAACGCGATTACTTAATGGAGTCACTCAGTGAAGCAGCCGGCTGCTGCCCGGCCTTCAAACGAAGCGCCGAAATACCGGTTTGACGGCTCGTCCGCCCATCCACGGGACTGGGTTTTGCAAATCGAGTGCCTTGCGGTAGACGGCGCAGGCTCGCGCTACCACGTCGATGGTGCGCTCGATGTCGTCCTCACTTGTCGCACTGCTGACTACGAATGAGGGGGCCAGCACGCCACCAAGGATCAGCTGGCGCATGAACAAGGTCCGGTAGTCCTGTGAGGGTTGATGGTTGTCGTCAAGCGTGGCAAAAACCAGGTTGCTGGCTCGTCCACGGACCAGGACGTGCTCCTCGACGTTCATCGCGGCCGCTACTTCGCCGACACCGGCCGAAAGCAATTCGCCGAGTTCGTGGAGCCGATCGGTGATGTGCTCCTCCACATACGTTTCGATGACTGCTATGGCAGCCGCGAGCGCATGCGTTTCGGCTCCGTGGGTGGTCGAGAGGAGGAAGACGCGGTCATGAGGATGACATAGTCCACCGAGTTCCATCAGGTCGCGTCTGCCAGCTAATGCCGACACCGCAAACCCGTTCCCCAGCGCCTTTCCGAATGTCGACAGATCCGGGGTAATGCCGTACAAGCCTTGCGCCCCGGCCTCCGACCAGCGAAACCCGGTGATCATTTCATCGAAGATGAGTACGCAGCCGTGACGGTGCGCCAAGTCGCGCAGGCCGGCCAGATACCCATCCGGAGGCTCGCGCTGTGTGGCCGCCTCGAGAATCAGACAAGCAATCTGGCCGTCATACCTGCGCAGCAGCTCAGCGGCGGCCTCAAGATCGCCGTAGGGAAACCTGACGGTTAGGTCCGCTACGAGGGAAGGGATTCCAGCCGGCATGGGGGTGGTCGCTATGAACCAGTCGTCGGTGGAGAAAGGCGATTGGTCGCGGCAGATCGCCACCAGCGGCCGGTCCGTGGCTGCGCGCGCGAGCCGCACCGCAGCGGTTGTCACGTCGGAGCCGTTCTTGGCGAACTTCACCATCTCCGCCGTGGACACCGTCGCCAGAAACCGTTGTGCGGCCTCAACCTCGATGATGCTTGGCCGGACGAAATTGGTGCCGTGATCAAGTTGCTGCCGCACTGCCTGGAGCACCCGCGGATGCGCATGCCCCAGGCTCACCGACCGCAGCCCGGAGCCATACTCGATGTACTCGTTGCCGTCAACATCCCACACGTGCCCGCCGCGACCATGCGAAATGATCGGCGCTAAACCTTCGGGAAATTGGTCATCGCCCTTGGCATACGTGTGCGCACCACCAGGGACAACCCTCTGCAGCAACGAACTCGTGCTACGCGAACGCGTGAAACGATCATCGGATAGCTCCATATCAACAACCTCATTCGCCACGGTTGAGCCAATATGCGGCTAGTCGCTTACAATCTGCCTGCGGGAATTTCGACGGGTTGTGCCCACTCACTCTTCTATCCAGATCTCGCGCCAATACGGATAAATTGCGTGGGGAAAATACCCGTGATACGTCCCTGTGCAGACAATTTCCTCGAGCATGATGCACGAGTTCGAGCTGAACCATGCGCCCCCTTTTTCGTCGATTATTTTATGAACACGTTGCTGGCCCCGGGCGTCGCAACCGCAGTACGTCAGCATCTCAGGGGTCGAGCGATATGTCGCGAGTCCGATTGTTTAGGTCCAGGATGCGGACGATCTTATCCTTCGATTTGATCTCTACCAACTCGCCCGGGACGAAGGCCGAGCCTTGCACCTGGGGTCGTGTCCAATCTGCCCTCAATGAATGGGAACCGGGCTCACCTCGGATCGACAGCCGCTCTGGAACCAACCCCCGGTGGCGTCTTGTGCCTTGTTGAATCCCCTATCCACAAGGACACCAACATTCCCGGCCCTCCACGTTCCGGCCAGGACCTTGACGATACGGGCAGCCTGTGCACTGAGCGCGGTTTGCCCACGCTCCTTGACTCTCGGCGCTGATCGTTCTGGACCCTCGATCGTTCGCCGGTTAGCGTCTTTCCAATAGATATTGCACGCCGGTTGGCACCCGGCCGTTTGTTGCGCCGTACCAACATGCGTTGCTGAGACGCAGCGTTGTGCATTTGGTACATAGCCGCTTTTCGTGATTGTGTCGCCCGCGTTACCGCGACTTTGCCGCCTGAAACCGCTTGCCACAGAACTAACGTATCTTCGGCATAAATGAAGGGGCGACTCTAATTCACCATGTTGATCAGGTGTTGCAAGCATCGGGCGCTAGGCGTGATGACGGGCTCGCGTTTAATAGGCGCCGCTGCGCTTTGCTACGACGAACAGTGTCTTCCAAATTATTAGTGGGTCGAGTGCTAGCCCAGACCATTCATGATGGGCGTGCTTGACGGCGGTGTTGATCAACTGAAAAGTGCTCCTGGCTTGGGAGAATGAGTCTTGTCTAGGGTCTCGTTCGGCCAAGCTGAGGAGCACTTTCCAGGTGAAGGGTACTTCGTGGTCGCAGGGGTTGTCTGTCAGCGCTGAGGGTCGGGGTGTGGTGCCGTTGGCCGGGTCGGTGGCGGTCCGGCTGCTCGCCGATCGGGTCGGCCTGACTGATTGCTTATCCGTCGCGTTGACTCGAGGTGGTTTCGTCGCTGGCTATGACCGTGGTCGGGTCTGGGTGGATGTGGCCATGATGCTGACCGCTGGCGGTGAGGCGATTGCCGACATCGACACCTTGCGCCATCAAGAGGGCGTGCTCGCCCCGGTCGCGTCGGCGCCGACGGTGTGGCGGACGCTCGATGAAGCCACTCCGGTCGCGCTGGTCCGGGTCGAGAGGGCCCGCGCTCAGGTCCGGCGTCACGTCTGGGGTCTGCTGCCCCGGCTGCCGGCGTCACCGGTGGCCGGGGCCGACCTCGGGGAGGTTGTGGTGCTGGATGTCGACGCCACGCTAAAGGCTGGTCACCCCGCACTCACCTGCGCTTGGCACACGTTCCTGAGTTGTGAACCTGCTGCCACGTGGGAAGTTGGCCTAATCCGGCGTGTCGCGATCTTGTTGGTTGACCGCCGGTTCGTAAGGTGACGCCTGAACATTACAGGCGCTAGGAAGGCGTGCGGTGACCAGAGGTCAGTTTCGGGTGCTGCCGGGTGGGTGGGTGGTGCCCGCGCAGCCGAGCCTTGCCGTTGACCCGATGGTGTTCCACGCGTCGTGTCTGGAGGCTTACGAGGCCTCGCAGGTTGCTCGCGGCTTCAGCCAGACGACGATGGACAACTGGTTGGGGGTGCTCGACCGGTTCCTTGCTGCGTGTGGCCGGCCGGCCTGGGAGGTGACCCGCGAGGACGTCGACCGGGTGGTCGCGGGTCTGGTGGCGCAGGGGCTGGCGGCGTCGACCCGGCGTGGTTATGTGCAGGCGTTCAAGGGCTTTCACGCGTTCCTGGTTGCGCGGAAGGCCGCCGAGATCGAGGCGGCGTTCGGTGTGCGGCTGGTCGATCCTGTGGACGAGTTCAACGCGGCCAGGCACGTCGGAGCGGATTCCGCGTCGGCCAAGCCGCCGCCGAGCCCGCAGCGGATGGAGGAGTTCTTCGACTTCCTCAAGGATCGGGTCGCGACCGCCCGCAAGTACGTGGCGGCTGGTCGGGACTACGCGCTGTTCCGCACGTTGTATCTGGCTGGGCTACGGGCGGAGGAGGCCGCATCGCTCGATCGATCGGATGTGCACTTCGGCCGTGGCCCGTTCGGCAAGCTGCACGTCCGGTTCGGCAAAGGTGCCAAGACCTCCGGGCCGCGTCCCCGTTGGGTGCCGATGCTCGACGGGCTCGACCTGATCCTGCATTGGTACCTGGACGAGATCCGGCCCCGGCTCGGGGACGGGTCGGCGTTGTTTTGCGACGAGGGCGGTGGGCGTATCCACCGCGGCACCATCCGCAACCGACTGGCGCACCTGCTCGACCTTGAGCAGGCGATGACCGGATCCGACAACACCAGCGACGGCGTGCAGGTTAGGTTCAGCCCGCACTCGCTGCGGCATGCCTGCGCGACCCGCAACTACGAGCGCGGCGTGGACTTGGTCGCGATCCAGCAGATGCTCGGACACTGGCATGTCGGCACGACGATGCGTTACGTGACACCGTCCGCGACGTTCATCGAGGACGCCTACCGGCGGGCGATTTCCGGGACGCTCACGGGGCTGGAAGGAGACTCCGATGCAGATTAGGTGGCGACTGCGAATGGCCGCAGCCCAGCGCGAGGTCTGGACCGCTGCACAGCTGCGCCGCCTGCTCGCCGAGCGCTCTGGACTGCACCTGTCCTCGGCATCGGTCTCGGCACTGTTCGCCAAGCAACCTGCCCAGGTGAAGCTGGAGACACTCCTCGCGTTGTGCACTGCGTTGGAGTGCACGCCCAACGACCTGTTCGAGGTGGACACCACACCCGTTGGCGTCGCTGGCACGCCGGCAAGAACGAAGCCCGAACCCAAGGCCGCCCGCGGCCGCTCGATGCCGCCGCTGTGACCAACTATCCGGCCTGCGTGGACTGCGCGGCTCCGGTGAAGTTCCGCCACCGGAACCGATGTCATGCCTGCCATCGCCGCGTTGTCCGGGCCGCGGCCAAACGTCCCTGCCTGCGGTGCGGGCAGCTGCGGCACCTGCAGCCGTCGGGGATGTGCGCAGCCTGCGTCCGCGCCGCGGCGCCCCGCAAGCCGCCCAAGACGATCACCTGCGTGCGCTGCGGCGAGCAGCGACGAAACTCCGGGCACGGCCTGTGCAACCGCTGCACTCTCGCCGACCCGGATCGACCGTTCCGATACGCCGCCTCGATAGCACGCCGGATGGGCACTGTGCCGGCCTGGTGGCACGAGCTCACGGCGTTCGCCGCCGCCCGCTATCACCCCGGTGGCGCCATGACGATCCTTCGAAAAACCGCCCGGATCCTCACCGCGGAGCCCGTGAGCGCGCAGCAGGTCCTGCATCGCTGCCTACCCGTCGATGAGTCGACCACGCTGACCGTCCGTGCGCTCACCGTGTTCTTCACCGGCCGCGGCCTAGCCCTCCCCGACGACGAAGCCCAGCAACGAGCCGCGGCACGCCGCCAGCGTTACCTCGACGCGATCCCGGCCCCACTGCGCCCGGCGGTCATCGCGTTCGACCGGGCACAACTCGACGAGCGGGACCGCGACCGCCGTGCCGAACGTCGCCAGCTCAGCGACATCACGCTCGAGACCCGGCTAAGGATCCTGCGCGACCTGGCCAAGCACCTGATGACCGCTCGACATATCACCGGCTGGGCCGAGGTCACCTCAGGCGACCTCGAGGTCTATCTCGCCCGGACGCCCAGCAGCCGGCACCAGCAGACCTACGTGCTGCGCCGCTTCTTCGGCTGGGCCAAGCGGCGCAAGCTCATCCTCACCAACCCGAGCCAGCGGTTACGGCTGGGCAGCCAACCAGGGTTCACCGGCACTGTCCTCGGCATCGCCAAGCAGCGCACGTTGTTCCGCCGGTGGGCAAGCGACGCGGTCCACCCACACGAGCGGCTCATCGGGCTGCTGGCGCTGCTGCACGCCGCGTCGAACGCCGAGATACGCACCCTCACCGTCACCAACATCGACCCCAGCCGGCAAGCGGTACGGCTGTCCGGGCGACCCTTCCCCACACCGCTCGACCCGGCGACATGGGCCGCGCTCGACGCTTGCCTGCTCCACCGGGTCGAACTGCACACCCTCAACCCGCACCTCGTCGTCACCGGCGTGACCCGGACCCGCGACACGCCCGCCGACAGCACCTATCTGACCCGAGCACTCGCCTCCAGCGGGACCACACCGTCGGCCTGCCGGCAGACCCGACTCGCCCAGCTCGTCACCGACCTCGATCCCAAGCTCACCGCCGCCGCGCTTGGCATGCACGACATCGGCCTGGTGCGCTACCTCGCCGACAACGTCGACCACGATCGAATCAAGCCAACTATCCGCTAAACCCCGAACGCGTGCGTCGCAGGCAACACCTTGCACACCTTGCCGCGAACCTGTGCGGGTTGGAGAAGGAGCAGGCCCGGGCGACGTTCAAGGGTGGCTTTGGGTTTCATCCGATCGGGGTGTGGTGCGACAACACCACCGAGCTGTTGGCGATCAGTCGCGGCCGGGCAACGCCGGCAGCAACCACGCCGGGGACCACATCGACGTCCTTGACCGGGCCATCGCCCAGATCCCGACCCGGCTCGGCGGTACCTGCTAGTCCGGGCCGACGGGGCCGGCGCCACCCATGAACTGTTGGATTGGCTGAGCCTCCAGGGTCAGGTCCGTGGCCGCCGCCTGGAGTACTCGGTCGGCTTCCCGACCAAGAACATGGCGCTGACCAGCGCGATCACGCAGCTGCCGGAGGCCGCGTGGACATCGGCGGTCACCGCTGACGGTGAGGTTCGCGACGGCGCCGAGGTCGCCGAGGTCACCGGCCTGCTCGATCTGCGGCGCTGGCCAGCCGGGATGCGGGTGATCGTCCGCCGCGAACGGCCGCATCCCGGCGCGCAGCTGTCGCTGCTAGAGGAGACCGACGGCTGGCGCTACCAAGCCTTTGCCACCAACACCGCCGTCGGGCAGCTGGCGTTCTTGGAGGCCCGGCACCGCGCCCACGCCCGGGTCGAGGACCGGATCAAGGCCGCCAAAGACACCGGCCTGGGCCGGTTCCCATCACGGGAGTACGCCATCCATCAGGCCTGGCTGCAGATAGTCGCCGTCGCTGCCGATCTGACCGCCTAGGCTGCGGCTGCTCGCCCTCGACGGTGACCTCGCCGCCGCCGAGCCCAAGACCTGAGTCGTGCCACTTGCCTTAGTTACCCTCGTGTCCCAGCGCGATGAGGAGTTCGCGGGCTGGCGGTGGTATTTCCGGATCGAGGGTGAGCAGTTCGCCGTTGACGTTGATGGTCGCGGACCTGACGGTGCGCAGCGTGTTTACGAGCTTCTTGATCGAGATGCCGGTGTGCTCTTGGAGGTAGCGGCTGATCGCGAGCGCGGCGAACACGATGGTCAGGTGGGCCTCGATGGAGTCACGCTGGCGATGGAACACCGGCCGGGCACGGAGGTCGGTCTTGGCCATTCGGAAAGACCGCTCGACCTGCCACAGGTCGTGATAGGCGGCGATCACCGCGGCACCGGCCATGGTGTCGAGGGGGATGTTGCTGACGTAGCCCTTCAGGCCGGCGAGCTGCCGGGCGCGGTCGACGAGCTCCTGGTCGATCTGCTTGGTGGCCCCGGTGACCTTGAGGAACCGCACGTTGCGCATCGCTGCCTGACCGGAGGTGATCTTCTCGGCACGGTCGATCATCGCGTTGATCGCCCGGTCGTCCCGGCTGCGCCGCTTGAAGGAGTACTGGTAGACGATCCGACGCGTTCGCGCGGCCTTCCCGGTCCCCATCACCCGCGACGATTCCAGGATCTGCCCGTCGGCGAAGTAGTCCCCGCGCCGTTTGAAGTGTTCGGCCAGATCGTAGGGAGCCTTGCTGATCCGCGACCCGACGATGAAGGAGAACCCGGCGTCCTCGACGGCGTCGAGGTTCGCCGCGGACAGCATCCCGGCATCGGCGACCACGACCATCTCTCGCAGCCCGTGCCGCTCCGGCGAAAGCCTGCAGCACCGGGACGAGGGTCGCGGGTCTCGGCCTTGTTGCCCTCGAACGCGTGCACCTCCAGCGGGAACCCGGCGCGCATCGGTCAACAAGCCCGACTGTGATCTGCGGGTCGACCCGGCGTTCCTTGCTCATCCCGGCCTTGCGGAGCCGGTCCTCGTCATCGGGTAGGGTCGGCCGCGCGGCGAGGTGCCCCGGTGGGGTCCTTTTCCGCGTGGCCTCCCTCCGAGTGAAGTAGGGCGCCGGCGAGGTGCCTGTGGTGTAGGTCCTTTTCCGTCGTCCTCTTCCCGAACGGGGCGTGCAAGTTTCCCTGCACCCCGCTCTCCAGTGATCATTTCGGGTAGGGCTTGGTGGCCCGCCCGGTGTGGATGTCCTCGTGGCAGCGACCGCAGATGACGAGCGTCTTGCGTCGCCGCATGGCCATGAGGTGCATCCAGGAGGATTTCTCCGGGCGGCCGGGTTGGTTGAGATCGGCAAGTTTTCGGATGTGGTGAACCTGTAGGCCCACCATCGACTTGCAGATCTCGCAGCGCCCGGCGAGGAGCCGGTGGATCAGCTCATTCCGTTTGGCGCTGGCCATCACCGGCCGCTGGTCGGTGAGGACGGTGGTGCGGTTTCGTCGGAGCGGGATCCCACCGAAGCGAGCCACCAGCGGTTTGCGTCCTCGGTCGCGTTCGACGCTGACCTGGAAGACCACCCGTGGTCCAGCCGATGTCTTGATCGTCGTCTTGTACTTTCGAGCCATCTTGGTGACCGTGCTGTGATGCTTCCCGGCGAGGGTCTTCAGCATCGACGTCTCCATGACCCAGCGGAGCCGGGCCAGGCGGAACACGTCTTGGGCGAGGAGGTAGTACTGGACGAGCCCGGCGTATTCGGAGCCGTATTTCGCGACGATGGTGAAGTCGTTGTCGCGGATCAGAGCTCCTCGTTGCGCCGGGATTCCCTTGCTCATGTAGAGCGCGCACCGCTGCCTGATGACGGTCTGGGGCACGAACAGCCCGATCGCTCCGTTGACCGCCCGACGTCCTCGGGTGATCTTGGTGTTGGAGTGCTGGGCTTTGATCTCGTATCCGAGGAAATGCGCCGCCTGGCTGGTGGCGTGTGTGATCAGCGTTTTGGACTGCGACAGTTCCAGCTTGAGTTCCTCGCGCAGGAAGGTCGCGATCTTCGACTTGATCTCCTCGGCCTCATGCTTGGGACCGGCGAATCCCAGCAGCCAGTCGTCGGCGTAGCGGACATAGCGCAGTCGCCGGTAGTCCGGATCGTTCGGGTCCTGGCTGGGCAGGTCACGACGCTGCAGGATCAACTCCCGCGCCGTGTCCCGCTCGTTATGCCGTTTGGCCTTCTGGATCGCGTACTCCAGGACTTGATAAGCCCGGTTGGGCCGGCGGCGGCGGCCGAGGTTGTACTCGGGCAGCAACCGTTGTTCGACAAACTGATCGAGCCGATCAAGGTAGATGTTGGACAAGACGGGTGAGGCGACACCGCCTTGCGGCGCACCGCTGAGCGTGGCGTGCCACCGCCAGTCCTCCAGATATCCGGCCTTGAGCATCTGATCGATCAGTCGCAGGAACCGGCCATCGTGGATCTTCTCCGCCAGGATGTCGATCATCAGATCATGATCGAGAGACCCGAAACAGTCAGAGATGTCTCCCTCGATGAACCAGTGGGTCCCCTTCCAGACCTCCACCACCTCAGTCAACGCGGTGTGGCAGCCCCGGCGGGGACGGAAACCGTGGGAACGGTCGGAGAACTGCGGCTCGTAGTAGGCCTCAAGCAACAGACGGACCACTTCGGCGACCAGCTTGTCCGACCAGGTCGGCAGGCCCAGCGGGCGCCGCTTCCCGTTCTTCTTGGGGATGTAGACCCGCTTCACCGGCTGCCACCGGTACCGCTCATGACGCAACACGTCGATGATCGCGCCGATTTTGGCCAGCGACATGCCGTCCACGGTCTCCCCAGTGACCCCCGGCGTCATCGCACCAGCATTGGCGTAGATGCGCCCGTAGGCCACCAGATACAACTGCGGGTTGAACATCTGCCGATACAACCGTTCGACCGGCAGACCTCGCTCACCACGCTTACCGATGATCTCCAGCACAGCTGCGGCGCTCTGCATTACGCATACCTCCCAGCGCTGAACATCTTCGATCACCTGTGCCCCTTCGCCCTGTGGACCGGCTTTCCCGGCCGCCCTGGCAGGTCGTGACTCCTGCGACTACTACTGGCACTCCGTCGCCCTAGGACTCGCATCCCGTAGGCGATCCCGCGGTACGTCTTCGTCATACGTGTCGAGCACGACACAGGCCGCCCACTCATCTCCTTGACCGCCCTCGCTGGGCGGGGCTCCGCGTCACGGGGGGATGCCCCGATCTCAGGTTCATACCGAGGCATGACACGGCACCGGTTCCAGGCGTCATTCCGGAGGGTGCGCACTCTCACCGCTGGAGATTGGACTTCAAGCAATCCAGCCTTGGCCATATCGTGCGGGTCTCGCAGCACCCCGCCCTGGACGCCTCCAGACGGCCACCGCTTCCCTGGCATGCTCTTGTCCCCTCGCGGTTTCCCGTCCAGGTAAGCCAGGCGACCCAGGAACATTCCTCCGAGTTCCTCCCAACTGCATTGGGGATACAACGAAGCGCCTCACGGCGCACACCCGGCGTGCGACTTTCACCGCACCGGGCTCTCCGATCAGCGGGTGTGGGTGTGCTGGTGGCAGTCCGGGCACAAGATGAGTGTCTTGCGGCGGCGTCGTGTCATCAGGCGTGCCCACGGGGCGGGGTTGGCGGCGATGTGTTTCAGGCTCACGACGTGGTGGACTTCGACCTCGCCGTGACGTGTGCATATTTCGCATCTTGCCTGGATCAGCCGGGCGACCAGTTCCTTGTGGGGGTGGGCGCTGAGTGGTCTGATCTGATCGTCGATCTCGGTGGAGAGGTCGGGGATCAAGGGTATGCCGCCGAAGGTGGCGACCAGTGGCTTCCTGTTCCCGCGTTCCAGGCGGGCCTGGTAGGCGGTGCGTTTGCCAGCTTCGGTGGGGATGACGACGCGATGTTTGGTCTTCATCTTGGTCACCGTGGAACGATGCTTAGTGGCCAACGTCCGCAGCATCGAGGTCTGCATGACCCAGTGCAAACGGTTCAGCCAGTACACGTTCCGGGCTAACAGGTAGTACTGGACGATGCCGCGATACCGCATTCCGAAGGCGGCCACGATGGTGTAGTCGTCTTCGGGGACCAGCGCGTTGACACGCCGGGGCCTGGGGCCGTGCAGGTAGGGACGGCATGCCGTCTCGATGACGTCCGGCGGGACTCGCAACGCGACCGATCCGTTGATCGAGCGCCGCCGGTGTGTCATCTTGCGATCGTTGTGCTGGACAGCGATCTCATACCCGAGAAACCGTGCCGGTGTGGTGGCGGCGTGGGTGATCAGGGTCTTCGGCTGCGACAGCTCCAGCTTCAGCTGGTCGCGCAAGAAACCGGCGATCTGTTGTTTGATCTGCTCAGCCTCGGCTTTGGGTCCGATGAACCCGAGCAGATGATCGTCGGCGTAACGCACGTACCGCAGCCTGCAGTAGCCCTGATCCATCGGATCGCCCGGCCGGAGAGCGTGGACTCTGCGCAGCGCGGCCTTGGCGGCAGGCCGGTCGCCCTGACGCCAGGATCGGTAGCGTTCGCGCAGGGCCCGCGAGTACTCCGGACTCCGCCTTCTCCGACGTCCCCGGGTGTGGGCGGGGATGAGGTGCTCGGTGACGAACCGGTCGAGTCTGTCCAGGTAGATGTTGGACAGCACCGGCGAACAGCCAGCCCCCTGGGGCGCCCCCGACAAGGTGGCGTGCCAGGTGAAGTTCTCCAGGTAACCGGCCTTGAGCATGCCGGCGATCACCCGCAGGAATCTGCGGTCGCCGATCTGCTCGGCCAAGATGCCCAGGAGGACGTGATGGTCCAGGCTGCCGAAACAATCGGCGATGTCGCCCTCGATGAACCACACCGTCCCCGTCCAGCAGCGTGATACCTCCCGCAGCGCGGTATGGCATCCTCGGCCGGGCCGGAAACCGTGTGACTGGTCAGAAAACTGCGGCTCGTAGTACGCCTCCAGCAGCAGCCGCACCACTTCTTGAACCAGTTTGTCTGACCACGACGGAATACCTAATGGTCGGGTGCCGCCCTTCTTCTTCGGAATATGCACTCGGCGCACCGGGGTGAACCGGTAACGCTCCTGTCGCATGTCCTCGATGATTCGGGTGATCACCGACACCGACATTCCGTCCGCTGTCTGCTCATCTACGCCGGGCGTCAACGCGCCTTTGTTCGCATAGATACGGCCGTAGGCCAGCAGATACAGCGCCGGGTTGAACAATTGCCGATACAACTCATCCACCGGCAGGCGTCGCCTGCCCCTGTTCTTCAGGACACCCAGCACCGTTTCGGCGTTCTGCATTTCGCATACCTCCCATCGCCGAGCCTCCTCTTTCGCTGATCTGGCCTGCTTCGCCCTGTGGGCAGCTTTCCTGCCCGCCCTGGCCGGACGTCACCCCGGCGACTACTACCAGGCCTCCGTCGCCTTAGAGCTCGCGCTCCTTAGGCGATCCCACGTTCGTCACGGTTCCTACGTATCGAGCGCGACACAGGCACCCCGTTCGCATCCTTGAATGCCCTGACTGGGCATCGCCGCTGCACCCTGAAGGTTGCCGAGAACTCGAAACACTTCCCCGGCAGGGCCGCCACCGGTTTCACCTGTCTTCTTCCGGCGGACGTGTCATCTACGTCTTCTGGACACTGAGGTTCAAACAATTCAGTCTTTGCCATATCGCGCGGGTCTTCCCGCGGCGCCGTCCCGGACAGTTCAGACCCGGCCCACGGTTTCCTGGCCTGCTATGGTCCCCGGCCCGGTTTCCCGCACCCGGTTAGCCATCAGACCCACCAACCTCCCCTCACGTTGGTCCCCGCTGCGCGGGGAATAAGAACCATGCGCCTCGTGGCGCACTCTCGAAGTACAACGTGGTCACGTCGTAGAGCACCAACGTCGCCGGGCCCAGCCCGACATGCGCCGCGCACGCCCGCGCGAGCCGCTGCCGCCACTCATCGGTGTCGCATAGACCGGGCAGCCGCCGCTTGATCGTCGGATAGCGCGGCGCGGCGATCCCGATCTCGGTCCAGCACCCGGATCGTGTCCAGCTTGCTGGTCGGCTCGATCACCCGGGCCAGCACCAACGCCTTGAACACCTCGTCTTGTCCGCACGCCAGCATCAAACCCCAAGCGGGCGTAGGCGAGGCCCAACACGTCCCACAGCAGCTGGGACCGAGTCGACACGATCGGCAGCCTCGCACCGCAGGCCGGCCATCACCGAAGTCGAAGGTGTCCTGACTGGCGTGCAGCCGCTGCCGGGCGACCGCCTTCAACACCTCCACCTCCTCCGGGGTATGCGCCGACCCGATGTGCTCGATCTCGCGCGACCCGCGCCGGTTGGAGTGCACGATCTGCACCGCGGTCGCCCGGCTGGCCGTCTTCACCGTCCGGATGTAGGCCACACGCACAGGCTAAAGGCCCGGATTAGTGCACAACCCGCCGACCAAAACCCCTAGCCAAAAGCATCTTTACCCCCGCGGGCCGCGAAAGCTGACAAAAGTCGGGTTACATTCGATGCCGCAGTCGGGCTAATCCCTCTTGTGAGGAGGTGCACCACCGCGTACGGCTGCCCGCGACCTCCTGCCGGCGCCGAACACGGACACGTCTCAGACCGATCACAACCGCCAGTGCGAACACAACCAGCAGTATGACGGCGAGCCACAGACGACCCCCCGGATGGACACGCCCTCATCCTGCCCACTCGAGCCTCCGTCGGTGGCAGGAGATCATTGCGGAATGCTGACGGAATATGCCCGCCAGTCAAAATCAGTAGAGGAAGATCGGCAGCCAGCCCGGATTATGGGCATGGAGGAGTATGGCCCAGAGCACACAGTCGAAGATCAAGTGCACGCTGACCACGTAGGGAAGCGATCGGGTGCGGTTGAAGATGTAGCCCTGGATCAGGGCAAATGGCGTTGTCAGGAACGGCCCCCAGCTCTGATAACCCAGCTCCCACAGGAAAGACACGAAGATGATCGCCTGCAAGATGTTCGCTTGCCACAGTCGGAAGTGTCGCCGTAGAAGCGCGAACGCCGTACAGATAAAGAACAGTTCATCCCACAGGCCGACAGCATTCACGCAGATGAAGAGCCTGATGATCTCGGTCGGCTCGCTCACCGCCGGCCAGTTGAGGTAGGTGCCGGAGCGGATGAAGTAGAACGGCATGATCACCCAGGCAAGCCCAACCACGATTGCCAGGTACCACTTCTCGGCGGTTGTCCATTTCCGGCCCGTGTTGATCGGGAACCGCACGATGTGGCGCTTGAAGACGAATCGGTCGACCACGTACGGGACGACGACAGCGAGCAGCAGCACGCTTCCCATCAGCATGATGTTGCTGTAGCTGATGTCTGCCGCCAGCGAGATCGTTCCGATGATGCCCAAGCTGAAACCGATCAACAGCAGGCTCTTACCAAGATCACGATCAACGACGAATCCTAGGACAACGCTGACAACCAGTACGGCGTAACCCGACGGCTCATGCTCCAGCCCGAAGAGCAGAAAGCCTGCCAGCGACACGCCGAAGGCTGGCAGCAGCGCCCAGGAGAACTTCGGCGGCGCCTCGACTGCGGTATCCACCGGTGCCGTCGTCACCCGACCAGCATGCCATTGACGCGGTTCCCGTCACGATCATGAGTCGAGGCGGGACGTTCCCGGTCAGTCAACCTCGCGATCGGAATTCGCGGTGAGGTTGTAGCCCTCAATCCGCCAGTACGCCCCAGAGCGGTGCCGGTCGATGCTCACCCAGGCACAATTCGACAGACCCCCGAACAGTCGCCATTGCGGGAACGGCAGTCCCACGAATCGGCACGCACCGACGCGGCCGGACAGCCCGTGCGTCACGACCACAACGGTGGAATCATCCGCAGCAGATTCGGCGATGTCCATGAGCGCCTCGACCATCCGCTCAGCGACCTCACTCGGGCTCTCACCGGTGGGCGACCGGCGGACGTCCTCCCCCGCCCATAGCCGGCGTGCCAGCTCGGGGTCGGCCGACCTGATCTCCTCACCCAGCAAGCCCTCCCATGAGCCGACCTGGATCTCGCGGAGCCGTTTATCCGTGACGATCTCCAGCTCAGTGCGCTCGGCGAGCACCTCAGCAGTCTGGTAAGCCCGGGACAGGTCGCTGGAGTACAACCCGAGAGGCCGGTAGGCGGCCAGCGCTTCAGCCGCTCGGGTCGCCTGGGCATGTCCCACCGCATCAATGGGGATGTCGGCCTGACCCTGGAAGCGGTCAACCACGTTCCACTCGGTGCGACCGTGGCGCCAGAGGATGATTCGCGCCGCCGTCATCGCCGCACGTCTACTCGAAGTTCGATCTCCGGACAGTCGCGCCACAACCGTTCCAGCGCGTAGAAGCGGCGCTCATCGGTGTGTTGCACATGCACAACGATGTCGAGGTAATCGAGCAGTACCCAGCGCTGCTCGCGATACCCCTCGCGGCGTACCGGCTTCGCATCATGCCCGCGGAGCGACTCCTCGATCCCGTCGACGACCGCGCCGACCTGGCGCTCGTTGGAGGCGGTGACGACCAGGAAAACGTCTGTGATGGCCAGCTGCTCGGAGACGTCGTAGGCGACCAGATCGGTGCCAAGCTTGTCGACAGCCGCGTTCGCAGCGGCGCGGGTCAATTCCAATGCGCGTTTAGTGGCGGTCAAGATCTCTCAATCTGTCGGCGGTCTTCGGTCATCCGTCCGGGCAACGCGCAACCAAGGGTAGCCCTTTCGAGTTGATGGACCGCCCCCAGCTTTGTGAGATGTCGCGAGCGCTCGGCTTGACAGCCGATCAACGATTCGATTATAATCGAATACAAGTTCGATATAGATGCTCGCTCGGGGGTGCTGTGTGGCTGTTGTGGTCTGCCCGTCTCGGTTGCGTGACGACGCTGCCGAGACGGGCTTCGACTGGAGCCCGGTGACTTGTGAGGACTACGCCGAACGAGACCCACTCACGGGAGTAGCCCTCACAGAAGAACAGGAGCTGTACGGGGATCCCTGGACCGAGCTCATGGCCACGATGACTCCTGAAGAGTTCGAGGACTGGCTGGGCCATCTGGGCGCACCGACCTTCAGTGAGACTTCCTCCGGTAAGACACGTCGTAGGTCACAGGGTTCCTTGACGGAAAACGCCGACGTCGAGGACGCATGGGCGGGCGTACGGCGAATCGCTCCCCGTCCGCTTCCCGGTGTGACGGCCGTGGCTGGGCCGGCGCTCGCAGGTGCGCTGCAGCACTTGGACATGTCGGTGCTGTCGCCAGCCCAGTTGGTTGAAGCAATGACAGGCGCGGAGCGTCTCTCCCGTTGGGCTCAAGGTGTACAGCTGGCCGCGGTGAAGGCCCTTGCGGACTACGCAGTGATCACTGACGAGGATGACCGCGACCAGCCGCTTGAGGGACTGCCTGGCGGATCTCACACAGTCGAGACCGGCTTCGGTTCGCAGCGTGAGATCGAGGCGTTCTGCGCGGACGGGATTGGCGCCGCGCTTGGGACATCATTCACGGCTGGTCAGCAGTTGATTGACGCCGCATATTTCGCAGCAGACGTCCCGCGGGCAGCAGCCATGCTTTCAGCAGGCGCGATAGACGTTCCTAGGCTAAAGGTGATGGCTCGCGAGCTGGCTCCGGTCGGCTACCAGACTACCGATGATCAGCAGTTCGTCGACCAGATAGTGCAGGACTCAGCCGAACTCACCCCGAGAAAGCTCGAATCGAGGCTTCGGACAGCAGTCATGGCGCGGATTCCCAATGGCGAGTCCGAAACCCACCGCCGTGAGCTAAAGAACCGGAGTATCTGGATCAACCGCAAGCAGGCGGGTATGGCCTCACTCTGTGCCTATCTCACCGCTGACGAGGCACAGCTTGCATACCAAGCGCTCAATGCGCACGCGTGGCGCATTCACGACGATTCCCTCAAGGCTGGAGCGGCCTGCGAGACCGCGGATGGCAAGTCGTTCGACAACTTTCGGGCCGATGCGCTGATGCAGGTGATGCGCGATCTGCAAATGGACCTCCTCACGCGTAAGCCCTCCGAAGCGGGGTCACCCTGCAACGCTGCGAGCGTTGGTCACGCGAGCAGTGCCGTGGAAGATGCCGAGCCAAGCCCAACGTCTCGCGGAGGGCGCATGATGGACCCGGCTCGGGTGATGCTGCACCTCTATATGCAGGCATCCACCCTCGCTGGACTGGACAGTCAACCCGCGACCCTGCTGGGTTATGGTCCCATCGAGGCTGACCACGCTCGGCGGCTTGCCGAGAACGCCGCACTGACTCGAATCCTGACCGATCCCTTCAGTGGCGAGATCAAGGCCGTTGATCTTGCCTCCTACCGGGTGCCGAAGGTACTTCGGATGGCAGTTCAGGCCCGAGATCGCAGCTGCGTGTTCCCCGCCTGTGATGTGCCCGCTTTCGACACTCAGATCGACCACATCGACCCGCATTCCTTTGCCCGTCGGCTCGAGAAGGCGCTTGCGACGGGCCGGACGACATTCAGCAACCTGCAGAGCCTGTGCCTACGGCATCACTACCTGAAAACCCACGGCGGCTGGATGATCCAGTCGACCAGCGGTGCACGACTGGAATGGATCAGCCCCACGGGACACAGCTATCGGCGTAATGCCGAGTGGGGTCCGCCACCTGATTTCTGGCGGGACCATGATCGGCAGGTCGCGGTCGATCAGCCAATGCCTTCGCCGAAGCCAGAGTCGCCCGATACCGTGACGTGCCCATTCTGAGCTAGCTGGGTACCGCCCCCGTACGCGGGCTTCGATAGGCGGCAAGAAAGACTTCCACGCCTGCGTCAGCTAGCGCATGGAGCTCGCGACGCGGGCGGCGGCGGCCGACACCACGAAACATCGCGGCATCGAGCGGCTCACCAATGATCAGGAACGCGAACTGGGCCGCGGCAACTCGCGGATCCTTGATCACCAATTCCCCGCGCTCGGCCAGCCGTGCAAATGCGGTGCTCAACGCAGTGATCGTGCGGCGTGGCCCGCTCTCGTGATACTTGTGCGCGAGGTCTGGGAACCGTCCCGCCTCGCGCAGAACCAGCTGGCGGCGACGCAACAGCATCGGACTCATCACTGCATCGATGTAGCTCCGCGCCAGCTCGTGGAGCGCCGCTGGCACATCGTTGGCCTCCGCGGTCGCTGCCACCTTCGCCTGAAACGCGCTGCCGACGCGTCCGACGCTGCCGAGCGCAACCTCTCGAAACAGCGTCTCCTTGTCGCTGAAGTGCTTGTAGACGGTCTGCTTCGATACCGCAGCCGCCGAGGCGATGTCCTCCATCGAGGTGCCGGCGTACTCCCGCGCCAGGAACAGCTCCGTGGCCGCGTCGAGAATCGCACTGCGCTTGCGGGAACTTCGACCCGACATCTGTGAAGTCACCAAAAGATTCTAGGGAGCGAGCGATGATTCTGGCAGTACTGGACGGTCTAGTTCTAGTAGGAAACGATCCGACGATCGAAAGGACTCCACATCATGTTGTCTCAGAATCTCCAGCAGCATCAGGTGAGCACTTCGCCGCAGCTGCGGATAGCCCTGATTGCCGGCGCGATCGCCGGACCTCTCTACGTCGGCATTGGCACTCTCGAGGCAGTATTGCGTGACGGCTTCGACATCCGCATCCACTCTCTCAGCCTGCTGGCCAACGGCGCGGGCGGCTGGATCCACTCGACGATGATGGTTGTCAGCGGCCTGCTCACGGTCATCGGCGCGCTTGGAGTAAGTGCCGTACAGCAGCGCGCCGGACGACGCTCGTACGCCATGATCACTGGCCTGGTGATCTACGGACTCGGCGTTGCTACAGCCGGCCTGCTCCGCGCCGATCCTGCTGAGGGATTTCCGATCGGTACGCCGCCGGGCCCACCGATGGTGATTACCGCTAGCGGCGTCGGACATCTGGTAGCAGGCGGCATCGGCTTTCTTGGGTTGATCGTGGCATGTCTCGCCTGCGCTCGCAGGTCAGCGCGGGCCGGCGATCGTGGCTGGGCCGCCTGCTCGGCGGTCATCGGCGTCTACTATCTCGTCGCCTTCGCAGGTATCGCTTCAGGAGCGGGCAATCCCGTGATCAACATCGCCTTCACAGTGGCGGTGGTGCTCGGGTGGGGATGGCTCACGGCGCTCTTTATCCGGGCGCTCATGGGAAGAGCCTGTTGAGCCTCCTGGCGCGCTCGGTACCAGGCCACGCCACCGCTCTCGGCGGGTCGGCATAGACATGATCAACTTCACCCTGACCGGTGATCCCCCATACAGTTGAGTATGGACGCCAGCGACCCCCGGCTGGCGGCGCTTCGGGAGGGCCCGCCCCTGACGGCGTATGTGCCTCGACTGCTGCCCGCATGGGCCGCCGCTGAGTTGGGGCCTGTCCACCGAGTCATCGATGGAAGCCTGCTGTTCTTTGACATCACCGGTTTCACCCCACTCACCGAGCGGCTCGCCCGCCGGGGCCGGGAAGGCGCGGAAGAACTGAGCAACCTCCTCGACACGGTCTTCAGCCAGCTGCTGATGGATGCCGAGGACGAGGGTGGCGACCTTCTCAAGTGGGGCGGTGACGCGCTGCTCCTGCTCTTCGACGATGCAGACCATAGCCGCCGCGCTGCGAGGGCCGGGCTGCGCATGCATCGGGCTCTTGCGCAAATCGGACGCGCCAAAACGTCTATCGGCCGAGTCAAGCTGCGTGCTTCCGCTGGTGTCGAGTCTGGTCCAGTCCATCTGATACTCGCGGGAAATCCTGCCCTGCGCCGGGACTTGGTCCTGCTGGGGCCAACGGCTACGGCGGTCACCATGCTGGAACACGCCGCGGGCATCGGTGAAGTGCTGGTGGGGGACGCCACTGCTGCGGACCTCGGGCCAGGCCTCGTACGCCCGCACGAAGGCTGGGGTCATCTCCTCTCCGGTGTACCGACACCCGCGAACCGTCCACCGCAGCCGGAACCTGAGCCGATGCCGGCCGTTATTGAACAGCTGCTAGCGCCGCAACTGTGGGCTTATCTCTCCCAACCGTCTCGCGAACCGGAGCACCGAACGGTGGCCGTAGCCTTCCTACGCTTCGACGGAACCGACACCCTGCTAGCCGAGGAGGGCGCAGAGGTGGTCACGGCAGCCGTCGATGAGGTGCTTCGCAATGTGCAGGAGGCTGCAGTCGCCCACGACGTCTCCTTCCTCGACACGGATGTGGATGTCAACGGCGGAAAGATCTTGCTCGTCGGCGGTGCGCCCCGCAGTGCCGGCGACGACACCGATCGGCTGCTGACCGCGGTCCGCGAGACCGTCGATCGGGCTGGCCGGCTGCCATTGCAAGCCGGCATATCGCAGGGCCGGGTATTCACGGGCGACACCGGCTCCCCCAGTCGCCGGACCTATTCGGTGAAGGGCGACGCCGTAAACCTCGCTGCCCGGCTGGCCGCGCATGCAGAGTCTGGTTCCATCCTCATGGCAGCTGACGTGCTGGAGCACACACGGCGGTCGTACGCGGTCAGTGACGCGCCTATGGCGAGCCTGAAAGGCAAAAGTAAGCCGGTGCCGGTCGTCACGCTTGGCGAGCCGCTCGAGCCTCGCCGGCAGCAGTACGGTGAGGACGCCTTCATCGGCCGGGACGCCGAGATGGCCATTCTCAGAGGTGCCATTGAGCAGCTGATCAACGGATCAGGCGGCCTCATCGAAGTGATCGGTGAGCCAGGAATCGGCAAGACCAGGCTGGTTGATGAGGCTGTCGCGCAGGCCGAAGAGGTCACCGTGCTGCACTGCGACTGCGAGCGGACGGGCGCTGGAACGCCGTACACACCGGTGCGACGCCTGCTGCACCAGGTGCTCGGCACCAACAGCAGCATGGATCCGGACACAATCGCCAACTGCCTCCAAGATTGCGTGACCACCGTGGCGCCTGAGCTGCGCCCATGGGTTTCGTTGCTCGGTGTCGTGCTCGACGTGACCATCCCCCCGAGCCCGGAAGTGGCCGAGCTGGAGGAGCAGCATCGCGCGGAGCGTGTACCAGAGCTTGTCGCAGACCTGCTTGAGCGGATGGTTCCGACCCCCGTCATGCTCGTTGTCGAAGACTCGTATCTTGCGGATCCGGCGAGCGAAGGTGTGCTGACCACCATTGCTCGACGGGAACAGCAGCAACCATGGCTCCTTCTTGTCACGCGCGACGACCGTCCTACCGGCTGGATCCCCGCCGCTACCGGTCGAATTGAGTTGGGACCGCTCGACATGACGTCGTCGATAGAGCTGGCAGAGATGGCAACACCGGAGCGGCCGTTGCCGCCTGCGATCGCCGAAGAGCTGGCCGTGCGCTCGGGTGGACATCCGCTGCTGCTGCGTGAGCTGGCCCGTGCTGCCGCCCGGGGGGAGGACCCGGACGAGCTCCCTTCGACTGTTGAAGAGCTTGCCGCGAGTCAGATCGACCAGCTGCCACCGGCGCAGCGTTCACTGTTACGGCGTGCCGCAGTACTCGGCGATGAGTTCCCCGAGGACCTGCTTGTGCAGATGTTCAGGGACGTTGCGCCCGAGAGGTCGGGAACCGAACTACTCGCCGGGCTATCAGGCCTCATTGTGTCGACCGGTCACCAGCTCCGCTTTCGTCACCCGATTCTTCGGGAAGTCGCCTACGCCGGCCTGCCCTATAAACGACGCCGCGAATTGCACGCGAAGGCCGCTGAAGTTCTCGAGACCACCACCGCCGCGGCGGACCGCCGCCCCGAGATCCTCGCACTTCACTACTTCGTGGCCCGCAACTACGACAAAGCGATGGACTACGGCTGGCGGGCCGGGGAGCGGGCGATGGCACGTTATGCGCCGGCCGCCGCCGCCGACGCCTACCGAAGGGCGGCCCAGGCTGCCCGACTTTCCTCGGGCGTCAGCCCAAGCGAGCGTTCGTTCTACTTGGAAGCGCTGGGCGATGCAGAGTTCTTGGCGGGCCGGCCGACCGAGGCTGCCGCAGCCTACCTGGAAGCGCTGCGAGGTGTGCGCGGCCAACCACTGCGGGAGGCTCATCTGGCGCTCAAGCAGACGCTGGTGGAGCAGCGGCGCGGCCATTACAGCAATGCGTTGCGCCGCGCGAGTCTGGGCCTGCGTGCTATTAGCGGCGCGACAGGTCCGGAGGCGGACGCCGTTCGTGCCCAGTTGCAAGTCCGCTACGCGGTGTGCCGGGTCCAGCAGGGTCGCTACGCCGATGCCCGCCGATGGGCTGAGCGAGGTCTCGCCGAAGCAGAGGCGGCTCATGAGCTGAAAGCGCAAGGCAAGGCCCACGCGGTACTGCACCTGGTAGAGGTGTGGTCGGGCGGACCCAACGCCGAGCTGCACGGGGAGACGGCGCTGCGCATTTTCGAGCAGCTGGGGGACCTCACCGAGCAGGCCCATATGTTGAACAACATAGGCCGTGCATCGGCTTGCCGAAGGACGTTGGCCTGATGCGCTGCTTATGTTCACGCGCGCGGCCGAAATGTTATCGCCGGCTCGGTGACGCCCCCAATGCTGCGAACGCTGACTACAACCGGGCCGAGGTCCTGGTACGGCAGGGCCGGTCGGACGAGGCGTTGCCACTGCTCCAGAACACGCTCCGGGTCGCCCGCGCCGTTGGTGACGAGGACCTGGTGGCCCTGGTACGCAAGGAAATGGGTAGGGCGCAGAGCCGGGCGGGCGACGTAGCAGCAGGACTGATCTTGCTCGAGGAAGCTCGCACTGAATTGACCAGACTCCGAGAGCCCCAAGAGGTGGTGGATGCGGACATCGCCTCCGCCGAAGCGCACCTGCTGGCGGGTCGGCCTGAGAAGGCTCTGGCCCTGATCGATGGAGCGCGTGACAGAGGCTGCCTCCATCCACGCCGCCACTTTGTTGCCGTCGGCGTACCGCGTCCAGGCCGCCGCCCTGCTTGCCACGGGTGAGGTTGCGCAAGCTCGGGCGGCTCTCGCCGAAGGCTTGCGACTGAGCTCCTCACCCGACGTCGCGCACGAGCGCGGATTCCTGCTCGCTGTGGCTGCACGGATCGCGCGTCAGGACGATGATCCCGACGCAGACCGGCTTGCTGAACAGGCGCGCGAGGCCCTGGAGTTGCTGGGCGTCGTCCGGGTGCCGTTGCCTGTGCTGAGTTAGCCGGTGTGAGTTAGGCGAAGCTGTCCGCAGGTCGACGGCATAGAAAGGGCGCCCGGACGAAGTCCTTGAGTTACAGGGCGTCGTCCGGGCGCAGCTGCCGGCGCTCGTCTGCTAGAAAGCGCCGCGGGCGTCGACCTTGTAGAGGAAGGGCAAGTAGAGGTCGCCGTCGCGCCGCTTGCTCTGCTTATAGTCGACGCACGCCTCCTGGTCCTTGCCGATAACACCCTTCTTCGGGCACGGTGGCGCCACCTTGGTCAGCGGGCCCGTGTTATTGAGTGTGTAGATCACCTTGATCTTCTTTGCGCCGTGGTGCTTGTGGCCGATCTTGGGGCATAGAACCTTGTCGCACGCGAGGATGATCTTGGCCGGGTGCTTCTTGCTGTACAGCGGGTCACCGTCAGCATCCTTGAGACTCCCAATGGCGGTCACCACCAACGCCTCGGTGTCACCAACCTCCCGGCAGTGACGAAGATCATCCACTTTAACGAGGCCGTCACACGAGCCGACCGACAAGGTGACGTGACCGTCGGCACCGTTGTTCAGACGGAAGATGCCGCAGGTCGGCACCGTCGAGGTCGGAGCGGCACAGTTTGGATCTGTGAGGGTTAGCGCCGTGCCTGGCGTAGCATCGGCGCCGACTGCCGTAAAAGCGACCTCCACGGTGATCTTTCCCGGCGCCAGGTCGTCTCCGTAAACCACCTTGACTTTCAGCTTGACGCCGTTGGCGAACTGTGAGTAGGTCGCGCCGTAGATCGTGGTGCTGGAGAAGCCGGCTTGGATGATCGCCGTCGTGTTGCCCCCAAGGTCACCGGGACCCGATACCTCCTTCAGTTCGATCCTGGTCGGCTGGGAGACCTCGATCGGATTGCCGTCGTCATCGACAGCCTGTACGACGACATCGAATAGCCGGCCCTGGACCGGATATTGAAGGCCCGAGTCGTGGTCGGTGATCAACACTATGCGGAGCCTGTCCACATCATGACGATCGCCTCCTTGGCCATGTGTTCCTGTGGCACCAGCAGGAAGCCAGGTACCGATGATCACTAATGCCGCAGCTAACAGGGCAGCGCTCGGCACAGCGAGACAGCGTCGAAAAAATGATTGTTTGGGCGTCATTTGACAGCCTTTCCCCCGGGGAAGAAGAAGGATTCGCGCTGGAGCAGCGCGCTCAGGAGATTACGGCAGCCGGACCCGCACCTAGTGGATTTCAGTGCTAGTGTCGCGGCCCATTTTGATCATCAGTCGATTCACCCGGGGCTGAACTGGTCGAGATCTCGGATGCAAGGCACTTGTGCAAGGTTTCGCACCAAGATCGAGATGGCGAGGTGATCTTCCCATGGAAGCTGAGTGATCACCGGTAACTCATGATCAACTTCCCAGGACGGGCATCGCCCGAGTGAGACAAGATCGAAAACCAGTACGTCGGGTCAAGTGATGAGATTTCTGTGTTAGTGTCCTGGCCCGTTTGGCTCATCAGTCGATTCCCCCGGGCTGAACCGGTCGAGCATCTCCTCGACCTCGGCCCCCGCCTCCCGCGCGCTCGGCGGGAATCCGGTGACGACCGGCAGGAAACGTTCGCAGGTCAAGGCCTGCAACTCGAGGTCGGTGGCCGCCCGCACCGTGGCCGTACGCCGCACCCTGCGCAGCAGCGCAATCTCTCCGAAGCCATCCCCTGGACCGAGCGTGGTGACCAAGCGACCGTCTCCAATCACATCGGCCGCACCCACCTCGATCACATAGAAGCGGTCGGCCGGATCACCCTGGCGAAACACCGCCTGGCCGGCGGGCACGTGGACCCGTTCCAGGCCGCGGGCGAGGTATTCGATGGCGGGCAGCGGTAGCGGCTGCAGCATAGGTAGGCCGCGGAGCAGCCCAATCTGGTTGTCGAGTTCTCCGATATTGCGGTCAGGACGCCCCAGGCGACGCCATGTCGCCGCTACCAGGATTGGACAGAGCGCACCAACGGCGACCATTGCGACGGGCACGCTTGTCACATCGATCAAAAGTGAGGCAAAGACGGCGCCTAGCCCGACCGTGAGCGAGACCAGGCTCTCCTGCAGGCCGAATAGTCGGGCAAGAACAGCATCGGGTGCCAATCTGGCCATCAACGTGAACAGCCCGACATCGACAAGGGCGTTACCGAAGCCCACACATGCCAACAGGATGAGGGCAGTTGCCTCCCAAGGAAAGAGCGGAATCAGAGCGATGGGTAGCCCCCACAACGCAATGCCAATGCCAAACCATCGAGCGAGCCGACGCGATCCCACCAGCAGGGATGCAACGAGAGAACCGATCACCGCACCTGCACCGACGGCAGCAGTAAGCGTTCCGACACCAGGCTCACCAATACGTAACAGATCCAGTGCTACCACCACAGTGAAGACTGTCAACGCACCGCGGGTGAACGTCTGGGCGATGGCTAACCCGTTGAGCAGCGCCAAGTCGCGGTTCCGCACGATGGTACGGATGCCCTCCGCCACGTCAGCCATCAAGTGGACCCCTCGTGGCGCCGCGGGCCGCGGCGGAGCGTCGTAGCGCAATCGGAGTAGCAAGGCCGCCGCGAGCAGTGAGGCAGCGCCCGCGACGGCAAACACGACGGCGACTCCGCTGAACTCCACAAGAACAGCGGCCAACAATGGACCTGCCAGTGTGGCAACCGAATCCAACATCCCTCGTACGGCGTTCGCGCTGGTGAGTTCCTGCCCGGTCCGGCAAAGCGATGGAAGCAATGCTGAGTGGGCGGGGATGTAGAGGGTCCCAGCGACGGTAGCGAGGGCCGCGAGGACGTAGACGATCAACACTTGGCCGTCGAGGGCGACCACGATTCCGGCCGCGCCGATAGCGACGCCGCGAATAATGGACACCAGAACCAGGACACGTTCCCGGCGTCCCCGATCCGCTAGCGGCGCAGCGAAAGGCGCGACCACCGCCGACGGCACCATCCGTAGTAGTCCGACCAGCCCGACCGCGGTCGCGCCCCCATCCCGGTACGCCACGATGCCCAGTGCCACAGTGAAGGCCCACTCAGCCGTCCAGGCTGCGAAGTAGCTCAGCTGAGCACGACGCAAGCTGCCGTTCACCGCATTGCTTGCGAATGCCGACGCGGCCACCTTCAACCTGCAGCGCAGGAGCTGGTTCATCCCCGGGAACAATAACGCTCGGATCGGCGACAGTGCTCTGCCTCGGTGCTCAGAGGCTAGGCCCGGTACCAGGGTCTTGACACCAAGATCAAAAAAGCGAGGTGATCTTGTCCTGCGCCAGCTGAGCGATCACTGGTGAACCAAGATCAACTCCGGGACGTACCAGGGCGGAACCCCCAACAAGCGGACTTCTCGTTACTCACCTGACCGATTTTGATCGTCGTTCGGCTCATCCGGGCTGAATCGGTCGAGCATCTCCTCTACCTCCGCCCCAGCCTCCCGCGAGCTCGGCGGGAATCCCGTCACGACCGGCAGGAATCGGTCGCAGGTCAGAGCCTGAAGTTCAAGGTCGGTGGCCGCCCGAACCATGGCCGTACGTGGCACTCTGCGCAGCAGCGCGATCTCGCCGAATCCATCCCCAGGACCGAGTGTCGTTACCAGGCGACCGTCTCCGACCACATCGGCCGCCCCCGTTTCGATCACGTAGAAGCGGTCGGCCGGATCACCCTGGTGAAACACCGCCTGGCCGGCAGGCACGTGGACGGGTTTCAGGCCCCGCGCGAGCTGCTCGATAGCGGGTAGCGGCTATGGCTGAAGCATGGGCACCCCGTGTAGCAGCCCGATCTCTTCGTCCAGGACGCCGATGTAGCGGTCCAGGTGCCTCAGGCGGCGCCATGCCACCGCCACCAAGATCGGACAGAGCGCGCCGACAGCGACCAGCGCCACGCGCACATTGGTCAGATCAACCAAAAGTGAGGCAACAAGAGCACCCAGCCCCACGCCGAGCGCGACCAGGCTCTCCAGCAGCCCGAATACTCGGGCAAGGACGGCGTCGGGAGCCAACCTGGCCATCAACGTGAACAGGCCGACATCGACGAGCGCGTTACCGATGCCCACGCATGCCAGCAGGATGAGGGCAGTTGCCAGCGATGGATAGAGCGGGATGAGTGCAATTGGCAGTCCCCACAGCCCAACGCCGATGCCAAACCATTGAGCTAGCCGCCGCGATCCCACCAGCAGGGATGCGCCCACGGAACCGATCACCGCACCTGCTCCGATGGCAGCGGTAAGTGTTCCGACTCCCGGCTCACCAGTGCGCAGCAGATCCAGTGCTACGACAACAGTGAAGACGGTCAGCGCACCACGGGTGACTGTCTGGGCTAGGGCCAAACCAAGGAACAGCGCCAAGTCGCGGTTACCCACGACGGCGCGGATACCCTCCGCTGCGTCGGCCAGCAGGCGGCCACGTGGTGCCGAAGGTCTCGGCGGGGCGTCGTAACGCAATCGCAGCACCAAGGCTGCCGCGGCCAGCGAGGCACCGGAGGCGAATGCGAACACAACGGCGACGTCGGTGTATTTCAGAAGCACAGCGGCCAGTAATGGACCCACCAGCGTGGCAATCGAATCCAACATCCCCCGTACGACGTTCGCGCTCGCCAGCTCATGGCCGGTCCGGCACAGTGACGGCAGCAATGCTGAATGCGCCGGTCGGTACAGGGTCGCTGCAATCGTCGAGAGCGCTGCGAGGACGTAGACGATCACCACTGGGCCGTCGATGGCGACGACAATTTCCAGCCGCCGCGGTTGCGACGCCGCGGACCGTTGAGACCGCAACAAGAACTCGTTCCCGGCGTCCCCGATCTGCGAGCGAAGCTGCCAGGGGCCTATGACCGCCGATGGCAGCATGCGCAGCAGTCTCACCAGCCCGACGGCGGTGGCACCGCCATTCCGGTAGGCGACAATTCCCAGGCCCACGGTGAACGCCCGCTCGGCGGTCCAGGCTCCGAGGAAGCTCAGCTGGGCGCGGCGCAGATTGCGGTTCGCGGCGTTGCTAGCGAACGCGGCCGCGGCCGCCTTCAACCGGCCGCGCCTTCGGCTCATTTGGTGACAATAACGCTGGAGCTCAGCCGAATCGCAGCTGAGGATTCGCCTCAGGTGGAATGAATCAGTGGCGATCGATGCGGGTGACCCAGTAGGCAGTGTCAGGAGTCAGTGCGGTGGTGAATCGGGCGTTGGGGAGATAGAGGCTGTTTCCGAACGCCGCGACCGTGGTCGACACGTCGAAGCCTCCACTCGTCAGGACGTCCACCAACTCACCACTCGTACCGTTCGCGTTGAGCGTGATCACCGCGACCCGGTTGAGCTGGTTCTGCACCACATACAGCGTCTCGCCCAGCACGAGCAGGCCATCTCCGGCGGTCAGGAGGGTGTCGCCCAAATCGACCTCAGTCGCTTCGCCAGTCTCCGGATCAACCCGATACAGCAAACCTGTCATGGAATTGACAACGAGCAAGGCCTGCCGGTTCGGGGTCTCGGCAATGCCATTCGCGTTGAACCCTGCCACCTGCTGCCAGGCACCCGTCAACGGCAGGGTGACACGTCGGCCGGTTGCCCCGGCGTACCGCCTCGACCGAGCGGCACGCCATAGAGCTGGGGCTGTTGTGAGTCGGTAAACCATGCAAAGTCGCGGGTCAGCACCACGTCGTTGACAAAACTTGCAGCGGTCGTGAACACGTAGTCCTCGATGATCTGCCCGGTCTTGACGTCTATCACCCTGCCGGTGCCCTCCGGTCCGCCTGCGACAAACAATTGGCTGCGGTTGTCGATCTTGAGCCCCACCGAGGGAGTGCCCGGTCCCTCGCTGATCAGCGTGCGCTCGCCCGTACGCAGGCTCAGAGCATAGATGTCGCCGTTCGCAAGTGAACCCAGGTACGCCGTAGCACGCGCGATGGTGATGCCCTCCGGTTGGAAGCCGTTGGGAAGCTCGAGCCGGTCTGGGAATCGTTGTGCCTGCGCCGCGCTGGTCAGCGGAACCGTGACCGCGAACCCGAGCATCACCACAGCAAGCAGGCGAAAGATGGACCGAAGAATCACTGACATAACCCCCGAGTGCGATTCGACGTAAGCTCCTTCACGATAAGTCGACTTGACGCAGTACGTGAGCACAACCGTGAAAATCTCTGCACTTTGCAAAGCCTGCCGGATCCCAGTGTTGACCAGCCCGCGAGCTCCTTTCCAAGATCAACAACATTGCTGCGCGACGTAGCCGATCACACTGGGTCAGTCCTGATAGAGACCTCGTTTGGCGATGTACTGCACGATTCCGTCCGGCACCAGGTACCAGATCGGCTCACGCTCCTGCACCCGTAGCCGGCACGCTGACGAGGAGATGGCCAGTGCCGGAATTTCCATCAAAGTGATCTTGTCCTGTGGCAGCTGAGCGATGACAGGTGAGTCAAGATCAACTCCTGGGCGCGTACAGCCGACAAAATGCGCAAGGTCGAAGATCGAGTCCACGTCCTGCCAGGTCAGTATCTGTGTCAACGCGTCGGCGCCGGTGATGAAGTACATCTCAATGTCATCGCCTCGCTCGACGCGGAGGTCACGAAGCGTGTCCACGGTGTAGGTCAATCCGGGGCGGTCGATATCGACACGGCTGACGGTGAACCTCGGATTTGATGCAGTCGCGATGACTGTCATCAGGTAGCGATCCTCCGGCGAAGACACGTGGCGATCAGCCTTCTGCCAGGGCTGTCCGGTGGGTACGAAGACAACCTCGTCGAGATTGAAGCGACCGGCCACCTCGCTGGCAGCGACAAGGTGGCCGTGGTGAATGGGATCGAACGTGCCACCCATGACGCCGAGCCGGTGCCGTTCATGCGGCTGGGTACCGCGCTGCCGGGCCAGACCTGTCGCTCGAGGCGGCGGTGTGCTCATGCCCTAACTGTGCGGACGGCCCCTGCCGATCGACCAAGTGATCAGCAGCAACACGAGAAGGATGCCGAACGCGAGAACTCCAAAGCCCCAGGCGGGAATCGGCAGCTCGCGGTGCACCTCGGTCTGCAGAAGCGTCAGTCCCAGGGTCATATCCGCAGCGTAGCGGTTCAGAGCAGTTGTTGGGTGCCTCAGCTCGTGGGTGCCAGCACTCCCCACTTTCGGCCTGCCCATGATCCGAGAGCACTAGATTGGCCGGCAGTGGGTCTGACGACGAAGGAGCTTCCCTGTCCAATGCTGCAGCCATTACGGCGAGCGGCCGTGCGCGTTGTCAAGCCGCGAGTCAGCGACCAAACCTGGGCCAAGTTGCAGGCAATCGACCCACAGCGCAAGCGGAAGCGCCGTATACCGATCGCCCGCAATGTGCCCAGCCAGAGCGCGGCCAAGGACTCCCTAACAGTTTTGGCTCGGCTGCATCCCAGCCTGGCGGGTCTGGCGACTCACTACGGTGCCGAGAAATGGGGGAAGCACCGCTACGCAAGGCATTACCAGCGACACTTCAAGGATCTTCGGCGTACCACATTCACCTTGCTGGAGATCGGCATCGACGGGAGCCGCCTGGAGCACTCTGGCGGGACATCGCTGCGCATGTGGAAGCACTTCTTCCCAAGAGCTCAGATCCTTGGACTCGACCAAGAGGACATGTCATTTCTCGATGAAAAACGCATCCTCACTTATCAGGGCAGCCAGACCGACGCTTACCTGCTGCGCTCCATCGCGAAGAAGCATCGCAATCTGAAGATCATCGTGGACGACGGCAGCCACCGCCCGGAGTACATCCGGGCGACGTTCGCCGTCATGTTCCCCCTGTTGTCAGATGGTGGCTTCTACGCGATCGAAGACATCCAGACCTCCTATTGGCCACGCTTCGGCGGAAGTGCGGATCCCAAGGATCCGGCCACCACGATGGGCATGGTCAAAGATCTTCTCGACGGCTTGAACTACGAGGAGTTCGGTGATCAGAGGCCCCGCTTCTATACCGATTCACATGTGGTCGCCGTGCACTGCTACCACAATCTGGTGATCATCGAAAAGGGGCTGAACGCCGAAGGTGGGCACCGGCCCAAAGACTGGGCGACGCCGCCTGAGCCGTACGGCGCGGAGCCCTAACGCTGCTTCCGGCTTACTGACGAACCTGGCCCGAGCCGGTCACGATGTACTTGCTCGAGGTCATCTCGGGCAGACCCATCGGGCCGCGAGCATGGAGCTTCTGAGTGGATATTCCGATCTCGGCACCGAACCCGAATTCGCCCCCGTCCACGAAGCGGCTCGAGGCGTTCACGAGCACCGCGGCCGCATCGACTTCCGCTGTGAATCGAGCCGCAGAGCCCTGCGATTCGGTGACGATCGTCTCTGTGTGACCGGTGCTGTAGCGGCGGATGTGCTGGAGGGCGGTGTCCAGGGAGTCCACGATCGCGACGGCTAGGTCGAGCGATAGATATTCCTCGGCAAAGTCTCGATCTTCTGCCGGGATGACGTCACCGTACGCCGCCACCTGCCTGTCACCGTGTACCGCGACCCCGTGTGCGGCGAGAGTCTGGAGTGCGTGCGGCATAAATGAGTCAGCGATATCGGCGTGTACGAGGAGGGTCTCCACCGCGTTGCAGACCGACGGTCGTTGAGTCTTGGCGTTGATCAAGATGCTGAGCGCCATCTGCTGGTCGGCTCCGGCATCGACGAAGAGATGACAGTTGCCCACGCCTGTCTCGATAACGGGTACCTGGCTGTTGCGAACCACATTGTCGATCAAGCCTGCGCCCCCGCGGGGAATCAACACATCGACCAATCCACGGGCCGCCATCAGCTCATTGGTGACCTCACGCGGGCCGGGCACCAGCTGGATCGCCTCCGCGGGGAGCCCGACATCGACCAGCCCAGCCTGAAGCGCCTCGACCACAGCCGCATTCGACTCGGCAGCCGAAGATGAGCCCCGCAGCAGAGCGGCATTGCCCGACTTGAGGCAGATCCCGCCGGCATCGGCGGTGACGTTGGGACGCGCTTCATAGATGATGCCGACGACACCGAACGGCACCCGAACCTGGCGAACCTGCACCCCGTTGGCGTTGGTCCAGCCGCGTACCACATCCCCGACCGGGTCAGGCAGCGCCGCCAGCTCACGCAACCCCTCGACCATGCCCGCGATTCGGTCCGGAGTGAGCCGCAGCCGGTCGATCAAGGCCGCGCTCGTTCCGTTCGCTTCAGCGCGGGCGACATCGCGCGCATTGGCTTCCAAGATCGCTGTCTCGGATTTAGCCAATGCGTCTGCCATCGAAAGTAGAGCCGCGTCCTTGGTCGCCCTCGTCGCACTGCTCAACGTCAACGCGGCGCTTCGCGCCTTATGAGCCTGTTCCTGAACGGTCACCGGACAAATCTAACCCTCCCGTCTCGGCGGTATTCCCCGCGAACGAGCGGGTGCGACACCGCCTAGCCGAATGAGCTGACTGCGGTTTGCGGTGCGGCACATGGGTGGCGAAGTCCGGCGCATGTTCTGGAAGTAGTCCGATACCCAGCAGGTAGCCCGGAATCGCCTGCAGCACGGGGAACTGCTGCATCAATCTGAGCGGAGCCGGGGCGGTCGTCGGTCGCGGCTCTGCTTCATCCTCGGCGATGCCGGTCTCCACAACCACCCGATGCGCCAGCCGCTGGAAAGTCTGGGTCAACACTGTGGGCGGCCAGCGTCGACGCTGGACCTTACGGAGGCTTGATGTAGCTACTTCGTTGGTCAGCAACGGCTTGGCTAGTATTCGGCCTGCCGCCACCGCATCGTGCACAGCGAGATTGATCCCCACACCACCGACGGGTGACATGGCGTGAGCGGCGTCGCCGATGCAGAGCACTCCGTCGCGATACCACCGGGACAGCCTGCTGAGCACCACATTGAGCAACCTGATGTTGTCGAACGACGTCAGCAGCTCGACCCGGTCGCCCAGCCAGGGTGCAGCGTCCCGCATCCGCTGCTGGAACGCCTCGATGCCACGATCACGAAGTGCAGCAGCTGAGCCCTTCCTGATCACCACGCCGATCTGGTAGTAGTCCCCGCGGTCGATCATGATCATCAGGTTCGATCTCGAGATACGCCCGACAACGCCTTCCCGATCGGTATCCAGTCGTGGCAGTCGGAACCACAACACGTCCATCGGCACGCCAAATGTCCGCAACTTCAGCCCGGCCCGCTCACGTACGACGGAGGAGCGCCCGTCACATCCAACAACAAGATCAGCCTCGAGTTGCTGGCTTTGACCGTCCCGGACGTACTTCACGCCAACAACGCGCTGGTCGTCCCACATCAGGTCGGTAACATCAGCCTCCATGATCAGCTGATAGTCAGACTCCTGACGACTGGCGTCGGCGATCACATTCAGGAAATCCCACTGGGGTACCAAGGCGATGTGCTGGTGGCGGCCAGGCAACCGCGTCAGGTCGGCGACGCCGTAGGTGCCGGAGTCGAGCTGAACGCTGAGCTTCTGTACCCAACGAGGGCCTAACGCGGCGAAGTGCTCCCCGAGTCCGAGCTCGTCCAGCAGGTTGAGGGTTGAGGCGTGCACGGTGTCGCCGCGAAAGTCACGGAGAAAGTCGGCATGCTTCTCCAGCACCGTCGTTCGGACCCCAGCGCGAGCCAAGATGAGCCCAAGAACCAATCCGGCCGGACCTCCACCGACGACACAACAGCCGGCCCGGGTCACCGAAGTCTCCATGTATTGAATCTATGCGCGCTGGGCCTATCGAAGCGCAGCATCATGCGCCCTTCGATAGGCTCAGGGCGCGCATCTTTAGGTTCAGGGCGCACCTTTACGCTCCGGGCGCACCTCCCTAGACAAGCGCAGGCGGCAACGCACCCTCGTTTTCCAGGAGCCAGCGCTTGGTCTCCAGATGGCGCCCGGGCTCTCCGCCGGAGTACCCGCCGAGCCCGTCACTCGCCACAACACGGTGGCAGGGGATGATGATCGGCACCGGATTGGCTGCCATGATCTCCCCAATGGCGCGCGCCGGCACTCCGGTCCCACTCAGCTCAGCGAGTTCGCCGTACGTGATCGTCTTCCCGTAGCCGACCGTCCTCAATGCCTGAAGCACCGCCTCGCTGACGGGCTCCATCGGCGGTAGGTCGAGCGGCATTGTGAAGTCTCGCCGCTGTCCAGCGAAGTACTCACGCAGTTGCCCGAGTGCACGTTGCACCATCTCGTCCGGTTCGGTCGATGCACCTTCAGGTCGCAGGCGCCAACCAACCTCGCGTACGCCGGCGGGCCCGGCAAGAATGCCAATCACACCCACCTGGCTGTCGAACTGATCAAAGAAGAGCATGCTCATGATGCACACCATCCTGCCGTACGGCTCTGACAGTGTTCTTGAGCTGCTCGCGCATCGCGCTTGGAATCCGCCGCCGTCGTCGTCGCTCGCAGAAGAAGAACACCCCCGCTCCCTCCTCCTCCATGCGGCGGCGCGCGATTCCCGACGCTCGCAGCTCAGTTCTTGAGCTGCTCGCGCATCGCGCTTGGAATCCGCCGCCGTCGTCGTCGCTCGCAGAAGAAGAACACCCCCGCTCCCTCCTCCTCCATGCGGCGGCGCGCGATTCCCGACGCTCGCAGCTCAGTTCTTGAGCTGCTCGCGCATCGCGCTTGGAATCCGCCGCCGTCGTCGTCGCTCGCAGAAGAAGAACACCCCCGCTCCCTCCTCCTCCATGCGGCGGCGCGCGATTCCCGACGCTCGCAGCTCAGTTCTTGAGCTGCTCGCGCATCGCGCTTGGAATCCGCGATTCCCGACCCTCGCGGCACGCGCACTCAGGCGTGTTCAAGCGCTGGTCTGTGCGTTCTCAATGACCACGAGCGCATCTCGATGCACCACCGTACGGTCGTACCCGGCACCCAGCTCGGCGGCGAGGTCACGGGTGCTGCGGCCCAGCAGTGCCGGCAGTTCGTCTGAGTCGTAGTTCACCAGCCCGCGAGCGATAACCAACCCATCCGGCCCCACCAACTCCACGGGCTCGCCAGAGGAGAACTGGCCGCGTACCGCGGTAATGCCGGCGGGAAGCAGCGATGCCTTGCGCTGGGTGAGGGCACGGACAGCCCCAGCATCGAGAACCAGGGTGCCGCGAGTGTCGCTGGCATGCCGCAGCCACAGCAGCCGGGTCGGTCGCCGGCGGCCCGTGGGATGGAACAGGGTCCCGACCGGCCCGCCCGCCAGCGCTGCCTCCGCCTGCTCGGCTGTGGTCAGCACCACCGGAATCCCGGCCGAAGTCGCAATTCGGGCCGCGTCGATCTTGGTAACCATCCCTCCAGTGCCGACTGCGTTGCCGCGGGACTCGATGTCGACACCGACGAGATCCGCCTCGTTCCATATCTCGCTGATCTTGCGTGCATCTGGCTTGGCAGGGTTGGCGGTATAAAGCGCCTCGACATCGCTGAGGAGCACTAGAGCGTTGGCGTGTACCAGATGCGCCACCAAAGCAGCGAGGCGGTCATTGTCCCCGAACCTGATCTCCTGCGTGGCAACAGTGTCGTTCTCATTGACGATTGGCACCACGCCGAACTCGAGTAGCCGGCCAAATGTGCGGTACGCGTTGCGATAGTGCGAGTGGCGTGTCACGTCATCAGCTGTGAGCAGGACCTGACCCACCCCGAGCCCGTAGGCGTCGAACAGCTGGGTGTAATACCCCATCAGCAGACCCTGACCGACTGATGCAGCTGCTTGCTGAGTTGCAAGATCACGCGGGCGGGCCTTGAGTCCCAGAGGAGACAGGCCCGCGGCTATGGCACCAGACGAGACCAGGACAATCTCGCGGCCTGCCAACCTCGCGTTTGCGAGTACCGCGACGAGCTGACCGATCCGTTGCGGGTCAATGCCTCCCTCAGTCGTCGTCAAAGACGATGAGCCGACCTTGACCACGGCTCGGCGGGCGCCTGCAAGCTCGTCACGCATAGTCACGCTCATCGGGCAGGTCCCCAGATTCCGCGTTCTCCGCGTGGTAATCCCGATCTCTTTCGCGCCGACGCTGGGCGGCGGGTCGTTCCTCGATCAGCCGCTGATCCTCACCCCGCTTGCTGAGGATCTCGGCACCGATCTCGATCTGGGGTGCGAAATCAAAGATCACGGCGTCAGCGCCGCCGATCGCGACACCATCGCCAGGCTGCGCGCCAAGCTCAAGCAACCGGTCTTCGATGCCAAGCCGGTTGAGCCGGTCGGCAAGATAGCCAACAGCCTCAGCATTGGAGAAGTCGGTCTGCTGTACCCACCGCTCAGGCTTGTCGCCGCGTACCCGCCACAAGTCGCCCTCGCGCTCGACACTGAACTCGACCCGGTCATCCATGGGCCTTGGCCGAATGACGATCCGGGCAGGCGGAAGTGGTTCGGATTCACGGCGAGCCTTGACCAGCCGAGCCATTGCGAAGATCAACTCCCGTAGGCCCTCGCCGCTTCTGGTTGATATCGGGAAAACCGGCAGCCCTCGGTCATGCAGATCACCAGAAGCCAACTCGGCAATCTGCCTGGCGTCGGGGATATCGATCTTGTTCAAAGCGACCAGCCGCGGCCGGTCCTCGAGTCCTCCATGCGCCTTCAACTCGGTCTCGATGACGTCAAGATCGGTTAGCGGGTCGCGGCCCGGCAAATAGGTAGCGCAGTCGATCACATGAACGATGGCGGCACATCGCTCAATGTGGCGTAGGAAGTCGAAACCGAGACCGCGCCCTTCACTGGCGCCCTCGATGAGCCCAGGCACGTCCGCGACCGTGTAGCTGATATCACCGGCGACGACGACCCCCAGGTTGGGAACCAAGGTCGTGAAGGGGTAGTCGGCGATCTCGGGCCTGGCGCGGGAGATCGCTGCTATCAGTGATGATTTGCCAGCATTTGGAAAGCCGACCAACCCGACGTCGGCGACGACCTTCAACTCCAGCTTGATCGTCCGAGTCTCGCCTTGCTCACCGAGCAAGGCGAATCCAGGCGCCTTCCGCGTCGGTGATGCAAGGGCTGCGTTGCCGAGCCCGCCCCGACCACCCTGCGCGACGACAATCTCGGCGCCTTCGGCGGTCAAGTCAGCGACGAGGTCACCGGTGTCGGCATCGGTGACCACAGTGCCGCTGGGTATCGGAAGGAGGACGTCTTCCCCCCGAGCGCCATTGGCGTTGTTGCCCCGACCCGGTTCGCCGTTGGTCGCCCGACGATGCGCCTGACGGTAATAGTCGACCAAGGTCGTCGAACGGTGATCAACACGAAGGACCACTGATCCGCCGTCCCCACCGTTGCCGCCATCAGGTCCGCCGAGCGGTTTGAACTTCTCGCGATGAATGGAGGCGCAGCCGTGGCCGCCGTTGCCGGCGTACACGTGCAGCGTGACCTGGTCCACGAAGGTCGGGATGGCCATCGCTCAAGCCTCCTTCTACGGTGAGAAACGATGAAAGGGTGGCCCAAATGCTTGGGCCACCCTTTCGGCGTCTGTGGTACGTGCTTATTTTGCCGAGGTGGTGGCCTCGGCCGGCTCGGAATCTGACGCGCCGGGCGTCACATTGACGACTCGACGTCCGCGCCGAGTGCCGAACTGAACATGCCCAGCGACCAAGGCGAACAAGGTGTCGTCGCGGCCGCGGCCGACCCCATCGCCCGGGTGGAAGTGGGTACCGCGCTGCCGGACGATGATCTCTCCGGCGTTGACAAGTTGGCCGCCGAATCGCTTGACGCCGAGCCGCTGCGCATTGGAGTCCCGACCGTTTCGGGTCGAGGACGCGCCCTTCTTGTGTGCCATGTCGTCGCCTCAGCTCTTGATATCTGTGACCAAGACCTGGGTATACCGCTGACGGTGACCTTGGCGCTTGCGATAGCCGGTCTTGTTCTTGAACTTCAGAATCCGGATCTTAGGACCCTTTGTCTCAGCAAGCACCTCGGCGGTCACCGATGCCGAGCCGAGCGCCGATGCATCTGAGGTGACGGCGTCACCGTCGACGAGCAGCAGCGGTGTCAAGCTGATGCTGGAGCCGACCGCATCGTCGAGGCGATCGATCTCGAGGACGTCGCCGACAGCGACCTTGTGCTGGCGGCCGCCACTCCGCACGATCGCGTACACGCCTGACCTGCTCTCTCTTACGGTCTGAGGGGTGGTGTGCAACACAAGTGTTTGAGGGCACACGCGAGGCGCGCGCCGAAGCGTGCGCACCGAGAATCTAGGGTACGCGGCCGCTCCTCATGGGGTCAAACGGCGCTAGATCTTGACCGCAGAGCCGCGCTAGCGCCCTCAGCCGTGATCCAGAGATCAGTCGCAACCGCGATGCACGACATACCACGTTCTCGGAAGCTAACGGCAAGGTCGGGGGTTCCTGCAAAGCCACCAACCGTGCGCCCGTACTCCGCCGCGACCTGCACGATCCGACTAAAAGGGCTCGTCTCAGTGTCGTCGTCGAGCAGTGCCTGCACGGTCGTGCCCAGGGAAAGGGATAGATCGTTGGGCCCAACGAACAGTTGATCAACTCCAGGAACCGCCGCTATCTCCTCGACGTGCGCAAGAGCCTTCGCGGACTCGATCATCACGGCGCAGGTTGTACTGCGATTGGCCTCCTCGGTCGTCAACATCGGCGCACCCCAGATGCGCCCGATCGGACCCCGACTGCGTTCACCGGCCGGTGGGTAAAAGGTGGCGGCAACTGCGCGCTGTGCCTGCGACGCCGACTCAATCTGAGGAACGATCACCGCCGTGGCCCCTGCATCCAACGCGGCGCCTATAGCAGCGAAGTCACATGAGGCAACCCGCACGACCAGCTCACCAAGTCCGGATGGAAAGCTCCGTGCCGCGTCAATGATCTCGGTACGCGAATACCCGCCATGTTGAGCGTCAAGGCACACCCAGTCGAATCCGAGGCGAACCAGCCGCGCCACCATGCCCGGACTGGTGTCATCACACCACACCCCGCTGCTCGACTCCTGGAATCCGCGAGGTCTCTGCTGCTCTTCTGTCACGCGGCCCATTCTGGCGGGTCGGCCTCACGAAGTGTTGTCAGGCGTCACCTTCTGCAGCAGCGAGCAGCTCCTTACGGTGTGCCAGCGTGGTGCGCATCCGCCCGTGCCGGGCGCCCAGCTCCACCTCCGCGGCGTCGATACGATGCCAGGCGGGCATCCCAAGAGCATGAATGCCCCGTTGTGCCAGCAACCGGTCCAGGAGTCCAGACCGACCGTGGGCCTGGACGGCACTGTCATGCACATCGGCAAGCAGCGAGGCCACCGTCTCTACGGCATCGGACTTGTTGGTGCCGATCACTCCCGTCGGCCCTCGCTTGATCCAACCAGTCACGTACTCGTCCGCCGAAAACCCGCCGTCGCGGATCACGCGGCCTTCGGCATGCGGCACACGTCCCGTCTTCTCGTCGAAAGGAATACCCGACAGCGGCAGCCCGCGATAACCGACCGAACGCACCACGAGATCGGCGGTCAACGTGGGACGGCGACCGGCGCCAACCACGAAGCCCTCGGAATCGATCATGGTCCGTTCGACTTCGACCGCTGTCACCCGGTCTTTGCCAATGATCTTTGTCGGCCGGCTCCAGAAGTGGAAGCTGATTCGGCGTGAAGCCCCGCTCAACGGCCGAGCCGCCCAGTCCTGCAAGACGGTGAGATTGCGGGCCGCGACCTTGTTCTGTTGCACGATTGCTTGGCTGGACGGATCCAGCTCCAGGTCTTCCGGGTCGATGATCACATCGACGTCTTCCAGCTGGCCCATTTCACGAAGCTCCTTGGTGGTAAAGGCCGTATACGCGGGCCCGCGGCGACCGAGCACGTGAACATCGGTGATGTTCTTGCGGGTCAGCGATTCAAGTACTTCGTCAGCCATATCTGTGTCATCGAGCTGATCGGCCGTCTTGATCAAAATCCGCGCAACGTCAAGAGCGACGTTACCGACGCCAACCACCACGGCCTGGCGCGACGTCCTGATCAGTTCGTCGATCTCGGACGCCACGAGATGATCTCTGGCGCTGAACACGTCGGTATCGGGATGGACGTCGGGATGGCCGCAATACCACGCCACCAGCTCGGCCGCGGCGATGCTCCCCGGCAGCTGCTCGCCGGGAATCTCAAGTCGCCTGTCGCTACCCGCGCCGTACGCGTAGATGACTGCGTCGACCGACCCACGGAGTTCGGCGAGGCCGAGGTCGGAGCCGATGGCCACATCGCCATAGAAGCGCACGGAGGGCTTATCCAGCGTGCGCTCGAGCGTATTGCGAATAGAGCGGATGGAGTGATGGTCTGGCGCGACGCCGTACCGGACCAGTCCGAACGGCACCGGTAGCCGGTCGATGACCGCAACCTCGACTGCAATATCGGTCTGCTGGCTAAGAGCCTCGGCGGCGTAGATCCCCGCCGGCCCCGCCCCCACAATCGCGACGACCAGGGGCGACGGCCGGGTTGAGGTTGCACTATCGGTCAGCTTGACACCACCGGCTCGTTCTGCGGCTCAGCTGCATCCTGCTCCGGACTTGCAGGAGCGCGGCGGCTGCGACCGCTACGACGACTGCGGGCAGGACGTTCCTCGAGTGCTCCTTCCTTGCTTCCGTCCGCTGCCTCTGCCGATATCGCGGTATCCGCAGCCTTCCTAGATTCAGATTGGGCGGCCCTCCGGTCTCGAGTACGAGAGTCGCGCGCTCCGCCATCGGCCTGTCTGTGTGACTCGACCGGCATCTCGTGCAACTCGTAGCCGCGGCCGTGGCAGCGCGGGCACTCGCTGGTGAACGCCTCCAGCAGTCCGGTGCCGATGCGTTTGCGAGTCATCTGAACCAGGCCCAGGCTGGTGATCTCGGCCACCTGATGTCGGGTCCGGTCCCGACCAAGACACTCGACAAGCCTGCGCAACAGCAGCTCCCGGTTGCTGGGCAGCACCATGTCGATGAAGTCGATCACGATGATGCCGCCGATGTCGCGAAGTCGCAGCTGCCGCACGATCTCCTCGGCGGCCTCCAAGTTGTTGCTGGTGACCGTGGCCTCGAGGTTGCCGCCAGTGCCGGTGAACTTGCCGGTGTTCACATCGATCACCGTCATTGCCTCAGTCCGGTCGATGATCAACGAACCACCTGAAGGCAGGAACACCTTACGCTCCAAGGCCTTGGCAATCTGCTCGTCAAGGCGATACTCGTCGAAAAGATCATGATCACTGTCCCAGCGGCGCATCCGATCCTTCAAATGGGGCGCCACATGTGAGACGTATGCCTCGATGGAGTCGTACGCGTCATTCATTCCGCCGTTGCCAGAGATGAGCAATTCTGAGAAGTCTTCGGTGAAGAGGTCCCGAACAATGCGTACGGTGAGGTCGGGCTCGGCGTAGAGGAGTTGCGGCGCGTTGCCGGTGCCGACCTTCCGCTCGATGTCCTCCCACTGCGCCTTCAGCCGGTTCACATCGCGTACCAGCTCTTCTTCGCTTGCTCCTTCGGCAGCCGTGCGGACGATCACGCTGGCAGATTCGCCGACCAGGTCCGACAAGATCTCCTTGAGTCGCCGACGTTCGCTTTCGGGCAGCTTCCGAGAGATTCCGGAGAGATGGCCGCCCGGAGCGTAGACGATGTAGCGGCCTGGAATCGAGACGTGGTTGGTCAGCCGCGCACCCTTGGCGCCGACCGGATCTTTGGTGACTTGGACCAAGATCGTCTGCCCCGACTTGAGTACCTTCTCTACCTTGCGATTCTGGCCTTCGGCGCCGAAGTAGTCCCAGTCGATCTCTCCTGCATAGATCACCCCGTTGCGGCCGCGGCCAATGTCGACGAAGGCTGCCTCCATGGAAGGCAGAACGTTCTGGACGCGGCCAAGATAGACGCTGCCGATCAAGGATCCATGCGTGGCGCGATCAACGTAGTGCTCGACCAGGATGTCGTCCTCGAGTACCGCGATCTGGGCAAGCTCGTCGCGTTGTCTGATGATCATCTTGCGTACCACCGACTCGCGCCTGGCGAGGAACTCGGCCTCGCTCAGGACGGGCGCGCGGCGCCGACCTGCCTCGCGACCTTCCCGTCGCCGTTGCCGCTTGGCCTCCATCCGAGTCGATCCGTCGATGCCGGCGACTTCATCGCTGGCCTTTTGCCGGCGGGGCTCGCGTACCCGGAGAACGGTATCCATCGGGTCGTCCGGCGCCGCGGCGGCCTCCTCTCCACGTCGGCGGCGACGACGACGGCGGCGGCGCGCCCCCTCAGTTGTAAGGTCAGGGCCGCCATCAACCTCTCCCGCTTCGTCCTCCTCAGGCTGCTCTGCCTCGTCTAATGCGGTTTCGTCTAATCCGCTCTCGTCAGTTGTGGTGCGCCGACGGCGGCGACCACCACGGCGCCGTCGTCGGCGGCGAGCCTCGCCGATCTCACCCTCAGCAGCCGTGTCCTCCACTCCTTCGGGCACGCCCTCCTCCTGCGGCGCAGCTACCTCGAGTGCAGGCTCCTCGGGAGGCGCTGCTTCCTCTACCGCAAGCTCGGCGGCAGGTTCCTCCAGTGCGGCTTCTTCCGGCGCAGGCTCGGGCGCTGCAGGTTCCTCCAGTGCGGCTCCTTCGGGCGCAGGTTTGTCAGGTGTTGGTTGGTCAGGAGCAGGTTCGGGCTCCGGCTCGAGGGCGGCGCCAGATACCTCATCGGTCTCGGGAGCCAGCGGCTCAGGAATCAGGGCATCCGCGACCGCTGCGGCCAGCTCCTCTGTCTCTGCGGAGGGCGCTGGGGCCTCGTCGGAGGGAGCTTTGGGAGCCTTGGTCATGGCCTTCTTGGCCGTTCTCTTGCGCGGAGTTTTGGCGACCTTGTCGTCCGCCGTAGTCTCCGCGGGTGGTTTCTTGGCGGTGCGCTTGGCCGCTGGCTTCTTCGCGCTCTTCTCGATCGGAGGCGTGATCTCAGCCTCGGTGGAGTCCACGCTGACTGCCTCCGTGGGCTCATCGACGCGCTGGATCGCGGGTGCATCAGGCGCTGTAGACGGCGGTCCTGCTGGTCTGCTCGCCGCTCGCCGACGGCGCTGGGTGGGCTGAGCTGAGGGCTGTTCGGTAGTCGTTTCTTGAATTGGTGTGTCGGGCTCGTCAGGGTCGAGCATCAAACTCCTCTGTGGCGCACATATGCGCACTTTCTCCGTTTCGCTGCACCGGGCGCAGCCGGGCGGCGGAAAGCTTGCGGAACCGATGTGGTGATTTCGACTCTCCCGCGGTCAAGCACCGGCTGCGTCCACTCGAGCCCGGCTCGTCGCGGTGGAATAATCAGGTTCACCTGTTGTCGCGACGTGTTACGCCGCGCAATATTTGCCATCGGGGCTGGACGCACTCGTGCGTCCGAGCCGCATCCAGTATCACACAGGTTTTACCTGGCTTGCGCGTGGCGCCGCATCGCTGGTGATCCTAGTGTCCGGGCTCAGCGATAACTCCGGAATCGTGGTCGAGCCTGCCCTGGGTGAGCCGGGTGAGAACCGGCGGCTCCTGGAGAGCAAACTCAGGGCTTGCCACGCGCAGGCCGGCCAGCACGTCATCTGGTCGAACAAGAGGTACCTGATGCGCGAGGGTCATCGTCAGCCGACTGTGCTGGGCCTCAAGCGCCACCACGGCTGCGCGAGCGTCGAACTCGCGCAGCCCCTTCTTGGTCATCCGCTCGACCAACACCACATCCTTGGCCAGGAATTCATCGCGGGCGGTCTGGAGCGTCGCTGTGGACAGGCCTGTCAGGTCCACCTGCCACCGTGACCCGGTCAACTCCTCAGCCAGCGCACCTGGCCGCGCCACAGCCACGTCGACCACGTCAAGACCAGACGGAAGGGCCGAATCAAGCGCATCTCGTACTTTGTCCGGATCGCTCACCACCGCCAACCCGATCTCCAGATACTCGGCTTCGCTTGCCGCCCCGGTCGGAGAGGCGTTCGGGTATGAGATACGGGGGTGCGGTGAGAATCCGGAGGTGTAGGCCATCGGCACCGCGGCCCGGCGTAGTGCCCGCTCGAACGCTCGCCCGAAGTCCCGATGGCTGGTGAAACGGGCACGGCCGCGTTTGGCGTACTTGACGCGGAGCCACTGCACCGGCGGCGGGTGCTGTTCAGGTTGTGCATGAGGCATCGGCGACTGCACAAGCCGAGAGTAGCTAGGGCGACCCCTGATTTCGTACCCCAGTGACGCCAAACTCCTGCATTCGGCCTATGTCGGGCTCATTGGTGACGCAAATTTCAGGGCTTAGCGCTGGAGTGATCAGTCAACGGTGACAGCGGGAGCAGCTTGCGACCGGTCGGGCCAATCTGAATGCTGGTATCCAGCTGAGGGCACACCCCGCAGTCGAAGCAAGGGGTCCACCTGCAGTCATCGACCTCGACCTCATCCAGGGCGTCCTGCCAGTCCTCCCATAGCCACTCGCGATCAAGGCCGGCATCCAAGTGATCCCAAGGCAGCACCTCGGCGTAGTCGCGTTCCCGCGTCGTGTACCAGTTGAGATCAACTCCGCTTCCCTCGAGCCCACGCTCGGCGCAGTCTGCCCAGCGCTGGTACGAGAAGTGCTCGCTCCAGCCGTCGAACCGGCCGCCCTCCCGCCAGACTGCCTCGATGATCTTGCCGACCCGGCGGTCACCGCGACTCAACAATCCTTCGATGATGCTCGGCTTCCCATCGTGGTAACGGAAGCCGATGGCCCGGCCGTACTCCCGGTCGCTGCGGATAGCGCGCCCCAGCTTGGCAAGCCGGGCATCCACCGTCTCATGATCAGATTGCCCGGTCCACTGGAACGGTGTGTGCGGCTTGGGTACGAAACCGCCGATGCTCACCGTGCAGCGGATGTCCCGGCGCCCGCTGATCTCTCGACCGGTGGCGATCACTCGCTTGGCGACGTCGGCGATCGCCAGAACGTCCTCATCGGTCTCGGTCGGCAGGCCACACATGAAATACAGCTTGACCTGCCGCCAGCCGTGCGAATATGCCGTCGCCACCGTACGGATCAGATCGTCTTCGGTGACCATCTTGTTGATCACCTTGCGCATCCGCTCGGTGCCACCTTCAGGAGCGAAGGTGAGTCCGGAGCGTCGGCCGTTGCGGGACAGCTCGTTGGCGAGGTCGACGTTGAACGCATCCACTCGAGTGCTCGGTAGCGAGAGTGAAACGTTGCTGCCTTCGTAGCGATCGGCCAGTTGCCGAGTTATGTCAGCAATCTCGGAATGATCACTGCTGGACAGGCTCAGCAGCCCGACCTCCTCCAGCCCTGTGGCCTCAATGCCTCGCTGCACCATGGCACCGATCACCTCGATGCTGCGCTCGCGGACCGGCCGCGTGATCATTCCGGCCTGGCAGAAGCGGCAGCCACGGGTGCAGCCGCGGAAGATTTCGACGGCATAGCGCTCATGCACCGTCTCGGCGAGCGGCACCAGTGGCTTCTTTGGGTACGGCCAGTTGTCCAGGTCCATCAGCGTGTGCTTGGAGACGCGGAACGGTACGCCCCCCCGATTTGGTGCCACGCGATGGATCCGACCGTCGGGCAGATAGTCGACGTCATAGAACCTCGGTACATAGACGCCGCCCCCTGCCGCTAGTCGCAGCAGTAGGCCGTCGCGGCCATCCGGTCGACCCTCGGCCTTCCACTCCCGAATGACCTCCGAGATCGCCAGCGCGATCTCCTCGCCGTCGCCTAGCACCGCAGCATCGAGGAAGTCTGCGATCGGTTCGGGATTGAACGCCGCGTGCCCGCCCGCAAGGACGATGGGGTCATACTCCCGGCGATCTGCAGAATGGATCGGGATTCCGGCCAGGTCGAGTTCGGTCAGCATGTTGGTGTAGCCGAGTTCGGTGGCGAAGCTCAGCCCAAAAACGTCGAACTCTCCGACTGGTCGGTGCGAGTCCAGAGTGAATTGCGGCACGCTGTGCTGACGCATCAGGGCTTCCAGGTCGGCCCATACCGCGTACGTCCGCTCGGCAAGTATCCAGTCCTGCTCGTTGAGGATCTCGTACAAGATCGCAATGCCCTGATTGGGCAGGCCCACCTCGTACGCGTCCGGATAGCTGAGGCACCAACGGACCTCGACCGACTCCCAGTCCTTGGTCACGCTGTTCAATTCCCCACCCACGTACTGGATGGGCTTGCTGACCTGCGCGAGCAGCGGTTCGAGTCGCGGGAATACTGAAGCAGGGCCTGTCGCGATCGTCGTCATGACGCTCCCAGCGTAACGGCGAAGGCTTATTTGGGAACTGCTCGCGCAAGTGCCGACGCTCGCAGCTCCCGCACTTGATCAATTAAGGTCTTGGAGCGCTGGCTGCTACGCCAGATCAGGGAACCACAGCGCGATCTCACGTTTGGCCGACTCCAGGGAGTCGGAGCCGTGGACCAGATTTTCCCTGTTCGAGAGGGCGAAGTCGCCGCGAATGCTGCCGGGTGCGGCCTTCCGACCGTCGGTCGCGCCGTTCATCGCACGTACGACGTCAATCGCTTCGTCACCCTCAACGACCATCGGTATAGAGGGACCGGACGTGACGAACAACCGCAGCGGTGGGTAGAAGTCGCGCTCGACGTGCTCCGCATAGAGCTGGTCAGCAAGCTCACCGGTCATGTGACGCAGCTCCATCGCCACGATCGTCAGGCCCTTGGATTCAATCCGGCTGATGATGGCCCCGGCCAGACCGCGGCGGACAGCGTCTGGCTTGATCAGCACGAAGGAACGCTGGGTCGGCACGGGCGGTGCGACGTAAGTCATGCCAGCACCCTAGGGGATCTCGCCGCCCTCTGGGAAAGGCTCCATGCGCGAATCCAGCCGCTTGCCGAGGATGAAGGACAGCAGCCACACCCCTCCGAGCACCGCTCCGACGGCGAACATCATCGGGGTCAAGAATCCGAGACTGAGGCCGACCAGTTGGGCGATCCACCCAAGGATGTAGCCGAGGCGAGAACGAAGGAGTCCGGCGGCCACGAGGGCAAGCAGCGCTGCGCCGCCACCGAACCCAGCGGCCGCTACGGGAGACACCCCGGAGACCAAGATCATCACCGGTATTGCTAGTCCGAAAACGATCAACTCGAAGATCAGCACGGTCATCAGCACTACCCGCATGGGGTTGCCAGCACTGAGGAAGATCACCGCCAATCCCAGTCGGTCTCGTGCCCGTCTTCGGAGTAGTCGGCGTCCCATTCATCGTCGAGGTTCTCGCGGGTCGCCGGGACAACCACGGGCTCGTCCTTGACAAGCAGGGTGCGTGCCTCACTGATCGCAATAACCGATCCGCTGATCAGCACTCCCGGGGAGCCGACGACGTCCGCCTCCGCCAGCGCCACCGCCCGTTCAATCGCGTCGTCCAGCCGGGGGACTACGGTCACGCGGGAGGCACCGAAGACCTCCTCTGCCAGCTCTCCCAGTGCCTCGGCCGGCATGCCCCGCGACGTAGAGATGACCTGGGTGATCACGACATGGTTCATGATCTCCTCGAAGGCTTCGAGTACGCCGCGTGCATCTTTATCTGCCATCACGGCGACGACGCCGATCAACGGGGCGAAGGCGAAGGCCTCGGTGATCGCGGCCGCGGCCGCTCGGGCGGCGTGCGGGTTGTGCGCAGCGTCGAGTACCACGGCCGGCGAGCGGCGTACGAGTTCCAATCTGCCGGGAAATCGGACTTGGGCGAATCCCTCGCGGACCACATCGGGGTGCAGTGCCTTGAGCCCGAGAAAGGCCTCGGTCGCGGCGAGCGCCTGGGCAGCGTTCGCGGCCTGGTGCGCGCCGTACAGGGGCAGGAAGATGTCATCTACCGGGCCGTCTGCGCCGCTGAGCCGGAGGAGCTGTCCGGCCACGGCGAGCCGTCGATCAATGACACCGAAGTCAATTCCCTCCCGCTGCGGCAGCGCACCCACCTCGGCGCACCGAGCAAGCAGGACCTGGGCCGCCTCGACACTCTGCCCGGCAAGGATGGCATGTGCGCCCGGCTTGATGATCCCGGCCTTCTCTCGCGCGATCTCGGCGATGGTACGACCGAGCAAGTGAGTGTGATCAAGATCGATTGGAGTGACCACGGCTACCTCAGCATCGGCCACATTGGTCGCGTCCCAGGCGCCGCCCAAACCGACCTCGACGATTGCGACGTCAACCGGTGCGTCTGCAAATGCGGCGTACGCCATCGCAGTAATGATCTCGAAGAAAGTCAAGGAGACGCCGTCTATCTGACGTTCGTCGACGAGTGCGGCGTACGGCTCGATTTCTCGCCACACTTGGTCGAAGCGCTCGTCTCTGATCGGCTCTCCGTCAATGGTGATCCGCTCCGTCACGGTGATCACGTGCGGGCTGGTGAATCGGCCGGTACGAAGCCCGTCGGCGCGCAACAGCGATTCGATCATGGCGGCGGTACTGCCCTTACCGTTGGTCCCGGTCAGGTGGATGACCGGGTAGCTCCGTTGCGGATCTCCGAGCAACTCAGTCAGTGCACGGATCCGGCCGAGGCTGGGTGCGGGGCGATGTTCGGGCCACCTGCTGGTGAGCTCGGCGACGATCTCGGCGTGGGTTTGTTCGGCAGGCATGACGCCCAAAGTCTAGGGCGGAGCGTCCGGCTAGAACCTTGCAGGCGCCGTGAGCCCGCTAGGCTGGCACGCTGACTCGATGAAGAGCGACAGAATACGTGTGCCCACCCTATTGAGGTTCCTTAGGATGCAAGATCATGACCGCTTCAGCTGAGCCCCGAACAGACGCGCCGACTCCCACCGGCGCGGGTGTACCGGATAAGGCAGTGCTGGAAGGTCTGGAGGACAAGTGGATCGCGCGCTGGAAGGCCGACGACACCTACGCGTTCGTTCGGCCTGCCAACCGCGGGGAGGTGTACAGCATCGACACTCCCCCGCCTACTGTGTCGGGATCACTGCATGTCGGCCACGTCTTCTCATACACACACACCGATTTGATTGCGCGCTTCCAGCGGATGCGAGGCAAGCACGTCTTCTACCCGATCGGCTGGGACGACAACGGGCTGCCGACTGAGCGGCGCGTTCAGAACTTCTACGGCGTGCGCTGCGATCCGACGGTGCCGTACGACCCTAATTTCACAGCGCCGGAAAAGCCCGACCCGAGGCACCAATTACGGATCAGTCGACCGAACTTCGTTGAGCTTTGCCATGCACTGACCCATGTGGACGAAAAGGCCTTCGAGGACTTGTGGCGGCGGGTGGGGCTTAGCGTGGACTGGTCCAGCCTCTACACCACCATCGGCGATGCCTCGATCGTGGTGGCCCAGAAGGCATTCCTTCGAAATGTCGCACGTGGCGAGGCGTACCTCTCCGAGGCCCCGACTTTATGGGATGTGACCTTCCAGACTGCCGTCGCCCAGGCGGAGCTCGACGCCCGCGATTACCCGGGCGCTTTTCACCGGGTGGGATTCCATGGAGACAACGGTCCGGTGTATATCGAGACCACCCGGCCCGAGCTCATTGCCGCGTGTGTGGCCTTGATCGCCCACCCCGACGACGAGCGCTACCGAACTTTGTTTGGCAGCACGGTGCGCAGCCCTCTCTATGGGGTAGAGCTGCCCGTCCTGGCCCATCCAGCCGCAGAGCCGGACAAGGGCACTGGCATTGCGATGTGCTGCACCTTCGGTGATCTGACTGATGTCACCTGGTGGCGCGAGCTACAACTGCCCGCCCGAGTGATCATTGGTCGCGACGGGCGGATCCTGCGTGACAGGCCGGAGTGGATTGCCGACGACGCTCCCTGGGAGACACTTGCCGGCAAAACGATCATCTCTGCTCGGGAGGCGGTGGTGATTGAGCTGGAGGTGTCCGGTGATCTTGACGGCGAGCCGACGCCGACGCTGCGCAAGGCCAACTTTTACGAGAAGGGTGACAAGCCGCTGGAGATCGTGTCGACACGCCAGTGGTACATCCGCAATGGCGGGCGCGACGAGGAACTCAAGCGCGTGATGTTGGAGCGTGGCGCGGAGCTGGAATGGATACCGCCCCATATGAAGTACCGCTATGACAACTGGGTGAGTGGCCTGAACGGGGACTGGCTGATCTCGCGGCAGCGGTTCTTCGGGGTTCCGTTCCCGGTCTGGTATGCCCTGGACTCCGACGGCGAGCCTGACTACGAGCACCCCATCCTGGCGGACGAGGACAGCCTGCCGGTGGACCCGAGCTCCGATCTCCCAGCTGGCTTCAGCGAGGCGGCCCGAGGAAGGCCCGGCGGCTTCATTGCCGATCCCGACGTGATGGATACCTGGGCAACGTCTTCGCTGACACCCCAGATCGCCTGCGGATGGGAGCGCGACCCGGAGTTGTTCGGCCTCACGTTTCCGATGGATCTCAACACGCACGCCCATGAGATCATCCGCACCTGGCTGTTCTCGCGTGTGGTGCGGGCTCATTTCGAGAACCATTCCCTGCCGTGGGTGCGTTCAGTGATCAGCGGCTTCGTGGTGGATCCCGATCGCAAGAAGATGAGCAAGTCCCACGGCAACGCGGTGGTGCCGACCGAGGTGCTGGAACGCTATGGTTCCGACGCCGTACGCTGGAGGGCCGCGAAGATCCGGCCGGGGCTGGACTCTCCCTTTGATCAACGTGAGATGAAGGTCGGGCGCCGACTCGCGTTAAAGATCTTGAATGCGAGCAAGTTTGTCCTAGGAGCCGGGGCGGTGACCGACCCGACTGCCATCACCGAGCCGGCCGACTTGTCGCAGCTCGCCCAACTCACCGCGTTGATCAGCGAGGCCACCAAGTCGTTCGAGGCGTACGACTACACCACCGCTTTGGAGAGCACCGAACAGTTCTTCTGGCAGTTCTGCGACGACTATCTGGAGCTGGTCAAGGAGCGGGCATACGGTCCGACGGAGGATTCGGGCGCAATATCGGCCCGAGCGACCCTAACGCTCACCTTGGACATCATGTTGCGGCTGTTCGCGCCGATCATGCCGTACGTCACCGAGGAGGTGTGGTCATGGTGGAAAGACGGCTCCATCCACCGGATCCACTGGCCCGCGACCGACGAGGTGGTGGTCGGTGCGGATCCGGCTCTGCTGAGTGACGTATCCGCTGCGCTGGTTCAAATTCGCGGCGCCAAGTCACAAGCCAGGGTGTCGATGAAGACCGAAATCAGCCTCGCCAAGTTCTATGGCGCGGCCGGCGCACTGGCGCACCTGCAGGCTGTCGAAAGGGACTTGCGAGCGGTCGGGCGCATTACCGGCGAGATCATCTGGGTGGAGGCAGATGGGCCGATCTCTGTGGATGTGACGTTGGTAACCGCCGCCTGATCCTCCCGACGACTCTTTATCCGCAGGTCTTTATCCGCAGGAATGTCTGCGCCCGCACAGGCTCGACACATTGACCTTGCTACGGACGATCGGCCCGCGTGGCAGGCAGACTACGGCAGACTACGGCCGGCGGTCAGGCACTCTTCTCGCGGCGCTCGCGCTTGGCGAGCTTCTCGCGTGGGACCAGAGTCGGCAGCACCGAGTCCCTGACGACTTCGTCAGTAATGATCACCTGGGCGATGTCATCCCGGCTGGGAACGTCGTACATGACATTGAGCAGGACCTCTTCGAGGATTGCCCGCAAACCACGAGCGCCCGTGCCGCGCAGCAGAGCAAGATCGGCAATCGCCTCGACTGCGTCTGGGGTGAACTCGAGTTCGACCCCGTCGAGCTCGAACAACTTGCGGAACTGCTTGACCAGCGCATTGCGCGGCTCCACCAGAATGCGGATGAGCGAGTCGCGATCAAGAGGACTAACCGAGGAGATCATGGGCAGCCGCCCGATGAACTCCGGAATCAAACCGAACTTGATCAGGTCTTCCGGTCGCACGTCGTGGAAGGGGTCATCCGATTCCGGCCGGCGAGTGGCGATGTCGTTGTTGAAGCCCAAAGGGCGCCTGCCCACACGTTGGGCGATGATGTGGTCGAGGCCGGCGAACGCACCGCCGACGATGAACAGCACGTTGGTCGTGTCGATCTGAATGAAGTCCTGGTGCGGATGCTTCCGGCCACCCTGCGGCGGCACCGATGCTGAGGTTCCTTCCAAGATCTTCAGCAACGCCTGCTGCACGCCCTCACCGGAGACGTCGCGAGTGATCGAGGGATTCTCGCTCTTCCGCGCGATCTTGTCGACCTCATCGATGTAGATGATCCCAGTCTCGGCCTTCTTGACGTCGAAATCAGCCGCCTGAATGAGCTTGAGCAGGATGTTCTCGACGTCCTCGCCAACGTAGCCGGCCTCGGTCAGCGCTGTAGCGTCTGCGATCGCGAACGGTACGTTGAGCATCTTCGCCAGAGTTTGGGCAAGGTAGGTCTTGCCGCAGCCGGTGGGCCCGATCAGCAAGATATTGGACTTGGCGAGTTCGACACCTTCGTCGTCGACGCGGCGGGCGGGATTGGCGGCTTCAGCCTGAACTCGCTTGTAGTGGTTGTAGACGGCAACGGCCAGAGCTTTCTTCGCGTTGCTCTGGCCGATCACATAGCTATCGAGGAAGTTGCGGATCTGATGCGGCTTGGGTAGCTCATCGAGCAGACCGACCTCGGCGCCCTCGGAGAATTCCTCCTCGATGATCTCGTTGCATAGATCGATGCACTCATCGCAGATATAGACGCCCGGGCCGGCGATCAGCTTCTTGACTTGCTTCTGGCTCTTTCCACAGAAAGAACACTTCAACAGGTCGCCGCTCTCTCCGATGCGCGCCACACCGCCTCCTCTCCGACGCCCGATCGTGTGGCTCGTGCCCAACCCTAGCCTGACCACTCCATGAAGCGCAGGACATTTCGTCCAGCCGTCAGGCAGAGGATGCCACTAGACCGGAACAGCCTTTAGCGAGGTCAAGACCTCGTCGATGATGCCGTAATCGAGTGCCTGTTCTGCCGTCAGGTACTTGTCACGCTCGATGTCCCGACTGACCTCGTCCGTTGATTTCCCGGTGTCCTCAGCGAGCATCTGCTCCATGAGCGCTCGAATCCGCAGGATCTCCCTCGCCTGGATCTCGATGTCGGAGGACTGCCCGTAGCCGCCTTCGGTCGCCGGCTGGTGAATCAGGATCCGGCTGTTCGGCAGGGCCAGTCGCTTGCCCTTAGTGCCTGCCGCCAATATCACCGCGGCGGCCGAGGCCGCCTGTCCAAGACACACCGTGCGTACGTCCGGCTTGATGTATCGCATGGTGTCGTAGATCGCGGTGAGAGCCGTGAAAGATCCACCAGGTGAGTTGATGTAGATCTCGATATCGCGCTCCGCATCCATCTGCTGCAGGCAGAGCAACTGGGCCATCACGGCATTGGCGATATCGTCTGAGATCGGCGTGCCGAGGAAGATGATGCGGTCCTCGAACAGCTTGGTGTACGGGTCGATCCGGCGCATGCCATACGACGTCCGCTCCTCCCACTGCGGGATGTAGTAGTCCATCGTCGGAGAGAAGGGCTGACCCACAGCGAACGGCGAACCAAATCTGCTGGTCATCTCAATTCGCTCCTTCACTGGTTCGGCGCCTGAGCTGATGGGATCTGAGCCGCAGCAGCGTAGACGTGATCAATGAAGCCGTACGTCAGAGCCTGCTCGGCGGTGAACCACCGGTCCCGGTCGGAATCCGCCTCGATCTGCTCGAGCGTCTGACCGGTGTGCTCGGCAATCAGGTTCTGCATGGTCGACTTGATGTGCAGCGACTGCTCGGCCTGAATGCGGATATCGCTTGCCGTCCCGCCAAGGCCGCCTGAGGGCTGATGCATCATGATCCGGCTATGCGGCAGGGCGTACCGCTTGCCTTTGGTGCCCGCGCACAGTAGGAACTGGCCCATGGACGCAGCCAATCCGATTGCGACTGTCGCTACGTCATTGGAGATCCACTTCATGGTGTCGTAGATCGCCATTCCGGAGTCGACAGATCCGCCAGGCGAGTTGATGTAGAGATAGACGTCTTTGTGGGGATCCTCAGCGTTGAGTAACAACATCTGAGCGCAGATCGCGTTGGCGTTTTCATCCTTGACCTCGGAACCAAGGAAGATGATGCGGTTCTGCAGCAAGGCTTGGTAGACGTTGTCGTCGAGTCCGAAGCCGTTGCGGTTGCCGGAGCTGTAGCCAGTAGGGCCCTGTGCACGCCACGGCTGATTAAAGGCGCTGAAGATGGGATTTCGAGGAGTCGCGTTCACGTTGACGAACCTACCCCGGAGCGTCTTGGGAGTCGCGAGGAAATCAGTCGTGTTCGCTGTGGGCGCAGAAGGGCGAGTCACCATTGCCGGACTGAGTCTCTATCACCGGCAGAACGCGAAAATGATCAGGCCCGGCTGGGTTCGCCACCAGGTCTAACCATTTCGCGCCCCGGCCCATCCCCCGGGCGTCCCCCAGATACGCCTGAGCCTTCCGGCCATGAGCGGTTGCCCAGCTGGCCGATCGAGGTCTAGTGCAGTCTCGCCTGTAATCAAGCCGCTCCTACGACTGTAAGCGAGATTCTCACGGTTATCTAGAGCATTGGCCGATGAATCGTGGTAATTATTTGATTTGACAATCAAATTTGTTAAATGATTTCGATTGGGCTGTCGCTGATCATGCCAACCTGCGGGCATGCTGTGAGATAGCGCTATTCAACAATTCCCACTAATGCAGAGATCTTGGAACCCGAGTGCCACGACGGCCGTCAACTCTCCGACCGACGCCGCGAATCTGGGTCAGACGCTTGGTTGCGCCGCCTCCTCGCCGGTCGGCTGCGCGGCCTCCTCGCCGGTCGACTGTTCGGCCTCCTCGCCGGTCGGCTGTTCGGCCGTCTCGGCCTCATCGTCGACAAGCTCGGCCTCGGAGTCTGCGTAGCTGCCGTCATCCAGTAGCTTCGCGAGTTCGATCACCGAGCCATTTGAATCGCTCACCGTGGCTGACTCCACGATCATGGCCAACGCCTTGCCGCGACGGATCTCGAGCATGTACTCCTCAATGTGGTGCGGATGCTCCTTCAGGTGATCCGCAACCTGCTGTGGCGGAACCCCATCGGCCTGAGCCTTACGCACGATGTGTTGGGTGAAGTCATTCTGATCAACATCGACTGAGTGCTCTTCGGCGACCTTGTCCAAGATGATTTGCGCTTTGAGAGCCTGCACGGACCGGTCCTCCAGGTCGACCCAGAACTCGTCCTCGGTCTGATCTTCACCAATATCGGCGAGGTATTGCTCGACGGTGAGCCCTGCCTGGCCGAGCTGCTCGGTGATCTGCTTACGACGAGCCTCGATCTCGGAGTTGAGCAGGTGCTCCGGTACCTCGAGATCAACCTGTCCGACCAGGGTCTCCAATACGGCGTCGCGGGCCTGACTGGCTTGCTCCAGTCGAGCTATTCGGGTGAGTCGATCCTCGATGCTCGCGCGGAGCTCCTCGATCGTGTCGAACTCCGATGCTTCCTGGGCAAACTCATCGTCGGCGTCAGGCAGCTCAGAGGCCTGCACCTTGGTGACAGTCACCTGGATGTCGGCTTCCTCGTCCTTCAGCGGACCGCTGACCAGCTTTGAGGCGAAGGTCGCCGACTCGCCGGCAGACAACCCGGTGACAGCCTCATCGAGCCCATCCAACATTTGCCCCGAGCCAATGGTGTGCTCCACATCATCGGCAGTAGCGTCGGCCAACGGCTCGCCGTCTCGGCTGGCAACCAGGTTGATCGTGACAATGTCACCGTCAGCCGCCGGGCGTTCCACTGTTTCCCGGGACCCGAAGCGGTTGCGCAGCACGTCAAGCTGCTGGTCGACCAGCGTGTCCGGCACGTCCAGCGCGTCAACCTGTGCGTCCAGGCTGGTGAAGTCAGGGAGGTCGAACTCGGGGCGTACGTCGACCTCCGCCGTGAACTCAATGACGTCGCCGTCCTCGAGTTTGGTGACCTCGACATCAGGCTGGGCCAGTGGCGACAGCTTGTTCTCGGTAACGGCAGCGCCGTAGAAGCGCTGCCATGACTCGTTGAAAGCCTCCTGGATGATGACTCCACGTCCGAAGCGCTGGTCGATCACAACAGGCGGGACCTTGCCCCGCCGGAACCCCGGGATGTTCACAGACTTGGCGACCTCGGCGTACGCCTTGTCCATGCTGGGTTTGAGATCCGCGAACGGCACCTCAACGGTGATCTTGACCCGGGTTGGGCTCAACTGCTCGACGGTGCTTGGCACGCTGCTTACTCCTGTGATCGCGGCACGGACGGAGGTCGAAACCGACCGAGTTTGGCTCACGCTGAGCCGCGGCAATCCTACGGTGCAGGCTTAGCCCGGCCAAACCTCCGAACGACGGGGTACGGCAACTGGATTGGTAGGCGCAGTTGCGTGTCCTACACTCGTCGCGGACGTTCGGCCAGGGCCGGGCGGCCGGGGCGTAGCGTAGTGGCTAGCGCGTCTGCTTTGGGAGCAGAAGATCGCAGGTTCGAGTCCTGTCGCCCCGACTCCGTGAATGCACCGAACGCCCTGGCGTTCAAGATCATCACGGAACGCGGGTGTAGCTCAATGGCAGAGCCCCAGCCTTCCAAGCTGGCCATGCGAGTTCGATTCTCGTCACCCGCTCCACAGCGAAAGCCCTAGTCAAGGGCCTCTTTCGTGCGGCCGTCATGCTGCTGCGCGATTGTCCGCCACGCTCGGGCCGTTACGCGGGCCATTGGTTGTGGCGCCACCAACTTGCCCCGTGAGCCCCAGCTTTCGGAGCTGTTCAAGTCGTTGGTTTCGCGTCAGGCGTGATGGAACCCGATAACGGCGCAGCGAGATCACCGCTCTAGTCGGCCGGGGTGAACTCACCTATCGACGGAAGTTGGTGAACATGCGCTACAGGCCGTCGACGGGCGTGACGCTTCTGCGTCCATTCTCGGTCGTCAGTACGCCGCGCGCCCGACCGCCACCAGAGCTGCCTCGACTGCGAGCACCACCGTTCCCACCGCGTACCCGTTGACGTCGTGGATCAGCCCGACGGCGAGCAGTACACCGATGAGCCCGGCGATGAGCAGGAAAGCCTTACTGGCCCCGATGATGCGCTGTCAGCCACCACCCCGATCATGATCAGCAAGACAGCGATGACTCTCGGCTGGGGCCGCCACCCGGGGCGACTTCGTAGCCGCACTTCTTGACACGCAGGTCCAACACAGCGCATCTGTCGGAAAGCGGGCACGAACGACAACCAGATCGTCACGGAATGTGTCGACTGTGACCACTTTCCGAGAGGAAGGCCTTTTCAGGCGGGCGTGATGTTGTCGTTGTTGCGGAAGAGGTTCATTGGGTCGTAGGTGGCCTTGATCCGCCGCAGCCGCGCCATGGTCTCGCCCGGATACGCGGCCTCGATCCGATCGACATCGTGCGGGCCGAAGAAGTTCACGTACGCGCCATCTACACCCTGGTACAGGGCCTCGGCCAGCTCTTCGGTCCACTGCCGAGCCGCTAAGTCATCGTCTTCCAGAGGTCGCGCGACGATCACCATGATCGGGGACCTGCGGTGGGCGTACGCCGTCGCGTCAGGTGCGACGCGGCTGATCGCACCGCCCAACACCCGAAACTGCACGAATGGCAGCCAGGAGTTCGAGCGATTGAGGCCCTCCAGAATCGTTGCTCCAACCAAGTCATCGATGTGATCAAGGAACATGCTGCGCATGGCCATCGGGTGCCCTCTGAAGGGTGTTTCCTCGTCCATCAGCACGGCGTACGGCATCGGCTGCACCATGTCCAGAACAGGTGTCGCGATCTCCCGCAGCGGCCGTAGCGCCTCCTCGGCCTGCCCGGAGTCACCCGCGTAACAGACCACGGCCATGATCACAATCTGGCCGTGCACCTCCGCAGGGATGAACGGCATCGGGGGAGCGGGCAGCACGGTGGGGATGACGGTCAACGCGTCGTCTGCCTGGGCGCAGGCCTGGGCGAGCCCGGTGATGGTCGCCGGTGTCGCCGGCAGTATCAGCGGACCGCCATACACCTGCGGGACCCTGGCGAGCCTGTACCGGAACTTGGTGACGACGCCGAAGTTGCCGCCACCACCCCGAATCGCCCAAAACAGCTCCGGCTCATGCTCATGATCAATCGTGTGCACTCGACCATCAGCAGTGACGATCTCCGCGGCCGTGACGTTGTCGATCGTCATCCCATGCAGTCGGCTCAGGAAGCCAATCCCGCCGCCCAGCGTCAGCCCGCCGATGCCAACGCTCCCGATGTCGCCGAACCCAACCGCGAGCCCATGCGGCTCGAGCGCCCAGGCCACCTCTCGAGCTGTGAGGCCGGTTCCGGCCCAGGCTGTCTGGCCCGCGACATCAATATCGAGATTGTTTAGCGAGCGGAGGTCGATAAGCAGACCGTCGCCCGTGCTGTGAGCTGCGGCGTGGTGAGCCCCGCTGCGGACGAACAGCGGCAGACCCGTACGCCGTGCCGCATCGACCACTATCGCTACGTCATCGGCATGCTTGGGTCGTACAACCGCCACCGGCTTGCCGATCCTGACCGGAAAGTATGAGGTCCGTGCCTCGTCGTACTCAGCATCATTCGCGGTCAGTACCTCGCCATCCACGTCTGAACGCAAGGCTTCAACAAGATCGTCTTGATCTTGGATCCTGGTCAAGATGTCGCGATTCTTAGGGAGATTCGTCTGCTGCACCATTGGTCCTCCTCGGTGGTATGTGATCTTGAGTCAGGAGGGCGATCGCATACCGCCAGGTACCGTCGGCTCCGCGGCGAACAACGTTGGCACCGCCCCCGGTCATAATCAGCGCCGTATTGCCCGCCTGGACTATCCGGCGTGGCTCGGCGAGATAGGTGCGGTTGCGCTGCCACATCTCCGTCACCAAATGCTCGATCTCCGGTCCGCCCCGTGCGTCCCGTGTACCGTCCGCGACGAGCACTGCACCGTCCTCGAACAGCTCGGCAATCGCTTCACCGTCACGGAGCACGAATGTGTCCTCGAGCAGGGTCTCCAAGTCCTCTGGGGTCCGCGCTCCGCCTGTCATAGCGGCGAAGCTAGTTCTCAGTCGGCCCCGTGGCTATTCCAGAAATGTGGTATTTCCGCTGGCCAACCAGCGGGCGTAGCATCCGCTTGTGGGCTCGTACGCGAACGAGCGCGCTGCCAAACGGATCGCGGAGCTACGCGGTCGAGGGCTCGATCTCGTGTCCTTCTGGTGCGAGGCCCGCGATGTGATCGCGAGCGCCGTGCCGTACTACATGACGCCCTGCTGGTTCACACTCGATCCAACATCGCTGCTCGTCACCAGCCACCACGACCACGGCCACCTCGGGCAGATCCCAGCCGAATGGCTCGCGCACGAGTACTACGAAGACGACTTCGACCTCCATAGTCTGGCCGACGTTGCACGCTCCGACCTCGGGATCTCGACGCTGCACGAGGTGACCGGTGGCGATCCGAGTCGCAGCCGTGCCTGGCGTGAGTATGTGCATCCGTACGGAGGCGAGCAGGAGCTCCGACTTGCCCTGCGCACGTCGGCGGGAGAGGCGTGGGGGGTGCTCGCCCTCTACCGTGAGCCAGGCCAACCGACATTCACTCGGGAGGAGCGGCAGCTATTGCTCGTTATGGCGCCCCACCTCGCCGAGGGCGCGCGCCGAGGGCTTTTGGTCGGCGAGGCCTCCGAGCCCGAGCGACCCGACGCTCCGGGTCTTGTGGTGCTGGGCGTTGACTGGAGCGTGGAGTCGCTCACCCCTGGCGTTGAGCGTTGGCTGTGCGAACTGCCGGGTGAGTGGGAGACTCGGAGCAAGCTGCCCCCTGCTGTGCTAGCAGTGGCTGGCCGTGCGCTGCGGACCGCCGAGAGCGAGGATGATCCTGGTGAGGTTGCGCTGGCACGAGTCCTATCAAATGAGGGACGCTGGATTCTGCTCCATGGGGCTTCGCTTGTGGCAAACGGAGCGCGACGCACGGCAGTGATCATCGAGCCGGCCCATCCAGCACGGATTTCACCCCTGCTCATGTCCGCGTACGGGTTGACCGAGCGCGAGCAGGATGTTACGAGGCTGGTCCTTCGCGGCGACTCCACGGCACAGATCGCGGACAATCTGTGTGTCTCCACCCACACCGTGCAGCAGCACCTGAAGCGAGTGTTTGAGAAGACCGGTGTGCGGAGCCGGCGCGACCTTGTCGGCAAGGTGTTCTTCGCTTACTACGAACCCCGGTTCCGCGACAACGAACGTCGTGCGATCAATGGGCAGCCATTGCGTGGCGGCCCTATGGAGAAGGCAGCAGCTCACTAAGAAGCTAGAGGCAGTTTCCAGCAATCCGTGCACAAGCTCTGGCGCACCAGGCTGTGCGGGCGCTGCAACGGTTGAGAGCCGGCCAGGGCTGCAAATGCGTACGCCCTGTGAAGCTTCAGGTGCTGCATACGGCCTTGATAGGAAGATCGGGCTGATGGCGCGCAGAGCCTGCAGAGGCTTGTGGAGGGCTTGCAAGTCATAGGCTCGTCATGGAATCAGCTTGGGCCATTAACGGGCCATTAAGCACGGCCAGTGTCGGTAATCCAGGGTCAGTCATAGGCGCACGCGGGCGACTCGTCACGCCTGCAGGATCGCGACCTTCCAAGCTGGCCATGCGAGTTCGATTCTCGTCACCCGCTCCACTGTATCTAGCCTAGTCAGGGCACATGTCGTGACACCGCTGGTAATCGAACAACGAGCCTCGGTAACACTCCGTGCCCAAACGTGCCCAAAGTCATGACTGCCCCTGTTCGATTAGAGCGTCCAGAGCCTCTGCGATGGCCCGATCCGCGTCGATGGTGCGGTGCTGATATCGTCGGCGCGGCCCGCATGCTCTGGGCGTCCCCTCGCCGACTCGGCCGTGTACGCCCATCAGCTCGCGAGCACTGGCCCCGAGGAGGCTGCGAAGTGGTTCCCCGCATGCCGAAGATCATGGAAATGAAGGTCAGACGGCACGACATCGCCGACTGCCTTCTTCGCCCAGGCTTCCAGGTTCTCGCGAAGTTCCCCCGGACGGGCGTCACCCCGTACGGACCAACGAAAACCCGACCCTCAGGTCCGGCCTCCGCAAATCGGTCTAGATGACGCGTGATCTCAGGCATCAGGGACGGCGGCAGCGCGATGGTCCGGACACCAGCTGCTTCCCGCAGCACGGTGGGGCTGACGGCATTGATGCGCAGACCGCGAGGAAGCTCGACGGCCGCGGCCGGCACAAAGTACTCCAGGGCGCCGTTGACCAGTGCTGCGGACGCGCCGGTTCGAACCGGCTCCCGCCCAACCACCCCCGTGGTGAGGGTGAACGATCCGCCATCCGTGACGTAGGGGATGCCCTGCCTCACGATCTCCACCTGACCGAGCACCTTGTTGCAGAGACCGGCGAGGAATCAGCGCGCTGAAGCTCCTCAAGCGGTTTGAACGGAACGGGGCCCACGAACTCAAGTGGTTGAACACGGTCGGCTGCATCACGCCGAATCGGATCACATGCTGATAGCGCGCCGCCATCGCCGTGCTCGACCACCCGATGACACTCATCACCGTGCACTCGGGCGCGCCCAGGACGTCATCATCGGCGCGTGAACGACACCAACGGGCACGTTTTCGCCACGGCCCCGGAAACAATCGGGGCAGGCGGTACGCGGGGGCGGGCTCGGCCACATGCCGGTCCGCCGCCGAGACGCGTCAGCGGACGTCGTCCTCCACGTGCTCGATGTCGCGGAACCCGGTCTTTTTAGCTCGGGTACCGCGGTAGATGAGGAAGGTGACCACCCAGAGCACGAGGCCGAGGGCCATCATGACGCCGGCGATCTTGTCGACGATGCCTTCACAGGCGACCCACGGGCCGGGCCGGAACATGCAGAGGAGGGAGGCGTGGCGTCAGCGTGGGCCCGGGGAACTGAACTGGGATCGGGCCCGGCGGCCGTCGGACCACGAGCACGCGAGGTTGACGACCGCGAACACGCACAGCAGCAGGAACGCCGTCGTGGGAGGGGTCCAGCGACGCTGTCGGTGTTGGGGCGCGAGGCGACGTACGAGATCAGGAGGACCGATGGCAGGGTCGACAAGCGATTCAGGCGCAGGCCGCCGGCCGACACAGCCAGACCTTGCCCAGCGCCCGCGGCAGCCCGTCCTGCTTGGCCATGCCGTAGATCAGCCGGCTCGCCATCAGCATATTGATCAGGGCGGTGTTCGCGACCGCGAAAAAGGCGAGGAACGGGAACACCTTGTCGATCGGGAAGTCGGGCGCCCCTTTGCTGACCACCTCGATCAGGGCCGCCCCCTCGGACTCGTTGATATCTCCAGCTCCCCCAGGTCAGTACGGCGACGACCGAGACCGCGACCAGGATGTAGAGGATCACCGCGATACCGAGGCCGGGCAGCATGGTGCGGGGGAAGTTCCGCTCGGGCTCCTGGTCTCCTCGACCATGTTGACCGCGTCCTCGAAGCCGACCATCGCGAAGAACGCGATCGAGGTCGCCGCGGTCACGGCGAGGAAGCAGGCCCATGTCCTCGGTAGTCGGTGAAGCGGTGACGCTCGGTCATGTCGGCGTCACCCGCGCCATCACCGAGAAGCCGACGCCGATCACGATCGTCAGCGCCGCCACCTCGACGAGGGTCAGCACGACGTTGAACTTCACGCTCTCGCCGACGCCGCGCAGGTTGATCAGGGCCAGCAGGACCATGAACCCGATCGCGACGAGCGCTGGTGGTCGCCGCGTGGCGGCGCCGCCGCGTCGTCCCAGCCGTTGTGTCCAGGCCGCCGAAGAAGTTCTGGGCGAGCGTGTTCGCCGACGTCGAGGCGCTGGAGATGCCGGAGCAGGCGACCGCGAACGCCACCATGAACGTGAGGAAGTGGATGCCGAACGCCTTGTGCGCGTAGAGGCCGCACCCGCCGCCTGGGGATACCTCGTGACCAGCTCGAGGTACGACAGTGCGGTCATCGTGGCCACGACGAACGCCAGCAGGAACGGCAGCCACACCATGCCGCCGACGTGCCGGCCATCTGCCCGTGACGGCGTAGACGCCGGCTCCGAGGATGTCCCCGACGATGAACAGCAGCAGGAACCTCGGCCCCAGGACCCGTTTCAGCCTCCGGTTCCTGGACCCTTGACGTCTTGGGTGTCGGGAGCGGTCGCAGTCATGAGTCTCCCATCTGAGGAGCAGGTGATGCAGCCATAGTGACCCAGACCACAGCTTGAGGCCAGCATCCCCGCGCCGCGGAGTCCGGCGCTCAGCCCGAAGACCTCCCGCCTCGGCGTACACGAGTCGGGCGTGTTACGAGAGCTTGAGCTCACCGGGTGCCCTCGATCAGCGTGACCCGGATAGTCCGGGTTCCGCGCAGCGCCATCATCGTGCCGTAGCCACCGTCGGCGACCGCCTGGCGGATCCCGCCGGGCCGGACGGGTGGCTAGCAGCAGGTCGGTCAGACAGTCTCTCGAGGGCCTGCATCGCGCCATTAGGCATCAGCGCCAGTCTCAGTCTTAGTCTCATTCGCGACCTGCCGCCCGAGGCTCTGGAGGCCGTGCTCACTGTAGATGCCGAGGAGTGTCTGGCCGAGCTGGCTTTGATCGCGGACTGGTTCGCCATGTTGGGCCCGATGCTCCCCGCCGCGTTCCGTACCGAGCTCGACGGCCTGGCTGACCGCGTATGCTCCGAGTTGCCAGCGTCGGTGCATGATCAGGAAATGGTCGCGGCGCTGCGTACCCGCGGCGGCGAAGTCTGGGGCGGCCTAGGTATGTTCCGGGAGCCCGACCGCCCCTTGTTCGACGCGGATGAGCAGGCCTTTTTAGCCGCGATCAGCCCGCTCATGGCCGATGCCGTGCGCCGGGCCCTGCTCGTCGGAGACTCGGCCGATCCCGAAGGTCCGGGTGCGCCCGGGATGATCGTGCTCGGTCCAGACTGGCGCCCAGAGTTGCTGTCGCCCGGTGTCGAGGAGTGGCTTCGCGACCTACCGGACGGAAACTGGGCAGCCTCGCGGCTGCCGACCGCTGTGCTCGCCGTCGCGGCACGCGCAGCGCGTTCGGCTACGAGCAGAGACGACCCGTCCGAAGTCGCGGTCGCTCATGTACTGACCCGGTCGGGCCGCTGGGTTGTCCTGCCGGCGTACCGCTCGCGGCGACCGACAGTCAGCGGGTTGCCGTCATCGTCGAACCTGCCCACCCAAGCCGGATCGCTCCACTACTGATGTCGGCCTACGGCCTGACCGAACGGGAGCAGCAATTGACCAGACTCGTGTTGCAGGGTTACACGACGATCGACATTGCTGACCATCTGGTGATCTCCGTGCACACCGTGCAGGGGCACCTGAGGAACATCTTCACCAAAACCGGAGTGCGCTCCCGACGTGATCTTGTTACCAAGATCTTCTTCGCCCACTACGAGCCGCGGCTCCGAGACAACGAACAGCGCACGACCGCGAATCGGCCATTGCGTGGCGGGCCGGCTGCCGCCACCGGCCCGTATGACCCAGGCAGGCACAGGCTGAGCCAGCAGAAGGTAGGTCGTAGGGGTCGCTATGGGGAGGTCGCTTCGGGCCGGCGCCGGTGGAGACCCGGCCGATCGACACGCGGCCGGGGTCGATGCGTTGCGTCGCGCGGTCTTCGAGTTGTCGGCTCAACCGAGCCGGCCGTTCGCGTAGCGGCCGGCAGCGGCGGCGGGCTGCCTGACCCACTCGGTTCCTACGCCGCCGCGGTTCGCGACCGGTCCTATCGCATCACCGACACCGACCTGGCCGGACTTACCACGGCGGGCCTAAGCGACGACGATATCTTCGAGGTCACGATTGCCGCGGCCGTCGGCGCCGCCCTCCAGCGACTCGACGCAGGAATGCGCGCGATCGGCGGGAGGGCTGACGATGCGCCCGCGGTTCTGGAGGATGGGCATCGGCTACGCGCCCGGATGTTCATCCGTCTCGTCCGGGTGCTTTCCCGCCAGCGCATCGATGCCGTCGCCCAGATGGCGATCTACCGGCCGCAGTTTTTCGGCGACCCGTTCTTCAGACTGGGCCCTGAAGTGCTCCGGGGTCCCTCATATTGGACTCCGGCAGAGCGCGAATACCTCGCAGTGTTCACCTCGCGACTAAACCAGTGCCCGTTCTGTGTGCGGATCCACGCCGAGACGACTCGGGTGGAGTCCGCCGGCATGATTGACGTGAACAATTCCGGATCGATTCGCCCGGAGGTTGCAGCCATTCTTCCGCTGCTTGAGAAGGTCACGCGGACCCCCGACCAGGTAGCGAGCTCCGATGTCGACGCGGTGCGGGCCGCTGGGGTGCCGGATGAGGGCATCGTTGACGCGCTCCATGTCAATTTGATCTTCAACATCATGAACCGGCTCGCCAACGCCTTCGACTTCAGCTGGGACTCAGAGGAGCACGTCCGAGTCGGTGCCAAAGTGATCCACCGGATCAGCTACCGGCTACCCCGGGTCCTCACGGCCACCCGTGCATAGCCTCGAGCCGCTTTCATCTGTTCCAACTTCGTCGGTCCCAGCTAACTGCTATGAGAAGGTTCGCAGTTCTTCCGCGTAGTGGTCGGGATCGGTGGGCCGGGGGCACGCGCCTAGCACCGACAGCGGTCATCGAACGCCAGTTGGAGCGGCGCAGCCTGGATCCGGCACCGGAGCCAGCAGCTTCAGAGTAGCCATTCAGCGCGGCTCGTCTACGCTGAGCGAGCTCACCGACGCTGACCGAGGCCCCGTTCGGTTAGTTTGCAAGCAAAGAGTCTCTTATTCAGTTATGGCCAAATCGAACAATGACTTGTCGCGTGCCCAATTCGTGCCCAATACTCCGCGCAACTGCGGTCACTCACGGCTAGCCATGGTCAGCCTTTTCCTTTGCAGGTAAGGAAACCGCCTAGCCAGAGCCTTTCGGTTTCGTCTTCCAAGCTGGTCATGCGAGTTCGATTCTCGTCACCCGCTCCACATCATCGCTCCTAGTCAAAGGCACTTTAAGCTCGTCTAAGGTATTCGAACACGCAGGTGACAAGAATGACCAGGCTGGTCATCTGTCTTTCATGATCATCAGCGCGATCTACCGAAGTGCCTTTGTCAGGGGTACTTTCCGGGCCGCTAATTCGAACTATGCTGAAGTTGATCCCGTCATATCGTGCCCAATACTCACGAATTTCGGTCACGAAAGAGCCGTCCCCCTTCAGGGCTGCAGGGTCCCGACCCGAATGGACCCTGGCGCCGGCCGTCGTAGGTTGCCACCGATGAGATGAGGCTCAATCAGTCCGCCATGACAGTGGCGTTTGCTCTCGATCACATTTGTGTTGGTGTCTCGGCATCGAGCACTTGCCGCCTGCCGTCGTGTCGTGCTGTTTGCGGGTGCTGTGGCTGCTGCGGGGGTGCTTGGAGTTTGGAGGTCGGTGTCAGGCGCCGACTGGTGGCACGACGTGGACGTAGGTCTTGATCTGCTGGAATTCCGCCAGCCCGCGGGCGCCGCGCAGGCGGCCGATACCGCTCTGTTTGTAGCCGCCCTCTTCGAAGCCGTCGTTGATCGCCATCCAGGTGTTGGTCCACACCGTGCCGGCGTCGATCCGACGGCTTACCCGGCGTGCCCGGTCGACGTCTCGGGTGAACACGGCTGCCGCTAAGCCGAACTCGGTCGCGTTGGCCCTCTGGATGGCGTCCTCCTCGGTGTCGAAGACCTCGAAGGTTGCGACCGGCCCGAAGACTTCTTGTTGGACGATGGGGGCGCGGAGATCTTCGACCTCGATCAGGCTGGGCCGGTAGAAGGCGCCGGACGCGAGCGGCCCGTCGGTGACCGGCCCGCCGCGCACGACCACCGTGGCGTATCCGGCCGCATCGGCGACGAGGCGATCGACGCGGGCCACCGCGGCAGCGTCGATCAGCGGGCCCATCTGGCCGTCCTGCTCGTCCCCGGGACCGACCACGACGGATGTCAGCAGCTCCCGCAACTGCTCGCGCACCTGGTCGGCGATGCCGCGCTGAACCAGGATCCGGGAGCCCGTCATGCAGAACTGCCCGGCGAAGGTGGTCACGCTGGCGGCCAGCAGCGGAAGAGTCGAGTCGAGCGCCGCGTCGTCGAACACGATCATCGGAGTCTTCCCGCCGAGCTCCAGGTTCATTCGTTTCAGCGTCTTGGCGCCGGCGGCGGCGATCTGCCGGCCGACCGGAATGCTGCCGGTGAAGCTGACCATGTCGACATCACCGGACTCGACCAGGAACCGGGCGCCGGTGTTGCCGGACTCGGTGAACATGTTGACTGCGCCGGCGGGTAGGGACGGCGCCGTGGAGATGATGTCGGCCATCAGGGCGTTGGTGAGCGCGGTCTGCCCGGGCAGCTTCGCGGCGATGGTGTTCCCGGCGGCGAGCGCCGGCCGAGGGAGCGGATGAACAACGCCACCGGCGCGTTCCACGGCACGATGATCGCGACCACGCCGACCGGCTCGGCCAGGCTGCTGAAGTACCGGCCTGGCGCCACCTCGGCGGCGCTGCCGACGTCGGTCAAGGTCCGGGCGGCATTGTGGCGTAACGTTCCGGCGACCCGGACCTCACGGGTGGATTCGGTCAGCGTCTTACCGTTCTCACGGGTCAGCATCAGCGCCAGCTCTGGCCCGCGTGCCTCGAACAGGTCGGCCAGTTCCAGCAGCGCCCGGGACCGCAGCTCGCGATCCTGGCCCCAGACCGTGCCGGCGAACGCCCGACCGGCGGCGCCGACCGCCGCAGCGGCCTCCAGTTCACCCCCATCGGCGAACCGGCCAAGCAGCCCTCCGGTCGCCGGGTTGAAGGAGTCGGCGACCAGTTTGGATTCGAGCCAGG
>CAWILN010000021.1:0-85827 GCA_963836855.1 uncultured Actinomycetota bacterium | reverse complement strand
CTCGACGCGATCTACTTCGACACCGCAGATCTGCGGCTGACTCACGTAGCCGGTATCACGCCTGCGGCGGCGCACCGGCGGCAAGGACGCAGGAGCTGGCACCTGAAACTGCCCGTGGGGGAAAAAGCACCCGGGACGAACTACGCCTGCCCCTGGTCGCGCCGCCCGATGAGGCCCTCCCGCTCGGCGGCCCGGGGGGCTGCGGCAGCGGCCCGCGGCAGGTCCGCTAGCGCGGTGCCGAAGGAACTCGCGAGCTTTTTGATTCGCTTATACCCGAGGCGAGGCACTGGCGCCGGTCATGCGCATACAGACAAGCCGCCGCGTGCTCCGGCTGCTCGGCGACGGCGGCCGCGAACTTGCCGAGCTTGCCGCGAGACCACGTTGTCGGCCGAGCCCGGCCGATGGAGCTGCCGCTTTGTAGTGGGATGAGATCGAGGCCGAGCTTGTCAACCGGGCGGGCCCCAAGCCCCTGCTTGAAGGCGATCGACAATCGGCTGCGCTTCAGCCAGGCGCGCAGGCCTGCCGCTACAGGGGACCAAACTAGCAGCGGGCGCTCGGCGGTCGGCTGCCCGACACCATCAGCCCGCGCCGGAAACCCCGCTGACGGCACGTTCGCCCGCGGGCGAGGTGGTGCTGGCCTCCTACGACGGCAGGTGGCCGCGATCACACGCTACGACCCGCTGATGCGCCCGTGACGAGCCAGACGCGGTACACCAGATGCGGGTCGCGACCCGCCGGGCCCGCAGCGCGCTGCAGGCGTTCGACCAGATCATCCAGCGGGAGGCGACCCGGGCCGCTGGGTGAGGAGCTGAAGTGGCTTGCAGCCGTACTTGGCCATGCCCGTGACGGCGAGGTGTTGCTGGCCCGGTTCACTGCCGAGCTCGCCGCCATCCCCCCAGAGCTGGTAATCGGGCCGGTCGAGACCCGCATCACCGGATATTTCACCACCGAACTCGCACGAGCGGGCAAGGCCGCCCTGGAGGCGCTCGACGGGCGGCGCTATCTGCACCTGCTCAACGACCTAGACCTGCTCATCGCCAATCCGCCGCTGACACCACTGGCGGAGCGCAAGGCAGGCAAAGTCCTAGCCAAGCCGGTCCGGCGGGCAGCTCGAGCGGCTGCAGCGCGCCCTCGCGGCTGTGCCCGACGCCGAGGACCAGGACGCGGCCATCCATGAGGCACGCAAGGCCACCAAGCGGGCACGGTACGCCGCCGAGGCAGCGATGCCCGCACTCGGTGACAAGGCTAGGCGCCAGGCGGCGCAGGCGGAAGGCCCCGGTACTCCTCGGCGACCACCACGACAGCGTCGTCGCACGCACAGTAACTGCTCGATCTCGCCGGCCAGGCCCGGGCCGCAGGCGAGGACACCTTTGTCTACGGCGTGATGCACCAACGCCAGGCCTGCCACGCCGCTGGGATCGAGCGAACGCTGCCGGCACCTCGTAGAACCCGTGCGAAAAATGAGCGGTTCAAATGAAGCGAGGCAACTGAGATAGAGGACCGGAATCCACAACCTCTGCGTCGTCGGCGACGACGATCAAACGATCTACCAGTGGCGCGGCCTCAAGTCTCCAACATCATGACCTTGGCCGAGCGGTACCACGGTGTCCAGCAAGTCAGGGTGGCCGACAACTTCCGGTCCAGCAAGGGTGTCGTCGAGCCCGCTCGCTCTGTCGCCCGATCGGATACCACGAGGCCTCGACATCCGGTTTAAGCGCGAGCAGGGATCTTCCGCGCGGTGGTGAGCGACATCTCTGACAGCGACTTGCGAGAGCGACTGTGCCGTGCTCTACGGTCCAAGATGATTTGTGCCTGAGTCACGCCATTGGCAGAATTTTCGGCCGAGTCGAAGCCTGACTGACCTCCAGTGTGACCCCAACCGGTCGATCGTCTGACGACGACGCTGATTACCAAACTGCTTACCAATCCGCTCGCACAGTCGCGGTCAACGGCGGACGCGGGTGACCAATCGCCAGCCTCAGGGCCGGTCCACCACACAGGCCAACTGTCGATGGCATGGAAGTGGTCAGGGGTTCGAGTCCCTGAGCTCCACCAATAGGGTTTTCACTCGAACGCTCTGCTCGCTGGCGCGAGGGTGTCTGTCGCTCGGGATGGCGGTTGCGGGGGAGCTGCGAGACGGTGAATGCCGCCGGCCAGCGGACGGCCGATTCGTGGGCAATCCGCCGTGAACGATCGCCGACGTCCTTCGCTCACTCGAGCGCGTTGGAATCTGGAGCGGCTGCTCTGCGCGCTTAGCAGGCGTGCGACGATTCGCCGGTGAGCGTTGCGCCCGACAGCGAGTACGCGCAGTTGCGTCGCGAGCTCGATCGACTGCGCGCCGAGAACGCCAGACTGTCGCGGTTGCTCAACCTCCGGGGTCAGGACACGACGCCAGCGTCGGAGCAGTTGGCTGCGCCCACGCCGCCGGCGATGGTAACGATGGCGTCGTCGGTGGAGGACAAGCTAGCGCTGTATGCCGACCTGTTCCGCGCGCGGACCGACGTCTATGCGCTCTATTGGGAGAACCTCCGGGCGGGGACGAACGGGTGGATGCCTGCTGTGGCGGGCCGGTGGCGCAAGGGAATGGACCGCCGCTCGGTGCGGTACCTTCCACTCACCCGTGCGGTGATTGCTGCGCACCTGGCGGAGAAGGACGTGTTCATTGGTCTGTATCCACTGACGAAGGACAATTCCTGCCGTTTCCTCGTTGCCGATTTCGATGGTCCGACGGCCATGATCGACGCGCTGGCCTACGTGAAGGCGGCTAGGGCTGACGGTGTTCCGGCGGCCGTCGAGTTGTCGAAATCTGGTCGAGGCGCACACGTCTGGGTGTTCTTCGCTGGGCCGGTGGCGGGCGCAACGGCTCGTCTCGTCGGCACCTCCCTGCTGCACGATGCGATGATGCTGCGAGGCACCATGGACCTGCGTTCCTACGACCGCCTGTTCCCCAATCAGGACGTGCTCCCGGATGGCGGCTTCGGTAATCTCATCGCTGCCCCGCTGCAGCGCAAGCGTCGGCACCACGGGCTGACTGTCTTTCTCGATCTCGGAACGCTCGAGCCGTACGAAGACCAGTGGGACTTCTTGTCGACTTTGGATCGGCTGGGTCCGGGCGATGCGGCGAGGATTGCGCGCCGGGCCAAGCAGACGGCCGTCGGAGTAGACGTCACCACAGTGAGCAGGTCTGCCGCCACGCGAATACAACCACTTTTGCCCGCGCTGGTTCGCGCCGAGCTTGGCGCGAACCTGATCATGGAGGCCAGTCAGCTCACGCCGGCCGCACTGACTACCTTCAAGCACGCGGCGTCGATGTCCAACCCCAAGTTCTACGAGCTTCAGCGGCTCCGCAAGTCCACCTGGGCAACGCCGCGTTTCATCCGCGGCTATGACGTCACGTTTGATGATCAGCTCGTGTTGCCCCGCGGGCTGCGACATCGGATCGCTGAGATCATCGAGCGGTCGGGCTCTCGGTTGATCATGGTGGATGTTCGCAACCCAGGCCGGGAGATCGACGTAACCTTCAACGGCGAGCTGAACACAATGCAGGCAAGTGCGGTCAGCACGATGCTCGCGCACGACGATGGCGTTCTGGTTGCGCCACCAGGTGCTGGCAAGACGGTCATGGCATGCGCGGTAATCGCGGAGCGTGCTACTTCGACCCTGGTTCTCGTGGACCGCAAGGCCCTTGCCGAGCAATGGCGCACCAGGCTCGAGGAGTTCCTCGGCATTCGGCCCGGTCAGCACGGCGGTGGCCGCAAGAAGCTCACCGGCATGATCGACATCGCAATGCTGCCGTCGCTCGCTCGACGTGATGATGTCGCAGAGCTCACCAGTGGTTACGGACAGATCATCGTCGACGAGTGTCACCACGTGGCCGCCGCGGCGTACGAGCACTCGGTCACCAAGATCGGAGCCCAGTTCTGGCTGGGACTCACCGCGACGCCGTCCCGGCGCGACGGCCTTGGTGATCTTGTCGTGTGGCAACTCGGTCCGGTTCGCCACGCTCTGGATCAGTCCGAGGAATCCACGCTCATCGACGTCACCAGCGAGCCGTCCGTACCGGATCGCGAGCTGTACGTCCACGAGACCACGCTCGTACTCGATGACATCGATCCCTCGATGCCCGGTGCCATCGCCGCTGCCCATCACTTGCTGGCGGCCGATGAGAGTCGAAACGCGCAGATCGTCAAAGATGTCGACCATGCGATCTCCCGCGGACGCAACTGCCTTGTGCTGACGCGCAGAGTCGTGCACCTGGAGATCCTGACGAACCACCTGGCCGCGCTCGGGCACCAGGCCCTGGTGCTGCAGGGCGGCATGTCGGCCAAGGCTCGCCGGGCCGTGGTCGATCGTCTCGCGGACGCTCAGGTGGGCGATGGGGTGCTGGTGATCGGAACGACGCCGTTTATCGGCGAGGGATTCGACGCCCCCGCGCTGGACACCCTGTTCCTGGCCGCGCCGATCGCGTTCGACGGGCTGCTGGTCCAGTGCGCGGGGCGGGTGGTTCGCGCGGCGCCCGGGAAGGATCTGGCCGAGGTCCACGACTACCACGACCCTGCCGTGCCTCTGCTCGCGGGCGCGTTGCGCCGCCGTATGCCTGGCTATCGCGCGCTCCGTTTCACGCGCAGGTCGTGACTCACGGAGGTTTGGCTCCGACCTCCTGCACACCGCCGAACGGTGCGAGGGTGTGGCGCGGTTCGGGGCAACGGCCCGGCCTGGCAAACAGACTTGCGGCCCGGGCGTAAGTGGGGGGTTCACCGGCAATCGAATGTGGACTGAGCTGGACGTATATGGACAGTGGGAACGCTGAGGTCCCCGATTTCGGGGGTGTTCGGAAGCCATGGCCTGGAAGCGGTCAGGTGTTCGGGTCCCCTTTACGGCCAGCGGACGGGCGGGCCTATGACGGACAGTCAACGGACGGTCGCTATTCGCGTGGAAGTGTCGAGGATCGGGCGATACGCTGCGCGTCGTGAGTATGAAGGCGGAGCTGAAGGGGCACGAGTTCGACCTTGATGCGCTCGTGGACCTGTTCCCTTCCGGCCCTATCCGGGTGGTTCGAGAGGACGGCGTCCACTACCTGTTGGCGGACGAAATCGACAGCCGCCAGCAGGGCTTGCAGTACTACGAAGTCGCGCCCAAGGTGTTGGAGAGGGTGAACGGATTGGCGCGTGTGGCCAATTCGGTGTATCAGCCTGTGGAACTGAGCGGTTGTTACCTCGAAGGCAAACAACGCAACGTCGTTGTGAAGCCCGACAGCGTTGTCATGCGCGTCCGCGTCGGCACACCGAGGATCGTCGTGACGGGCAGCGATGGCGTCGTACACGCATCTCTCCCCCCGCTCAGTCCTCAACGCGCAGTCGTGGCGACCACTCATCCCGACGTGGCCGAAGCGCTCGCCCTAATGGGCCAGCCGGTCGCGCTCGGTTGGATCGAGCTCTACAAGGTGTTCGAGATCGTGGGCGACTCCGTCAAGCCCAACACGTTGGACAAGATCGGCCTGGCGACCGCGCATGACCTCAGTGCGTTCCGCGCGTCGGCCAATCGGCCCGACGTAAGTGGAGCGGACGCGCGCCACGCCCGCATGTCGGGCGGACCGCCGAAGCATCACATGTCGCTGCCCGAAGGACGCCAGTTCATCAGCGATCTTGTACGGGCGTGGATTGACTCGCTCCGCTGACACCGGCAATGCGTTGGCTGTACTCCGATCGAGTGACCGAGCGTGACACCGCCGGACCACAACCGTACTGTGACCAGGACTGCCACCCCATGAACCCGCGCGTGTGGGTCCACCCCACAACGGGCTGGAGTGTGCGCCAAGGTGTTGTTTGAGGCATAGTTGTCCGCCATGTCGCCTCGGTGGCCGTTCCAGGCCTGAGGGGCAACTGAGGGGCTCCCGGGCTGAGCCGAGGTGGCAGCGCCTGCACCTCGCTGCACTCCGTCAACGCTCGTAACTCGTCGCCTGCGCCTCCCAGGCCACCATGGCATGGAAGACGGTCAGATGTAGGCCCCTAACCTCGACATCAGCTGGGCTGCGAGAGCCACCGCCTTCTTTGGCTGGTCGTGGAGCAGGTTCTCCAGTTGTCCGACCAACCGCTCGAGTGATGTGTACGCGTACACCAGCACCCGCTGATTGTTCATCAAGTCGGCCAAGTATGTTTCGAGCCAGACGCGCTCCTCCGCTGCAGCAAGGCCCGGCCGCATGGGGACCTCTGTGCCTCCGCACGATGCTGAGTGCTTAACCTGACCGCACGGGTCCCTCATCCGAGGACTTCGAGCACCTCCGCGGCGCCGGTGTTGGCAATCCGCCGTCCGTAGTAGACGTCTTGCGTGAGTGATGGGTGGGAATGCCCGAGCTGATCAGCCGCTGCCCTGGCACTCAATCCGCTCTGATCCATCAAGGTGGCGACCGTACGCCGGAAGGTGTGGCTCGTCACCCACTCGAAGCCTGCGGCGTTCAATGCGTTCCGTAGATCGCCAATCGCATTGTCGCGGTCACGTAGTCCGCCCAGGACCGAGCAGAACACCGTTTGATCCGGCCTGCCCGGAGGTCGCAGTCTCAGCATCTCCACGGCCCATGACGGAAGCACGAGCGTACGGAATCCGGCCCTGGTCTTTGGTGCGGTCTTGATCATGAGTCCCCGCCCCTTCACTCGAATCACGGTGCCCCGCACTTCGACTGTGCCCGCCGACAGATCCACGGCATCCCACGTCACCGCCAAGGCCTCGCCCACACGCAGCCCCGTCGCCAGCAGCATGTCTACAAGATCAGGCAGATCACGTTCCCGAGCCTTGTCGTCGTTGCTGAGCCATGCCCGCAGCTCGCGAATCTCCGCAACGCTCAGAGCGCGGGGAACCCGCTTCGGCTTGCCGGGACTGATTCGGCCGGCATCTCTCACGGGGTTGTGCTCAAGTGCGTCATGGCGGGTAGCCAGCCCGGCCATTCCCGACAGCACTGTTCGGCACAGCTTCGCTAGCGACGCGCCGTGCTTGTCCCGAACCGCCCGCAGATGGCGGTCGACTACCCCCGTCGTCAGTTCCCGCACGCGTAGGTTGCCGAGTGCCGGGATTATCTGACGGTCGAGCCGGTCTCGATACGCGCGCAGGGTGCCGGGGGAGCGGTCCTGAGCCGAGATTTCGGCGAACCAGGTCTCCGCGAGTCCAGCGATCTTGGTGTCAGGTGTGATCTCCGCTCCTGCTCCGACGTGCACCCGATCGCGCAGTGCCACTCGCAGAGCCCGTTCGGCTGCGCCTTTCGTTCGCCCGTGTCGTTCGACACGCCGCGTCACGCCGTCGTAGTCCCGGTACAGAGTGCGCGCCCTGTAGCCGGTACCGTACGGCGAAGTGCTGATGCTGCCGTAGGTACCGACCGAAAGCGGCGGGCGGCCCACGGGATCAGGGTACGCGAGCCCCCCGTTTACCCCCCGGAAACGACACGAAATAACGACTATTAATGAGCTCTTCAAGAATTGAGAGTCAACGCATCGGCCCTAGTCAGAGCAACTAACGATCAGTTATTGATTAGCAATGCGCAGCATGATCAACGAACCGAAGGGTTGTTGGTTCGAGTCCAACCGGGGGAGCGCACGCGCCTCCCTTTACCCACGTTTTTCAGATTCGGATCTCGGCGGGTCTCAAGCCGGGCCATGATTTCGGTCCGAAAGCGCAGCCACTCAGCAAGGAGCACTCCCCGACCTGGAGCCGGTTATGCCGAGCTCGCCGAGATCCGAGCTTTGGAGCCACGTTTAAACGTCCTGGCGAAAGCCATCCCAATCCTTCGAACCGGTGGCCACGAGTTGGCAGTGGCCGGCATCGCAGGCTGCCAACGCGTCCTGGATGAGCTGACGGGTGCGCTTGAGCGCGGTCATCTGAGCGTCGATCCGGGACTCGACTTGCTCGAGTCGCCAGCGCTCCGATGAGCACGTTGCGCCGTTCCGGTCATGGGTCGCGAGCGCATCGACGACCTCGTTGATCGTCAGTCCTAGCTGCTGGAGCTGGCGGGCCAGCCGGACCCGGTCGATGTCGCGCTGGACAAATGTTCGATAACCGCCTGGGGTGCGGGGCGCCGGGCGCAGGACGCCGCGGCGTTCGTAGAAACGGATCGCGTCGATCGAGACGCCGGCCACGGCGGCGAACTCGCCGATCTTCATGGGGCGGTCAATCATCGGCTCACGCTCCTCCCGCGTGAAGAGCCTTCTGCGGAATTGCACCTTGACTCTGGAGCTTAGTCCAGACTTTATTGTGCCGACATGACCAAACTGTTGTCCATCGCCGCCCGCGCCGTTGCCCCCGTCGCCTGTGACATGAGGGGTGCGCCCGACACTCTCACGCAGCGGTTAGCCGAGTATCGGCGCCTGTTCCAACACGCTTTGCTCGGCCGCGAGTCCACCGCAACCGCGACCACCTTCCGTTTCGCCGCGCGTCCCGGGGTTCGTGACTGGGTGTGCGATCTGGCGAAGCGCGAGGCGGCGTGCTGCCCGTTCCTCTCCTACGAGATCGTCGAGGAGGATGAGGAGGTCGTATGGACAACCGCCGGCCTCGGTGCCTCCGATATCGCCATCCTCGACGAGTTCCTCGACGACCCCCAATCGGTCACCGCCAGCTCCGAGGCCATCGCGGAGCGGCTCGGGGCCCAGGGAATTCCCGTCATCGTGCCGAAGCGGTAGTACAGGGGCGCGCCTCGACGGTCTATACGTCCATCAGCGACGAACCGGCCGGGTAAGGGCGAGGTGGATGCATGCTCCCGCGAGCAGCAGCCCGCCGAAAGGTGAGTAGGTATGCTTCGCGACCCAGGCGAGTGAGCTCGCCGAGAATCCGAGATCCTCCCGGATCGACGGGAGCGCGACGCCGACAATCGTCACGTCGAGCTCGATCATCAGGTAGCCGAGGCAGATGATGATCAGCGCCGGCCACCGGTTTGTGTCGGTCGGCACTGCCAAGTCCGGAGTCGGCACCGAGGACCTGCTGCGCCAGCTCGCGCCGCAGGTTCTCGGTGCACTCGTCCGCCGCTGCGGCCACTTCGACCTGTCCGAAGACGCCGTGCAGGAAGCCCTGCTCGCCGCCACGCTGCAATGGCCGGATCAGGGCATCCCCGTGGCTGGCTGATCACAGTGGCGGCCCGCCGGCTGACCGACGAGCTGCGCAGCGACCAGGCTCGGAGGCCGCGCGAGGAGAGAGCAGCTGCCCGGGTGCCGGCCGACGAGCACTTCGAGCCGGTTTCCTTACCCGATTTCGTGTTGGCCGAAGAAGACGACACGCTGACCCTGTTCCTCCTCGGCGCCCATCCCGCCCTCTCACCGGCGTCTCAACTCGCGCTCACACTGCGCGCGGTCGGAGGGCTCAGGACGGCGGAAATCGCGCGCGCCTTTCGCGTCCCCGAAACGACGATCGCGCAGCGCATCAGCCGCGCCAAGCAGAGCATCAAGGGCAGCGGCATCCCGTTCAGCCTTCCACCCGAGCCCGAGCGCCCGGCTCGTCTGCAGGTCGTGCTGCACGTCATGTACTTGATCTTCAACGAGGGCTATACGGCGTCATCGGCCCGGACCTGCAACGGAGCGAGCTGACGTCGGAAGCCATCAGGCTCACCCGCGAGGTCCGGAGACTGCTTCCGGACGACGGCGAAGTGGTAGGTCTGCTGGCGCTCATGCTGCTCACTGACGCACGCCGAGCTGCCCGCATACGATCCGACGGCAGCCTCGTGCCCCTGGAAGAGCAGGATCGAGAGCTTATGGAACGCCAGGCACATCGCCGAGGGGGTCGCCTTGGTCACAGACGCTCTGTCCCGAACGCCGCTCGGCCCCCTACCAACTCCAGGCCGCGATTGCCGCTGTCCACGACGAGGCAGCCCGCGCCGAGGACACCGACTGGCCACAGATCCTCGCGCTGTTCGAGCTGCTCGAACGCATCTCACCGAACCCGATGGTCACGCTCAACCACGCCGTCGCGGTCGCCATGCTGCGGGGCCGCCAGGCCGGCCTCGACCTTCTTGGCGCTCTCGACCAAGATCGCCGGGTCGCCGGGCATCATCGCCTGGATGCGGTCCGAGCCCATCTCCTGGAGATGGCTGGCGAGCGCTCGGCCGCTCTGGCCAGTTACCGAAGCGCTGCACGCCGTACGACAAGCCTCCCCGAACGACGCTACCTCGAGGGTCGAGCGGCTCGTCTCGCAGAGCAGCCAGCATGACAACATGATCGAGTGAAGAACCGTCGGCTCGCGAGAGCTCGATATGGCTTACGGAGCGCGAAGTCGAGCCCATGTAGGTCGCGGGTTCCGCGTAGGAAGGTCGCGTGGATCCCATCCGCGAGGGACGCGTTCATCGCTCCGGCGTGCTGCCGGACTTCGGGTTGCGATCCGCGGCGCATCGGGCTTGGGTGTCACAGCCGGGGCTGCTGTCTTGTCATATGAGGTGTAGATGATCCCTCGATCAAGGAGCCAGTGATGAGAGTGTTTGTGGCAGGTGCGACGGGAGCGATTGGAAAGCAACTGGTGCCGCGTCTGGTGGCCGCTGGTCATGAGGTTCATGGCATGACCCGTAGCGAATCAAAGCAGACGATGCTCCACGAGCTGGGCGCGGTGCCGGTGGTAGCCGACGCGCTTGATCCCGATCAGGTCGCGGAGGCCGTCGGCAGGACGCGGCCGGACGTGATCGTCCATCAGCTGACCGCCATCGGTGCGATCGACACGCGTCATTTCGATCGTGATTTCGCGCTGACGAACCGCCTACGGACCGAGGGGACCGACCACCTGCTCTCGGCCGGGCAGGCGATGGGGGTACGGCGGTTCGTGGCGCAGAGCAACGGCGCGTTCGCCTACGCACGAACCGGTGGGGCGGTGAAGGGCGAGGACGACCCGCTGGACCCGATGCCGGTGCGCGAATGGGCGCGCAATGGTGGCCGCGATTCGCCATCTCGAGGAGGCTGTGCTGGGCGCCGACTGGACAGAGGGGATCGTGCTGCGCTATGGAGCGTTCTATGGGCCGGGAACGTCGCTGGCGCCGGGCGAGGAGCAGTTCGAGCTAGTCCGCCAACACAAGTTCCCGCTGGTCGGCGACGGTGGCGGGGTGTGGTCTTTCATCCACATCGCCGACGCAGCGGAGGCGACGCTGGCAGCGGTCGAGCACGGCAGTCGCGGCGTCTACAACGTGGTCGACGATGATCCCGCTCCGGTCTCCGAGTGGCTGCCGGCGCTGGCGCAAGAGCTTGGTGCCAAGAAGCCGATGCGCGTTCCGCGGTTCATCGGGCGGCTGTTCGCCGGGGAGGTCGGTGCGGTCATGATGACCGAGCTTCGCGGTGCTTCCAATGCCAAGGCAAAGCTCGAGCTGGGGTGGCGCCCAGCACACCCGAGCTGGCGGCAGGGGTTCGTGGCGGATGACCGATCGCGAACGCCTGTTTGACGAGCTGCGGCCGGTCTCCTTCGCGATCGCCTACCGGATGCTAGGCATTGTGTCCGACGCCGAGGACGTGGTGCAGGAAGCGCTGTTGCGGATGCATCGGGCACTGGAGGCCGGCGAGCAGATTGCATCGCCGCGCGCCTTCATCGCGACCGTGACCACCCGCCTCGCGATCAACGAGCTGCGCTCAGCGCGCGCTCGGCGCGAGAATTACGTGGGCGAGTGGCTACCAGAGCCGATCATCACCGACGGCCACGATGATCCGGCCCGGCACGCTGAGATGGCCGACTCGCTGTCGCTGGCGATGCTTGTGCTGCTGGAGAGTCTCTCCCCGGAGCAGCGAGCGGTGCTGCTGCTTCACGACGTCTTCGACTATGACTACCCCCAAGTCGCCGAGATCATAGGCAAGAGCCAGGACAACGTCCGTCAGCTTGCGACGCGGGCGCGGCGCCATGTCGAGCAGCGCCGACCCCGCTTCCAAACGACGCGGGAGCAGCGCGATGAGCTGGCACGCCGATTCTTTGCGGCCGCGGAGCAAGGCGACTTGTCGGGGCTCGAGGCGCTGCTCGCTCAGAACGTAGAGCTGACCGCCGACGGCGGCGGCAAGGTTCCCGCCTTGACGCACACGCTGCGCGGCCGCAACCGTGTCGCGCGCACGCTGATCAACTACTTGGTCCGCCTGGCCGCCCGCAGTCAGGGGGTCTCGTTGCGTCCCGTCGAGGTCAACGGCGCCCCGGGAGCGCTCTATCTCGACGCACAAAAGCGGCTGATCGCCGTAGGGGCGCTCAATATCGCTGGCGGTCAGATCACAAGCATCGACGTAATCGCCAACCCCGACAAGCTGACGCACCTCGGGCCAGTCGGCGACCTCACATCGCTCCTGAGGTCAGCGAGATGACCTCACCTGACATTCACATCCCAGGAGAAAGCACATGTCAACGGCCCAGAAAACAAGCAACAAAGCGACGGTCAGACACTTCCATGACGCCACCACCGCCGGCGATGCGGAGCTCATCTCCAAGGCGATCGACGAGCTCGTCGAGCCGGACGCGGTGATCCACACTCCATTGCCGATTGAAGCAACCGGGGCACAACTGCTCAAGGAGGTGTTCGCCGGGCTCCATCGGGCCTTCCCAGACCTTCACATCACCATCGAGGATCTGATCGAGGAGGGGGACAAGGTCGTCAGCCGCAACATGGTTACCGGGACCCACCAGGGCGATTACATGGGCATCCCGCCAACCGGCAAATCCGTCACGTACAACGAGATCTTCATCCTCCGCTTCACGGGCGGACGAATAGCCGAGACCTGGGGGGTCGTCGACGTCTTCTCGCAGATGAAACAGCTCGGCGTGATTCCCGCGTCGCGAACCTGACCGAGTCCGCTCGGGGAGTACCGCCACTCAAAGTTCCACGAAGTTTCGGACAACGTCGAGGGCAGCAGACGTGGCCAAGCTCCTCGTCCTTTGACGCGCCGTCGTACAGAGCGTCTCCCTGGCTGGCCCACGCGTTCTGATCAGCGGACGCTTGGCCACTCCCCAGCACGACGGCGCCGTACGCAGGGCAGGCCGTGCTCCGGGAAGGGAACTGCGTATGTTTATCAAGCCCATGGTGCTCCGCTGTCGCGGCATCTGCGCCGCGACTGAGTGGTGCAGCTTCGGCATGCTGTTCGTATCGCGCAATGGAGGTAACCAGTGCCGTGGCAGTGTCGACACTCGATTGGGAGGCACTTCAGCGTGTGATCGCTGGGGATGTGGTCTTTCCCGGCTCGGCAGCCTACGAGGAGTTGCCCAAGCCGTTCAACGCCCGGTTCCATCACGTCCAGCCGCGGGCCATCGTGCGATGCGCGACCCCTCAGGACGTCGCTGAGGCGGTCATGTTCGTAGGTCGGCACGGATTGGAGTGTGCGACGCGCAGTGGAGGCCATTGCTTCGCCGGCCGCTCGGTGACCCGTGGAGTGGTGATCGACGTGTCGCCGATGGATGCGGTGTCCACCTCGGGTGGCGTGGCCACCGTCGGCGCTGGCACACGACTCGGCCGGGTGTATTCCTCGCTCGAGGAGTACGGCCTCGCTCTCCCCGCAGGCACTTGTCCGTTGGTGGGGGTGGCTGGGCTGACGCTGGGCGGCGGGCTGGGAATCCTCGGCAGGAAACACGGGCTCACCTCCGATCGCCTGATCGGTGTCCAGATCGTCCTTGCGGATGGTCGCCTGGTCCATTGCGACGACATCCGCGAGAGGGACCTGTTCTGGGCGCTTCGAGGGGCGGGCGCGGGCAACTTCGGAGTGGTGACGTCGCTGGTGTTCCGCACCGTTCCTGCGCCCGACACGACGAATTTCCACCTTGCGTGGCCGTTCCGCAATGCGGCCGCCGTCCTCGAGGCCTGGCAAGGATGGGCACCGGTGGGGCCCGATGAGCTCGCCGCGAGTCTGAAGGTAACCGCACCCGCCGATGTCGACCAGGCGGCATCTGTCGACGTCTATGGAGTGTTTCTTGGAACCGAGTCCGATGCGACCGAGCTGCTCGACGAGTTGGTCGTGCGGGCGGGCTCGGATCCGATCCGAGCGTCGGCCGAGCAGATGTCCTTCTCGCAGACGAGGCAGTTCTGGGCGGAACTGGGTGCTACAGAGGACGGGGATGGGCCTGGTCCGCAAGATTCATCGGCGCAACAGCCTCATTTCGTGGCCAAGTCGGAGTTCTTCGGCAGGCCGCTGCCCCCCGAAGCCAGCGTCGCACTGATGGAGAACCTCCTGCGGGGTCGAGCCCCAGGCGAGTCCAGGGAGCTCGACTTCATGCCGTGGGGTGGCGCCTACAACCGCATACGACCCGACGCCACCGCCTTCGTCCATCGCGGCGAGCTCTTCCAACTCAAGCATTCGGTCGTGATCGACGCCCAAGCAGCGACGTATGAGCAGGAAGCCGCACATCTGTGGGCAGCCCGATCATGGGCGTTGGTGCACCCCTTCGCGTCCGGCCGGGTGTTCCCGAACTTCGCCGATCCAGAGCTGGAGGACTGGGCGAGTGCCTACTTTGGTCCGAACTACCAGCGACTGGTCCGAGTCAAGGCCCGGTACGACCCAGCGGGCTTCTTCCGCTTCCACCAGTCGCTACCAGTTCGCTGACTCATGCGCTGTTCCGCTCCGCGCGGGTCCGTCGGGTTGCTCGGATGTAGGCATTTGCGGCGGGGTGGAACATCAGGATCAGTGCCGCGATGATCGCTCCCAGGTGCACGAGCCGGCTGGCTGCGAACACCACAGATCCCAAATCCGCGGCTGCCATGGCGTCGGCCGGCGATCCGCCGTCAGTGAGCCAGGTGACCGGCCCCATCACCAGCGACAGGGTCCCGAATCCGCCATACAGCACCGCCAAGGCGAGACGCGCCCAGTTCCTGCCCCGCCTCAGCTGCGCGGCTAGGTACACCAGTCCGGTGAAGGCCAGCAGCCTGATGGTGACGCCGACGGCCATCTCGGCCGCTGAGCCGACGTCCCCGGCCATGGCGTCGATCACAACCAGAGTGGTCTCGAAAAGGCCTGCGGCGACGGCGAGGAGCCACAGCCAGAACGCTGCCCGGAGCTGTCTGGGCGGCCTGGCCGCAGTGGGGAGCAACGACGGCACCCCGCTCTGGCCTGAACCGCCCGGCTCGAACAGCCTGGCCGCACGTAGTTCGGTAGCAGGTTCACCGTGGAACTTAGGAGCTGTCATGCCCTCAGCGTTCCTCGATTGGCGTCGAAGCCACCATCCGGCTATCGGGCCAATTCGAGATCGGGTTATCCCTACCCGATCATGACGCCGGGTCTTCAAAAGACAGTATCGCGATAGGTCTTGATACCCACTCGGCGACTGCTGCTTCTTGCAGTCGAACTTGTCCTCAAAATCGACTGAAGAGAGGATGATCATGTCCACCGCAGAAACGCCGCAGAGCATCGGCAGCGGGTTCACCACGCCGATGGCGGACACGGAACGGCAGACCCGATGGTCTTCGGGTTCCGACTTAGGGCCCGGCCCCTACGCAGTAGCGCCGACCGTCGCGTTCACAGCCGTGACGATCAGCTTCGTCGTGACGTCTGGCTGCGAAACCATGGAGGCGTGGGAGGCCGGGACCTCCTCGATTGTCGACGTTGCGCGCTCGGCCATGAAGCGCTGCGTCGCCGGAGGGATCGCCATGTCCTCGGTGCCGAGCAGATACCACGAGGGGATCGACTTCCACGCCGGCGGCCCGGACGGCGCGCTGAGCGCCGCAGCGCTCCACGGGCGCTGGGTGGCCGCCATGACGCGAGCAGTCTCGGGGTCGACGTCGGCAGCAAAGGTGGCCGGGAACGCCTCCTGATCGAGATAGAGGTCCGCGCCCTCGGAGCCGTCGGGGTTGGTGAACGGGACCTGCCGGAGCGAGGGCAGCACCAGGCTGCCCTCGTTCAGCCCGAGGAGCTGCTCGATGCTCTCGCCCTCATCGAGAGCCCACCCGGCGAGGAACACGAGCGCCTTGACCTGGTCGTTGCCGGTCGCCGCGTTGGAGATGACCGCGCCGCCGTACGAGTGGGCGACGAGGACCATCGGCCCTTCGACCGTCTTCAAGAGCGCCCCGAGGTACGCCGCGTCGCTGCCGAGCGCTCGCAGCGGGTTCGCGATGCCGATCGTGCGGTAGCCCTGGCTGTGCAGGGCGCGGATCGAGCCATCGAAGCCGCTGGCGTCGGCCCAAGCGCCGTGGACAAAGACGATTGTCGGCCGGTCGCCGCCGCCGGTGGTGCTGTTCATGATCCCTCCTTGCTCGCGATGCCGGAGTCGGTCAGAGTCGCAAACCCACCGGGTCGGTCTTCATTAATGGCATCGAGGATTGAATGGCATCGAGGGCATCGTCGCCTTTCTTGGCGCTGCCTCGCTACGTCTCTGCCGAACCTATCTACCAGGCCGAGTGCTCACACCATCGGCCCCTGTCCCTGAATGCTGCGAAATCACTTGCCACCGAACGGTTGTTGGTTCGAGTCCAACCGGGCGCACAGCTAGGAAATATCAACCAGCAACTTTGTTTGATGTCCCGGATCCGTTCAGCGCCTCCAGGTCGTCCAGAAAGGTGCTCGCCCAGTTCTCGATGTCATTTTCGAAGACCTGGCGCCGCATCGCTCTCATGCGCCGGGCCTTGTTCCGCGGCAAATCATTCATGGCTTCTACCAGGCGATCCTTGAGGTCATTGATGTCGTGAGGGTTGACCAGATACGCCTGGCGTAGCTCGCGCGCGGCACCGGTGAACTCGCTGAGTACGAGCGCACCGTCGTCTTGCTGGCGGCAGGCCACGTACTCCTTGGCAACCAAATTCATGCCGTCGCGTAACGGTGTTACCACCATGACGTCTGCCGCGCGATAGATAGCGGCCATTTCCAAGCGCGGATAGGACACGTGCAAATAGGTGATCGGTGCGCGGCCGATGCGTGCGATCTCGCCATTGATCCGGCCGACCATCCGGTCGATGTCGTCCCTGAGCTGCCGGTACAGGTCGACCCGCTCACGTGAGGGGACGGCAAGTTGCAGCAGGACAGCGTGGTCTGGGTCGATCTTTCCTTCCGAGATCGCCTCGCCGAAGGCTTCAATTCGCTCCAGTAGTCCTTTTGTGTAGTCGAGGCGGTCCACGCCGAGAAACATCACGCGCGGGTCGCCAAGATTGTGGCGGATCTCGGCGGCGCGGTTTGCAGCCTCTTCGGTTGCGGCCAGCTCGTGGAAGGCGTTGGCGTCGATGGAGATTGGGTACGCCCGAGCCAGCACCTCGCGCCCGCCTGGCATCCGGATCCGATCCCGCTGTGTTTCCAGACCGAGCCGGTCGCGGACGAGGCGGACAAAGTTCCGGGCGCCGCCTGGGAGTTGAAAACCGACGATATCCGCGCCGAGGAGCCCTTCCAGAATCTGCCGTCGCCACGGAAGTTGGACGTAAAGCTCGGTCGGAGGAAAGGGGATGTGGAGGAAGAAACCGATCCTCACGTCCGGTCGCTGGCGGCGCAGCATCTGCGGCAGAAGCTGCAGATGATAGTCCTGAACCCACACCACCGCGCGTTCGGCTGCGACCTCGGCCACATGGTCGGCAAAGCGCTGATTGACGATGACGTAGGTGTTCCACCACACGCGGTGAAACTGCGGCGGAGCGATGGCATCGTGATATAAGGGCCACAGCGTCGCATTGGAGAAGCCCTCGTAATAATCCTCGACCTCAGAGGATGAGAGCGGGACGGGTTCCAGCGTCAACCCCTCGTGTTCAAACGGCTCCAGTTCCTCATCGGCCGCTCCGTGCCATCCGACCCAGGCGCCGTGGCGACGACGCATGATCGGCTCGAACGCGGTGACTAAGCCGCCGGGGGATGGTCGCCAGTCCGCGGTGCCGTCCGGCTGTTCGACCCGATCGACTGGGAGCCGGTTCGCCACCACAACGAAGGAGGCCGGATCGGGTTTCGATTTCTTGGATTTCGAGTTCATGAACGTCGTGGCCTCCTACGGCGTTTCCTAGACCTTAGCCGTACCGCGCACCGACCCGTCATCGAGGTCGTGGCAGGAGGGACATGGCATGGAATGCGATCCGCTGGGTTGCTCTCAACCGCAGGGTGTGGCGAATGCGACACCGGGTCTGACAGGCTCGCCTTATGAGCCTTCCCGAACCGCTCTCGGTTGAGGCGAGTCAGGCTCTGCAGGCCATCATCAATTCACCATCGGAGACGCTCATCGCGACGGACTTCGACGGCACGCTCGCCCCGATCGTCGATGACCCGGAGAAGGCGTACGCAGACCAGGCCGCCGTGGCAGTGCTTGGGCGGCTCGGGAAACGGGTTGGTGCGGTGGTCGTGATCACCGGCCGCCCGGCGCGTACGGTAGTGCGTCTCGGTCGGTTCCGGGCAGCGGCCGGTTTGGGCTCGATGATCGTTTTGGGCCAGTACGGCGTAGAGCGCTGGAATGCTGCGGACGACCAATACCTCATCCCGCCGGACCCGCCGCAGATCAGCGCGGTCAAGATGGAGCTGCCGGAGCTCCTGGACTCACTCGGCCTTGGCGACGCCAGGATCGAGGACAAGGGCCGGGCGATTGCTGTGCATACCCGCGCGCTGCCGGATCCGCGAGCTGCGTTCACCAAGCTGGCGGGGCCGCTGGGCGACCTCGCCGCCCGGCAGGGGTTGGCGGTGGAGCAGGGCAAGAATGTGTGGGAACTCCGCGCGCCAGACACCGACAAAGGCGCCGCGCTGCGCTCCATCGTTGAGGAGACCGGCGCCCGTGCAGTGGTCTTCGCCGGCGACGACCTGGGCGACCTAGCTGCATTTCGGGCCGTACGGGATCTGGCAGCGACGGGCGTGACGGGTCTGCTCGTGTGCTCGGCGTCGAACGAGGAAGAGGCGCTCACCGAGCTGTCCGATGTCATCGTCGATGGTCCGGCTGGCCTGGCGGTGTGGCTGAACGAGCTCGCCGACCGGCTGGAACCCCCATCGTGAGCGATCTACCCGCGGCCTCGACGAGCACCAGCTTCGAGGAGCCCCCTGAGCAGCGGCGGACTCTCACGGTCCTGTTGTTGGCTCAGATCTTGAGCGGGCTCGGCCTGGCGGCCGGGATCACTGTCGGTGCTCTACTTGCCGAGCAGATGCTGGGCTCGAGCCGCTTGTCCGGGCTGCCCACCGTTTTCTTCACCATCGGCTCGGCAGCCGCGGCTGTCGCGGTTGGCCGAATCAGCCAATGGAGAGGCCGTCGGGCAGGGTTGAGCGCCGGTTACTTCATAGGTGCGCTGGGCAGCTTGGGCGTCGTGATCGCAGCGAGCATCAACAGCGTCGCCCTGCTGTTCGCATTCATGCTCATCTACGGCGCCGGCGTCTCCACCAATTTGCAGGCGCGCTACGCGGGTGCAGATCTAGCGGCGCCTTCGCGGCGCGGCAGGGCGGTCAGCATCGTGCTAGTCGCGACTGCCGTCGGGGCAATCATTGGTCCCAACTTGGTCAGTGTGACTGGCTACTTCGCAACTCAGGTTGGCGTGCCGCGCCTGGCCGGGCCATTCATCCTTGCGGGGCTCGCGTACGCCTCGGCTGGGCTCGTGCTTTGGCTTCTGCTGCGGCCCGATCCACTGCTCCTCGCACGTCGCATTGCCGCCGCATCGTCCGAGGGTGGTGCCGATGCTCGCAGCGATGGGCTAGCTGCGGCTGATGCCTCTGTCCGAAGCTCACCTCAGGCGCAGCGTTCCTGGTCACCGGGGGTCGCAAAAGGTGCCAGCATCATGATCATCACACAGGTGGTCATGATCGCGATCATGACGATGACTCCGATCCACATCGAGCATTTCGGACACAGCCTCACCATCACCGGCGTAGTCATCGGCGCGCACGTGGCCGGCATGTTCCTACCATCGCCCTTCTCAGGCTGGCTGGTCGATCGCTTCGGATTTCGTCCTATCGCCGTGGCCGCAGGATTGATTTTGTTAGCGGCGGGCCTGCTGGCGGCGATGGCACCCGTGGACTCGGTCACCATTCTGCTGCTTGCCCTCGTGCTGCTTGGATTCGGATGGAACCTCGGGCTGGTCAGCGGCACCACCTTGGTGACAAACGCGGTCCCGCTAGCCACGCGTGCCCGGACCCAGGGCACGGTCGATCTCGGCATCGCCCTTGCGGGCGCCGGTGCCGGCTTGAGCTCAGGGTTGATCATCACGGCTACTAGCTATGCCACGCTTACCATCGCCGGTGGGATTCTTGCCCTGTTGATCATTCCCATCGCTGCTGTCGCGCAACGCCCGCGGGTGAGGCCGGCATCGGTGCGATGACGCGCATTCTCGCGCGCCATCCCGTGCTGGCCTTCATGGTAATCAGTCTTGGCGTCGGGTTCCTGACCGCGGCCGTTCGGCCGATCGCTGAGGCCGATGTCCTCCCGTTCGGCATGCCATTGCACGGATTCCTATCAGGGCTGCTTGGTGTCGGTCTCGCCGCATTCTTGGTGACTGCAGCCCTCGCAGGACGCGACGGTGTTGTTGATCTTGCCCGGCGCAGTGTGCGCTGGCGTGTCGCGGTGCGGTGGTATCTGGTGGCACTGTTCACCGTTCCGGTGGGGGCGACGCTTATTTCGCTTGCGATCTTCGGCCGAGAAGCGCTGGCCACACTTGCCGGCGGCTGGCCGCGAGCTCTGGCGGAGGTGGCCGCAGTCCTTGTGCTCCAGCTGGCGCTCTTTCAGCTTGCCGAAGAGATAGGTTTCACCGGCTTCCTGCAACACCGTGAGGTTCCTCATCTTCAGTGCCGTGATCCTGCTTGCCGGGGCTACCGTGATCATCGCCACAAGAGGACGCCTCGGGAGGGCAAAAGAGGACCCTCGAACCTAGGCGCGTGCCATGGTTGCTGAGCATTGTGCCGTCCTCATATTCGGAAGTGTTAGGAGACGTGCGGGGTGACCCAGCGAATCCTAGGATCCTTCGCTGTTGTTGCATTAAGGGATGAAGAAGATCGGGTTCTTGTCGTTCGGTCACTGGACGCCGTCGCCGCAGTCGCTGACACGCTCGGCATCCGACGCACTGCTCCAGTCCATCGAGCTCGCGGTCGCGGCAGAAGAGCTCGGGGCCGACGGTGCGTACTTTCGGGTGCACCACTTCGCGCGCCAGTTGTCCTCTCCCTTCCCGCTCCTCGCCGCCATCGGAGCCAGGACCAGCCGAATCGAGATCGGGACCGGCGTCATCGACATGCGTTACGAGAATCCGCTCTACATGGCCGAGGACGCTGGTGCAGCAGACCTGATCTCCGATGGACGGCTTCAGTTAGGCATAAGTCGGGGATCGCCCGAGCAGGTGATCGACGGATTTCGCTACTTCGGCCACGCGCCCGCCGAGGGCTCCGACCACGCGACCATGGCCCGCGAGCACACCGCGGTCTTCCTCGAGGTGATCAAAGGCGAGGGGTTCGCGCAGCCCAGCCCGCGGCCGATGTTTCCGAACCCGCCTGGCTTGCTGCGGATAGAGCCGCACTCGCCAGGGCTTCGGGAGAGGATCTGGTGGGGAGCCGGATCTCGCCTCACGGCTGAGTGGACAGCCGAGCAGGGCATGAACCTGATGAGTTCGACGCTGCTCACTGAGGACACCGGCGTGCCATTCCACCGCCTCCAGGCCGAGCAGGTCCAGCGGTTCTATGACGCCTGGAAGGCCGCCGGTCATCAACATGAGCCGCGCGTCTCGGTGAGCCGCAGCATCTTCCCGGTCGTCAGCGACATGGACCGTGCCTACTTCGGTGACGCCGCCGGCAGCGAGGACCAAGTCGGTTACCTGGACGGGGGCCTGGCCCGATTCGGCAAGACGTACGCCGGCGAGCCGGATCACCTCGTCAAGGAGCTCGCCGAGGACGAGGCAATCGCAGCGGCGGACACACTTCTACTCACGGTTCCGAATCAGCTCGGCGTCGACTACAACGCCCACCTCATTGAGAGTGTGCTGCGCTACCTCGCGCCGGAGCTTGGCTGGCGCTGAGTTGCCACGAATTGGGCTCGTCCTCCGCGTCCGTCACGTGGTCGCCTCACGCTCAACCAGGACTCCGAACCAGCCACGGTCGTCGACCCACGCCGGGCAGCCAGAGCACGATGGAAATGGATCTCTCGGAGGGCTGTGGGTGAGGCCCGCGTCTTGCGGGTGCTCAAACTGACACATGCGCGGATCGGCGCTCAGGAAGACTCCAAGCGGCTGTGCATGATTTCTCGCCCGGTTTCTGCGGCGATTCACCTAGTCAAGTGCCATTTGTACAAGTGCGGTTTGTAGGGCGGGCGGGACTTGAACCCGCGACCGGAGGATTATGAGTCCCCTGCTCTAACCGGCTGAGCTACCGCCCCAGGTGTCAGGCAACCAACGACCGATCGTGCCTGATGATAGCCAGGATGCTGTCGACAAGCCGAGGGCATACCGAACGCGGCTCTGTGCCGTTGTCGATAGAGTCGCCGCAGCCTGCCGGCGCAGAAGCCAACAACACAGGAGGATCCATGGCCGATCTCATCCCTGCAAAGTTTGAGATCCTGGATCCGGCTTTTGCCGGGGTCGGAGGCGACCGTTCAGTCGCCAGGCTCTTCTCCGGTGGTCGGTGGCTGGAAGGCCCCGCCTACCACCCCGCTGGCCGATTCGTGTTGTTCAGCGACATCCCTAATGATCGAATACTCCGTTATGACGAGGTGAGCGAGCGCACTGACGTCTTCCTCACACCGGCCGGCTTCACCAACGGACGCACGGTGGACCGGCAGGGCCGATTCGTCACCTGTGAGCACGGCGGACGCCGCGTATCCCGAACCGAACACGACGGCTCGGTCAGAGGATTGGCCACCTCATACGACGGTCACCGGCTGAACAGTCCCAATGATGTCGTCGAGCATTCCGATGGATCGATTTGGTTCACTGACCCCAGCTATGGAATCCATACCGACTATGAGGGCCACGAGGCCTCATCCGAGATCGGCTCGCGGAACGTCTACCGTCTTAATCCGGACAACGGGAGTCTGATCGCAGTGGTGGACGACTTCGCCCAGCCCAACGGCCTGGCGTTCTCGCCTGACGAACGCCGTTTGTTCATCGTGGACAGCGAGCTGCACCACATCAGGATGTTCAATGTTGATCACGGGACGCTGAGCGGCGGTGAATTGTTCTGTGCTGACGAGCAGGGTTACGACGGGATCCGATTTGATCATCTCGGGCGCCTCTGGGGAGCAGCTCACGACGGCCTGCATTGCTATGACGCGAACGGTTCCCTGATCGGCAAGCTGCAGTTGCCGGAGATCACCGCGAACTTCACCTTCGGGGGGCGCCAGCGCAATCATCTTTACATCACCGCGACCAGCTCGCTGTACTGCCTGCGGGTCAATTTTCGAGCGGCCACCTATCCAGGCTGACGCTGAATATCTCCCTGCGGCACTGAATCTCATGCTCGCGGGTTGCCGGCATCGATCAGGCAGCAAGCTGTAGAGTCAATAGGCGGCGTCGCGCCGAGTGTTTCAGGGGGAAGCGACTTGTGCTGCAAATGTTCGCTCGCACGGTGAGGCTGGTTGGAGTAGTCACCCCGTCCGAGGCTCGGCTGCTCGGCGTCGTCACATTCGCCATCGTCGGGTTGATTTTGCTTTCGACGTTCGTAAATCCTCCGCAGTGGCTTCAGATGGTCGCTCTCTTCATTCATCTGATCTCTCTTGTAGTCGGCTTCGGCGCGGTGCTCGCAGTCGACTGGTACGGACTGCTTTCCTTGTCCCACCGAGTGACCATCGGCGATGTGCTGCTCACCGCTGAACGGATGACGCCCCTGATATGGATCGGGCTCACCGGCCTTGTCACGAGCGGCGTAATGCTCAAGCCTGATCTGAATTCATGGCTCGTCGTGGTCAAGCTCTGCTGTGTGCTTGGTGTTGGAATCGTCGGAGTGCTTGCCTTGGCCACGAGTCGCCTCATGGAGCGTCAGATGCCGACCCCCTCACGGTCCCTGATCCACCGCGGCATGCTGCTCGCAGGCGCCTCACAGACCTTCTGGTGGACAGCTGTCATCATCGGCTTCCTGACCAATATGGCGACAGAGTGACCTGGCTGGTGAGGTACAAGCTGCCGCACTAGGTTGGGCCGGGTGCGGGACGAGACCTTCGCTGCAACCTATCTCACCCTCGATCAATATCTGACGGCGATAGGCACGGCTGCTGAACGGCTCCATGATCATGCTGCCCAGGCAGGTCTGACTATGGCCGTCCCAAGCTGCCCCGGGTGGCATGTCGCCGCGCTCGTCGCACATCAGGGCATGGTGCATCGCTGGGCGGCAGCCAACGTGTCGGGAGATTCCGATCATCGTACGGAGGACTCCTTGGCTGCTGCGGCGGCCGCACCAGACCTCCTCGCGTGGTTTGACGAAGGCGTTCACGCATTGATCAACATCCTCATCGAAGCCCCCGATGATCTTGAGGCAATGGTGTTCTTGCGGAATGCGCCACCGCCGCGACTGTTCTGGGCAAGGCGGCAGGCACACGAGACCACCATTCACGCGGTTGATGCACAGGCTGCCGCGTCGCGCGGGCTGCCTCGTCCGGACGAGGTCATGATCAACGATGACTTGGCAGCCGATGGGATCGACGAACTGCTTCGCGGCTTCCTGCCTCGGCGCAAATCGACGTTGCGTTCCGAAAACCCCTATGTCATAGAGATTCGCCCGACTGACGCCGAACGGCGTTGGCAGGTGGCTGTCAGCGAGCAGTCTCCGTCAAGCGTTCAAGGGACCGCCTGGCCGCCGAACGCGGTGATCAGTGGCACAGCAGTCGAGCTGTATCTGGGACTTTGGAATCGCTACGAACACCTCCGCGTCGAGGGGCGCCAGGACGTGATTGATCAATGGCGCAGGGACGTGCGGGTGAGCTGGTAGTGAGTCGCTAGCGCCTCGACGCCATTGCCTCGGGCTCGGGTCGCGCGAAGATCGTCAAAGCACGCGGCCGGGCGATGATGATCGCACTGGCCAACAGCGCCACGCCAATCAGAGCTGTGATCGAGGCGAGCAGGTGTTGCGACCAACTCCAGAGGAATTCGACATCTGCTCCGTTAGGCAGCCTCGTGAATGGTGCGACCGCAATCCAGCCGACAAAGAACCATCCCAGAGCAAGGAACCAGGTCGGGAGGCTGCGAGGGCCGATAGGTCGCCGCTCGATGAGGCACATCGCCAGCGGGATGATCCACACAAAGTGATGCAACCACGACACAGGTGAGGCCAGGAGCCCCGCTACGCCACACAGGCTGACCGCCAGCCGGACATCATCAAGCCGGTGCCACAGCACCGCGGCCCACACGCCGGCTACGGCGACGATTGCTGACAGTGCAAGGCCGACGGCCGCGGGTTCAGGTCCGACACCAAAGATCCGGACGATGTCGGCCATCACCGACTGATTGGTGAAGTAGATGATGCTGTGCCCGAGACCGGTGTCACCGTGCGCCAACCTGGTCCAAAACTCAAACGACGCCGCCGGCACGATGGCCGCGCTGGCGAGCGTTAGTGCGCCGCCGGTGATGACGGCGACCCAGAAGGCCCGGAACTTCCGCACGGCTAGCAGATAGATCACGAAAATCGCCGGCGTGAGCTTGATCGCCATCGCAACGGCCGTCAGTACACCCTCGGGAAGCAGTCGCCGAGGAAAAACCCGCGGACCCGGGACAAGATCCAAAACAACGAGTGCCACCAGGAAGATTCCGAGCTGCCCGAAGGCCAGTGTCTGGATGACGGGCTCGACGACGTAGACCACGACAACGCCGGCCAGACTGAGCTGCCAACCCGTCAGCCCGAAGCGATGCAGGATTGCGACGAGTGCTATGCCGCCAGCTACGGTCCAGCCAATCTGAACCACGGTCGTCGGGAGCAAGGCCAGGGGCACGGCCAAGACTGCCGCCAAGGGCGGGTAAAGGAACTGAAGCTGGCCGGGAAGATTGTAGAAGTCGCCACCGGCAAGCAAAACGGAGCCGGCGCGGCGGTATACCTCGAGATCGACCATGATCGGATGCCATGGGATGAAAGTGCCGTCGGGGAAGGTCGTCGCACCGACGTACAGCGCGACCAGCACAGGAAGCGCGCAGACGGCCAACCAGCTCGCGAGCCGGGCCCAAAACCCCTTCTGAACGGGCGATGCGTGAAACTCGTCCAGACTGGTCAAGGTTTCCGAAGACTTGATCGATGTGGTGGACATCACAGCCTCGAGCGTGGACTGGGCGGGGCTGGCGATCCAGTCGCGGAATCGGTCGGCTGTCCGCCTCCAGACTCGGTGCCGGATGGTCCTGGCGATCCGGTAGTCCCCGATCCGGATGGCGCTGGCGACCCGGATTGAGGTGATCCTGACTGCGGTGGTCCAGACTGGGCCGAGCTGCCTGTGGGCGGCGGCGGTGACTGTGGTGGTTGATTGCGGAAGATCAAGATTGCGATGAGCACAGCAAGAGCTGCAAGCAGCAGCATGAGCAGCCACGAGACCAAGATGGTTCGCCAGCCTGCGCGGTCGAACCGACCAGGCCAGGGAAGCGGCCAGAGACGCGCCAGGCCGGGACGTACGCGGTTGATCCAGTACTGCTCGTAATCGGGACCAGACGGAACCCCCTGCTGGGAGAGCGTTGCAATCTGTACTGCATCGAGGATCCACACGGCCTGCGCCGCTGATGCTGGCGAGCCGTCGTAAGCCAGCGCCGTCCACGGAGCGACAAAACGATCGTCGGGCGCGACGGGATCGCCCTCCCCGCTGCGATATTTTCGAGCAAGTCGGCCAGTGTCCTGCCCCTGGCCTCCGCGGGCGAGCACTTTGTCGATGTGCAGTGCGTTGATCTCGCCAGCGAAGCGGGACCGTGCCGCGGGATCGGCAGCTGCCCCTTCGGCGAGCAAGATGACAAGCGCGGGTGTGTTGGCTGGGTCGTGCGCGGTGAATGCGATTCCCGCCGGGGTCGCGCCGATTCTTGCGTCGAGCCAAAACTCGTCGATTCTTGGTGGATCGTCCGGCCGCAGCGGCGTTACCGGGACATAGGCCGGACCGGCGCCAAGCCCCATGTCAGCGTGCGAATCAGAGACGCCGCCAGGGGCCGGCCACGATTCACGCGCCTCGCCTGCTGGTGGCTCCGTGCTAGACATCACTCTCCATCTCGCGGCTTCGATACCGTTCGGGCCGACCCGCCGCGTGGTTCGGGCACGGAGAGTCTATTCGGCCATTACAGAGCGTTTGGTCGCGTTGGAAGTGCCTTGAGCCTGCCGAGAGCACATTTCTGAGCTGCTATGTGGTGTGCGGCCTGTCGAACTCCAGCCCGTTGCGTCCTGAGCTCGTCAGAGGGCGCTTCGACAGGCTCAGCGCGCAACGCGAGGCTCGCAGGGCTTGGACAATTCGGCTGACATCACATGTGGGTCGAGGCAAACCGAACTCATAACTGGGTAACAGCGTTGTCATAGCAAGCCGTTTGTCCAGGCCCATAGCCTTGAGTCCTGCGTCTGCGAGAATGGCTCGGTGTCCGGCGAAAAGTCGCGGAGGGTCATCGTGCCCGTCCCCACAGCCGCTCATTGACGACAACAGGGAGAGTGAGTGAGTAGTCCGTCGTTTGGCCAGCCTGTCGAGGAGCGCCCCACTGCTCGGACATCGGGCATGCTCGGAAACCAGGCCGCCTCGCAGCTACTCGGGGACGCCATCGCTCAGGTTCAACGGGTGATCGTCGGGCAAGAACACATGGTCGAGCAGCTCATGGTCGCATTGCTCGCCCAAGGCCACTGCCTACTCGAAGGTGTGCCCGGTGTTGCCAAGACGCTGGCGGTGCGCAGTTTCGCGACTGTCGTAGGTGGTGAATTCGCCAGAATCCAGTTCACCCCCGACCTAGTCCCCTCAGACATCGTTGGTACCCGCATCTACCGGTCAAGCCAGGAGAGCTTCGACGTTGAGCTGGGACCGATCTTCGTCAACTTCGTTCTCGCTGACGAGATCAACCGTGCACCCGCGAAGGTGCAGGCGGCGATGCTGGAGGCTATGGCTGAGCAGCAGGTATCCATCGGGGGTACGACCTATCCCGTGCCGCAGCCTTTCATCGTGATCGCGACTCAGAACCCAATTGAGTCCGAGGGCGTCTATCCGCTGCCTGAGGCGCAGCGAGACCGTTTCCTGCTCAAGGTCGACGTGCCATACCCCGCCGGCAACGAGGAGTTCGAAATCCTCCGCAGGATGAGTGTCGATCCGCCGACCTCACAGCCGGTCTTGAACCCGCAGATGATTCTCCAGCTGCAGCGTCAGGCCGAGGAAGTCTTCGTTCACAATCTTGTCGCCGAGTACATCGTGCGGCTTGTCTTGGCGACACGCACCCCAGCCGAGTTCAACCTGCCCGACCTCACCCCGGTCATCCAGATCGGCTGCAGCCCGCGTGCGACGCTTGGCCTAGTGGCCGCGGCTCGTGCACTGGCGCTGATCCACGGACGGGACTACGTGCTGCCGACCGACGTGCAGTCGGTCGCCAAAGATGTGATGGCGCATCGTATTGTGCTCGGCTTCGACGCTGTGGCCGACAACATCGCACCAGCTCAGGTGATCGAGCGGATTGTCGCTATGGTGCCGCCGCCGACGCCGGTCTGGAACCAGCAGTCTGGCCCGAACCATCAGACTCCGCCTGGTCGCTCGGTGCCGTCGGGCAATACGTACAGCGCCCCATCGGCGCCCTACCAGCAGCCGGTGCCGAACCTGCCTAACCAGCCGGACTTCAACTAGAGGCTGACGTGTCGTACCCGCCGCCCGGCGGTCAGCCCCTCGGTTCCGCCAAGTTTCCGTCGCGCCCTGGTCCGCCCGTGAGTTATCCGCCGCCCAGCGGTACTCCCATGCAGTTTGCTGCCCCCGAAGAGAGCATGGGGGCGGTTGCCTCCGTGATCGGTGAGCCGACCCGGGCTACCATCCCGCTCCACCAGCTGGCGCCGGAGGCCGCTCTGCGCCGACTCGAGCTCACCATCGTGCGTCGTCTCGAGGGATTCCTGCACGGGGATCACCTAGGCCTGTTGCCTGGACCCGGTTCGGACATGAGCGACGCCCGGATCTACGTCCCCGGCGAGGACGACGTCCGCAAGATTGACTGGGCGGTAACAGCGCGCACCACCGTGCCCTACGTTCGCGACACGATCGCCGATCGCGAGCTCGAAGTATGGGCGTTGCTCGATGTCACACCGTCGATGAACTGGGGCACCGAAGGAGTAACCAAGCGCGATCTCGGCATTGCGGCAGTGGCGACGATCGGGTTCCTCAGCCAGAAGATGGGCGACCGATTCGGCGGCTTCATCTTGCGCCCGGAGAGCCTGCGTCGGATGCCAGCCAGATCGGGCCGTTCGGCCTTGTACGGCCTGCTGCGCAAGATGTTGACCGAGCCGTTCGTCCCCGACCATGCCACTGGACCAATGACGCTCGCGGCAAGCGTCGAGAAGTTGTCGCGGCTGCAGCGGCGTCGCGGGTTGCGGGTGGTGGTGTCAGACTTTCTGACTCCAGGCGATCATGAGCTGGACCCGAAGGTGGCACCCAACTGGGAGCGCTCGATGCGTCGGTTGGGCGTTCGCAACCAAGTCCTCGCGGTGGAGGTCGTCGACCGAAGGGAGATCGAGTTCCCCAACGTCGGTGACATGTTGATCCGTGATCCTGAGACAGATTTCGAGCGTTACATCAACACTGGCGACTCAGATGCGCGCGCCAGAATGGATGCGGCAAGCGCGGCCCAGCGGGAACGAATACGCATTTCGCTTCGTCGTGCAGGTGTCGGGCACATTCAGTTGCGCACCGACCGGGACTGGGTGCAAGACATTGCCCGGTTCGTACTGGCGTACCGTCGCGTGGCGAGCATGCTGCACGCCCCGCCACAGGGAGTGACCAAATGAGTTGGGCGCTGCTACCGCAGCAGGTGATTCCGCAGCTCGCGTTCCTGTCGCCGGAGCGGCTGCTGATCTTGCTCATCATCCCGGTGCTGATTCTGGCGTACATCTTCGCCAGCCTCCGCAAGAACCGGCGCGGCATGCGCTTCACCAATACCTCAATGCTCGACGTGGTCGTACCCAAGCAGTCACAGTGGCGGCGCCACCTCGCCGTCGCACTGTCACTGCTGAGTCTGATCACTCTCACTGCGGCTTTCGCGCGGCCGAAGACCCAGGTCGACGTGCCGCGCGAACGCGCCACGGTTGTGGTGGTGATCGATGCTTCGCTCTCGATGGAGGCGACTGATGTCAAACCAAGCCGACTCGACGCTGCGAAGCAGGCCGCGAACGACTTCGTCATGAGGCTGCCTGAGAAGTACAACGTCTCGGTGGTCTCGATGGCTGGAGCGGCAGCGATTCTGGTCCCGCCAACCACCGCTCACGGCACGGTGCAGAATGCGATCAACGGCATCCAACTCCAGGAGTCGACCGCGATCGGCGAGGGAATTGCCACAGCGCTTCGCGCACTACAGCAGGCTCCGAAGGATCCAGACAAACCAAACTCAATCGCGCCTGGCGCCATTGTGTTGCTGAGCGACGGCGCCAACACGACCGGGCGTGCGCCGCTACAAGCGGCAGCGGAGGCCCGGACGGCCAAGGTGCCGATCTACACGATCGCGTACGGCACTGAGAACGGTTACGTCGATCTCGACGGCGGGCGCGAACCCGTACCGGTTGATCATCAAGAGATGAAGGAGATCGCGGCTGCGACCAATGGGGAGTATTTCGCGGCCGCCACTGCTGATCAGCTGAACAAGGTGTACCAGAACATCGGATCCGATATCGGCTACGAGAAGGCCGATCGCGAGGTGACGGCCCGCTTTGCCGGTTACGGCTTGGCGTTGGCGGTGCTCGCTGCCTTGGGTGCTATCTCTCTCGGAGCAAAATGGCCGTGACATTTGGTGCTCCTCGCGCACGTCGCGCTGAGAGCTGCTGTCTTCCTCACTCGCTCGCAGACAGAAAAGCGCTGTCCGCTCGACTCGCTCGTCCAGACAGCAGCAGCGCGACTCCGACGCTCGTCGCACGAGGGTGGCGGGGATGATTCCGCTCCTGTCCTTCCTTGCGCCGGTCCGGCTGTGGCTGCTGCTGCTGATTCCGCTGTTGGTCCTTCTGTACTTGTGGATGGTGCAGCGTAAGCGGAACCGCGCCAGGCAAGTAAGCAAGACGATGTTCGATCTGGTCATCCCACGAGACCGCACCTGGTTGAGGCATCTGGCGGTTGGCCTGTCGATCCTCAGCTTGCTGACGTTGACGGTGGCCTTTGCAAAGCCGAAGGATCAGGTCTCGGTGCCGCGGGAACGGGCAACCATCGTTGTGACCATCGATGTGTCGCTGTCCATGGAGGCCATGGATGTCGATCCGAATCGGCTGGACGCCGCGAAGGCCGCGGCTGAGCAGTTTGTGAATTCGCTGCCGCCGAAGTTCAACGTTGCACTGGTAACCTTCGCCGGCACTGCGACCACGCTGGTGCCGCCCACCCTCGACAAGGGATCCGTGACAGCCGCAATCCAGTCCTTACGCCCTCAAGCTTCGACCGCGATCGGTGAGGGAATTTACACATCGCTAGCCGCGCTGGCTCAGGTACCAGCCGACCCAGACAACCCGAAGTCTGCCCCTCCCGCACGCATCGTCTTGCTGAGTGACGGCAAAACACAGGTCGGCCGGCCATCGGATCAGGCCGCGATGACTGCCCGAGCCCAATCGGTGCCGATCTACACCATCGCGTACGGCACTCCCGACGGCTACATCGACATCGGCGGCAGGCGGGAACCTGTACCTGTCGACCGGGCTGAGATGGCGCGCATCGCCAAGATCTCTGGCGGGGAGGCGTACACCGCCGAATCGGCAGGAGAGCTCAAAGAGGTGTACCGGGACATCGGAAGCTCAGTGGGCAAGGAGAAGGTAGACCGAGAGGTCACCTCCCGCTACGCCGGTTTCGGATTGGGTTTCGCGATCCTCGCTGCGCTCGGGATGATCTCGCTCGGCGCTCGCTGGCCGTGACGACCTTGGATACTCCACATCGCAGCGCTCTTGCAAGACTAAGGTGCAGGCATGGCGAACGTGGCGGAGAATCTTGCGGCGGTGGAGGCGCGGATCAAGGCGGCGTGCACGCGGGTCGGGCGCGATCCGGGTGAAGTCCGGTTACTGCCGGTCAGCAAGAACCAGGGAATGGAGCTGATCGCTGAGGCCTACGAGGCTGGTGTTCGGATCCTGGGGGAGAACAGAGTTCAGGAGGCGCTAGAGAAGGCAAGGCACTTCGCTGATCGTCCCGACCTCAGGTGGGCGATTATTGGCCATCTGCAAACCAACAAGGTCAGGCACGTCGCAGCCATCGCGTCGGAGTTTCACGCGCTGAGCAGCGTCAGGGTGGCTGCCGCGTTACAGGTGGCCTTGGACGAGCAGGGCCGCGGACTCGATGTCTTCCTGCAAGTCAACTCATCGGGCGAACCCCAAAAATATGGGTTGCCACCCGATGAAGTGGAGCCGTTTGCGATCGCGCTCAAAGCGTATGGGGCATTGCGGGTTCGCGGGCTCATGACCTTGGCGGTCTTGTCGGATGATCAGCGGGAGATCCGCATGTGCTTCGAGCGCATGCGCGACCTACAACGGCGGCTTCGTGCTAGCGATGATGTCGCTGGTACCTACGACGAGTTGTCCATGGGCATGTCCGGTGATCTTGAGCTTGCGATCGAATATGGGGCGACAACTGTGAGAGTCGGTCAGGCGATCTTCGGCCCGCGGCCTTTGCCAGACACTTATTGGCAAAGGACGTAGTGTCACCTCGCGCGGTCCTGAGTCTGTCGAGTGTGTGCGCCTAGCCTGTCGAAGGCCGTTGTCAAGAGGAGCCTGTGCTGCTGGGGCGATTCGGCGACAAATAGCAGCGTTACCGCCATGCGGTATGGCCCTGGTTGCTGCCGCTGCGTCCATGGTGGGCCGATGTTGATCACGCAAGTGAGCCAAGTTGATCAACCGTTCAGATTGTCGATGGGTACCGGCGGGACCCGATCCGCTGGCTCGAAGCCGAGAATTCGGCCGAGAAAGTAGATCTGGGCCTCGGTTGCCGCCTTGATCGTCTCCGACCTGCGGAAACCATGGCCTTCGCCATCGAACATGATCAAGGCCACAGGAAGGCGTTTCTGGCGGGCTGCCTCGGCCAGCATCTCCGCCTGGTTCGGCGGCACGACCCGGTCGTCAGTCCCCTGCAGCAGCAGGATCGGTGCCGAAAGCTGATCCAGGCGATGGATCGGCGAGCGCTCGATGTAGAGAGCGCGGTCTTCCGGATACGGGCCTACCAGGCTGTCGAGATAACGCGCCTCGAATTTGTGTGTGTCGGTTGCCATAGCTTCGAGATCGGCAATCCCGTACTGGCTGATGCCGGCCGCGAACACATCCGTCGCTGTGAGGGCAGCCAGGGTTGTGTAGCCACCAGCGCTGCCGCCCCTGATTGCCAGGCGCTGCGGATCCGCTAGCCGCTCCGACCCCATCGCGACAGCGCCCGCGATGCAGTCCTGCACGTCAACGACCCCCCAACGACCCTTCAGCCGGTCTCGGTACGCTCTGCCGAAGCCTGCGCTTCCGCTGTAGTTGACATCGAGAATGGCAAAGCCCCGCGACGTCCAGAACTGGTACGCGATCTTGAAATCGGCCGTAGCGAAGGATGTCGGACCACCGTGGGAGAGCGTGATCAAGGGAGGCAGGCTGCCCCTGGGCGCGCTAAAGGAAGCATTGGTCGGCGGATAGAAGAAGCCGTGGACCACACCTTGCTCACCTGTCCAGCTGACCGGTTGTGCGAGCGACACCGAGGCAGCATCCATGATCATCGCAGCAGAGGACCTGACTCCAGTCCAGCTAGCGTGATCTAGAGCAAGGAGAGCGAGCGCGGCCGGGTGGTCAGGGTAGTTGAGAACCGCGGCCGCCCAGCGGCCGCCGACGTCGATCGACGTGGCCGCCGTGCCAGAAGCGGAGACCTGATGAACCAAACCGTCGGAGATCCGCACGATGGCAATGCTCTCCTCACCGCCGCGGTTGATGCTGCACAGCAGATGATCATCGTTGATGATCGCGTACGGCTGCTGGCCAAGGACCCACTGCGGTCCGCAGAACTCAGCTTCTGTCACACAAAGCGGTCGCACGTCGGCGTCGCTCCATAGAAAGAGATTCCACCAGTTCATGCGATCGGAAACGAAGATCAGCTTGTCGCCCAGCCAGCGTGGCTGCACGGCGGACTCGTTCGGACCCCCCGCGATGGATTGGCTATTGACAATCCTGGTACCGCTCAATGAGCCGACCATGATCGTTGTGGAGTCCCACGGCATGTTCGGATGGTTCCACTGAGTCCAGGCCAATCGTCCACCCGCTGAAAGCTCAGGAGTGGAATAGAAATCGGCGCCTCCGCAGAGCACTTCACCCATGTCGGGATTCAAACCCTCAAGATCAAGAGCAACGATGGTGTTGACCGGCTCGCCACCTCCGGAATGATCCTCGCGTACTGCGAGCACCAGTCCGCGCTCCGGATGGACCCGAATGTCCCCGAACCGGAAGGCACCCTCCGGGGTGATCGGCCTTGGCTTGCCATCGCCCCGGATGGCATACAGACGCCCGTCGCTGTACTCCGAGTAGACCACGGTGCCGCCTGAGACGTGATATTCACCGCCGCCATATTCATGCACTCTGTCGCGTACGTAAGCCGGACTGGGAGTGATCTCTACCGGCTCGCCGCCCGCGATCAGCCGCCGCCACAGGCTGGCCCGGCCTCCCTCGTCAGCTCGGGCCTCCAGCCAGTAGATGTGCCGCCCATCAACCCGCACAGCGGAGAGTCCAACTGACGAAGTCGTCAGCTGATCGACCGAGATCGGAGACACCCATGATCCGTACGGCGCAATCGTCACGGGCCCAATGTATGGGGCGTGGACACGAAGGGCTGCTGCGAGTCGGCTGCTACTTCTTGGTGCAGCTGTGGCCCATGGTGCAAGATAGGGAGCACACCAGGTCCGCCCCGCGTGACCGGCCTGAGGATGCAGGGGAAGGCAGCCCTCAGGTTGTCTTTGGTCTCGCACTTGGAGGATCTGGTCATGAGCACGACCCGTGGAGTCTTGTACATCCACTCCGCGCCGTCAGCACTGTGCCCGCACATCGAGTGGGCGGTCGGCGGCATTTTTGGTATGCCCGTACGCGTGGACTGGATTCCTCAGCCGATTGAACGTTCCTGCTACCGGACCGAGTACTCCTGGACTGGTCCGTGCGGAACGGCGGCTCGTCTGGCGAGCGCTCTCAAAGGCTGGCAGCGGATTCGTTTCGAGGTGACCGAGGAACCCACTTCAGGTACCGAGGGTGAGCGCTACTCCTACACCCCGACGCTGGGCGTCTTCCATGCGATCACCGGCATCCATGGTGACATCATGATTCCTGAAGACCGGATCAAGCATGCGATAGCGCTCTCCGCTCTCAGCGGTAGAGATCTCACTGACGCGCTGCAAGCCTTACTCGGTCGCGCCTGGGATGACGAGCTAGAACCCTTCCGCTATGCCGGCGACGGCGCCCCGGTCCGCTGGCTGCACAATGTCGTCTGATTCCCTGACTCCCCTCACGTAACCGCCGGCAAGTCGGCGGTGTGAGCGTCGGAGTTATGAGCCGAAGCGCTTCTCGCCGGCGACGTACCGGGTATTGACGTCGACCAAGATCTTCTTCACTGTCTTGAGGTTCAGCTTGTCGATCTTGGTGAAGCGGATGCAACTCTTGCCACAGCTGACATTGCCAAGCTCGCTCGCGTAGCGCTCGGGGACGTACACACCCTCGATCAAACACCGACACATACAGGCTCACATACCGCTTCTGTGCCGCGAGAGCTACGACAGGTCAGACACCGGGTCCTTCATCGACTTGGTCTGGTAGGGCTGCTCGCCGTAACCCAACATCGTTGAGCCCATTCCGGCAGTCAGTGCGGGGGTGAGCCCCGGCGCATACTCCCGGATGATGGCATCCATCTCGCGCAGCTCTGCCTCGCGTGAGCTCGCCGCTGCGAAATACTCCTCGCGAGCGTCAGCGTCGATGCGCACGAGCTCACCCTGACCTTTGCTTCGACGCTTGCCCGTATCTCCCCATGTGGAGCCCAGAAATGGCGGCGCTGCTTCAGAGCGGAATGTTGGTGTGGGCGCCGCGTTCGCCAATATCCGCTTCTCGAATTGCGGCGGCGAGCGCCGACCTGGTGGAGTCGGGGGTGACGATCTCATCGACGACCCCGATCTCGACTGCCTTGTCCACACCGCCAGCAATGCGCTCATGCTCCGCGGCGAGCTCAGCTTCGACCTGCGGACGTACGTCGTCGGAGACCTCGGCAAGTTTGCGCCGGTGGAGGATGCGGACGGCAGCGACCGGGCCCATCACAGCCACCTCGGCTCCAGGCCAGGCGAAGACCCGGCTAGCGCCGAGTGAGCGCGCGTTCATGGCAATGTACGCACCACCGTAGGCCTTACGAGTCACCAGCGTTACCCGTGGCACAACTGCCTCGCCGAAGGCATGCAGCAGCTTCGCGCCCCGACGTACCACCCCGTCCCACTCCTGCCCGACACCTGGCAGATAGCCGGGTACATCGACGATCACGACCAGCGGCACCCCAAAGGCGTCACACATCCGGACGAATCGCGCCGCCTTCTCCGCGCTGAGTGAGTCCAAGCAGCCTCCCAGCCGCAGCGGGTTGTTCGCGACCACGCCGACTGTGCGTCCACCCAGACGTCCGAGCGCAATGGTGATGTTGGGAGCCCAGCGGGCGTGAAGCTCAACCGGCGACCCGTGATCCAACAGGCCATTGATCAGTGGATGGACGTCATAGGCTCGCCTGGGCGACTCGGGCAGCAATGCAGCAAGATCAACATCGTTCACTCGCATCGCGGTTATACCCTGGTTGGCCAGCAGGGTCGCAAGCGCCCTACCTTGCTCGATCGCGTTGCGCTCATCATCGGCGACTATGTGCACCACACCTGAGCGGCGGCCATGAGTGTCGGGCCCGCCGAGCCGCAGCATGTCGACATCCTCACCGGTGACCGAACGCACCACATCAGGGCCGGTGACAAAGATGCGGCCTTCCGGCGCCAGGATCACCAAGTCAGTCAGTGCCGGTCCGTAGGCCGCGCCGCCGGCCGCGAAGCCCAGCACGATGGAGATCTGGGGGATCTTGCCCGAAGCCTGGGTCATCGCGTGAAAGATCCGACCAACTCCGTGCAGCGACAGCACGCCCTCGGCCAGGCGGGCGCCACCGGAGTGCCAAACTCCCAAGATCGGCACGCGGTCGTGCATCGCGCGCTCATAGGCCCGCACCACCACGTCGCAGCCCTCCGTGCCCATGGCGCCGCCCATCACGGTCGCATCCGAACAGAAGGCAACTACTCGGCAGCCGTTGATGGTGCCGGTCGCGGCCAACATGCCAGAGTCGTTATCCGGAGTGATCAACTCGACCGAACCAACGTCTAACAGCGCCTGCAGCCGTAGGTTCGGATTACGGGGATCCTGCTCGCGTGGAAGCTTGATCCTTGGGGGTGCAGCTGTAACAGCGCGGGCTCCAGTGGCCCGCGGTGCGGGCGCGGTGCCCGGGGCGATGCCTCGCTCCGTTGTCATCGTCATTTCAAGCCTCCTGTGGCGTAGGCATTCGTGAAGGCCACGGCGACGTTATGACCGCCGAAGCCAAACGAGTTGTTGATCGCCGCCAGGTCACCGCTCGGCAGCTCGCGCACCTTCGTGGCGATGTCGATACCAAGATCAGGTTCTGGATTATCCAGATTGATTGTGGGCGGGACCTTGCAGTAATAGATGGCAAGCAGAGTGGCGAGCGACTCGAGCGCGCCGGCGCCGCCGAGCAAGTGGCCGGTCATCGATTTGGTTGCGGTGACGATCGCCTCGGTGTGTTCACCCAGTGACTGCCGAATCGAGCCCGCCTCGGTGACATCCCCCTGTGGGGTGGAGGTGGCGTGTGCATTGACGTGCTTGATGTCGCCAGCGTCGAGACCGGACTCGCGCAGCGCCTTGGTCATCGCCAAGGCCTGGCTTGCGCCGGTCGGGTCCGGCTGGACCATGTCGTGGGCATCGGCGGTTATGCCGGCCCCTGCGAGCTCGCCATAGATACGAGCACCGCGCGCCTGCGCGTGCTCCAGAGTCTCGATCACGAACATCGCTGCACCCTCGGCGAGTACGAAGCCGTCTCGGTCGACATCCCACGGCCGGGATGCGCGCTCTGGTTCGTCATTGCGGCGGCTCATGGCTTGCATCTGGGAGAAGCTGGCGATGGGCAACGGGTGGATGACACCCTCGGTACCCCCCACCACTGCAACATCGGCCCGGCCGAGCCGCAGCATGTCCAGGCCCAGCGAGATCGACTCGTTGCTCGATGCGCAGGCCGAAACCGGCGTATGTACCCCAGCTCGGGCGCCGAGCCGCAAGCTGACGTTCGCGGCGGAGGCGTTGGCCATCAGCATCGGGATGGACAACGGGCTGACCCGGCGAGCGCCTTTCTCTTTCTGTATGTCCCAGTTGGACAGCGTCGTCATCAACCCGCCAATACCAGTGGCGATCGCGACGCCTAGCCGCTCCCGATCGACCGGGTTGTCCTCTCGAAGCCCGTATCCGGCGTCCTGCCAGGCCTCCATGGCGGCGACAACTGCGAGTTGGGCTGAGCGATCGAGTCGGCGAGCCTCGACGCGTTCCAAGATCTCGGCAGGATCGACGGCCGCCTCTGCCGCGATCTTCACTGGGAGATCCTCAGCCCAGTCGGCTTCGATCCTGTGTACACCGGACTTGCCGGCCAGCAGGCCTTCCCAGGTGGTGGAGACGTCGCCTCCGAGTGGGGTGGTGGCCCCAAGGCCGGTGACGACCACGCGGATGCGTGACATGGCTTGACTCCTGCTATGCGTGTCGTGTTGTTTGGCTGATTCCGGAGCCATCCTCGGTGCGGATAGCCCCGACATGATCAGCGGAGGTGGTGATCAGGCGGCAGCACGCTCGATGTAGGCGACCGCGTCGCCCACGGTTTTGAGGTTCTTGGCCTCTTCGTCGGGAATGCTGACGCCGAACTTCTCTTCGGCGGCATAGATGATCTCGACCATCGACAGCGAGTCCACGTCAAGATCATCGGTGAACGACTTGTCCAGCTGGACGTCGTCGGTCGGAACGCCAGCGACCTCGTTGACGATCTCGGCCAGATCGGCGCGGACTTCCTCGGTGGTGGGCATTAATAGAGCTCCTTCATTGGTTGGGGACAGTGCTGTGGTTGAGATTCAAGGCAAAATGATCACTTGACCGGCATAGACCAGGCCGGCGCCGAAGCCGATGATGAGGCAGGTCTGTCCGCGGTGGGCATCGCCGGACTCCAGCAGCGCCTCGATGGCCAGTGGAATCGATGCGGCGGACGTATTGCCCTGCCGGGCGATGTCGCGTGCGACGACAACGCGGCTTGGCAGTTTGAGCGCACGGAACATGGCGTCGGTGATCCGCATGTTCGCCTGATGCGGGGCGAAGACATCCAAATCCTCGGGACGTACGCCCGCGGCGTCGAGCGCCTCAGCGGCGGTCTTCGCCATCGTGTAGGAGGCCCACTTGAAGACTGGGTTGCCTTCCATCTTCAGCGTCGGCCAACTGGCCTCACGTTCGGTAGATCGATACGACTCGGTGTCCCACGCCAGCGCGGCGTCCCAGGGCTCGTTTTGCTGAATCAGTGGAGCTTGATCACCATCAGACCCCCAGACCACCGGTCCGATGCCTGGGAACTCACTGGGACCGATCACCGCGGCACCGGCACCGTCGGCGAAGAGGAAGACCGTGGACCGGTCGGACCGGTTGGTCATGTCGGTGAGCCGCTCCACGCCGATGATCAACACATACTTCGAGGCGCCAGTGCGAATGAAGGAGTCGGCCATGGCCGTGGCATAGCAGAACCCAGCGCAGGCAGCTGAGATGTCGAAGGCCGCGGCGCTTTTGGCTCCCAGCTCGCTGGCGATCGTGGTGGCGATCGCGGGTGTCTGATAGAGGTGGGTGACGGTCGAGACGATGACCGTGTCGATCTGCCCGGCATCGATGCCGGCGCACTCCAGCGCCTTGCGGGCGGCGGCAAGTGACATCATCTGGATGGTCTCGTCGTCCGATGCCCACCGGCGCTCGATGATCCCAGAACGGGTACGGATCCACTCGTCGGAAGAATCGATCATCGTACAGATTTCGGCGTTGTCGACCACCCGACGTGGCCGATAGCCACCCACGCCCAGGATGGCGGAGTGGTTAGCTCCGGGTGTCACTTTGAGCATCATCGGGTGACCTCGGTTGCGTCCGCGGATTCCACAGTCGGGTGCAGCCTGAGTAGCGGCTGACCAGGGGATACGGGATCACCGTCCTCAACCAGCCACTCGACGACAATGCCACCGTGTGGCGCGTTGACCGGCACCTCGTCCCGCAGGTTCTTGACCATTCCGACAGTGCTGTGGTTCGGCAAGATCGTGTCAGCCTCGATGTCTTCAGTCCGGAGGAACTGACCCTTGCCCGGGGACACGATCAGACGCCAGGTGGGATTGCCGGCGATGGGGGAGGCGGATGCGGCACCGCCGTGCTTCTGAACGAACTCCATCGCCTCCTCCAATTGATTCGGAGTATTCAGCGCAAAGAGCTCAACGCCCTTGAGATTCCGCCTGGCGATACCGGTCAGGGTGCCTGCTGGTGGCACCTCCAGCAGGCCGGTGACGCCGAGATCGTTCATTGCGGCCATGCAGAGATCCCAGCGAACTGGTGCAGCAACCTGTCCTACGAGCCGTCGGAGTACGTCCCGCCCGTCGTGTACCACCTGGCCATCGCCATTGGAGAGCAAGCGGGTTCGCGGGTCGTGGGTTGAGATGGCACGTGACAGAGCCTCGAGCCGAGCGACGGCGGGCTGCATGTGCACGGTATGGAACGCCCCCGCCACGCTGAGCTCGATGAGCCTGGCCCGAGCCGGAGGATCGGCCGCCAGTGCGGCCAGCTGATCCTTGGTGCCGGCCGCGACGATCTGGCCGCTGCCGTTGTGATTGGCAGCCGTCAGACCATGTGCTGCCAGTCTGCCGAGCACATCTTCAGGGTTCCCGCCGATGACGGCCGTCATCGAGGTTGGGGTAGCGGCGCTGGCCTCCGCCATTGCGCGGCCACGTTCGCGTACGAAAACCATCGCCTGCTCTGCTGACAGCACCCCGACCCCCGCGGCCGCGGTGATCTCGCCGACAGAGTGACCTGCGACAACACCGACGAGCGGGTAACCGTCGGCGGGATGCGGAAACAATTCGAGTGCGGCAAGCAGTCCGGCCGCAACCAGCAGTGGTTGGGCAATCGCGGTGTCCCGGATGGTCTCGGCGTCGGCTTCGGTGCCGTAATGCCTCAGATCAAGGCCTGATACCGCCGACAGCCAATTGAGCCGGTCAGAGAAGGAGGGTTCATCCAGCCAGGGGCCTAGGAAGCCTGGCGTCTGCGCCCCCTGACCAGGCGCCACGATCGCAAGCACACATGCACTATTTCGCGACGTCGGTAGAAAGGTCGTATGGGGACGGCATAAATCTTCGGACGCCGAATTGTCACATCCCTACAGTTTTGTCTGATCTTGCCGCTCGCGCATCGCGCGCGAGGGTCCGACGTCGTCGTCGCTCTTCACGAACAAAAGGCGCGTTCGCTCGTCGCTCCTCCGATCGTCGGGCGCGCGATTTGCCGACGCTCGCGGCACGCAGCTCAGCCTGATCACGGCGGCGCGCGATTGCCGACGCTCGCAGCATGTGGCCCAGCCTGATCACGGCGGCGCGCGGTTTGCCGTGTCCGATGCTCGCTCCGCTCGCTGCGTTTCGCGCGTAGCAGCTGCCTAGTTCGTCGTCACTCGCGGAGGAAAGAGCGCCTCCGCTCGCTCCTCCTCACCACGGCAGGGGCGCGATACCGACGCTCGCAGCAGCGGCGCGCGATCGGAAGTTTCGTCGCCTAGCAGTTGGCGTCATCGCCCAGTGGGTGCTGACTCTTCCTGGCGTGAACGGGCGAAAAGCCGACCCAAGGTGATCGCCAGCCGCAGTGCGTACGCGTCGCGCGGAGAAGTTGGGCTGTAGCCGGTGACCTCATGAATGCGCCGCAGTCGATAGCGGACGGTGTTGGCATGAACAAACAACGCTCGTGCCGCCGCCTCCACCGAGAGTCCTTGGTCCAAGAAGGTGACCAGTGTCTCCAGCAGGCCCCCTCCGGCTGCCTGCAGCGGCTCGTAGATGTCATGCGCCAGCGCACGCCGCGCGTGACCGTCACCCGATAGCGCCCGCTCAGGGAGCAGATCGTGGGACGTGACAGGACGGGGCGCCTCAGGCCAGCCAGCAGCGGCGCGGTAGGCCGAGACCGCCTCTCGTGTACTCGTGGCCGCGTCCATCAAGTGCTCCACTGGGGGTCCCACGATGACTGCCCCCGGACCAAACATCGTGACGAATTTGCGTACGATCTCCACGGCTCGGTCAGGCGAGTTCAGCTCGGCTCCACCCAGCACGACGACCATCCGGTCGCCCTGTACCGCGCCGAGCATGTCGCTGCCTGCGATGGCTGCCAGATGCCGGATCGACTCCAAGGCCTGCACCGGCTCCAGATGTGGGGCGGGCCCGACGACGACAACTACGCCCCCACTCGAGTGCCAACCCAGCGTGGACGCCCGTGACAGCACGGTTTCATCTGTCTCTCCGCGCAACACGGCATCGACAACCAGCGCCTCAAGTCGTTCATCCCACGCGCCGCGCAGCTCGGCCGCACGCGCGTAGATCTCTGCCGCCGAAAAGGCAACCTCTCGACTGTACTGGCCGATCGCCGCATGCAGGATGGGCCGGTCGCCTCTTGGCATGAGTTCATCGATCTGGCTCTCGACGACCTCGATCGTGGTGCGTACGAGTTCCACGGTCTGGTAAAGGGAAATTTTGCGGGCCAGCTCTCGCGGTGCCGAGCCGAAGACCTCTGAGGTACTGGGCGTCTGCGGACCCGGGACGGCGAACCAGCGTACGAAACCATCGATGCCAGCCTGGGCCACGAGCGTGATCCACGATCGGTGCTCTGCGTCTAGCCTTCGGAACCAGTGATACCGCGTCTCCATCTCGGCGAGGGTGGCAGTCGTCATCTTTCCGGTCACGGCGGCAAGCCGTTTCGCGATGTTGGCGCGTGTTTTGGCCGACGGGAGGAGGGACCTATTGATCTCTCGCGTGCTCGCGGCCATAGGGTGACTGTAAACCGCTCGCAGTAGTGACCGCTCTGCGAGCGTCGGTATCGCGCACCCGCCGTACGGAGGAGGAGCGAGCTGACACGCTTTTCGTCTGCGAGCGACGACGACGGAGGCGGGATCAAGCGCGATGCGCGAGCAGAGCAAGGATAAAGTATGAGTGATCTTGATACACGGCCGCAGGAATATCTGTGCGCCGGTCGACTCGACGGAGGGCCTGAGGAGCTGTTGCTGACGGCTCGTCGGGTCCCACTCGGGAAGACGACCGAGGTGGCCCGCGCGCTGCCGGACAGGCAGATCCGGATGATCGGGCCGTGGTGTTTCCTTGATCATTACGGGCCCGAGGATGTCAGCGGCTCAGCTGGCATGCAGGTCTGGGCGCATCCGCACACCGGCCTGCAGACGGTTACCTGGTTGCTTGACGGCGAAGTCGAGCATCGGGACAGCCTCGGCTCCCAGGTGAGGGTACGGCCGGGAGAGCTCAACATCATGACCGCCGGTCAGGGCATCGTCCATAGCGAGATTTCTCAGCCGGACAAGCCGCCTTTGCTGCATGGTGTGCAGCTCTGGGTTGCGCTGCCGGATGCCATGCGCGACCTCGACCCGGCGTTCGAGAGTTACACCGACCTGCCAGATCTGACGAGGCGGGGGCTTCGCGGGAAGGTGTTGATCGGTGACATCGACGGGGTCACGTCACCCGCGCTCGGGTACTCACCGCTCTGTGGCGCAGATCTGAGACTTGATGCCGGTGCCGATGTCGTGGTCGCTGTTCGGGACGATTTCGAGTACGGAATCTTCGTGGTGGCGGGTGCAATCGTCGCGGAATCGACGACGGTTGGAGTTGACCAGCTGCTTTATCTCGGAGTCAATCGCAGCAATGTCCGCCTCCGCAGCGAGCAGGGCGGCCGCGTGATCATGCTCGGTGGCCAGCCCTTCGCGGAAGACATCGTGATGTGGTGGAACTTCATCGGCCGAAGCCATCAAGAGATCGTGGACTTCCGGTCCGCGTGGGAGAGGCGTGACCCACGATTCCCGCCCATCGTCAGCCGCTCCGAGAAGGTGATGGAGGCGCCCCCGATGCCGACGATCCGGCTGAAGCCACGTCCGCGGAGGAACTCGCCCGAGTGAATCCCGTACAGGCGTTGCGGGAGATCGGCTTCCTGCTGGAACGCTCGCGTGCCGACACCTACCGGGTGCGCGCCTACCGTAGTGCCGCTGATGTTGTCGCTCAGCTCAGCGACGAGGAACGCCGCGACCATCAAGAACAGCACACCTGGGCAAAGGTGCCTGGAGTTGGGCCCAAGACCGCCACCGTGATCACTCAGGCCATGGACGGACAAGTCCCTGAGTACCTGCAGATGTTGCGGGACGAGAAGCAGCCTCTTGTCGAGGGCGGACTGAACATGCGGGCCGCGATCAAGGGTGATCTGCACTGCCACTCGTCCTGGTCCGACGGCGGCAGCCCGCTCGAGGAAATGATGATCACCGCACGAACGCTCGGTCACGAGTACTGCGCGATTACTGATCATTCCCCGCGGCTTCAGGTGGCGCGTGGCCTCAGCGCCGAGCGGTTGCGTCAGCAAATGGCCGTCGTGGCTGATCTCAATGACGTCATGGTGCCATTTCGCTGCCTGCGGGGCATCGAAGTCGACATCCTGGAGGACGGCAGCCTTGATCAGACCGACGAGCTGCTGGCTGAGCTTGATGTGGTGGTGTCAAGCGTGCACTCCAAGCTCCGCTCGGATTCGGAGACCATGACGCATCGGATGGTCGGTGGGATCGCGAATCCCCGGACCAACATCTTGGGACATTGCACGGGCCGGCTGATCCAGGGAGAACGCGGCGTCCGGCCGCAGTCAGTCTTCGACGCCGAGGTTGTGTTCGAGGCATGCCGGACATTCAATGTGGCCGTTGAGATCAACTCACGTCCTGAGCGACGCGACCCGCCGACCAAGCTCTTGCACATGGCCATCGAGATGGGGTGTCTGTTTTCCATCGACACTGATGCCCACGCGCCAGGACAACTCGAGTTCCAGATCTACGGTTGCCAGCGAGCCGAGGAGCTGGGACTGGATCTCAGTCGGGTGATCAACACATGGCCGGCTGAGGACCTCTTGGCCTGGTGCGCCAAGGGTTGATCGACACAGGACGAGACTGCGCTATCCAATACCAGTCGCGCCACTGCTATAGCGTGAGGCGATGTGCTGAGCCTCGGAGGTGATGACGGGTGGGCGAACGGGATGAGCGGATCGACCTGACGAGCGAGCCGCCTCCTGTCCCGATCTTCTTCCTCTCCGACAGCACCGGTATCAGCGCCGAGACGTTGGGAAACGCCTTGTTGATTCAGTTTCCCGACCTACGGTTCGAGCGTCGTCTTCTACCGTTCATCACCTCGGTCGAGGAGGCCCGCCGGGTGGTGGCGATCTTGGACGGTGCTGCCGCTCGTCCGGTTACCCCGTTAGCGTTCTCCACGATCGCAGCCGAGGAGATCCGACAGGAGATCTTGCGTACCAAGTGCCCGTTGGTCGACTTCTTCGGCATGCACATGGAAAGCGTCGAGTCGATCCTTGGAGCCAAAGGGATCCGGGTGTCGGCGCGATTGCACGGGATGGGGGACGTCCAGCGCTACAACGCACGAATGGCTGCCGTTGAGTATGCGATCGAACATGATGACGGCCAGAGCATGCGGGCGCTGGACAAGGCAGATGTGATCTTGGTAGCCCCATCGCGCTGCGGCAAAACTCCAACGACGATGTATCTGGCGTTGCAGCACGGCATTTTCGTGGCCAACTATCCGCTGGTCGATGAGGACTTCGCGAGTGCTGAGCTGCCAAGGCCGGTGCAAGGGCTGCGGGACCGCTGTTTTGGGCTGACCACTACTGCGGCACGGCTCAGTCAGGTTCGAAATGAAAGAAGGCCCAACTCCCGCTATGCCTCGCTCGAACAGTGCACGTACGAACTGCGCCAGGCCGAGGCAATGTATCGCAATCATCGCCTTCCCGTGATCAACTCCTCGGCCAAGTCCGTGGAGGAGATGTCTACAGTGATCTTGCAGACCCTGAATCAGAAAACCTGAGACGGACTGGAACTACCATGCCCGCACCTTCAAGTACTTCAACCATTGTGTGGTTGCGGACCTCGGCCTCGCCGATATCGACCAGGTGGGCAGGAAGAACGCTTCGCTGGGCGAGATGTGCGATCCGGCCGTGAAGTCCCTGATCAGCAGCGCGATCAGTGCCTGCAAGAGCCGTGGAAGGTACGTCGGGATCTGCGGACAGGTCCCAATGATCATCCCGATCTCGCCGAGTGGCGCTAGATCAGGGGATCGACAGCATCTCGCTCAATCCCGACACTGTCGTCGACACCTGGATCGGACTCGGGGTGGTGCACGCAGATCGGGTCTTGATTCCGCCGTGAGGTAGCTGCACGCGTTAGGGTCGGCAGGGTGGATGACATGAGCCTGGCTGCCGAGCTCGTACGCGACGCAGGAGCGCTTGCCAGCGAAATGCTCAGAGAGGGTCTGGAAACTCGCTACAAAACCTCGATCTCTGACGTGGTGTCCGCCGCGGACCAGGCCGCCGAGGACCGCATCAGCCGCAGGCTCACAGAGAGTCGCCCCGACGATGGACTGGTCGGGGAAGAGGGCACACGCAAGGCAGGCGACGGACGGACCTGGTACATCGATCCCGTCGATGGCACGTACAACTTTCTGTCCGGTATCCCGTACTGGTGCTCGGCGGTGGGGCTCATGGACTCCGACGGACCCCTGTTGGGAGCGGTCTACTATCCGGCCGTCGATCAGCTTTGGATTGGCGGGCGGGAGTTTCCCACCACGCTGAATGGTGAGCCCGTGCGCACATTGCTCAGCCAACCTTTGTCGGAGGTCTCGCTCGCCACGTACCTCCATCCGCGCAACTTCGGCGACACGCGGCGCCTGATCGCATGGCAGTCGGTGGTAGCCTCCGCCGCCACCGTACGGATCCTCGGATCGGCGTCAATCGACATGGCTGGAGTGGCCAGCAGCAGGCTCGGTGTGTTTCTCCAGACCAATCTGAGCGGGTGGGATTGGTACCCAGGCGCAGCACTTGTCATCGGTGCGGGTGGTGTGGCCGATGAACTCGTCGTCAATACGAACCGATGGCAGATTGCCGGCAACGCCCAGGCCGTCGAAGACGTCAAGATGGCGCTGCAGAGTTCAGGAGGCGGCTAGCTCGGTCCGAAGGTGGCCAGAACGGCATGATTCGCTCCGCGAGTCGCCGACGTCTTCGACCACTTTCGGCAAAAGAGCTCCTACGCCGATGCCCCTTCTTGGGCGACGCCAGCCACCGCGGTTGGGTCACCGAGCGAGTAGCGATTAAAGGCCTCAGCAGCCGCATTGCCGTCGTAGAGCCCATCGCGGGCGAGGGATTCCAGGGTGGCGACCACGATGGACTCGGCATCCACCATGAAGTAGCGCCGGGCCGCCGCGCGCGTATCAGCGAGTCCGAACCCGTCAGTTCCTAGCGAGCACCAGGTATGGCCCACCCACAGGGCAATCTGATCCTGGACCGCACGCATGTAGTCGCTGACGGCGATCACCGGTCCTGGTGCGCCATCGAGCGCGCTCGTGACGTACGGCGAGCGTCGCTCCTCCCCGGGATGGGTGAGGTTCCATTTCTCAGTATCGACCGCGTCGCGGCGCAGCTCGTTCCATGACGTGACCGACCAGACGTCCGCTGCTACTCCCCATTCATCGGCCAGCATTCGCTGCCCCTTGAGCGCTGCCGTCATGGCAACGCCGGACGCCAAGATCTGGGCGCGCGGCCGATCCCCGTCCAGCGGTGATGATGCGTAGTGGTACATCCCACGCAGCAACGCCTCGACGTCCAGGTTCTCTGGAGCGCCTGGCTGGGCGACCGGCTCGTTGTACATCGTGATGTAGTAGATGAGGTTTTCGCCCTCGGGGTGATCCGGGTCGTCGTGGCCGTACATCCGCCGCAGCCCATCTTTCACAATGTGCCCGATCTCGTAGGCGAAGGCCGGGTCGTAGTGAACGACGGCCGGGTTGCTGCTGGCGAGCAATGGAGAGTGGCCATCCGCGTGCTGCAAGCCTTCGCCGGTGAGTGTGGTGCGGCCCGCGGTGGCACCGAGCAGGAAGCCGCGGGCGAGCTGGTCCGCCATCGCCCAGATCCAGTCGCCGGACCGCTGGAATCCGAACATTGAGTAGAAGATGTAGAACGGGATCATGGGCTCGCCATGCATGGCGTACGCGGATCCCGCAGCGATCACCGAGCCCATGGCGCCGATCTCCGAGATGCCCTCGTGCAGCAGCTGTCCCTTCTCGGATTCCTTGTAGGACAGCAGCAGCTTGCGGTCAACCGATTCGTAAGTCTGACCGTGCGGGCTATAGATCTTGGCTGTCGGGAACATCGAATCCATGCCGAACGTACGGAACTCATCCGGTGCGATGGGCACGATGCGGTGGCCGATCTCCTTGTCGCGCATCAGGTCCCGGAGCAACCGTACGAAGGCCTGAGTCGTTGCCACCTTGGTCTTCTCACCGGCCGGCTCCATCACCGGCGCATAGACCTCGTCGCCGGGCAGCTTGATGACTGTCGGCCGCACCCGCCGCTCAGGCAGATAACCGCTCAGCTCCCGCCGCCGCTCCTGAAGGTAGATGATCTCCTCGGAGTCGTTGCCTGGGTGGTAGTACGGCGGGTTGTACGCATCCTCCAGCTGGCTGTCGGGAATCTCCAGATACAGCCGGTCTCGGAAGGCCTTGAGATCCTTCGTGGTCAACTTCTTCATCTGGTGCGTAGCGTTTCTGCCCTCGAGGGCGCCGATGGTCCAGCCCTTGACTGTTTGCGCCAAGATCACCGTGGGCTGGCCCACGTGCTGGGTGGCTGCCTTGAACGCCGCATAGACCTTGTGGTAGTCGTGACCGCCGCGAGAGAGCACCTTGATCTGATCATCGGACATTCCCGCGACCATCTTCTGCAGTCGCGGATCGGAGAAGAAATTGTTGCGAATGTAGGCGCCATCCTCCACCAGGTAGGTCTGGAACTGCCCGTCCGGCGTGGTGTTCATCTTGTTCACCAGCACACCGTCGGCGTCGGCTGCCAGCAAGGGATCCCAGTCACGACCCCACAGCACCTTGATCACGTGCCAGCCGGCACCGAGGAAGATCGACTCGAGTTCTTGGACGATCTTGCCGTTCCCGCGGACCGGACCGTCAAGCTGCTGCAGATTGCAGTTGATCACCCAGGTGAGGTTGTCGAGCTCTTCCCGCGCCGGCAGCCCGATCGCTCCGAGCGACTCCGGCTCACCCATCTCGCCATCGCCGAGGAAGCTCCAGACACGCTGCCGGGAGGTGTCCTTGATGCTTCGGTTGTGCATATAGCGGTTGAACCGCGCCTGGTAGATCGAGTTGATGGCACCGATACCCATGGAAACGGTCGGGAACTCCCAGAAGTGTGGCATCAGCCTCGGGTGCGGATAGGAAGAAAGTCCGTTGCCCGGCCCGTGCGACACCTCCTGGCGAAACGCGTCCAGCTGATCAGTGGTGAGCCGACCTTCCAGATACGCCCTGGCGTAGATGCCAGGAGAGGCATGGCCCTGGATGAAGACATGGTCGCCGCCGCCAGGGTGATCCTTACCGCGGAAGAAGTGGTTGAAGCCGACTTCGTACAGGCTGGCTGCACTCTGGTACGTCGCGATGTGGCCCCCGACCTCAAGACCCTTACGGTTGGCCTTGCTGACCATGATCGCCGCGTTCCACCGGATAAAGGCCCGAATCCGTCGCTCGACATGCTCGTCGCCGGGGAACCACGGTTCGGACTCTGGAGGAATCGTATTGATGTAATCGCTGCTCCGCAGCGCTGGCAGGCCGACGTGGCGTGCTCGCGCCTGCGCAAGCAGCTTGAGCATGATGAACCGGGCACGATTCCTTCCCTTTTCCTCGAGCAGGCCGTCGAGTGACTCCAGCCAGTCGCGAGTCTCATCAGGATCGATGTCGGGAAGTTGGCTGGTCAGACCGTCAGCACTGATGGCCGGATGAGGTCCTTGCATAGCCATGCAAAAGGCTCCTTACGTCTCAACCAACTCCGGTGGGGGCTGGGTGCACGTCGCAACGTTGCACATCCATCCTGTCACCTCGCATGATCAACTGCACCCAGTGGGGACCAGATGCTCTACAGAGTGCGACGCTCCGCGTCGCGGCAAATCGCGCCTTGGAATCCGCTGCCGTCGTCCTCGTTCGGAGACCCAAAAAGCGTGTCTCATCACCCGTCCGCCGATCAGCGGTGCGCGTTCCGGGTCGCTCATCGGCGGCGTGGGGTTACGCGGGGCAGCATGCCTCTGGCAGGCTGTGCCCAAGAGTTTCACCGGACTGAATTCATGGCTTCGGTGCTAGCTGGAGCTACGGCTGAAAGGAGGCGGCACGCCGGGGATGAGCGGGATCTCTTCTCGCCGTGATCAAAGCGCCAATGGGCGTTGCGGCCGCCACTTTGTCTGGTCAACATCACGGAGGCCTGGGTGACCTCCACAGCTGGTGCCGGGGGATCAAGAAATTTGAGTAACAAGCTGGGCCTCTCCCGCGGCCTGGTCGTGCAGGAGCTCGGCTGGGACGAGGACGTCGACGACGATGTACGGATCATGGTCGAGGACGCAATCGACGGCGAGCTCATCGAAGACGCGATGGAGGCCGTCGATTTGGTGCTGCTGTGGTGGCGCGATGGTGACGGCGATCTGGTTGACAGTCTGGTTGATGCGCTCACCGATCTCACTGACGCCGGCTACATCTGGCTGATGACGCCGAAGGTCGGACGCAGCGGCTACGTCGATGCCGCTGATCTGGCCGAGGCGGCGATAACCGCCGGTCTGGCCCTGACCAACAGCGTGCCTGTGTCGTCTGACTGGACAGCCACCAAGCTGGTACGGCCCAGGGGTTCGCGTCGGTGAGCCTTGTGCTCGGTCAACCGGCTCCGGCTTTCACCGCTCGCAACCAGCACGGCGAGCTGATCACCGTGAGTGGCCTGCGCGGCGCTCCTGCCCTGATCATCTTCTACCCGTGGGCCTTTTCCAGCATCTGCCGTGATGAGCTCGCGGCAGTCCGTGATGATCATGAAAGCATCCGGATCCTCGGCGCTCGGGTGCTGGCCGTCTCTTGCGATGCGATGTACACGCTGCGCGCCTATGCAGACGCGGAACGCATCACCTTCGATCTGCTGAGCGATCATTGGCCGCACGGTGCTATTGCCCAGGCATACGGAGTTTTCGACGAGGAGTCCGGGTGTGCGCGGCGCGGGACTTTCGTGCTGGATTCCTCAGGCACGATCAGGTGGCAGCAGGTGAACCAGATCAACGAACCTCGCGATCTGTCCGCAGTGCTCGTGGCAACGGCGAACCTATGATGACCAAATGCCGTTGACAGGGGAGTATGAGCCAAGCCCGCACAAGTGGGTGCGGGATCAGGTCACGCGTTACGAGGCTACGGATGGACGCGAAGCCAACACACTGCCAGGCACCCATCGGCCGGTCGTCATCTTCACCACGCGCGGTCGCAAGAGCGGCAAGATCAGGAAGTTCCCATTGATGCGGGTGGAGCACGACGGCAAGTACGCGCTGGTTGCCTCGGTTGGCGGAGCGGCGAAGCATCCGGGCTGGTATCGCAACCTGAAGGCTGATCCTGGAGCGCTAATGGTCCAGGACGGTGCGGAGCGCTTCGACGCCACTGCCCGAGAGCTGCATGGCGAGGAGCGGGAAATCTGGTGGCAGTGGGCAATCGATGCCTACCCGACGTACGCGAGATATCAGGAAAGAACCAAGCGCCAGATTCCCGTGCTCCTGGCCGAGCGGCGTGATCCATAAGGTGCGGGGCAGAATGAGGTCCATGATCCCAGTCCAGCCATTTGGCCGTACCGGCCACGAGAGCACTCGTCTTCTCTTCGGCGCTGCCGCCATTGGCAATGTCAGCCAGGACGAGGCGGATCAGACCATGGAGCTGATCCGTGAGCACAGAATCAACCACATTGACACCGCCGCCAGTTATGGCGATGCCGAGCTGCGCCTCGGGCCTTGGATGGACGCTCACCGTGACGAGTTCTTTCTGGCCACCAAGACCGGCGAGCGCACTCGCGCGGGGGCGTACGCGGAGATTGGTCGCTCGCTGGAGCGGTTGCGCACCGACCGGTTGGATCTGATCCAGTTGCACAACCTCGTCGCCGAGGATGAATGGCAGACGGTTTTCTCGCCGAGCGGAGCTCTGGAGGCTGTGGTACAAGCCAAGGAGGAGGGGCTGGTCCGCTTCATCGGGGTTACTGGACACGGTGTGACGGTTGCCGCGCAGCACTTGCGGTCGCTGGAGGAGTACCCGTTCGACTCGGTGTTGCTGCCCTACAACTTCCCGATGTCCCGCAATGCCGGCTATATCTCAGACTTTGAGGCGTTGCTGGCGGTGTGCGCTGAGCGCGGCGTTGCCGTCCAGACGATCAAGGCCATCACCCGAGGACCATGGGGTGATCAAAATCAGACAGCCAACACCTGGTACGAACCGCTGACCGACCAAGGGGCCATTGACACTGCGGTGAGCTGGGTGCTGGGCCGCGATGGAGTCTTCCTCAATACCGTTGGCGACATCCACATCTTGCCGATGGTGATCGACGCGGCCGAGCGCTTCACACAACGGCCAACCGAGGAACAGATGAGTGAGCTCGAGGCCGCTTTCGGGCTCGAGCCGCTCTTCGTCTGAACGGAGCCTCTAAGACGGCGAAACTGTGGCCGCTCGTCCCAGGGTGTTGAACTCGGCTCGAGTCAAGGCTCCGCCATTTGCGCCATTGTGGTGTTGACGGCCCGTCGGGCGCCCATCAGGCTTTGAAACGTGGCTGGGCAACCGCTCAGTGCCCGACGTCGGGTTGTGACGCTCATCGCGATGTGCGTCGCCCAGGGCATGATCCTGCTCGACAACACGATCGTTAACGTTGCCCTGCCGTCGATTCAGCGTGAGCTCGACGTGGATCCGGGCAACCTGCTCTGGGTCGTCAACGCGTACGTCCTCGCCCTCGCCTCGCTCATCCTGGTGGGTGGGACCTTGGGCGACCGGTACGGCCGCAAGCGCGTGTTTATTGTCGGGCTGGCGATCTTCACCGCGATGTCTGCCGCCTGCGCCCTCTCACCGAACGAGTCGGCGCTCATTGCCGCTCGCGCCGCGCAGGGCGTCGGTGCCGCTCTTGTCGCCCCCCTCAGCTTGTCGATCCTGGTTGACGCGTACCCACCGGAGCGTCGCACTGCCGTGATCGGAATCTGGGCTGCCGCGGCCGGGTTGGGGTTCGGTGCCGGGCCGGTCGTTGGCGGCATCCTGGTCGAGCTGTTCTCTTGGTCGGCCGTCTTCTGGGTGAACGTCCCCATCGGGATCATCGGGCTGGTGCTCGTGATCACAGGGGTCCGCGAGTCGCGCAACCCAAATGCGCGCCGGCTGGATCTACCGGGCGCCGTGCTCGTCGCCGCCGGCCTGTGCGTCCTGACCTTCGCGATCGTCGAGTCCGAGCACTTCGGTTGGACATCACCGACCATGATCATGCTGCTCACGGCCGCAGGCGTGCTGCTCGTTTCCTTCGTCGTGGTCGAGTCCAGGGTCGCCGAGCCGATGGTGCCGCTCGGGCTTTTCCGGGATTTCCGGTTCACCGTGTCCTGCGGTGTCTATGCGATCATGTACCTCGCGCTGGCCTCAACGTTCTTCTTCGTCACGCTGTTCTTCCAGAATGTCGAGGGGTGGTCGGCCCTCGAGGTCGGTCTCTCCTGGTTGATCATGAACACGCCATTCCTCATTGCGTCAACGCTTGCTGGCCGCCTTGCGGTGTGGATCGGTACGGCCACCTGCTGGCTCGGCGTTCTGCTCGGTGGGCTCGGCGTGCTCGCCCTGGCGTTTCTGACACCGGGCGCCGGTTTGCTGGCAGCGTCGCCCGGCTACGTACTGATCGGGGCGGGCTACGGGATGGCGGTGCCGACGATCTCATCGGTCGCAGTGTCTGCGCTGCCGCTGGAACACAGTGGACTGGCCTCTGGCGTGCTGAACTCGGCTCGCCAGGTGGGTACGGCGGTGGGACTGGCCACGCTCGGGGCGGTCGGGCTGGCGGTGACCCGCGACTCTTGGACGGCCCGTTCCGCCCAGCTGCCGACGTCAGCCCAAGCGGGTGCACCAGACATCGTCCAGGACGTGAGCGGGGGACAGGGCAGCGTCGTTGCGCAACAGCTCGGCCCTGCGGCCGAACCGCTCGCGGACAGCGCCTTCGTCGACGGTCTGCAGGTGGCGCTGCTTATCGGCGGCGGGCTCATGCTGATCGCGGCCGCATTCGCCTTCGTTGCGCTCCGGCGGCCCGCGGTGACGGCGCCGACCGGCGCCGCCGCTGTGCCGGCGCAAGAGGCACCAACCGCGCGGCCTCGAACGCCGTAGTCTCGTCCCGACTCGAGGTCGTACTGACAGTACGCCGCGTTCGCCGGTGAGCCCTCTGAGCTAGTCCTGGCGCAGGACACTAGTTCCATATGGTGGGAGCAAGCAGACTCGAACTGCTGACCCCTTGCTTGTAAGGCATCGGCAGCGTGTCCGCGACCGTCCGCGCACGTCCGATTTCCATTGCAGATAAGGATTCTGGACTTTGGCGGATTCCAGCGTACAAACCCTAATGGTGGTCAGAAAGGTGGTCGAACGCATAGCTGAACTAAGCGAATCGAAGGTCTGAACCAAGATCAAACACAAGTAACCGGCCCGCCAGGAGCGGCAACTCCCGACGGGTCTGGAATCCCACTGTCTAGGTGTACCCGGTCATAAGGTTGGTGACAGTCGGCTGGTTGGCGGGAGGCCGCCAAGTGCGGTGTGTCGGCGTCGAGTGTTGTAGAACTCCAGCCAGGGGGCAAGCGCGGCGGCACGGTCGGGGTTGCTGAGGAAGACCTGCCGGTAGGCCCATTCGGTCTGCAGGGTGCGGTTGAACCGCTCGACCTTGCCGTTTTGCCACGGGCAGTGTGGCTTGATGAACTTGTGCTTAGCGCCGAGCTGGGCAACTGCTTGCTTGACGGCGGTGGAGTGGCGGTAGGCCCAGGCGTTGTCGGTGATCAGCCGCTCAATCCGGGGGATCTGGTGGGCGGCGAAGTAGGCGGCAGCGCGGAGCAGGAACCCCGCACAGGTGGTGCCGGTCTCGTCGGTCAAGATCTCGGAGTAGGCGAGCCGGGAGTGGTCGTCGACCAGAGAGTGGACGTAGTCGTAGCCGATCTTGGGCTGCCGCATCTTCTCGGCCGTGGTGGCTGGTCGGCCACGTGCGCGCCAGCCGCCGCCGTCGGGGATCTTGCCGATCTTCTTCACATCCATGTGCACCAGTTCCCCGGGCCGGTCCCGCTCGTAGCGGCAGGCGGTCTGCTTGGAGGACCGGATCAGCTGCCCGGTCAACGGATCGCAGTCAGCCAGGTAGGGCAGCTGGTGGCGGCGCAGAATCCGCGACACCGTGCGGGCCGGCACGCCGAGCTCGGCCGCCAGCCAGTCCGACCCTCGGCGGTGCTGGCGCCGAGCTGCTACCACCGCCGCCTCCACGGCAGCGCTGGTCCGCCTCGGACTGTGCTGCGGCCGCGACGAGCGGTCCTGCAGCCCTGCTACGCCCTCGGCGGCGAAGCGGGCGACCCAGCGGTGCGCGCACTGCCGCGACACCCCGACTTCCTTGGCGACATGGGCGACCGGGCGACCCGATGACACCCGATCAACCAGCAGTTGGCGGCCGTGCACGGTCAAGCGGGCATTACGGTGGGGCATGAAGACCTCCGAGTAGTGAAGACATGAACATCTCCACCGCACTCGGAGGTCTTCGTCTCGTCAACGACCGAGCCGGAGTGTCACCAACGTCATGACCGAGTACATCTAGGAGCGAGATCCCGTGAGCAAAGTAACCCCGCATCCTTGTAGCACAACGCGTGGACGGCATGCATGACTTGGGCGGGCGTCAGGGGTTCGGGCCAGTTGTAGTCGAGTCGGGCGAGCCGCGCTACCACGCGATGGGAAGCCGCCACTCGATTGCACTTCCGCGTGATCCTCCCTCGAAACCTGCCGAACGGGAGCGACGGCGCTCTCCGTCACGCGATCGAACGCATGGACGCGGCGCAGTACCTGACCTCGTCCTATTACGAGCGTTGGGTGACGGCGGCAGGACGCTGGCAGTTGAGTCCGGCATCGTGACCCACGCCGAACTCGAGGAGCGCGCTGGCGGACCGTATCCGTTGTCCGGGCCCGTGACGGCCGAGACGATCACCAACCAGCCGGTGGGACGCTCACGCTTCACCGTCGGCGACCGCGTGCTCACGCGTCCGCGGGTGGCATCCGCGCGGGCACACTCGCTGTCCCTGGTACATCCGCGGTCACGTCGGCGTCGTCACACGTTGCGACGGCCCGGTCAGCATCCCCGATGTGGAGGCCCACTCCGAGCACCGTGTATACGAAGCCACCTATTCCGTGCGCTTTGACGGCCTGTATCCCAGATGAGCGTGGTTGTGGGGTAGAGGGCTGCTGGCGTGTCAGCGAGCTGAGAAGGCGTCAGGGCCTTCACGATCGACGGCGGATGGCTCTTAGTGGTGCCGTTGGGGTGCACCCAACGCGACAGATGTGTCGCAGGTGTAGGGCCCACTTGGATGTACCGAGCGTAACGATCACTCCGCTGATCTGGGGTGTTTGCGCTGGTTGGCATTGAAGCGCGCTTTCTTCTGACGATTCCCGCACGTGTTCATGTCACACCATTTGCGGGTGCGACTTTGGCTGGTGTCGAAGAAGGCGGCTTGGCAGGTTGGTGATGCACACAAGGCCAATTTTCCGTCTCGTTCGCCTGCGATGATGCTGATCGCATCGGCGGCGATCACGCTGAGGGCATCTTCCACGCAGGAAGCCGAGCTGAGCCGCCATTGCCGCTTACCCTCGGGCGTCAGGATCGCAGCGGCCCGACCCTGAGCGCTGCAGTCATTGATGACTTGGACAGCAGATGCAGGGAGAGCGTCCTGGATCGCGGCCGCTGTCGCGGCGGCGTGAATCGACTCCCTCAGTTCCCGAGCGAGGTCGAGCTGGGCAGTGGTGCAGGAGTCCACGGCGAGGCCGTTCACTGCCAGCCAGTCGACGAGTCGGTGCGGCGTGGGAATGCGCTCCACAGCGTTGCCATGACGCTCCGTCAGAGTCCCCGTGAAGCTGGTCGCTAGCACGTTACCGAGGCGAAAGTCAGGGAACCCAGCACGCATGGAACCACCTTAGCTGGTTGCACGCTGGCATGAAGACATGCTAGAACTGTCTTAGCCGGTTCGCGATAGGTCGTAGCCGGTTCCGCGATGGCCAGGAGGTCTCATGCCCCGTCCAACCAGCGACGTGCAAGCATTTGAAGCCCACGCAACTGACGCTGACCTCGACGATCTGCGCGCGCGATTAGCCGCGGCGCGGCTACCGGAGGCTGAGACGGTCTATCGCGCCGCGCCCGACCCTCGCCGATGGGAACAGGGCGTTCCTCTCGCCGACCTCGTCGATGTCGTGAACTACTGGCGCACCGGGTACAACTGGCGGTCGTTCGAAGAGCGCCTTAACCGTATCGGCCAGTTCCGCACGACCATTGATGATCTGGGAATCCACTTCCTGCACCGCCGATCCGCGCGCGCAGATGCCACTCCTCTGATCTTGACGCACGGCTGGCCAGGCAGCATTGCTGAGTTCATCGATGTAGTAGACGAGCTGGCAGATCCGAAAGATGCAGACGCGCCAGCGTTCCACGTCGTGGTCCCGTCGCTACCAGGCTTTGGTTACAGCGACAAGCCGGCCGCCACCGGGTGGGGAACCGAAAAGATCGCGGCCGCATGGGTGGAACTGATGGGAAGGCTCGGCTACAGCAAGTTCGTAGCCCACGGCGGCGACTGGGGAGGTGTGATCACCACGGTTCTCGGCGGCAGGTTCCCGGCGCACGTTCTCGGCATCCACACAACGTTCGCGCAGGCACCGCCCGGGCTGACAACGGACGGGCTGACGGCGGTCGAGCGCAAGTGGACCGAGGAAACCCGCGATTTCTGGCGCCACCACGCGGCGTACGCGAAGCAGCAGGCAACCCGACCGCAGACCATCGGCTACTCGCTCGTCGACTCACCGGTCGGGCTTCTTGCCTGGATCCTTGACAAGTTCGCCGAGTGGTCAGACACCGAAGATAGCCCGTTCGAGACGATTTCCAGAGACAGCATTCTTGACGACGTCACCCTCTATTGGCTGACGCGGACCGGCGCATCGGCGGCCCGCATTTACTACGAAAGCCACAACTCGCTCGATCCCGAACTTCGGGTCGACGTCCCGTCAGCAATCAGTATGTATCCCCGCGACATCGAGAAGTGTCCGCGCCCCTGGGCACAGGAGCGGTACCGACAGATCGTCCGATGGAGGTCGCCCGAAAGCGGGGGACATTTCCCGTCGCTGGAGGTTCCCGAGTATTTCGTCAAAGATCTGCAAGAAGGCCTCGCGGCAGTGCTGGCCGCTAATCGGTGAACGCGGCTCGGCGACCCGGCACTCGATGACCGGCGACTGAGATCAAGGCCGTTTCGTCAAAGTAATCCGCGGGAGAGGTGGCAATCTCCCCCGCATCTCGACAGTGGTGCTGCAGTTCAGGGCCACCCAGAAAGGGCCGGCGACTGGGTGTGCTGCTCGGCGTGTCAGCGAGCTGAGAAGGCGTCAGGGCCTTCACGATCGGCGGCGACCAAGCTGCTTCTCCTGAAAGGCCCTGACGTTGGCGCACTCTACGTGTGCCTGCGGGCCGTCGCCGTCTCTTGGCCGGTGGTGTCCGCGGGCTGATGAACTGTTCGGTGTCCAGGGCATGCACGTCCTCGATGTGGCCACCGGCGAGGACGGCAGCGTGCTGCTCGAGGTCGAGTCCGACGACGTCCTCACTGGCTGTCCTGACTGCGGGGTGGTCGCGATCGGCCACGGCCGCCGAGTCCAGCTGCTGCACGACGCTCCGTGCTTCGGACGGCCGGTGCGGGTGCGATGGCGCAAGCGGATCTGGCGGTGTCCCGAACCGGCGTGTGCTCGTCGGACCTGGACCGAGGTCCAGCCCTCGCCACGCCCCGCGCCAAGCTCACCGCCAGGGCGACGTCGTGGGCGGGCAACGCGTTGCGGCACGACGACACCACCGTGTCCGCGATCGCCCGGCATCTCGGCGTCGCGTGGGACACCTGCTGGTCGGCAATCAAGGCCGACGCGCAGACCAGGATCGCCGAGCCCGACCGGCTCAAGGGCATCAAGACCATCGGCGTGGACGAGCACATCTGGCGGCCCTCGAAGAATCACCAGCACCGACAAGGCCGTGACCGTGATGGTCGACCTGACACGCGACGAGCACGGCTGCCTGCAGGCCCGGCTGCTGGATGCGGTCCAGGGCCGTTCTGGGGAAGGTCTACGCCGACTGGCTCACCGAACACGGCGTGGACGTGAAGGTCACCGTCGAGCATGCCGCCCTGGACCCGTTCCGTGGCTATGCCAACGCGATCCGCGACGAGCTGCCCGACGCCCTCGCCGTGCTCGACGCCTTCCACGTCGTCAAGCTCGCCGGCCAGGCGCTCGATGAGGTCCGACGCCGCGTCCAACAGCAGACCCTGCACCGGCGTGGCCACAAGGACGACCCGCTGTACAAGGTCCGCCGCACCCTTCTCAGCGGCGACGAGCACCTCACCGACCGGCAACGCGAACGGCTCGACAAGTACCCGCCGATCGGTGACCCCGATGGCGAGGTTGAGGTCACCTGGAGCGTCTACCAGCAGGTCCGCTCGATCTACCACGCCGAGAGCCAGTCCACGGGCCGCAAGCTCGCCGAGAAGCTCCTCGACACGCTCCACACCTGCCCGATCCCCGAGGTCAAGCGACTCGGCAAGACTCTGCGCCGCTGGCGCGAGGAGATCCTGGCCTACTTCGCAACCGGCGGCGTCAGCAACGGCGGGACAGAAGCGATCAACGCCTCATCGAGAAGACCAGGCGGCTGGCCCACGGCTTCCGCAACTTCACCAACTACCGCATCCGGATCCTGCTCGCCGCCGACGGCTCACGCCCCTACCGACGCCGACCACCGATCACGCCCGAACCATGCTGATTTGGGAAGGGCCGCTTTGACGCAGACGAACTCTGGAACGACGGTCAACCCGGCGTTACGGTGAACGTCGATCTCTGGGCCAGCTACTTGGCGCCGGCATGAGCGAAACGCACGATCACGACCATCACCAGCCGACGCCGCCATCGCTGATCGACCGGCGCGCCGCCGCTCTTGAAGAGTTGCTGACGGAGAAGGGCCTCGTCCCAGACGGCTTCATCGAAGAGGTCAACTGCGTCTACGAAAACGACATCGGACCGATGAACGGCGCGAGGGTCGTCGCCCGCGCGTGGGTCGACGCCGAGTACAAGGCCAGGTTGCTCGAGAACGGTACAGCCGCCTTGGCCGAGCTCGGCGTCGGCGGACCAGAAGACAACATCGTCGCCGTTGCTAACGCCCCGGGCGTGCACAACGTCGTGGTTTGCACGCTCTGCTCCTGCTATCCCTCGTCGGTCATCGGCCTCCCACCCAGTTGGTACAAGGAATCGCCGTACCGGGCACGCATGGTGCGAGAGCGCCCGTCCTGCTAAAAGAGATGGGCTGCGACGCGCCCGCCGACGTCGACGTTCGCGTCTGGGACAGCTCGGCCGAGGTGCGTTACCTCGTCGTGCCGGAGAGGCCGGCGGGAACGGAAGATCTGTCGGAAGAGGAAGTCGCGGAGCTCGTCACGCGCGACTCGATGATCGGTGTTGCAAGGCTGTGAACGCCGACCTAGTCGACGCCGACGGTATCGCCGCTCCGCCGCGACGCAACGGCGAGCTCATCTTCGAGGCTCCTTGGCAGTCGCGCGTATTCGGGCTTTGTGCCGCAATCGTCGAGACGTGCTTCGAGGGTGACGGCGAACCGTTTCGCCGGCAGCTCATCGCGGCAATCGCGGCCGAGCCGGATCGCCCGTACTGGGACAGCTGGACGATTGCGCTCCAACAGCTCGTCTTGGAAGTGGGTCTGCTGACGAGCTGTCTATCGAAAGGCACATTGGATTGCCCGAGAACCGCAACCGGACCTCGCAGGAACACTGATCAACTTGGTGTCCAGGGCTCGGTATGACCTGAAGTTGTGGATGCGTGGCCTGCGCGAGGGCGCGGCGGCAATCCCTGGAACCGTGAAGGTCCCTCTTGGCTGGTTTTGATCTTGTGGGGCCCGCTCCCGACCGCTGCTGAATGAGTGCCGCCAAGAGCCGGAGTCAAGGCTGGCCGGAGGGCCACCCCGAAGCAATGCCGCGTTAGCTTACTTCGCCCTGAAATAGTCGCCGGTGTCGGATTGGCTGGATTTGGGTGGTCGGCGGGCTCCGCGGCTGCCCGGGCGGCGGGGTGCCCGCCGGGCCTGGTCAACCGGCCAGGGCGCTGATCTTGACCAGGTTGTGGGCGAGGATTCCGTGCCCGGTCCAGATCCGGGCTCCTTCGGTGGTGTCGATCATGCTGCGATCCCAGCCGTAGTTGCGTTTGAGGTGACTGATCCGGCCTTCGCAGCCGGTTCGCCATTTCACGGTTCTGCGGAACGCTGGTCGTCGTTCGACGGCTTGGCGGGCCTTACTGGGTCTGCCTTTGCGCGGGATCACCACGTGGCGGATGCCGAGCTCGTGGAGGTCGTCCTCGATGGCTTGTTCGCCGTAGCCGCGGTCGGCGGTCACCGTGCGGGGTTTCTGCCCGGTCCGCTTGATCACGCGTTCGACCGATGGTTTCAGTCGAGGCGCGTCGGCGGGGTTGCCGGGGAGGACGTCGTGGTCGAGCACGATCCCGTCCTCGTTGTCGCAGACCTGGGCCTTGTGGCCGAACTCGACCGGCTTCCCGAGCCGACCTTTCGCGATCGGACGAGCGTCGGGGTCGTGCAGACTGACCTGCCGGGTCGCACCATCGGGGATCCGGCCGGCGAGCCGTTGCCGGGTCTGCTCGACGATCTTTCGGGTCGTATCCAGTAGCTCGGTCAGGTCATCGACGGCGCGGACCAAGCGGCCACGCCGGCGACCCGCCACCGCATCGCGCTGACCGTTCGCCTTCGGTCCGGCCGCGTCGGCTTTTGGCTTGCGCAGCGCCCGTTTCGCGTTGGTCAGCAGCCGTTCGGCCTCGGCCGCGGCGGTCTCGGCCAGGTCGGCGAGTTCGGCGTTCTTGCGGCGGACCACCTCGAGTGCCTCGTCTCGGGCAGCGGCGCTACGGGTGCGGAGTTTCGCGTTCAGATCATGAGCCCGTCGCCCGGCCGCACGGGACCGGTCCCGCAGCTTGGTCCGGGTCGCGCCACCGGCGGTCTGGATCCGCCGACCCGTGGCAGCGATCCGGTTCACCGCCTTCGCCAGCAGCCCCGAATCTGTCGGATACGCCACGTTGGCCGGCACCACGGTGGTGTCGACCCGGATCCGGTTGCAGCGCAACACTTTCGCCTCGACCGCCTTGACAAGCAAGGCTTCGTTCAGTCCCTCGACCGCGGCCGATCCACACCGGGTGGTCAACTTCATCAACGTCGTCGGATGCGGCACCGGCTGGTCGATCCCGATCCGGCAGAACTGCCGCCAGGTGATCGAGTCCGACACCTCCCGGCACAACGACTCGAACCCCAACCGATAGCGGAACTTCAAAAACATCAACCGCAGGTAGGTTTCCATCGGCGTCGACGGCCGCCCGAGCCGCGGGTCGAAGAACGGCACGAACGGAGCAAAGAACACCGGATCGTCCAACAAGACATCCACCCGGCCCAACTCGACCGGGAGCCGGCGCAGCTCGTCCGGCAAGATCGCTTCCCACAACGTCGGCTGATCAGCTACCGTGCGCAACATGAATGGTCTCAATCCCTTCTAGCCCAAGGGGTTGAGACCATTCTCCCTTGTCAAAGGCATGTTCAGCCCTCGACACGCCTCGACTTTTTCAGGGCGAAGTAGTTAGGCGGGAAAGCTGTGGGTCAAGGACCTGCGTGTGATGGCGTGTTGGGTGTCGGCGTGGCGGCCAGGAAATGCGGCGGAGCCCCCTGTAGAGCGTGGACTGTCGGAATCCCACTTCCCCAGGAGCTCTGCGCATGTCTGAGTCTGCCACTGCCGCCGTCACTGTGACGCGTTCCATCACCGCTGCCGGGGGTGTCTATGCGCCCGGCCCATCTCGGCGAGCTGACCCAGTACCTACCGTTCGAGCTGGTCGACGATGTGCTGTCGGATACCAAGACGTATGCAGGCTAGGACGGTTGGTCTGGCTCCCAGGTTGGCTCCCATCGAGTCATGGTTATGGCCAACGCGTTTGATCTCTTCGGCCCCGAAGGAGGGCGCGGCCTTGGAACCATGGCCCGACCAGAGACGGCCGAAATCGGTGGCACTGTTCGACTAACGGTTTTCGGCCCGGCGCTGGGCCTCGATCGTAGCCGTGTAGCGTCCGTTGAGCCTGGGAGTGTCGGTTAGTAGTAGGTGGGTTGGGGCTTAGTTGGTTGAGCTGGGACGACGTCCAGCTCAGGGGCGTTGAGGAGTGTGTCGATCGCTGCTTGCTCGGCTCCGATTCGGGCCCAGTGGGGGTCGACGTCGCTGGCGAAGCACCAACTGTGGTCAGCCGGCCAAACGAAGGCGGGCGGATGATCTCCGCCGCCGTGGATTTCATCCCAGCTGCCGAGGTCGGTCAGTGATCCGTGGAGAAGGAAGTACCGCCGCATGGGGATGCGCTGAGGGGGAGACCAAGTATTCGATGCGATGGTCACCATCGGCCTGTCCAGCACCGAGGGCGGGAAGTTGAGGTCGCCACAGCCCTCCCAGACGCAGAAGTAGCAGTCCTCGGGTGTACCGATGAAGCGTCGCAGATGGTCCAGGGCTTGTCGTGTTTGCTCGACGTCGGACGGGTGGTCTTCGGCAATGTTGGCGTCTGCTTCCGCCTGGCCGGGCTTGGTGGGGTCGGGGATGAAGCGGAGCCGGGCGTAGGCCGGGAAGTCTGGCGGACCGAAATTGACTAGTTGCTCCCATGGGATGCGGGCTTGGGCGATCCAATCCGCTGCGGACATGTCGTTGCAGTGTCGAAGCGTCACCTACGACAGGCTAAGGCTGGCGAAGGCGGTCCGCTGCGAGCGAAGCGAAGCGAGGACCCGGACCGCAGTCAGCTCGGCGAAGCCGAGCCTTGCTCTGACAGGGCCGGATTCGGCGGTTGGGCGGCGTCAGGACGCGCCTACTGCCCAGCATGTATTTAGTGCCTCCCACCCAGTTGGCTTGGCTACGCGCTTCTATGGGCCGGCGCGGGGTGGCGAGTTCGGGTGGACCGCGGATGACAGGGGCAGGTGCTGTCGATCTTGGTGCCGGCGATCACGTGAGGTGGGAGCAGCCGGGCGCTCTGGGATGTCAGGAGGACCGATGCTGTCGCCGCTGCCGCGAGCGAGACTTCGGTTGAGGTGGTGTTGCCAGAGGGCGGAGGCTGTTTGCAGCTGTGCTGTTCCGGTTGGTCGTGGGTCGCTGGGGTGGATGCCGTTGGCGGCGCGCCACACGGCGACTTCACCGATGATGGCGAGGTTCTGGCGGCTGTCGGGCGGCGCTCACACAGGCTGGGTATCGTCTCGGCGGGCGTGACCTCGGACCTGGTCGGCGAGGTCGGTAACTAGTGCGGCGCGTCTAAAGTAGTTTGACAGTGGTGTGCGTGAGAATGAGGGGTGCGCGCGCAACCGCTGGGCCTTCGATCGGGTGATCGTGAGCTGCTGGAGTCGTGGACCCGGTCGAGCTCGATCCGGGCCGGTTTGGCGCAGCGTGCGCGGATCGTGTTGTTGGCCGCCGATGGGGTGTCCAACACCGAGATCGCTGAGCGGGTTGGTGTGTCGCGGCCGACGGTGATCTCCTGGCGGGACCGCTACGCCTCCTCCGGGCTGAAGGGCTTGGGCGATGAGCAGCGGTCGGGTCGGCCGCGGACGGTGGATCGGGCCAGAATCCTCGCCGCTACCCTCACCCCGCCGCCGGCGAGGCTCGGTATCACGCACTGGTCGTCCCGGCTGCTCGCCGATCACCTGAATGTCGACGCCTCGACGGTGCTGCGCACCTGGCGGCATCACCGAGTGCAGCCCTGGCGGGCTGGAGACGTTCAAGTTCTCCACCGACCCCGAACTGGTCGCCAAGGTCAGCGACGTCGTCGGGTTGTACCTCAACCCGCCGGAGAACGCGATCGTGCTCAGCATCGACGAGAAATCCCAGATCCAAGCCTTGGACCGGACCCAAAAGACGCTGCCGATGCAACCCGGGCAGGCCGAGAAGCGCACCCACGACTACGTGCGGCACGGCACCACCACGCTGTTCGCCGCGCTCGAGATCGCTACCGGCGAGGTCACCGGCTTGTGCAAGCCGCGGCACCGGCACCAGGAGTTCCTGGTCTTTCTCCGCCACCTCGCCCGCGGCTACCCCGACCAGCAGCTGCATCTGATCATGGACAACTACGCCGCCCACAAGCACCCGAAGGTCAAAGCCTGGCTGGCGGCGAACCCGCGGATCCACATCCACTTCACCCCGACCTCAGGATCGTGGCTCAACCTCGTCGAGGTCTGGTTCGGGATCATCGAACGCCAAGCCATCCACCGCGGCACCTTCGCCTCCGTCCGCGAGCTGATGATCAAGATCCGGGCCTTCATCAACGGCTGGAACGACCGCTGCCAACCCTTCGTGTGGACCAAGACCGCCGACCAGATCCTCAAGAAAGCCGACCGTAAAACAACTTCAGTTGCGGTCCACTAGTTGGGAACGCTTGGCCAGATATTGACCCCACACGGGATATGATCATGGAGCGCTTGCGGAATGCCAGGAAGCCAAGGAAGCGGCCCTTGGTCAGTGGGTGCGGGCTCTGGGAGACGCCAGTCCAGCACGGCGGCCATGTCTGCTGCCGTGTGGAGTTCGCGACCGACCGCCGCTGTGTGCAGGTGGAGGAGTGGGTGCTCACCGGTCTCCGCGGCCAAGGTGAGCAGGTGTGCCCGCAGGGTCGACCAGGACGGCTGGTTGGTGAGGTGGGGCACAACCTGGTCGGCTCGAGCGTCGAGCATCTGCACGATCTGCGGTCCGAGGAGCTGCTCGACCGCCACATGAACGCCGTCGGTGTAACGCCGGACGGTCTCAAACAGCCGGGGAGCCGGGTCGCTCCGTTCTCGCAGCACGGTGGTGGCTGAGGCGGGGGTGTCGTCGCGGGCGAGGATGTGTTGCAGGATCTCGGTCGGCGTACGGGGTGCGACCGCGTCGGGTCGGATGAGAGTGTGCGGGTCGCCGTCGCCGACGATTTGTAGGTAGAGATGGTTGGCGGTTCGGCCGCGGGTGAGCATGGTATACAGCTGCTGCCGTGACTCCTGGCCGGAGACCAGTCCATGCATGGTGTCGGCCGAGACACCTTGAGCGGCGTGGATGGTGCTGGCATAGCCGAGACCGGTCGACTCGCGGACGTAGTCGGCGGGCAGCCTGACAGTGAGCCGACTGCGGTTATGTCGAACTTTGAGGTCGCCCTTCCTGCCGATTCCGGTAATGGTCCAGCGGTCGCCGTTTTTGACCCAGTCGGTGGCGCTGAGGCGAAGTCGCCGGTCGTTACTTCGGGTGATGATCACATCCCCGGCGCTGGCCTGGTTCCCGTCGGCCAGCCGCACCACCGCATCCGGCACGTCGCCGTTGAGGCGGTGGTTTCGGGCGCGGCGGTTCAGCTCGGCCACCAGATCGCGGGTGGGGGCAACCATGATCGCGTCCAGCCCGGCCGCCCGGTCCGCGGCCCAGGCACTGAAGGCATGCTCGGTGGTGGTGGCCAGGTCACCGACGTGCACCCGACCCTGCCTCAGGTAGAAGTCCAGCGCCTTCGGGTCACCGTCGCGGAGCGCAAGCGTCGCGTGGGCTTCGGCAGGGTCGGTGAAGCGGTGCAGCTCGCTCAGCTGCACAGCACCGTGCCGGGTTTTGATGTCGCGGAGGACCCCGCCGGCCCCGATCGCAGCAAGCTGCTGGTCGTCACCGACCAGCCGCAGACTCCCACCCCTACCGATCACAAACTCGACAGCGGTGTCGAGGGACAATGTGTCGGCCATCCCGGCCTCGTCAATGATCACCAGGGTCGACGGCCCGATCTGGGCAGCCCAATCCGGCAGGTCGCCGTGCTGCAGCGACCAGGTGAGCTTGGCCAGTGTGTCGCAGCCGATGCCGGTCTGCTCACCCAGGACAGCGGCCGCCGCGGCGGACGGGGCAAGGCCGACCACATCGCCGTCGTCTTGGGTCCAGGCCAGGGCGAGGGCCCGCATGGCAGTGGTCTTCCCGGCGCCGGCGGGGGCGATCGCCAGCTGCAGTCGCCGTCCGGAGGTGCACATCTGTCGGACCAACGCCGCCTGCCCGGCGTCTAGCGGGGTACGGTTGGCGGCCATCTCCAGCAGCGCCAGGTCCACCGCCACCTGGTCTACGGCTGACCCGTCGCGTCGGCCAGCGGTGGTGACGAGGCGCTGTTCGGCGTCGAGGATCTGCTGCGAGGTGTACAGGTTGGCGCCGGCGACGGTGTAGACCGACGACCCGTCAAGCCTCCGCAACACCTCCGGTTCCTCGATGCCGGCGTGCGGCGCGGCCAGGGCAACAGATCGACGATCGAGCACCTCATCGACCAGCAGGTCCACTAGCGCCGCGGCTTGTTCAGCGGGCATGTCGATGGTGCGGACTTGTCGTTGCGCTTCGGCGCGGACATGCCACATCTGCCAGGTCGCCCGGCTCGCCTCCATCACGCTCAGGACGTGATCAGCCGTCTGTGCGACCCAGCGGGTGTCGGCGATCGGAGTCGCCTCGGCGTGCGGTGCCAGTGCCGTCCGCACCATCGACGCGATGGCCTCCGAGCTGCCCAACACCGCAGCCGCTTCGTTGAGCCAGGTGGTGCGTTGCTCGGTCAGGGATCGGGGTTCGTGTTTGGCGTCGCGGGTCTCCAAGGTCGCCTGCTGGGCCAGATGCAATGCTTCGACCGGTGTGGGTGGTCGGCCGTGCTCTTTTTGGAATTGGATGGCCAGTTCACCGCGGCGGACCTCGATGTGGGCCCGACGGGTCGACCAGCGCTGGTTCAGTCGCGGGTCGACACCGACGATTCCCGGATCGGCCGCTTCGCCGGATCGGTGCCGGGCCGTTCGGCGAACCGCACACCTAACGTGTCGCGGAGGTGCTGTTCCAGCGCGGTGTTGTAGGTCTCCGACGCGGCAACCTTTGCCTTGAACAGGACTCGGCCGTCGATGGACAGCCAGCGTCCGTCGAGGGTCTGGACCTTGTTTGCCACTGCGACGTGGGTGTGCAGGTCCGGGTCGCCGGCCCGGCTGTCGCGGTGGGTAAAGGCGGCGGCGACGAGGCCACGGACGTTGACCTGCCGGATCCCTTGGGGCCCGGTCCGCGTGAACAGGGCATGCTCCTCGATGAATGTCAGCGCGTCCTGCACGGCGGCCTGGTGGGCCCGTTCGATCACGGCCGCCACCGCCGGTTCGGCGACCGCCCACAAGGTCGACACCGACTTCACCGGTGAGAACGTCAGGTCATATCCGGCAACTGTCTGTGTCCGCGGCCGGGAGTCTTTCGCGATCTGTCCCGCCAGATCCCGGGCATCGATCGGCTCCCGGCCATGCTCGGCCAGGAAGAACTCCCGGGCCACTTCGGCCCGCACCCGCGCCCGGTCTGTAGCCGGCAGCGGAGCGCCCGCCGGCAGGCCGGCTGCCGTATTGATTGCCGCGATGCGTTTGGCGACTTCGAGCCGGAAGGGGCTGACGTCCCCATCGGTGATCTTGAACGGCACGCCCAGCTGGGCCACTTCTTGGAAGTCGCGGGTAGTGAGGTCCGGTCCTTCCAGCTGCTGCTGGCGGAGCTCGGCCAACGGGTGCAGACCGCAACCGAACAGTGCTCGCATCTGCTCGGCGGTCACCGGGTCGCCGGCGGTCAGGCCGTCGATCCCGCCCATGCCGGAGCCGATCCACACCCCGGGTGTCTCACCCCGCTGGGTGTAGTACGACGCCAGCCCGGTATGACCTTTCTCGGTCGCGTCCAGCGCCGCGACCTGCCGGGTCAGATAGTCATAACCTGATCCGGCTGTGAGCTTGTGGATGCTCATCGTCACACCCACTCGAAGGGGGTACATGCCGCCGGGGCGGTCAGGCCGACCCGAGCTAGACCGAGCATCCCAGAGTGCATGGGGTGTATTGGACTTGCGATCTTCGATCGCTTCATTGGCTGATGAGAATTGGTGGTGCCGTCCGGTGACGTCGACACACACTGGTGCGGGCGAGCCCGTTGCAGGTGTATGGCGCGGGGGTCTCGGGTGTCACTGGATTGTTGCTACGAGCACGCGGGTCTGTGTCCTGGCAGAGGTCCCTCCGGACCGGCGCCGTGAGGCGATGGTCGCCTCACGGGGAAAGGAGGGACGCGATGGAGGTCATGTTCGACCGGGTCGCCGGTCTGGATGTCGGCAAGGAGACGGTGACGGTGTGCCTACGCACGCCCAGCCCGAGGGGCCGGCGGCACGCGGAGACGCGGACGTTCAAGACGACCACCGGGTCGTTGCGGGTGATGCGGGACTGGCTGGTCGAGGCTGGGGTGAGCATCGCGGCGATGGAGTCGACGTCGGCGTATTGGAAGCCGCCGTTCTACTGCCTGGAAGAGGTCATGGACGTGTGGCTGCTGAACGCGGCGCACATGAAGGCGGTGCCCGGGCCGCAAGAGTGATGTCCGTGATGCGGAGTGGATCGCGCAGTTGTTGGAGCACGGGCTTGCTGCGGCCGTCGTTTGTGCCGCCACCGGAGATCCGCCGGCTGCGGATGCTGACCCGCTACCGGGTGCAGCTGATGGGCGACCGGCGCCGAGACATTGTCCGGTTGGAGTTGATGTTGGAGTTGAGTCGGTCTGGGGCGCGGTGTCCTGATTGCTCAGGTTCGTTTCCCCAGACCGCTCGCCGAACCCGCCGTGCGCCTCTCGGCGCAACGGGCTCTCCACGGAACCTGCCGTTATGTGGGAGGCAGCGCCCACGGGGTCGGGATGTTCCCTCGGTAGCGGTATCGGGTGACCGGGACCGCTTCGAGGTTGAACAACGCTTTCCCGTCGGCCGACAAGGGTATCCACCGGCCACTGGGGCCGGTGAACCGTCGTCGGAGGTCTGTCCACTTCCAGTGGTGCCGCGTCATCAGCCACCGGGCCACCCGATGCCACACGAAGTTGGCAAGGGTCGAGAAGGTGTGTTTGCTGACGGCGTGACGGAAGTAGGTTGACCAGCCGCGCATGATCTGGGCGAGCCGGATCAGCACGGATCCAGGGTGCTGCTGTGACGTCCTGTTCGTCAGGGCACGCACTTTCGCCTTCAACGACCGGATCGGCCGGTCCGCGATGAAGGTGTAGACGTGCCAGCGGTTTGTTCCTCGTTTCCGTTTCCACTGGATGTGGAAGCGTCGGGTAGCCGGGGCACATTGCTGTGCCCCGGCCCCCTCAGAGTGAAGTAGGGCGCCGGCGAGGTGCCTGTGGTGTAGGTCCTTTTCCGTCGTCCTCTTCCCGAACGGGGCGTGCAAGTTTCCCTGCACCCCGCTCTCCAGTGATCATTTCGGGTAGGGCTTGGTGGCCCGCCCGGTGTGGATGTCCTCGTGGCAGCGACCGCAGATGACGAGCGTCTTGCGTCGCCGCATGGCCATGAGGTGCATCCAGGAGGGTTTCTCCGGGCGGCCGGCGTTGGTTGAGATCGGCAAGTTTTCGGATGTGGTGAACCTGTAGGCCCACCATCGACTTGCAGATCTCGCAGCGCCCGGCGAGGAGCCGGTGGATCAGCTCATTCCGTTTGGCGCTGGCCATCACCGGCCGCTGGTCGGTGAGGACGGTGGTGCGGTTTCGTCGGAGCGGGATCCCACCGAAGCGAGCCACCAGCGGTTTGCGTCCTCGGTCGCGTTCGACGCTGACCTGGAAGACCACCCGCGGTCCAGCCGATGTCTTGATCGTCGTCTTGTACTTTCGAGCCATCTTGGTGACCGTGCTGTGATGCTTCCCGGCGAGGGTCTTCAGCATCGACGTCTCCATGACCCAGCGGAGCCGGGCCAGGCGGAACACGTCTTGGGCGAGGAGGTAGTACTGGACGAGCCCGGCGTATTCGGAGCCGTATTTCGCGACGATGGTGAAGTCGTTGTCGCGGATCAGAGCTCCTCGTTGCGCCGGGATTCCCTTGCTCATGTAGAGCGCGCACCGCTGCCTGATGACGGTCTGGGGCACGAACAGCCCGATCGCTCCGTTGACCGCCCGACGTCCTCGGGTGATCTTGGTGTTGGAGTGCTGGGCTTTGATCTCGTATCCGAGGAAATGCGCCGCCTGGCTGGTGGCGTGTGTGATCAGCGTTTTGGACTGCGACAGTTCCAGCTTGAGTTCCTCGCGCAGGAAGGTCGCGATCTTCGACTTGATCTCCTCGGCCTCATGCTTGGGACCGGCGAATCCCAGCAGCCAGTCGTCGGCGTAGCGGACATAGCGCAGTCGCCGGTAGTCCGGATCGTTCGGGTCCTGGCTGGGCAGGTCACGACGCTGCAGGATCAACTCCCGCGCCGTGTCCCGCTCGTTATGCCGTTTGGCCTTCTGGATCGCGTACTCCAGGACTTGATAAGCCCGGTTGGGCCGGCGGCGGCGGCCGAGGTTGTACTCGGGCAGCAACCGTTGTTCGACAAACTGATCGAGCCGATCAAGGTAGATGTTGGACAAGACGGGTGAGGCGACGCCGCCTTGCGGCGCACCGCTGAGCGTGGCGTGCCACCGCCAGTCCTCCAGATATCCGGCCTTGAGCATCTGATCGATCAGTCGCAGGAACCGGCCGTCGTGGATCTTCTCCGCCAGGATGTCGATCATCAGATCATGATCGAGAGACCCGAAACAGTCAGAGATGTCTCCCTCGATGAACCAGTGGGTCCCCTTCCAGACCTCCACCACCTCAGTCAACGCGGTGTGGCAGCCCCGGCGGGGACGGAAACCGTGGGAACGGTCGGAGAACTGCGGCTCGTAGTAGGCCTCAAGCAGCAGGCGGACCACTTCGGCGACCAGCTTGTCCGACCAGGTCGGCAGGCCCAGCGGGCGCCGCTTCCCGTTCTTCTTGGGGATGTAGACCCGCTTCACCGGCTGCCATCGGTACCGCTCATGACGCAACACGTCGATGATCGCGCCGATTTTGGCCAGCGACATGCCGTCCACGGTCTCCCCGGTGACCCCCGGCGTCATCGCACCAGCGTTGGCGTAGATGCGCCCGTAGGCCACCAGATACAACTGCGGGTTGAACATCTGCCGATACAACCGTTCGACCGGCAGACCTCGCTCACCACGCTTACCGATGATCTCCAGCACAGCTGCGGCGCTTTGCATTACGCATACCTCCCAGCGCTGAACATCTTCGATCACCTGTGCCCCTTCGCCCTGTGGACCGGCTTTCCCGGCCGCCCTGGCAGGTCGTGACTCCTGCGACTACTACTGGCACTCCGTCGCCTTAGGACTCGCATCCCGTAGGCGATCCCGCGGTACGTCTTCGTCATACGTGTCGAGCACGACACAGGCCGCCCACTCATCTCCTTGACCGCCCTCGCTGGGCGGGGCTCCGCGTCACGGGGGGATGCCCCGATCTCAGGTTCATACCGAGGCATGACACGGCACCGGTTCCAGGCGTCATTCCGGAGGGTGCGCACTCTCACCGCTGGAGATTGGACTTCAAGCAATCCAGCCTTGGCCATATCGTGCGGGTCTCGCAGCACCCCGCCCTGGACGCCTCCAGGCGGCCACCGCTTCCCTGGCATGCTCTTGTCCCCTCGCGGTTTCCCGTCCAGGTAGGCCAGGCGACCCAGGAACATTCCTCCGAGTTCCTCCCAACTGCATTGGGGATACAACGAAGCGCCTCACGGCGCACACCGGACGTGCCCGTTTCCGGGCATCCGGCTCAAGCAAGCCGCTGGGGCGACACAGGTTCTGCGTCGGCTTCTTGGCTGTGTGTTGCTGCCTGGGCGGTGGTTTGCCGCTGGTGGCAGTGGGCGTGAAGGAGTCGGTAAAACGTCCGGTTTTGGCCGTCGGCCTGCTCGACGATGTGCTGCTTGCGCAGGACCCGCCGGACAGTTAGGAACCACTGCTCCCACTCGAGTGGGGAACGGGGTTCATGGTCGGCGTGCAGCAGGAACTCCCCGCAGGAAGGACAGCGCCCGCCTTGGGCTCGAGGAGCCTAGCGGTGTGCTCGTCCACGGGCGGGATCTTGCGTTTGCGCCGTCGCTGGGCCCAGTACCCTTCCAGCGCCGGGTCGTCGGGAGACGCCCAGCCTTGGACGGGGACATGCCGGACGATCTTGGTCCAGGAGAACTTGGTGAGGTAGGCGCCGCTGTCGCGGTCACCGAACACCCACCGGTCCCGCCTGGACTTGTTGAACATGCCGAAGTACCGGGCCGCGACCCAGCCTCTGGACTTGTTCGAATGCGACGTCTGGCCCACCGGTAGGTGAGGTGCCAGACGTAGTGGTCCAAGCCGGTGAAGACCCGACCAGAGACCACGCTCCGGTAGTAGGCCGACCATCCCCGGACGACCGGGTTGAGCCGGAACACCACCGCGGCCGCGTTCGCGCCGTGCAGGGAACGCACGTCGGTCCGCGAGCCTTTTCCGGAGCCGCTTGACCGATTCCTTGCTGGGTTTGATGAGCAGCTTGGCGCTGCCCTGCCGATCGAGGTGGCGGCGGATGTCGAAGCCCAGGAACGAGAACCCGTCCTCAACGTGGACGATCCGCGTCTTGTCCTTGTTGAAGGCCAGCCCTCGAGGCTCCAACCACACCACGAGATCGGCCCTGACCTGCTCGGCCTGCTCACGGGTGTGGCAGATCGCCACGTAATCATCGGCGTATCTCACCAGCACAGGGCATCCGGTGACCGTCTCAGCGTCACTGCGGGCGCTGTTGCGGTAGCGGACCCCTGCCGCCTGCTCCATCCCGTGCAGGGCAACGTTCAACAGCACGGGGCTGATCACACCGCCTTGCGGAGTTCCCTCCTCGGTCGGTGTGAACTCGACCCGATTCGATCACGCCGGCCTTCAGCCAGGCCCGGATCATCCCCCGCGCGGGGAAGGAGCCGAGACTTCGGAGAAGATGCTCGTGGTCGATCCGGTCGAACGCCCCGGCCAGGTCCGCGTCCAAGATCCAGCAACGCTGGCTGCGGTTGCCGCACAGCGTCTTGAAGATGATCTCGATCGCGTCATGGCAGCCCCGGCCGGGCCTAAATCCGTAGGATCTCGGCTCGAACCGGGCCTCCCACTCGGGTTCCAGCGCGTTCTTCACCCGTGCTTGCTGCGCGCGATCCGCAATCACCGGAATGCCGAGCGGGTCGCTGTTTTCCGTTGGCCTTCGGGATGAACACCCGTTTGACGGGACGGGCCTGCCCGGGCCGGTGCATGGCGGTGCAGCTGCTCCGCCAGTTCCGCCCGGTCACCGGAGGTCAACGCGACCTGCCCGTCGATGCCCGCCGTCGCGCGGCCAGCATTACGTTGCGTCGACCTGCCGCACGCTGACCAGCGTGTTGCTCCGGCTGCGCAGCATCAGCTTCTGCAGATTGCGGACCCTCTTCAGGTCCCCGTCCTGCGTCGCCTTGAAGATCCTTTGCCTCAGCCGCCGTACATGTTCCTCGTGGATACGCCAATCGATGGCGTCCCAGTCCAGGTCCACGTCCTCCGGTCCGTTCACGTCGAGGGCCGCCGTCGCCGTCGCGAATGCGTGTGCCGTCATCGGTGTCCAACTTGTCCTTCGGTTCCGGTGCTTCGGTATCGAAGCGTCAAAGGCTCACCCAGTCCACGTCAGCTCCCTTTCGGGCCAGGCAAACAGCCTGTATCCGGCCGGTTATCCGAGACGACCGCGGAGGATGCGGCCGTGCTGTCCCGGTTTCCCGTCGCCTTTCGGCGCACCGGCATTGGCTTCTTGGACCGTCCTGCGCCCGCCGGGGAGTTGGGCCTCCCTCACGGTCGGCTTACCGGACCACAAGGTCCGGACCCCGACGGGGTTGTCACGTTCCACACGGCCGAGACCCGACCGGGTTGGGTGCTCTCTGAACCCCGGGGCGGCGGTGTTCTCCGCGGCTGGCTCCTAGTCACCAGCCGCCGCCTGCCGCTTCGCAGCGGCCAGCCCTGCCCCCAGCCCCACATCCCATCTCCGGGGGTATCGATGACGGGGCATTCATCGAGAGTTCGCGCATGCTCACCCGTCCGGCCTTCCCCTTGCCTGTGACCCCCGGATGGAGCGGGCGCTCCTTGGGCTTCTTCCCTGATGCTTCGAACCCTGCCGTTACCAGCAACGCACGTCAGAGCGGGGACGGATCCATGAACACTTATCCGGGAGCTACGTTGCTGTCATCACACTCAGCCCTCCAATCAACGTGCCCACTCGTGCCGTGCGACCTCGTGTCGCACCGAGGAAGTCGAACCCCTCGGACATGTGCACCACCCTGGTTTTGGCCTCCGAGAAGGCCAAGCCCATGGTGGCTAACACACCGCTGATCTGTTCGCGTAGGGCTTCGACGTCTGCCTGGTTACCGTCCCCGAGCACGGCGAAATCGTCTGCGTATCTGACGATCCGCCAGTTGGGTAGGCCCTTGGCCCGACGCCGTTCACGTTGTGAGCGGGTGGACATGGTGCCGCCTGACCGCCAAGGCCGATGCAGGTGCTCGTCGAGCACCGACAAGGCGATGTTAGCCATCAGCGGCGACAGGATGCCCCCTTGCGGAGTGCCGGTCGGGGTGTCCTGCTTCTCGCCGAGCTCGGTCAAGATCCCGGCCTTCAGGAACGCCTTCACCAGCGCCACGACCCGTTTGTCTTTGACTCGCTTCCGCACCCGATCCAGGAGGCCGGAATGCGAAATTCGGTCGAAGCACGCCTCGATGTCTGCGTCCAGCACCCACCGGTAACCGTGTGTGCCGAACAGCTGGATCTCAGCGATCGCGTCGTGAGCCCGCCGCTTCGGCCGGAACCCGTAGGAGACCGGCATGAAGTCGGCCTCGAAGATCGGTTCCAGCACCAGCTTCAACGCAGCCTGGACTACCCGGTCAGCGATGGTGGGGATGCCTAAACTTCGCAGCTTCCCCGAACCACGGCCTTTCGGGATCAACCGTTGGCGCACCGGCAACGGACGAAACGAGCCGTCCTTGACCTGTGCCCGCAGATCGTCCAGGAACCCCGCAACCCCGACCGTCTCCTCCACGGCGGCGACGGTCCAGCCGTCAACGCCGGGCGTGTCATGGCCGGTGTTGCTCGCGACCCGGGCGAGCGCCATCCGCAGCGTCGCCGGGTCATGCACGAGATTGAACAGGTCGTCGAACCGGCGGCCAGGATCGGCCACCGCCCAACGGTGAAGCTTGGCCTGCATACCTGATACCCCGACCCGAGGTTCGTGTTCCCGGCCCGGGCCACCCGTATTCACCGGTGGATCTTTCAGCATCACAGCATCCTCGTCTTCTCGTTTCCGCTGCCGCCCTTCCCCAGGTGGCCGGCTCTCCCGGCCTCGAAGTACTACGGCGGCTCCGCCCCGTTCCGGTCCGATCGGTCAACGGTGAACCCACCCCGCCGATCCGTGCTGGCAGCCCGGATTGGCGGGTGAGGACCGGAACGGTTCCCACGTTCACTGCTGTTCGCTCGACGGGTGAGGAGCCCCACTTTGTCCCTGCGGCCTCGCCATGGTTACGCCGTGGACATTCACCATGGCCTCCCGGCGAGCGCATCCATACCCGCCCAGGAGTTGGTCCCACCAGCAAAGAAGCCCCGGTGGTTTGTGCACCGCTCCCGGCCCAGATCCGCCAGATTGAGGCCGGTAGATACTTGAGAGACGTAATAACGCGGGTTCCTCTCGTACTCCTTCCCATCACGCTCGCCGGACCCGCACCATCTGGCAGTTCTGGCCCGTCCCGGCTTTGTCAGGGCTGCTCCCACCCACCCCGGCACCTTCCGGGGCAGGCTGCCCTCAGCTTCACCTCCCTGCCACGACAGGGTCAGCGGTGCAGGTCTCTCACCTCCACTCAAACAACAGCGCCTCGTGGCGCACAGACGCCAGCATCAAACTCTCCTCGGTCGCGTCGAGCCTGAAGACGGTGTCGGCCCGGGCGATGCTGACCGCGATGATCGACGGCGAGACCGACCCGCTGCGGCTCGCCGATCTGGCCAAAGGAAAGATGCGGCGCAAGATCCCGGACCTGGCCCAGGCGTTGACCGGACACCTTTGACGCCAACCATGCCCGGCTGGCCCGCTCGATGCTGCGGCGGCTGGACCTGGTCGAGCAGGCCCTGGCCGAGCTGGACGCGGTCATCGTCGAGGCCTGCCAGCCATGGGCGCATCAGATCGAGCTGCTGCAAACCATCCCCGGCGTGGGGGAGAAGGTCGCGCAGGTGATCATCGCCGAGACCGGCGCGCGACATGTCCCGGTTCCCGACCGCCGCGCATCTGGCCGCCTGGGCCGGTTTGGCGCCGGCGATGAACGAGTCCGCCGGGCAGACAGAGCCCGGCCGGGAAGCGGCACGGCAACAAATGGTTGACCGCGATGCTGGTCGAGGCCGCCGGCTCGGTCGGCCGGATGCACGGCAAGAACTACCTGGCCGTCCAGCACGCCCGGTTGACCAAACGGCGTGGGATGGGCCGGGCCCAGGTCGCGGTCGCGCACTCCATCCTGGTCGCGGCCTACTGGATGCTGAAACGCGACGAGCCCTACCACGACCTAGGCGCCGACTGGCACAGCCGACGCAACGACGAAGCCCACACCCGACGGCTGATCACCCAGCTCGAACACCTCGGCCACACGGTGATCATCGACCCAGCCGCCTAAACATCGGTTCCTGCTGAAGCGTCGAGTCGCGCGCCCGACGCTGCCGCAGCCTGCCCTGAGGCCGGGTATTCACGGGTCTGTGTGGCACTTGAAGCTTTGAGAGTTCGAGGGGATACGTCGGATGGAAGTGCGGGCGGTCCGAGACATCACAGGATTCTCGATGAGCTGGCAAGCGCAGCGTCAAGTTATGAATCCCGTAGCAGGCATGTCATGCGGGCGGGGGGAGACCGCCAAATTGCCCCGATGGTCTGCCTCAGGAACGGGCTGGCACCCCAAGCGCCATCGTCTAAGGCTCGGCCGGACGGCGCTCCTAGAGACTTCCCAGGAATGCGACTCCACCACGGTTGAGCCGATCGGAGCGGCCGTTGCTCGGGTCAGCTGCGTAGCCAGGCGAGGTGATGTCTAGGAACGATCATGGTGCGAATGCTGAGGTCAGCTCGACGACCCTAGCCTCTCGAGCAGATGCTTGCGGCCAGCATGATCTGCAGGGCACAAGGCGCCCGATTACGAAGCTCGCAGCCGTGCTGCACGACCAGAGAGCAGCCGCGGCGACCTCCCCTGGGCTGCCCGGACCGCCGGTCGGCGGGGCAGCATCGGGTGGCCGGCCACCGGGTTGCGGCTAGACCTGGTCGGTGGGCATGATCCACAGCTCGCCGATGGCGGTGTGGCGGGGCCGGGTGACCATGTAGGCGACGCCGTCGGCGATGTCCTCGGGGGCGAGGACCTCGGTCTGCTCGTAGAAGGGGTCGATCATCTCGTTGCGGACCTCGGGCTTGTTATGCGAGCCCAGTTCGGTCGCCAGGCCACCCGGCTCGACGACACCTACTCGCACGTGTCGCTGGGTGACTTCCTGGCGCAGGGCTTCGGTGAAGCCGTTCACACCGAACTTGGTGAAGCTGTAAACGCCGTAGCCGTTCCAGGCGACTCGGCCGGCGATCGAGCTGATGTTGACGATGTCCGCGACCCGGCGCGGGCCCTCCTCGGCGGCCTGCAGCGGGTGCGGCAGGGCGGCGCGGGTGGTGTAGAGCAGACCCTGGACGTTGATGGCGATCATCTGCTCCCACTCGTCGGTGTCCGCACCGACGACGGGGCCCAGCAGCATCAGGCCGGCGTTGTTGACCAGGGTGTCCAACCGTCCGAACCGCTCCACGGCCTGCTGCACGGCCTCCTCGGCCCGGGTGCGGTCGGTGATGTCGGCTTCCACGACCAGCGCGGTGCCGCCCGCCTTGTCGATCTCCGCGCCGAGGGCCTCGAGACGATCCCTGCGGCGGGCCACGAGCGCGACGGAGGCACCGTGCTCGGCGAGCCGGAGGGCGGTAGCGGCGCCGATCCCGCTGCTCGCGCCGGTGACGAGGGCGGCGGTGCCGGTCAGAGTCGGTTCCATGTGGGTTGTGTTCCTTTTCGTTCGGTGGGAGTCCTGTGGATCCACGCCTCGGGCAGCGGTAGGCAGCGCACCGTCACCCGGGTGGGGGTGCGGTGCTCAGGCCTCGTCGTGGGCGAGGTTGCTGGACAGCTCGCGCTAGGCGTCGGCTTGGGCCAGGAGGTCCCTCGCCTTCTGCTCGAATGCGGCGACCGCTTCGGCTCCGGCGGCGAAGCGCAGTGGCGGCTCGTCTTGTGCGGCGAGCTGGACCAGCGCGTAAGCGAGCTTGGCGGGGTCGCCGCTCTGCTGGCCGTTCATGCTCTTCCAGGCCGCTACGGTCTGCTCGGTGCGCTCGGCATAGTCCGCTCCAGGAACCTATCGAGCCGAAATTGGAACGCCGCGAGGAACAGCAGATTGCTCATCATCCTCGCGCTGATCGATACCACGAGTGCAGCAATGCCGGCACGCAGGATCAACGGCAGCGGCGTAATCGTTGTCGAGCTTGTACGCCTGGGCGAGCAACCTGGGGCGATCCTCGAAGGCCCTCGGTGGGCAGGTCGGGCTGTGTGGAATAGCCCTCGGTCTCGTCGGCTATCCCAGCCCGGCTACCTCTCTGAGAGGATCCGGACGTGGCACAGTCCAACCGTTACCGCCCCGGACGCGAGCACACGTCCCGGACCTACCCAGTGGTCCCACCGATCTACCAGACCACCACCTTCGAGTTGGATGACCTGGCGTATGAGGACATCCAGGGGACCGGCGGACTGCACGAGACCTGGTACTCACGGTTCAGCAACCCGACGGTGGCCGCTGCCGCAGCCGACATTGCTCGGCTCCACGGTGCACAGCAAACGCTGATGGCGGCTAGCGGCATGGCAGCTATCGCCACGACGCTGCTGACGCTGCTCCGCGCCGGGGATACGCTGGTTGCGTCACGTCAGGTGTACGGCGATACCGGTGATCTGATCGAGCGTGATCTGCCGAGACTCGGTGTGACCGTGGTGCGGATCGATGCCTTCGATACCGACGGTTGGCGCCAAGCGATCGCCACCCATCGCCCTGCCGTCGTGTACGGCGAGACGCTGTCCAACCCCCAGCTTCGGCTCATGGATATCCCCGCGGTAGCCGAGGCTGCGCGGGCCGTCGGCGCCGCCGTCGTCATCGACAACACGTTTGCGACGCCCCACTGCACCCGTCCCCTCGAGCTTGGGGCGGACGCTGTCGTCGACTCCGTGACCAAGTTCCTTGCCGGCCACTCTGACGTTGTCGCCGGGGCCGTAAGCACCAACGACCCGGCCCTGCATGAGGAGATCCAACGGCGGATCATCACCCTTGGGGGATGCCTGGACCCCCATGCCGCCTTCCTTGTCTGGCGGGGGCTCAGCACGTTCCGCGTCCGACTTACGGATGCATGCCGCACTGCCGAGAGGCTCGCCGACGCGATGGCTCAGGACGTCGGGGTCAGCCAGGTCATCTACCCCGGTCGACGCGACCATCCGGATGCTGACGACAAGGTCGGCCGAGTGATGCCAGGTCCGCACGGGGCGATGCTGACCCTCGTCTTGGAAGGTGGGGACGCGCGTGCGCTCCAGGTCCTCCGCCGGCTCGAGGTGGCCATCGAAGCCACGAGCCTCGGCGGGGTGGAGAGCCTCGCCAGCGTCCCGTTCAACTCGTCGCACTTCAACATGACGCCGCAGGAGCGGCTCGAGGCTGGAATCCTGCCCGGGATGCTGCGCCTGTCAATCGGACTGGAGGGCGAGCAGGCGCTGTTCGACGACCTGCGCCGAGCACTAGCTCAAAGCGACGATCGTCGCAACCAACCGTCGATCTCTCGCCGATGATGACTGGCCTGCTTGCGGCTCGATGTCCAAGACCCAGCCGGCGTCCGCGCTCTTCTTCCAAATCGCAGCCCGACATGCGCCTCACCCAAAGGTCGGGGCAGCTCGAAAACCTCCACCTCTGCTCCTGCCCGCGATGGCCAAACGAATCGAGGATATTCCGTTCCTGTCAACAACTGTACGACTTACTGTCTACAATTGTACAATTCTTGGGACGAGCTGGGCCCGCCGCCATCCGGCGGCTGTCATTTACCACCTGCAGAAGGCGGAAAACATGTTGTCGCAACAGCCGAGAGTGTCAAGGCGCTCGTTCCTCATCCAAAGCTCAATGGTCCTAGGGGGCATGGTTGCCGGTCCCACGCTGTTGAGCGCGTGCACGAAGACCTCCACTGGCACCGGGAGCCGACTTGAGCAACTCAAGTCGGCCGGCAAGATCACCGTGGGCATCGCCGGTGAGCAGCCCTACGCGTTCCTGGACCACGGCAAGTTGACCGGCCAGGATCCAACCGTCCAGATGGCGATTTGGAAGGCCGCAGGCATCAATACCGTCGAGGCCAAGCAGGTGAGTTTCGACGCGCTCATCCCCGGGCTGAATGCAGGCGACTTCGACGTCGTCTCTGCCGGGATGTTCATCAACCCGACCCGCTGTGAGCAGGCGGCGTTCTCCGAGCCTGTCTACTGCGCACCCAACGCCTTCCTGGTACCACCGGGCAACCCGGACAACATCACCGACTTCGAGTCGGTGGCGAAAGCCGGGATCAAGCTGGGTGTCTTCAGCGGCGCAGTCGAGGGTAGCTACGCGACCAAGGCTGGCGTCGACAAGGCCAACATCATCACCGTGCCCGACCTCCCGGCGGGAATCCAGCAGCTAGAACAGGGCCGGATCAAGGCGGTCGGCTTGACCAGCATCACGCTGGCCTGGGCGCTGAAGCAGGATCCGTCAGTCAAGGCCGAGCTGACCAAGCCGTTCGTGCCAATCGTGGACGGCAAGGAGGTGCTGGGGTGCGGTGCCGCCGTGTTCCGCAAGGCGGATACCGAACTGGTCGACGCCTTCAACGCCCAGCTGAAGACGCTCAAGGACTCCGGCGAGCTCACAAAGCTGATCGAACCGTTCGGGTTTGGGCCCGAGACGCTGCCACCAGCAGATATGACCACCGCGAAGCTCTGCGCCGGCCAAGAGTGACGCATGAAGGGCTTTGACCTCGGACCTTGGCTGGACCTACTCGTGTCCGGCCTGTGGGTCACCGTCTACGCCACAATCCTCGGTACCGCTCTCGCGGTCCTGGTGGCTTTCGCCCTGGGCATGCTGTCACTGGAGCACCACGCGGTCCCGCGGACCATCGCCCGCATCATCGTGGAGTTCTTCCGCGGCACCTCGCTGATCGTCCAGTTGTTCTGGATCGTGTACGCGGCGCCGCTCCTGCTCGGCTACAAATTGAACAACGTGGTCGCAGCGATCATTGCCCTGGGGTTGAATTTCGGGGCGTACGGCGCCGAGGTTGTCCGGGGAGCCATTAAGGCGGTGCCAAAGCCGCAGCGTGAGGCCTGCACCGCGCTCAACCTGACGGCCCTGCACTCGTTCCGCCGTGTGATCCTTCCCCAGGCACTGCCGCTGATGATCCCGCCCGCCGGGAACCTGACGGTGCAGCTGATCAAAAGCACGCCACTGATGTTTCTGGTCGGTACGGTGGACCTCTTCACGGTCGGCGACATGATCCGCCAGGGGCAGCCGGGTTCGGTCGCACTGGTCTATCTCGGCGTGTTGGTGGTGTTCTTCCTGTTGTCGATGGCCGTCGTCGCCATCACCCAGCTCCTCGAGAACTGGGCCAAGCGCCGACTCGGCCAGAAGCCCGTACGTATCAGCACCGCCACCGTGGCTGGAGCGGCGCCCGCGGGGGAGCTCGTATGATCTGGGACTGGCAGTTCGCGTGGGAGATCTTCCCGATTCTGCTCAGGGCCTTCCTGCAGGTCAGCCTGGTGATCACCGTGCTGGCGACCCTGTTGGCTGCGGCCCTCGGTCTGGTCATGGCGGTGATCCGCTACTCGAAGGTGCCGGTTGTGTCGCCGACCACGTCCGGTTTCCTGCAGTTCATCCGCGGCACGCCGATCCCGGTCCAGCTCTTCTTCGTCTACTACGTACTTCCGGACATCGGCGTCCTGATCACTGCGATAGTCACCGGCGTGCTCGTGCTGGGCATCCATTACGCGAGCTACTTTGCTGAGGTCTACCGCGGTGGCATCGAGGCGGTTCCGAAGGGGCAATGGGAGGCCTCCACGGCTCTCTCGTTGCCGGTGAAGACGACCTGGCAACGGGTGGTCCTGCCCCAGGCCGTCCGCAAGATCCTCCCCTCGCTGGGCAACTACGTGATCTCGATGGCCAAAGAGGTGCCATTCCTGCTGTTCATCTCAGTTCCGGAGATGGTCGCCCAAGCCAAGGACATCGGCGGAGCCACCTACCGCTATATCGAGCCATTCACGATCTGCGGACTGATCTACCTAGCCTTCAGCTACCCTGCCTCCGTTTTAATGAGGAAACTGGAGATACGCCTTGAAACCGCCTGAAGATGACCCCTTGAACGGCGCTTCCACGGACCATCCGTTCATCCACTTCGACAAGGTCGTCAAACGATACGGGGAGCTCACTGTCCTCGACCACCTCGATATCGACATCGCGGCGGGAGAGAAGGTCACTTTGATCGGCCCGAGCGGCTCGGGCAAGACGACGATTCTCCGCCTGCTGATGACACTGGAGGGCCTCACGGAAGGCTACATCTGGGTTGACGGCAAGCCGCTGTGGCACAAGTACAACGGCGCCCAGCTGGTTCCCGCCGACCAGAAGCACCTGCGCGAGATGCGAAAACAGATCGGCATGGTGTTCCAGCAGTTCAACCTGTTCCCCAACATGACCGTGCTGCAGAACGTCATCGAGGCTCCGATGCGCTCCCTGGGCGAGAGCAAAGACCAGGCGGTCGCCCGCGCCAAGGAGTTGCTGAACCACGTCGGTCTATCGGCTAAGGAGGATGCCCACCCCAACCAGCTCTCTGGTGGCCAGCAGCAGCGGGTGGCCATCGCCCGAGCTCTGGCCATGAATCCTCGGGTGCTGCTCCTCGACGAGGTGACATCCGCGCTCGACCCCGAGCTTGTGGCCGGGGTGCTCGCGATCCTTCGGGAGCTCGCCGAGACGACCGACATCACCATGCTTTGCGTAACCCATGAGATGGGCTTCGCCCGCGACGTCTCCGATCGGGTGATGATGTTCGACAAGGGTCGGATCGTCGAGGAGGGCCCGCCGCGCCAGATCTTCGAGGCCCCCGAGCAGGACCGGACCAAGAGCTTCCTGAGCGCCATCCTCGCGCACTGATCGGCACTGCGCGATCAAAACTTGGGCATCACCGGCGTGACCTCGAGGGAGCCCTTGTCGTGGAAGGAATATCCACTCGGATCCGCCCTGTAGGCATCGGCGTACGCGCCGACCCGCTCTGCGTCCAGGATCACGCCCAAACCGGGCCCCGCAGGCACTGTGAGCCGGCCATCGCGGTATGGCAGCGGGCCGGCGCCCTCGATGACATCATCGGCGAGCAACGAGCCGTATGCCTGGCTGGCGAAGAGCGCGTTGGGAATCGACGCGAGCAGGTGGGCGCCCGCGTACGTCGCAACCCCCAACTCCCCGAGGCTGTGCTTGAGTACGGGGAGGCCCGCAATCTCGCACATCGCTGCGCCAATCTTGAGGTTCCCGAGGCCGCCGTCCAACTGATTGTCAACCGACACCACGTCGGCAGCCCCGTGCTTGATGATCTCGAGGTGGTGATGGCGGGTCCAGGAGGCCTCGTTCGCCAGCAGCGGGACCTTGATCCGAGAGCGGACATAGGCCATCTCATCCAGGTTGCGGCCGGACACCGGCTGCTCCGCCAGCTCTAGACCGAACCCCTCCATGTCCGTGATGATCCGGATCGCGGCGGCCGCCGACCAGGCCTCGTTGGCGTCGACGCGGATGCCGGCACCAGCGCCGATCGCCCCGTGGACCGCCTCGACCCGCTCGATGTCCTCGGTGGGGTCGGCGGCGCAGGCCTTGAGATAGAACGTTCGGAACCCGCGCTCGCGACCGGCCGCCGCATCCGCTGCCATCTGCTCAGGCGTCGAACGGGCGAGATAGTAGAAATACTCCACCTCGTCCCGGACGCGACCGCCGAAAAGGTTCACGACGGGCTGGTTGCAGGCCTTGCCCACCAGGTCCCACAACGCCATCTCAACGGCCGCGATGGCGGGGCTGGTCGCGGCGACGTGGTGCCAGGTTCCGACGATGTTGATCCGCTTCATAATTCGCTCGATGTTGAACACCGTCTCGCCCACCACGAGCGGTTCGATCGAACGGAGTACCGCCTCGATGATGTCGGCGCTGGGGTAGGCTGCGGCCTCACCAAGGCCGACCAGGCCCTCATCCGTGTCTACCTCGAGGAGCACACTGACCATGCCGGTGCGCTCGCCGAAGGCCCAGGCCTCCGGCCGGATGAAGGGAAGGGCCACCGGCGTGGCACGAAATGCAGTGATGCGCATGGTGTTCCTCTTGCTGGGATTTGGTCAGGACGGGACGACGATGGGATCCCGAGAGACGCTGGTGAGGAGCTGGCCACCCTCGGGTGTGACCAGCACGGTGTCGGAGAGAACGTAATCGGCAGGTTCCTGGTCGAGCAGCCAGGAGAGGACGTGGAACGTCATCCCAGCCCGCACACGCCACGTGTTGTCCGAGCGTAGGCCGACGACAGCCGGGCCG
>CAWILN010000020.1:0-121329 GCA_963836855.1 uncultured Actinomycetota bacterium | reverse complement strand
TCACGATCAGCGGGTAACCCACCTGTTCCGCGGCCTCCCACACTGCGGCCACGGTTGCCCCGCTGGCATGCCGCGGCGTACGGATGCCGGCAGTATCATCTTCTGCTTCATGCCCTCCTTGTCGCGAAACGGCAGGGTCCGCTCGACCGTCATGCCGGGCAGTCCGAACGACTCACGGATCCGCGCGGCCAAGATCATGCACGGCTTCCACAGGCACTCCACCTGGTCGATCGACGCGTGCTTGGCGAGGCCGTGGAGCGCGGCCAGTACAGCGCCTTCGTCGCTGAGAGTTACGTGTTCGTAGTGCGCAAGGGCATCCCGCGCCGGCTCCGGCAGCGCCGAGGGCGGCTGGTCACCGACACCGATGACCGTTGCACCTACGGCCGCCAAGCCCCGGGTGAAGTACGCCATCTCCACCGGATAGCCCGGTGAGATCATCACGACGGCTCCATTCCGCCTCCACGAAGACCACCCGGATCTTGGTAATGATGCGGTGCAGGGTGTCCCGGACGACCTCGGTGTCGGGATGTCGAACGATGATGTACCCCTCGCCCTCATAGCTCGACGAGGCCGGCTGGCCCACTTCCGGAAGCCGGGCTTCGACGACTAGGTCGCCAATCTCGCGCTGCAGCTCATCGACACCGTGCACGGCCCGCGACCCGGCCGCGGCCCTGCCCCCGCAGATACGCGGTACCTGCGGCGTACCGGCGTCGGCCCTCGAACGTGCCAAGGATGACCAGCTCGGCCCAGACTCGATAGAAGTCCACATCGTGCACATACCCGAGCATGGAGCTGATCTGGGCGCCCGGCGGTCGCGCCGCGACCTCTGATACGGCGATGGAACCGTCGGGGCGGTGAAACCACTCCATGTGAGTCACCGCGGCACGCACCCCGAGGGCCCGCAACGCCGCAGGTCCCACCTCCCAGATGCGCTCGTACCGCGGGTCGTTCTGCTCCCGGGGCAGGACCAGGTCCATTGGATCCATGGCTGGCGCAGCACATCGAGCGGCGTAAGGAAGTAGTCGGAGATCGATGAGAAGACGGTCTCACCTCCGACCGTCACGCTGTCGAAGGTGTGTTCATCCCCGACCAGGAACTCCTCGAGCAGCCCCGGCGCCTCGATGTGCGGAGGAATCGCGTCGAGCCAGCCCCGCAGCGCCGCCATGTCATCCAGCCGATACGTCGCCTGCGCTCCCGCACCGGCCGGAGGCTTGGCGACCAGCGGGAAGCCGACGGCTTCGGCGAAGGTCAGTGCCTCGTCGGGGTTCGTGACCAGCTGGTGTCGGGCACAGGGCACACCGGCGTCCTGAAGAACCGACTTCATGCGGATTTGTCGCGTACGTTGAGTGCGGTTTGCACATCCATGCCGTCGATACCCAACACGTCGCGGGCGTACGCCATGGGCACCTGCAATTGCTCGAGGGCGCCGACCAGCCGCTCCACCGGACCCAGCTGCTGGCTCAGACCGCGTACGGCAGCGATCAGTTGCTGCGGGTCGAGCGGGTCGTCGACCCGCCAATGCCCGTCGAGGTGCTGCTTCAGTTCCGGGGACAGTCGCTCGACCGGCTCTGCAGTGACGACGCCAAGGCTGACGTCCGGCAAGGTGGCCGCTGTAGCGACGAACCGCGCGGTTGCGGGGAGCAAGAAGGGTGCAACGAACGCAGCGACAACCATGAGGGGACGCTACTAGTGGCGGCACCTCCATAGGGCACCGGCATGGCGGAGCTCGGTGCAGTGGTAATGGATCGCAGAAGAAGTGTGCAATGGGGCGGCGAGTAGCATGCCGCCGTGAACGTCGTCTTCGTTGAGCCCTTCTTTCCATCGAGCCAGCGCAACTTTGTGCGCGGGCTGGCCGAGGTCGGCGCAACGGTTATCGGTATTGGCGAGTACCCCACCGACGCGCTTGATGAGCAACTCAAGAGTTGGATGACGCACTATCACCACGTGCCATCAGTCGTCGATGTGGGAGCGATGACTGACGCCGTACGGTGGATCCAGGGCAGGGTGTGGGTCGACCGCCTCGAGGCGACAATCGAGTCTCACACCCTTACGGCCGCCAAGGTGCGTGAGAACTGTACGATCCCAGGCACTTCTGTGCATACGGCGTGGTTGTGCCGCGACAAGCCGTCGATGAAGGAGGCGCTGCGCGCGGCCGGCGTACCGACCGCCGCATCCCGAGCCGCCCACAACGCTGACGAGGTGTACGACTTCGCCGACGCCGTGGGTTATCCGCTGATCCTCAAGCCACGCACCGGCGCTGGTGCCCTCGACACCACCCGCGTGGACAACAAGGCGGAGCTCGACGCTGCGCTCGGCAGGTTTGGCGGCCAGGGGGCGGAGTCGATCGCGGTTGAGGAGTTCGTCGAGGGCCATGAGGGCTTCTACGACACGGTTTGCGTCAACGGCAACGTGTCCCTCGACTTCGTCTCGCATTACTACCCGAACGTGCTCGAGGCGATGCGCAATCGGTGGATCTCTCCACAGTTCATCGCCACCAATCGTGTCGACTCTGAGTCGGACTACGCGCAGCTTCGCGAGCTCGGTGCCCGCGTCAACGAAGCCCTGGGGATCGGGACCAGCGCAACCCACATGGAGTGGTTCTTCGGCCCGAAGGGACTGCGGTTTTCCGAGATCGGCTGCCGGCCGCCCGGCGTGGGTGCCTGGGATCTGTATTCGGTTGGCAACGACCTCGACCTCTACCGGGAGTGGGCGAATGCGATTGTGCACGACCACATCGCAGCCCGACCGTCGCGAAGCCACTCAGCCGGCATTGTGGCGCTGCGGCCCGACCATGACGGTCAGATCACCGGCTACTCCGGTGTCGAGGATATCCAGGCGAGGTCGGGTGAGTGGGTGATCGACGCGCACCTGCCTCCGCCGGGTACGCCGACCCAGCCCGTCGAAGCCGGTTATATGGCGAACGCCTACGTACGCATGCGCCATCCCGACTACGACGTGTTGCGCGGGCTCCTCGACGACGTGGGCCGCACCGTACACGCGTACGCACAGTGAGCAGCGCCCCTCCACGTCGCCGGTCTTGGTCGGCCGGAAGCGGCACCAATCGCCTCGCCATCAACCAGCTCCAGCAGCAGGATCCGATCGATGAAGCGGCCGTGGATCGCTTTCTCGCCACTCACGAAGTCCCCATCGTCGAAGGCCGCCACTGCACCTTCGTCTTCCGAGGTGAGGCCGATGAGGTGCATCTTGCGCAACGGATTCTCGGTTTGCCCAATCGACTGCCGATGCGGCGGATACGTGGGACCACGTTGTGGTACATCGTGCTCAAGGTGCCCGACGGCTCACGTATCAATTACCAGCTCGAGGTACGTCGAGGCCAGGACGTCGAGCGCTTCAACGATCCCCTGAATCCGAAGCACTCACACAGTCCGTTCGGTGCCATTTCTGTCTGCTTTGCGCACGGCTACGTCACGCCCGAGTGGACCTTTCCGGATGACAACGCGGCACCAGGCGAACTCACCGAGCTGGTCGTGAACAGCCGAGCAATGCAGCGCGACTGCCCAGTGACCCTGTACCTTCCAGCTCGGTTTTCTCGCACCGAGTCATACCCGTTGATGGTGGTGCATGACGGTGGCGATTTCTTGCAGTACTCCGCTGCGAAGGTGGTACTCGACAATCTCATCCACCGCCGCGAGATCGCCGAGACGATCGTGGCGTTCTTACATCCGAAGGATCGGCTCGTGGAATACGCCAATTCTCCGGAACACGCCCGCTTCCTCACCCACGAGCTGTTGCCGCAGATGGAAGTCGAGTTTCCACTCGTCCGCAACCATTCCGGTCGCGGCCTGCTGGGGGCCAGCTTTGGAGCCATTGCAGCACTGTCTGCGGCGTACCGGTCCCCACATAGGTATGGATCTCTCGTACTCATGTCTGGCTCGTTCGTCTTTGCCGACGCGGGAGCCGACCACGGTGGTGGCCGTGTCTTTGACCCGGTGGTGAAATTCGTCAATCGCTACCGAGAACGGCCACGTGGCGTCGCCGACCGGCTTTTCGTCAGCTGCGGACTGTATGAGCCGCTGATCATTCCGAACCGTTCCATTGTGCCGGTCTTCGAGGGCACAGGGATGCACGTGCGTTACGTCGAGGCCCGGGACGGTCACACCTGGGAAAACTGGCGCGACCGGCTGCGCGATGCGCTGACATGGGTCTTCCCCGGACCTGCGCTCGCGGGCCGGCTGGAGTAACCGCCTGTTTCCTGATCGAAGCAGCGGAGGATGCGGGATTCGAACCCGCGAGGGCTTGCACCCAACCCGCTTTCCAAGTCTGCCCTCGGCCGTCCGTCAACGTTCAGACCACACCGCGAGGCGGCGAATATAGGCATGGCAACCTAGCATGAACCGTGCTGAACCGTCGCGAATGAGACTAAAACTGAGACTGGCGCCCGACCCGCGTGATCGATGCCTTCGAACATCGGATCTTAGGATGCGACCATGCATTGATGGGAGTGTGTGGTGGTCGCTCCTCAGCGTGGCTGATCTGGTCCGCGGCAGCGATATGGGCTTGTTCCCACGATCACAAGCTCAGGGCCATCGCCGGTATCGCATTTGCTCGCTTGTGGGTGCAGGGCGCACGCCGAGGTGGATGAGTACGGCGAGAACCCGCCGATTGGCGTTCTCACTATCGGCAATGTCGAGCTTGAGCAGCAGCCGCCGAACATGGGCTTCGACGGTCCGTTCGCTGAGGACCAGCCGTTTGGCGATACCAGTGTTCGTCATCCCCTGCGCCATCAACCAGAGCACCTCGTGCTCACGCTCGGTGAGCCGGGCGAGGCTGTCCTGCCGGGAGGACCAGCCGTTTGGCGATGCCGGTGTTCGTCATTCCCTGCGCCATCAACCGGAGCACTTCGTGCTCGCGCTCGGTGAGCTGGGCGAGGCTGTCCTGGTGGGCTCTTGCGGTTGAGCAGCGCGGCGACCACCTGAGGGTCGAGCGCCGAGCCTCCGTCGGCGACTCGTGCGACGGCGCCGAGGAAGTCCGAAACGTCCAGCACCCGGTCCTTCAGCAGATAACCGAACCCACCGAGACCGGCAAGCTCCACGCTGTGCGCGGTCTCGATGTGTTGCGAGAGGAGGAGGACACCCAGGTCGGGCCGCGTCGATTTGAGCGCGGCAGCCGCACGGGCGCCCTCGTCGGTGAATGAGGGGGGTAACCGGACGTCGAGGACGACGACATCTGGGCGCATACTCCCGGACCGCATCCTCGACGCCGTCGCAGTCGCCAAGCGACGCGACGACGTCGTGTCCAGCGTCGCGGAACAACCCGGCAATGCCCTCGCGCAGCAGTGCCTGGTCCTCGACGAGGATCACCCGCATGGCAGCTCCGCGGTCACCAGGGTTCCCTGGGTGCCGGACTCGACGTGGAGCCGACCGCCGACGGCGGCGACCCGGTCCGCCAGACCCGCCAGTCCGGACCCCTCCCGCGCCCGCGCACCTCCCACGCCGTCATCGGCGACGGAGACGAACGAGCGAGCCGTTGCGGCGTACGGCGCGCATGGTGACCGCTGTGGCTCGCGCGTGCTTGATGACGTTGGTCAGGCCCTCGCATCCGACGAAGTAGGCGGTCGTCTCCAGAGCTGCGATCGAGCCGCTCAGGATCGGCGTCCACGATGACCGGGATAGGCGCGCGTCCGGCAAGCTCCCGGAATGCCGCGGCGATCCCCGAGTCGAGCTGCGGCGGGGGCAGCTGATGGGTCAGCCTGCGCAGCTCCTCGATGGTGGCGGCCAGGTCCGCGACCAGCCCATCGACGCGATCGGCATCCTCGTGTGCACCGGCGGTCCGCAGCCTGCTTTCGATCGCCGCGCAGTCCGATGCCGACGGTCACCAGCCGCTGCTGCGCACCGTCATGCAGGTCGCGCTGGATGCGGCGGCGCTCCTCGTCGGCGGCCTCGGCAATACGCGCCCGTGACCGGTCGAGCTCGTCGAGCTGGCGGTTGAGCTCGACGCTCAGCCGCGCCACCTGCAGCGCCAGCCGACCGTGCTCCACCAGCTGGCGGACTCGCGACTGCCGGACCGGGTCACCGGTGTCGAGGTACTGCACGACGGCTTCCGGCACCCCGTCACGCTCCACCCGTACGGCCGCCAGGCTGGGGTCCAGCTCTGCCGGCCGGCCGCGGAGATCGGCGAACCCATCCGAGGCCGGCAGATAGAGCAACAGCCGCAGCTGTGGGTCACGCAGCGCCTCCCGAAGCACGTCCTGGATCCGGTCGGGCTGCTCGGTGCCCGACCGCAGTCGCCTCGAGGAAGGCGTCGACCCGCAACCGTGCGGCGTGGCCGTCCCGGTCGAAGCGCTTGTCCAGATCACCCGCCGCACGGATCGCAGGGCAGGCCGGAACACCGCGGCCGCGGCGAGGGTCGCTGCGGCCACCTGCCAGGCCGACGACCGTCCGACGACGGTCCCAGGAAGACGCTGACGGCGGCGTAGACCGCCAGGACCAGCAACCGACACGCACGCGTAGCGCCGCCGACCGCAGGATGATGAGGTCGACGTCGAACAGCCGGTAGCGCAGCACCGCAGCGCCGAGCGCCAGGGTCATGCCGTCAGCGCACGAGAGGCGAGATGAGCCCGGACGATCGACGACCCGCTCCACAGGGCGATGGACACGGGCAGGAAGAGCGCCAGCAACGCTCCGGCGAGGCCCACCCACTTGAGCTGCTGGCGCACCAGCCCGGTCCGCATGACGGAACCGCACCACCAGCGACAGCCAGCGCGCCCGCGGCCGACAGGCACAGCAGCGTGCCCCGGCGACGGTGAGCTCCTGGCCGGGCAGCCAGTCCACGACGAAGGGGTTGAGCTTCTCCGGTCAGCCCGTTGACCGAGGACGGGCTGAACGACCACCCGACGACGTAGGCCGCCGTACCCGCCACGCCGGCCCACACCACGACCCGCCACCGCCGATCGGGCAGACGGCCCGGTGGGGGTGTAGAGCAGGGCCAGCACCCACATCAGCGCCCCCGGAGCCCAGCTCACCAGCCCGACCCACTGGGCCACCTCACCGCCCGTCCAGCCCTCCTCGACGGCGCGCACACCCCAGCCGATCGCCAGCTCTGAGGTCACCGCACCCTGCACCCCGAACAGGCAGAGGATCCAGCCGACCGGGTTGCGTGGCAGCCGGCTCGCCAGGAGCGCCCCCACGGCCGTCAGCGTGACGTTGTAGACGGCGAACAAGATCGCGTCGTACGACGACCTCAGGCCCCACGACAGGACCACCGCCGCCACCTCGGCAAGCACCGCCAACCCCAGACACGCTGAGGCCACGACCCCTGGGCGGGTGACTCGCACACGATCATCATCGCCGCTGCGCCGCCCGGCGGCATCAGTGTCAGCACTTACATCCGATTGTGGTGGTGCTGCCGATGCCCCGGCCCACCTCGTCGTCCCTAGCGTCGAGCGGTGTTCACTTCGACGAAGGAGACTCCTCATGACCACCCACCTCGCTGCCGCGGCCGGCACCCAGCCACCCACCCGCTCGGAGGCGCGCCCCCTCGGTCAGCTCCTGCCCGGGGCCGCCGGCCTGCTGTACGCCGGGATCCAGCTCGACGGCGGGATCATCGCCGCCGCGTATCGCGGAACCTCCACGGTGCCCGACGACCGGCTCAACTTCCCGTTCTCCGGATCGCTGGCCACCAGCAACGTCGCTGACCTGGGGCCTGTCCCAGGCCTTGTTCGTCCTCACCCTCCTCGCGTTCGTGCGCAGCGGGGCCGTCGGAGCGAGCCGAGCCGGCCGCATCGGCGCCTGTGCTCGCGCTCGTGGGCGGCATCGTGTTCGTTGCCGCGCATGCGGTGAGTCGTCATCTTCCGCGACGCCCGCGTGGACGACCCGGCAGGCCTGGCCGCGATCACGCTGTTCTCCTCGGGAGCCTGCTGCTCAGCCGTTGGGTTCATCGTTGCCGGCGTGGCCGTCGCCCGCGCGGGCGCTGGACGTCCTGGCGGCGCTACTCGGTCCTCGCCGGTCGGCGTCTGGATGCTCTGCATGCTGCCGCTGCAGTTCACGCTCCCTGCTGCCGCTCACGGTCGCCGTCTACTGCCGCGACGATCACCGCCTTCGCGGTCGCCCTCCTCGCCGAGCCCGAACGTGGCAAGGAATGAGCATCCGTTCCGGCTACCAGCCGCGCGGACGCCATGGTGGAGTGAGCCCCCAATGAGCACCGAAGCGGTGGCCACCCCGCGTGCGCTGCCTTTGGTGAGCCGGGGCGGTCGCGGGGCTGACCTGGGCGGCCGCCCTGCGCGGCTGGATGATCCAGATGGCCGGGGACAAGTCGGAGTTCCACTGGTACGGCACGTTCGCGCTGATCCTCGCCCCCGGGCTCTTCGTCGGCGCGCTGATCGGGCTGGCCGAGCACCGGCGCCGGACCGGCGGGTCGCGGACCTGGTGGCTCACCCTCTCCCCGTGTCTGTTCCTCGCGGCGCTGGCCGACCCGACGATCTTTAAGGCTGCTGATCACCCAAGGGATCGGTGGCGGCGCGATCGGGGTGGTGCTGTTAATTACCGTGCAGCAGCCGGCACTGACGCGGCTGCAGGACAGTGAAAGGAATACGCCATGCGGGTCTACCAGCCGCGCCGGGTGAGCGGTCTGCTTTTGCTCAGCGCGTTCGTCCTCAACCTGGGCGGCGTCGCCATGTACGCCGCTGGCACCGAATATGGCTGGATCGTCGGAACTCCGACCTACCACGCCTGGGAGCGGGCCCTGATCATGAGCTCCTACGTTGCAGCGGCGTTGGGCACTGCCGTGCTGGAGCCCGCGCTAGCTGAAGCTGGAGCGGCGATCCTCGGACGGCTGGCGGCCATCGCCTTTCCGATGGCCGCCAGCGTCGCGCTCGTCATGGAGGCGGTCACCATAAATGGATCGGAGCCGGACGCCCTGATCGTCGTTGCGGTGCTGCTGCTGTTCGGGGCAGAGGCGCTGCTTGGTGCGGCGGTACTGGTGAGTCGATTGGTGCCGGTCTGGGTCGGGTGGGCGGCAGTAGTCTGGAACCTCGCCTGGCCGGCGTTTCTGCTCCTCTCGCCCGGCGACCCCTACTACCCGATCCTGCACGCCATTCCGCTGCTCATGATCAGCATCCCGCTTATCCGGCGGGGGCGACAATTATCATCACCTGCAGGCGGGACGGCCTCACCCATCTCGGGGGTAATGAATGTCCGGGACGGCAAGGGTACGTCCGGGTCGTAGTACTTAAGACGGCTATCTTGATCCCCACTTCCCGTCAAGGGATGCCGCGAGAACTACCTGACGCAGCACGCCTAAGTCGTGCTGGAGACCGACCATCGAGCTCAAGCCTCGTCTGATGACGACTGAACCTGGATTACCAACTCTGCCTGCCGTACGAGGTCGCACTCCCGTGCACGAATTGAGGCACAGCGAGACGCGAGCCGTCGTGACGCTCATGGCCTGCGCCGCGATGTTCACTGGAATGCCTGGCCGGCTCGGCGCCCAACAATGTGGATGTACCGGCAACAGTCGTTCAGCGCTGAAATCGTCGGCGCGGAGCCGCAGATCCTCGAAGCGTTGCCACACGGGGTCCAGGGGCGTGCCGGCAGTGTCGCCGCGGATGCACGTGAAACCCAGGATCTGCGGGGGAGTTCGCGATGATCACGTGCGTAACAACGAGAATGCCCGATGCTCCAATCCCGGAAGCCACTCCAGCGTCCAGACGCGCCGAACCAGCGGCTACCCATCCACGGATCGAGGATTAGCGACCCGGGCACAGCCAACGACCGCTTGCCCACCCGCGCAGCGGCCCGCAGCGGAGCGAGGGCACGCGGAGCGGCGGCCGGCGCGAAAGCGCCGGTATTGACACTGATAGAGGTGGCTTCAGCAGCAAGCCGAACCCATATCTTGTCCTGTGCCGGGTGATGTGCGACAGTTCCTCGCCAGTTGATCTGCGACGGTCGGTCCTGTTTCGGCCACTCTGAGCGGTGGTGTCTTCGTGGGGCACCTTTGGGTCAGGGGGCCGGGGATGGCGCTGGTTGTCTTGTCTGTTGTCGAGCAGAGGTTGGATGCGGTCCGGGCGGTGCTGGCCGGTGAAAGTGTGGTCGAGGTCGCGGTCCGTTATCAGGTGGCGCGGTCGACGTTGCATCGTTGGATCGGCCGCTATCTGGAGGGGTCGGTCGCCGGGCTGGCGGACCGCTCGCATCGTCCGTGGTCGTGTCCGCATCAGGTGCAGCCGTTGGTGGAAGCGGCGGTCGCGGAGATCCGACGGAAGCATCCGCGGTGGGGGTCGAAACGGATCCGGCTGGAGCTGCTCCGCAGGCTGCCACCGACCTGGCCCGAAGGTGTCGCGCCGCCGGCGGAGCGGACGCTGAACCGGATCCTGCTCCGCCAAGGGCTCGCGAGACCGCGGCCGCGGAAGCGGCCGAGAAGTTCCTATCGGCGGTTCGAGCGGCCGGCTCCGATGCAGCTGTGGGCTGTGGACATCATCGAGGGCATCTGGCTGGTCAACGAGGCGACCGGGGTGCTGCGGGAAGCCAAGGTCGTCACCGGTGTCGATGATCACTCCCGGTTCTGCGTGATGGCGATGGTGACCGAGCGGGCCACCAGCCGGGCGGTGTGTTACGCGTTCGCCCAGGCTCTGGTGAGGTTCGGCGCGCCTGATGAAGTACTTAGCGACAACGGGAAACAGTTCACCGACCGGTTCGGGAAAGGCGGGGAGGTGATGTTCGACCGGATCTGCCGGAAGAACGGCATCCGGCACCGGCTGACCGAGCCGGCCTCACCGAACCAGAACGGCAAGGTGGAACGCTTCCACGGCACCCTGCGTCCCGATTTCTTCGACGTCACCGGCCCCTTTCCCAGCATCGAGGCAGCGCAGGCGGCGGTCGACGCCTGGGTGGCTGACTACAACGATGAGCGGCCGCACCAGGCGCTGGACCCGCACTGGCCAGTCACCCCGGCTGAACGGTTCGCGCCTATCCCGGCTGAGCAGCGTGAGCTGCTGCCGCTGTGGCTGCCACCCACCATCGCACCGACCCACCTTGTCGATCATGCCCACGTCCTCGATCATGACCAGGTTGCCGATCATGGTCGGGCTGTCGATCATGGTCGTGCGGCTGGTCCTCAGATTCCGCCGCGGTCGGCGGTGGTCCTCGGCGGGATGGCTGAATGGCCGGGTGGTCCGATCGAGTTCGACCTGGTGGTGCCGCCGTCGGGGAACATGAGCGTCGCCGGCCGTCAGTTCTGGCTTGGCCCCGTCCGGGCCGGCCTCACGGTTCGGTTTTGGGCCGACACCGACGTCATCCATCTGTCCATCGCCGAGGCCCGGGTGAAGAGCGTCATCTCCCACCTGACCGTCGCTGACCTGGCCCGGCTCGTCGCAACCCATGGCGCCACCGCGGCAGGGCCGGCACCGATCCCCACCCGGCCCCACTCATGGGGTGATGGGGAGGCGGTCGAGGTCGACCGGGTCATCTCCCCGGCCGCCACGTTCGCCCTCGGCGGGCACGTCCTGACCGCCTCAACCTTGCTCGCTGGTCGCCAGGTCGGGATCAGGATCGAACCATCGGTGTTGCTGCTGTTCGACCTCGACACCCGCGAGCTGCTCCGCACCCAACCCAACCCGCTGACCGAACCCCAGGTGCTGAGGCTCCGCGGACTCCGCCCGGCCGGGCCGCCGCCGCGGCCCAACCTCGAACCCGTCACGGTCCAGCGGCTCGCCGACTGCACCGGAACCATCTGCGTCACCAGGCAGCGGATCGGGCTCGGCCGGGCGTTTGCCCGACAAACCCTAACCGTCCATGTGTCCGACACGACCATCACTGTCGACCTCGGTGACGGGGACACCCACGTGGCCCGCCGGACCACCACGATGGCGGTAACTACGATCAAGTCCAGGCCGCCACGAACGGCCACAAAAACCTAGACCCGCTGTCTCACATCAGCTGGCACAAAAATGAAGCACATCAACCGTCACAAGACAGCCGAACCCATATCTATCGTTGTGATGCGTCGAGGCTTTCAGCGACTCGGTCCGCGCGCGGGAGGCGGCGCCGAGCGCGGGCGTAATCGCTGCTGCTCGGGTGACGTGGTGGTGGTCTGTCTCGTCGCTGGGACTGTCCCGGAGGTTCCAGAGTCCGGGTTCGGCCTTTGCGGTAGCTGATCGAGGATGCGCCACCAAAGGGCTGCCGCTGGGTGGTCATCGGGTAGGGGTCCTGCGGCGGCCGCCGACCGCACGAGCAGGGTGGCATCGAAGCCGGCCCGGGTGAGGTTGCTCAACCTTTCTGTCAGCTGTGGCAGAAATGAGTCCGCGGTCGCAGTGGGAACTTCTGCAGCGAGCAGTTGCCGCCATCGCCATTCTGTATGGGTGTCCGCGGCGGCGAGCCGCTGGTCGAGTTGCTGTTGCCAGGCTTGCGCGGCCTGGTCGAGTTGGCGTGGCCCGGTTGGTCGTAGGTCGCCTGGGTCGATCTGGTTAGCGGCGCGCCACACTTGAACGTCGGCGGTCAGCTTGGCTGGCACCAGGGCGTGCGGGTGGGCCGCCCAGGCCGGCGCTTCACCTTCGGCGTTGGTGCGGACCTGGTCGGCTAGCTCATCAACCAGGTGTGATCGGGCGTGCAGGTATGGCCCCCATCGGGGGTCGGCGGCGATGCGGTCGGGAATGCCGGGCAGCCACGGCAGTGGGCCTCTCGACTGGGCGAGGCTGGTCTCGTGCAGGCGCCAGTCCAGCACGGCGGCCTCGGTCATCAGCGCTGTGTACCTCTCTGGTGTCGCATGCGGCCGCAGCCGTTGGTGCCGGGTCTCTGCCGTCGACTGCGAGGAGGAGCAGATGGGCACGCAGGGTCGGCCATGCCGGCTCGTCGGCTAGCCCGGGCACCAACTGGTTCGCTGAGGCCTCTAGTGCTTGAACTGCACTCGAACCGATGACTTTTTCGGCGGCGACATGTAAGGCGTCGATGTAGCGTTCGACGCAGGCGGCGAGCCGGACGGCTGGATCTTGCTGCTCGCGCTGCAGGGTGGTGGCGGATTGCGGTGAAGCGTCACGGGCCAGGATCTGCTCGAGCAGATCAGTGGCGGTCCGAAGGTGAACGTTGTCGGGCTGGATCACTGTGTGCGGATCCCCGTCACCAACCACTGCGACGTAGATGTGGTTGGCGCTGCGGCCGCGGGTCAGCATGGTGTAGAGCTGCTGCCGGGACTCTTCACCCGTCACGACGCCATGCATGGTGTCGGCGGTGACACCTTGCGCGGTGTGCACGGTGCTGGCGTAACCGAGCTCCACAGAGGTTTGGACGTAGTCGGCGGGCAGGGTGACGCATGCGGCCGTTAAGGGCGTGCCGCACTCTCAACCCACCGGTCCTGGTCAGGTTGAGGATGCTCCACCGGTCGCCGTTCTTCACCCAGTCGGTTGCGCTGATACGGAGTCTGCGGTCGTTGCTGCGGGTGATGATCAGATCACCGACGCTGGCCTGCTTGCCGTCGGCTAGCTCGACCTGCCGGCCGGGAGTGGTGCCGGCGAGGCGGTGATCTTGGGCGCGTTGGTTGAGGCGCGCGGACCAGCTCACGGGTCGGGGCCAGCATGATCGCGTCCAAGCCTTCGGCTGCGGTCGGCCTGCCAGGCATTGAAGACGCCGTCGAGGGTCGTGGTGGGGTCGCCGACGTGGACGCGTTGCCGGTCGAGGTAGAAGCCGAGTGCTTCGGGTCGGCCGTCGCGGAGGGCGAGGGTGGCGGCGGCCTCGCCCGGGTCGGTGAACCGGTGCAGCTCGGTCAGCCGGAGGCGCGCCATAGCTGGCTTGGATGTCGCGGAGCACTCCGCCGGCGCCGATCGCGGCCAATTGTTGATCATCACCGATAAGCCGGATACTGCCGCCGCGGCCGATGATGAACTGGACGGCGGTGTCCAGGGAGAGGGTGTCGGCCATGCCGGCTTCGTCGATGATCACCAATGTGGACCGGTCGATGCGGTCAGCCCAGTCGGGCAGGTCATCGTGGTGGATGGACCAGGTGAGTTTCGCCAGGGTTTCGGCTGGTGCGCCGGTGGCGTCGCGGAGTTGCGCTGCTGCGGCGGCGGACGGGGCGAGGCCGATTACCTGGCCGTCGCTGTCGCTCCAGGCCCGGACCAGGGTGCGCATGGCGGTGGTTTTCCCGGCGCCGGCGGGGGCGATGGCCAATTGCAGCCGCGCCCCGGAGGTGCACATGGCACGAACCAGAGCGGCCTGTCCGGCATCTAAGGCATTCCCGTTGGCGGCTGATTCCAGCAGCGCCAGCTCCACCGTTCCGGCGTCTAGGACGCGGCCGTCAGTGCGGCCGGCGGCCGCGACGAGTCGCTGCTCGGCCTCAAGGATGCGGGTGGAGGTGAACAGCTCGGACCCGGCCACCGTGTAGACACTCGAACCGTCGGCGCGACGCAACACCGCCGGCTCGGTGATGTTGTCGTCGGTCCAAGCCAGGGCCACCGACCGGGTTTGCAACACCTCGGCGACGAGCAGTTCAACCAGCTGCTCCACCTTGTCGGTGGGAAGCTGTGCGGCCCGGACCTGGCGTTGTGCTTCGGCGCGGACATGCCAGCTCTGCCAGGTCGAGCGGCGCTCCTCCATCGCCGCCAACACTTTCTCCGCGGTGGCTGCCAGCCACTCCGCGTCCACATGAGGGCTGGTGGTCGAGATCGGGTTGAGGGCTTTGCTGATCATGGCCTGGACCGCGTCAGGTCCGCCGAGGGTTGCGGCGGCCTCGGTATGCCAGGCGGTGCGCTGCTCGGTCAGGGTGCGGGGTTCGTGCTTGGGATCCCGGGTCTCCAAGGTGGCCTGCTGCGCCAGCTGCAACGCCTCCACCGGCGTCGGCGGCCGACCATGATCACGCTGAAACTGTGCCGCCAGCTCACCTTGCCGCTCCTTGATCAACACCCGTCGGGTAGACCACCGCTGGTTCAGCGCCGGGTCGACGCCGACGATCTCCCGTACCGGCCGCTTACCCGGATCAGTGTCGGCGCCGATCGGCGAAGCGGATGCCGAGCCGGTCGCGGAGGTGGTGTTCCAGGGCGGTGTTGTAGGTTTCCGACGCGGCCACGGCCGCTTTGAACAGCACCCGACCATCGATGGACAGCCAGCGCCCGTCGAGGGTCTGCACCTTGTTCGCCACCGCGACGTGGGTGTGCAGATCCGGATCCCCCGCTCGGGAGTCGCGGTGGGTGAACGCCGCGGCCACCAGGCCCGTGACGTTGACCTGCCGGACCCCGTTCCTTCCCTGCCGGGTGAACAGGGCGTGCCGTTCGATGAAGCTCAGCGCATCCTGCACGGCAGCCTGGTGCGCCCGCTCGATCTGGGCCGCCACGTGCGGGTCGGCGACCGCCCACAGCGTCGACACCGACTTGACCGGGGAGAAGGTCAGGTCATAGCCGGCAACCGTCTGGGTGCGCGGACGCGACCCCTTAGCGATGGTGGCGGCGATCTCGCGGGCATCGATCGGGTCGCGGCCATGCTCTGCTCGGAAGAACTCCCGCGCGACCTCGGTGCGCACCTGCGCCCGCAGTGCAGTGGAGAGATGATCATCTCCGGGCTGTCCGGCCGCACGCCTGTCTGCGGCAATCCGCTTCGCCACCTCGATCCGGAAGGGGCTGACCTCGCCGGCGTAAACCTTGAACGGCGCACCCAGCCGGGTCGCCGCCTGACGCTTGCCTCGGTCAGATCGGCAGCGTCCAGTCGCTCCAGTCGCTGCGTGCCGAGGGGATGCATGCCGGCACCGAACAAAGCCCGCATCTGCTCCGCCGTCACAGCATCCCCGGCGCTGAGGCCGTCAATGCCGGCCATGCCAGAGCCGATCCAGGCTCCCGGAGTCTCACCCCGTTCGGTGTAGTAGGAGGCAAGCCCGACATGGCCCTTCTCGGTGGCATCCAACGCCGCGACCTGCCGGGTCAAATAGTCGTACCCCGACCCGGCGCTGAGCTTGTGAATGCTCATCGTCACAACCACCAAAGGCGAACCGGGTCAACCCCGCGGTCAGCCAGGCCGCGAGTACGTACCGATGATGCAGTAGGTGTATGGCACATCGGATTTGAAATCGGCTGGGGGTACGTGAAGCAAGTCGAGATCGTCGGGGTGCCCGCTCGAGTCAGCGGCAGCTGCTTACGGCTGATTGAAGGGCCGGTGTCGATAAGGGAGATGTGATGAATCCACAAGCGGCTCGGCGCTCAGCCTTGGATGCCCAAGCGGCACTGCGCTAAGAACCCGCCGATCGGGAGCGCCGGCTTGAAGGTCGGCACGAGATCCCAAGGGGAAGCCGAGATCGCTATCGAGCAGGGAGAAACCTGGTAGGAAGGCGTCGCCTGGACCACTCGCCGCCAAAATCGCGGCCAATCGGCTGAGCCCGCTGCCCGAGCTCGCCCGATGTGGACGCCGACGAGGTCATCGCCGCCACCAACCAGGCTGTCGCCGCTGCCGCTCAACTCGACCCCAGCGATATGAGCCGACCAGTCAGGCTCGACCAAGCTGCGTCTCACCAACACTGAGCCGAGGCCCATCAGATCACTCGCCCGCAAAGACCGGCGCTAGGAGGGCCACAGGTGAACGGCGCGCCAACACCAGTCTGTCCGTAGCCTCGCCAGCGCTCCCGTTCTGCGACTCTTCCAAGCTGTACGCAACTCCGAAGAAGTGCCTACCGCCCACCTTGATGTTCTCAGGCGTGCAGCGAACAGTGACCGCCTGCACCTGCCGCCAGCGCTTACGGACCGCAAAGAGTCTTTGTATCCACAGGTGATGGGCTCTCCGGCCTCATGGTCCTCACTTGCGGCTTCATTGGACAACCTTCTTAGCAAAGGAAATCGGAGTGGACACAGAGCAGCTGGACGTCGAAGTCGTTGAGACGGTGGCTGGCGTCGTACGGCTACTCCGAAGCGCTGCTGAGCTGGCATGGGCGCAGGCGGAAGGTGGCCCCCGGTCACCGCGCCAGCTACTTGCTCTGGGGATCGACTCGGCAGCAGACGAGGCATCAAGCCTGTTACCTCGCCGGGCTCGGCTGGACGGGCCTCGGCCAGTTGGGCAGAACCCAGCAGAGCTTCTCGCATCGGCTGGGCACTTGCTGCATCAAATCTGTGTCACGGATGCACCTTCCCGCCTGCTGAGCCTCCGGGCGCTAGTCGGTGAGCTGATCTGGGAGGCGAATACCAGTGCTGGCCAATGACCGACCCACGGTAGGCGAGCTGCTGGCCGATGGTCACGCAGTCTCGGGAGAGACGTTCTTCGAAGCATCGAGGAGCCAACGTCTCGCCATGGTGAGGTGGCCACCCCCTCAGCTACGACGACGCTGCCAAGCCAGCCGACCTGTACACCGAGCGAGAGGACTGCTTGACCATGACTGATGATGACCTCAACCAGCTCTTTCCTGCGAGAGCCGATTCGATTGCGGCTCCCGTCCCCTTGGTGCTGACGGTTGAGCAGGCCGCCGAGCGTCTCGGGATCGGCCGAACCGTCATGTACGCACTTGTCAGCTCCGGCGCAGTCGAGTCGGTCCTGATCGGCCGGCTGCGGCGGGTACCCGCCGATGCCCTGGTCACCTTCCTGGACGAGCTCCGAGCCGGGCGCCGAGGGGGTGCGGCGTGAAACGCCAATCCAACGGACGCTCAACGATCTACCGGGGCAGCGATGGTTACTGGCACGGTCGGGTGATAGTCGGCGTCACTGATCAAGGGAAGCCGGATCGGCGACATGTCATGTCACGATCCAAGTCCGTGGTCACTGCCAGGGTGCGGGAGCTCGAGAAGAAACGGGAGAACGGGAGCGTCCCACTACCCGGCGTCCGGTGGACCGTCGCCGGCTGGCTCGAACATTGGCTCGAGAACATCGCTCGCCCGACGATCCGGCAGAGCAGCTACGACGCCTACAGAATCGCTGTCCGAGTTCATCTGATTCCTGGTGTCGGAGAGCACCGCCTCGACCGTCTGCGACCTGAGCATCTCGAGCGACTGTATCGGCGGATGATCGCGACCGGAGCCCAGCCAGCGACCGCTCATCAGGTGCATCGCACCATTCGCACCGCGCTAGGCGAGGCCGTACGGCGGCGGCAGGTTCAGGAGAACGTCGCGACGCTCGCGAAGGCACCGAAAATCGAAGCCAAGGAGCTTGAGCCCTACTCCGTCGCGGAGGTTCGGCGCATCCTCAGTGTGGCTCGGGAACGCCGCAACGCGGCACGATGGGCCATTGCACTCTCGCTGGGTCTCCGCCAAGGCGAGGTACTCGGCTTGCACTGGTCAGATGTCGATCTCGAGGCCGGAATTCTCAAGATCACAACGAACCGGGTTCGACCGCATTACGAACACGGTTGCTCAACCCCGTGCGGGAAGACTCCGGGCCACTGCACTCGCCGTGTACAAACCAACGAGGACGACGGACCCACCAAGTCCAGTGCCGGCAAGCGAAAGATCGGACTGCCGGCCCAGCTCGTCCAGCTCCTAGAAGATCACCGCCGGGAACAAGATCAGGAGCGGGCTAGGGCTGGTCAGCTCTGGGTGGAGACGGGCCGAGTCTTCACAGACCGGTTCGGCCGCGCGGTGAAGCCGAACTCCGACTATCACGCGCTGGAAGGCGCTGTTGAAGCGGGCCGGCGTGCGAGAAAGCACGCCTGCACGACGCCCGTCATACGGCCGCAACTGTGCTCTTGGTCCTGGGGGTGCCGGAGCGGACAGTCATGGGCGTCATGGGCTGGTCGTGGACGTCGATGGCTGCGCGCTATCAGCACGTAACCGATCCCATTCGGCGTGAGGTTGCCGACCGGGTCGGCGGCCTCCTCTGGGTAAACGGAACGGCCCGACGAACCAACTGAGACTAAAACTGAGACTATGGCCACAGAGCCGCCGCCTGGACCTGTCAGGTCGGGCGGCGTTTCCCCTGTGGGAGGGGCGGAGGATGCGGGATTCGAACCCGCGAGGGCTTGCACCCAACCCGCTTTCCAAGCGAGCGCCATAGGCCTCTAGGCGAATCCTCCGCGCGGAAGATTACAGGCAAGCGCAAGCATGGGCGAACCGGAAGTAACCGATGTGTGACGGGCGCCTCACACTTGGTCCACGCAGTGTGTCGTGTCGGCTTCGCCTTGAAAGTTCGCCTAGTCTCGGGCCCTTAGACCACTCACCTTGACTATCCAGGAGATGGCTATGTCATTGCACATAAAATCCAACGGCACCAGCACTCGCATCCAGTTCGTTCTGCCAGATGACATCCATGACGGACCCGTGTCGGCAGTCGGGACCTTCAACGACTGGGTGCCTGGTGCCCACAAGTTGGTACGCCGCAGAAACGGTACGCGGAGCGTAAGCGTTGCCGTGCCGGCCGGTCAGGCAGTCAAATTCCGCTACCTCGGTGCGGGCGGTGTCTGGTTTGACGATGAGGATGCCGACGCGATCACCCCTGAGGGATCCTTGATCAACGCCTGAGTCCTGGCGAACGCCAGGAAGATCATTTAGCTGGTGAGCGCCGGCTCCGGCTCGCTGATGTACCGGGTGCTCAGCTCTCGATAGGGTCGGCTGAAGAGTGCGAGGATCGTGACAGCAAGGCCGAGAAGGCCGGTCAGGACGAAAACCAGTGCGATCCCGCGGTCGGGCCCAGTGCCGAACCAGCCGCCAATCAGTTCAGCACCGGCACCGGTCGTCATAAACGGGATGAAGATCAGCTGCGTGATCGGCCCAATCAGGAATGCCGTCAGTGGCGACGCCGCTAGCTCAACGCTCTGGGCGAATCCAAAGACCCTGCCCTGCCGCTCGTAGGGCACAACCTTCTGAAGGATGGTCTGCTCGGACGCTTCGGCGTACGGCCCCAACAGCATGTAGATGGCCATACCCGCTGCCAGCAAGATCACCGAGGAGCGCAGCGGGAACACGCAGGTCACGGTCCAAAATGCGACGTTGACCAGAAGCAGCAGCCGTACTGGGTTCTTGCTCAGACCAGTCTTGGCGACGGCGAGACCACCGATGATGAAGCATGCACTGAGCGCACCCCACAACAGACCCCACGTCTGCACCGACACCAGATACAGCCCGTACGCGTCCATCAGTGCCATAAATGCGCCGCCGAGGAAGTTGTTGAAGCAGGCGAAGAGGATCAGAGCCAGCAGTCCCGGCACGCCGCGCACCACCTTTAAGGTGCCCCGCACGTCGACCTTGTTCTGCTGGGGCTGCAGGTCCGTGGGCTCCCCGTCTGGTGTCTCTCCACCTTCGGGCCGCTCCTCGACTCGAACGAATGCCAGATGCGCAACGCTGAGTCCCAGCACGACCATGCCCAGCAGCAAGACGTAGAACATGCCGCCCGCGGCCACGAGAAGGCCGCTGATTACCGAGGTGACGAGGAATGACACTCCCAGGGTCGTTCCGACAAGGCCATTGGCCTTGTCTCTGCGATCCTCCGGGATCAAGAGGGTGACCAGTGTCATGAGGGCGATCGATCGGATATTTCCGGCGATCACTCCGAACATCGACAGGACAATGAAGACCCACAGCATCACGCTCGCGGGGTTGGCAAATGTCTGCTCCGAGGTCAGCTGGTAGAGCGTGAAGGCGACGGCATAGAACGCCAGCGAAACCAGCGCTGAGGCCTGCATCGTGGTCTTCTTGCGGTGGTGATCGACCAGGCTGCCGAACCAGATCCCGCTGAGGGCCGTGGTCACCAGGAAGATGCCTGCCACCATTCCGGTTGCCAGCACCGACTTGGTTTCCAGAAACACCCAGAAGGTGACCGCGAACCACACGGTGAAGTTGATGACGGACACGAGCAGCGTGTTGACCAGCAGGTGTACGAATGCGCGATCCGTGCTCTTGCTGAGGTCGAGTACGCGGGTCTTGGTCGTGGGCATCAGAATGAGGCTCCCGTCAGCCGATCCTACGATGTTGACCCGCCTGGGTTTCCAAACTCATCGGACTCAAGGACCGATCCCGTACACTCGTCTCTGGTCCCTCGCGTGGCGATACCTCACCCAATCCCCCCAGGGCTTGACGGCAGCAAGGGTAAGTGAGCTCTTTCGGGTACGCGGGGGGCTTCCTGCCCTCGATGCGGGCTGAGCCTGCCGACGCTCTTCATGCGGGCTGAGCTTGTCGAAGCCCCTTCGACAAGCTCTGGGGCGCATGTGTCACGCGGCAGGGGCGCTGAGGCCGAGCCGGTCCATCAAGCCCATGGCGTCGTAAGGCGCTCGTACCTTCGCATCGTTATCGCAATAGACGTAAACATCGCAGCCACGCTCAGTCCATGAGTTGATCTTGGTCGCCCAGTCGTCGAGTTCGCGATCACTGTAGCCGCTGGCGTACAACTGATCATGTCCGTGCAGTCGTACATACATCAGGTCGGTGGTTATCTCGGTGATGATCGGCCAATGACCGGGATTGTCGGCAACCACCAGCGCGATCTTGTGCCGCCGGAGCAGACGTGTAGAACTCGCGGTTGCGGAAGCTTTCGTGCCGTACCTCGACTGCATGGCGCAGCCGCCGTTGCGGGCGAGCAGCCTTGATCAGGGCTTGATCATCGGGAACGCGTTGATCATGTTTGGCGGCGATCTTCGCGGCCGATCCGGTGGTACGTGGCAGTCGCGTGAAGAACGCATCCATCCGGTCAGCATCGAACCCGAGATTCGGCGGTAGCTGCCACAAGATCGGACCCAGCTTCTGATCTAGAGCAAGTACGCCGGATGCGAAGAAGTTCGCGAGCGGCGTCTCGATGCCGCTCAGTTTCTTCATGTGTGTAATGAACCGACCGCCCTTCACGGCGAAGACGAAATCCTCGGGAACCTGCGCTGCCCACGCCTCAAACCGGGATCGGCGTTGCAACGAATAGAAGCTGCCGTTGATCTCCACTGAATTCATGCGCTCGGCCACATACTTCAGCTCCTCGCGCTGTGGGAGTCCGGGCGGATAGAACCTCCCTCGCCAGGGCGGGTATCTCCAGCCCGAGATGCCGATCCGAACTGTCACAGCTGTACGCCGTACCGGGCCAAGATCGTTTTCAGGGCGGCAACGCCGCCGTCGGCTGGAAAGAGCTCGCCGTGGATGCCAGTCTCGCGGGCACCCGCGACGTTACCTTCATGATCATCAATGAACAGCACTCGATCCGGTGCTACGCCAATGTGGTCCATGATCGCCTGGAAATACCTCGTCTCAGGTTTCGCAAACCCGAGTTCGAACGAGTAGAACTGCTCATCAAAGATCGTCTCGAAACCTAGGGAACTGCGCATATAGGCACCGCGTAGGTTCTGCTGATTGGTCGCCAATCCGCAGTGCAGCCCAAGATCACGAACAGCGCGCACCGCCGCGAGCATCGGTTGTCTGACCTCAATCCAGAATTGCCGATCGATGACGTCCTCGAGTGGAGCACTGATGCCAAATTGCTGCAGCACCTGAAGCATCGCTGCGCCGAAGTCCTTGCCAGTAAGGCACGCTACGTCCGCGGCCGCCACGGCGAGCAGGAATTCCTCGGCTTCGGACCCGCCCCAGGCGGTTAGCTCCTCCATCCAGCCAGGCCGAGCACCCTGAATAACTCCATCGGCGTCAAACAGCACCCAGTCGAGCTCCACGGCAGCGCAGCCTACGCCGTGTTGTTCCGCTGCTCGCACATCGCGCTTGGAATCCGCCGACGTCGTCGTCGCTCGCAGACGGAACAGCATGTCTGCTCGCTCCTCCTCCGCCCGGCGGCGCGCGATTACCGATGCTCGCAGCTCGTGTGTTCCGCTGCTCGCACATCGCGCTTGGAATCCGCCGACGTCGTCGTCGCTCGCAGACGGAACAGCATGTCTGCTCGCTCCTCCTCCGCCCGGCGGCGCGCGATTACCGATGCTCGCAGCTCGTGTGTTCCGCTGCTCGCACGATTGCGGGACCAAGCCTCTGAAGGGGCGCTCAATCAGCTGCACCGGAGCCAGGTTGTCACCATCCGGGCATAAGGTGCATGCGTGGAAGAAGCGGGGGCTGACGACCTGCGGCTCTCCGAGCCTGGGCTGAATGGGATCGAGCACTCTCAGGACGAGGCGTTGTTCGATGAGCCCGCCACTGGCCCGGCGGCACAGGCTCCTCTCGCGCTCTACCGGCGGTACCGTCCCGATACTTTTGCAGAGGTTATCGGCCAGGACCACGTCACTGAGCCACTGCAGCGGGCTCTGACGAGCAACAGGGTCAACCACGCCTATCTCTTTTCCGGCCCGCGAGGCTGCGGCAAGACCACGTCGGCACGAATTCTCGCCCGCGCGCTCAACTGTGAGAAGGGTCCTCGAGCGGTGCCCTGCGGCGAGTGCCAGTCGTGTCGCGATCTAGCGCGCAATGGCCCGGGGAGCATCGACGTCATCGAGATCGATGCGGCCAGCCACGGTGGCGTCGACGATGCTCGTGATCTGCGAGAGCGCGCGTTCTTCTCTCCGGTCAGCAGCCGTTTCAAGATCTATATCGTCGACGAGGCCCATATGGTGACCACGGCAGGGTTCAATGCTCTGCTCAAACTGGTCGAGGAACCGCCGCCGCACGTCAAGTTCGTCTTCGCCACCACCGAGCCTGACAAGGTCATTGGGACGATCCGGTCTCGTACCCATCACTACCCCTTCCGCCTGGTGCCGCCGCGGCTGCTCACTGAATACCTGTCCACAATCTGTGCAGCGGAAGGCATCTCGGTTGAGCCTGCGGTGCTGCCGTTGGTGGTACGAGCGGGCGCCGGGTCGGTGCGCGACTCTCTCTCGGTGCTGGACCAGCTCCTCGGTGGTGCCGATGAATCCGGCGTCTCCTACAGACAGGCGGCTGCACTGCTGGGATACACACCGGACTCCTTGCTCGATGAGTTCGTCGATGCCTTCGCTGCCGGTGACGCCGGGGGTGTTTTCGCCTGCGTCGACAAGGTGATCGAGGTCGGTCAGGACCCACGCCGGTTCGCGGAGGATCTGCTACGTCGGCTCCGCGACCTCGTGATCGTCGCTGCCGTGCCGGATGCGCTGACGTCCGGGCTCGTCGATGTGGCTCCTGATCAGGCGGAACGCCTCACCTCCCAGGCGGCGTCGCTTGGCGCTGGCGAGTTGACTCGGGCGGCGGAAGTCATTGCCAGCGGGCTAACCGACATGCGAGGGACCACCGCGCCTCGGCTGCATCTGGAGCTGATGTGTGCGCGCGCATTGCTGCCCGGAGCCGACGTCGATGATCGCGGCCTGCATGCGCGACTCGATCGCCTCGAGCGGCGCATCGGCATTGCCGAAGGAGCTTCGACAAACGTGCGCCCGGAGGCGCACACCCCACGCCCGGAGGCGTCCACACTGCACCCTGAGCCGCCCACTCTGCACCCTGAGCCTGTCGAAGGGCCAGCGGGGGAGCGGGCTTCGACAAGCGACGTCCTGAGCTCGTCGAAGGGCTCAGCCCGCAGATCGCGCTCTGAGCCGACATCCACGATGCGCCCGGAGCCTGTCGAAGGGCCAGCTGAGCAAGCTTCGACAGTTCGGGCAGGCACCGCTCCGGCCGAGGTGCCGCAACTCTCCGCGACCGACGTACGGCGACTGTGGCCTGAGGTGCTCGAAGAGGTCAAAGGCAAGCGCCGCTTCACCTGGATCCTGCTCAGCCAGAACGCTCAGGTCGCCGAGCTCCGCAATGGCACTTTGCTATTGGCAATGTCCAATGCCGGCGCACGCGACAGCTTCGCCCGCGGCGGCAACGAGGAGGTGCTGCGCGAGGCAATCGTGGTCGTGATGGGCGCTGACTTCGCCATCGAGACGATGGTGGATCCCAGTGCCTCTCAATCATCGGCAGGATCGCGGACGCCGCAGTCCGCACGAACACCTGCAGCGAGACCACCGGCACCCGACTCTTCACTGGCCCGCGCCGCGAACGGCGCCGCGAGCTCCATCGCTGAGGATCCGGACGAGGCTGCGAGCCGTGACGACAGCGACTTGAAGGAAGACCAGCAATCGCATACCGAGCTGCTGGCGCGCCACCTGGGTGCGGAGATCATCGCTGAAGAGGATCACGGCGCATAGGCTGGGCGGGCGAGAACCTCCACCCCCGAAAGGCCGCGATGATTCCCGAAGGCGATATGTCCGGACTGCTGGCCCAGGCGCAGGCGATGCAGGAGCAGCTGCTCAACGCCCAGCAAGAGCTCGCCGAGCTGCAGGTTGAGGGCTCGGCCGGCGGTGGGCTGGTGACCGCAACAGTCACCGGAGCGGGTGAACTGGTGGGACTAGTGATCAAGCCGGAGGTGGTCGATCCGGACGATACCGAGACATTGGCCGACCTGATTGTGGCCGCGGTGCGTGACGCTACCAATGAGGCCCAAGCTGTTGCCGCCAGCAAGCTTGGCCCGCTGGCTGGTGGTTTGGGCATTGGCGGCGGACTGCCTTTCTGACGGATTCAGCGTGTACGAGGGCCCTGTCCAGGACTTGATCGACGAGCTCGGGCGATTGCCCGGGATCGGGCCGAAGAGTGCCCAGCGGCTGGCCTTCCACATCTTGGCCGCCGATCCCGGTGACGTACTGCGCCTGGCTGACCTACTCAAGTTGGTCAAGGAGACCGTCAAGTTCTGCGAGATCTGCTTCAACGTGTCCGAGGCCACCCAATGCCGAATCTGCCGGGACCCGCGCCGCGACCCAACCACCATCTGCGTGGTCGAGGAAGCGAAGGACGTGGTCGCGGTGGAACGTACCCGCGAATTCCGCGGTCGCTATCACGTCTTGGGTGGCGCGATTAGTCCCATCGATGGGATTGGGCCGGCCGACCTGAAGATCCGCGAGCTATGCCTGCGCCTGGCGGACGGCACGGTGACTGAGGTGATCTTGGCGACTGATCCGAATCTGGAAGGCGAGGCGACCGCCACCTACCTGAGCCGCCTGCTGCTGCCGATGGGCGTACGCGTCAGTCGGCTCGCGAGCGGTCTGCCGGTCGGCGGCGACCTTGAGTACGCCGATGAGGTAACCCTTGGACGTGCGTTCGAGGGTCGCCGTTACGTCGACGCCTGATCAACGCACTCCGCAGCAGCTACGTGGACGGTGGCGTCGTCTGCAGCTAATGCCAGGCCCGAGTAGCTGATGCCAAGTGGTCCCAAAAGCCTGGAATCCTCACTGTGATAGACGCCGAGCTTCTCGCATGCCTCATTCAGGATGTGCTGTACGGCCAGCGTGTCGTGCAGCGGCATGATCGCGCTCTCGGTGTCCCCGGCGCGTAACCGCTCAGTCACTTCAGTGAGCTCATGGGAGTAACCGGTGCCGCGCGGCGGGCGGCTGATTGTTTCAGGGTCCCGGCCTCTTTGGTGAAGCACAATGCGATGCGGATGGTGGAACCTCGGTGGAACCTCAATCCAGCCCTTGGTGCCCTGAATTCGGGCAGCCCCAGGCGTGTGATGCTTCAGCGAAATCAGCAGCGTCCCGACACGGCCGTCGTCATAGCCCAGCAACAGCCCGGCCTCGGCATCGACACCCGTTGGTGCTAGCGACCCGCTCACCTCGATCCGATCCGGCGTGCCTAGAAAGTACTGCGCGAATGAGACCACGTAGACGCCAAGATCGAGCATCGCGCCGCCGCCTTGGGCCGGATCGAACAGCCGGTCCGCAGGGTCGTACGGCCGGTCGACGCCAAGATCAGCCTGGAGCTGCCGCACTTCCCCGATCGCCCCATCGTCGATCAGGGCACGTGCCAAGACGATCGCAGGTTGGAAGCGGGTCCACATCGCTTCCATCACGAACACCTGGCGCTGCCGCGCGGCCGCAATCACCTGCTCGGCGCCCGCCACCGTTGCGGTGAAGGTCTTCTCCACCAACGCGGCTTTGCCGGCCGCGATGGCGGCGAGTGCGATGGCATGATGCTGCGGATGCGGCGTGGCGATGTAGACCACATCAACGTCCTCGTCGGCCATGATCTCCTGATACGACCCGTACGCACGTGCGAGGCGGTGTTGCGTAGCGAAGGCCTGGGCACGTTCGCTGGAACGGCTTGCGACAGCAACCGCCTCTGCGCCTGCAACGTACGGGAAGTCCTTGATCACCAAGGAGGCAATGCGGCCAGGCCCGATGATGCCCCAACGAACAGTCTGTGAATCGTTCATCCCGCAGAGCCCCGCCGCTGCCGCAGAGTGCTGGCGATCGAGGAGATGAAGATCGGGATGAAGATCAGCCACCAATTGCTCCAGCTGGTGGCGAAGCAAATCAGGATTACCGCTGGCCAGGAAGCGGCGGCCAAGACTGCCAGCACGCTATCGGTTTTACTGCGTTGGGGGATCGGTGGATGCACATGGTGTGCGATCTCCGGACTAGCCGCCGGCGTACGCAGCCAAGGCGGGGTTTCGAACGTGCGCTGTTCCGCTTGCTGCCACGGCGGCGCCTGGTAAGGGGCATTCCTAGATGACGGTCGTGGGTCGGGCAGATCTTCGAACAAGACGGCGAGCTCGGATGCCGTTTTCGCCTTTAGTGCCCGGCCCATCCGATCGTCGAACTCCGATGCGTCAATACGGCCCTGCGACATGTGTTCCTGAAGAAAGCCGACCGCCTGGTCTCGGTCTGCATCGCCGATTCGCGGTTCCACGGCTCTCCTTGCCGGCTTGGCCGGTTGATGTTGAGGCGCCTGCTCGGCAGGATCCGGCTCGGGTGCGGACGGCTCAGTCACAACCACCAGTATCCTCGGCCCGCGAGCCTACGAGCCGGATCACAGCGACCTCCGCGAGCGGCCCAAGAGCCTGGGCACGTCTGGACAAAGATCAGTCAAAGCACTAACCACTAGACTCGCGCCGTGGGACAGGAGCCGCAGTGGGCCGCGTAGTACAGAAGTACGGTGGCTCATCGGTGGCTGACGCTCAAAGCATCAAGCGGGTCGCCAAGCGGATTGTCGCGACGAAACAGCAGGGCCATGACGTGGTCGTGGTGATCTCTGCGATGGGTGATACCACCGATGAGCTGATGAGCCTGGCCCTCGAGGTGTCCCCGCTTCCACCCCCTCGGGAACTGGACATGCTGCTGACGGCCGGCGAGCGGATGAGTGCGGCGCTGCTTGCCATGGCAATTCATGACCAAGGAATGCATGCCCGCTCGCTGACCGGCTCTCAGGCCGGAATCATCACCACCGGCACCCACGGTAACGCCCGAATCATCGATATCACCCCAGGCCGGATTACCTCGGCCCTCGACCGCAACGACATCGTTATCGTGGCCGGCTTCCAGGGGGTGGCGCAGGACACCAAGGATGTGACGACGCTAGGTCGCGGCGCCTCTGATACCACCGCCGTCGCCCTTGCGGCCTCGTTGGGCGCCGACCACTGCGAAATCTATACAGACGTCGACGGGGTGTTTACCGCCGATCCGCGGATCGTATCGAGCGCTCGCGGCATACCTGAGATCAGCTATGAGGAAATGATGGAGATGGCGGCTTGTGGCGCCAAGATCTTGCATCTACGGTGCGTGGAATACGCGCGCCGTGAGAACGTGCGCGTACAGGTGCGTTCCTCGTTCTCAGACAGGGACGGTACTTGGGTACAAGAACTGAGAGAAGGAAGTGCCATGGAGCAAGCGATCATTTCCGGTGTCGTCCATGATCGGAGCGAAGCCAAGATCACTATTGTTGGCGTTCCCGATCGGGTGGGCGAGGCTGCGCGGATCTTCACGGCCGTAGCCGCCGCAGAGATCAACATTGACATGATCGTGCAAAATGTCTCCGCAGTGGAGACCTCGCGCACCGATATTTCCTTTACCTTGTCCAAGGCTGATGGACACACCGCCATGGAAACGCTCGATGCGTTGAAGGCGGATGTCGGCTTCAAGGACGTGCTCTACGACGATCAGATCGGGAAGGTCTCGGTGATCGGGGTCGGCATGCGATCACATCCTGGTGTTAGCGCCAAGTTCTTCTCAGCGCTAGCCGGCGTTGGCGTGAACATCGAGATGATCTCTACGTCCGAGATCAGAATTTCGGTGATTGTTGATCAAGAGGATGTCGATCGGGCCGTTGTCGCTGCGCATACCGCGCTGGGCCTGGATGCCACCGAGGAGGCCGTGGTCTACGCCGGCACCGGGCGCTGAATCCGACCCTACTCATTGCAGGTCATCCCGCGCTGAGCTCGTCGAAGCGCAGCATCGTGCCTTCGACAGGCTCAGGGCACACAAGGTCCTCAGTTGCAGCCGATGGCGCCCGTGCTGACCGAGACCTTGTCCATTCCCGTGAAGGGTGTGAACGTGGTGGACGCTGTGACGCAGCGATTGTAGGTGTCGTCCAGGTAGAGACCACCGACTTGGGTCGTGTGCGGCTGGCTGGTAACCACCGCGTACTCGGGCCACTGAGTGCCCTCATAGTCGCTGAATCGCAACCTGACATTCAGCCGACCTTGCGTCCGCGATGGCCATCCAAACCGAGTGCCCACCGCGCAATTCCGGTCATTGGCTTCGCTGTAGTAGACCTTGATATTGACCGAGCCGTAGCTGCTGCTGTCTGTCTTGTTCGCGATGATTTTGCCAGGGCAGCTCTCGAGCGGACCACCTGGGATGTTCGTCTCGGACCTGTCCGTCGACGTATCGGTTGGCGTGGTGGTGTACGTCGGCCACGGCTTCGGGGTCGTTGTTCCGGCCGAGGAGGACGGCCAGGTACTTCCTCCGGCCGCGTATCCCAAGAGCGCGAGAAAGAGGATGAAGATGATGAATCCGAAGGCGGTGTCCGTAGCGTCGTCAGCCATGCTTTGCCCCGATCAATACCGTGCAAAACACTTATTAACCACTGCTTTTCCCGATCAAACGTCGCGTAAAGCAATTGTTGTCCATGCTTTGCGTCGATCAAAAACGTCGTGCAAAACACTTTGATCATGGATCGTGATCGTGCGCGATGTCAAGCGCGCGTCTGAATACGATACCGAAACGCTAGGGGCCTAGAGCTTTCCGGCGAGTGCCGAGGCTTCGGGAAGCACTTGGTTGTGGCGTTCGGTGAGGCCCGCGAGCGCCAGACGGCGGAGCGTTGAGGACTTCCTGCAAGCTCTTGTCTTCGTACGCCACAGTCCTGCCCACTGCCCAGGTCGACTGATGTTGCCCTGATCTGCTCCTCACGTCGATGAGCCCGCCGCGGCGACCCGCTATTGATCAACATTTTCCCGAATTCGGTGGGCGGCCCGCCAGACACGGATGCGAGGACGAGAGGCCGTCGTGATCAGCATTGCCAGCCTTGGCGATCATGATCTTGCTCAACCATGCAGAACGTGATCGTGAACTCTACGGGCCTCGTTGCTCACTTGGCTTTGCTCTTCTTGGGCCGCTTCGGCGGCAGCTCCGCAACATAGGAGAGCGCGGAGTTGACCCATCCATCCAGCTCGTCCACGCTCATTGTTTCGGGCAAGCTGACATAGCCACCCATCGGGCGTTCCGCCGGTCCGAACGGGCCGCCTCCCGATTCCCGCAATCGCGTCGCATCGACCTCGTTGAGCTTCACGCCGATATCAGACCCGAACAGCCCCATGAACATGTTGCCGTTCACGAAGGCTGCAATGTTCCCGAACATCGGCTTGATTTCAATGTCCGGCCGTGATGGAACGAGTCCGCGGAATCGATTCTTGTCGTCCTCGGTGGCCCTAGGAATTTGCATCGGCGTCTCCTCATTCGCTCCGACCATTCAACTCCATCACCGGCGCCACCAGGCCTGCCGGACTACCCCGTAGTCGATGATCACGATGCCTTCCCGCCGCACCGCCTCCAGGGCTTCGGATGAGGTCATGAAGTCAAGATCAGTGCGACGGACCTGCCATCCGTCATCAATGTCGCGGGATGCCGCATCGCCCAGCCCGGGGTGCACGGCCCATTCGCTGAGCCCAGCCGGCAAGGCGCGGAGTAGCTGAAGGTAGCGGCTCGCCTTCGTCTCGAGGTCGAGCGAGAAGCTGTCGAGGAAGTCATGATCGACTACCGGAAGGCGCTTTTGTCGCGCCAGCCGTCGCCCCCGCTCCAACCACACTCGGGCGGCCAGCCGGTACTCCTCAGCCAGGGCAAGGCCAAGATCGAAGATGTCCTCGCGTCCACCGTCGGCCAAGGCGTGCCAGTCCAGATGGGTTGGCGTCAGCCCTGTCGCCAGGACGGTCTCGATCTGCCATCTCAGTTCCAGCTCCACCTCTTCGACGCGCGCCTGGGCGATGAGTTGCACTTTGGCGCCAGGCGTGAACAGGTGGCCATTGCGGTCGAGTAGGGAGGAGACCTTTTCCGATGGAGCCAAAGGGTTCCACTGGTGAGTCGTGAAGTCGCAGACCAGCGTGAGATGAATCCCGAACGGAATATGTGGTCGTTCTTCCAGCAGGTGGAGCGCCTGTCGTGCGCCCGGACACGGTGGCATCAGGCTGCAGGAACTGGCAATCCCGCGCTCGATCGACCACACCACCGCTCTGTTGACGGACGGATACATTCCGAAGTCATCGGCATTGATGATCAACAAACGAGCATGGGGCGGATAACCCAAGAGTTCGTTGGAGAGCACAGGTTTCCAAGGGGGCCTGGTGACGAATACCGTACCTGACAGACACCGTAACTGATGAGCCGAGCATGCTCGAAAGAGCAGGAGGAGCGGTCATGAAGCCCAGCCGTTCAGCCTTGGTGACCGGCGCTGCGCGCGGCATTGGCAGAGCAATCGCCGGACGACTCGCAGCAGACGGTCTGGGTGTCTCAGTGGCGGATCTGGCGTCGTCAAACGATCAAGTGGAGGCGCTGGTCGCCAATCTCGGCGGCCCCGGGGCGGCTCTCGGCCTGACTGTGGACGTGACTGATGCAGACAGCGTCGAGGCGGCGGTTGCTGACCACGTCCAGCACTTCGGCGGCTTGGATGTCATGGTGGCAAACGCGGGCATCGCCGTAACCGCTCCGCTGCTGGAGACGACCGCTGAACAGTGGCAGCTGACAATGGAGGTGAACCTCCGGGGCGTATTCCATTGCTACCAGTCGGCGGCTCGCCAGATGATCAGCCAGGGCCGGGGTGGTCGACTCATCGGCGCTGCCTCGGTCGCGGCACATCGAGGAGGGAAGTGGCAGTCTGCGTACTCCGCTTCGAAGTTCGCAGTACGTGGTCTGAGCCAATCGGTAGCCCAGGAACTTGCTCCGTATCAGATCACCGTCAATGTCTATAGCCCAGGTGTGGTGCATACCCCCATGTGGGAAGGCATTGACGCGGAAATGACCCGCCGACGCGGCACGGAACTGGGTTCGGAGATGGCCGGCATGGTGGCCGGGATTCCCTTGGGTCGACTGGAAAACCCAACTGATGTGGCCGGGGTTGTGTCGTTCCTCGCCTCGCCGGACGCGGACTACATCACTGGACAGTCAATCGTCGTTGACGGCGGGATGTGGTTCTCGTGAATGAAGACAAGTGTGCAGTCGACCCTGATGATCTTGGAGAATGCGAGTGAGGCTCTACTTGGACACCGCCGATCGCAGCGCGGCGGAATCATTACTAGCGACCGGCCTGTTTCATGGCCTGACCACCAATCCGACGATCTTGCAGCGCGCCTCAAAGGGCATTGCTGATCTCAAGGACATCTACCGCTGGGCCATCGACGCCGGCGCCCGAGAGGTCTTCTTTCAAGCCTGGGGATCCGACGCCCCCTCACTGATCGAACGCGGACAGTGGCTGCGTGATCTTGGTCAGGAGGTGGTGGTCAAGTTCGTCGCTACGCGGGCCGGTGCCACGGCCTGTGCGGCGCTCGCGGCCCGAGGTGCGCCCACGCTGCTGACGGCGATCTATGACCCGGGCCAGGCGATCGTGGCGGCTGCTGCCGGTGCCACGTACATCGCCCCCTACCTGGGACGGCTGAACGACGCCGGTCGCCAAGGAATTGCCGAGGTGGTTGCCATGCACGAAGTGCTTGTTGCCACTGGGAGTACGACGAAGGTACTGCTGGCCAGCATTCGTAGCGTGCCTGACATGGTGGCCCTCGCCCGTCACGGTGTCGACTGTTTCACCATGGCGCCGGCCGTCGCGGAACAGTTCTTCACCGATCCGACAACTGCCGAAGCAGCCCGCACCTTCGAAGACGCAATTCGGGAGACGTCGGCGTGACGCTCGAGGCCAACACCCCAGCTGTTGTGGTCGCAGGCGATGCACTCATTGACCTCAGCCCGACCACGACTGTTCGCGGGCAGCCCGCGTACGAGCCTCATCCAGGCGGATCGTGCCTCAATATTGCCGTCGGTCTGGGGCGTCTCGGGGTGCCAACGGCATTCCTCACAAGGTTGTCCAACGACGCCTTCGGCCAAATGCTCCGCGCGCAGCTTGCTGACGCTGGAGTACAGCCGACCTACTTTGTCGACACCGACGATCTCACGACGCTGGCTGCGGTCCACCTGCGTGGCGGCCAAGCGACGTACTCCTTCCATGCGCAGCGCGCGGCCGATCGCGGACTTTTGCCAGAGCATCTGATGCCGCTCGCTCCCGACGCCGCTCTCCACCTGGGTTCGATCGCGCTCGTGCTCGAGCCAATAGCGTCCACGCTTGAGGGGTTGTTGCAGCGAGAGACAGGTCGCCGAGTGGTGAGTCTGGATCCCAATGTGCGGCCAGGGCTTATCCCGGACCGTGTGGCGTACCTGGACCGTTTCGAGGGCTGGGTGCGGTCGGTCGACATCATGAAGGTGAGCGAGGAGGATCTGGCCTGGCTATATCCGCGTCGTCTGCAGATCGACGTCGTGGCGGATTGGCACGCGGCGGGCGTTCCCCTGGTGCTCGTGACGCAGGGTGAGAACGGGGCCATAGCCAGCACGCCGTCAGCGTCGGCGGCCGTGGAGGCTCCGCACGTCGCTGTCGTGGATACGGTCGGTGCCGGAGACGCGTTCATGTCCGGCACCCTCGCGCACCTGCACGAACGGCGCCTGTTGTCTCCGGAGGGCCTGCGGTCATTGGACGACTCGGGCCTCACCGATCTGTTGCAGGCGGCCTGTTTGGTTGCGGCCCACACGTGCACCCGAGCAGGGGCAGATCCGCCCCGCCGACGCGAGCTTGGTGTGCCGGCTCCACGTGGTCCACGTGAGGTCACGTTGGGTCTGGCCGACCTGGTGGAGCGGGCCCGAGCGCTGGCGGTGCCCGGACACCGACGCCTACTTGGCATCACGGGCGCCCCGGGCGCCGGAAAGACAAAGGTCGCTCGAGAGGTGGTCGACAAGCTCGGCGCTGATCTTGCTGCGTTCGTTCCCATGGACGGCTTCCATCTCAGCAACCCCACATTGATCAGCTGGGGACGCCGCGACCGTAAGGGCGCGTGGGACACCTTCGATGCCGATGGTTACGTCCACTTGCTTCGCCGCCTGCGGAACCAGGAGGAGGAGATTGTGCACGCTCCTGACTTCGACCGCGACGTCGATGAGTCCATCGGCTCCGCGCTGCCCGTTCGCCCTGAGGTGCCCCTCGTCGTGACCGAGGGCAACTATCTGTTGTGCGACTGGGGTGGTTGGGCTGGCGTTGCGGCTTTGCTGGACGAGAGCTGGTATCTGCAGGCGGACGACTCAACCCGCCTACAGCGGCTGACCTACCGTCATCAACAGCATGGAATGAGTCACGAAGAGGCTGACACCTGGGCGCGCACGACTGATCAGGACAATGCGGTGCTGATTGCGCAGGGCATGCCGCGAGCTGATCTCGTGATCACGATGGTCAGCTCATGAAGACCGTCCGTCCAGGCACCGGGCGACTTTCGATCCGCCCAGGTGTAGCCGCCGATGCTGACTGGGCGCTAGCCTCAGCCGAGCATGTGCCTTGAGCCTGTCGAAGGGCACTGGCGCCGCGCAACGACTGTGCAGGCGGGTGATCACGGGCCCGCCTGAGCCATCCGACTCACTGGCTGCGCCATCGTTCCCACGCGGCCTGCCGGCTCGTTCCCGCGATATCCGCCACTTGTGACCAAGAGCCCTCATGGGCCAGGGTGCGGGCGGCCACTCCGAGACACTCCCCGGCTAAACGGGCCAGCCTCAGCAGGTATCCGAAGGCGGCGGGGTCGTCACTTTGCGCGAGCAAGCGCATGCTGGCCTCGGCGACATCGCCCAGCTCACTCGGCGTTGCGCCAGCGAGATCCTCCCGATTCCACATAGAGCAAGGTTGTTGACCTGCTGCGCATTGGTCAAGTGCGCAGGCGGCTGTGCCGGGCGGATTGCGGGTCGTAGCTGCAGCAACTGCTCCTCACGCCGGCATCGGCGCCGAATCAGGTCTATAGATTGCCGCATGGGCCGCGTCCGTCGAGTCGAAGCCGCGTCGCCAGGTCGAGCCGGGCCAGACGTAGTCGACCACCCCCTCGTGGGGGCGGTATGCAGCCGTATACAGAGTGCCGAAGCCCTCCGCGTACTCGGTGTTGTAGAGCGGCGGCTTGAGGAAAGCGGAGATCGCGGTGTCCGGGTCAGGCTGCCGATCTAGCAGACCGAACAGGGCCCGCTGGCGGTCAACACTGCGGAAACGCTTCGCATGCTCAGGGTCATCGGGGACAGTCCCGCGATGGTTTGTGGCAGGGCAACGCGCAAACACCTCTGGCTCGGCTCCAGGTGCAACGAACACGCTCACCGTGTCGCCGTTGCGGTCGAGGATTGTAAGGTTGTACGCCATGTTCACCGGCACTCGAGCCAGCACTGCTACTGCACCGGCCACAGTGTCGGCAACCTCGAGTACATAGCGGACGATCAACGGGATGCCGAATCCAGAGGCAACGCCGCGTCGACCACCGAAAGCAAGGGAAATGACGAGCCCCGCATCGTTCATACCGTCAAGCAGTCCCCAGAGACAGTCGCTGGAGCCGATCACTCGGCGTCCGGTGAACGCACTGGAAAACACAACTCGCTCGCACAGATCCGGCCGGTAGTCGTAGTTGCGGACAAGCAGAGGCGAGTCACCAGTGAGCGCCAGCTGCGAACATCCCGGCAAGAATCGCGGCGGGTCATACAGCGTGAGCATGCGGGCGGCCGTTTCGTCACCACGGGTGAGTTCAACAAGCTGCTCCCAGGTACCCGTCAACTCGGGCATGTATCGCTTTAGCATGCGACGCGCCAGCTCGACTGACGGCCGCGCTGACTCGCCCTCACTCAGGTACCAGTTTCGGTAGCCAGCCCAGGTGGCATCGAAGAGCTGCTGCCACCGGGGACCGGGCACCAATTCGCGAATGCCGTAAAAGGTCAGTGTTGTCATGTTGTCAAGGTTTCCTTGACGGAGGCCCTCGTGTCAAGTCATCCTTGACAGGCTGAATGGCGCGCCTTGTAGCCCTAAGTGGCTTACGGCGGTCGGATCGGCAAGGATCTTGCCGTGAGGACCTGGCGCGATCCTGAGGTGATCAAACGGTTGTTGACGACGCCGGCGACCTGGGCCGTCGTCGGCCTGTCAGCCAACACCAGGCGCGACGCTTACAGCATCGGCCGGTATCTGCGCGACCGGCTCGGCATGAGCATCGTCCCGGTCAATCTTCGCGGCGAGGACGCATTGGGCGAGCGGGCATATCGCCGGCTCGCAGACGTCCCCGGCCCGGTCCAGGTCGTTGACTGCTTTGTGAACAGTCAGCGGGTCGGCGCGGTTGTCGACCAGGCCATCGCCGAAAAGGGCCGGCTGGGCATCGAGGCAGTGTGGCTCCAGCTCGGCGTGATCGACGAAGCCGCCGCCGAACGCGCTCGCGCAGTCGGTCTGGATGTTGTCATGAACACTTGCCCCGCCATCGAAGCTCCCGACGTGGCCGGGAACTGAACCCAACGATGCCATGTTGTCTTGGGGCTGAGCCGGCGAGCAGGTTGACGCGAGGATCCCCGCTGTTCGGAGACCTCTTTCATCCCGAACTCTTGCGGACCGAGCGCACCTGTGTGCCGCTCACAGCTTGATCGTGTGTGACTCGATCACATTTGGGCCAGGTTGGTTGAATCCTGGGCGGCGCCATCACCGGTCGACAAGTCCGTCCCACGACCACTGCGGGATGTGCAGCCCGTCCGGGACATCCTCTGCGGACCGGTGGTATTGGGACATCGTGGTCACAGTCATCCATGCGAAGTAGTCGTGCAGCACCTGTCGGAGCCGGTCGTGGTTGGCGAGGCCGACGTCGGCCAGTGCCTGATCGAAGCAGGTGATCGCTCTACTGTCCATCTCCTGGTGCGGACCGTTGCCGCTATGCATCCGTACCACAGCGGTCTCGTCGCCGTAGCAGTCCGAATATGTCGTTGGGCCACCGAGCGACTCCACCCAGTAGGCAGCGAGCCGCTGGGTGTGCTCGGGATGGAACCCGTGGCTGAACGCGTGGCTGACCACCTCGTCCGCCATCACCCTGGCATGCCATGCGCTGGCCAGGCGCAGCAAACCGTCGGCACCACCCGCGGCCTCGTATACCGTCTGCATGTTCCAAAGATGGCACGCTTGCGTTCCCCGCGACCGTCGTGTACGCACCCCATCGCCGCTGCCCCGTACCCGGCCGGGAGCGGAGACAGAACCGTGGAGATCGGTCCTGAGGAGGGTGGCTACGCGAACAGCCCTGCGATTGCACCAAACAGACCCATAGCAGCTAGGAACACGACGATGCCGACGACGAGGACGGCGATCAAAAGGAAGATCAGGAACCAAAAACAGCCGCTGTGACCCTGTCGTACTACCACCACCTGCGGTGGTGGTGGCATAGCTTGGCCCATAGCGGATTCTCTCGACGTGTGCTAGCGGGTTATTGCTTCGAGCGTGCCTTCCCGTGGCCGGTTGGACTGCCACCTCATCGTGGCAGACCCGTCCTCCGGGCCAGAAGTCGCCTTCCGCAATCGACGGAAGCTCCCTCTGTGACTGGGACATCGAGCCGACCAACCTCTGCCGGCGTGCGTGACCCAGATGGGCTTACTGCCACAGTCCTCCCTGATGATCGTTTCATCCGTATGTTGACCGTTCGCAGTCTCGGTGATTCATCTCGGAAAGAGGTCCGATGGTACGGAGACGCTTCAGCCCCGTTACGGTGGCGATCTCCCGCCAGACCGCATCGGCTGCGTTCGACATGACCTCCGGCTTGTAGCTCCCCGTCCGCCGCGAATGCGTCCTGGGAGAACGTGAGCGCGAGCCCGATCGCCACTTTCTTGGACGGTAGGTAGGCGAATGCGCCGGTCTCACCTGAGAACAGCGGGTCCTGCATCTGTTCCAACGCTTAGGCCTAGGCGCCAACTGCTCCTACCGGAGACCAAAGATGATCTTTGGCTTAGCTGGCCTTGGCAGTCGCTTACGGGCTGCGGAATGAGGACCTCTCCAGCGATGGGCGGTTCCTCTGCGCGATCGACGCGATCACGCCCGCATCGGTCGGTGCTTAAGCCACGAGTCGAGCTGTCATTGCAATGGAGTCGCTGGGAGGTCAGCACTCCCTGAATGGAACGTGTGGTCGCGTGGTCGCGTGGTCGCGGCAGAGTAGCGTTTCGGCATCCCGACCCGAACGACGATCGGAGGCCGCGATGGCTGTGACAGCTGCCGGGCTCACATCCGCCGACCGGTCACATCTAGAACGGACGGTCGCTCTTGCCTGGGAGGCTCGCAATCGAGGAGACCACCCGTTTGGGTCGCTTCTCGTTGCGGCGGACGGCCGGGTCTTGGAGGCGCACAACAGTGTCGTCACAGGAGTCGACCCGACCGGTCATGCGGAGACGAACCTCGTCCGGCTCGCTGGAACGCTCGACCTTGCGACCCGGATCACGAGCACCCTCTACACCAGCACAGAGCCGTGCGCGATGTGCGCAGGCGCGATCTACTGGTCGGGTATCGGCCGCGTGGTCTTCGCGCTCTCGGAGGTCGCCCTGGCCGAGATGGTCGAGGAGGAGGAAGGTGTACCTCCGCTGCATCTGCCGTGTCGGGAGGTCTTCGCCAGAGGCGGCCGCGCGATCGTGGTCGACGGTCCGGTCGACCTGGCTTCCGCGACCGAGGTTCACCAGGGGTTTTGGACCTAGGACCTTGCGAGTCGCGCGACGAGGCGTCATGCCCCCGGAGTTGGAGCGCACTGCAGGGAGCACTGGGGAGAGATCGTGGAGTCAACGGGGAGTCGTCCCGGTCTCACGATCTCTCCTTCAGGCCCACTTCCTGTCGCCGCACTCCTGGCTGTCGTGTTCCGGGTGATGCTGAACAGACGAGGTGGGTCGATCCTCCAGGTCTGATCGCTCACCTGGCAGCCCCTTGGCAGGAACCAACCAAACGCGATCGAAGGTTGGGGCGACCACCGAACGCCATCGACGGGCGTCGGGAGGCGCCTTACCCACGCCTTGCGGTCGGCTCCGTGCTCCCGCCCCTCCGACACGCCGAGTTGACCGGCTCGATGTCGGTGCATATGGTTAGCCATATGCCTAAGTATGTGTCGCTCGACCAGACGTTCGGCGCGCTGGCCGACCCGACCCGCCGCAGCATCCTGCAGCTTGTCTCTACGGGCCCGGCGTCGATCAGCGAGCTGGCACGGCCCTTCGGGATCGCCCTTCCCACGGTCCTGGGACACGTGCGCATCCTCGAGGAGACGCGACTCCTGACGACGGAGAAGGTGGGCAGGGTCCGGGAGTGCACGCTCGGCCCAGAACGCCTCGATGAAGCTCGGCAATGGATCGAGACGTTTCGCATGTGGGAACGGCGGCTCGACGGTCTCGAGCGCTACGTCTCGACTCGCACGGGGCGACGCGCGTGAGCCCGGACATCCGCCTCCAGCGGTGGTTCGAGGCGCCCCCGGACGTCGTGTTCGACGCGTACACCGATCCCGATGCGCAACGCGATCTCAGGGCCGGGGGAGGCGACTGGGTCGTGGAGTCCAAGTGCGATCTCCGTGTCGGAGGCGAGTGGATCATCCGGTTTGGCCCGTCCTCGGCGCCCTATGTCGAGCGGAATGTCTTCCACACCGTGGAGAGGCCACACCGACTCGTCTACGCGTCGACCACCGAGTGGCCGGATGGATCGCACGTCGAATCGCTGATGGAGATCAGCCTTCAATGGCTGGATGGACGGACGCTCCTTACACTCGCGCAACGAGGGGTCCCTCCGGCGACGTCGAGCGAGGGTTCACCGAAGGCTGGAACGAGTTCCTGGACGGACTCGTGGCGAGGATCGAGACAGGGCTCGCGATCTGAGCGGGCGGAGATGAGGGGATGGACGATGAGTTCTGCGTCCGGAAGCCGTTCACTCTCCAAAGACCGATGCGATGAGGAGGGCTGCGATGAGCAGGGTCATTTCCGAAATCTCGATGTCGCTTGACGGGTTCGTCACCGGACCGAACGTGCGCGTCGGGAATGGGATGGGGGACGGTGGGGATCGGCTTCACGACTGGAAGTTCGACGCGAAGACGGAGACCGACGACGCGATCGTGGATGAGATCTATGCCTCGACCGGGGCGGTCCTGATCGGGAAGCGGATGTTCGACGTCGGATTCGAGCCGTGGGGCGACCCTCCGCCGTTCGGGATGCCGGTGTTCATCGTGACTCACGAAGAGCGAGAGCCTCTGCCCATGCAGGGCGGTACGACCTACACCTTCGTGACGGATGGGATCGAGGCCGCACTCGAAGTGGCCCGTGCTGCCGCCGGCGACAAGAACGTCGGCATCTGGGGCGGGGCAAACATCATGAGGGAGTACCTGAAGGCCGGATTGCTGGACGAGATGCAGATCCACCTCATTCCCATACTCCTCGGCGGCGGCGTCCTGCTCTTCGAGGATCTCGACCCTGAGGGGATCGAACTCAGGAGGACAAGCTCGATCGAGACACCGGGCGCCACCCACTTCCGATTCGAAGTGGTGAAGTGACGCACGTAATCCCTACTTCTTGCCTCTTCTTGGGGCCGCGGCTGTCGTGAAGATGGTCGCCTCGGAATAAAGCCGCCCAGAGTCGGGAACAACGATGACGGTCCGTTCGTCGTCGTCGAGCACGGCTATATGGACGGCGTCGTCCCGCTGCTCACAAACGACGCCTGGGTGACAGGACGGCCCTCGTAGCCGTCCTCGAGGGTCAATCGATCAAGGAATCCTTCGACAAGTACCCGGTGGAAGGCAAGCAATGGCGGAGGCAGATCCCCGCCGCTAGGGCCATCTCCGATGCTCTGTTCGACCAGACCAAGCATTGAAGGTCGAGGTGCTGACCGCGTTGGTTAGTGAGACGCAACGATCGCCGCAACCGAGCAGCGCGCCGGTGCGGCTCCGCAAACGATGACCACTGGCCGAACGCCCGCATCTCAAGCCCTCACCTCATCGAGCCGTACAGGCGCTCGGCCGCGAGATCGATCAGAGCTCGCAGCAGCTAAGTGCTCGCGACTCGGCTCTCGCTGGCTCCAGCGCTTCCGGCATTCGCCGAGGGCATCGGGTTCTGTTTTCTTGATCAGAGTGGGCGCATCACGCTCTAGGGCGCGCGGCCCCCCAACTGGTGTGTCGCAGCTGGAGCGGTTCCCGAGTCGAGGGTTATCTGGCGCGGCTTGATCATGAGCAGGCGAACTGACGTGGCCGATGTACCGGCTGTGCTCCAGGGAGTGAAAGAAGCGGCAGCGGCGCTTCGATTGAGTCGGTCGGTGCTCTACGAGCTGATCAGGTCTGGCCAGGCTGCGGACGGTCAAGCAAGGGCGTCGCCGTCTGGTGCCGGTGTCCGCATTGGCTGAGTACGTGGTCAGTTTGGAATCCGGTGTCGCATGAATAACCGTCGTCTCGTGGTGACGGCGGCTTGCATTGGGATCAGCGCCGTCAGCGTCGGATCGCGACCGCGACGATGGGCTATGACGGGCGAGGCAAGCGGCTCGTACGGCACGGCTACAGTCGAACCAAGACCGAGGCAAAGGCGAAGCTACGCGACCTGCTCCGCAGCCGCGAGGATGGTTTGGTCCTTGCGCGGGATGGCTATTCGGTGCGTCAGGCGGTTGAAGACTGGCTTGAGCACGGCTTGAGTAGCCGTGAGAAGGCGACGCGTGACGCGAACCGCCATCTGTGCGAGAAGCATGTGCTTCCATACCTCAGGGCGCGGAAGCTGCGTGATTTGACTGCCACCGAGGTTGATGAGTGGCTCGCGATCCTGGCCACCTCGCTGAGCACCCGAACCCTGCAAGGGTTTCGGGCTCGTCTGAATCGAGCGGTGCGACGCGCGATGGCGCGCGACAAGGTGAAGAGGAACGTCGTGGAACTCACCGAGGTGCCCGCCGGCCTACCAGGCCGCCCTCGAAGGCCATGCCTGCCCGGCAGGCTCCGGCGCCACTCCGTAAACGTTGCGACGCCTTCGAACGCTCTCCGTAATCATTGCAGCGATGATGTCAGCCGCATCAGGTTGTCGAAGATCCGCTCGCGGGTTGGCCGACGCAGCCAATCTTGCAGCACTACTTGGCGACTCTTGGATCTGTAGTCGTCCTCGACGGCTCGCATGGCTGCGGCGAATTTCGCTCCTTGGACCCGGACTGAGAGCTCCATATGGAGGCTGAGTGAGCGGATATCCAGGTTCGAGGAGCCGATCACCGCGACGTCGTCGTCAATGCTGAGGTGCTTGGCATGCAAGATCGTCGGCGCCCGGTACAGATAGACCCTCGCGCCTGCCCGCAGCAGCTGTTCGTAGTAGGAGCGCTGGGCGTGGAAGACCATGAACTGGTCGCCCATCTCGGAGACGTAGTAGGGGCTGGTGATACTGATCCGTTGTCGCGCGTTCTGAATCATCGCGGCGAAGAGTTTGAGGTTGTTGTCGTTGTCGAAGCTGGGTCCGCTCGGCACAATCTGAGCGTCGACCAGCTCCTGATCATCGTCCGGCCGCACCGGTGAGGTGTCCAGTGGCAGCAGCTCGTCGGTCTCGCTGTACCAGTCGGTGACGAAGACCGCATCCAGCTCGCGCACGATCGGGCCGTTCAGCCGGACCATCAGCTCGTGCCAGTGCAGGCCTCGCTTGATCGTCTTCTTCTTCTTGTGGTGGTGGTCGATGATCAGGTTCTGCGAGCCGGTGAATCCTACGACGCCGTCGACTACGACTAGCTTCCGGTGATTGCGCAGGTCGGGACGCGGCAGTGCCCGCGGAAGGGCTGCAGCGGCAGCATGGGCCGGTACTCGGCCCCCATAGCCGCGAACCGGCGGATGGTCGCCTTGCGGTTCGGGTACATGAACCGGGCGACGTGGTCGGACAGTACGCGTACCTGGACTCCCCGCTTGCAGGCCCGTTCGAGGGCATCAAAGAACGGCGCTGTCGCCTCGTCTTGGACCAGAATGAAGAACTCGACATGTACGAAGTGCGGTGCCTGGTCGATCGCGTCGGCCATCGCCTGGATCGAGCCCGTGTAGCTCTCGATCAGCTCAGCGGAATTGCCGCCGACCATGGGCAATGATCCGAGATTCCGGTTCATCGTCACCATAGAGGCCAGCCAGCTGGGCCATTCCTCGCGATGACTGACGCGATCCAAGCCGTCGGTACGCGCCAGGATCGCTTCACAGACCTCGCGCTGCTTATTCCGGCGCTGACGGGGCAGTTTGCCGAACCCGGTCAACAGAAAGAAGGTGATGCCCAACACCGGGATGAAGATGATGGCGAGGATCCAGGCGATCGCGCTGGACGGCTTGCGGTTGGCTGAGATCAAGACGGCAGCTATTAACACGATCAAGACATGCGCGGCGAGCAGCAACCAGCTGATCAGGACACTCTGCAACATCTCCCCCTGATCTTCGCCGCCGCAAGATCACCTGGGACGCCGAACTCGATCACGACCTAGCCCGTTGCCAGTGGCCATGCCGTCTGACGCGTCGCGGCCCTTAGAAATCCCGCGCCGTGAGCTCGTCGAAGTCCGCTTCGACAGACTCAGCACGGATGCAAGGGCTCGGTTTTCGGATACAACCGACGTGCTCGCCGCGCTAACGCTCAGTAAACCCCGCGGCACAATCGCTCTCGAGTTCGGCCTGTTCACGTTCCTGTCGGGTGAGGCGGTTGCCCAAGTGGCCGTGGTTTCACGCGGCTCGCGAGACTGTCCGTGATCAGGCGAGCACCCAGCTGCGAGGTCGCATCAGCCATATCGTATGGCGGGGCGATTTCAACAAGGTCCACGCCGACCAGGCCTTCCGCAGCCACTATGCGAAGCGCCTCACGCGGTGACATGCCGCCAGGTTCGGGAGTGCCCCTTCCTGGTGCGTGGCCCGTATCGACAACGTCAATGTCGAACGAGAGGTAACGTGCTGAGGCGTCCTTCCACGCGATCTCCAGCCGCTCTCCCGCGCCCATCCAAGCCCAAGCTCATCAACATCGAATATCGTGATCACGGTGGTATCGCGTTCCTTGGCCACCTTTGACCCCTGAGTGATTCCCGATGCAGCCACCGATCCCGATGTGGACCAGGTTGGTTGCCGGAACGTCGGGCAGATTCGTGGCATGCGACCAGTGGGTGGTATGCATCCGTTCATCCATCATCGTTTCGGCGGTGTCAATATGCCTGTCGCCGTGGATGATTCCAGGTTGCCCTCGACGTGCTTGGCGATTGCTCTAGTGTCGGGGAACCCGATGGACTGATCTCCTCCGATCACAATCGGAAATGCGCCCGCATCCTCTTGGCGCACATCCTCTTGCCGTGTGGCACTGCCTGCGGCGGCTAGGACGAGTGTGAAGCGTTCTGATAAGCGTGTGCGAACATCAAGATCAGACAGTGCCGGACAAGGGCTGGTGAGTGGCCCTGCGGCCCTAGGCCTCGCTGTAGCCATGGTTCGGCCCATCATTGAAGCGTCTAGCTGGTCACCGACGCTGTGGGCAAGGTCCGTCTCCCGCTTCGGGGCAGGCGGTTGCTGCGGCCGCCGGCATGAGTTCAACTTATTGTTACTCGCACCATCGATTTCATCGACTGCTGATCGTCGCTGCGTCGATGGCGGCTGGACTGGTCCTGGCTGTGGCTCTGGTGGCCGTTCCGCTCATTCCGGCGACCGAGAACGTCCTGACCGGCGTGGTCCTGTTGGCATGGGCTCTGGGATGGGCGCTGTTGGCCGTGCTCTCCGTACGGTTCAGCGATCAACCACAAAGATGGGCAGCCGCGCCAGCCGCATTCATGGCGCTTGTCGGTCTCGGGGTACTGGGCGGATCCGGCGCCGTCCACCGCGTGCTCAGTTGGGTGTGGCCGGCAGCCCTGTTCGTGCTTGTTATCTGGATGTTCCTGCGGGCCCGACGGCAGTTGCGCAGCCGCACCGCACGGTGGCTGCTGTATCCGGTATTGGTGGCGTTGGCGATTGCATCGCTGGGCGGCGGCTATGCAACGGTGCGCGAGTCGCTCGACGCGCCGGCCTATCGCATGCCCGGCCAGCTGGTTGACGTGGGTGGGCATCGGCTGCACCTGCACTGCATCGGCTCGGGCAGCCCGACGGTAGTCCTGGAACCAGGTCTCGGGGCGACATCCTCAGACCTCGGTTGGATTACGCCGACCGTCGCCCGCGATAGCAGAGTCTGCGTGTATGACCGTGCCGGCCGCGGCTGGAGCGACCCAGCGGACGGCCGGCAGGACGGGGCCCACATCGCGGCGGACCTGCACACGCTGCTTGATCGCGCCCACGTGCCCGGGCCCTACGTGCTGGCTGGTCACTCGTTCGGCGGCCTGTACGTCCTCAGCTTTGCCGCCCAATTCCCGGACCAGGTCGCTGGCATGGTGTTACTCGACTCCACTGCACCCAAAGCCGGTCCGGCCCCGCCAACCAATACCCGGTCTTACAGCTTCGTCCGTCGCGTCGCCGCGGTACTGCCCGCGGTCGCCCACCTCGGAGCCGGACGCTCCCTCGGTAGCTTCATCGAGGAGTTTCTCGAAGGCTCCGCCTCGGTGCACCAGGCGTCGTCCCTGACCGACCTCAGCGGTAAGCCGCTCATCGTCCTCACCGCCGATACCGGCCACGACGCGACATGGCAATCGGCGCAGGACCACCTGGCCACACTGTCGACCAACAGTGTCCACCGTGTCGCCAAGGCCACCACGCACCAATCGCTCATTGACGATGAAGCCGACTCCGCCGCAGCCAGCGCCGCCATTCACGATGTCGTCGCGTCCGTACGCAACGTCCCAACCACTCGCCTCGCGCTGATCGGGGAGACTGACACACCGGCTGCTCGGCCACGCCGCACGGCGGTAGGAATGAATCAGCGGGCGCCAGCGCGCCAAAGCGCGAACAAGAGCCGTCAACCACTCAGTCGGCACGCGGCGCGCCGGGCAGGCATCTGCGGGAGCGCCGACCAGCGGTCCGCCGCCAGAAGAGCGAGAACCGTATCCATGCCTGCTTCGCCTGCGGCGAAACCTGTACGGTCTGCGCCGACGTCTGCCTCAGCAAGACATGGTTGCCGAGCTGACGAAGTGCATCCGGACAAACCTGGACTGCGCCGACATCTGCACCACCACCGGCGCGGTGCTGTCCCGGCACACCGGCTACGACGCCAACATCACGCTTAGATTCAGCAGGCCAGAGCAAACAAGTGCTGTTGATCGGCGCGCGCTGACCGAGATGTGGTGGATAAGATCATCATCGCGCGGCACCCGAGCAAGATCGACAAGGACGGTAGTCGGCATTACCTCATCCGCGCCATCCCATACCAAGATCCTCAGCAAGAGGCTGAGCGGCTCCAGGCGGTGCACGAGGCCAGGGTCAAGATCGCCCAGGGCGTCTGAGCGGAGCTGAAGTACGCAAGGAGTGTTGGCGCGTCACAAGCGATGGTCCGCGAGATCCGGCAGCCTGGTCCGACCTCGCAGGCGGCGAGTTCGAGGCCGCCTCACCGATGTAGTAGCGACGTGACTGACGAACGCCTCAATAGGCTCTCGTAGCGCCTGGCACTGGCCGCCGGTGTTTCCACTTCGTGCTCACCGACGACCGATAGCCTCTTGATCATGATCTAGTTGGCGCCCTTTCCTGATAGTTCCATCTCGCCCTGCTTGTCGTCGATGATCACGTCCTTCGGCTTGGCGAGCTTCCGCTTGATCGTTTCGATCAGCTCGTCTGAAAAGCCGGTCACCTCGCGGACGGCATCGATCAGCTCGTAGCTCACCCAGTAGTAGGGACCTTCTGTGAAGGTGTGAAACGTAATCACTCCTTCATCAAACGATGCCCAATCAGCGACGATCTCTTCGAAGCTTCGGCTCTTGTACTTGATCAAATACCTTCTCATGATTTCCTTTCTTTTGCCTGCGGCGTTTCCGCAGTACAATTTTGGTCCCCGAGTTGATCTTGAGTCCTAGAGCGTGTGGCCAGTGTTGATGATCATGATGTCGTCATCGTTACCCGGCGTCTGTTCATCCACAACACTGGTGAACTTGCCGACGTCGCGGATGATCATGTCATAGTGGCCGGGCGTGCTCTCGGTGATTGATGCCGTACGGTCTCATTACGCAATGTGCGCCCGCTGTGACTGCACTGTGGGCAGGCTGTGAGCTTATGATCATGCGGGCGTTTTGTTGGCCCTCGATCAGTTCGACCCAGATTTCCCGCGATGAGAGTTTCTGGGCACTGGATCCGGGCGGGATGGCGGGCGGGATGGCTCAAAGTGCAGAGTCACTGGCCGCGCACAGGGATTGAAGCGTCCACAAAGGCGATGTACGCCACGATGGCGCGGCAGCACATCATCGGCAGCAAAATCGGCGGGCCATGACCCTCGTGCGTGCGCGTGCGTGTGCGGCCCGCGTATTGGGACACCACCTCGGCTCGCGCGAGCCGAGGTCTGCGCCCTGGACGAGTGCAGCTCGCCGAGTGCCCTCGCGCGCTCCTTTACCTCAAGGCGTGGGAACCTCACTCGGGGGCTTGTACAGCTCCTGGACAGCAAGGTCGATGTCGCCACCGCCCACTTCGACGGGCTCCATGTACAAACGCCCCTCGACGACCAGGCCGTCACGCACGACAAAGATCGTGACCCCGCGCATCGCGAACGCGGAGCCGTCGGTGTGGTGGCCGCGCCAATAGGACTCGCCCCACTCCCGTTCACAGCGGATGCAACCAGCTCCGAGGTGAAGTCGGGCACACCCTCGAACACCGATGGCCAGTTCTGCAGCACCTGCGCACGCCCGACGAAATCACGACCGGGATGGAGCGGTTGACTGCTCTGGTACTCCTCGGCGAACAACGACGCCAGCCGATGAGGGTCGTGAGCGTTGCTGGCATCTCTGAGTCGTTCGAGCATGTTCGTCTCGCTGCGACGGTAGTCCCGCCGCGGAGTCTGATGTCCTCTGAGTAGCGTCATTCTACGGAGGTGGGCGTTATGAAGGCTCGACTCATTTGCCTAGTTCGACGGCATCAGTGGCACAACGGCTGGGACCAGGACCGGCATCAGACGGTGTGGACCTGCAAGCGCTGTGGTGATACGAGGCGCTCCGATGAGATGGGGGATCCCCGCATTATCCCGGGTACTGGATAGCCGTCCTCCCACGCAGGGGTATCGCTGGGATATGAAAACGCTGAGCACATCAGCAGGCAGCAGACCTCGAGGCTGCAGCCCTCGTCATCGCGGCTGATTAACCCATCTCGTGCGCTCGCGTGCGTCTCTGTCGACAACTACGTGACCTACCGACCGGACTAATGGCCTCGTGCGCCTGCGCCCGCGTGCATCGCGGAACGCCTCCGCGCGTCAGCAGCGCGCGGACCGTAGTTTGCGACCAGGCGCGCGCACCGGCAACCGTTGGAAGTCTGGATCCACCTCGAGTTCCCGCCCACCCCAAATACGCACGCGGCGCGCACGAGGCCGTTTAGTCGATTAGGACGGAAGAGGGGCGAGGTTTGGGATTTCCAAGTACGGAAGGCCAGACGCCGGGCAACGATGACGTACGGCCATGGTCTCCTCCACTCACGGCGTCGAGCAGCGGGTTCAGTAGGTACAGCAATCTCCAGGGCTTGAGCTGCGCCCGCGTGCGTGTGTCAGGTGATCAACAGGTTTCGCGCGGAGAGAGTTTCTGGGGCGCGCGGTCCGTGACTGGACGGTGCGACGCCATGCCAGCGCAAAAAAATTCTGCGCACCGAGGCGCGCTCGGCAGACCGAGGTCGACGACCTAGCTCCTTTTGACCTCCAGCGCCTCGCGGGTGCGCATCCTGATGAAGTCGCGCTCCAGTTCGGCGAACGGTCGCGCACGCTTTCGCTGACTCCGGTACTTTGCCATTGCCAACGGAGGAAGTTGATCTGACGAAAGGCTGGGCGAGCAGATGGCACATGAACGAGAGGCAAGTGTCGAACGGATCATTGCCTTCAGCGACGGCGTTGTCGCGATCGCAATTACGCTCCTGATCCTCCCGCTGACCGAAATCCACCCGGCCGAAGACGCGACCCTCGCCGACATCGTTGTTGAGAACAGCGCAGCACTCGGAGCCTTCGCACTCTCATTTGCCGTCATCGCCAACTACTGGACGATTCATCACGACCTCTTCCGGCCACTCCGGCGCCAAAACGGGCGCATCGTCTTGCTGAACATGTTCTGGCTTGCCGCGATCGTCTTTCTACCCTTTCCGACCGCGCTGATCGCGGATGGCATCGACGGTGGCTTCGCGGCGTTGTACATCGCCACGTTACTGGCCGTCTCCGCGCTTAACCTCCTCATCGCTAACTACCTCGCCCATCACCCGGAACTCACCGATGGCGAGGCAGCGGCTGAGAGTCGCCAACATGTCGTTGCGAGTGCCTTCGGCGTTGGCGCAATCCTTATCGCCCTGATCATTTCGCTCTTCTCACCCAGCATCGGCCTGTTTGGGTTGCTCCTGCTGTTCCCCGCACAGGTGATCGCAGGGCGAGTGAACCGTGTCGGGAAGGTCCAACGCCTAAATGAATGAATGGCAACAAGGACGGCCATCCTCGGTCGCTCGCGAGCGGTGTCGACCTCACCAGCATCGGTCGACGGCCTGCTCGCGTACGCGATGGCGATGGCCGTCGGAGTGCTGTCTTCACCAGTTCCGTGGAGCGCCAGCCCGGATCGTGGCCAGCGTACCTGTCCGCCCTCGGCTTCAGTTTGATCTTGCTGCAGCGGCGTCGGCGCCCGGTGCTGGTCTTGATCCTCACTTCCCTTTGTTTTCAGCCGCAGAAGTCGGTCAGCTGCGCATCGAATCAGCCGCCCAGCGGCGCGCGACCACTCGAATCGGGATGATCAACAGCCAGCACAGCTGCGCAATGACAGGCGAGGCGAGGTACGCGACCGGCACGGAGGCGAGGACGATCGCCGCCGGCGACAGACCGATAACGATCGCTCCTTGAACCTCGCGGGCACTCGGTCTGACGAGGAATAGCTCGCGCCGGTACGCGAGCATGTACACGAGAATGTGGAGCCCTGAGGCGACGGCGATGTTGACCGCCAGAAACGCCGTCGGGAGCGGGAGGTCCTCAATGCCGGGGTCTCCGACCGCGTTGGTGCTGAACGGAATGACTACGATCGCTGCGATAAGCACCAGGTTCGCGACGATCGTCAGTTGATCGACGGCACCGAGCGTCCGCACGAGTCGGTGGTGCGCGAGCCAGTAGCTGGCGATTACCGCAAAGCTGATCCCGAACGCGAGAAACTGCGGTCCGATGGCGTCCCAGAGCGCACGGACCCCGTCCCATTGCGATGACGGCTCTGTGATCTCCAGAGTCGTGACGAGCAGCGTGAGGGCGAGGGCGTACGTCGCGTCGAAGAAGCCAATGGCACGGCCGAATTCTTGGTCGTCGCGTTGATAGCGAGCGACTTGCCGACCCATGTGGGCACCCTAGTCGACGTACGCTCTCCGAACGTCACGTACGCAGGACCAACAGCCTAGAAATTGTGGTCGACGGCGGCCGTAACCGGACGGGTCCGTGCGTCAGTTGGACAGTTCAGTCCGGACGTGTTGCGGCCCCAGTACGAGGCGGTATTCAAGCCCACATAGAACTGCGGCCCGACCCTAGCGTCCCGGAACGTCGAGGTCGAAGGCTTCCGCAAACGTCGGGTCAGAAATCCCATCCATGGAGATACCGCGCTCCTCAGCGAACGCTCCCGCGACCGGCATCAGTTGCTCTTTGGCGAACGTCTGAAAATCTGCCTCGCTCTCCCAGATGTCGGTGGCACGTATCCCTCCGGGGATTTCAGTCAGGACATGCGCAATGAGGCCTGCTGGCTGGATCTCGCGGGCCCTCAAGCGATTGCCGACCTCTTCGGCATCTTCTCGGGATACCCCTCGAAATTCTTGGGTCATTAGTACGACCATCGTGTCCGCCCTCGCTTCGAGCCTCGTTGTTCAACAAGCAGTCTCGCCCCGTGCCGAGGTGTCCGCAAGCTCAAATGTGTGTGGCCGCTGCTCTTCCTTGTTGTATGCGCATAACCAGCGGGCCCTCATACGCGGCCAACTGTGTCGGCGGCAACTGAATACTGACCACGGTGCGGCAAGGCAGGTTCTAGGCAACGTCGCAACGCGGACGGTTCTTGGAGGCTAGCAGCGCCCCGAAGAGCTCGGCCGGCGCGCGGTCGTTGAGGACGATCCTGGGCCGTTTGTTGAGCTCGTTCTCGACGGCCAGGAGGTGCTGCATGGAGTGGGTGCTCAGGTCTGTGCCCTTGGGGAAGTAGTCACGCAGGAGCCCATTTACCGGTGGTCTGATTTGTCACAGTCGCGGATAAATCCAGTGAATGCGTTACCGGGGGGCTTATGGGGGGTTCCTTGGAATTGCTGAGGAATACGATCTCCACCGGGAACGCGCAGTAGCCGTCTAGACCCTCCGTATCAGTGCCGAGCAGGACAAATGGATCACTGGCTCAGCCAGCGGCGGCCGGAACGCGCGGACCCGTCCCCAGAATTTCTTTCATGTCGCTGAACACTTGGCGCACACGTGGTGGTCTGGCAAGGGTCTCGGGGGCTCGCGGATATAGAGTCAGCTTTCGAAGCGGAGGGACCTGGACTACGGCCGGCAGGGGTTCAGTCAGTGGGATCGATCGACTCGGAGACAAGCTTCAGCATCGGCTCGGTCTCGAAGCAGTTTGTTGCTACTGGAGTTTGCTTCCGGAACGCGCGGACTCGTCCCCAGAATTTCTTTCCTGTCGCTGAACACTGACGTGAGGCACCCCATTACGCACGCGGCGCGCGCCGCACGGGCGGGCCAGGCCTGAAGCACTTGCTGCTCCAGACCGCCCGGCGGCTTAACCGCGAGGTCCACTAACTGAGGTCTGCATTCCGAGGCGCAAGCACACGGCTAGGCCGACGTCGGGGTTGACATCTGTCTTCGGCGGGACTTCAATGAAGGGGCTGCGCTCAGCAGCCATCCCGGGACTACCTTCGCCGCCCTTGGCCGCGATTCTAGAGCTTCCGCACTCGCTGGGAGATCTTCAGTAGAGCGACATACCGCTCGGGCATCGGCTCGGCACCATCTTCGAAGGAAACCATGTCCCACCCGCCTAACAGCTACTGCCGGGTGACCTTCTACGTCGCCAGCGTCCAAAGCCTCGAACTCGCCAGTTCAACCGAACCGCAACGCCTCAACACCGGTGAAATCGAAGCTACCTGGACAGACAACCGGCACCGTCGGCCACATCAACTGGGCCGCCGTCCAAGCCGCAGCCTGGCAACAAGTCTCGGCTCGCCGATCCTAAGCGAGTGACCCAAGGTATCCACCTCAACCGCTGTAATCACAGTGTGGGAGGTGGAGCCATGATCAACACTGGGCATACCATCTGATCCAAGAAGGAGCCGCAAACCCAAGAAGCGGCTTCGCATAACCCACTTGCTCCAGACCGCCCGGCGTAATTAGGCTCGCCCGCGGCCTATCCGTAATTAGGGGAGTCCGAGTATTTTCCCGCGGCCGCCGCGCTCGGCTTCGCTCGACCTGCGATTGCTCATAACGATCGCACAACCGTCCCAGCATGTCCGCTACCGGCGAAGCAGCGTTGCGCCATCCTGACCGACCCTGTGCTATCTGCCGGCCCTGTGCGGACCGGTCGCGCTGGTGATCGGGCTGAAATCGCTGAACGCGATCAAGGCGCAGCCTTACCTCGGAGGTCGCAGCGAAGCGATGACGGGATTCATCCTTGGCATCATCGCAACACTTCTCCTCGTCCTGTCGACCCTCTTCGTCGCGCTCATGATCTGGTTCGCGGTCGAGTATCCGGAGGAATTCCGGACATTAGTGGAAGGCTACTGATGGGCCTCGTGCGTGCCCGTGCGCGTGCGCATCGCGCGTATTGGGGTCGGATGCGCTTAAAGAAACCCGCGAAAAATTCTGGGCTCCGGGTCCGCGCGCGGTGGCTCCGCCATCTGGGGCCTGCTTGTGAGCCCGGCTTCTTGAAGCAACGCCGGGAAATCGGTTCTTCCGGGAGAACCTGAAGCTTGGCGAGGGCGGCGAGCAAGGGCGCGACAACGACATCGCGCGGGAGACGTTCGAGAGCACCGGCGCGAGCGTGATGGGCAAGCGCATGTTCGACGCCGGCGAGCAGGCGTGGCCGGAGGAGGCGCCGTTCCACACGCCGGTGTTCGTCGTGACGCACGAGAAGCGTGACCCGTGGGAGCGGCCCGGCGGCACGACCTTCCACTTCGTCAACGACGGCATCGAGGCCGCGCTCGACCAGGCCCGCGAGGCCGCCGGCGACCGGGACGTCCGCATCGCGGGCGGCGGCGCGACGATTCTGGAGTACGTGAACGCCAGCCTGATCGACGAGTTCTCGATCGCGCTCTCACCCGTGCTGTTCGGCTCCGGGGTCCGCCTGTTCGAGGGTGTGGACGCGGGCCGCGTGGCCCTGGAGCCGGTCCGCGCGGAGCCCTCCCCGAGGGTGACGCACCTGACCTACGCCGTGCGCCCACGGTAGCCGCGTCACCACTCCACCCAGCAACCCGAGCACCCAGGGTGGCCACTGGACTCCTTAAGGGCCCGGCTCCCGCCCCCCACCCTAATGAGGTTGGAGGGGGGTCCGCCTAGCCTGACTGGATTCACCGACTCGAAGGCGACGGCGGCGCGGCATCCCCGCACCACGCTCACCGAGAGCACGTCGGGTAAGGGTGGTGGCAAGGGCGTACCGCAGCGCCATCACTGGCCGCTATGTCACGAAGGGAACCGCTCAGCGGCACCCGGGAACGACGGTGACGGAGAACGGCTAGCCGTTACCTGAGCCGCGGGTGGTGCAGCGGTAATCCACGGCTCGGTGCGGAGGGGACCCTACGGCACGCGCTCGGCCTTGGTCTGACTCCTGCCTTATCAGGTCGAGCCGCTGCGCTCCACGTAGTAGACGAATGTGCAACCTGCGTCCAGGGTGGTGCAGGCATGTCAGAGCAGGACCGGGCCGGTAGTCACCCAGACAGTCACCCAACCCTCTGCTTGCAAAGACCGCCAAGGCGCCTCGCCGAGCGTCGTCCCGACGGGAGGCGGACCAGCAGGACGCGCCAGCCGACCCGGGGTACCGTCCGTCAGTGCACTAGGTGTGTCCCAGTTGCCTTGTCAGATATCAAAGGAGGTACGCGAAACGGGTCGTGACAATCGACCTGGCCACTGAGCGGGGCCGGTAGTACTAAGTCGGTGTCGGGATTCCGCTGAGCGGACTGGTCGGATAGCTCAGCAGTCGGTGGGACAGGTGGCCTGCGATCAGAGATTGGATGCCAAGGAGCGGCATCGGCCAGGGAGATGAGCGGACCGGAGGGTCACAGCGACCATCTTGGGAGCGTCACTCTCCGGACAACTGCCATGGTCGGGATGGCGAGACCCCCGTCAGTCGGCATAGTGCGGCGAAGCCATCCTCGGTACCGGGCCAGTGGCGACGCAGTTCGTCGATGCCCATCCGCCGTACGACCCTGCGCAGGGCGATGGTGACGATGATGGCGTCCTCGGCGTAGCCGAGAACCGGATGAAATCGGGAATCAGGTCTATCGGCATTACCAACTAGGCCGGCAGCAGACCCAGCCGTATGCGCACACCCGCTGGCTGGCTCCGGTCAACGGCGAGGCGGCACAGCCAGCCAGGTCGAAGGTCCGGTAGGAGTTGCATCGACTCGCTTGGCAACTTGCCTTGGGGTCGGCTGACGACCACGGCAATAGCCAACAGGAGCCACATCAGCGCGCGGGAACGTGACGCTCACGAGAGCGTCCACCCACAGATGGCCGGTCATCGGTGGTCTACGGAAGCGAGGGCGACGCTTCTAACCCCGCCAGCGCTTCACGGGATCGCTGGACGGCTGGGCGTGCATCGGCGCCCGGGGCGCCTTGATGTAGTCACTGTCGCGATGCCGGACGGCCACTTCTCGAAGCGTTCCAAGGCGACTCAGACTCTTCAACCTCGGCGTAGGTAGCCCGACCCGGGCTTGTCACGAGGTCAATCCGGACCCCTGGAAGCTGCCTCAGCTCCTCGGCGATACCGGCGACCATGAGCAGCGGTTTTCCTCTATCGGGATTCAAATCGACTAAGACATCGATGTCGCTGGCAACGGTGGAGTCGCCTCGCGCGACCGATCCGCGTCCTCGCAGCTCACTCGGCCAAAAGTCCACGGCATGCCTTCATATTTTCTTGACACGTTAACGTGACTTGGATTATCGTTGTCGTGACATGACCACGACGCGCCCGTACGAGAGCCCGCTCCGCGCTGAGCAGCTGGAGCAGACGCGCCTTCGGATTCTGGAGGCGATGGCAGATGTGCTCGCAGACGAAGAGGTCGAGGAGGTCACAGTTCCACTGGTTGCGATGCGCGCGCGTGTGTCGGTGCGCACCGTCTACCGACACTTCCCGACCAAGGAGGCGCTCTTCGACGCCTTCGGTGAGTGGGGCGAGAAGCACCTCCGGATGGCCCTCATGTCCTACCCGGAGACGCTCGACGAGCTCCGCGAGATCGCGCCTGCGCTATATCGCGGGTACGAAGAGCGTGCGCCGCTAATGCGCGCGCTCCTATCGAAGCGCGGGCAGGAGATACGGGCCCGCACGCGGCGTAGCAGGCTGAGAACGTTTGAAAAGGCGATGCGGGAGGTGACCGCCACCCTCGGCCCCGCCGAGCGCCGACGCGCGCTGGCAGTCGTTTATCTGCTCGTGAGCGCCCCGGCCTGGCAGGCGATGCGGGACCAGTGGGGCCTCGAGGGCGAGGAATCGGGCAAGGCCGCCGCCTGGGCGGTACGCGTCCTGACCGACGAGCTTCGCCGCAACCCGACGAGCATCAAGGAGGTTGATGACGATGACCATCGTCGCTGAGCAGACGTTTGTCCCACCCGGACCCGGCTCCTGGTTCCTCGACCCGACCCACTGGACGCGGCCGGTGACCCGCTTCCATGCGGAGATCTTCCCCGACGCGTTCAAGCGCGGCTCGAGCGAGAGCCTCCGTCGCTACGGATCGTTGCTCGAATATCTGGAGGCGGGCTTTGTCAATGGCTTCCCTTACTACTGCGCCCGTCCCGTCGGCGCGCCGCGGGAGGCGGTCGGCCATCCCCCGAAGGAGGTGTGGCACGAGCTCGCGCGCACTCACCCCGAGATCCGGCGCCGCCTTTCGACGAGCGCAACGGTGTTCGAGCGCAAGCTTTGGCGCGAAGACCTCGAGCGCTGGGACCGTGAGGTGAAGCCCGCGGCGATCCGGGCCCACCTGGCGCTGCTCAAAATCGATCCCGACACGCTCGATACGACTGGACTCCTGGAGTACCTCGATCGGTGCCGCGAGAACCAGATTCAGGGGGCATATATCCACCACTTCTTCAACGTGCCCGCGCTGCTGCCGGTCGGCGACTTTCTCGTGTGCGCGCAAGAGTGGACCGGCCGCTCGCCGGCCCAGCTACTCGGGTTGCTCCAAGGAGCGAATCCGGACCCGCTCGGCGCCGATAAGGAGCTCGAGCGACTCGTCGGCGCTCTCCAGCATGAGGTTGCGGCGAGGAAGGTGCTCACTTCCGCGAGAGAGCCGGGCGAGGTGGTTGCCGCGCTTCGCTCGTTCTCGGGCGAGATGGGGGCACTCGCTTCCGCCTACGTCGACCGGGTCGCTTACCGGCCGGTTAACGGCGAGGATGTGGGCGAGCCGTCCGTGCAGGAGCTTCCTGAGCTCATCGTCGGAGCAATCCGGGCGGCCCTGGAGCGTGTCGACACATCCCTGACGAACGACCTCGAGCGCAGGACCGCTGAGGTGCGCGACGCGGTACCCGCCCGGCACCGCGTCGCCTTCGACGAGCTGCTCGGAGAGGCTCGGGCGACCTGCCGGCTCCGCGACGAGCGTGGCACCTACGCCGACCTCTGGGCGATCGGGATCATGCGGCGTGCAATCTTGTCGGCCGGCCGCAGACTTGCAGCCATTGGGCGGCTCATCGATCCGGCCCATCTTGTCGAGGCAAGCTACGCGGAGCTGCGAAGCCTGGTCGAGTCCCGCGACGGCCCCTCGGGCGACGAGCTGGCCGAGCGTGCGCGCTACCGGCTGGAAGCCCGGTACGCGGATGCGCCACCATTTCTTGGCGGCGAGCCCGGCGACCCACTGCCTGCCGAGTGGCTCCCGCCCGCCGCGGCGAGGTTGGAACGCGCGATGGGAGCCGTCCTGCAGGCGATGTTCACCGCGCCGCAGCCACGCACGGAGGAGCGGATGGTGCGCGGCCTCGGCGTCAGCCGGGGCGTGTACGAGGGCACCGCACGGGTGATCCGCGGCACCGAGGAGTTCGGTCGCATTGAGCAGGGGGACGTCCTGGTTACGAACTCGACGACGACGGCCTTCAACATCGTGCTCCCGCTGCTCGGTGCGATCGTGACCGACCGGGGCGGTCTGCTCTCGCACGCGGCGATCGTCGCGCGCGAGTACGGATTGCCGGCGGTCGTCGGCTGCACTGATGCCACCTCGGTACTCCCTGACGGGGCGAGAGTGATCGTCGACGGGACGGCAGGGGAGGCCGAGGTCGTCGCATGACCGAATCCGCCGCGCCGATCGAACACGTGCGGAGCGATGCGCTGCCGCCCATCACTCCCGCGCAGGCGGCTGCCTTCCAGGAGGCATGTGCGGCGGCCGCCGCCATCCATTCGGCGCGCGAGCTCGGCGTGATCGCGCGCATCAGCGAGGCGCCGGCGGATCCTGCGGCCGTGGCCACCTACTGCGGCCTGACGCCGCAGGGCGCCGCAGCGCTCCTCTCAGCGCTCGCCGGCCTCGACCTCCTCAAGCTCGGCGACGACGGCCGCTTTCGGCCCGCATACTCGGGCCTCGTCCAGCTCGTCGAGCTGTTGAGGCCATGGGCCTGTCTCCAGCCCGTACTGCGTGGCCAGCCGCGGCCGGCGAACGCGGCGACAATCGCCGGTTCGGAGTCCCTCTATCCGAGTCTCGTCCCACAGATCGGGGCTCTCTTCCGCCCAAGCGCCGAACAGGCAGCCAAGCTACTCGCCCAGCCCGGACTCCGGGTGCTCGACATCGGCGCCGGTGCAGCTCCCTGGAGCCTCGCCCTCGCCGCGCGCGAGCCCAGTTCCACCGTCACAGCGGTGGACCTGCCGGCGGTGATGACGAGTACGCGCACCGCGGTTCGGAAAGCTGGATTCGAGGATCGGTATGAATTCGTCGAGGGAAGCGCTTTTGATGTCGACTGGGGCGAGCCGGCGACGTACGACCTCGCGCTCATCGCGAACGTTTGCCACCTCTTCGGCGAGAACACAAACCTCCAGCTGCTGCGGCGGGTCGCCGATGCGCTGCGACCGGCCGGCAGGATAGCGATCGTCGACATCCTGCCGACCGAGCGGGGCGATGGGCCGCGGCCGGCGGTCCTCTACGCCCTCGGGCTCGTGCTGCGCACCAGCAGCGGCCGGATCTATCCCTATTCGACCTTCCGACGCTGGCTCGGCCAAGGAGGCTTCGAGGCTCCCCGCCGGCGCGAGCTCCCCGGCCCGTTCCCGTTCACCCTGATAACCGCGATCCGACGATGAAGCCCTTGCCACTCACCGAGCAGCTCGAGGAATGCCTCGTCGGCGGCAAGGCGGCATCGCTAGCGGCTGCTACGCGAGCGGGCCTGCCCGTTCCTGTGGGTGTCGCGCTTCCGTTCGGGTTCGTGGACGCGATCGCGGCGGGCGACGCCGAGGCAAGACAGCAGCTAGCTGCGATATTTCGGACACTCGGTGCCCCGCTCGTGGCCCGCTCGTCCGCGGTCGGTGAGGACTCCGAGCAGGCGACCTTCGCGGGCCAGTACTTGACGCGGCTGAATCTGCGTTCCGAGCCGCAGCTGGTCGACGCCGTGCTCGCGATCTGGGATTCGGCGCGCTCGCCTTCCGCGTTCGCGTACCGCGAGCGCCTCCGGTTGCCCCGCGAGCCGAGAATGGGCGTCGTCGTTCAGGAACTCGTCGAGGCAGATACCGCCGGCGTGCTCTTCAGCCGTAATCCCATGACTGGTTCAGACGAGCTCGTGATCGAGGCGGCGTGGGGGCTCGGTGAGTCGGTCGTGGCGGGCCTCGTGACCCCCGATCGGTTCCGATTAAGGCGTGACGGTGCCGTCGTCGAGCGAATCACCGGACTAAAGGACGTCGCCGTACGCATCGACCCGGAAGGCGGCACACGCGAAAGGGAGGTTCCCGACCGACTCGCACACATGCTTTCCCTCGACGACCGTCAGCTCGCGGCGCTGCACGCACTCACGCTGCGCTGCGGCGAGGTCTTCGCCGGTAGCCACGACCTCGAGTGGGCGTTCGCCGGCGACCGGCTCTACCTGCTGCAGCGGCGAACGCTCACAGCAATCCCAGCTTTTGCTGCTGCCGATCGAGCAGGCACCCGTTAACGGGCGATGCGACTCGACTTTAGGCCCGTGGGCGCGGCAGGCCGACAACGTAGCCAGCCGAACATTTTTGGCGATAGTCATTAGAGCCTCAAGGCACTTGATCGTGTGGATCGACGGTCCTACGAGGCATAGGTGGCTAGACAACGCTTATGGTGGCCAATCTGCACAAGATCAGTGAACGCGAGAATATGCCGACGCGGCTCTTTAACAAGGAGCTCACGACCTCTACCGCATCCTGCGTGCCGACAGCACCTATGAGCTTGTGCTGCGTTTGAGCGGCTCCGGCACAACGACGGGAGTCGACAGACAACCGAACAGGCGCTGGTCTTCCTCGAGCACCTGTTCACAACTGGACCTGAGGCGCTCGGCTCAGCAAAGGCCGGTCAGGCAGAGGAAGGCATCGGAGATCCGGCCTTAATCTCGGCTTCAGCCTCCTACCTTGCGACCGACGTCGTGCAGGCAGTGAGACGCCGGATCAGATGATGGGTTGCCCATTCCGAAGGTCGTTGGTGGGGGGCCATCCGCGACTTCATGATCAAGGCCTGTGTCGTGCGCACGATAGCGGCAACAGGAAGTTGATTTCTCGATCACCCGCGCCGGTTATCCGGGGCCAGCGGACTACGCCTCAGACTCTGCGGAGCTCGGCAAAGGCAGCGGACGGGGCCGCATTGCTGCCTTCTTGATGACCGCCAGCGGGCGTGGCGCCACCTTCTGCATTTGAGAGGCGAGTTATCCACAGCTTTGGCTTGCGCTCGACTTGGTGGCGAATATGTGGCTGGATGTGCTGACCCGCCCAGCGGACTGAAGTGTCGGATGGAGGCACGTGGGATGGATCAGGAGACGGCGGAGTCGGTTGCTGGTGTTGCGCGGCTACCGCGACGGGCCGCGTTGCTGGTCTCGGTCCGGGCCGATCAGAAAGTCCATGGTCGCCGCGCGCCGTCTTGATCATCTTTTAGTTGCTTTGGATGGTGTCGAGAGAACCCAAGCTGTATCTCTGCATGCACAGAGTGCGAGGGTGATGATCATTATCGAGAACTCGGCAACTGAGATGATCTTTACGCCCCGCTGGTACACGGTTGCTCAGGTGGCACAGTTGCTCAACTATGGGGAAGCAAGGTTCGCATGCTGATCATCACTGGCCAGCTGCGGTCGATCAAGGATGGGCGGTCTCGCAGGATTCTTCCAGAGTGGGTTGAGGCATACGTTCAAGATCGCGCCAAGGCTGCCGAGGACATCTGGTGACGAGTCGCAGAGCCAACGGCGAAGGTTCGGTCTTTCCTTACCGCAATGGGTTCGCTGCTTATGTTTGGATTACGACTCCGTCAGGGAAGCGTCAGCGCAAGTACGTCTACGGACGAACACGGGAGATAGTCCACAGCCGGTGGATAGAGCTCACGCGGAAAGCCGCACGCGGGCCGGTAGTCAGCAAGGTGCCGACAGTTGGGCAGTTCCTCAATCGATGGCTCGAAGACACGGTTGCTCCGAATCTTGCCCCGCTTACGTACGCCACTTACGAGAGCCACGTGAAGAACTACATCGAGCCTGGACTCGGTGCGCTGCGGCCTGATCGACTTCGCGTCGCCGATGTCCAGGCGTGGCTCAATTGCCTAGCCACACAATGCCAATGCTGCGCACAGGGAAAGGACGCCCGTCGGGCGCTCCGCGGCACGGCACGGTGCTGTGCCGTCGGGCAGTGCTGTCATCGGGTGGCTTCACCGCGCACAATCAAGGACGTTAGAACCGTCCTGCGTTCAGGGCTGAATACTGCGGTGCGCCAGGAGTTGCTTGATCGCAATGTGGCTCAGCTCGTACAGATTCCGAAGCAGCGAAAGCGAAAGCTAGTGCCGTGGACGAGCGAAGAAGCTAGGCGCTTTCTCGAATCTGCACGGTCCGACTCCGATCCGCTCTACGCCGCCTACGTCTTGGTTCTGGTTCTTGGGCTTCGGAAAGGTGAGGTCCTCGGCCTTCGCCTGGGATTCCGTGAATTTCGAGCAAAGCACACTTGTGCCAGACCATCAGCTCCAACGAGTCCGTCGATCCCTGCTCTACCGGGAAACGAAAACCGAGGCGTCCGATGCTTGGCTCCCAATACCGGACATCGTGACGGCGGCACTGAAGATCAGGCGCGGACAGCAGGACGAGGAGCGAGAGGCAGCAGGCGAGATCTGGCAGCAGACGAAGGACGTTGCCGTCTTTGATCTTCACGGGCCGTTATGGCACTGCAATTGATCCGCGCACTCTCAACAGGAAATTCGTCGCGCGTTGCGAGGCGGCGGGCGTGCGTCCGATCACTGTTCATGATGCGCGGCACACATGTGCCACACTGCTCGTCGACCTAGATGTGCACCCCCGCGTGATCATGCGAATCCTTCGGCACGCCGACCAGGCGGTCACGATGGAGATTTACGCAAATGCCAGTTCGGCTGCCACACGCGAGGCATTGCGGCGACTTGGAGACTTGGAGATGTCAAGTTCCGGTACCCGCTTGACGAATGAGTTCCGGTACCTGCTTGACATGATCAACATTGTTCTTCGGGTTGGGTGGTTCCGCGCCGCTGCTAAGAGCGCCGGGTTAAGGGGTCGGGGTCAAGGCGCGGCCGGCAGGCCGACCGCGCAGCGGCGTGGCCTTGACGCCGACCCCGGCCGGCGCATCCTGTCGGTGGCGGGGCCGCCCGTTCGGGGTGGCGAACGCGCCATGCTCTTTGGCCCGGTCGTGCCGGATCGGGTGCACCCGCACGATGTGGCCATCGCAGGACAGCTGCACCGAACCGGCCACGATGCAGACTTGGGCGCTGCGGCCGCGCCAGCGGTTGCCGACACGGTAGTTGGTGCCGGCGAACGAGACATACCCGGAGGAGTCCACTATCCGGGTCACAACCAGCCCGTCGGTGGCGCGCCGGGACCGGCGGCTGCCCTGCCGCAGCCGGACCTCCTGCTGCGGGTCGGTGTCGGGTTTGCGGCGTTGCACATGCTCGGCGACCAGCACGTCACGGTGGAAGATCCGCACCAGATGCTCCGCGGCGACGGCCTCCACCGGCTCCCCGGCCAGCACAATCGGCACCCGGTAACCGAACCCGCCCAACGAGATCAAGCCATGCTGGTCGACCCACCGCTGCACCCCGGGCAGCCGCACGATCTGCGGGATCGGCTCCACCACCGGCGCCGGCGGCACGGCCGGGACGGCACTGGGTTCAACGACGGTCTCCACACCGGGCCCGGCAGCAAGCTGGAACCTCTCGATCGGGGGCCGCATCCCCAACGCCTGGTGCGGCCGGAGGGTGTTGTACTCCTCGACCCAGACATCCAACGCGGCCTGCAGCTCCTCCACGGTGGCGTGGCGGCGATCATGGACACGGAGGAACTCGGCACGAATCGTCTTGTGCCACCGCTCCACTTTCCCTGTGGTGGTAGGAGATCGGGGCGCGGTCAGCAGATGCCGGATCCCGTTCTCGGCGCAGACCCGGTCGAACAACACCTCCGCCGAACTCCCCGCGGGCCCGAACCGACCGGTGAAGACCTTCCCATTATCAGTCAAAATCTGATCGGGGATCCCGTGCCGGCGCAGCGCCGCCAACAATGCATCGCACACCGGCTTCGCGGTGGCCCGCCGCACCAGTGTTGCCGACACTCCGAACCGGGAGCTGTCGTCGATCCCGGACACCGCCTTCAACTCAGTCCCATCGGCCAGGTGGAAGCCACCGACCACATCCATCTGCCACAGCTCCATCGGCCGGGCCCGTTCCCACCGCCGATACTCCGCCCGCCGCCGCCTCCGCTGGCCCGGCACCACCAGCCCATTCCGCATCAGCGCCCGATAAATGCTGGTCCGACCCGGCACCAGCGATACCCCATCCCGGGTCAGCTGGTAGCCGATCCGATCTGCACCCCAGACCGGATGCGCCCGCCTGATCTCCACGATCCTGGCCTCCACGACCGGGCTCATCTGATGCGGACAGCCATACGGCCGCGACGACCGATCACCCAACCCCTGATCGGCGGCATACCGGCGCAACCAGGTGTGCACACTCTGCCGCGACACCCCGAAACGACGTGCCACCTCCGTCACCGAGGCGCCATCCAGCACCTCCCACACCGCCCGATACCGTTGCTCGCCCACCCGCAGCTCCACAAGCATCCCGGCTCCTTCCGCAGTCGATGACGACCACGGAAGAACCCACCAACCAGGCATCGCAACAACCGCTGGCAGCGCGAAAGTGTCAAGCACCTACCGGTACGACTGTCGCGCAGGAACCGGAACCGCGTCTTGAAACTGTCAAGCAGGTACCGGAACCCGATGGTCAAGCATGAACCGGAACTGCACATTGGAGACTTGGAGACATCTTGGACTGAGATGCTGCTGTACTTGCCGCCCGAACACTTCGATCCAGAATCTCAATGTGTATCTGACCAGGCATTCCACTGGTCGGGGTGACAGGATTTGAACCTGCGACCTCTTCGTCCCGAAGCACGATCGGTGAGCCGTCGAGGGCGATAACTAAGCGTGAACTCGGTCCGTGGAGGTGTGCCCGAATGTACGGATCGTCGACCCGGTAGTCACTCAGTTGGTCACTCAGCAGCCTCGTCCCGAATTCCGCGGAAGTTGCGCATGAAGACTTGTTCGCGCCGACGCGTACGGCTGTGGACAAACACGGACAAGGCAGCGTGTGTGCCGCAGGTCACTCTCGTGGCTACGGCTAGGACTTTCTTGACGTAGGTGGTCAGGCGGCGGTGGTCGTCGGGCGTCGATATCGCCGGGGTGGTCTGGATCGATATCCAGTAGCACGTCGAACAGGCTCACGAGATCCCAGTAGGGCTGGTCGTCGAGGGAGGTTCCGGTGAGGGCTTGGTAGCAGGCGAGGAACCGATCGGCGATCGGCTGGCCACCATCCAGTACCAGGTTCCACCGCATGTGGCCGAGGTCGAACCGCGGTGTGGGGCGCAGCAGCTCCAGGATCGTCATCTCTCGGGCTGCGGTGTAGTCGGGGTCGTCGCGGTCCCAGCCCAGACGCGCCCCACCGGCGCAACACCAGACGATGGATCTGGCCGCCCCCGTCGACCACTGCCAGCGCGTGGTTCAGATGCCAGCCGCCCATTGGTAGTCGTCGCAGGACCTGGATGCGGCTTCCCGGCCCCATCGTGCGGTCGACCCAGGCCACGACCTGTTTCGGGAGTTGTCTGCTGCCCGTCCCACGCTATTCCTCACGACCTGCGGCCTTGGGTTGCCGATGATTCTCCGCCGCTGTTGTCGTCGCTGCCAGAGTGAGTTGGCGTCGGTGGTGGTCGTAGTGCTGGGTGGCGTAGTGGTAGACATCGCGAAGGGTCATGTAGTCGTTGAAGTACGGGTCCCAGCCGACCGGGAATGCATTCCTCGGTTGAGACTGTCCTCACTGGCCGCCGCCACGGACCGCTGCAGCCGGCCGATCACCAAATCCATGAGACGCTCCATGCGTGAGTGACCGAGGACGCGGGCACCGCCGAGAGAGCCGAGGTAACTGACGACGTGGAAAGGTCTGGTGGCGGCATTAAGAGTCGCCGCGAAGGCCTTGGAGACGCGTCGAGGCAATCGGGTGAAGGCTCTGACCAAGATCAGCAGGTTGTGGACCAGTAGGTACCCGAAGAGCATGTGGAACAGCAGCTGCTCGTTAGTCCACTTGGTTCCGTCGGTACCTGCCCGCAGCTCTGCGCTGGTGGCGTTGTCGAGGAGGTGATGGAAGTCAACCCGGGCGCGCTCCATCTCTGCGGCGATGTCGCCTTGCTGCATGTGCGCTCCAAGGAGATGTGGTCTGTTGCCACGTTAGCGCTCGACTACTTGGTGCAGGCTGATGACGACGCCGGCGAGCAGCACTCGATGCAGGTCCGTCCGGGGGCAACGCCAGACAGGGTCCGACGCCGTCCCACAGCTGGTCGACGTCGACCTCGAACAGCGCTCGAACACCTCGCCGCGGTGATCGGCCGTCCGCTGCCGTCGGATGTGGATAGCGCGTTCGGCCACCTGATCACCGACCCCCAGGGTGTCGAGGGCGCGGACCGCGTTGCCGAGCAAGTAGATCCCGGTGCCTTCGCCGGGTGGATCCAGCTGGCGTTCGACGATCTCAACTGCAGCTCCCCAATCGCGCAGCGTGCGAGCGGCGGCGAGCCCGGCAATGCCGGCACCGACGACCAGGACTCGAACACCGGCACCCAGCATGGGATTTCAAGCGGCTGGCTCGGCGGGCGGATGGGCTGGCGGGCGCGTTGGTGCGCTTGGCTGGCAGGCGCAGTTGCCGTTGTGGGGTTGGTAGTCGAGGATGCCGCCGCGTCGGTCGAGTTCGATCTCGCAGCAGCGGGTCAGCAACGCCTTGAGCTGGGTGCGGCCTCGCTGTACCCGCGCCTTCAGCCCCGACGTCGTCAGACCGACGTGGGCGGCCGCATCGGCTTGCGTAAGACCGTCCAGATCGGTGAGCCGGAGCGCCTCGCGGTAGATCGCGGGCAGCTGCGCCAGCAGTGGCTCCAGGCAAGCGGCCAGCTCGGCTCGCGCTTCGGCCGGGCCTGGTTCGGGTCCAGGCGGTGTGGGTCGTTCCAGTTCCAGCTCGGAGCCGGTGGGCCGCTCGCGGCGGACCACGGCCCGTCGGTAGTGATCGATGATCGCGTTGCGGGCGATTGCGTGGATCCAGGCGCCAACCGCCCACCCATCGGTGAGCTCGTCGGCGTGGCGGTGGATGCGCAGCATGACGTCTTGCAGGATGTCCTCGGCGCTGTCCCGGTCCGAGACCCGGCGCGTAATGAAGTTCAGCAGCGGCCCGCGGAGGTCCCGCCACACGGTCTCCGCGTCCGGAGGGCTGGGCCCGCGGTGGGTGTTCACTAGCAGCCACATCCTGATTCGGTGTCGGCCCCGCAGCAGTCCGCCTTCGCTGATGCGTCACAGCACCTCTGCTGCTCGGCGGGCGGGCAGCACCGGAGTTGGCCGCCCTCGCTGGCTGGGACTGCCTCGGTGAGCTGGACGGCTGCGGCGGGTTGCACCGGTTGGGCCGCTGCCGGGCTGCCGGCGAAGAAGCGCCGCAGGTTTTCGGGCATCTCGTAGGGGCGCGTGGGGGGCGGCGCTGCCGGCGCGCCGTAGATGTGTCGCAGGATCGCGTCGACTATCAGCTCCGTTGGCGCCTCGGTGTACTCCTGGCCGCGGTACATCCAGACCCGGCAGGCGATCTGGTCACCGCAGCCGTCGGTGCAGGCCTCGGAGCCGCACGAGGTTTCCCGCAGGTCGAGCGCGATGTCGCTGCCGTTGACCCGGATGGTCGGGGAGGACACGAACCGCCATGCCTGCGCTAGTTCCTCGGTGGCCACGTGCACCTTGGTGACCTCGACCGCGATCCCGGCAGCGTGCAGCACATCGGCCACCACAAGCAACGCCTCGCTGAGGCTGCGATCGGTTCCGCGGCACCGGGTGCAGCTGGTCAGGTCGAGGAACAAGAAATCGATCTGCAGCTTCCGCAGAGGCTGTTGTAGAGGCTGGTGTGCGTCAGTCGCTGTGATCGTGTCGACGCTCATCTCAGGATCCGTTCCGTTGGGGCCAAGTCTGGTGTCACCCATCAAGACGTGCAAACCGGGCGTTGGACGCATCAGCCGATCGGTCACCGCCCCGGATGTCGCATGGGCGCGACGCCGGTTGCGTCCATCGGCGCGCTGTGCCGTCTTCCCTGGTGATGTGCTGAGAGAGGGAGATGGACAATGACCACGATGTCTGAGGTGGGACAGCGGGACCGGGAGGAGCTGCTGACTGGAATCCCGGTTAGTGAGCGGCGACTGCAGCTGGCCGGCGTGTCGACCGCGGTGCTGGAGGGCGGCGACGGCCCACCCATGGTGCTGCTGCACGGACCGAGCGAGTTCGCCCTCGTCTGGCTACAGGTGCTCCCGCAGCTGGTCCGCACCCACCGCGTGATCGTCCCCGACCTACCGGGCCATGGCGCTTCGGCGATCCCCGATACCGGGGTGGATGCCGACTGGGTGCTTGGCTGGCTCGGTGAGTTGGTCGAGGAAACCTGTCCGACGCCACCGGTGCTGGTCGGGCGTACGATCGGCGGCGCCATCGCCGCCCGGTTCGCCGCTGACCGGCCCGGTAGTTTGACCCACCTGGTGCTGGTGGATGCGCTCGGCCTGTCAGCGTTCGAGCCCGCGCCGCGGTTCGGGCTCGCGATGCAGCGCTTCCTCAGCCATCCGACCGCCGGCACCTACGACCGTTTCATGGACTTCTGCGCCTTTGACCTGGATCTGGTGCGCGAGCGGTGGGGTCGGCGGTGGGCGCCCTACGCGGCCTATGCCGTCGAACTGGCCAGCACACCTCGCGTGCAGGCCGCCATGGGCGATTTGATCGGGCAGTTCGCGGCGACACCGATCCCGCCGGCGGAACTGGCCCGCATCAACGTTCCCACCACCTTGATCTGGGGCCGGCACGACCTCGCCACCCCAGTCGAGATCGCCGAGGCGGTCGGAGCCCGGTACGGCTGGCCGCTGCACGTCATCGAGGACGCCGGTGACGACCCGCCCCTCGAGCAACCCGCGGCGTTCCTGGTCGCATTGCGCGCCGCGATCGGCACCCCGACCGCCGACCCGATCAGCGAGGCGGTCGCGTCGTGACCGCGACCCCGATCGACGTCGCCGGACGAGACGGCGGCCCCGTCCGCATGAGCCCGGAGCGGCTTGACGAGCTGACGGCGCGGATCGAGGGCCGCCTGCTCCGCCCCGGCGACGAGGGCTGGAAAAGTTCCGTGCTGGTGTGGAACGCCTTGGCGGCCCGGACCCCGGCGCTCGTCGTTCAGCCTGTCTCCGCCCGCGACGTCGCCGTAGCTGTGGGGTTCGCCCGCGACCACGGGCTGCTGCTGAGCGTCAAAGGCGGTGGGCACAACATCGCCGGCACGTCCCTTGCCGACCGGGGTCTGACCCTCGATCTGGCCCGGATGCGCGATGTCACCGTCGACGCCGCGCGCCCGCCTTGTCCATGTCGGACCCGGCTGCCTGCTCCAAGACGTCGACCGCGCCACGCAGCGGCATGGCCTGGCGACAGTGCTCGGGTTCGTCTCCGAGGTCGGCGTCGCCGGCCTGACCCTCGGCGGCGGTTTCGGCTACCTGATGCGCCGCTTCGGCTGGGCCGTCGACAACCTCCACGAGGTGCAGATCGTCACCGCCGACGGCGCGATCCGCACCGCCAATCGCGAGATCAACGCAGAGCTGTTCTGGGCGCTGCGGGGCGGCGGCGGCAACTTCGGCGTGGTCACTCGGTTCACCTTCCTGCTGCACCCGGTCGGCCCGACGATCACTGGCGGTCTGATCCTGTGGGACGCCGCCCGCGCCGAGGAGGTCCTCAGCGCCTACCGCGTGCTCACCGAGTCCGCGCCCCGCGAGCTGGCCGCCGCCGTGGCCATCCGGATCGCGCCACCCGCACCGTTCATCCCGCAGCATTGGCACGGTCGGCACATCATCGGCATCCTCGTCTGCCACAGTGGGGCTGCGCCGACGCCGACGCCGACCTGACCGCCGTCCGCGCCCTCGGCGACCCGATCGTCGACCTGATCGCTGAAAGACCGTACATCGAGCAGCAGTCGATGATGGACGGCACCGAACCCAAGGGCCAGCACTACTACTGGAAGGCCGAGCACCTGCCTGCCCTGTCCAGCAGGTTTCTCGAGGCGTTCCGCGACGGCGCGCTGAAGGTGCCCACCGTGCACTCAGAGTCCGTCATCTTCCACATCGGCGGCGCCGCGAACGAACACGCGGCCGACGACGGCGCGGTCGGCAACCGCGACGCCCGCTACATCACCGGCTTCGCCGGGGCCTGGCCGGCCGGTGCCAGCCCTGACAGCCACGTGGCCTGGGTCCGGGCCGCGTGGCAGACCATCCGCCCGTTCTCCACCGGCGGCAACTACGTCAACTTCCAACTGGCCGAGGACGACACCGCCCGTACCGCCGACGCCTACGGCGGTAACTTCGAACGCCTCCGCCGCGCCAAGGCAACCTACGACCCGCACAACATGTTCCGAGTCAACCGCAACATCACCCCGACCGTCCCAGCTCGCTCGGTCGATGCCGATCCTGACGATGTCCTCCCGCCGGTATCGGCTGCCGGGACATGAACGGCCAGGACCACAGGGCCAGTCGCCGCTGAAATATCGAGGACCGATATCGCACTCGTGGACGGTGGCCGCCGTCTCGGCATCTTTCCTACGGAGCCTGGCAGAAATCACGAATCGCTGCGATCGAGCGGCCGGATTTCCGGGAGGTCGACTCCGGATCTTGTCGTCTAGCCGGTGGCCTTGGCGGTGATCTGCAGCGCGGCGTCGATTCGTTTGCCATGGCCGCATGGCAGATGTCCCGTTAGAAGCTAGGGCCCGGCGGCCCCGACCTCTGGTTGATCTCGGATGGGCGCTGCCAGTGGTGTCGATCTTCGCGACGGCCACCTTCAAAGGTGGAACCAACTCCCTGCCTCCGGTAATCCAAGTTGGCCGGGTAGTCGCTAGCGTGGGTGATGCTTCGATCGAGATGTTGTTGCCATTCGGCCGAAGCGGTCGGCAGCTGTTCTGGTCCGCTGGGGCGGCGGTCGTGGGGGTCGACGCCATTGGCGGCCCGCCACACGGCGACTTCACCAATGAGGGCGGCGCTCAAAGAACTGCCCTGCGGCACCCAATGGGGTTGAGTGCCGTCGTCGCGCGTGATGTCGAATGTGGTCGGCGAGGTCGGCGATCAACTGGGACCGCCGGGTTAGGTATTGCCGCCAGTCGGGGTGATCGTTGAGCGCTCGGGGAATTCCGGGTAGCCAGGGCAGCGGTGCTCGGCCGTCGGTGGAAGTGCGGTTCTGGGAGGCGCCAGTTCAGGACGGCGGCCATGTCTTCAGCCGCGCTGAGATCCCGCCCGAGTGCGGCTTCATAGAGGTGGACGAGCGGGTGTTCGCCGGTCTCCGCGGCCAAGGCGATGAGGCTGGCTCGCAGGGTCGGCCAGGCCGGTGCGTCGGTGACGTCGGGTACGACTTGCTCGGCTCGGCCGTCGAGCGTGTCCACAATTGCGGGTCCGACGATTTGCTCAGTGGCGGCCTGCAGGCCATCGGTGTAGCGCTGGACCGCATCATGCAGCCGGGCCGCCGGGTCGCTGAGTCGGCGGAGGAGCGTCGTGGCTGAAGTGGGTGTGTCGTCGCGGGCCAGGATCTGTTCGAGCAGCTCAGTCGGGGTGCGGGGGTGACGGTCTCGGGTCGGATGAGCGGTGTGCGGGTCGCCGTCGCCGACGACCTGCAGGTAGAGGTGATTTGCGGCCCGTGCCGCGGGTGAGCATGGTGTACAGCTGCTGCCGGGACTCCTGTCCTGTGGCCACGCCGTGCATCGTGTCGGCGGTGACGCCCTGGGCGGCGTGGATGGTGGTGGCGTAGCCAAGGCCGGTCGAGGCTTCGAACATAGTCGGCGGGGAGCCGTGCGGTGAGGTGGCTGCGGTTGTGTCGGACTATCAGGTCGCCGTGACGACCGACTGGGTGATGGTCCAGCGGTCTCCGTTTTTGACCCAGTCGGTGGCGGTGAGGCGGAGTCGGCGGTCGTTGCGTGCGGGTGATGATCACATCGCCGACACTGGCCTGGTTCCCATCCGCCAAGCGCACCTCGCGGCCGGCCGGGTGACTGCCGAGGCAATGATCACGGGCTTGTCGGTTGAGTTCGGCGACAAGCTCCCGGGTGGGGGCGAGCATGATCGCGTCGAGTCCTGCAGCCCGGTCGGAAACCCAAGCTGCGAAGGCATCCTGCGTCGTGGTCGCGAGGTCGCCGACATGAACCCGGCCGTGATCAAGGTAGAAGTCGAGTGCCTCGGGGCCGCCGTCGCGGAGGGCGAGCGATGCTGCCGCTTCGGCGGGGTCGGTGAAGCGATGCAGCTCGGTCAGGCGAAGGGCGCCGTGGATATGTGCGATGTCGCGGAGGACACCGCCGGCGCCGATCGCGGCGAGTTGTTGATCATCGCCGACCAGTCGGACACTCGCACCGCGACCGATGGCGAACTGGACGGCGGTGTCGAGGGACAGGGTGTCGGCCATGCCGGCTTCGTCGATGATCACCAAGGTCGACGGGCCGACCGCTGCCGCCCAGTCCGGCAGCTCGCCATGGTCAAGTGACCAGGTGAGCTTGGCGAGTGTCTCGGTGCGGATGCCGGTCTGCTCGCCGAGAACAGCGGCCGCGGCAGCCGACGGGGCCAGGCCGAGCAAATGGCCCCCGTCTTCGGTCCAGGCGAGAGTCAGGGCACGCATGGCGGTCGTCTTCCCGGCGCCGGCCGGGGCGATCGCCAGCTGCAGCACGTGCCCCGGAGGTGCACATCTGGCGGACCAGTGAGGCCTGCCCAGCATCGAGTGCGGTCCAGTTCGCCGCCATCTCGAGCAAGGCCAGCTCCACCGCCGTCTGCTCGACGGACGTGCCGCCGCGCTCGTCCGGCGGCTGCGATGAGGCGCCGCTCGGCGTCGAGGATCCGCGCCGACGTGTAGAGGGTCGGCGCCGGCGACGGTGTAGACCGACGACCCGTCGACCCGCCGTAGTGCCTCCGGTTCCTCGATGTGGTCAGCCGGCGCGGCGAGGGCAATGGATCGCCGATCGAGCACCTGATCGACCAGCAGGTCCACCAATGCCGCGGCATGTTCAGCAGGCACGCCGATCGTCCGGACCTGTCGTTGCGCTTCGGCCCGGACATGCCACATCTGCCACGTCGCACGGCTCCCCTCCATAACGGTCAGGATGTGATCAGCTGTCTGGGCGACCCAGTGTGAGTCGGCAATCGTGGTCGCCTCGGCGTGCGGTGCCAACGCCGTCCGCACCATCGAGGCGACGGCCTCCGAGCCGCCCAACACGGCTGCGGCCTCATTGAGCCAGGTTGTGCGTTGCTCGGCCAGGGATCGGGGTTCGTGTTTGGCGTCGCGGGTCTCCAACGTCGCCTGTTGTGCCAGATGCAACGCCTCGACCGGGGTCGGCGGCCGGCCATGATCGTTCTGGAACTGGATCGCCAGCTCTGCCGCGGCGGGCTTCGATGTGGGCACGGCGGGTCGACCAGCGCTGGTTCAGTCGGGGCTCGACACCGACGATCTCCCGGATCGGCCGCTTCGCCGGGTCGGTGCCGGGTCGTTCGGCGAACCGCACGCCTAACGTTTCGCGGAGATGCTGCTCGAGCGCGGTGTTATAGGTCTCCGAGGCGGCGACATGGGCTTTGAACAGCACCCGGCCGTCGATCGACAGCCACCGTCCATCGAGGGTCCGCACCTTGTTCGCTACCGCGACGTGGGTGTGCAGATCCGGGTCCCCGGCCCGGCTGTCGCGGTGGGTGAACGCGGTCGCGACCAGGCCTCGGACGTTGACCTGCCGGATCCCTTGCGGCCCAGTCCGGGTGAACAAGGCATGCTCCTCGATGAACGCCAAAGCGTCCTTGACGGCGGCCTGATGGGCCCGTTCGATCACAGCCGCCACCGCCGGTTCAGCAACCGCCCACAAGGTCGACACTGACTTCACCGGGCGAGAACGTCAAGTCGTAGCCAGCAACAGTCTGTGTCCGCGGCCGGGAATCTTTCGCGATCTGTCCCGCCAGCTCCCGGGCGTCAATCGGCTCCCGTCCATGCGCGGCAAGGAAGAACTCGTGTGCCACCTCGGTCCGCACCCGCGCCCGATCAGCAGCCGGCAGCGGAGCGCCGGCAGGAAGGCCGGCCGCCGTCTGAATCGCCGCGAAGCGTCTTGCCACTTCGAGGCGGAACGGGCTGACGTCGCCATCAACGATCTTGAACGGCACGCCCAGACGGGCCGCCTCCTGCAAGTCACGTCGGGAGAGGTCTGGCCCTTCCAGCTGCTGCTGGCGGAGCTCGGCCAGCGGGTGCAGACCGCAGCCGAACAATGCCCGCATCTGCTCGGCGGTCACCGGGTCGCCGGCGGTCAGGCCGTCGACCCCGTCCAAGCCGGAACCGATCCACGCCCCCGGCGTCTCACCCCGCTCGGCTGTAGTACGACGCCAGCCCGGTATGACCTTTCTCGGTCGCGTCCAAGGCGGCGACCTGCCGGGTCAGGTAGTCATACCCGGCCCCTGCTGTGAGCTTGTGGAGGCTCATCGTCACACCCACCCGAAGGGGGTACATGCCACCGGGGCGGTCAGGCCGACCCGAGTTACTTCCGGCGGTGCATGGGGTGTGTGGCACATCGGATTCTGAAATCGAGTGGGGGGTACGTCGCCAGTCGTGAGTGTCGGTTGCGGACGTCAGCCGACGGCACCGGCGGATGTGCTGGTTACCGTTAGATGGCGATCACGAGCGTCCTGGGAGCGCCCGCGTCCGGCAAGACCAGCATTTTGCCAAGCTCTTGGCGGGTCTGCTGCCCATGCATGTCGTGCCGGACTGGGAGGTTTCATGGCACCGGCCGGCCGCCCTCGCCGGGATAGACGCTGAGCACGGTCGCGCCAGACAGGATTGAGCAAGGAGGTCAATATGCCCGCACCGGGAACAGACCCGTCTACGTCGATTACCCCGCGGACCCAGCCGGTGGTGCCGCCGATCTATCAGACTGTCAACTTTCGGCTCGACGAGACCAGCTATGACGATATCCGTGCCACGGGAGGGTTGAACGAGTACTGGTACAGCCGCTTCGGCAACCCGACGGTGGACGCCGCAGGCGCCGAGATCGCGCGCCTGGAAGGGGCTGAGGCAGGCCTGATGACTAGTAGCGGGATGGCGGCCGTCGCAGTTGTCCTGCTCACTCTTCTCAAGGCCGGTGACCGGTTGGTTGCCGCCCGCGAACTGTATGGCGACACGCGGGACCTGCTGGAGCGCGACCTGCGGCAGCTTGGCATCACTGTGGATTTGGTCGGCGCCGCTGATCTTGACAGCTGGCGTCAGGCCGTCGGACGTGCGCCTATCGCGGTGCTGTATGCGGAGTCGATCTCCAACCCGCAGCTGCGCCTGCTGGACGTGCCCGCATTGGCGGACCTCGCCCGCGGAGCCGGGGCCCGGCTAGTGGTCGACAACACGTTTGCGACCCCACTGCTGATTCGCCCCCTGGAACACGGCGCTGACGTGGTGATCGACTCGGTCACGAAGTTCCTGAACGGCCACTCAGACGTGACCGCTGGTTGCATCTCCTCGGGACGAGCGCACATCCAGCAATTTCAGCGGCGTGTTATCACCCTCGGCGGCTGCCTGGACCCGCACGCTGCCTTCCTCGTCTCGCGTGCGCTCCGCACGGTCCGGCTCCGGCTCGATCGGCAGATGAGCACGGCTGCCCGGGTAGCGCAGTTCCTTAAGTCCCGTCCAGACGTAGCCGACGTCATCTATCCAGGCCTGGCCGCCTACCCTCAGCGCGAACTGGCAGCCCGGCTGCTCCCTGCGGGCCGCGCCGGTGGCATGGTTACCTTCGTCGTCCAAGGTGGCAATCAGCGCGGCTATGACATGATGCGGCGGCTACGTGTGCTGACAGAGGCTACCAGCCTGGGTGGTGTTGAGACCCTTGTCAGCATGCCCATCACCTCCTCCCAGTTCAGCCTGTCGGAGAAAGAACTCACCGAGGCGGGTATCCCGCCGGGAATGGTGCGGCTCTCAATCGGCATCGAGGAGCCAGAAGACATCCTCAGCGACCTTGCCCAAGCGCTCGATGCCTCACAGCGGCAGTAACCGGATGTCAAAAAGCTCGCTTAGGTCGAGGCAGTTGTTGCAGCCGAACCCGTGCAGCTGCTGACTAGGGTGCCACCGTGTCGATCACCGCAGACCCGGTCAACCTGCTGGCCGAACTTGTGGCAATCGACTCGGTCAATCCTGGGCTGGTGCCCGGTGCGGCTGGCGAGACTGCCATTGTGGCGATGTTGCGGGAACGGCTGGACCGATCTGGCTTCTCCACTCGAGTCGTGGCCCCGGCCGGCCATCCGGATCGACCGAGCCTGCTGGCCTGGCGGCGCAGCACAACGGGCCCGACGATCTTGCTCAACGGGCACGTCGACACCGTCGGGGTCGAAAAGATGTCGGCGCCATTCGAGCCACGTGTCGACGGCCACCGTATGTACGGGCGCGGCGCCGCCGACATGAAAGGCGGAATCGCCGGGTTGGTCGTGGCCGCCGAACAGATCGCACGCGACGACGTCGGCCGTGTGATCCTCGCCCTGGTCGCGGACGAGGAGGACGCCAGTCTCGGCACCGAGACGGCGCTCGCCCATCTCGACGAGACCGGACTGCGGCCGGACGTGGCGGTGGTCGGGGGGCCCACTGCGCTCGACCGGACCGTCAGCCTCCGTGGATTCGCCGTCGTCGAGGTCGAGATGATGGGCCGCGCCGCGCACAGCTCGATGCCGGCCCAAGGCGTCAACGCGGTAACCCACCTCGGCCGGCTGCTGACCGCCGTGGAACAGGCCGACGCTGCACTGCAGGGAGGCGGCGCTGCTGGCGACCGTGACGGCGGGTGGCCAGGCGCCGTTCAGCCTGGCTGCATCGGCACGGGCCACCCTCGAGCGGCGCTTTACACCCGAGGAGGGGGTCGAGCAGGCCGTTGCCGATGTTGAGCAGATCCTCGATCGGTTGCGCAAAGACGATCCCACTTTCTCCGCCCGGGCGCGGCTGGTGGTCGGTCGGGACGCGTGGCGGTTGGACGACACCGGGCCGGCGGCAGAGTTCGCCGATCGGCTCGACAACGCCCTGCGTGACGCCCCGGGACGTACCGGAGCGCCGTTTGCCGCGCCTTACTGGATGGAGGCGCCGTTGTTCGCCGGCGCCAGCATCCCGGTCGTGATCTGTGGTCCCGCGGGCGGCGGACTGCATGTCGTCGACGAGTGGGTCGACCTCCGCCAGGTTCGTGCGTACGCCGCGGGTCTGGTCACAGCCTTCCGGGAGTACTCCGCAGCCGGTGAGCCTGCCCACTGATCCGCTGGGCCTGCGCGGCGACGGCTCCGCTGCTCGACACGTCGCCTCGTTGCGGGCCGGTCCTCGCTGCCCGTAGGACTGTCAGCCGGTCGCGGCATTCATCGAAGGTTGCGGCATTCATTGAAGGTTGCGGTCAGATCCGGCCTGGCGGCTAACCGAGCGCTTGGAGTCGTGGCTGTGTGCTGGTCTCTTGGCGTTGGCCTCTGAGTTGGGCGGCCACCCCGGCGGTGACGACGAGCAGGATGCCGATGATCTGCGTGATTGACGGTGTCTGGTGCAGGACGAGGAGTCCGAGCAGGACGCCGATGGCGGGTTCGACGGCCATCAGGGTGCCGAACGCAGTCGCGGTCATCCGCCGCAGAGCGAGCATTTCCAGCGCGAAGGTCAGGACCGGGTGCAGCAGGCCGAGCCCAAGTGCAGCCGCCAGGATGCCGGGGGTGAGGTGGCTGGCGGCTTGCGGGACGCCGACAATCGCGGTCGTGGCGGCGGCCACGGGCACGGTGACGCTGAGTCCGGTGACGCCGGCGAACTGGTCACCGACGTGTTGGGTGAGCAGGATGTAGGCGCCCCAGCCGATGCCGGCGAGGGCGGCGAGCCCGACCCCGATCGGGTCGATGGTGCCGGTCCACGGTTCGGTGAGCCCGACGACCCCGATCATGGCCAGGGCGGGCCAGGCCAGGGCGCGGCGGTTGTGGCTGCGAACGGCGGCGACAGTCAGTGGTCCGAGGAACTCGACTGCAACTGCGGTGCCGAGGGGGATCCGGTCGATGGCTGCGAGGAACGCGACGGACATCAACCCGCTGGCCACACCGAGCCCGAGGAGTGCCGGCAGATCAGACCGGCGGATCGAGCGCAGCGGTGGCCGGGTGAACAAGAGGATGATGAGGGCGCCAGCGGTGAGTCTGAGCCAGGCGGTGCCGGCGGCGCCTACGGTGGCCACCAGCGGCAGTGCCAGCGCGGAGCTGAGCTGGATCGAGAACATCGCCGCGGTGGCCAGCGCCCACGGCGGCACTATGGCCGAGCGCGAGCGGGTGCTCATGATTGTTTTCTGTGGGTGCGCCAGTCCCCGATTGCGGTAAGCCGTCGCTGCTGCTGGACGGCAGCGCCGGCGTCCAGGCCGTGGTCGCGCTGTTCCAGATGGTGGATGACGCGTTCACGGTGGTCGACGGGGTTGTGGTCGTCGTACTTGAACTTCGCCTGCACCTGGAGAACCTGGAGCCGGACGCCGCGGATGCCGGGCAGCATCCGCCCATAGGGGGCCTGGTCCACCGCGACTGTGGCGTGGCCGCCCTCGGGCTGCAGGTCTGCGAGCTGCGCGGCCAGGATCTCGGCCTTGCCTTGTGAGTCGTCGACGAGCGTGGGGCGGCAGACGAACTGCACCGATGCGTAGTAGCTGGTCGGGACCCCGTCCTCGTCGGGTCCGCCAGCCTTGGCCCGCCAGTAGGTCGGAATGTAGGCGTAGTCACCGACGACCACCAGCCTCACCTCGGCGGCGGCTTCGAGGTGCGGCCAGACCGGGTTGGGGCGGGCGAGATGCAGCAGTATTTCCGGTCCGGCGAGCGTGAAGTGGGTGGGCAGCACGAGCGGCGCCCGTCCAGGGTCGACGTTGTTGACCGCCAGCATCCCGAACCGATCGGTGCCGGCCACCCACCTTTGCCACTCGGCGTCGTCCAGTGCGGCATCCCACGGATGCATCAACACGTCAGTTCTCCTGTCGAAGGGCGCGGGTGCGTGATAAGGCGGCGCGCGACTGCGAGGTCGGGACTGAACCGGGCAAGGTGATCAACTAGATCGTCCGCGGCCGCGACCAGCTGATCGTCGGTGAACGGGTCCAGGGCGTCGAGGATGAACAGCGCAGCGGTCGTGTCTTCCCGAAGCTGTGTCCGGTGCGCCTGTCGCCAGTTCCACCGTCGGCAGGTCACTCCGACGGCATCGCACCACACCACCTCTCCAGGGTCGGGGTACTCGGCCACGCGCTCCCCATCGGCGACGGTGTCGAACGGCTCGGCACCACTGGCCCGGACCAGCCGCGGTGACCCCGTGTAGCCGGCCAGGTCCTCCCCGCCCAGCGGGAGCTGATGCAGCACCGACACCGCGTTGTAGTAGTCGGTAAGCCGGTTCACTCGCGGCAGCCCTGCGCCTGCCGCGCGGCGCAGCAATGCCTCCAGGCTGTTCCGGGTCCGCTGCGGCTTTGCGCCGAAGGCACGGTACGCATCTCGCCACGACGCCACGTGCGGTAACTGATCTACCACCGGGTCGCGCAGTTCGTCGCGGGCCGAGGCTTCCGCTGCGTGCAGCAGCGCCTCACTGGCCGCATCGCTGGGGCCGGGAATGATCCCGTCGACGGCCAGCAGCAACGCTCGATAGTCAGGCCTTAGCTCGAACACGGCCGCGTCCACCCACGCTCCGGCCAGCAAGTTCTCCAGAAAGGTCAACTCAGGCATCGCCGGCCGCCGCGTGTGAACTCGACCCGACACCCGGCTCGAACACCGCCAATGAGAACCGCGCAGCCTCCGTACCCGGATTCGTGTACGAGTGCACCAGGTCGCCGGCGAAGGTGATCGCATCGCCGGCCTCCAGCCTGGTTTGCTTGCCGGCCACGGTCACGACGACCGTGCCGTCTTGGACCTGCAACAACTCCCTCGTTCCCGATGAATGTGCCTCGCTGCCATGGCTGTCGCCCGCAGCGAGTGTCCAGTCCCACAGCTCCACCACATCCGGGGGCTCGGTGCCGGCCACCAGCACTCCACGACCACCGGCCGTGCTGCTCCACAACGCCGCACCCTCACCAGCCCGGATCACCTTCACCGCCTTGGGCTGCGGCGGTTCCACCAGCGCCGGCAGACCAATGCCCAAGGCGTCACTCAGCCGCAGCAAGATCGCCACACTCGGGTTTGCCGACCCCTGCTCGACGTTGACAACCATCCGCCGGCTCACCCCGGCCGCCTCGGCCAGCTGATCCAACGTCCACCGCCGGGCCTGCCGTTCCAGCCTCACGCGGCGGCCGATCGCAGACGCCAACTCAACTGCACCAGAGTTCATAGTGCATAATAGTGCACTAGTCGTGCACTGTACAACTCGAGCTCACCGCATGTGTGTACGGGCACAGTGCAATTAGCCGAGCAGCCCGCTCTTTACCATTGAAAGGATTTGACATGTCCGCAGGCTCCACTGCATATCGAAGTCAGATACTTGCGCAACCCGACGCAGTCGCCGACGCCTTGTCGCGCACTAAGCCACCAGCGCTAAACCCTGATCGGCCGTTGTTGTTCACTGGCGTCGGCTCATCACTGCACGCCTGCAAGGTCGCATCCAATTGGGTAGTTGCACTCACTGGCGGTACCGTCCGTCCCGTTGTTGTAGACGCGCTCGAACTGGTCCTCAGTGGCGGCGTATATCCAGGGGAGCAGCTGGTTGTCATCAGCCACCGCGGCACCAAACGGTTCACTAACGACCTACTCAAACAGGCCAAGGACGCCGGCGCGAACACGGTGCTGGTCACCGGCTATGGACCCGCTGACCCGGCCGGCGACGTCGTACTGCGCACCTGCGATGACGAGACCGCAAGCGCGCATACCGTGAGCTACACCACGGCCTTGGCCGTGCTTGGCCGCCTCGTCGCAACTCTGGGCGGCTCGGCCGCCGACGAGTTCAACCCCGCGCTAGAGACTGCGCCGCAGGCGATCGCCGACACCATAGCCATTGCCCGGAGCCGCTCAGCGCCGTCCTGCACGACGATGATCTGATCGTTGCGGTCTGCGACAACGCCCACGAAGAGCTTGGGCCCACCCTTCCGCGCCTGCACTGGTCGATTCCTGACCCGGTGCCAGTCAATACCAACGCCGCCTTCGAGCGCGCCTACACCGACATCAACCGCCGCGTCCAGCACCTCGCCGACCTCTACGCACCAGCAGGGAGAGCATTGTGACTACACCTACCTGGAGCACCCTCAGCATCGACACCACACTTGCGCTCCGCACCGCCGCCTCCCGCCTGGCCGAGGAGTTCACCGGCACCTTCGGATCCGAAACCATCGAACGATTCCTGCACTCCTCCTACGGCCAGCTCGCCCAGCAGGCGGCGGTCACCAAATTTCTCCCATTGATGGCCGAACGGTTCGCCCGACAACGGCTACGCGCCGTCGCCAAGGCCGAAGGGCTCCATCTCGATGGCAAGCCGACCGTCCTGTTCCTATGCACCCACAACGCCGGTCGGTCTCAGATGGCCCTCGGATTCTTTGAGGCTCTGACTGGTGATCGCGCCGTCGCCTGGTCCGGTGGGTCCGAACCCGGCCACGAGGTCAACCCTGCCGCCATCGCCGCTTTGGCCGAACGCGACATCGACATCTCCGACGAGTTCCCCAAACCCTGGACCGACGAAACCGTCCGCGCCGCCGGCGTCGTAATCAGCATGGGCTGCGGCGATGCGTGCCCCATCTTCCCCGGCAAACGCTACGAATCCTGGGACGACCTCGACGACCCCGCTGGTCTTGACACCGCGGGCGTTCGCCCCATCCGCGACGAGATCGAACGCCGCGTCCGACAGCTGACCGACGAACTCGATATCGGACCCGTCGCTGATCAGCGTCCGGGACGCCGGTAACGGCCGAGCACACCCGCCCAGAGCCGAATACCGCGCTCCAATAGCAGATCGCCAGTCTGTCGACCCACTGGTGGTGGAGGTACTGGACGAGATCGGTGTCCCCATGGTCGCGGAGTTCCCCTAACCCCTCACTGACGAAGTAGTGCTGGCCCCCGACTTCGTGATCACCATGGGGTGCGGAGACGCCTGCCCGATCGACTCCGGGCGCCGCTACTTGGACTGGCCAGTGCCCGACCCTATCGTGCAGCCCTTGGAGGACGTGGCCACATCCGTGACGACATCGTGGCTCGCGTGAAAGCCTTGTGTCACGAGATGGACATCATCCTCGCGTGAGAGTGATGTCCAAAGTGATCTTGAAAAGGCGGAACGTGTTGATCTTGAAGTAGCCGCCGCACCACCGATAAGGGTGAAGGGTCGACAGTTGGGGTTTCCGTTACGCCACCAGACCGGTGTGCTTCCATATCGAGCCGGGTGCGCCAGGCAATTCCCCCTATCTGAAGCGAATCGGCCAGTGACGCGGCTTGGTGTCGCAGGTCGTGACCGCTGGCCGGTGTCTGTGCTGCTTAGGGGTAAGCGAGGGTCGGTGGCGTCGGAGGGTGAGGCGATGAGTCAGCAGTTGCGGAAGGCGACGCTGTCGGCGGCGTCCGACACGCACCCGCCGCGAATGCAGAGGAGCCGACGGGGTATCGAGAGCCGCTCCCATCGAGGTCCAAGATCATCAGGCGGTCGAGAATCCAAGATCATCATGGTGTCGGGATACGCCGAGTGGCTATTTGTTGCTCAGCGGATGTCCACAGGTCGCAGCGGCGATTGCGAAACTCCATTCTTTCCGGACGATTCAGATGTAAGCGCGACCGAGTCGCGACCGATTTCGCTGTTCCGAGCGTTGCCAGAGGTCGACCGGCCGAGGAGCCGATCTTGAGACGGGGTGGGAGGTGTATTGATCATGAGCAGGCGAACTGATGTGGCCGATGTTCCGGCGGTGCTCTATGGCGTGGAAGAAGCGGCAGCGGCGCTTCGATTGAGTCGGTCGGTGCTCTACGAGCTGATCAGGTCTGGTCAGCTGCGGACGGTCAAGCAGGGGCGTCGCCGCCTGGTTCCGGTGTCCGCGCTGGCTGAGTACGTGGCCAGTTTGGACTCCGGCGTCGCATGAGTACCCGTCGGCCTCGTGGAGACGGCGGATTGCATTGGGATCAACGCCGTCAGCGTTGGGTCGCGACGGCGACGGTGGGCTATGACGGGCGAGGCAAGCGGCTCGTACGGCACAGCTACGGTCGAACCAAGACCGAGGCAAAGGCGAAGCTGCGAGACCTGCTCCGCAGCCGTGAGGATGGTGTCGTTCTCACCCGCGACGGCTACACGGTCCGCCAGGCGGTTGAGGACTGGCTTGAGCACGGCTTGAGTAGCCGCGACAAGGCGACACGTGACGTGAATCGCCATCTGTGCGAGAAGCACGTGCTTCCGTACCTCGGGGCGCGGAAGCTGCGGGATCTGACTGCCACTGAGGTTGATCAATGGCTCGCGACCCTGGCCACATCTTTGAGCACCCGAACCCTCCAGGGGGTCAGGGCTTGTCTGAATCGAGCAGTGCGACGGGCGATGGCGCGCGACAAGGTGACGAGGAACGTCGTCGAACTCACCGAGGTACCGGCCGGCCTACCGGGCCGCCCCTCGAAGGCCATGACTGCGCAGCAGGCTGACGACGTGATCAGAAAGACGGCCTCTGACCGGATGCACCCCTACATCATCGTGTCCTTGCTGACCGGGGCACGCACTGAGGAGTTGCGTGCGCTGCGGTGGGAGCATGTTCATCTGGAGGGGCGATCGGACATTACGCCGCCAATTCCACCGTTTGTTGAGGTGTGGCGCTCGGTGCGCGCGGGCGGCGACACCAAGACCATGCAGTCGCGCCGAACGATCGCACTTTCGGACATATGCGTCAGGGCCCTCCTCACTCAGCGCGCTCGGCAGGATGCCGAACGGCGTGCCGCCGGCGAACAATGGCAGGAGACAGGCTTGGTATTCACTACGCGGCTCGGTACCGCGATGGATGCCGCGAATGTGCGCCGGGATTTCCGCCGCGCTCTGGCCTTGGTTCCTGGCCTGAATCCTGCACAGTGGACGCCACGTGAGCTTCGGCATTCATTCGTTTCGCTGCTCTCAGACGCGGGTGTGCCAATTGAGGACGTGTCCCGGCTCGTTGGCCACAGCAGCACCAGCGTGACGGAACTCGTCTACCGGCATCAGATCCGTCCTGTCATCCAGAGTGGCGCGACCATCATGGATCGGCTCTTCGGTTCGCCGGCCCACCGTCGGGCTGCCGAGGCTGCCGCCCCCACCAGGGGGATGAAGAACCAAGGGATCCCCCGGTAGACCGTCGGGCAAGCCGGACTCGCCACTTAACTCATCCCTTCCACCTCGAACTCGAGCCGTTCAGGCTCAAGCGAGGTCAGTTTATAGCGTGCAAGCTGACACCGGTGTGGTCCGCTGCTGACCACGTTGCCGACCCCCCACCTTTGGTTGGGCTCATCGGGCAGCGAGTGATCAGCGTTTAGGACGTTAGTCACTCAGTTAGTCACTCAGGCCAAGGTGATCAACTCGGGCGCCACTATCGAAATGCGCTCTTACAAGGCCGATCTTGGTCGGGGTGACAGGATTTGAACCTGCGACCTCTTCGTCCCGAACGAAGCGCGCTACCAAGCTGCGCCACACCCCGTACCGCACCGAGCGTCGGAGAGTCTAGCCCATCGCCTCGCGGCCACTCGCGCCTTTCAGGGCGACATCTGGGCGGATCGTGCCGCGACTATCCGACAGAAGTCTCCACGGTTCTGCGCCTCAGGGTGAGGAGCGTCGCCTCTGGCGGGCAGGCAAAGCGGATCGGTGCATAGGGCGAGGTTCCGACGCCAGCGGAGACGTGCAGCCAGGCGCTATGCCCGCCGGCGCTGTGCTCGGAGAGACCCTTTGCGCGCCGAGTGTCCAGGTCGCAGTTCGTGACCAGCGCCCCGTAGAACGGGACGCACACCTGGCCACCGTGTGTGTGTCCCGCGATGATCAGGTCGTGCCCGTCGTACGCCATCGCGTCGATGACGCGCCGGTACGGCGCATGGGTGACGCCGATCGCAACATCAATCTCTTCGCGGTTGATCGGGCCGGCGACTTCAGCGTAATGATCATGCCCCAGATGTGGATCGTCGGTCCCGCGGAAGCCGAGTCGCACCCCTTTGATCTCCAGCGACGCGCGGGTGTGAGTCAGGTCGATCCACCCCGCCTCCTTGAAACCTCGCCCGAGATCTTGCCAAGGGAGGGTCTGATGCGAACGACGATCTCTGCTGCTCGGACCCTCGAAGTAACGCATCGGGTTCTTGAATGTCGGCGCGTAGTAGTCGTTGGAGCCCCAGACGTAAACGCCCGGACGCTCCAGCAGCCGCCCGAAGCTGCCAAGCACGAACGGCACCGCCTCATGGTGAGCGAGGTTGTCGCCGGTGTTGATCACAAGGTCCGGCTCCAACGCACCAAGTGTGGACAACCAGCGCTGGCGGGCTCTGAAGTACGGCGTCATATGCACGTCGGAGATGTGCAATACCCGAATGGGCCGCGCACCGGACGGCAGTACTGGCACATCCACCCGACGCAGCCGGAACGCGTTGACCTCATACAACCTCGCGTACGCCAGGCAGCTGGCGCCGATCGCCCCGACGCCCAGCAGGCCTTTGACGATCGCATTGTCGCACGGTTTGCAGCCACAAGCGGTAAGGCTACAAGTGAGACCTGCTGCAACACTGGTCGCATGCCTGACGCACCAAGCACGCTCAAGGAGCGCCTCCGCTCAGACTTGACCGCCGCCATTAGGGATCGCGACAAGGTGAGGACGGGCACGATCCGGATGGTCCTGACAGCGATCACTGAAGCCGAGGTGGCCGGTTCCGAGGCAGTCGAGCTGTCCGATCAGCAGGTGCTCGACGTGGTCATCAAGGAGGCCAAGAAGCGCCGTGAAGCCGAGGCGGCGTATGCCGATGCGGGTCGCTCTGAACTGGCCGAGAAAGAGCGTGCGGAGTCCGACGTGCTGGCTGGCTACTTGCCGGAGCAGCTAACTCAAGAGCAGATCGCGGCCATCGTTGCTGACGCAATTGCCTCGACCGGGACAGCCGAGCTCGGCGTAAAAGGCATGGGCAAGGTCATGGCACAGGTGACACCGCAGACCAAGGGCAAGGCAGACGGCAGCGTGGTTGCGGCAGAAGTGAGGCGCCAGCTTTCCGGTTGAGCTTGAGTTGATGCGCCCTTCGACAGGCTCAGGGCGCACACGCGCAACGCGCAGGCTCAGGGCGCACACGCGCAGGCTCAGGGGCCCATGCGGCAGGCTCATGGCCCGTGCGCGCAGGCTCATGGCCCGTGCGCGCAGGCTCAGGGCGCATGAACACGCTCAGGGCGGCGCATGGGGCCAGGGTCAGGCGCGAAAAGCGCTATCGATCGGTGGCCGCGGCAGTGGCGGAGACGGCTGAGGCTTTGGCTTCTGCGTTTTTTGCTCTTGCGCCCTCTTCTTTGCGGCCTTCTCCTGGGCAACAACGGCTGGATCGCGCCCGTTCGAGTACACCGCGTACACCATCCCGAACTCCGAGATCCACGAACCAGGACCGGGTGACCAGCCGATGAATCCGTACTTCGGCACCTTGTCGTTGTAGACGTACCGCCTATCCACCGTGAACCCCTGCCGCTCCAGCTTCCTGGTCGCGGCGGCAACGCTCAGGCCGCGAAGACTCGGCACTTTCACCTGCCGGCCGACATCGATCTTGCGCGGTGGCTGGTTGAACCCGGTCCTGGGGACCTGCTGGAAGTACTTCTGCATCACCGGCTTCCAGATCTTCATGCCGGCGTCGCCGCTACCTGAGCCCTCGAGATAGACGCCGGTGGACGGCACCCGGTAGCCCTTCACGCCTCCCCGCCGGTAGTAACCCCCCCGCCTGATAAAGGGCCTCTTGGTGTTGTCAACAGAGATCATCGCTACGCCTGCGATCTCTGGCGTGTAGCCCGCGAACCACACGGCCTCGTTGCTGTTGATCGTTCCAGTTTTGCCGGCGATGGCTCGACCGTCGAAGATCTTGGCGCGCTTGCCGGTGCCCTTGTCGACCACCGACTTGAGAACCTTGTTGACACCATCCGCGACATCCTTGTCGACCACGCGGCGGCAGTTGGCGTCCGGGACGGCGAGGTTCTTCTCGGAACGCGTTGTGATCTTCGAAACGATGATCGGGTCACAATGGATGCCGCGAGCAGCGAAGGTCGCGTACGCCTCGGCCATGGAAAGCGGACTCACCTCGACGGTTCCCAGCGTGAAGGACGGCTTGTCCTGATACCACCTGACGATGTCCAACGGTGGCTGGCCGATCCGTGCCCCGACCTTCACACCAGTCCTCGCGGCCATCTTGGTAACCCGGCACATGCCGGTCGCCAACTCAAGTTGAATGAAGTAGGTGTTGACCGACCATTGTGCGGCTTCCATCATCCCGATGGTCTTGCTGTGCCCGACGGAGTTCCTGACCACCCAGTGGTCCCAGACGCGCTCCCGGCCACGGCAGGATGTGTAGCGGCGGCCAGTGAAGTTCAACGGTGACTTGGCATTGAACTTCTGGCTGATCGGGATGCCTTTCTCCAAGGCGGCGGCGAGTGTGAACAGCTTGAAGGTCGAGCCCGCCTGATAGCCCTGGATGCCACCCATTGCAGGATCCGCGGCCAGGTTCCAATATGTCTGGCCCTTCTTGGCGTTGCTGCCCATCACCGGTCGGCTCTGTGCCATCGCGATGATCAGGCCAGTTCCCGGCTGGATCATGTTCATGGTCGAGATGACTGGGTCCCTCGGACCGACTACCGAGCTAACCTTTCGCTGCGCGAGGTCCTGTGTCTTAGGGTCGATCGCAGTCTGAATGATCAGCCCGCCGCGATTGATCATGTTCTTGCGCTCATCCTCGGTCTTACCCAGGCTCGGCGTGGTGAGCAACGTACGTCGCACGTAGTCACACAGGAACGGGTAACGCGTTCCGACGCAGCCGTTGCGGGTTGTCTTGACCTTCTTCTCGTCGAAGCCGGCCTTCTTTGCCTGCCTCGCCTGGTCGAGCGTGATCAACTTGAGTTCGACCATCCGGTTGAGGACAACGTCGCGACGGTCGAGTGCGGCGCTGGGGTTGTTGACCGGGTTGTTGCTGTCCGGGTTCTGCACCAGGCCAGCCAACATCGCCGCCTGGGCCAAGTTGAGCTTGACGGCCTTCGTGGAGAAGTAGTGCCGAGCCGCTGCCTCGACGCCGTACGCACCCTCGCCGTAATAGGCGATATTGAGGTAACGCTCCAGGATCTGGTCCTTGGTGAACTTCTTCTCCATCGCGATCGCGTAGCGCAGCTCACGAATCTTGCGCTGCATGGTCGGTGCCTGTGCATCCCTCACGCACTGGCTATCGGCCTTGGCCTGACAGGCCTCGATCTGCACCATCTTCACGTACTGCTGGGTGATCGAAGAGCCACCCTGAGTGACGCCGCCCTCGGTCGAGTTGCGCACCAACGCGCGCAACGTGCCTTTGAAGTCCAGGGCGCCGTGCTCGTAATAGCGGTGATCCTCGATAGCAATCTGCGCCTGCCGCATGACTGGGGCGATTTTGTTCAGCTTCACGGGGATCCGGTTCTCGTCATAGAAGAACGCGAGGGTCTTGCCGTTGCCCATCAGCACCTTGCTACGGGTGGCGGGTGCGGGCGTTGCAAGCTCAGCCGGCAAGCTCTCAAGCTCGGCGGCCGCGGCGTTGCTGGTGACCCCCGCCATACCCGCGAAAGGGATGAACAGTCCGGCCACGAGAACCCCCGATAGGACGCTGACGACGACGAACATCACCAGCGAGTACGCGAGGCTCCCCATGCGCTTCGGCGTAAACGGCACGATTACAAGCCTAAGGGGCGACGTAGGCCGACTCAGTCACGTACTGATACCGAATCTTGACCTGAGGGCACTTTTCGGCCCAATGTCAAGCAGCCAAAGGTCACAAATCGGCAAACATCCCGAAACGAATCTAGTCACATCGAAGTCCGCGTGCGTAGCGTTTCATACCGCCGTGCCAGATGGGCCGGGGAAATGCCCGGTACGGCGAAGTTTCACGAAGGGGAGATGCAGCGTGCCTGCAATGCAACGTGAAGACTGGACCATGCGCGCCAAATGCCGGGGGATGGAAGATGCCCTCTTCCCGGAGGCGTCGGACCAAAAACGAGCCAAACTGGTGTGTTCGGGGTGCCCAGTGCGCTTCGAGTGCCTAGCTGAGGCTCTGGACAACCGGATCGAGTGGGGTGTCTGGGGGGGAATGACCGAGCGGGAGCGGCGGTTACTGCTTCGGCAACGTAGCGATGTCACCTCTTGGCGCTCGATCCTCGTCGGTAGGGCGAACCAGCAGGCGGCACAGCCCGCGTCGTCAGGTTCTCAGTCCTTGTCGGACAAGAGTGCCCCGACACGCCGGAGCGCCGTCAAGTCGGTGACGTCGGTCGGCAAGGACTGAACCTGGGATTGGGCTACCGTCGGCCGAGCCGAGGCGAAGCGCTCCATCATGCGGGTCTCGGTCTCGATGACACGCATCAGGTTTGCGTGACGGCGGAGGGCCTCGATCTCTAGTTCGGCTGAGGTTCCCGCGAGATCCTCGGCCAGGGACAGTGCCCGTTCTGGCGAGATCGCCAGGGCCGAAGTGTGCACCCGGTTGGTCACCATGCCGGATAGCGGCATGCCTTCCTCGGTGAGCCGGTCGACGAAGTAGGCGGCCTCCCGCAGCGCATCGTGCTGCGGGGTCGCCACGACCAGGAATGTGCTGTGCCGCGAGGACAGCAGTTGGAACGTCGATGTCGCCCGCTGCCGGAAGCCGCCGAAGAGTGCCTCGAACGCGCGGACGAAGGTCTGGACGTCAGCGAGGATCTGCGCACCGAGGATCTTCGTCAACGCTGCAGCGGCCATGCTGAAACCAGCACTCATCAAGCGCAGCGGGCCGCGCGTAGGGTGCAACAGCAACCGCATGAACCGGCCGTCGAGCAGCGAGCTCAGGTGTTCGGGAGCGTCCAGGAAGTCCAGGGCTGAGCGTGCCGGCGGAGTGTCCACCACAATGAGATCCCAGGTGCCGTGGGCTTGCGCCTCGGCGTGCAACTGCCCGAGTTTCTCCATCGCCATGTACTCCTGGGTTCCGGAGAACTGCGACGACAACGCCACATAGAACTGATTCTGCAAGATCGCTTCCGCCTTCTCGGGCGTGGAATGCGCAATCACCACCTCGTCGAAGGTGCGCTTCATGTCGAGCATCATGGCGTCGAGGCTGCCCCCGGCCGTTTTGTCGATTCCGGTCACCGGCCGAGGAGTGTTGTCGAGTTCGCCAACGCCGAGCGACTGTGCCAGCCGGCGGGCCGGATCGATCGTCAGCACGGCTACCTTGCGGCCAGCCTCGGCTGCCCGAAGCGCGATTGCGGCCGACGTGGTCGTCTTACCGACGCCTCCGGAGCCGCAGCAGATGATGATCTTGGTCTCTCGGTCACCGATGATCTTGTCGATGTCGAGAAATGGCGCCGATAGCCCAGCGTGTGGTTGCGCCTCCAACGCGTTGGTCACGCCGTCTCCAGGTTCATCTGATCTGTTAGCTGCTCGGCGATCGTCAAGATCGCGCCATCGTCGATGCCTCCGGGATCGAAGGCGATCTGGGCCAAAGGAAGGCCCAGCGTGGTCAGCCGATCATGGCGCTGCTGCTCCTGCTGCGTGCGGGCAGCCTCGATCGCAAACTCGGCTGCCAAGGCCTGGTTCTGCTTGATCGTCAGCCCAGGTACCTTCAAGGCCACTGAACCAGTTGCAGCTGTCTGAAGCTGATCATGGTTGAGCGGAGTCGGCGTCACCATGTTTTCGATCACGGTGCCGATCCGGATCTGTGTGGGTCGTAGCGCGGCAACGGCCTCCTCGGTCTCGGTTACCGGCATGTCCTCGAGCAGGGTGACGAAATGCACTGCGGTCGTTGCCGACCGCAGCAGCCGCATGATCGAGTCGGCCTGATTGCGAATCGGTCCAACCTTGGCAAGGCCGGCGACAGCGGCGTGCACATTGAGGAATTGGGCGATCCGGCCGGTAGGCGGAGCGTCGAGAACGACGGCATCGTAGGAGTTCGGGCGGTTCTTGATCCGGCGTCGCACTGCTTCGTACACCTTGCCGGTGAGCAGTACGTCCCGCAGACCCGGCGCGATCGAGGTGGCAAAGTCGACAGCGCCGAAGCGATCGAGGGCCTTGCCGGCAATGCTGAGGTGGTAGAAGGTGTCGAGGTACTCGATCAGAGCGTCCTCGGCATCCACTGACAACCCAAACACCATGCCGCCCGCCGGCGTACGGCTAATCCGGCGCTCCTCAGGCCCGGTCAGGGGCGGCACATCGAACAACTCGGATATGCCATGGCGTCCCTCGACCTCGCATACCAGCACTCGGCGCCCGCTGGTGGCGAGGGCAGAGGCGAGCGCACCGGCGATCGTGGTCTTGCCCGTCCCGCCTTTGCCGCTGACGATATGCAGAGTGTGCCGGGGAGTCACAACAGGCCTGTGACCGCGAGGCCGGCATGGGTCTTGTAACGCCGGTTGATGGCGATGAGGTTGGCGGTCAGCGCCTCGACCTGGCCGGCATTGCGGAGCCGCCCCGCATAGATGCCACGCGCACCTGGGATCGTGCTGACCAGCTCACACACCACCGCGACAGCCTCGCGGTCCTCGCCCAGAACCAGTACGTCATCTGCAAAGTGCTCGACCGTTGGGTCGTCGAGAAGCACGGCGCTGACGTGGTGGAAAGCGGCGATCACGGTGGACTCTGGGAGTAGCTGCTGTGCCTCTTGTGCGGCCGAACCGGCGGCGACTCGCAGGGGAAATGGCCCTTGCTTGTCGAAGCCGAGCGGGTTGACGCAGTCAACCACGATCTTGCCGGTCAACTCGGTGGCCAGTGATGAGAGCAAGTCCGCGTGGCCGTCGTACGGCACCGTAACGATCACGAGCTCGGCGGTCGCCGCGGCTGAATTGCTGCCGCCGGCGATTCGACCCGAGTGCCCCGCGGCCTGGTATTCGGCGGCAATCAGCTCTGCTCGCTCCGCGGTCCGGCTACCAATGAGCACGTCGTGCCCGGCCGCAGCGAATCGTCTGGCGAGGCCACGACCCTGGGGGCCCGTGCCGCCCAGAACTCCCACCTTCACGCGGACGCCCCGCGCTGACCGATGCCTTCAGGCCGCGTTGCGATTCGCGCCGCCTGCATAGTCATGGGCTCGATAGTAGTTGCGGCTCCCGAGCAGAAACATGTCAGTGGCAGCGGCGAGGATGTCGTTCATGACATCTACATCAGACACAAATGCCCACACTGACGCTGCAACCTCGGAGGCAACATCTCGCATATCGCGGCCAAAGATCAGCCTTCAGAGCGTGGTGCTGGACACCGATGATCCGCGGCGGTTGGCTGAGTTCTATAGGGCCTTGCTCGGCTGGGAGATTGAGTCAGTTAACGATGGCTGGATCACCATCACCGGCGGCTCGGCGGGTCAGATGGACTTCCAGCTGGCCCTAAACCACAAGGCTCCGACCTGGCCGGACAACGAGGTACCGCAACAGTCCCACCTCGATCTTGAGGTGGACGATCTGGATGAGGCCGCGGCCTACGCCGAATCGATCGGTGCCCAACGAGCCGTCAGTGGCGACCATCGGCCAGACTTCATCGTCTTTCTCGATCCGAGCGGCCATCCGTTCTGTCTGTGTTCATGAGCGTCGTGTCGGGCGTGCGGCCTCTACAGTGAGGCTATGACGAAGTGGGAGTACGTGACGGTACCGCTGCTGGTGCATGCGACTAAGCAGATCTTGGATAACTGGGGCCAGGACGGATGGGAGCTCGTGCAAGTGGTGCCGGGCCTCAATCCTGAGAACCTCGTCGCCTACCTCAAGCGCCCGATGCCGACTCCCGGAGACGCTGCGTGACGCTACCGTCGCACCGGCTCGCCGATCTTGGTCTGAGCTTGCCGCCGGTAGCTGCGCCAGTTGCCGCGTACGTGCCTGCAGTGCGGTTTGAGGACGTTGTCTATACCGCTGGCCAACTGCCGCTGGTCAATGGCACCTTGCGGGCCGTTGGGAAGGTAGGCGCCGAGGTTTCCGCGGATGAGGCGGTCGACTGTGCTCGAATCGCCGCGCTCAATGCTTTGGCGGCAGTAGTGGACCTGACCGGCGATCTCGATGTGGTCAGGCGGATCATCAGGGTCGTGGTGTACGTGGCCAGTGCGCCCGGATTCACTGATCAGCCGCTCGTCGCAAACGGCGCGAGCCAGCTGCTGGGTGACATCTTTGGCGAGGCGGGCCGACACGCACGTAGTGCGGTCGGTGTCGCGGTACTGCCACTTGATGCACCTGTTGAGGTGGAGCTCGTGGTCAGTGTCGGCTCGACGCCAACGATCGTGCCGTTGTGACTTGTGCCTCATGCCGTCGCACTCTTACGACGTCCTGACGCGGTTGCCGCCACGCGTGCCGGCCGGCATGGTGGAGCTGGCCGCTCGGTGGACTCCGGACTCGGTGCCGAGTCCCGCAGCTCCTGCAGCCAGCGTGATCTTGCTGCGTGACAGCCAGGCCGGGCTTGAGACCTACCTATTGCACCGGCATGCGCGAATGGTCTTCGCGCCCTCGATGGTGGTCTTTCCTGGGGGTCGCGTTGACCCGGCCGACGCGCTCGGTGATCGCGATCCTGTCCGAAACTGTGCAGTGCGTGAGACGGCCGAAGAGACCGGCGTCGTCCTGGTCGATGCGGACCTCCATCGTTGGGCGCACTGGATCACGCCAGAGATCGAGCCTCGTCGTTATGACACGAGGTTCTTCGTCGCGACCATGCCGGCCGATCAGGAGGCGGCGGACATCTCCGGCGAAACTGATCATGCCGAATGGTCAACGCCGGGTAAGGCGCTGTCCGCCGAAGGCGCCGGCAAGATCAGAATGTTGCCACCTACGATGTCGATCTTGATCGAGCTCGCTGATCTTCCGACCGTGACTGATGTGATCAATAACGCGACGGGCCGCCAGATCGAGCCGGTACTGCCGATCTTGGTGGAAACGGGCGGCGGGTGGGAGCTCCGCTATCCACAAGTTCGCCCTCGGGAGACATAGATATGACACGTCTGGAGGGCGTGCCGTATCTACAGCTGATCCGAGCACCCAACCCCGGTCCGATGACCCTGGACGGAACCAATACCTGGGTGATCACTGACCCCGCGGAAGGCGCCGTAGTGGTCGACCCAGGCCCGTCGATTGAGAGCCACCTGGCGGCGATCATGGCGGCTTGCGCTCCACGGCTCACCACAATCCTCCTCACACACCGGCATCTTGATCACTCCGAAGGTGCAGCGGTGCTCGCCGAGCAGGCGGACTGTGGCGTAAGGGCTGCGGATCGGCAATTCCGCGTCGGCCGGGATGGGCTCGATGGGGGACAGCTGATCACTCTTGGCGCATTGAGTCTTGAGGTTTTCGAAACGCCCGGCCACACCAGCGATTCGCGTTCGCTACTGCTGTCCGGACCGGACGGGGCCAGCCGGCTGATCACCGGCGACATCGTCCTCGGCCGCGGCACGACGGTGATTACGCACCCGGATGGGAATCTCGAGGCATATTTCGACTCGCTCGATCTGCTTGAGCAGTTGGTCAAGACCCGCAACGTGGTCGAGTTGCTGCCCGGTCACGGTCCGATTGTGACCGATCCGCCGCCGTGGCTGTCGTTCTATCGCCGCCACAGGCGTGAGCGTCTCGCGGAGATCCGGGCCGCTCTCGCGGCGGGGGATCGCACGGCCAGTGAGATCGTGGCTCGGGTGTACGCCGAGGTTGATCGCAGCCTGTGGCCCGCAGCCGAGCAGTCAGTCCGGGCCCAATTGGACTACCTGCGACAACAGGGGTAGGCCCAGCTCACGGGTGTTCGAACCATGCACTTCGGTAATGCTCAGCGGGCTCATTTCCACCTCACAGGATGCTCATAGGGTCCTGCGTCACTGTCGAAGCCATGAACGAGAACCAGCAGCCCGGAATCCCAGACTTCACACCACATGGCCAGCCTGCACGCCCCAATGAGGAGCCCACAGTCGTCCTGCAGAACGCTCCCTATGCCAGCTATACCGGAGCTGACTTCCCGGCTCCGGCGGGTGTTCCTCCGCTGAACACGAATCCTGCGGCGACGACAGTGATAGAGCGGCGGCCCCGGCGCAGAACCGGTGCTTTGGTTGCCGGCGCGGCGCTTGCGGCGGTGCTGGGTGCTGGTGCTGGCATCGGCTCGTACGCCTTTCTCGTCAACGACGGCAGCGTCTCACCGGTCACCATCACAAGCGGGGCAGCGCCGCAAAGCCCAGCGCAAAACGGCACTGTAACCGCAGCGGCCGCAAAGATCGAGCCGTCGCTGGTCACGATTGCCGTCCAGTCAGGTGGCAGCGGCGGAATCGGTAGCGGCGTGGTGCTTGACAAGGATGGCCACATCCTGACCAACAATCACGTGATTGCTGCCGCCGCCCAGGGAGGCGAAATCACCGTCACCTTCCACAGTGGCGCAACGGCTACGGCCAAGATCATCGGAACCTCCGAATCGAATGACCTGGCAGTGATCAAAGTCGACGGCGTAAACGATCTGAACCCGGCCACTTTCGCGAAGTCCAGCGAACTCACAGTGGGCCAGACCGTGGTCGCCGCAGGTGCGCCGCTCGGACTGTCTGAGTCGGTGACGAGTGGCATCGTGTCCAACACTGCCCGACCGGTCCGTTCGGGCAACAACAACGACGCTGTCTACTTGGCGGTGCAAACCGATGCTGCGATCAACCCGGGCAACTCAGGTGGTCCGCTGGTGGATCTCAACGGTGCAGTGGTGGGCATCAACTCATCGATCGCCAGCACCAGCTCAGGCGCGGACGGCGGCCAGCCAGGCAACATCGGCATCGGCTTCGCCATCCCCTCCGACGTTGTGGCACGGGTCGCGGGCGAACTGATCACCACTGGCAAGTCCACGAATGCTGCTCTCGGCGTGACACTCGCCGGTTCGGACTCCGAGCTGTCGACTGCGACCGGCGTCTCGCTGCAGCAGGTCGTCAGCGGTGGCGCGGCTGAAAAGTCCGGCCTGCGCGCTGGGGATGTGGTGACCAAGATCAACGATTTTCACACCACCACACCTGATGGGCTGATTGCCGCTACTCGCTTCTACGCCCCGGGCACGACCGTCTCGATCACGTTCATCCGCGACAGCGGCTCACCGCAGACTGCTGAGGTAACTCTCGGGACCGCCTAACCGCCACCTCGGCTCTTGGCTGAATATCTTCCCGGCTCGCCCGTTCCCGTACAGGTTGAACGGGCGAGCCGGGCTTCAACATCCAGGGCTGCGCCCGGAGCACGTCGCACGGTCGCAGCCTCGCTGGTTTGGGGAGCTCTATCGCGCCCGGCGTTCGACCCGCTCGACATCGAGGATCGTGACGGAGCGGGGCTCCAGCCGGATCCAGCCGCGGGCAGCGAAGTCGGCAAGGGCTTTGTTGACCGTCTCGCGAGAGGCGCCTACGAGCTGCGCCAGCTCCTCTTGGGTCAGGTCATGGTGTACGTGCATACCGTCGTCGCGCTTGTCACCGAACCGCTGGGCAAGCTCCAACAGCTGCTTGGCGACACGACCTGGGACATCGGAGAAGACCAGGTCAGCGACCACATCATTGGCCCGGCGGAGACGGGCGGCGAGCTGGCCGAGCAAGCCCTGTGCGACTTCGGGACGGTCGGTCAGCCACGGAATCAGCTCGTCGTGCTCCAGGGTCCGCAGTTCGCATGCCGTGACCGCGGTCGCGGTTGTCGATCGCGGGCCTGGATCGAAAACGGACAATTCGCCGAACATCTGGCCAGGGCCGAGCACAGCCAGTAGATTCTCCCGTCCCGCCGAGCCGGTGCGACCCAACTTGATCTTGCCGCTGACCACAATGTAGAGCCGGTCCTCGGAGTCGCCCTCGTGAAAAAGCACCTCACCTTTGTTGAGGTGCAGTTTTCCCATGGCGGAGGAGAGCGCGGTCGCGGCTTCGTCTTCCAGTCCGGCAAATAGCGGTGCCTTCTTCAAGACTTCCGGATCCACGCGGTACCTCCCTGATCACGGTACGGCTCTCGATGGCAAGGCTACCGTTGAACGCTCGGGAACGTCAGGGGCCCGAAGTGGCTCTGAACTAGTGTGATGGCATGAGTTCGAGCGGGTCTGGCGGCGCTGTTGAGTTGGCTTCGGATGCCGTGGACCAGGCCGCGACGCTTCTGTACGACAAGTCCCGCACCGCGCTGGTACGCCGCGCTCGTACGATGAACCGCATCCTGGCCGCCACCTATCCTGACGCTCACATCGAGCTCGATTTCAGCAATCCGCTCGAACTGCTCGTTGCCACCATCCTGTCCGCACAGACCACCGACAAGCGGGTCAACTTGATCACTCCGGTGGTCTTCGCCCGCTATCCCGACGCCGCCGCGTACGCTGCCGCCGATCGCACGGAGCTCGAGGAGCTGATCAAGCCCACGGGCTTCTTTCGGGCCAAGACCGACACCCTGATCAAGCTTGGTGCAGCTCTGGCCGAGCGCTTTGACGGCGAAGTGCCCAAGCGCATGAAGGACCTGGTGACTCTCCCCGGCGTCGGCCGCAAGACTGCCAACGTCGTACTCGGCAACGGCTTCGGCATTCCCGGCATCAGTGTGGACACCCATTTCGGACGGCTCGTCCGCCGATTTGGATGGACCGCTGAGACCGACCCGGACAAGGTCGAGATCGCGGTCGGCGCACTCTTCCCGCCTAAGGACTGGACCCAGCTGTGCCATAACGTCATCTGGCATGGTCGCCGCCGCTGCCATGCCCGGAACCCAGCATGCGGCGCTTGCCCGATCGCTCGCTGGTGCCCCTCGTATGGCGAAGGAGAGACTGATCCGATCAAGGCCGCCAAGCTCATTCGGGAGCCGCGGGGATGATGAGGGCGTTGGGCCCACTCTCCGGCCGGCTGCGGTCGAAAACTCCGCATTGGTTGGAAAATTGGCCAGCTGGCGATGCCGCTGTGGGCGAAAACTCGGCATTGGTCAGAAATTCGACATCGAGCTGCGGCACCGGTGGTCGAAAGCTCCGCATTGATCGGAAATCTGGTCGGTGTCGCCTGGTATGCGTCGCCGCCGTGCTCGCGATCTTGCTCGCGGGTTGCGCCGGGCCTCCGATGGGTTCCGAGCCGACCGCGCCCGTCGCGTCGCCAACCGAGGGTGTTCCGACTCCGGAGTCAACAGCAGATCTTGCGGCAATGAAGAAAGCGGCGGGCATCGCGGATTGTCCGAAGTCCAACCCTGATGTCGCGGCGGTGCCGTCCGGACTGCCCGATGTCGTGTTGCCTTGCCTCGGCGGTGGCCGTGAAGTGCGGCTTGCCGGGCTACGCGGCAAGCCGATGATGATCAACGTCTGGGCGCAGTGGTGCGAACCCTGCCGGGCGGAGGCGCCCTACCTGGCCGAGGTGGCAACGACAAACAAGTCCGATCTGATCATTGTGGGTATCGACCACGCCGACCCGCGACCAGATCTGGCTATCGAGTTCGCGCAATTGTCGAGCTGGACCTATCCGCAAGTCGGCGATCCCGATGTCGTATTGCGCTCTGCGCTGCAGATCACGGGCCCACCCCAGACCTTTTTCATTCGCCCGGACGGCACCATCGCCTATCGTCACGCCGGCCCGTTCAGCTCGGCGAAAGAGATCCGCGACTTGGCGCAGCAGCATCTTGGGGTTACTCCATGAACCATCCCCCACTGGAGCGACCTGAGTGGCTCGACGACTTGACCGACGCCTTGTCCGAGCAGTCCAGGGTGGACCAGGTGGTCGCCATCCGACCAGGGATCGGTGCCCGGCGTGCGGCAGTGTTGATCTTGATCGGTGACGGCCCCGCCGGTCCGGAGATCATGTTCGTGGAGCGGGCGGCCGGAATGCGTACCCACCCAGGACAGATTGCCTTTCCTGGCGGTGCCGCTGATGCGGGTGATCATGATATTGCCGATACCGCCCTCCGCGAGGCGGCTGAGGAGACCGGCGTCGACCGGGCGGGCATCGAGGTGCTCGGGATGTTGCCGCCGGCGTACGTGGAGGTGAGCGGCTTCGATGTCACGGCCGTGATTGCGTGGTGGCGGGAACCTAGCCCAGTGGCGGTGATGGATTCCAGGGAAGCGGCATCGATCGATATCGTGCCGGTCGCCGTACTGACCGATCCCGCGCATCGCGCCCGAGTACGGCATCCGTCGGGTTACACCGGCCCGGCGTTCGAGGTGAACGGACATCTCATCTGGGGGTTGACCGCGCACCTGCTGGACGGCGTACTCGATCTTGCCGGTTGGCAACGGCCCTGGGATCCGCGTCGGATCGTATCGATTCCGGCGCGCTACCTCACCGACTCGCGACCCGACAGCGGAGGACCCGATGCCCACTGATGATCACAAGTCTGAGCTGCTGGCACGGTGGGACGCCACGCTGCCGCAGCAGCACGAGCTCGGCGAGAACCTGATCACTCGTTACAGCGAACCACATCGGCAGTACCACACCACCAGACACCTGCTCCATATGCTGACAATGATCGATCAGCTTGCTGATGATCATGATGTCTTTCTGGTGCAGCTTGCTGCCTGGTTCCACGACGCCGTCTACGCCATTCCTGCCGGCCAGGTCAGCAACGAGGAGGCATCAGCCCGGCTGGCGCTCAGAGAGCTGAGCCGGGTCGGGCTGGAGCAGGAGGACCTGAACCAGATCGCACGGCTAGTCCGGCTGACAGAAACCCACGTGCCCGGACCACGTGATCCAGACGGCGAGCTGCTGTGCGACGCGGATCTGGCAATTCTCGCGGCCGATCCAGCGCTCTATGCCGACTACGTGGCCGCGGTACGCGAGGAGTACGCGCAGTTGCCGGAGGAGGAATTTCTGGCGGGACGGCTGGCTCTGCTGACGGAGTTGGCCGACCGTGAGATCTTCCGCACGGCGAAGGGACGTCAGCTGTCCGATGCCGCGCGGGCCAACCTGGCGGCGGAGATGAATGCGCTTAGAGATCGTCTCGGTATCGCTGTGGAAGGATCGGATGGGTGACCGCCGAGCCCACACAGACCGCCGTCGTTGTTTCCGTTGAACGTCCAGCCGATTGGTGGAAGTCGGCGGTGGTCTATCAGATCTATTCGCGCTCCTTCGCAGACAGCAATGGCGACGGCCTTGGCGACATTCCCGGGATTACGCGGCACCTGGACTACCTGACAGAGCTCGGCGTCGACGTGGTCTGGCTGTCGCCTGTGTATGCATCGCCGATGGATGACAACGGCTACGACATCAGCGACTACCACGACGTCGATCCGATGTTCGGCACCCTCGAGGATCTTGATCGACTCATTGCGGGATTGCATGAGCGAGGCATCAAGATCGTGATGGATCTGGTGGTGAACCACACTTCCGATGAGCACGCCTGGTTCATTGAGTCCCGCGATCCTGCATCACCCAAGCGGGACTGGTACTGGTGGCGGCCGCCTCGACCCGGGTTTGAACCCGGCAGTGAGGGCGCGGAACCAACGAACTGGGAATCGGCGTTTTCTGGTTCGGCATGGCAGTTCGACGAGCGCAGCGGGGAGTACTACCTACACCTGTTCAGTCCCAAGCAGCCGGATCTGAACTGGGAGAACCCGGAAGTACGGCGCGCCGTTTACGACATGATGAACTGGTGGGTTGATCGCGGCGTAGACGGCTTCCGAATGGATGTGATCAACCTGATCTCCAAGCACGAGCTGGGTGATGGCGTCCCCCTTCCGGGCAGGACGCGGGTGTCATGCTTCGTGTTCACCGCCAATGGTCCGCGGCTCGATGAGTTCCTCGCCGAGATGAACGTTGCGGTGGGGCTTGACGCCCGGAGCCTGCTCACGGTTGGCGAGATGCCCGGCTCGACGATCGAGACTGCTCGGCGGGCCACCGATCCTGCGAATCATGAGCTCAACATGGTCTTCACCTTTGAGCATGTCAGCCTAGATTCCCGGCCGGGCGGCAGTGGCAAGTTTGATCTTGTTCCGCTTTCCCTGCCAGCGTTGAAAGGGAATCTCAACCAATGGCAGGTGGCCCTCGCCGAGGTCGGCTGGAATTCCCTGTACTGGGACAACCATGATCAACCGCGGGCAGTGTCGCGGTTCGGGGACGACAGCGCTGAGCACCGGGTGAACTCGGCCAAGACGCTTGCGACGGTGCAGCACATGCACAGGGGCACGCCGTACATCTATCAGGGCGAAGAGCTCGGCATGACCAACACCTACTTCTCTTCGATTGAGCAGTATCGCGACATCGAGTCGCTGAGGTATCACGCCGACGCGCTCAGCCTGGGCATGGAGGTCGAGGCCGTACTGCAGTCGTTGTCGGTGAAGAGCCGGGACAATGCCCGTACGCCTATGCAGTGGGCCGGCAATTCACACGCCGGGTTCACCGAAGGGATCCCGTGGCTGCCAGTGAATCCCAACTACGTCACCGTCAACGCCGCGTCGGAGGTCGAGGACCCGAACTCGGTGTTCCACCATTTCCGCAGGCTGATCAAGCTCCGCCATGATCACCCGGTGATAGTGCACGGCCGATTCGAATTGCTGCTGCCTGATCATGAGCAGATCTGGGCACTTACCCGAACGCTCGATGATCAAGTGCTGCTCATGATCGCCAACTGGTCATCTGCGCCCGCGAACGTGCCACCGGAAGCTATTCCCGATCTGGCCGGTGCCCAGCTGTTGCTCGCCACCCATGACGATTCCACTGCGCTAGAGCTGGAACCGTGGGAGTCACGCATCTATCTCCTCAGTTGAGCTGGGCCTGGGCTTGGGGGGCAGCGTCTCTTCGTAATCCGCCGGTGCATTGAAATGCCGGGCTCGCGCGATGAAGGGCAGTGCCAGCGCTGAGCCAGCGGCCGAAAGCAGATATGACGCCTGGTAACCCCAGACGTCGGCGCTCCTGCCCAATACAGGTTGCGCAACGATGCCTCCGGCGTTGTTGATCAACGAGTCGAACGAGAGGATGGTGGCGCGCTGCTGGGACGGGATCATGCCGTTCAAGTAGGCCTGCCGGATTGGCAAGGCGGCGTAGGTCGCCAGTCCCCAGAACATGATCAAGACGATTACTGCCCAAAAGTGGCTGGTCAGCCCTATGAGCGCGAGCATCGCCACGCCGAAGATCCCCAAGATCAATAGAGCGGACGTCCGCCGTCTGAAAGCTCTGTGGACCCATGGCGTCAGGAGTCCGCCGACGATCTGGGCACCGGCGACGAGCGCCGCCACCATCCCGGCGATGCCATATGCCGTCGGATTCCGCCATAGGTTCAACAGGTGGGGCTGCAGCGCGTAATACACATAGATGTCAACGCCGCCGGCGAACGTCCCAGCAATCATGATCGCTCGGACTGCAGGCACCTTGAGCCCATGCTCTACCGAGCTGTTCAAAATCTTCTTCATCTCGGCGAGAGGGCGCTGACCATGATCAGGTGTGAAGCCGAGATCCCGCATTGTGAAGAACGCCAGAAAAAACAAGCCAATCAGGATTGCGGCCCGGACCACGTACGGCGTGCCCAGGTTGGTGAGCTGGGCCAGGAAGCCCCCGGCGACGGAGCCTCCAAGGGTCAGCGCACCTGCGACCACCTGGCCGCGGGCGAAAACACCCTCGAGGTGGCCGCCGAACCTGCTTGCTGTCAGCGCGTCGACAAGCCAAGCCTCGGTGGCACCGGAGAAGAAAGTGAATCCCAGTCCGAGGAGCGCGGAAACGATCGCCCACCACACGAATGGTGAGCGCAGCTGCCACAGCAGGACATAGAGAGCTGTCGTGATGGCCAATGTCAGCGTTCCGGACAGGAACGAGATGCGTCGCCCCCAACGGTCGGCGACGATGCCCGTTGGGATCTCGAAGATGACCATGCCGGCCGTGAAGCAGGCATTGGCGGCGAAGGCCTCGAAGTTGGTCAGCCCAGCGTCCAGCAAAAAGATCGTGTTGATTCCCCAGATCAGCGAGGCCGCCAAAGCGGTGCCTGCGACGAGCACGTAATAAGTACGGCGGATCGTCGCGGAGGTCTGCTTCACTCACCAGACATTAACTGTCGACAAGGACGTGCCCTGAGCCTGTCGATGTTGCCCGGAGTTGTCGAAAGGCGCATCCTGCAGCGCTTTTTGACAGACTCAGCGCGCATGTGCTTGTTCTACGATCACAGAGCTTCAAGCCATTCGATGATGGAAGTCGTGACGGCAGCCGGATCCTCCTCGTGCGGCAGGTGGCCGACGCCAGGCAGGCTGATCAGGTCATGGCGCGCAGTGACCCACTTCTCGGCTGCGGCCATCGCCGCGAGCGGAACCAGGCGATCCTCTTGGCCGTGGATCGACAACAGCGGTACCGCCCTCGGCTGCCGGAGAGCCCGACGGAAGTCACGCCCTGTGCTCCGGACCTGGTTGCGGACGAACATCCGCTGGTACTCCAGTGCGCAGTGCGGGCTCGGCCACAACATCAATGCGTCTCGATAATGCCTCGCCTCCTCGGTGGTGATGAAGGCTGCTCCGTTCGCGGCACGGCTGCGCAACAGTTCCTCGATATAGCGGCCGTCGTCAGCCATGATCCGCCGCTCGGGGAACAGCGGCAGCTGGAAGAACGCGAGCGTCGGCAAGCTCGCGCGCCAGGAAAAGGCGAGCGGATGAGGGGCGGCCACGCTGACCAAGGCGCGTATCGGGTCCGCCGCGTACGCCAGCGTGGTCCAGCCAGCAATGCCACCCCAGTCATGCCCGACCACGACGCACGTGGAGAAGCCGAGGCTCTTGATCACGCCGGTCACATCCAAGGCGGTGGTCTGGGGATCGTACCCACGCGGCGTCTTGTCGCTTGCGCCGTAACCACGTAGGTCCATGGCGGCTGCGCTAAGGCCGGCCGCGTCCAGCGCGGGTATTTGGTGGCGCCATGCCCACCAGAACTCACCAAATCCGTGTAGTAGAAGGACGAGCGGGCGACGAGAACTGAACTGCTCCCCGAGCGCCACATGGAATCGGATCCCATTGGCTGCGATATCTCGATGACGCCATGGCCCATCGAGCAGGATGTCGCGTACGCCCGCCCCGGCCACGTGAGCGGCTCAGTGTGCTCGCGTTGTTTATGAGCGCGGCCGCTTAAGGGATGGCTTTGGTTTCAACGACGGTGCCTTCGATCTCTGGCGCGTTGGCCGCGGCGACCGCACGATTCGCCGCATCCTTGATCTCGGTCGTCGTCAGGTTGGCCTGAGCGATGGCCCGTTCCGGGGGCCTGACTCTCTTGACAAACACGTACCCGATTCCACCGAGGATGGCGGCGATCAGCAGCAGAGCGATGGCGACGATCAAGAATGCGAGCCATGCTGCCAGGCCTGCTGCCACGAGACCGAAGGCAGCAGCGAAGTAGAGCAGTATGGTCGCGCTGAGCGCGAAGTATCCGGCGGCTCCGAACAGCCCGGCGCCAGTCCCACCGTTCTTGGCGGCAGGCACGAGCTCAACCTTCGCAAGCTCGATCTGGTCCTGTACCAGTAACTTCACGTCGTCGGTGATGCTCTTGATGATGTCGCCAACTGCAAGGTCAGCCACGTCCGCTCCTCTCGTCAACGGTGAGCCTACCCATCCTTGACTGGAGCTTTACCCGAAAACAGCGTCCTTCTCCACGCTTTGGGCGCAGCCAGCGGCGCGCCAACACTGGAGCTAGGGTTCTCCTTGATCAAGTTCATCGCGAGGATGGGGCCTGTCGAGCTCTCGGTCCTGGACCGGACTCTCCGCTTAGTCTTACTGTGCTCCTCGAGGGAGGACCCATGTCGGCTCGCGGCTGTCTGATTCGGGAGGCTGAGCCGGGCCTCGATGATGATGTTGTGGCTGCGTTGATGGTGGATTACCTGAGCTGGGCGATCGAGCGACTTGCCAATGAGTACGGAGTCGATGAGCCACCGACTCATCCCACGTTGGTCCGGGACGGACTGGCAAGTTATCGTTCACCGGTCGGAAAGCTGATCTTGGCCGAGTGCAACGGCCAGTCAGCGGGTGTAGGTGCGCTCCGGGAGCTCAGGCCGGGCGTCATGGAAGTGAAGCGCATGTACGTCGCCCCAGAGTGGCGAGATCGACACCAGGGGTCAGCGACCTTGGATCGCTGCTCGAGGAAGCCCGGAAGATGGGAGCCGCGACCGTACTGCTGGACACGTGCCGGTTCATGACCGACGCGCAGCGGCTCTATCGCTCACGCGGCTTCGTCGAGCACGCTCCGTACGAGGGCACTGAAATTCCTCCGCGGCTTCAGCATCTTTGGATCTTCTTCGAGCGAACAGCGCCTCCGACACCTGGCAGCTAGTCGGCGGAGGCCTTCGCTGTAGCCAGGTTCTCCTTGATCAAGTCCATCACAGAGGAATCAGTCAGCGTCGTCACATCGCCCAGTTCCCTGCTCTCGGCGATGTCACGGAGCAACCTGCGCATGATCTTGCCCGAACGGGTCTTGGGCAGCTCCTCGACCACCATGATCTGGCGCGGCTTGGCAATCGCACCGATCTCTTTGGCGACATGGGTTCGCAACTCCTGCACAACGTCAGCTCCGCCCTCGCCAGCATCGGCGCGCAAGATCACGAAGGCCACGATCGCCTGCCCAGTCACAGGATCGGTCGCGCCCACGACCGCCGCCTCGGCAACTTTCGGGTGCGACACCAGTGCCGATTCGATCTCGGTTGTTGACATCCGGTGACCAGAAACATTCATGACGTCGTCGACCCGACCGAGCAGCCAGATGTCGCCATCCTCGTCTTTCTTCGCTCCGTCGCCGGCGAAGTACATCTCCGGAAAGCGTGACCAATAGTTGTCGATGTAGCGCTGATCATCACCCCAGATGGTGCGCAGCATCGCCGGCCAAGGCTTCGTGATCACCAGATAGCCACCGTGTCCATTGGGCACCGGCGACGCCTCATCGTTGACGACCTCAACCTCGACCCCTGGAATAGCCCTCATCGCCGCGCCCGGTTTGCCAACGGTCACCCCTGGCATCGGAGAGATCATCTGCATGCCGGTCTCGGTTTGCCACCAGGTGTCCACCACCGGCGTACGATCACCGCCGATGTAATGCCGGTACCAGACGTACGCCTCAGGGTTGATCGGCTCGCCCACCGTGCCCAAGATGCGCAGCGACGACAGATCGAAGCTCTGTGGAATGTCAGCGCCCCACTTCATGAACGTGCGAATGGCCGTCGGCGCACAGTACAAGATCGACACGCGGTACTTCTCTATGATCTCCCACCAGCGCCCCTTGTGCGGGGTGTCGGGCGTGCCTTCATACATGACTGATGTGGTGCCGTTCGCGAGCGGTCCGTACACCAGATACGAATGCCCGGTCACCCAGCCGATGTCAGCAGCCGTCCAGAAGATGTCTGTCTCAGGCTTCAAATCGAAGGCTGCCCAATGCGTGTACGACACGCCGGTCAGGTAGCCACCGGTGGTGTGCAAGATGCCCTTCGGCTGACCTGTGCTGCCCGATGTGTACATGACGTAGAGCGGGTGCTCGGCGGGGAAGTACTCGCACTCGTGCTCCTCGGATTGCTTGCCGACGAACTCGTGCCACCACAGATCGCGTCCCTCTGTCATCGGGACGTCCTGCTTAGTCCGCTGGACAACGAGCACATTGCGTACGTCGCAGCCGTATTCCAGCGCTTCGTCGACTGCCGGCTTCAAGGCTGACGCTTTGCCGCGGCGATAACCGCCATCAGCGGTGATCACGAACTGTACGCCGCAGTCGATGACCCGCGAGTAAAGCGCATCTGAGGAGAAGCCGCCGAAAACCACTGTGTGCGGTGCGCCGATTCTGGCGCAGGCCAGCATCGCGACAACGGCTTCGGGAATCATCGGCAGGTAGATCGCTACTCGGTCGCCAGTCTTCACGCCGAGTTCCGTGAGCGCGTTGGCCGCCTGCTTTACCTGCCGGGTCAACTCGGCGTAGGTGATCACTTGGGTGTCTCCGGGCTCACCCTCGAAGTAGAAGGCCACACGGTCCCCGTTGCCTGCCTCGACGTGCCGGTCGAGGCAGTTGTACGCGGCGTTCAGGGTGCCGTCGGCGAACCATTTGGCGAACGGCGGATTGCTCCAGTCCAGGACTTGGGTTGGCTCAGTCTGCCAGCTCAGCCGTCTAGCCTGCTTGGCCCAGAAGCCTTCGAAATCTGCCTTGGCTTCGGCGTAGGTGTCGGCTGTGACATTGGCGTTCGCCGCAAGATCAGCGGGTGGTGGAAAGCGGCGGTCCTCGTGGAGCAGGTTGTCCAGGGCCTCATCAGTCACGGCAGGTCTCCTCACGAGCATTGATATCGGCATTCTGAACCAGCGGCGCGCCAGCGGCTGGCCTGTCTGCTTCAGCCTACCGAGGGCGGTTATCCCGCGGCGGCCCGCTGAAACTTGCGGGCCCTACCTATCTTGCTTACAGCTTGATCTGGAGCACGTCGTCGAAGTCGTCGTCGATCACCAGCCTGGAGTGATCGACTTCGGCGCGCCAACAGGATGTTTGGAACGGCAGCATCAGTGGATCGGGTCTGCGAGCGTACGTGTCATAGAGGTCGCCGACGTCGTGTACTAGCCGATCCCTCGCGGCAGGCCGCATCTGGGCGACTGCCGGGCGCCCCTCGACCATGGAAATCAGTCCTTCGCGGGTGATAGGCATCCAGTTGCGGAAGTTGCGGCGCTCCAGTAGGCCGAAGTACGGGCTCTCAGCCACCTTCTCGACGCTGTCCTCACCAAAGGCGCCGCGCATGGAGTTCGGATCCGCCTCACGCATGAGGGCGATCAGGCGTCGCACCCAAGGCACCGTGTCGTCGCGCGTGTTGTAAGCGACTGCGAGGTAGCCACCAGGCTTGAGGACCCGAGCGATCTCGGTCAACGCGAGTCCTGGCGCGAAGCGGTGCAATGTTTGAGCAGCTGTGACAACGTCAAAATGACAGGACAGGAACGGCAAGGACTCGACCTGGCCGACGACGTGCAGCCGAGTACCGAGCCGGGCCGGAAGGCCAGCGACAAGCTCGACCGTCCGATCGATACAGAAGACCTCGTGACCGGCCTCGCGCAGCATCGCAGCGAACTCGCCGCGACCCGCCCCGAGGTCGAGAACCCGCATGCGCTCCTCGCCCACCATCCAAGCAGGCGCCGCTTCTGGATAGGGATTTCGCCGCGTCGCCATGGTGGAGACTTTAGTAGTGCTCGACCCGCTGGCTGATCTTGCGCGCTTCGAGGGCGTGCCGTCCGCGGTAGCAGCTGCAACTGACGCAGTCGATGCGGTGCTCAGGGATCGCGGGCTGCGCATGATCACCGACGAACAGCTGAGCCAGGCCCTGCTGGCGGGAGCCAGAGCCAATGCAGACCTGACTGACGACCCGGCGCGCTGGCAGGTTGGGGCCCTCCGGCTATCGGCTGAGCTGGCGTCGCTGGCGGCTCTTATCAGGGTCGCGCCCGCGCAGGCGCTTGCTCGAGCGCACGCCCTGGTCGCTCGCGGCGTGGTGCCGGATAGCGACCTTGGCAAGATTGGCTCGGATCCAGCGATGGCGACGCGAATGAACAGCCTTGCCGAGATGCTGACCCGCCCGACATCGGCGCCCGCGATCGTCGTCGGAGCCATCGCACATGCTGAGGTCGCCGTCGTTGCGCCTTTTGCCGAGGCCAGCGGCTTGATCGCTCGGGTGGCCGAACACCTGGTGCTGATCGCGGCCGGCCTGGACCCCTACGGAGTGATCGTGGTCGAAGCTGGGCACGCCGAGAACGGCTCGACCTATTCCGCTGGATTGAATGGGTACGGGAATGGCAGCATCGCTGGGGTCAAGAGTTGGCTGCTACGTTGCGCGGCCGCGGTCACTCGCGGCGCTGAGCTTTCACCGGTTGGCAGGGGGCTCTCATGACGGACTCTCAGCACACGTGACACGGCGCCCACCGAGGCGGGCGCCGTGCCTAGCACGTCATCACCAAGTGACCATGCGTGCATCTTGTCAAGTGTTGGCCCAGGTCGAACCTGGATCGCAACTTCCCGTCTGGGATGGGTGGTCGCCGCGTGGGTGCTTGGATGCCGTGCGAGGTTCTCCGGTTCGTCGGTCAAGACTACGTGTGACAACCACTGGGACCGTCACCAGGAAGAGTTCCTAGCAGCGCACTCCATCTCGACGACTCGGGTTACCTTGCAGTCCTTTCTACCCCCATCTGGACGCGATGGAAAGCCCCACCGACCAGCAGAAATATCCTTGGCTTTGTTGCCGGCGACGTGCCAACCGGTTGCTTGTTCAAGATCAACTTGGCTTGCCCCTGCAACGCTTTCCCCCATACCCGTGCAAACGCTCGAATCTGAGGCCCGTTCGGCGGGCGTTTCGCATCACGCGCACGAGGATGGGCGGTAGCCCCGAAAACCTTGGGCGCTACGGTGCCTGGCCGGATCGTGTTGTTCACAGGCTGGAAGCCACTCGAAGCGTCATCCACAGATTTCGTTTGCCGCGGCGCACCCAGGGCCGATCTCAACAGAATGCCGACGTGGATCCGCACAGGTTCGGCCAGGCAACTGTCGTGGTGGCGATCGCCGATCCCGAGCTGCTTGACCATGTGTTGTCCGTGACAGCAGTCGTCGGGGTGGAGCCGCTGGTCCTCAGCGAGCCAGGTCAATTGCGTTCGCATTGGGCTTCAGCGTCGATGCTCCTTATCGGCGTCGATCAGGCGGATCGCGTAGTAGCGATGGGGCTGCCGCGTCGCGCTGAGGTCTACCTGATTGCAGGGGAGGAGGCCTCCGCGGCGCACGCACAACAGTGGTCGGTACGGCTGGGGGCGGCGGTGATAGCCCTGCCGACGAGTGTCGCTTGGCTGTCGGAGGCCCTGGCCGATGTCGCCGGAACCGGTCGCGTGACAGGCAGTCTCGTCTGCGTGGTGGGCGGTTCCGGCGGGGTCGGGGCTTCGACCTTGGCGGCGGGGCTCGCATTCGTTGCGGCTCGTGCCTCGCGGCGCACGATGCTGATTGACGCAGACTCGCGCGCGGGTGGACTCGACCTACTGCTGGGCGCCGAACGGACAGCCGGATGGCGCTGGCCACGACTCGCTAGTGCGCGCGGGCACCTCGGCGACCTGACCGGGCAGTTGCCGACCGTCGAGGGCGTTGATCTGTTGTCTATGGCACGAAGCGAGTCGACGCCAGGCTGGGAGCCTCAGGCTGAGCAACTGAAGTCGGTGCTGCTGTCGGCCATGCGAAGCCATGAGATCACCGTGGTCGATCTGCCTCGGACGCTTCGTGCCGCTGGCGAGCCGCTTCGGAGAGCCAAGCTGGCCGTGCTCGTGGTCCGCGACGACGTCCGTGGGGTCGCCGCCGGGCGTGAGGTGGTCCGTGAGCTGGAAGGTGAATGCGATCGCCTCGGACTGGTGGTCCGGCGGGGCCGGTCACGGCTGCTGGAGCCGAATCTTGTCGCGACCGGCATCGGCATGCCGCTGCTTGGATCCTTCGCCGATGACCCGTCGTTGGTCGTGGCTGCAGAGCGAGGCGATCCACCAGCGCGTGCTGCGCGTAGCCCGCTGGCTCGACTTGCCCGCCAGCTGCTCGGCGATCTGCTGGAGGCGCACCCGACCGAATCGAATGCGCTGGCCAGGGCATGAGCGCCGTTCAATCCGTAGCTAAGGACCCAGACGTCGCGGACGTGGCATTGGATCTCGTCCGGGATCGCCTCGCCGTACTTGGCCGCCAATACACGCCGGCTGACGTAGCCACTGCCATGCGAGCTGAGGGTCTCATTGTCACCGACTCAGCTGTAGTCGACACCGTGGAGTCGCTGCGGCGGCATAGTGTCGGCGCTGGTCCATTGCAGCCGCTGCTCCGCGAGCCTGGCGTAACCGACGTGCTGGTCAACGGCCCGAACCAGGTATTCGTCGATCGCGGCGCTGGGCTCGAGCTGACCGATCTCCGATTCACGTGCGAGGGAGATGTACGCCGGCTGGCCCAACGCCTGGCAGCCTCGGCTGGTAGGCGTCTCGACGACGCGGTGCCTTTCGTCGACGCAAGGATGGCAGACGGGAGCCGGGTGCACGCAGTGCTCGGCACTCTGGCGTCGCCAGGCACGTGCATTTCGCTCCGTGTGCCGGCGCAGCGGAGCTTCTCACTCGAAGACTGCGTTGCCGCGGGCTCATTGACTCCCGGCACGGCGCAGCTCCTGTCACGCATGATCGAGGCGAAGCTGGCATTCCTGATCAGCGGTGGAACGGGCTCCGGCAAAACGACTCTGCTTGCTGCGTTGCTGGCGTTGGTGCCGCCACGTGAGCGGATCGTGATCGTCGAGGACTCGAGGGAGCTTGCGCCCAACCATCCGCATGTCGTGCGGATCGAGGGCCGACCTGCCAACACCGAGCTCGCTGGAGCGATCAGCCTGACTAATTTGGTCCGTCAGTCGCTGCGCATGCGTCCGGACCGGCTCGTGGTCGGGGAGGTACGTGGAGCTGAGATCTGTGACCTCTTGACAGCGATGAATACCGGCCACGAGGGCGGCTGTGGCACCGTCCACGCCAATTCCACGGCAGATATTCCGGCTCGCCTAGAGGCCCTGGCTTCGCTCGGCGGGCTTCCTCGGGCCGCACTGCACGCGCAGCTGGCCTCAGCGCTGGATGCGGTCATCCACGTAGCCCGCGACGACTCCGGAATGCGCCGCGTGGCCGAGATTTCGATCTTCGTACGCGAGCCGCGGAGCGGGCTGGTCAGCTGCGAGTGCGCGGTCCACTTTCGCCCCGACGGTGGCAGCGCGCTGGGTCCGGGTGGCCGGCAGCTGGAACGGATGCTCGAACGTTGATCATGGTCATGACATGTCTCGGCTGCGCCGTGCTGGCCGCGTTGTTGGCGGTACCGCGTCCAGCGGCGCGAGGTCTTCGCAGCCGACTCACTCCACCAACGTCCATGTCCGTCACGGATCCACATGGCAAGAGCCGAATGCTGCGGCGGCGATCATGGACGATCGTCGCAATCTTGATCATCCTGCTGAGCCTGATCATTGCCGCGGGCCAGCTCGGCGGACCTGGGGCCGCCGTACTAGCCACCGCAGCGGTGCTGATCACGGCAACTGTCGCCCGGCTGGTCGCTCAATACCGACGACGAAGATCAGCACGCCGAGCGCGAGCTGACGTCACGCACGCGTGCACGGTCCTGGCCTCCTACCTTCGAGTCGGTCAGGTGCCATCCGCTGCGCTGGCCATCGCCGCAGCCGACTGCGACGTGCTTCGCGAGGGCGATCGGGCTCACACCCTCGGCGGGAACGTGGCAGATATCTGGCGCGAGCAAGCCCAGCGCGCCGGGCACAGAGGCCTTCTCGAACTCGCGCGGGCCTGGCAGGTCTCGGCGGAGACCGGTGCGCCGATGTCGTCGACGCTCGATCAGGTTGCGACCAGCCTCTCGGCCGACCAGGAGCTCAGCCGAGTCGTCAACAGCGAGCTTGCAGCCGCGCGCGCCACCAGCAAGGTGATGGCCGCCTTGCCCCCATGCGGCATCGGCATCGGTTATCTGCTGGGCGGTGATCCGGCCCGCTGGTTGTTGTCCGGGCCTGCCGGCTGGGCATGCCTCCTGGCCGGATTACTCCTGGCATGCGCTGGCGTGCTGTGGATTGAGGCTCTTGCTCGACGCGCCACAGCGGATGGCTAAGCCATGCCTTCCACACTGATCACGCCAACGCTTGGCGGTCCTGATCAGCTATCGCTCACCGCCTTTCTGTGCGCCGCCTTTGCTGGGCTCGCGGTCTTCCTGCTGGTGCGGCATCCCGCAGGTCAGCTTCGCCGGATGACGCGCGCTGGATCAAGGCTGGCGGTGGTGGTGGCGCCGATGCTGCGACTGCTCCGCGGGCGAGCGGACGCCCCGCCGCTGACCCGCCGAGTACTGCTGAGCCTGACCTGTGTCCTCGCTCTCTGCCTGGCGGGAGCTCGGATCGATGGCTGGCTGGGAGATCTGCTGTGGTTCGCGATGCCAGTAGTCGCGGCGAGCGGAGTGCTGGCACTTGGCTGGGTTGAGCCGCAGTCAGCACGCCGTCGTCGAGACCAGTTGATCATGGAAGTTCCGCAGGCGTTGGAGCTGATGGCCGCCTGCCTCGGCGCGGGTCTACCGGCGCGTACGGCATGCGCTGCAGTCGTGCGAACATTCGACGGTCCTGTCGCTGACGATCTTGGTCAGGTGTTGGCGTTGCTCGAACTGGGTGTAGGTGATGTGGCCGCCTGGCGTACTCTGCATGATCATCCGCAGTTGGGCCTCGCAGCTGCGGACCTGGCACGCTCGGTGGAGTCGGGAACTTCGATGGTGCAAGGTTTGCGACATCACGCAGCTGCGGCTCGCGAGGTACGACGGAGCGAGCGGCAGGTGCTGGCTCGGGCGGTCGGCGTACGCAGCGTGCTGCCGCTCATGATGTGCTTCATCCCTTCGTTCCTCTTGCTCGGGATCGTTCCTGCCGTCGTTTCAGCTGTCTTCAACGCGCTCCCATAAACAGCGGCTGACGCCGAGATGTCCACAGCTCGCCGGGCGCTCGAAGCCCTGTCAACAGATTCTCGCCGGACCGCACGATCAGGTTCTTGATCAGGAGACTCCAGACGCATCAAATCGATGCCGCACCTGGAAATCGTGCGGGAGACCCAAGGAGGAACTAATGAATAAGGACATCTCCGTAGCGACAGACGCTCCAATCGAGTCCGCCCCACGCTGTCGTGATCAACGGGGCATGGTCAGTGCTGAGTGGGCGGTGGGCATCATTGCAGCCGTCGCCATCGCCGGCGTGCTGCTGGGAATCGTGACGAGCGGACCAGTCCACGATGTCCTGCTCAGATTCATCTTGCTGGTGATCCGTTCGTTCTCCGGCTTCATACCGTGAGGCACCGGCGAGCAGAAGTGAGTTGGAGATCGTGACGTTGCGAATGATCAAGGCGCGCGACGCGCGGGGCATGGTGACGGCCGAACTGGCCGTCACGACCCTGGCCGCGTTCGCAGTTTTGATCATGATGTGCTGGGGGATCTACCTGGTGGTCACACAACTCCGCTGCGTCGATGCTGCGGCCGCGATTGCACGCCAGGCAGCTCGCGGGGACACCGTCGGGGTCGGCAAGGCCAAGGCCGTTGCCCCCTCTGGCGCCACGATCGTCATCGATGAGCGTCCGAGCCTGGTCACAGTGACGGTGCGAGTCAAGGCTCGACCGCTCGGTCGTTGGCTGGTCGCCGTGCCTCTCGACGCCCGTGCGCAGGTGATACCGGAACCGGCAGCTGGTGGGGGTCCATGACCATGCGCAGAACCGTGCGTTCGGAGCGCGGAAGCGCAACCACGCTGATGGTCGGCATCATGGGCGTCGTCGTAGCGCTCGGCAGTGCCGCCTTGGTGATCGCGGGATACGCCGTTGGCTACCACCGCGCCCGCGCTGCGGCTGACCTCAGCGCGTTGAGCGGAGCGGCGGCGTTCCAGCAAGGCAGCGAGCCGTGCGCCCAGGCGGCGCTGACCGCGAAGCAAAACGGCGCGCGAGTGGTCCGCTGTAGCCAAGTAGGCGATGCGGTCGACTTCGTGGTGACGGTGCGGGTCTCCGTCGTCGCGGGTACGCGGATCCCCCGCATGCCGAGCACGGTGGCCGCAGAGGCTCATGCCGGTCCGGTGCACGATGGGTTGTAGGCCTGTCGAGCTGGCCGCCCAAGCCAAAGTAGGGAGATCCAATGCCTGATCTCGCGCAGGAGCTGATTAATGCCGAGCGGGAGGGCTGGGAGGCGTTGGCGTCTGGCCGTGGTGGTGAGCACTATCAGAGGCACCTGGCACCGAATGCGGTGATGGCTTTCCCGTTCGGGGTGATGTCAAGGCAGGAAGCGATCGACGCAATGGAGGCCGCGCCGCCGTGGTCGAGCTTCGATCTTGTCAACCCTCAAGTTGTTGAGTTGTCCGCCGACAGCGGCATTGTGGTCTATCGGGTGAGCGCGCGACGGGCCGGAGAGGAGCCTTACGCGGCGATCGTCAGCAGCGCGTTTGTCCGTGGCGATGGCAGGTGGCTGCTGGCGTTCCATCAGCAGTCGCCCGCCTGACTCGAGACAGCGACCGTAGCGTGATGAGGCTCATTTCTGAGGCTCGTCGCGAGTTATCGCTTCAGCCTCATCGACCATCGCCTGCCGTTCAGCCGCTGTCGTCGAGGATTCGCCCTCTTGCTCCAGGCTCGACTTCTCGTTGGTGGTACTCGTGGGTTCAGTCGGTGCGGAGTCACTTGCCGTCGAGGTCTGCGACGTATCGGAGGTGGTCGAGTCTGCTTCTGGGCTGGCCGCGGCCTTGTCGCTCGATGCCTGCAGAGCCTTGATCTCCTTGCGCCGTGCCCGACCGCGCCGGATACCAATGCGCAGCAGCAGGACCGCAACGATCGTGAGTGCCATGGCGATTGCGCCGGTAAGGAAGATGCCTGCGCTGCTCACATGGACTACGGCTCCGAAGATGGACAAGTCGTAGATGTCTGGATTGCTGACGACAATCCCGAGAGTGAGAACCGCAACAAGTACAAGCAGTATCAAAGCGACCGCGACCATAGCGTCATTATTCCTCTGGGCGTACGCTCATTTCAGCGAAGCGACGAGGCGTTTTCTCAATCGTCGCCCGCGAGTCCTGGAGGGTCGATCCGAGGTCGGATATGGCCGCCGGGCTCGTCGCGATGTAACCGCGTTGTACGCCTCGATGACGAAACCAGTGGCACTTGTGGTTAGACTTCGCGAGCGGCTTAGGGCAGGAGCCGCGAGTGCCGAACGTCTCAGGAGGACGATTTATGTCCCTACTTCCAGTTCCCTTGGAAGTGACTTCTATTAACTTGTCGGGAGTCAACCTGTCGTTCGTCGCAGTGGTCGGCGTCATCGCGTTGATCGCCCTTGTGATGGCCATGATCTTCCGCCGGGAGGTGCTGGCGGCCAACGACGGCACCCCCAAGATGCAGGCCATCGCGCTTGCTGTGCAGGAGGGAGCCAGCGCCTATCTCGCCCGCCAGTTCCGCACCCTGAGTGTGTTCGCGGTCGCAGCGTTCTTCCTCCTGCTGCTGCTGCCAGTGCACGAAAGCGCTGACTTCAGCAGCCTGACCCTGCGTATCTGCCGCTCCGTCGCCTTCCTAGCCGGGGCGGTCTTTTCTGCCCTGATCGGTTACCTCGGGATGTGGCTGGCGGTGCGGGCCAACGTACGCATGGCCTCGGCCGCCCGCAGTGAGGGTCGCGATCCAGCCATGAGGATCGCCTTCCGTACCGGAGCGCATGTCGGTATGGTCACCGTCGGGCTGGGCCTATTTGGTGCCTCTTTAGTGGTCTTCATCTTCCGCGGTGATGCTCCGACCATCCTGGAAGGCTTTGGCTTCGGGGCCGCCATGCTGGCCATGTTCATGCGTGTCGGCGGCGGGATCTTCACCAAGGCCGCCGATGTGGGCGCCGACCTGGTGGGCAAGGTCGAACAGAACATCCCCGAAGACGACCCGCGTAACGCCGCGACGATTGCGGACAATGTCGGCGACAACGTCGGCGACTGCGCGGGCATGGCCGCCGATCTGTTCGAGTCCTACGCCGTCACCTTGGTGGCGTCACTAATCCTTGGCATGGCAGCTTTCGGTGAATTCGGCCTGGTCTTCCCGCTGATTGTGCCGGCCATCGGCGTTATCACCGCCATCATCGGCGTCTTCCTGACCCGCCCGCGGGCGGGTGAGAACGGCCTCAAGACGATCAACCGCTCGTTCTATATCTCCGCAGCCATCTCTGCGGTGCTGTGTGCGATTGCCGCCTTCGCGTACCTGCCCTCATCCTTTGCCGCCCTCAACGTGCCCGGCGTGCAGTCCGGAGCAATAGACGATCCGCGAATCGTCGCCGTCGGCGCAGTGGTCATCGGCATCGTGCTCGCAGTTCTCATCCTCAGCCTCACCGGCTACTACACCGGTACGGAGGACCGGCCGGTCAACAACGTGGGCAAGACCGCGCTAACAGGGCCGGCAACCGTCGTACTCGCCGGCATTTCGGTCGGGCTGGAGTCGGCTGTCTACACCGCCGTCGTCATCGGCGCAGCCGTCTATGGCGCTTTCCTGCTCGGTGGCTCTGGTGTGGTCGGCCTGTTCGCCATTGCGCTCGCCGGGTGTGGGCTGCTTACCACGGTCGGTGTGATCGTGGCGATGGACACTTTCGGGCCGGTCTCTGACAATGCCCAGGGCATTGCCGAGATGTCGGGCGACGTACATGGCGACGGCGCCCAGACGCTTACTGAGCTGGACGCGGTCGGTAACACCACAAAAGCCATCACCAAAGGGATCGCGATTGCCACTGCCGTGCTTGCCGCGACCGCTCTTTTTCGGCTCCTACACCGACTCCATCCGCACCGTGTTGGGCGAGAACTACAACAAGTTCATCGAGCAGGCCGTCGTCTTTGCGCCGCAAACTCTGGTCGGCATGGTGCTCGGCGCCGCTGTCGTCTTCCTGTTCTCTGGATTGGCGATCAGCGCAGTGGGTCGTGCTGCTGGCGCGGTGGTCTTCGAGGTACGCCGTCAGTTCCGAGAGATTCCTGGGATCATGGAGGGCACCGGCAAGCCGGAGTACGGCAGGGTCGTCGATATCTGCACCAAGGACTCCCTGCGCGAGCTTGCAACGCCAGGACTGCTGGCACTCTGCGCTCCGATCGCCGTCGGATTCGGCCTCGGTGCAGCGGCGCTGGCCGGCTACCTCGGAGGCGCCATTGCGACAGGCACTCTGATGGCGGTATTCCTGGCCAATTCGGGCGGCGCCTGGGACAACGCCAAGAAGCTGGTCGAGGACGGCCACCACGGCGGTAAGGGTTCCGACGCCCATGCGGCCACAGTGATTGGCGACACCGTTGGAGACCCCTTCAAGGACACCGCGGGCCCAGCGATCAACCCGCTGATCAAGGTAATGAACCTGGTGTCGCTGCTGATCGCCCCCGCAGTGGTTGCCATGTCGCCGCTCAGCACCACACCAAGCGCCGTGCGCTACATCGTCGCGGGCGCCGCGGTGGTCATCATCGTCGTCATGGTGACCATCAGCACCCGCCGCGAGGTGGCAATTGCCAGCCCGCCAGACGATGAAGAGCCACCCCCGCAACTCGAGGCTCCGGACGCGGTCGAGGTCCCGATTGAGCAAACTGAGCCAAAGGTTGACAAACTAGCTAAATGACAGACGCCGGTCGCGGATGCCTGCCAGATCCCGCGCGCAAGGCACACTGGATTGCGATGAGCAGCGATTCGTACGGCGACGGGTCCACACGCGGCTTCGACAAACCGCCGCCCGATCGGTACCAACCTGATCCAGCCTTGGCTGGGTTTCCGCCACCGCCAACACTTCCGTCCACGGGTCCAAACGGCTACGGCCAGGCAGGGCCGGGTCAGCCATACGGGCAGATCGGCCCTTACGGATCGCCTGCGTATCCACCTCCATTGCCAGGCAAGATCAGCGCACTGCCCGACGGCCCGCGGGCCTACCAGCAGATGCTCCGCGGTCCGCGCTATCGCTGGTGGAAACCGCTGCTTTGCCTGGTTCTGTTTTTGCCAATGGCCCTCATCCTGATCGGCCTCGCTATCGTGCCGGTGCTCATCGCCGGGTTGCTTAGCGGAGCGACTGACCTCGGCGAGTATGCAGTAGAGGCAACGACTAACCTCACCAACCTGGGCCCGATCGGGTTCGCCTACGTGAATCTCAGCCTCATCATGCTGATCCCGGCCAGTGGCCTATCGATCTGGATCGTCCACGGGATCCGACCAGGGTTTTTGTCATCAGTCGCTGGCCGAATCCGGTGGCGGTGGTTGCTGCGCTGCGTCGCGGTCATTCTGCCCCTGTGGGCGATCTACGTCGGCCTGGCTGCGGTCGTAACCCCATTCACCTCTCCCCGTCCGGATCATTGGGTGGCGTTGCTGCTCCTCGTGCTGCTCATGACGCCCCTGCAGGCAGCAGGGGAGGAGTACTTCTTCCGCGGCTGGATTATGCAGAACGTTGGTGCTTGGTTCGCCCGGCCCCTGGTCGGCCTGGTCGTCTCGATCGCCGTGTCAGCGGTCGTCTTCTCCACCTTGCATCTCAGCCCGGACCCGTGGGTGCTGAGCAGCATCGCCTGCCTTGCGGTGGCTTCCGGCATCGCGGCATGGCGCACCGGTGGACTGGAGGCCGGCATTGCGATGCACGCTGTCAACAACATGCTGGCATTGAGCATCCTGGTGATCTTCGGAGGTTGGTCGCAGGCATTCATTCGCACGGACACGACCGGCACACCGGAGATGCTGTTCCTTGCGGTAGCGGTGAACGGCACTGCGCTCGGCTTAATCCTCTGGCAGGCCAAACGTGCTGGCCTACAGCCGCACTACCAGCCGGCTGGTCGGCGAGTGAGTCCGACGGACGTCCCGCCGGCACCGACGTACCCGGTCAGCCGGTACCCAGGGCCGTAGCGGGAATTCATTGCGAAACGGTGACGTTCACGGCCGTAGTTGATTGTGGGCCGTAGAGTATGCGCGCCGGGGGGCGGCAACTTGATGCGCTGGATCGTGGATAGACGATCTGTCGTGGGCGCGCATGTGATCAGACAAAGAAAGTGAGTGATCGGTGGCAGTGAAGGCAGGGGGCAGGCGACTTGTGATCGTCGAGTCCCCGACCAAGGCGACCAAGATCGCGAGCTTCCTCGGCGATGGTTACGTTGTCGAGTCCAGCCGCGGTCACGTTCGCGACCTCCCGACTGGTGCCGCCGAAGTCCCAGCGAGATACAAGGGTGAGAAATGGGCTCGCACCGGCGTGAACGTGGACAACGGTTTTGAGGCCCTTTATGTCGTCAATCCCGAGAAGCGGGCGACGATCCGTTCGCTCAAAGAGGCACTGGTCGGTGCCGACGAGCTATTGCTCGCCACTGACGGCGACCGTGAGGGCGAGGCGATCGCCTGGCATCTTCTGCAGGAGCTAAAGCCCAAAGTTCCGGCGAAACGCATGGTCTTCCATGAGATCACTCAATCAGCCATTGCCGAGGCAGTCGCCAACCCGCGTGATCTTGACGAAGATTTGGTCGACGCCCAGGAAACGCGGCGGATCCTTGATCGCCTCTACGGCTACGAGGTCTCGCCGGTGCTGTGGAAGAAGGTCATGCCGCGGTTGTCGGCCGGGCGCGTGCAGTCAGTCGCAACGCGGCTGATCGTAGATCGGGAGCGGGAACGCATTGCCTTCCGCAGCGCCTCGTACTGGGACCTGGATGCGATCTTGGACGCCGGCCCGGATGCCGAACCGCCACTCTTCCGGGCCCGGCTCACCCGAATTGGGGATCGACGGGTCGCCCAGGGCCGCGATTTTGACAGCCGGGGTTCCTTGATCACCAAGGGCCATGATCAGCTCGTGCTGCTGCACGAAGGTGAGGCGCAGGCGCTGGCAGACTCGCTACGCTCCGCCAGCTTTGATGTGGACAGCGTCGAGTCCAAGCCCTACAGCCGTCGCCCGTACGCGCCTTTCCGCACCACGACGATGCAGCAAGAGGCTGGCCGAAAACTCGGATTCACCGCCCAGCGGACTATGTCGGTCGCGCAAGATCTCTACGAGGCCGGGTTCATCACCTATATGAGGACCGACTCGATCACGCTCTCCGGTAGTGCGATCGCCGCGGCCAGGCACCAGGTCCGTCAACTCTTCGGCCCGGATTACCTTCCGGACCAGCCGCGTATCTACACGTCCAGGGTCAAGAACGCACAGGAGGCACACGAGGCGATCCGACCTGCGGGCGAGGCCTTCCTTACACCGGCCCAAACTGGGCTGACCGGCGATCAGTTCCGGCTCTATGAGCTGATCTGGATGCGCACGATCGCCTCACAGATGAAGGACGCCGAGGGTCTCTCGATTACGGTCAAGATCAACGCCCAGCCCAGTGATGGCCAGCTGTGCACTTTCGTTGCCTCCGGTCGGACGATCACGTTCTACGGCTTCCTCAAGGCCTACGTGGAATCGGTCGATGACACCGACGGCCACACCGACGACGAGCAGACCCGACTTCCGCGCCTGGTTGCCGGGCAGCCATTGCGGCCCGAGTCTGTCACCGCGTCAGGACATGAGACGCGCCCTCCGGCCCGCTACACCGAGCCGTCCCTGGTGGCAAGGCTGGAGGAGCTGGAAATTGGCCGGCGTTCGACGTACGCGACGATCATCCGCACGATTACCGCGCGGGATTACGTGTTCAAGAAAGGTACGTCCCTGGTGCCGACCTGGTTGGCTTTTGCGGTTACGCGGTTGCTCGAGGAGCACTTCCCCAAGCTCGTGGACTATGCCTTCACGGCTGAGATGGAGGAGGTCCTGGACCAGATCGCCGATGGGCATGCCGAGCGGCTCAGAGTCTTGACCGACTTCTACTTCGGTAGTGACGACCGTGAAGGGCTCCATCGGTTGGTGTCGGAGCTGGGGGAGATCGACGCTCGCAAGCTTTCGATGTTCGAGATCACCGATCCTGATTCCCTATCCACAGGCGCCCCGAGATCGTGGTTCGAGTCGGTCGCTACGGCACCTATGTCGAGATGAGGAGGTTGGGCGGGCCAGTGTCGCTGATGATCTTCCGCCGGACGAGCTCACCGTTGATCTTGCTCGGGAGTTGCTGGCAAAGCCGGTGGGGGAGGAGCGAGAGCTGGGCCTGGATCGGAAGACCTCGCGAATGATCGTCGCCAAGAACGGGCGGTTCGGCCCGTACGTGACCGAGATCTTCGACGAGGAAACACCGAAAGGCGTCAAGCCGCGCACCGGATCGCTGCCGCTTCGATGAGCATCGACACGGTCGATCTCGAGCAGGCGCTTCAGTTGATGAGTCTGCCCAGAGTGGTGGGCACCGATGTTGACGGAGTAGAGATCACCGCGCAGAACGGCCGGTACGGGCCGTACCTGAACAAGGGCTCGGACTCGCGCTCCTTGGAGACCGAAGATCAGATCTTCTCGATCTCCCTCGACGAAGCCCAGGCGATCTACGCCCAACCAAAACAACGCCGCCGGGAGGCGGCGAAGCCGCCGCTGAGGATCTCGGCGCCGACCCTGCCTCCGGGCGCGCCATGATCATCAAGGAAGGCCGCTTCGGTGCTTACGTCACCGATGGTGAGATCAACGCAACGTTGCGGCGTGGCGACGATATCGAAACGATCACCAGCGAGCGTGCGGCCGAGCTGCTGGCCGAAACGCGCCAAGGACCAACACCCGAGCAGCGCCCCGCCAGGCGCAGACAAGCGACGGCCGCCGCGACCAACTCGTCTTCGAAACAAGCCGCAAAGAAAGCGACTGCGAAGACGGTACGCGCCAAAGCCGGCTGACGGTCGCCAAAGCGACCACCGCTGCCAGCAAGACACCACTAGTGTTCGACCATGGGTAGAAGAAGCGCCGCAAGGCGAAGGAGCGCAACCACCTCACGCCCGTGGTTGCCCAGCCTGTGGCGCTTCCTGAGCGGTCCAGGGTGCCAGTCTTCCTGGCCAGCGGTACTACGAAA
>CAWILN010000019.1:0-84102 GCA_963836855.1 uncultured Actinomycetota bacterium | reverse complement strand
CACTCCGCCGACTCGGCGTGGGGTCGATGTCACCCTGACTGTGGTCGGGCATCCGCATCGGTCTACGCGTCGACCGACGGTGGCCCGTACGGCCGCCCATGAGGGTCCACGGTCTGGTCTGCGGCTACCCTGCTTCTGGCCGCAGCGGCACGCAGGCCCCGACACGGACTGGGCTTGCCGCTCGCGCATCGCGCGCTAGGAATCCGCCGTCGTCGTCACTCTTCGCGAACGAAAAGCATGTTCGCTCATCGCTCCTCCGTCGGGCGCGCGATCGCCGACGCTCGCAGCTAACCCGCAGGGCCCATCCTCGGCCTTATCGCGCGGAGGTGACGATCCCGAACTCGTGGATCTTGCGGTAGATCGTGGCCCGGGACATGCCCAGCGCCTTCGCGGCCTTGCGCCTTGTTGCCGTGGGCGTCCAGCAGGCTCTGCGTGATGGCGTCGCGCTCGATCGACTCCAGCGGGCTGAGGAGCCGGCGGCTGAGCGCCCCGGTCTCGGGGGGTAGGTCCTGCGGCTGGATCATTCCGGTGCGGCGGTGCCGCACGACTTGGCGCATGGTCTGGAAAACCTGCTCGACGTTGCCGGGCCAGTTGGAGCGCATCAACATCTGCAGTACTTCCGGCGAGAAGGTCAGCTGGCCCTGGTAGCCGAGCCGCGCGACGAAGAAGGGCGCGAGTTGCTCGACGTCCTCGATATGGTGACGCAGCGGTGGGACGTCCACCGTGCTCGGGAAAAGTCGCAGCAGGCGAGCCAGATCCCTGCTCTGCGCGCCGGGGCCGAGCGTGACGGCGACCCAGACGGCGCGCTTACCGTCGACGTTTGTGGGCTCCTGCAGGGCGGCTGTCAGGGAGCGTAGCTGCACACCGTCGAGTTGGTCGGGGTGCCGGATGACCACGCTGCCGGCGTGCCCGTCGCCGTTCTCATCCACGAGAGCCCGGCGAGCGGATGCCAGCCAACGTCGATCGGTCGCGTCTGCCGCGTCTAGCACGGTGAACCGCCCGCCGGGGTTCCGGCGCTGGTGCACTGCACGCAGGATGGCCAGCTTGCCAACCCCGGGCTCGCCGGCGAGGGCCACCCACTCACCGGCGCGGTAGGCGTTCTCCACTTCGTCGCAGGCCCGACGCCACAGCGCGCCGGATCCGAGGAGACCCGGTAGGAGCATCTTCGCCGCCGTACCGCCGTCCCGCCTCTTCGGTGTGCTGAGCTGGGCCACCTTCGCGTGGATGACGCCCCCGGCCGGCAGCGGCGCGCCCAGCGATCGGGTGTACATCCGAAGCCTCGTTCCGGTCGGAAGATCGACCAAAACTGACCTGCGGCGCCCGGCGAGCGCTTCGGTGGCCTGTTGGAGCAGCGCAGCCTGGTCGGCTGGGGCGAGCACCGTCCGTGCGTAGTCGTTCATCATCACGACTTCGTTGTTCAGCGCGATGACGATGCCCGGGGTACGACGACAGACGCGCAGGTATTCCTGGAGCAGCTCGATCTCCTGCGCCGCGGCGTCGGCAAGTAGCGCCTGTCGGATCTGAACGGCGGTGGTCTTGGCGAGTGTCATCAACAGAGGACCGGCGTCGGAACGCCAGCAGGTCAAATCCACTGCGCCGACAGTCTTGCCCGAGATCGGGTGCTGGATCGGTACGCCGGCGCACGCCAAGTCCTCGAGATCCTCCGCGTAGTGCTCGTGACCGAACACATGCATCGGCTGCCCGCCCTCGAGAGCCGTGCCGATCCCGTTCGTGCCCACGAACTCCTCTGCATAGCTGAAGCCGGGAGCGAGCTGCACCGTGTCGAGATGGCGCGCCAGGTTGGGGTCCCCGGTGAGCCGGGAAAGGACGAGCCCAGCCTGGTCGGTGAGCACGATGCTGATCGGCTGTCCGGCCAACTGCTCGTTCAGCTGCCGCAGCACCGGTTCGGCGCTGCGGATCAGTGGGGTGTCAAGGTTCGGGTCGCGGACGTACGGCATCTCGATGCGGTCCGCAGCGACGTTGCTCTCACGGGATCGCCGCCACGAGGCGAGGATGGGCTCGCGCACTCGACCCGGCTCGACCGGCTCGGCGGTGAGGAAGCGCACTCGGGTATCGGCGAGTCCGTCGCCGTCCGTCTGGACGGGTTTGCCGGATGATGCCGGCCGCATGGCATCCCCTGTCTCTCCGGTGCCTGTCTCCATGCGCTACGTGGCAAGCGCTACGTGGCGCGCGGAATCTGGCATTACGTCGCCTTATCAACATAATCTCCGACCGTTCGCGGTCGCGACTGTCGCAAATTGAGACGTCCTTCGTCCGTCGCATCTGGTCGCGTAAGAAGCATCTCGCTTCACCGCCGAGGCGAGCCCAATCAGGCCGAAACGACGTCCGGAATGCGCGGACATACCGGGACGAACCGACAAGGAGGTACCCGATGGACGAACCGGGCTCACCTGACGAAGCGGGCTCACCTGACGCCGAGACCTACAACCCGTGGAGCGTCGTCAACCTGGTCTTCCACCATCTGGCCGACCAGGGATTGCACCCCGTTCTGGGCGCTACGGGTGACCCGGGACCGCCGGCGGCGGCGCTGCTGGTCGCGCTCGGCATCGAGCCGGCGGCGGAGGGCAACCGGCAGGTCATGCGGGACGTGCGGGAACACCTGGCCACGATCCGGACCGCCGTGCTGGGCGATGACGACTGATCCGCTGCGCGGCGTTTCCCACTGCCTTGCATGTCTCATGTTGAGACTTCTGGACCCACCAAGAAGCGGTGTGATTGACAGAAGGTATGTCGAGCGGAAGGAGTGCTGATGAGTCGCCAAAGCGTGGCCAAGGCGCATGAGAAGATACAGGAACTCGCGTGGGAGCCGCTGTACCACGAGCCTGTGTCCCAGTATGGAACCGACTACACATTCCAGAAGGCCAAGAAGAAGGACCCGCTCAAGCAGGTTCTCCGGTCCTACTTCCCGATGCAGGAGGAGAAAGACCACCGGGTCTATGGAGCGTCCGACGGAGCGATCCGCGGGAACATGTTCCGGCAGGTGCAGGAACGATGGCTCGAGTGGCAGAAGCTGTTCCTGAGCATCATCCCGCTGCCGGAGATCTCGGCGGCTCGAGCTATGCCGCTGTTGTTCCGCACTGTGCCCAATCCGGAGCTGCATAACGGCCAGGCGATCCAGATGATCGACGAGGTCCGGCACTCGACGATTCAGCAGAACCTCAAGCGCCTGTACATGAACAACTACATCGACCCGGCCGGCTTCAATAGCAGTCTGCGGAACTTCCAAAACGACTACTGCGGGACGATCGGGCGGCAGTTCGCCGAAGGGTTCATCACCGGTGACGCGATCACCGCGGCCAGCATCTACCTGACCATCGTGGCCGAGACGGCGTTCACCAACACGCTGTTCGTGGCAATGCCCGCCGAGGCCGCGGCCAACGGCGACTACCTGCTACCGACGGTGTTCCACTCCGTCCAGTCCGATGAGTCGCGGCACATCAGCAACGGCTACGCGACGTTGCTGATGGCTTTGTCCGACGAGGGCAACCACCAGCTGCTGGAGCGCGACTTGAGGTACGCGTGGTGGAACAACCACCGTGTGGTCGACGCCGCCATCGGAACGTTCATCGAGTACGGCACCAAGGACCGTCGCAAGGACCGCGAGAGCTACGCCGAGATGTGGCGGCGGTGGATCTACGACGACTACTACCGCAGCTATCTGGTTCCGCTGGAGAAGTACGGCCTGGTGATCCCGCACGACCTCATCGAGGAGGCCTGGAACCAGATCTGGAACAAGGGCTACGTACACGAGGTGGCGCAGTTCTTCTGCACTGGGTGGCTGGCCAACTACTGGCGTATGGACCCGATGACAGACGAGGACTTCGAGTGGTTCGAGTACAAGTACCCCGGCTGGTACGACAAGTACGGCAAGTGGTGGGAGAACTACTCACGGCTCTCCATTCCCAATGGGCACAACCCGATCGTGTTCGAGGACGTCGACTACGAGTACCCGCATCGCTGCTGGGTCTGCATGGTGCCGTGCCTGGTCCGTGAAGACATGGTCATGGCCGAGGTCGACGGGCAGATGCGCACGTACTGCCACGAGGCCTGCCGGTGGACGGACGTCGAGGCGTTCCGGCCGACCTTCCAAGGCCGGGAGACTCCGAACATGGGTCAGCTGATCGGCAAGCGCGAGTGGGAAACCCTCTATCACGGCTGGAACTGGGCCGACGTGATATCGGACATGGGTTATGTCCGCGACGACGGCAAGACGATGGCCGCGCAGCCGCATCTGAACCTTGACCCCAAGAAGATGTGGACGCTGGACCACCTGCGCCGGTGCCCGCCGCTGCAGAGCCCCAACGTGCTGCTCAACGAGATGACCAAAGAAGAGCAGCAGGCGTTCCACGCCAACTACATCCGCGGCGGCCCTGCCGGCCGATTCGCTCCTGCGGAGGCCTGAGCAGCACTCGACTATCACCGGCGTCAATCGGCAAGGAGGGGCCTGAAGGTGCCCCTCCTTAGCCACCACGCGCGCAACATTAGGGAGCTCATGACCGACAAGCACGTGGTGCGGTTCGAGCCGGTCGGCATCGACATCGAGGTCGGCGAGGACCAAACAATCCTGCGGGCCGCCGCTGAGCAGGGAATCATGCTCATGCACGGTTGCAAGGAAGGCCAGTGCGCATCGTGCAAGTCGTTCGTCCTCGACGGCGACGACTTCGAGCTGGACAGGTACTCCACGTTCGCCCTGCCCGACTACGAGAGGGACGAGGGGTTCACGCTGCTTTGCCGGACGCACGTCTACGAAGACCTGACGATCGAGCTCCTCAACTACGACGAGGAGATGATCCGGTCCGGGCTGCCGATCCAGCGGGCGGAGACGATGGTCGTGTCCATCGATCCTGTGACGCCTGACATGCGGCACCTCGTGCTCGAGCTTGTGGAGCCCCGGGAGATCAAGTTCTTCCCCGGGCAGTACATCGACATCGCTGTGCCCGGCACCGACGAGACACGGTCGTTCTCGATGGCCAACACGTCCTGCAGGGACAGCGGCCACCTCGAGTTCGTGATCAGGGTCTATCCGGACGGGCTGTTCTCGCACTTTCTGGACACCGGGCTGGCCATCGGCGACCGGCTCGACATCACCGGCCCGTTCGGTGTCTTCACCCTCCGCGAGGGCCGCGACAGCGACCTGATCTTCATCGGCGGCGGCGCCGGCATGGCGCCGATCCTGTGCCTGCTGCGGTCGCTGGTCGAGCGTGGCATCAGCCGTAAAGCCACCTACTACTACGGGGCGCGGCGCCGCCAGGACCTGTGCTTCGAGAAGGAGCTGCGAGCCCTCGAGGAGACGCTGCCGGGTTTCCGCTACGTGCCGGCGTTGTCGGAGTCGACCGACGGCGACGGCTGGGAGGGCGAGGTCGGCTTCATCACCGACGTCGTGCGGCGGCAAGTGGGCGAGCTCGCCGACGTCGACGCGTACGTGTGTGGCCCACCACCGATGGTCGAGGCGGCCATCGACGTGCTCACTGATCTGGGGGCACCGGAGAAACGCATCTACTACGACAAGTTCACCACGACTGGTGAACACCGATTCCGCTCCAGCGATAGGAAGGGCGTCCTAATGACGACGACAACCACCCAACGCGACCTGCCGAAGCCCGAATTCACGGACGCGGAGGCCGGGGCGCGCGAGTTCCCCGACTCGAACGCTCGACGGTTCAACTACTTCACGCCGCAGAAACGCAAGCAGTCGCACTACGAGGACGTGACGGTCGAAGTGCAGCCCGATACCTCGGCACTACCTGAGCCAGGGCTGGCTGTACGGCTTCTCCGACGGTCGCGGCGGGTACCCGCTTGACTGGACCGCCCTGAAGGCATGGGGAAGCGACCGGCCAGAGCCGGAGCGTTTCCCGGGGTCCGGCGGCCGGGGCTACGACTGGCCGGCCCTCGGCTGGCACGAGTTCCGCGACCCGAACGAGGAATGGGAGCTCACGCTCTACCGCTACAACGCCAACGTGGTCCGCCAGATCAACGCGAACATCGACACCGCCCGCGAGACCAAGGCGTTCGAGCAGTGGAACCGCAACTGGGTGACCTTCGTGGAGCGCAACATCGGCGCTTGGATGCACGTCGAGCACGGCCTCGGGCTGTACCTGTTCGCGAACGCCAACCGCCGTGCACCGACGAACATGCACAACAACGCCATCTCGGTCAACAGCATGCACCGGATCCGGACCGCTCAGGACCTAGCGCTGTACAACCTGACGCTCAGCGAGGAGATCGAGAGCTTCGACGGCGCGGCGCACATCGAGACCTGGAACAGTGACCCGGCCTGGCAGGGCGTCCGCAAGACCGCCGAGCAGCTCACCGGCCATCGACGACTGGTGCGAGGCGATCTTCGCTGCGAACGTGGTCTTCGAGCCGCTCGTCGGCGAGCTGTTCCGCAGCCAACTCGTGCAGCAAGCGGCACCGGGCAACGGTGACTTCATCACGCCCACGATTGTCGGCGCCGGCGAGTACGACTTCGCCCAGCGCGACCTGCGCTACACGATCGCGATGTTCGAGCTGTTGACCAACGACCGGGAGTTCGCCGACCACAACAAGGCAATCATGGACGGGTGGCTCACGGTGTGGGTGCCGCGGGCAATCTCTGCATCCCGCACCCTCCAGCCGCTGTGGTCCCAGCCGGACTTCAAGCCGCCTCGTTTCGAGGACGGCCTGGATCGGGCCAAGTCCCGGTTCAGCGGCATTCTGACCCAACTCAGCCTGGCGGAACCGAAGGAGCTGACCCAGTGAGCGTCGATCTCAAAGCCCCCGTCGAAAGCAAGTACAAGTCCGACAACACCGCGTCCAACATGTGCGGCTTCACCCTCATGAACAACCAGGTCGGGGCCGTCGTCGCCGAGGTCATGGCGACAAAGGACAACGTGAAGGTGATGCCCCTGCCGTCGATGATCCGCGTGGACGCGGTCGGACGCATGGACGTCGTCTACGACGAGATCTCGGAGGCGCTCGGTGAGGAGCCGGGCTTCTTCAACGCCGCCGAGTTCGAGGAGAACATGTCGACCCACTATGGCCGGATGATCCACGAGGACGACCGGACGCTCATGTTCGCGAATCCCGAGGACGCGGCCGAGGAGCTCGGTTTCGACCTGGTCGCCAATTAGACGGCGGTCAGCGGCCACCAGCGGAGCACGCACCCAGCCCGGCTTTACGAGACGAGGAGGAGCGAATGTACGAAAAGGACGGCGAGAAGTACTTCATTGTCGACACCCACATGCACTACTGGAACGCCGCCCCGGACAACTGGGTGGAGGGCGCCGAGCAGTACGCCAAAGGCTGGATCGAGTGCTTCCACGCGTACATGGGCCTCGGGCCCGCGGAGACGCACTGGCCGCTCGAGAAGTTCTACAAGATCGATGAAGACACCTTGATGAGGGACGTCTTCGAGGACGGCTACGTCGACGTGGCGATCTTCCAGCCCACGGACCTGACGGAGTGGTACAAGGAGGGCTTCAACACCACCGAGCGCGACGCGATCCTGTTCGAGAAGTACCCGGGCAAGTTCATCCTCAACACCCGGTGGGACCCGCGTGAGGGCGAGGACGGCCTGAAGACCCTGCGGCACAACGTCGAGCGGTGGGGCTGCAAGGGCGTCAAGCTCTACACCGCCGAGTGGCGGCAGGGCTCCCGGGGGTGGAAGCTCAGCGACCCGGAGGCGTACAAATACCTGGAGGCGTGCCAGGAGCTGGGCATCAAGAACATCCATGCCCATAAGGGCCCGACGATCTGGCCGCTGGACAAGGACGCTTTCGACATGACGGACGTCGACCACGCGGCGACCGACTTCCCGGAGTTGAACTTCATCGTCGAGCACTCCGGGATCCCGCGCATCGAGGACTTCTGCTTCATGGCGACGCAGGAACCGAACGTGTACGCGGGGCTGGCGGTGGTCATCGGTGGGCTGATGCATGCCCGGCCGAAGTTCTTCGCGAAGGTGATGGGCGAGCTGCTGTTCTGGGTCGGCGAGGACAAGATGACCTTCGGCAGCGACTACAGCATCTGGGAGCCGAAGTGGCAGGTCGAGGGCTTCGTCGACTGGGACTACCCGAGTGACGGAGTTCTCCGACTATCCACGCGTCACGACCGCGACCAAGAAGAAGATCCTCGGCCTGAACGCCGCGAACCTGTACGACATCGAGGTGCCGGTGGAGTTCCAGCTGCCGGCCGAGGCCGAGGCCGAGGCCGGGGCTCCCGGCGTCCTGGGCGTAGCTGGGGCCGACGAGGGCGCCGAGGCCAAGGTGTGACCCACGAAAGAGAGGTACTTGAGGCCTTAGGTACGGTGCGCGACCCCGAGCTGGACGAGCCGGTGACCTCGCTCGGTTTCGTCACGTCGTGCACCGTGTCCGCGGACGGGACGTGGAGGTCCGGCTGCGGCTACCGACGTACTTTTGCGCGCCCAACTTCGCCTTCCTGATGGTGGCCGACGCCTTTGACGCGGTCAGCAGAGTAGCCGGGGTGCGGCACACCGAGGTGGTTCTCGAGGACCACTTCGCCTCCGAGGAGATCAATCGGGGAGTGGCGGCGCGGGCCGGGTTCGTCGACTCCTTCGACGGCCTTGCGGTCGAGGAGCTCGACACGCTCAGGAGCGACTTCGTCCGCAAGGCCGTGCTGGCGGGAACCGATCGGGTCTGCCGGCCGCTGCTGGCAGCCGGTTACACCGTCGACGAGCTCGCCGAGTTGGCGCTCGGCGACGCGCCGCCCTCCGCCGATCGGAGACGGCTGCAGGAACGTCGAGCCGAGTTGGGTCTGCCAGCGGAGCTCGGCTCGCCCCTGCTCGTCGATGCCGTCACGGGCGAAGCGGTTGGGCCCCGGGCGCTTCCACTGCACCTGAGGCGCGCCCGGCTGACGCTCGTCAACATCGAGGCCAACGCCAGCGTGTGTCGCGGTATGTTGCAGCACAGATACAGAACTCGCGGCCAAGGTGAGATGGAGGAGGTCCGATGAAGGCCGTCCGATTGCACGAATACCATCAGCAGCCCGTGGTTGAGGAGGTGCCGGAGCCGACCGTGAAAGGTCCGCTCGACGTGGTGGTAAAGATCGGCGGAGCGGGCGTCTGTCGTACAGACCTTCACATCATCCTCGGTCAGTGGGCGGATGGGGCGAACGTAACGCTGCCCTACACCATCGGGCACGAGAACGCCGGCTGGGTGCACGAGGTGGGCTCGGCGGTGACGAACGTGGCCGTGGGCGACACGGTGATCCTGCATCCGACGCCCACCTGCGGACTGTGCCGGGCCTGTCGCGCAGGAGATGACATGCATTGCAGCGATAGCGTGTTCCCCGGGCTCGACACCGACGGCGGGATGGCCGAGCTGCTCCTCACGTCTGCGCGCGCCTGCATCAAGCTCGACCCTGCCACGCGACCGCAGGACGTCGCAGCGCTGGCCGACGCGGGCATTACGGCATACCACGCCGTACGCAAGGCGATCCCCCTCCTGTACCCCGGTACGACGTGCGCGGTGATTGGCGCAGGCGGGCTCGGACACATCGGAATCCAGTGTCTGAGCGCGCTCACCGCGACCAACATCATTGTGGTGGATCGCCACCCGGATGCCCTGAAGCTCGCCGGCGAGCTCGGTGCGCATCAGACGGTTCTTGCGGACGGCAACCAGGTGGACGCGGTGAAGGACCTCACCGGGGGACTGGGTGCGGACGTGGTGCTCGACTTCGTCGCGGAGGAGGGTGCCGAGAACGAAGGCTTCGCGATGACCGGCCGTGCGGGCTCATACTTCGTCATCGGTTACGGCGGCACGCTGGTCGTCCCGACCCTCGACGTGATCTCCACCGAGCGCAATATCGTCGGGAACATCGTCGGCACCTACAACGATCTGGCCGAGCTGATGGTGCTGGCCCAAACCGGAAAGGTCACCCTGCACACGCGTACCTACCCGCTCGAGGACGCCGTGGAAGCCCTCCAGGAGCTCGACCGCGGCCGAGTTCGGGGTCGAGCCATCCTCGTTCCCTGACGCCCATGTAGTCGATAGACCTTCCCTGACATTGGAGGACCGATGGCCAAAGAACTGCGTTTTGCCGAGGATGCTCGGAGTCTGTTGCTGGCAGGCGTGGATCAGCTGGCCGAGGCTGTGAAGTCGACGCTGGGTCCCAAAGGGCGCAACGTAATCCTGGAGAAGATCACCGGTTCACCGGTCGTGACGAACGACGGCGTCACCATTGCTCGCGAAATTCACCTCCGTGATCAGTTCGAGAACATGGGAGCGCAACTGGTCAAGGAAGCGGCGATCAAGACCAATGACATCGTGGGCGACGGCACCACAACTGCCACGGTGCTGGCGCATGCGATCATCCGCGAGGGAATGAAGGCCATCGCTGAGGGCGGGAACCCGGTCCTCATCAAGCGCGGGATCGACCTCGCCGTCGCTCGACTGGTAGAGCACCTGCACAGCGTCGCCCACCCGTTGGTGACTCAGCAGGATTACGCCAGGGTCGCGGCGATCTCGGCGAACGACGACGACGCCGTGGGTGCTGTGCTTTCCGAGGCCCTTTACACGGTTGGCGACGCGGGCATCGTGACAGTCGAGGAGTCTGCGACGAACGGGATGACCGTGGACTTCGTCGAAGGATTCGAGTACGACAACGGCTACATCTCGCCGTACATGGTCACCAACCCCGCCAGCCTCGAAGCGGTCCTCGACGACCCGTACATCCTGCTCACCAACGAGAAGATCACCAAGGTGCAGCATCTGATGCCGGTGCTCGACAAGATCATGCGCGCTCCGCGCCCGCTGGTCATCATCGCCGAGAACGTCGAGGGCGCGCCGCTGAGCATGCTCGTCCAGAACCATGTGAACGGGATCTTCCCGTGCGTCGTGACGAGAGCGCCGGGCTTCGGTGACAGGCGCCTGCGCAAGCTCGAGGACATCGCCGCAATCACCGGCGGTTCCGTCCATAGCAAGACCTCGGCATTCGCCTTGGAGACGATGACCCTGGAGCATCTCGGCCGGGCGTCCCAGGTCAGGGTCACCGCCGAGAGAACCGCGATCATCGGCGGTTCAGGATCGGCGGACGAGGTCGAATTCCGCCTCGCCCAACTGCGCGCTGAGCTGGAGCGAGCCACCTTCGGCATCGATGAGGATGTGCTCTCAGAGCGGATCGGGTCCCTGTCCGGAAAGGTAGCCGTGATCAGGGTCGGTGCGCCGACGAATGCCGAGCTCGCCGAGCTCCAGCACCGCGTCGAAGACGCGCTGTCGGCCACCCGGGCAGCCATGGCCGAGGGAATCGTGGCCGGCGGCGGCGTGGCGCTGCTGCACGCGGCGCCGGTCCTCGAAGGGCTTGATGTAAAGGACGACTACGCGATCGGGGTCGAAATCGTCCGCCGCGCGCTGAGCGAGCCGACGTACCTCATCGCCACGAATGCCGGGTACGCAGGGCACGAGGTACTCGCGCAGGTTGCCAACCTCGGTGTCGACGACGGGTTCGACGCCCTGGAGGGTCGCTTCGGCAACATGATCGAGATGGGCATCATCGATCCATTGCGAGTCTGTCGTTCGGCGCTGGAGAACGGAGCCTCCGTGGCGGGGCTGCTCCTTACCACGAACACGCTCGTCGCCGAGGAGCAGACGCCGTGGGGCGGTAGCCGAGCCTTGATGACCGAGTTCGGGCAGCTCGACGAAGGCCTGCACCAGCCGTCACCGGATTCCAGCACACCACAGTCGCTCGGCCTCGGCCCGTCCGTCGGGTGAGCCCAGATGAATTCGGGTCCCCCACTCGAGGAACCGGCGCCATGAGGGTGGTCTGTGCTGGCGCGGCACGGCTCGGGCTGCTGCTCGCTGTCGCGCTCAGAGTGGCCCCTGTGGCCACCTGATGCGTCGGCCAGCCGAGCGGCCATCCGCGGCACCGCACGAAGGGACGCCACGATGACCCAGGACGCGACCCCGACTCCCGCCGTCGTACGACGACTGGACTCGAGTGTGGCAATGGCGATGGCGGACCTCGCCGCAATATTCGAGGACCTGCAGACGACGCTGCGGTGTTGCGAGCGTCTCGTAACCGAGCTGGCTTCGGGTGAGGCCGAACCCGACGACCTGACCCTCGAGGCATTCTGGACGACAGCGGTGCTGTCCTATGCCCGCTGCTTCTCGCACCGCGAAGGTGGCACCAACCTCAAACCGGACGACGTCACGGCGACCGGGCTGGCCGGCGACGTACTGGGTTGGCACCAAGTCCTGCTTCGGCTCCGCGACCACTATGCCGACCCCGCAGTGAACCCCCGGGAAACGTTTTCGGTGGGCGTGTCCCAGGACGCCTATGGAAAGGCCAACGGGGTCGCGGTCACCTCTGCCAAACAGCCCGCTCTGGATGACCTGACGGTGCGCCAGACCGGTGCGATCGCCTTCGCGCTGACTCGGATCGTCGACCGGCGCATCGCCGAGCACCAGGACGCCGTCTTCGGCGAGCTCGGCACGATGACCAAGAGCGAGCTCGACCGGCTGCAAGTCGTGGAGGTCGCGGCGGAAACGTAACGGCTGCGGGTTGGCTGGCGAGAGCGGGCGGCTGTGGCTGGCATCTGGAGGTTGCGGGCGGCGGAATGCAGACGGCTCAGCGCTCAGCCTTCCGAACCGTCGAAGGTCCCGTACACCTCGAGTACGCCGCCGCTGGGCAGGATGGGACAGGGTGGCACACCGCCAAGCCGCGAGTGCGCAACGTGAGCGGCCCAATTAAGTTCGCGCAATCTTTCGTTTACGACCAGACGGCAACACATGTTTCTGCTACTTTCCCTGGATGTGGGGACCGGGCGAGGGACGGTTCGCGATAGCTGTGCGAGGGAGCAGATCCGCGGACACGGCTTCCACCGCCTTGCGGTTCTGGCGGCAGCCGAATGATGTTCGCGGAAGGCGTCAGCAACATCACTGTCGGTAGCAACTCGATCCAGTCTGTGGGGGCTTTCATGGCGCTGTCCGAAACCAGACCACGCATCACCGTCCTCGGCACCGGATACCTGGGCGCCACGCACGCGATCTGCATGGCCGTTCTCGGGCATGAGGTCCTCGGCGTCGACAGCGACAAGCAGAAGATCGCCACACTTGCAGACGGCCGCGTCCCGTTTTACGAGCCGGGACTGCCCGAGATGCTGCACAAGGCCCTGGACTCCGGCCGCCTGCGGTTCGGCACCGACCTCGCTGAGGCGGCGGGATTCGGCGACGTGCACTTCGTCTGCGTCGGCACACCCCAGGCCAAGGATTCCACGGCCGCCGATCTGACGTACGTCAACCGGGTGGTCACGGATCTGGCCCAGCACCTGCACCGGCGCTGCCTGGTCGTCGGCAAGTCCACCGTGCCGGTCGGTACCGCCGCCCGGCTGACCCGGCTGCTACACGACACCGCGCCCTGCGGCACCGACGCCGAGCTCGCCTGGAATCCGGAGTTCCTGCGCGAGGGCTTCGCCGTCGAAGACACGATGAGTCCGGACCGGCTGGTCTTCGGCGTGGCGTCGGAGTGGGGCCGGTCCCAGCTGGAGGCTGTGTTCGCTCCGTTGCTGGCCGACGGCGTACCGCAGGTGGTGACTGACCTGGCCACTGCGGAACTGGTCAAGGTGTCCGCCAACTCGTTCCTGGCGACGAAGATCTCGTTCATCAATGCGATGGCTGAGGTGTGCGAGATGACCGGGGCCGACGTCCAAGCACTGGCCACGGCGCTGTCGTACGACCCGAGGATCGGCGGCCGGTTCTTGCGTCCCGGCCTCGGGTTCGGCGGCGGATGCCTGCCAAAGGACATCCGCGCCTTCATCCACCGGGCCAACGAGCTCGGCGTCGGGCAGGCGGTGTCGTTCCTGCGCGAGGTGGACGCGATCAACCAGCGGCGGCGGCAACGCACCGTGGACCTGGTCCGTGCGCAGGCCGGCGGTTCTTTGCGAGACGTGCCCGTGTGCGCGCTGGGTGCGGCGTTCAAGCCGGACTCCGACGACATCCGCGACGCGCCGGCTCTCGATGTCGCCCGGCTGTTGCAGGAGGAGGGCGCGATCGTGCGGGTTTATGACCCGGAGGCGATGGACAACGCACGCCGCGCCTACCCGGACCTGCACTACGCCGGCAGTGTCGCGGAGGCGGCGGCCGGGGCCAAGGTGGTCGCACTGCTCACCGAGTGGGATCAGTTCCGCCACATCGACCCCGCGTGGCTCGGCGACATCGTCGAGGTCCGCACCATTGTCGACGGACGGCATGCGCTGGACCCGGTCGCCTGGCGCGCGGCCGACTGGGACTACCGAGCCCTCGGCATCTCCTGACGGAGCTTGGTCCGCCACCGGCGAAGGGTGTGGGAAGGGCGATCGCACTCCCAGGAATCCGAACGTGCGGGTCCGGAACCGGGCGATACGAGGCCAAACCGATTCAGACCCACTCACACGTTTAATCCGCGAGCTGCCGCCTAGCAGAGGCCATCGCACGCCTCGAGCGTTGTCGATCGGTGACGGTGCCACGCAAGGCGAAAGTGATCAAGATTATGCTCCCCAACCGCGAAAATCCTCGACGCGATCGCCGCGCACCTCAACTCACAACCTAGTCACGAGCCACGCCATGCCGGGCGTTGGACAAGGCTGAGGGTCGGCACTCTAGCGCCCCGCTGCGGCGGCGAAGATCACCGAGGAGCCGCTTCGTTGAGGACATCTCCACAAGCGCCGGGACTTGACCTGAAGCGCATGAACTAGCACCACCTCGTGATCTTGAGCCAGCGACAGCATGATCATGCAGGCCGCACGCCAGGCTCGGAAGCGCCGCCTGCCGCTGGCGGGGGTACATCAATGCAGCGAAGGCCGGAGCAGAACCAAGGATCCCAGAAGCGGCTTCCCGTCGCAGTTGAGCCGGTCCTGAATTCGCCGCGCAACGTAGTTCGGCATAGTGGCATTGATTTCCTGAGCCAATTCCACGAACCGGAATGGATAACCAGCCGGGCGCGTATTCGGTGGGACAGATAATTGGGATCAATCGGGAGGCAGTGGCCGCCCACGCCAGGACCCGACCGGAATTGCTGGAAACCAAAAGGCTTCGTACCTGCCGCGGCAATCACATCCCAGAGATCGACTTCTACGTCGGGCGGACCTGGATCCTGGCGGCGCTCGTCCCGTTGCTGGTCGCGGTAGCGTACGGCGCCCGGATCACGGCGGCCGGCCCGTCGTCACCCCGGCCCGTCAACGGCGGCGCCCAAGGTCACCGCAACTTCCAGGAAGTTGTCGCCTCAGGGGCCCGTTGAGGCGACAACTTCAGTGAAGCTGCGTGGATCATGGCCGGGGCGCCGGCCCCGCCCGGGTCGCGGGCTCGGACCGGGTCCCAGCCTTGGTCCGGCTCCGCGTGACGGAGGTCGCGACCGCCGCGCCGATGAGATCGACCAGGATGAAGATGACACGGGCCACAAGAGCCACCGCAGCCGCTACCCCGGACGACCCGAGCACCGTTGCCGTCGCGACGAAGACCGCCTCGCGGATGCCGATCCCGCCCGGGGCGGCGATCACCAGGAACCCAACGACCCACGAAACCACGGTGGCGAAGAGGATCGCCCGCACGTCCGGCGCCGACGCGTCCAGGCTCGCGGCCACGAGCCACGTGGTGCCCCCGATGGCCAGCCAGGCCGGGACGTGCCACAGCAGCAGCCCGAGGGAGACGCCCCACCTCGGTACGACGATGAGCAGTTCGCGCCGCAGGAACCGGCGGGCTACCCGCAGGGCCGCCTCGACCACCCGCGGGTGCAGGGCCGCGATGCCCAGTGGCAGCAGCGCCAGCACGGGCCAGTACCGGCCGCCCCGCCCCGCCCCGTCAGTCGCCAACGCGATCGCCGCCACCAGGATGGCCGCCAGGTACGTCACCGCCAGCGAGAGCACCGTGCTGCTGTAGCCGACGCTGGCCGGGACGCCGCCGCCGCGGGCCATCTCCCCACGCCCCACGACCGACCAGATGCCGCCCGGCACATACTTGCCCAGCTGCCCTACGTAGTACCAGTGCAGCGTCTCGCGCACCGAGGCCCGGGCCCCGAGCGCGGCCAGGCAGCGGCGCCAGCCTAGGCCTATGACGAAGATCGCGCCCGAACCCAGGGCCAGGGCGGCCACTAGGGGAGCGGGGTTCGCACCGGCCACGGCCGCGCGAACCTCGGGCCAGGTGATGATCAGCGCGCGGACGACGAAGGCGACACCGAGGACGGCGACGACCAGGCCGACGTACCGGAGCAGGCGACGCATCGGCTCAGCCGAATGTCGTCGTCGTGTCGCGCCGCGCCACACGCGCGGCGTTGGGCTCGCGCCCGACCCCGAGGACCCGGTGAGTGAACCAGGCCCAGTACCGGGCGACGTAGCCGCCGAATTCCTTGGTCGCCTTGCGCCAGAACAGGCGGCGGTACCGCCGCTCGCGCTGCAGCGCGGGTTTCCGCCCCAGTTCCCGGTGGAAGACCACGACGTCGCGCCAGTCCACGGGACGGGCCGACGACTTGTTCGCCGGCCGACTTGTTGTCATCGAGTGCTCTTTCCCCGCGTGAGCGCCATCGTCGATCGCTGCGGTCACCTGAACAGCGATGTCACCTTACCCTGGAGGGAGGCCCTCGTGAGCACGTACGGCGTGATCGGTGGCAGCATCTGAGGCAACCGCGCGCCGAGGCGATGATCGTCACCACGATCGGCCGGGTCCGCGAGCGTGACCCCGACGCGACCTTCGTGCTGCTGATCTACTTCCCGGAGCGCGACCGCGCGCCGGTCCGCGATCCGGGCGTCACCTTGGTCGATGCTCGCCCGAGGCGACCGTCGTGGCATGGTTTGGCGCGTTTGGCGCCCGGATCGCAGGCGTGGTCGGCCTGCGGCTGCCCGCCGCCGCGCTCCAGTCGCTGGCGCGAGACCTGCATCGGTGCCGGGCAGCTTCGACGTGACCGGCATCTCGTTCCACGATGGACGGTTGACCGTCGTGGCCTACAACTTCATGTGCCTCTGGCCGGCGCTGCCGCTGCGGGTTCCGGCGATCCGACTCTCCCAGGCGATGGGCCCGCTCCGGCGGCGGCTAAACCGGCTGCCGGCCCACTTCGTGACCCGGCGGTCGCTGCACACCTTCGTGGGGCCGGCTCACGGCGCGGTATATGCGCGATCTCGGTATGCATTTTCCATGAAAACAAGCGCGGCGCCGAGCAGGCACAGGTGTACTGGATCGAGGTGAAGGGCGAGCCGAAGACCCGCCTGTTTCGATACCGCAAATCTGCCGCCGAACCTGATAAAGTCCCAGATCGACTTTTATCAAGCAAGCCGTGGCTAACTTCGGGGCTGCCAAGGGTTTGCAAACAGGGAATAATTAGGAGTTTTGTGCCGCAGATAGATAAACCGCAACCGACAGCGTTGAAGGCCACGCCCGAAGAAGAGGACTTCGCCCATAAATATACCGAAGAGGGCCAGCGTAAGATCGGCCGCAAGCTGCTGGATAATTACTTCAAGGCGGTCGAGGATCTCGTGAAATTGTCCGGGGTAGGGGACCTGAAGGGCGCCACGGCGATCGAACTGGGGTGCGGGGAAGGGTTCTCGACCCAGCGGGTGAGGGAACTGTTGCCTTCGAATGTGAAACTGGACGCGTCCGAGTACGTGGAGGCCATGGTGCCGCGGGCACAGGATCGGAATCCGGGGATCAAAGTCACACAGGAGAGCGTCTACGAGCTTCAGCAGCCTGATACCTCGTATAACTTGGTATTCCTGCTTGAAGTGCTGGAACACCTGGACTACCCCGAGAGGGCACTGGCCGAGATCAAGCGCATACTGAAGCCCGGCGGCTATCTGGTCCTGGGCGTGCCGCGCGAATATCTTTGGTGCGCGCTGAATCTGGCTCGTCTTAAATATGTCACGCGCGTTGGTAACACGCCCGGTCATCTGAACCACTGGTCCACGCGCGGTATCAAGAAATACGTTACTGCACATTTTGCGAACATTGAAGCGGCGAAAACCCCCCTGCCCTGGACGCTTGTACTGGCGCGTAAGGAGTCGTAGCCGCTGGCGGCTGGGCGCACTTCTCCGCCCTTCCCTTGTCTGCCCTCAAACCGGGCCTTAGTCCACGATCGGCTCTGCCGTCTTGAATATCCGCGTCTTATACAGGCAAGAATCCAGATCGTCGTGATGGCCAGGGCAATGGTCTGGGTAACGGCGGCCGACATGACGTCCTGGAGCAGGTGGGTGACGGCCGGTTCCTGGAGCGTGGCGCCGGACGTCGCCTTTGCCTACCGGCCCGAGTACAGCCTGACGGCCGAGAACGATCGTCTGGTCGCCGACCTGCTGGAGCGCCTCGCTCGGGTCAGGGCGAGGCAGCGACGTGGTTGCACTGGTGCCGAGCTCGCTGGTGCACCAGAAGATGACCGGCCAAGGTCGCGACCATGTGGCTGCTGCGGACCATCGTCTGTGACCTGCTCGGCCCAGGGCCTGCACGTGCTCGCCGGCCTAGACGTCCCACGCAACAACGACATCACCGTGATCAGCCGGCTGGTCATCACGTCGCGCTCCCACGCCATGGTGGCCGCCCTCGCCGTCGGCGTGCCGCCGCTCGTGGTCGACTGGAGTCACAAGTACGAGGAAATGCTGGAGATCTTCGCGTGCGAGAGCGACGCGGTCGACTTCTTCGAGGCCGAGCAGAACATCCCGGTGCTAGTGGAGCGGATGCTGGCCGAGTAAGAACGACCGGGAGCGGATCCTCAAGACCCGTCCCGAGGTGACCACTTCCGCGGTATCGCAGTTCGACCAGATGGACCGGCTGGCCCCGGCCGCAGCGTCCATTCGGTGGCGTGCCGGAGCGGGTCCTCTCGGCCCACCTCGCGATTGATGATCATCTCCGCGACCAGGCCGAGGCTGATCAGCTGCATGGCCAGCAGGACGAACAGCACGCCCATGAGCAGCAACGGCCGGTTGCCGATGGCCTCATTGGTGAACAGCCACACGCCGGAGAGGTAGATCAGGATCGCCATGCCGATGACGCCGATGGTGAGGCCGACGCCGCCGAAGAGGTGAGCCGGCCGATGCGTGTAGCGGGTCAGGCTCATCACGGTGAGCAGGTCGAGGCCGCCGCGGGCGTAGCGTTCCAGGCCGAACTTGGACCGCCCGTGCTGGCGAGGCCGGTGATGCACGGCCTGCTCGACGACCCGGAAGCCCTGGGCGTGGCTGATCGCGGCGAAGTAGCGGTGCATTTCGCCGTAGAGCGGTGTGTGGACGAACACCTCACGCCGGGCCACCTTCAGCCCGCAGTTGTGGTCCCGGAGCTTGAGCCCGGTCACCACGCCCGTGAAGAAGTTGAACACCTTCGAGGGCAGGCGCTTGCCCAGTGGGTCCCGTCGCTGCGCCTTGTGCCCGGCCACCAGGTCGGCCGAGTCGCCCAGGAGCGCGATCATGCCCGGGATCTCCGCGGGGTCGTCCTGTAAGTCGCCGTCGAGCGTCGCGATGAGGGCGCCGGTCGACGCGGCGAACCCAGCCGACAGGGCGGCCGACTTGCCGAAGTTGCGACGAAGGCGCAGGCCGCGGATCCGGGCGTCCCGCCCGCTCAGCCGCACGATCTCCTTCCAGGTGCCGTCCGTGCTGCCATCGTCGATGAAGATGAGCTCCCACCCGCGGCCGGCACCGTCGGCGCCGCCGTCCATGGCGGCCGCTACCTCATCGGTCAGCTGGGCGAGCGAGGCAACCTCGTCCTTGACTGGAACGAGCAGAGACACCTCGACCACGACGGCGGGGTCCCCAACGGTCTCACGGGTGACGCTGGTGCTGTCAACGCTTGTCATCGGCTTACCTCGGGGTGGATCCTGAAGATGATCAACCCTCTGCCTTTGTCGTCGACCTGACGAAGATAGACGGGGTACCTCTCGGGCAGCCTTCTCAGCGCGTTGGGAAACTGTGTGGTCCGGTGGTGGATGAAGGCGACGATAAGGAAGTCGTGCCGCTCGATTTCGGTTCGCCCGCTCTCGAACGCGAACCCCTGGTCCAGCTGCTCCTGGCCGACCCGGATTACGCCGCCGACCCTCACCTCGTCGCTGTAGCGGGCCAGGTAGTAGTCGAGCACAGAACTCCCGAACGCGGTGTCGTAGAGCACGTAGCTCGAGCCCGGATCGGACTCGATGGTGGCCACGATTCTCTGCGCCGTGCCCCGCCAATCGCCGCTGTCGGACGAAACGGCCCGCAGCGTCCCCGGGATCACCAGTGCGACAAGGACGACGATCAGGGCGACATCGGTCAACGCCACCGCGTCCAGGCCGCGCCCGCGGACGCGGCGCCAGCCAGCCCCGACCAGCCGGGCCGCCTCACCAATGGTGAGCACCACCAGCGGCGCCAGCGCCGGCATGGCGTAGAGCACGTACCGGGCGCTGTACCGGGCGGTGCCGGTGATCAGGAACGCTAGGACCAGCACGACCAGGGGGAGTACGAGCCAGCCGAACAGGTACAGGACGGTCCAGGCGCGCTGGCGATCGCTGGTGAGCTCCCGGCCGCCCAGCAACCCCTTTCCGGCCCGCCAGATGACGACGACGGCGACGAGCAACGCGATCACCCAGATCGGCCACGGCGGGTCGATGTTGGGCGTGACGGTCGTCTTCAAGAGCTCCCAGGGCGTCTTGAGGCCCTCTTCCTCGACCGAGTACGCGCCGGCCATCCGCCGATACGTGCGGACCAGGACCGCTCCCCAGGCCAGCGCGAACGTGGCCCCCTGCACGGCGTATGTCGCGGCGACGGCACACAGGCCGGCCAACCAGCGACGCCGGGGCAGCGCCCACAGGACGAATATCCCCGCGATAATGCCCTGGGCCACGTAGAAGAACGCGTTGAAGTAGTGGGTCAACAGCAGCGCGACGTTGGCCGTGTACAACAGCGCGGCGGTGGGGGAGAGCAGGGCACGGCGCCAGCCCCGGTCGGCGCCCACGCGCATCAACCGCACCAAGGCGTACGACGACAGCGTGGCCAGGAAGATTGTCTGCGCGTAGGACCGAGTCTCCAGCCCGAAGCGCATCGGCGAGTACATCAGCGCGAATGTCACCGCCGACCACAGCGCCACCCGGCGTGAGAGCGTGTCGCGTAGAAGCAGATAGAGGAACAGCGTGGCCAGTGTGATGTACAGGTTCGACAGCGAGCGGCTCGCCCGCTCGGTGTCGCCGAACAGCTCCATCCAGACGTAGAGGATGGCCTGGTACAGCGGCGGGTGCACGGAGGCGGTGGCGAGCCGCTCCACGGCAGCGCCCACGCTGGGGTTCCAGATCCCATATCTCGCGACTGAGAGCAGCTCGTCGAGCCAGTACGAATTCCGGTCGGCCACGAGCCACCGGGCAAGGAACGAACCGACCAGCACCGCGATGATGAGGATCTCCTGGCGCAGGGCGCCGCAGAGCCGTGTCGCCAGATCGACCGCCGACCGCGTCCTCTGGGGTGGACGGTCCGGCTCCGCGAGGTCCGGGGTCAGAGCGCGTTCGCCCGTTGCGGTCGTGGTCGTCGTCGTCATGCGGTGGTGGTCGTCGTCATGTCGGGTGCTCCGTAAGGGCGGTCCGGCCACCGGGGTGGCACAGCGCGGGACGATATCAGAAGTAACCGTGTCTTGGAGCGTGTTTGATGAAGTGTCAGGCCTTGATGTCTTCGAGGGTCCAGGCTCGTTGACGGGTGGGCTTGCCGCTACCGTGCCCCGGATGATTCGACGCTCCAATTCCACTCGGGCGGATCCCAATTCCACTTGGGCGCATCGAATGATCGCAATACACCCCGTGCCGCATCGTCGAGCCCATCCGGGCCCACGGTGATCATGGCCGAGACGCCGTAGGTTCTCATCATCGATGCGGCTCGGGCAGCGACATAATCCGACCAGTCCGCCGATTCCCCCGACCAGGCGGTACGAGGCGTGACAAGCTCAACCAGGTAGCCGTAGCTGCGCGCTCGGCCGAAAGCCGGCATATCAAGGAGAAACACCGGCCGGAAACCTGCTCCCAGCAACTGCATCTCGGCGACCTCATCGATCACGGCCTCAACGAGCTGGCCGCTCGATGCACTGGTACCGATACCATTGGTCAGTCCAACCAGGCTTACCAAGATCACCGGCAGGCGTTCGGTGCCCAGTCCTGTTAGCAACCGGCCGCCCGCCAGCTCCAGCGGAGCTTCAACTGACCCGCGCGGCCCCGCCGCGAACAGCCGGTAGGCGAGGGTTCGCGCCACGCCACTTCGGCGGAGCCGCGGGACAGCGCGGCGGCGTACCCAGCGATATCCCGGCATCCGCCGCGCAAGCCGAGCCGCCCGGAGCAGCTGATCCTCAACCACGACCGGCCCCCGCTGTCGCAAGCTTGCGCAAATGCATAGCCGCGGCGCTTGCTCCATTGCCTCGATCCACCGAGGAGACCTTTGCCACCATGGCGTGTCCTCGCTCCAACAGATCAAACAACAGCGGAGCAGAGGCGTCCACGCTGACCCGCTCCAGGACATGAGCCAATCCTCTGTCGGCCGCGAACCGGGCGCGGGCCACCTGGTCATCCAATGCGGTGGTCCGCTTTGGAATGAACAACGTAGGAATGCCAAAGCGGAGCAACTCGTGAAAGGAGTTGTAGCCAGCAGCACTGACCGCTAGGTCGAAGGCCCGGAAGAGGCGGGACAGCGGGAACTCCCGTACCACGTGCACGTCCAGACGAGTCCGAACTGATCGAGCGATCTCGGTCTGCGTCACACAGATCCCCACACCCAGCCGCCGCAATGCTTCCAGCACCGCTGCGGTCTCGGAGCTGGCGTAATTTGCATCGTCCGACGCCAAGGACACCAACGCCAGCCGCTGGTCCAGCGGCAACCCCAGCGCTCGACGTGCCGTGTCACGGTCCACCAATTCCGCTGTGTCCAGCAAGGTCACCGCACCGACCCGCACGCCGCCGGCCGTCGAGGTCGCTCCCCTGTCATACGCCTCAGCGAACTCGCCTGGACTCAAGACGTCGTCGAACCAGGCCGCACTGGCAAGGTTCGCGGCCTGCATGCCATGACGCCACATCCCCCGTCGCGACCACACCCAGCACGCCTCCGGGTACAGCTCGCGCACATCCGTGATCCCGGCGTACGGCCGGGTGCCGTCGAATACCACGATCGCGGGACGCAACCGCGTCACCGCATCAGATACACGTTCGATAAAGAGGTCTTTCCAACGTCGAGGCGCCAGTCCCGTCGCCCCAAGCGATGGCAGATACTCGAACGAGAACCCGTACTGGGCTACCACCGAAACGGCCTGGGAAAGGGAGAGGAAATGCGGAGCCATGTCTGGCTCCGCCCGCCGGGCGTACGCCATCAGACGCGTCAAATGCCCCATCCCAGACCCATTGCTGCTGATTAGAAGCAGCGCAGGACGCTCGGACGTTGCACGCTTGACAGACCCGGACGGTCGGGGCTGCCCAACCCCTTCCGGCGGCCCGATCAGCTCCAAGAGCCGACGGTGATGCGCCTCATGGCCAAACCTTGCCCGAACGAAAGCATCCGCACGCGCCACGACGTCGTCATATGCTGAGCGGTCCGCATACAGCTGGTTCACCACCGACGGCACCTCGGCCGGTTCGGCATAAATCGCTGCGTCGCCGAACAACGGACGAAAATGCGCTGGCAGGATCACCGGCAGACCGCTCGCCAGCGCCTCCAGAATGTTGCGACCAAACGCCTCCAGCCAAGCCGGGTGATGGTAGTAGACGAAGAAATCCAATTGAGCTAGGAACTCCCGAGGATCCATCTCCCCGAATGGAATCACCTGCCAAGAGTCCGGTACATAACCCAGCAACTCCTGGACCGGGTCAGCACCACCAAGGATTTTCACAACTGCCGACCCGTCAACCGGATATAGAGCCTCGATCACCTGAGGATCCTTCGGCCACTTCTGCCGTTGCGGTCGACTATGCCGACCAATGACCGGCCGATCCGACCGCCAGCCAAGCCGATCCACATGCCAGGCGTCGACATCGATCACGTTCACCCAGTCCTGCTCCCGCACAGGCCCGGGAACCTTCGCAGCGATCGCCTCCCGTACCAGCGGCCCAATCGGCGCCCAAATCGGAGCGACGCCAAACTGCTCCCGAGTGATCCGATCAGCCACCTCAGGCCGGTAATACCGGTCGCCGTCGATACCGATTGGGGGGGCATTCGCCACCAACACAACGTGCTCGGTCTCGATTAGGGGAAGCTGGTCGGCTGCGTCCTCGAGCACGGCCGGATGACGGACCACAACGACCTTCGTCCGAATTGGACGGTCGCCCAGAAGCAATCTGGCGCTGCCGCGACGTAACTGTTCCTGGATACGCGGATTCACCGGACCGATCCGAGAAAACAGCGGGCCGTTCAAATGAACCACACCGGTCGACCAGCCCACCGTCGCCTGAACCGCGATCTCCTCCGCCACACTGCCCGACGTGCCGCCGGGAAACCGCAGATCCGACAACATCAACACATCGACCTGCCGGTCCGCCGACACTGCCCCGTGCATCCCCCGTCCCATGAGTTCAGAGACTAGCGATCAAAATGCTCCGGCAAGCGGCCAGAGGCCAATTCAGGCGACGATCTTCGAGAGAGGCCGGATGTACGCGCGCACCGACCGCCGTCGCCAGGACCTGTTGGCTTTCGCCCTTGGCCTTGCGGTGGGCCGGCGGTGGGCCCGGAGTCACAGCTGCGGGGTTGATCAGCCCGGAACCGAAGAAGCGACCCAAAAGCTCTTATCGTCGATTCGAAGCCGACCAGCCCAACGAGTGCTGGCAGTCTGATTTCACCCACTGGCAGCTAGCCGACGGCACCGGCGTGGAGATCATCAACTGGCTCGACGACCACTCCCGCTACCTGCTCGCTAGCCTCGCGTGTCGACGGGTCACTGGCCAAACCGTGATCACTACCTTCCTGGCCGCTGCCGACGTCTATGGCCTGCCGCAATCCACACTCACTGACATTCAAGCTTGGTGGTGCCCTGAAATCCCTGGATCGTCCGGCCGGCGGTGTGAGGATCGACGGGTCCGGCACCCGTGCACCGTCGTTGCTTGACCGAGTGGAGCGCATGCGACTCCTTGCCTATTGATCAATGGCTCGGTCTACACTTCCCGCTTCACCGGCGGCCGCAACGGCTTCGAATACCTGCTCGCCAACCTCGGCATTACGCAGAAGAACGGCCATCCCAGCCATCCCCAAACCCAAGGCAAGATCGAGCGCTTCCACCAGACCTTGAAGCGCTGGCTCGCCGCTCAACCAGCCGCCGCCACCGTGGCCGAACTGCAAACCCAGCTGGACAGCTTCGCCGGCATCTACAACCAGATCCGGCCGCATCGTGCGCTCCATGGCGCCACCCCGACCCAGGCCGTCCAGGCCTGGATGGGGCATGCGTCGGTGGCGACGACGAACCTCTACTTGCACCACCTGGGTACGTCGGCCGACAAGGCCGGACTGGAGCGTCTGAACCGTCCGGGGCACACGGGGGGCACAAATCAGGTGGACGAGTCGGAATCACATGATGGTGAGTCGTAGGGGCTGGGTGCGTCGCCCCTGGTCAGGTGACACTTCACTCGGTGGAGCTAAGGGGACTCGAACCCCTGACCTTCTCGTTGCGAACGAGACGCGCTACCGACTGCGCCATAGCCCCGCGGATCGGGGTGGGCCGATCAGCACGGTGACTTTACCATCGTCAGGCGGAGGCTACCTTGCGCCTTTCGCCGCCCTCGTCCGCCCGAGGTGAGTCGGATCTCGACTCCGGCGCGTCCGCTGTGACTGGCGCCTCATGCGCTGGCGAGGACGACGTTCCCGGGCCCGACAAGTCGATCGTACGAACCGTCCGCGGTGCCAGCGGTTTTGAAACATAGGTCGGCATGGTGATCGGAATGGGGTCCCACAGTAGCCCAGGTCTTTGCGCTGAGTCGGCCTTGCCACTGGACTGATCCGGCATCATGCCGATCTTGGCGAAGTCCTTACGGCTGAGGAAGATTGTCGACTCGTTATTACCGTGTCGGATCTCCGCGTAGCGAGCATCGAGCCCTTTCAGCATGACCCGAACGCTGATCCGCGCGACCACAACGAAGATCAGCAGCAGCCCGCCAGGTATGGCAGCACTCCACCAGGGGATGAGGTGCACGGCACACAAGCTGATCACTGCACTCAGCGCGGCCATCAGCACCAGCAGCACGCGGCGCCGCCTCGATGCGGCGACCCGTTCCAGCCGGCGCAGATCTTTGACCGCGGCCTGCCGGGTCTGCGGCGTTGACACCTCGAAGGACGCGATCTCTTCGAGGTCTTGATCAAGAAGCGGAGCAGTGCCATAACGGACAATGCGCATCGAGTCGGAGAAGCGATCAGCCGGATCGGAGTCCTCCAGCAGCTCATCGTCGTCGCGCCGGCGTACGAAATGCGGGACAAGATACGCCAGCCACGCGATTGCGATGGCAGCGAAAATCACGCCGGTGGTCCCCACACCCAGACGGTACGGGGGCGGCCAGGCTCCTTAGGTGATCTTGAGCGGTGTGTCGCAAGAAACGGATGTGACGCATGTGGTCAGCGCTGACGGAGGTTCTCCCATCGCCTCATTAGCCCCTCCGGCACTTCTTCGGCATTCAATGCGAAGACCAGGTGATCACGCCAGGCGCCATCGATGTGCAGATAGCGTGGCCGGAGACCCTCGGGCCGGAAACCGAGCTTCGCTACCACGCGAAGGCTCTTGGTGTTTTCGGGTCTGATTGCGATCTCGATGCGATGCAGCGACATGACCTGGAAGCAGTAATCAACGGCCAGGGCCACAGCAGTTGGGATGATGCCACGTCCCGCCAGCTTCTGGTCGATCCAGTAGCCAATCTGGCCCCAGGACGCCGAGCCACCGACGATCCCGCTAACGGTCAGCTGGCCCGCCAGTCGCGGCTTCGAGCGATTCGACGCATCGTCGTAGAACACCAGCCACGGCAGCATCCGTCCCTCTCGGGCCTGGCGGGTCAGCGATCGGACCAGACCTGCGTACGTCGATGGGCCGATCTGTGAGCCAGGCGGAAGAGTTGCCTCCCACGGTCGCAGCCAACTCACATTCTCGAGGCGCACTCGCTCCCACGCCGCTCGGTCCCGATGGCGCAGCGGGGCGAGGATGACGGGGCCGTGCCGCAGAGTGACCGGCCAATGGTGACGACCGGAGCCTCCCAGGCTGGTCAATCCCTGTGGCGGCTGCTCCAGGCTGGTCATCTCAGTGGTCTTCACCTCCCAGCTGGCTGACCGCGTGCTTCAGCACCGGGCCCAGCACCGCCATCCCGTCCCGGACGCCCCCACTCGATCCGGGCAGGTTCACGATCAGTGTGCGATCCGCAACGCCGGCGACGCCCCGGCTCAGCACCGCCGTCGGCACACCGTGATCAGCTCCATACTGAGCAATCGCTGCCGCAAGGTGCGGAACCTCGCGCTCGACTACTCCCCTGGTCTGCTCAGGTGTGTGGTCACGGGGACTCAGTCCAGTGCCGCCGGTAGTGATCACCACAGCGTGGCCGGCCGCAACGGCATCGCGCAACGCGGCGCCGACCGCGCCTCCGTCGGGCACAACCACCGGATCCGCGACTGCGAAACCAAGATCTTCAAGCGCAGCCGCGATGATAGGGCCTGACCTGTCCGGGTAGACCCCAGCAGCCGCTCGCGTCGAGATAGTGATCACGAGCGCGCTCCCGATCATGAACCGTCCTCACGAGACCAGTCCCCGCGACGTCCTCCTGCCTTGGACAGCACGCGTACGTCGCTGATCACCGCGGCGCGATCAATCGCCTTGATCATGTCGATCACCGCGAGCCCGGCCACAGCAACGGCGGTGAGCGCTTCCATCTCCACTCCAGTCCGGTCAGTGGTCTTGACCGTCGCAGTGATCTCCACGCCCTCGTCGGTCACCTCCGCTGTGACATCGACTCCACTGATGAACAGTGGGTGGCACAGCGGGATGAGATCGGGAGTCTTCTTTGCTGCTTGGATACCCGCGATCCTGGCCACTGCGAGCGCATCGCCTTTCGGCACCGAGCCCTCCCGAAGGGCTGCCACGCAGTTGGTGCTCAGGAGCACTCGACCTGCCGCGGTCGCCGAACGAGCAGTCACCGCCTTCTCGGAAACGTCAACCATTCGGGCATCGCCAGTGGCGCTGAGATGCGGGAAATGATCTTCGCTCACGGTCGCCTCTGAGTCATCCCGGCGACTCATCCAGGAGCCACACGTCGACGTCCTGCCCGGCGGCAACGAACTCGATCTCTTCGGGCAAGATCACCAATGCGTTCGACCGAGCAAGATCGGCGAGTAGGTGCGAGCCGTGTCCACCGGCGAGTTCGACCTGGCGGCCACCCGAGGGATCGAAGTTCACAATGCCGCGGGCCAACTGCGTGCGACCAGCAATGGATGTCATATCGTGCGCCGCCTGGCATCTCACCACTCGCCGCACATAGGGCCGCATCCCCATCAACTTGCGGATAACCGGCCGCACGAACGCCTCGAAGGAAACGAAGGCGCTCACCGGGTTCCCTGGGAGCATGATGATCGGCACTCGGTCAAAGCCGATCAATCCAAAGCCTTGCGGCTTGCCAGGCTGCATAGCGACCTGTGCGAAGTCGCACGGACCCATCTCCGGCATCACGGCCTTCACGATGTCGAAGTCACCTTGGCTGACTCCGCCAGTAGTCAAGATCAGGTCAGCTCGCAGCAGTTGATCAGCAATCAACCGCTTGAGTTCATTTCGATCATCACTCACCTGCCCGACCCGGAAGACCTGGACGCCCGTCGCTCTGGTAGCGGCCGCCAGCATGTATGAGTTCGAATCGAATATCTGCTGGTCGTTGCTTAGCTCGAGTCCCGGATCAACGAGCTCGGATCCAGTGGAGATCACGACGGCTCGCGGCCGCGGCCGAACCAGTATCTTGTCGATACCGATGCCCGCAAGCACTCCGATGTCGCGCGGGCCCAGACGATCACCAACTCTGAACAGCTGAGTGCCGGCCTTGATGTCCTCGCCGACTCGACGGATGTGCTGACCAGCGGCGCTGGCCACGAAGACATTGACGTCGGTGTCGTCGCGATCGGTGTTCTCATAGGGCACGATCGTGTCAGCACCGAGGGGCACCGGGGCTCCGGTCATGATCTTCATGGCTGTTCCCGGGGACAGCCGGTGTGTCGCCGCTTTACCGGCGGCAATTTCGCCGACGACCGGCAGGCTGAGCGGCGCTTCCTGGCTGGCTTCCGCCACATCCTGGGCACGGACGGCGTAGCCGTCCATAGCCGAATTGTCGAATCGAGGGAGATCAATCGTGGAGACGATCTCCTCGCATATATTCAGGCCGACCGCGTCGAGAATGTGCTGCCGGAAGGGCCGCAGCGGGTTCACGCAACTGAGCAGGTACTGGCGGTGAGCCTGCATCGATCGGAGTTGGCCACGATCCGGCTCGGGCGGCTCGGGCAGCGGTTCGAGCCGGGGTGCGTCATGGTGCGGTTCGTAGGGTCTCTTGCGGGTGAACAACGGCATGCTCCACACAGTAATGCTGCCCACCTGGGATGGCTCGGACGTCGCGCGAGGTAGCATCTGGAAGGCCGCCGAAGATGATCATGCGCGCCGACACGCGGGCGCGCCGCAAGCCGTTTAGGCCGTCAGCGCGACTAGGCTGGGTCCGTGCAAACCCAGCCCGAGGCTGCCGACCTTACGGCGATGGCGGAAATCGACGCGGCCGCGATCGCTGGGGCTAAGCAAACGCTCCGGAAAGCTATCCTGTTCCGCCGCGACGCACGTAGCACTCGACAGCGCGAGCATGACGACGGGTCAAGGATGTCGCAGATCGAGTCTGCGCTGGAGGACCGGATTCCGGATACCGTCGCAGCGTATCTTTCCCACGGCTCAGAGCCCGCCTCGCTCCAGCTGGTCGCCTGGTTCGCGGCCAATCGAGTCCGCGTGTTGCTGCCGGTGCTCTCGCATCCGATTGGCGGTCGTCTTGACAAGCCAGCATGGGCAGCGTACGAAGGGCCGGACGCGCTCCGTGTCGGGGCGTACTCGATCCTGGAGCCCACGGGTGAGGTGGTACCAAGCGAGCAACTTCCCGAGGCAGAGTTGATCATCTGCCCGGGATTGGCTGCCAACCTGCACGGCGACCGTCTCGGTCGCGGCGGCGGATGGTATGACCGGGCTCTGCGGCACGCTTCGCAGAGTGCGCCGGTTTGGGTGCTACTCAATGACGACGAGGTATTGGAAACGATTCCGGTGCACGCCTGGGACCACCGCGTTGATGTGATCATCACACCCACCCGCATGATCACTTGCGAGCCGTCGGTCCTCTGCAACCTTTGAACTCCGCGTTCATGATCAGCGGACCGAGAAACCCCGCTCGCCGCGAGGCTCTTCGTCAATGACCTCCAACTTGGTTACGTACGCCTGAGCAGGGCCGCTGCGGGCCCAGACGATCATCGCCTGAACTGCGCAAGGCTCACCCTCGAAAACAGCTTCTACCGCGCCGTCCTCCCGGTTGATGACCCAGCCCGACACCCGATGAGCCGAGGCCTGCCGACGACAGGTATCGCGGAAGAACACTCCTTGCACGCGACCATGGGCAACCACTCGGCGACGAATCACGGCACCAGTTTGGATCATGCGCAAAGTTCCGGGCGGTAGGGCCGCTTAGCCGCTGGGCAAGAGCTCCTGGCGTGTGGTGGTACGCGCGTCTACCGCTGCCCGGGACGAGACGAACGGCCAGAGTTGTTGATTAGCCCACAGTTCGGTCTGATCGTCGTAGTGACGATGGAATGCATGCCCGGATACGCCGCTTTGGTTCACCCACCGCGATGCGTCGAGATCACCAAGATCGATGAGCATGCGCATCGCCGGTCCGGCCGTCACGACATACCCCTTACGGTCGTCGAACGACATGGCGTTAATCACCGCCGGCCCACCACCGACCTGGTATCCCCCGCGATTGAAAAGGTTCTCGATCGGCTTGATGCCGCTCTTCCCAAGGGTCGGATTCTGCAGCCGTACCGTATGTAACTTGCCCCACTGCCATTGATCGGTGTCTCGCGCCATCAGCGAAGTGATCTCCTTGCGGGCATTCGTCATGGCAGCCAGCAAGATGTCGTCCCGGGTCTCGACTTTGTCCGGCGTCCTGACATCATCCCACCATGGATTCCTGACCTGCTCCATCAAGATCGTCAGCACGGCGTACCAACGGTCACCGCCGGTCGGCCAGAGGTCTTCCTCGGGTAATTCGTCGCGGAAGGTCAGCTTGAAGATGTTGTGACAGATGACGTTGAAGTACGCCGCCGCAGCGGAATCCTTCGTCGCCGAATAGTCCCAGCCAACGAGTGTGCGCTGTCCCTCCACGACCCACGGATCGGGAACTTTGATCTTGAGCAAGATCGGTACCAGGTCTGCCGCCACTCGGATTGTGTCGTCGTAGAAGATCTGTTCGGCGCTGTCCAGCTTTAGTGGCGGCGCATCGCGCAATATGTCGATGATCTGCTGGCTACGCCACCCATACGAGAACGTTGACCCCAACGGATAAGGATATTGAGATCCGATCACCTGCTGATTGGCTGCAACGATAAAGCCGCTGGGCGGGTTGTAGACATACGGCAGTTTGGCGAAGGGGATGCTGCCGTCCCAGTTGTAGCTCTCATCCCACCCCGGTGACGGCCTCATCCCATTCCCCTTACGCCGAAGGGGAGCCGCACCTGACAGCTGGTAGCCGATGTTGCCATCGGTGTCGGCGTAGATCAGGTTCTGCGCGGGCGCGCTCAGCAACGCCGCCGCGCCGCGAAACTCTGCGAAGTTCTGAGCCCGATCGATGGCCAGCAGGGCATCCATGCTGCGGCCCGGCTGAAGCGCTGTCCAGCTCAGCGCCACAGCGTGCTGAGCCGTGCTCGGATTGGATCTGGTGGCCGAAACTTGCTGCAGGCGCTGGTCCACATCGGAGAGTAGCGGTCCGTGCCGGGAAGCACGGATGCGAACAGTCCGCGGCTGGTCCTCACCCCGGACAATGATTTGCTCGGTGATCACGCGCAACGGCACATAACTGGCGCCTTCGCGGACGGTATCGCCGCGCACATCTTCCAGGTACAGGTCCTGGACGTCGAGATAGCTGGTGGACATGCCCCAAGCGATCTTGGTGTTCTTGCCGATGACGACCCCAGGCATGGAGGCCATGCTGAATCCAGAAACGTCGAACGGACAGGCTTTGGAGAGCCTGCGGCAGTGGAGGCCAACTTGGGCCAACGGAGAAGGGATGGAGGTAGCGAGGTGCGGGTCGTTGGACAAGATCGCCTTGCCGCTTTCTGTATGGGAGCCTGCCACGGCCCATGAGTTGGAACCGGTCCCAGCTTCGAGCGAACCCGAGCCGAGCACCCGCGGAATTGCGTGGTTGATCTTCGCCACGCCCTCGAGGGCCTTCGTAGCCTGGCGTAACTGATCATCGCTCAGTCCGTCAGGAAGCGGTCGTGCCGACGACCGCCTGGCGGTGGGATCAAACGCCTTGCCCACCACATCGCCCCGCCTGACAATGGGTGCGAAATCGTCCTCCAGCGGGTATGTCGGGTAGAGATCTGCGGCTCGCCAGGCACCGACTTTGCCAGCGATGATAGTGCGTTCAGTCTCCTGGGTGAGGTTCGACCCCAGATCCCAGGCCATGACTTTGAGCCAGGCCACAGAATCGACTGCCGTCCATGCCGCTGGGGTGTACCGCAGGCCTTCCAGCCTGAGCAGGGAGTACTCCAACGAGAGGTCTGCGGCTGTGCGGCCTGCAAGATAGGTATTGACACCAGCGGCGTACGCGTCGAGATAGCGGCGAGTCGACGGTGCTAGCAGCGCCAGCTCCTGCTGGGCTACCCGTCGCCAGCCGAGAGTGCGGACGTAGGTATCAGTCTCGAGTTGGGACGCTCCGAAGAGTTCCGACAGCCGCCCGGCGGCGAGGTGACGGCGAAAGTCCATTTCATAGAAGCGGTCCTGAGCATGCACATACCCCTGCGCCGCGAACAGGTCTTCAGGGTTGTCGGCGTAGATATGCGGCACCCCGTAGGAGTCGCGTAGGACCTCGACCTGACCCTTGAGTCCAGACACCATAAGCCGTCCAGAGGTTTCAGGAAACGACTCCCGTACGTTGGCGATCGCGACGCTGGTCAGACCACCGAGTGCGAGCACCAACACCACCGCGGTGAAGATCGGCCAGCGACGAATGCGACGCACCGTCAAACTCTAATGTCCGCACCTGTGGCGGATGCCCCACTGGACACTGACCGGGTGGGCCATTCCGCTGATGTAGCCGAACCTGGCGCAGATTCGTTGCGGGCCGTCGCCGAGGCGTAGGTCTCCCAACAAAAGATCGTCGGCTGGCTTCCGGCACCCATCCGCGTCATGCTCTGCCCGTGGCAATGCATCCTGATCAGCTGAGCGTTGGAGAGGAGACGGTTCGTGAGCTCGTTGCGAACCAGTTCCCCGAATGGTCGGGACTGCCAATCACCGAGGTTGCGTCTCAAGGAACAGTGAACGCCCTGTTCCGGATCGGCGATCAGCTCGCAGCTCGCTTCCCCCTGCAACCCGCTGGCGTAGATGAGACCCTGCAGTGGCTGGAATCTGAGGCCGAAGCGGCCCGTGAACTGCTCGGTCGTACCCCCTTCGCGACCCCTGAGCCGGTCGCAATCGGCGACCCGGGAGCTGGCTTTCCCCTTCCCTGGTCGGTTCAAACGTGGTTGCCCGGAACGACCGCCAGCGAGGTCGACCCCGGCAACTCGGTGGCACTCGGTGAGGACTTGGCCACGTTCATACAGGGGGTGCGATCAATCGATACCCTCGGTCGAACGTTCGCTAGATCGGGTAGGGGTGGAGACCTGCACGCCCACGACGCGTGGATGCAGACCTGCTTCGAGCACAGCGAGCGACTCATCGATACACCACGGCTCCGCCGAATGTGGACCGCGTTTCGCGAGCTTCCGCGCATCGCTGCCGATGTCATGACTCATGGCGATCTCATTCCGGGCAATGTGCTGGTCTCAAAGGGACGTCTGACTGGGGTCATCGATGTCGGTGGTCTGGGCCCTGCGGATCCTGCTCTCGATCTGGTCGGGGCCTGGCACCTTCTCGAGGCCAAACCACGACATGTGCTGCGTGAGCGTCTCGCCTGCGATGACCTCGAGTGGCAGCGCGGCAAGGCGTGGGCCTTCGAACAGGCGATGGGCGTGGTCTGGTACTACGTCGACAGCAACCCGGCAATGAGCCACATGGGCCGACGAACGCTCGACCGCGTCATGGCCGAGGTGTCGCCCGGATGATCAACGCTGAACGTAGGCGGCGGGAGCCGCAAACCGTTAGCAGTCGGTATGCTTGAGTGCTAGTTGCAGCTCGAGCCGTCCGCGGCGGGGCTGCCTCTTTCGGGAGAAAGGCACCGATGCCCACCTACCAGTACCGCTGCACCGAGTGTGGCGAAGACCTTGAAGCCGTGCAGAAGTTCAGTGACCCCGCACTCACGACCTGCCCTGTGTGCGGCGGCCAGCTACGCAAGGTTTTCAACGCTGTCGGTGTGGTCTTTAAAGGTTCTGGTTTCTACCGAACGGACAGCCGCAGCGGCGCGAAAAGTGATTCTGATGGCGACTCGAGCTCCTCAGACAGGAAGGCCGAGACCAAGTCCGCGGACAAGAAGGAGCCAGCGGGCGTGTCGGCGATGTCCGACGGCTCTGGCAACGGCAAGCAGCCGGCTTCCGGCGGAGCATCATCCACAGGGCAGAAAAGCGCCGCCAACTAGCCCTGTGGACGACGCGAAGGATCCTGCTGCGCGTCCTTAGCTTCCAAACATGATGATTGAGTCGCCAGGACACTCGTCAATGCCCTGCCCATGCCATCGGTAGAGCGCACTCGGCGTCGGCCCCTTCATGCACTCGCTCGTGCCGCGTCGTGGCACCGAAGAAAGCTCGCCGTGCTGGCAGCCGTCGCCGCAGTGCTCACAGGAATCTCCGCCGCCGCACCGGAAGGCCCGGCCATGATCACCGTGGTCAAGGCGAAGTCCCAACTGCCGGGTGGAACAGTCCTGTCCGCTGAGGATCTCGTGCTCGACCGGGTCACCGCATCCGATGTTCCTGACGGCGCGCTCAGCGACCCGCACGCCCTGATCGGCAGGACGCTGGCTGGGCCCGTCGCCGAGAACCAGATGATGACGCCGTTGACCATGATCGCGGCGCGCACCAGCGTCTCGCCCGGCAACGTGATCGCGCCACTGAGACTGGCCGACACTGCGCTGGCCGCCCTGCTACGACCCGGCGACGTAGTCGACGTCATCGCCGCCGATACTCAGGCCGAGCAGGCAGTGGTCGTCGCCGCAGGGGCGCGAGTCGTTACGATCCCCGAACTGCCGGACGAGCGGGCTGGTCCCGGTCTGGACGGTGCGCTCGTGCTCATCGACGTGGATGCCCAGACGGCTTCGATCGTAGCCAAAGCAGCCGCTTCTGCTGCACTCAGCGTCATTTGGCGGTAGCGCTGGTCCGCTCGTGGCTAACGACGCTACGACCCAATCGCTGGCTCTGCTCAATCGCTGAGAGTGGAACCCGCTGCTATGAGCTGTGGTGAGCCGCGATCCGCCAGGGTCACCTCACCGACCACCCGAACGCCCGCCTCAAAGGTCCAATCTCCATTGACCTCGAGATACTGCGCTTCCCTCAACGACGGCGCACCGGCCGGGAATCGATGATCAAAGTCCCCAATGATCTTGTAGTAGTCGCTGTCGAGATCGACGACGGGGGCTTGATCAGCGACCTTGGTCAGCCGGCCGTCGGCTTCCAACTCATAGGCATCCGAGCGCAATACCAGCAAGTCACTGGTGGTCTTGACCGGCAGGAATCGCTCGCGACCAACTCCGATGGCGGTCGCACCCTCGAAAACCTCGATGGCGGCACCCATCGCTGTCTCGATCTGGATGACCTTGGGCGAGGACGAGTCGGCAGGGTCGACAGTCTTCTCGTTCTTGATCAACGGCAGACCAAGCACTGACTTCCGTTCGCGCAGAGTGCCGGCAAGCGCCTCGAGATCGAACCAGAGATTGTTGGTATGGAAGAACGGATGACGGAACTCGTCGGTGAAATAGCCCATCTCTTCCTTTGGCGTCTGCGCCGTGTCGCGCAAGATCAGCCGCCCGTCGGCTTTGCGGATCGCCAGATGTCCGCCCTTGCGATCGGCCGCGGTACGGCTGCAGATCTCCGCTGCGTACGGCGCACCCGTGGTCGCGAACCAGCCTGCGATTATCGCATCGGGCGCGGCACCGAGATTGTCAGAATTCGACACCGACGCGTAGCGGTATCCCAACGACAAAAGACGATCCAGCATCCCCGATGTGGTGAGTGCGGTGTAGAGATCACCGTGCCCAGGCGGACACCACTCCAAACTCGGGTCGGCCGGCCATGTTACCGGGGTCAGGTCGTCGGCCCGGAGCTTGGGCTCCTGATTCTGCAGAAAGCCAAGATCGAGTCCGGCGACAGCAAGATCATCGTACGACGCCAGCGCGAGCAGGGTGTCTTCGTGAGTGCGGAAGCTGTTCATGAACAGCAGCGGTAGCTGGATCCGGTACGCGGCCCGGGCAGCTCGTACTTGATCAACAATGATGTCCAGGAAACTCTTGCCCTTGCGCACCTGCAGCAGAGATTTGGCCTTCTCCATCCCCATCGAGGTACCAAGACCGCCATTCAGCTTGATGATCACGGTCTTCTCCAGCGCGGCCGCAGCATCCTCCTCACTCACTGCGGTATCGCTTAGCATGCTGGGATCAAGGAGCGGCTCGATGCTGTCCTCAGGAATGAACCCGCTCACACCTTCTTCCAGTTGCCGGTAGTAGTGGGTGAAGACATCGATGGCCTGTTGGTGGATCGCAGCAGCCGCCATCTTCTCCTGGGCAAGTTTCAGACCCGTCTCGCTCATACCCAGATCCTAGGGAGAGCCCGTCCGGAATGGCGCCGTTCCGCGTCTGCTGGCTACTTCTTCTTCGGAGGTGGTGGCGGCGGAGGTGCCAGTGATGCAAGCAGCCCCAAGGTCGCCTTGTTGATCTCAGCCTGCGCTGTGGTCCGATCGACCGTCGCTACGCCGTCGCCAGGCTGTTCGCCGTAGTCCCCGAATGAGCTATGTATTGCTCCATTGATTACGACATAGGTGGTCACTGGCGGAAGACTCCCTTTAGAGGCCTCGACGTCGGCCGGGGTCGTGAATCCGTCCGCGGTTCCAGAAATGGATAGCGCCTTCAGGTCGTCACGGACCAGCGGATCTCCCGGGTAGGAGGCGAACAGCACGAGGCCTTTGACGCGTTCGTCTTCGTCGGCAAGTGAGGCGGCTGTGCTGCCACCGAGGGAGTGGCCACCGACTGCCCAATCGGTGATCTCGGGATGAACGTCGAGAACCTTCCCGCCGTGATCAGCATCCAGAAATGAAAAGCCGAAGGGCTCTTTGAGCACAGCTATCAGATAGCCGGCTTCGGCGAGCGGGCGGAGGACATTCGCATAGGCGCGCGAGTCGATTCGAGCACCGGGCACGAACACCAGCCCGGCCGTCGGCTTGATCTCGGAACCCGATGCGTCTTGCCGGACCGGGATCAACTCGTACCAGCCGAGCCGATCAGCGAGCCGCACACCATTCTCCGACCTGAAGGCCGCGGCGGCAGTCGGGGCCGCCACGAAAGGACGCGCGTACGCAAGAACGAGGACCAGAAGAAACGCAAGCACCAGTGCAGGAACGGCGAAGATGATTCGCCAATGCGCGCGCCGCAACACCTGCTCGGATGTTCGCTGCGCCGGATGCTCCGGGTCGCCTTCGCGATCCTGCCTGCCTCCGACCGCCAGCGAACCAATCGCCCACGCAACGGCAATGAATCCCAGCAAGCCACTGGCGATGCCAGCGATCAACATAGCCGGATGGCCGTTCAAGATGGCCGGCCATCGTGTCCAGCCGAGCCAGACCGACACAGCGACCATAAAAACCCCGAGCACCAACCAGATGAGCGCCAGCACGGTTCGGCTGAGCGCGCCCGGCTGCCACATAGGCCGAGTGTAGGAGCGCTTCGACATGCTCAGCGCGCATTTGTGCCCTGAGCCCACACTGTGCCCTGAGCCTCACACCTGTGCCCTGAGCCCTGAGCCTGGCGAAGGGCACCAGCCCGCTCGTCGATAAGCTCAGCGCACATCCGCGCTAGCTGACGATGTCGGCCACTGTGGCGTCGTAGGCGTGGACAAGATCGTCGATCTCGACGAATGCACTGTATCCATGACCACCGGCGCCGAGTGCAGCACGGCGGCCCACCAGCCGCTGGTCGATGATCACCGGCCATCTCGGATTGCTACCGATCGGCGTGATCGTGCCGCGCTCGTAGCCCGTCGCCTCGAGAGCCTCGGCTGCATCAGGCAGTTTCATCTTGCTGACGCCGAGGAGCAGTCTCAGCTTGGGCCACGAGATCTGCATGCCGCCTGGGATGACGACAAACAGGTAACTCCCCGTCGAGCGGCGTACCACGATCGTTTTGGCCATGTCCGAAGGCTCGATTCCCAGCAGCTCGGCTGCCTCCGCAAGACTGTGCGCAACTGGGCGGCGGCGTAACTCGACAGGTATTCCGCGCTGATCGGCATCAGCCAGCATCCGCCGTACGCCGAGGTCCAGCTCATCGCTCACGATCATCCACTCTGTCGTGCGCATCTTGGGGCTCGTGCCGCGAAGCTGAATCCGCGCCGAGGATGCCGCGAAAGCTCAACACGCTCATGACCGCAATGAGTACCAGGAACGACAGTGGGCCTACAGCATCAAGCGCGCCCGGACTCTTTCCCACCATCTCCAGCACCAGCCGCGTCAGACAGGAGATCGCGACGAACAGCGCCAATATGCCAAGAGCCGGCAGGCGCCTGCCCAACCGCACAGCAACCGCTGCGGCGAATACGACGATCGCCAGGAACAGAATGTCGTCTCCGCGAGGTTCCAGCATGTTCCATCTGCCAGCTTGCCCCGGCTCGTCCGGATCGGCCACGACCGCGATCACCAAGGTGATGAAGCCCGGAACCAAACCGCAGACCGCCATGATCAGTCCAGTGACAGCCACAACCCGATCGACCGAGCGCAGTCGCCAGGCGTAGGCACCCAGCAGCATCGCCGCCAGAAATCCCAGCAACTGCAAGATGATGATCAAGGTGCGATGGGTCGCGTAGAAGCTTGCGACGTACCCACCACTGTCTGTCTCATCAGGGAGCGAGAGGACGAGTTCCGTCGTCAGAAGCAGCACAACGAAGCCCGCGGCCAGCACGCCAGCCACCCGATCGGGCTTGCGGGCCGACTCACTGGTGACACGCGGCGTAGGTGCCAATGTATTCCCCTCAGAATCGCCAATCCCTATGGTGACGTACCGGGGATAGCGAGGCCGTGCAATTGAGGATCAATCGCGGTGGCGGATTCCGAGGGCTAACGAATATCGGCCGCGAGGACATCATTGCTCGAGTCTGGCGCTCACTAGCTGCAGTTCTCGTGCGGTCCACGTAATTGAGCCGTCGCTTAGCCCGGCAATCACGCTGTCAAGCCAACGAATCTCAGCCTCCGTGACCGCATGAAGATACTCCGTCTCGAGCATTGTGGCGCGCGGCAGGGAAAAGCCAACACTCGTGATCAACGCGTCGCGGTCAGCGAGCCGCTGCATCAACTTGTCTCGCCGCGTCACCAGCAGCTCCTGTGTGGACGCTGGGGTCAGGAGCGGAAGAAACGAGAGCCCAGCGGGGAACTCGGGAAACTCGTTGCGAGGCGTCGATAGCACGTCGGCCATCCACTGCTGGCGGGTTTCCCGGCCTAGATCGGTCAGTTCATAGCTCGTCCGCTCCGGATAGGAGTGATCGCGGGTGGTGCCGGCCGGCATGATCAGGCCGGCCTCGCACAGTCGATTGATCATTTTGTAGAGCGTTGCCCGTTGACCGACGTTGATCACCTCATCCTTTCCCCACCGCTTGATCAACTGCTGCATGCCGTAGGGGTGCAACGGGCCGTCCTCAAGCAGTCCGAGGATGGCGAGCGCCAGCGGAGAGCGTCTGAGGTTCGAAGTCACAGCGCTTACACTAGTCGCACTACATTTAGTTGCATTAACACTAGTGTCTATGACACTATCAATCCATGACTGCCACCAGAACCATTGCCAACTCGTCCACCTCAACCCAGAACACAAGACCTGACTGGTCACGACGGGTCGCCCTCGGCGCTGTGGCCGGGCCCGTCATCTTCACTTTGGCGTGGCTGATCCTGGGCGCCCTGAGCCCCGGCTACCCCATCTCAGGGACATGGATCTCGCCATACTCAGCCATCAGTCAGCCGATCAGCGGCCTCGGACTAGGTGAGACGGCTCGCTACATGAACACTGCGTTCGTCATCAGCGGTTTACTCCTGCTGGCCGGTGTTATCGGCGTCACCCGAACCCTACCTCTCGGCGGCCGACCGGTCGCACGCATCGTCAGCGCGATCTTGCTAGGGCTGGCACCGGTGGGTCTAATCATCGTTGGTCTCTTTACCCTCGAAACCCCGCTCAGGCACCTTGCCGGCGCGATGCTGGTGCTGGGTACTCCCGTGGTCAGCTTCCTCGTCACCGGTGTGTACCTCCGCGGCGTTCATGGCTGGCACCGGTTTGGCAATGGGCTGCTGCTCGCGTCACCGATCACGCTCGCCTTGTTCATCGTTTACACCTTGTCATTCAGCCAGGCCGCCGTCGCCGCCGGACATGGCGTTGCTGGATTGACCCAGCGCGTGCTGTTCGTGGAGATCCTCGGCTGGTTTGTTGCGATGGGGTGGCTCGCCTACCGGCAAACCACCGCATTGATCGAAACGAGGGTTGACAGGGCGATGTTGTGACAGCGCCAGCATCCGAAACTCGCCTTGATCAACTGCAAGCCGAGTGATGTGCCGACACGGATTCGGATCGCTGCGACAACCATGCACCAGACCCGGGGCATCCCTCAGGTTGCACCACGGACCTAGGGATGCCCAGCAACTACGTGCGGCGCCGAGAACGCGACCTTCGACATAGGTGATGATCAAAAACTGCAAAGTGATTGAGAGATCGCATGCATAGATCATCCGTTGCTTCACGAGCATAAGAGGGCATTCCCCGTGACCTAGCAAGTCCGTAACATTGGGCCCGTGGTTTCCGACGTGGGGGCGGTGTCGGATCAACTTAAAGGTCACACCCGGGCCTGCGGCGTCGCCGGGCTTCTGTTTGCAGCGCTCCTCGTCGTCGCCCTGCCCTTGGTCAAACAGTCACCGGGCCTCGATGAACTGGGAAACGTGCACGCGAATTTCTACAACATAGGCACCGTGCTCTTCGTGGCCTGGTTCGCCTTCATGAGCGTGTTGACCCGCTTTCGAGCTCGCACGATTCAGGAGAGATCACCATGACGGAACCGCTTGCACCTGAAGATTTCCCTGGACCTCCTGGACTGCCGTTCCTTGGCAACGTTCGGGCCATCGATCTGGCGCAGCCGATCGATAGCCTGATGTCTCTTGCTCGTGAGTACGGGCCGATCTTCAAGCTGACCACACCTGGTGGCATCTCGGTGGTGGTGTCCGGCATCGACCTGGTTTCTGAGATCTGCGACGACGCTCGCTTCGACAAGGTGATCACCGCAGGCCTGTCGATCTTGGCCGAGGGCCCAGTTGATGCTGGCCTGTTCACGGCCCACACCGACGACCCGATGTGGGCCCGCGCGCACGGCATCTTGATGGCGCCTTTCAGCATGCAGGCGATGCGTGACTACATGCCGGCAATGATCGACATCGCGGACCAGTTGATGGGCAAGTGGGATCGGCTCAATCCTGGCGAGGAGATCGATGTCCCGGCCGACATGACCCGGCTGACTCTCGACACGATCGCACTGTGCGGTTTCGGCTACCGGTTCAATTCGTTCTATCGCGAGACGCCGCACCCATTCGTGCAGGCGATGGTCCGAGTGCTCGACGAGTCGCAGGCGCGGCTTCGGCAGTTGTCGATCCAGACCCGGTTCAAGATCAGTGCACAGCGCCAGTTTGAAGAGGACCAAGCCTTCATGGCCACCTTGGTGGATGATCTCATCCGCAAACGCCGAGCTATGGGTGATGCCGCGGACAACACGGACCTGCTCGGCCGCATGATCACCGGAGTCGACAAACAGACGGGACTGACCCTGCCGGACGAGAACATCCGCGCCCAGTGCCTCACGTTCTTGATCGCCGGCCACGAGACGACCAGTGGACTGTTGTCGTTTGCCCTCTATTTCCTGCTCGAGCACCCGGAATACCTCGACCGAGCGCGTGAGGAAGTTGATCGGGTACTCGGCGGCACGTTGCTGCCGACGTTCGATCAGCTGCATGAGCTGACCTACGTACGCCAGGTTCTCGATGAGGCGCTGCGGCTGTGGCCGACGGCCGCGGGATTCAGGCGTCAGGCTAGGGAGGACACGGTGATCGGTGGCGGGCGCTACGCGATCCCGAAGGACCTGGCGCTGATGACCTTGTCCCCAATGTTGCACCGTGACAAATCCGTTTGGGGGGAGGACGCCGAGGAATTCAATCCCGACCACACCACACCGGAGCGGATGAGTGCACTCCCTCCGAACGCGTACAAGCCGTTCGGCACCGGGCAACGCGCCTGCATCGGGCGGCAGTTCGCGCTGCAGGAGGCCGTCCTGGTCCTGGGCATGCTGCTGCAGCGGTTCGAGTTGATCAAGGACCCGAACTATCGGCTGCACACGAAGGTGACTCTGACCGTCAAACCTGCCGACTTCCACATTCAGGTTGCGCGACGGGCAGATCGGCCGATCGACAAAGCAGAGCCGGTCGCTGTCTCCTCGACAACTCAGACCAAGTCCGGGCCGGGTGTCAGCAATGCGCACCATACGCCGCTGGCAGTGCTGTTCGGCTCGAACCTCGGTACCGCTGAGGGCATTGCCAATCGCCTTGCGCAAGAGGGCACCGAGCGCGGCTACGACGTGACCCTCGGCTCCCTGGACGAGTACGGCGACCATATTCCGCCGAAGGCCGCGATGATCGTCTGCGCCTCCTACAACGGGCTGCCGCCGGACAACGCCGTCAAGTTCCACCACGCGCTCAACGAGGCAGGGCCCACTGCATATGAAGACTTGTCATACACCGTTTTCGGCTGTGGCAATACCGAATGGGCAGAGACGTACCAGGCCGTGCCGACCCAACTCGATGCAGGGCTGGAGCAGCACGGTGCCACTCGCATCCATCCGCGTGGTGCCGGTGACGCACGCGGTGACTTCGATGCCGCATATCGCAACTGGCACGACACCTTGTGGCAGGACGTTGGCACCGCTCTCGGTGTGGATGCCCCACACGAAACAGATGAGAGTCAGCCGAGACTGGCCATCACGGTGACGAATCGACAGGTCACCAATCCGGTCATCATGTCCTACCACGCCCAGGCTGCGGTCGTGCGTGACAATCGCGAACTGCAGGGCGTGGGCGGCGACCGCTCGACTAGGCACCTTGAAGTCGCCCTACCGTCCGGCGTGCAATACAAGGCAGGTGACCACCTCGGGGTCCTGCCGCGCAACAACATCAACCTCATCCGGCGCGTCATGCTGCACTTCGGACTGGACGCTGGTTCCTACGTCACGATCATCCCGAACCGAGGGAGCCATACCCATTTGCCGACCGATGAGCCTGCACCGTTGCTTGGTGTGCTCGGCAGTTGCGTCGAGCTCCAGGATCCGGCAACTCGCGGCGATATCGAGGTGATGCTGCGCTATACCGATGATCCTGAGCAACGATCATCGCTCGAGGGCCTCATCGGTTCCGACGATGCATCGCAGACCCGGTTCCGTAACGAGGTGCTGAGCCGTGGCCGTTCCTTGCTTGACTTGCTCGAGGACTACCCCGCCTGTGAGATGCCGTTCGAGGTGTTCCTCGACCGCCTGGCACCTCTACGCCCGCGTTACTACTCCATCTCCTCCTCACCTCTGGTCAGCCCCGACACGTGCAGCATCACCACTGGCGTGTTGCGGGCGCCGGCTCGGTCAGGGATCGGCGAGTTCGCTGGAGTCTGCTCGAGCTACCTGGAATCGAACGCCCCGAATAGCACCGTTTTTGCCTTCGTACGCGAGCCGACAATCGCCTTCCGGCCACCGGAGAGTCCGCACCTGCCGATGATCATGATCGGAGCCGGAACGGGCCTGGCTCCCTTCCGAGGCTTCCTGCAGGAGCGGGCCATACAACGAGCTCAAGGAGCGCCTGTCGCTACATCGCTGCTGTTCTTCGGTTGCCGCACGTCCAAGGATGACTTCCTCTACGAAGACGAGCTGCGACGCTACGAGGCGGACGGCGTGGTCAAAGTTGACGCCGTGTTCTCACGCGAGGGAAATCCGGAGCGACGCTACGTTCAGGACGCCATCATCCAGCGGGCGGACGATGTGTGGGATCTCATCGAGCAGCGGGCCAACATCTACTTATGCGGCAACGCCAACACCATGGCGCCCGGTGTCCGCACCGCACTAATTCAAGTGTTCCGGATGAAGTCTGGCCTCTCGACGGACGGCAACGCCTGGCTCGCCGGGTTGCGTGCCGAGGGCCGGTTCCTCGAGGACATCTGGGGCGGCGGCTGACGGGCTCGAGGAAATATCCGATACCGAGAGAAACGGAAGATCATGGCCGAGCCGCCGATCACTGAACCTCAGGCGCCACCTCCAGCGGCACCGCCTCCGACGGGAATCGCACCGAGCCGCCGGACCCAGCGGCGCGCCGCACCATCCTCCACCAGGGCACTCGCGCGGCTGTCTGGTCTGACGGGCATCCTCTTCGCTGTGCTGTTCGTGATTGCATTGGTCTTGATCTATACGACTCCCACGCTGTCGGCCTCGGACGCGGAGATCACTGCCTTCTACGCCGGCAGCAGCACGGTTCTCGTCACCGTGGGCCAGTTTCTCATCCCGCTCGCCGGGATTGCCTTCCTCTGGCATGCGCACACCACGCGGCTGCTGATCAAGTTCCGCACGCCGACACCGTCCGCCATCCCCTATGGATTACAGCTGGTGTCCGGCATCCTCTTCGTCGTCCTGCTCTTCGCGGGGACGGCATCGGCCGGCGCGGTGGCGCTACTAAAGGATTTGACGAATGGGCCCTTGCCGTCGGCGGACGTCGTCCGAGGCATGCTCGCACTCGGTTACGCATTGGTCTTCATCTACGCAATTCGCGGCGCTGGCATGTATGCGCTGACAACAACGAATCTGCTCCGCCAAGCTGGAATCATGCCCACCTGGCTGGCAGTGGTGAGTTACCTGCTGGCGGTCTTCCTGCTGGTGAGCACGACGCTGCATCCGGTGGTCGTGCTGCTCTTCCCCACCTGGGTCGTGGTCGCCGGCCTGGTGGTTTTCATCCGCGCCGGTCGCGTCGCCGAACCGGCCGCATCGAAAGGCAATCCACATGACCACACAGCAACCGCTTGAGGACCGTCAGACCACACCGTTGACGGTTGACGACATACCAGGACCGAAGGGCCTACCCGTCGTCGGCAACATGTTCGACATACCCTCTGAGCGCACGATCGTCACGCTGATGGAGCTGGTCCGCGAGTACGGTCCGATGATCCGATTGCGCACCCCGGGCGGTGATCGGTTCGCGGCCTCAGGCCTCGCAATGATCGACGACCTGTGCGACGACGAGCGATTCGACAAGCTCGTCGGTGACGGTCAGAAGGCGGTCCGCAGCTTCGGCCGGAGCGCCGGATTGTTCACTTCCGACACCGATGATCCGAATTGGTCGAAGGCCCACAACATTTTGCTGCCTAACTTCAGCCAGCAGGCGATGCGGGACTACGTGCCGATGATGAATGACATCGCGACGCAGTTGATGCAGAAGTGGGAGCGGTTGAATCCGGGCGAACCGGTCGACGTCACCGCCGACATGACCCGGCTCACCCTCGACACCATCGCGCTGTGCGGCTTCGGTTACCGCTTCAACTCCTTCTACCGCGACACCTTGCATCCGTTCGTCGAGGCCATGTACGGCGTGTTGGGCGAGAGCCAAAGACGCGCGCGGGCACTGCCCATCCAGACCAAGCTACGGCGAGGCGCTTCGCGGAAGCTGGCCGAGAACTACCGCTACATGGAGGGCGAAGTCCAACAGATCATCGACGAACGTCGGCGCTCCGGGAGCGTCGAAGATCACAAAGATTTGCTCAGCGCCATGCTGACCGGAGTGGACAAGCGGACCGGCGAGAAGCTGAGCGACGACAACATTGTGGCCCAGTGCCAGACCTTCTTGATTGCCGGTCACGAAACCACCAGCGGACTGCTCTCTTTCACCATCAGCTTTTTGATCAAACATCCCGAGGTGGTCGCCCGTGCTCAGGAGGAGGTCGATCGGGTCCTGGGCACCGATACCTCGCTGCTGCCCACCTACCAACAAGTGCAAGGCCTCACCTACGTCAATCAGATCCTCAGCGAAACCCTACGGCTGTGGCCCACTGTGGCGGCGTTCACGCGCTATCCGTACGAGGACACCATGGTCGGGCCGTACCTGATGCCGAAGGGATCCTCGATTAGCGGACTGACGATCATGCTCCACCGCGACCCGAGCGTCTGGGGCGCCGACGCCGAGGAGTACAACCCTGACCACTTCCGCCCCGAGACACGGTCGCAGCTTCCGCCTAACGCGTTCAAGCCGTTCGGTTCGGGTCAGCGGGCTTGCATCGGGCGCCAGTTCGCCATGCAGGAAGCGATGCTCGTCCTCGGCATGCTGCTGCAACGCTTCGAATTCGTGGATTACCTGAACTACGAGCTGAAGGTCAAAGAGGGTCTGACGATCAAGCCCGAGGGCCTGTCAATTAAGATCAAGCTGCGTCCGGGTCGAAGCACCGGAACCGCGCCGATCGCGATCACCACCTCGCCGACCGACGGGCAAGCCGCCGAGACCAAGGCGCGCCCACAGCGGACCGGGGAGGGACACAACACCCCGCTCATGGTGCTGTTCGGGTCCAATCTCGGGACCGCCGAGGGGATTGCCACCCGCATCGCCCAGGATGGCTCAGATCGTGGTTACGCCGTCACATTGGGCGCGCTAGATGATCACACGGGCGACCTGCCGCACGAGGGTGCTCTGGTTGTGGTGTGCGCGTCCTACAACGGCCACCCGCCGGACAATGCCGACCGGTTCTGCCGCTGGATCACAGACTCCGCGACGCCCTCCGACGCGGGCGCCGGTCTAGGTTTTTCAGTCTTCGGCTGCGGCAACATGGACTGGGCGTCCACCTACCAGGCCGTACCGACTCTGATCGATGCGCAGCTCGAGGCTCATGGTGCACACCGAGTTCACGCCCGCGGCGAGGGCGATGCCCGCTCGGATTTCGACGGTCAGTACTCGGAGTGGTACTCCGACTTGTGGTCTTCGCTCGCGGAGAGCTTGGCCCTGTCTACTGAGTCGACCACGGTGTCCGTGACCGAGCCACGGCTGCGTCTCACGATGGAGAACAAGCAGACGACGAACCCCGTGGTCATGTCCTACCGGGCTCGTACGTCCACCCTGGCGGTCAATCGGGAGCTGCTCAAAAACGGTCAGTCCGACGCCGATGCGCGGTCTGCGCGCCATATCGAGTTGGAGTTGCCGGCGGGAATGGAGTACGAGACCGGTGATCATCTCGGTGTACTGCCTCGCAACAACGTAGACGTCATCAGGAGGGTGATGGCTCGGTTCGGACTCGATGGCGGAACCTTCGTCACGATCAACCCGACTGGCGGAGGCACTTACACCCACTTGCCACTGGGAGAATCCGCGCCGCTGCTCGGAATCCTCGGGGCCTGTGTCGAGCTGCAGGATGTCGCCAGCCGTAGTGACCTTGCCGTGCTGGCTCGATACGCGACGGATCCCGATCAGGCAGCCGAGCTGCTGGCCATGTCCGGGCTTGATGATGCCGGTCGTGAGGCGTATCGCAAGCGAGTGGGAGCTCCTCGGCGGTCGGTGCTCGCACTGCTGGATGACTTCCCCAGCTGCGACCTACCGTTCAATGTCTACTTGGAGCTGCTGCCACCCATACGGCCTCGCTATTACTCCATCTCCTCCTCGCCCTCGGTTGCGAGCAGGTGCCATCTCACGGTCGGTGTGCTCCATGGTCCAGCCCGGAGCGGCGATGGGTATTTCAATGGGGTTGCCTCCAATCACCTGGCGAGCAGCATGGAAGGCAGCACACAGTTCGCCTTTGTTCGCAAACCAACCATCCCATTCCGCCCGCCGGCCAACCCACATACCCCGATGATCATGGTCGGAGCAGGCACCGGGATGGCGCCCTTCCGCGGTTTCCTGCAGGAGCGTGCTGCCTTGGCCGAGAAGGGTGTCCCTATTGGGAAGTCGGTGCTCTTTTATGGCTGCCGAAACGCGAAGCACGACATGCTCTATGCCGACGAGTTAAAGACTTTTGAGACATCGGGTGTTACTGAACTGAAGGTGGCGTTCTCACGGGAGCCGGGCCAGCCTCGCACGTTCGTCCAGCAGTTGATCGAGGCCGAGGGGGACCAAGTGTGGGAGCTGATCGAAGCTGGGGCGGTGATCTATGTCTGTGGCAATGCCAACACCATGGCGCCCGGCGTACGCGCCGCACTGATGGAGGTGTATCGAGCCAAGACGAACGGCTCGCATCCCTCGCCAGAGGACTGGCTCCAAGGGCTGCGAGATGGCGACCGTTACCTGGAGGACATCTGGGGGGAAATGGCGGCTGGCCTGTGACTTAGTACTGTCTTCCTTCGGGCTGTCGCAGCTAGTGAGGTGGCGACAGTGCTGACGGAGAGGCTTGGGAACGTGGGCTCAGTCATCGGTGACACCTTGCCGCTGGCAGTCGGTATCGCGATCAGTCCAATACCGATCATCGCAACGATCTTGATCTTGCTGTCGCCGAAGGCGAAGGTCACCGGTGCAGGTTTCCTGCTGGGCTGGCTGGCCGGCATCCTCGTCGCGGTGGTGCTGTTCACTGTGCTGTCGTCAGCACTTCCGCAGCCGGATCCCGCTGGCTCGTCTCCGGTCTCTGGGGTGATCAAGATCATCTTGGGCGCCGTGCTGCTGTTTTTGGCGGCGAGGGAGTGGCGAGCACGGCCCACCGAGGGCGAACAAGCAGCCCTGCCGAAGTGGATGTCTGCCATCGACTCCATGACCGCGACCAGGGGTCTTGCGCGAGGCTTCCTGCTCTCGGCGGTCAATCCGAAGAACCTGTTGCTGGCGGCTTCGGCTGGAGTGATCATCGGCGGCGAGAACTTGAGCCTTGGTGATGCCACCGTGGTCATCGTCGTCCTTGTCCTGATCGCTGGCTCCACCGTCCTCATTCCCGTGATCGGCTACCTCCTCGCCTCAGCTCGAATTGCTGTGCCCCTGGACAGGCTGCGGGAATGGCTGGTCGACAACAACGCCACGATCGTGGCCCTAGTGCTTCTCGTGATCGGCGTTTCAGTGATCGGAAAGGGAATCGCGAGCTTCTAGGCAGCTGATCCATCGCGCCTTGCATAGAACGAACGATCGTGCTATTAATGCCTGATGGGCAAGGGGCAGCTCACCCGGCACGCTGTGTTGGACCAAGCGGCGCGAACGGCGAGTGAGGTAGGACTTCGAGGTGTGACCATCGGGTCCCTCGCCGACGTGATGCACATGTCCAAGAGCGGATTGTTTGCCCACTTCGGCTCCAAGGAGAGCTTGCAGTTGGCGACGGTGCGGCATACACGTGACCAGTTCGTGAACCTCGTGATCCGCCAGGCCCTTGCCGCTCCACGGGGTGAACCGCGGATGCGAGCGCTCTTCGAGAACTGGTTGGAATGGGATACCAGCGTGCTGCCTGGCGGATGCCTCTTTGTGGCGGCTGCGGTGGAATTCGATGACGAGCCTGGGGCGGTGCGGGACGAGCTCGTGCGTAACCAGGTGGACCTAGGCGAGACGATCGCGCGGGTCTTCCGCGGCGGGATCACCGAGGGACATTTCCGCCACGACGCCGATCCGGAGCAGTTCGCGTTTCACATGCACGGCATCCTGCTTGCCTTCCACCAGCACAGCAGGCTGCTGAGCGATCCGCTCGCTGCGCAACGCGCCCGACGCGCCCTCGATACCCTGCTCGATGCCGCCCGTCCCTGATCGAACCATAGTTCGGAGGAGATGTATCGATGCCTGCAAGTTGGGTGAAAAGCACGACCGTTCGTTCAATGAGGATCGCCATGGGCATTCTCGAGGTGCTTGCCCCAGCACTCGGCGCTCGATGGGTATATCGCCTCTGGTTCTCAGTCCCGCCTCCGCGGCCGACGAAGCGCGACATTCCGGCCCACGACATGCCGTTTGAGCTCACTGTCGGTGGAGCGACCGTACGCGGGCACCGCTGGGGACACAACGAGAAGATCGTCTACCTGATCCACGGTTGGGGCAGCAGCAGCGCCCAACTCCGCGGCTTCGTGAAGCCGTTGCTCGATGCCGGTTTTGGCGTCGTCGCGTACGACGCTCTCAGTCACGGCAGCTCCGACCCAGGACCCAGCGGTCCTGGACGCAGCAACGCGTTGGAACACCGGGACGCTCTGAGAGCCGTCGCCGCCGCACACGGACCCGCGTACGGCGTCGTCGCACATTCACTCGGCAGCATGGTCGCTGCGCTTGCCATGCGGGACGGCATTGTGCCCCAGCGTGCCGTCTATGTTGCACCGATGATCGACATCACGTCGTATGGAGAGCCATTTGTTCGCATGCTCGGCGGCGGTCCGCGCATTTGGGCCAAGTTCGTCACACGTGTCGAGCGCCGGCTCGGCCTGCGAATGTCCTACTTCGACCTCCCGGCTTTGGCATCCGAGCTCACCACTCCGCCGCTACTCATCGTGCATGACCGCGAGGATCACGAGACCAGTTGGGATGCTTCCGAGAGGCTCGCGACTCAGTGGCCAAATGCGCGGTTGCTTACGACTACCGGACTTGGCCACAACCGTGTTCTCAGCGATCCGGCCGTTGTTTCCGCGGCAGTCGCCTTCATTCGCGGCGACACCCTGGGAGGTGCCATCCAACCTACGCAGGCAACGAGCAGCGCTGCATGACAGGATCGTGCACTGTCGGCGCTACGACGTGGAGGTTTGATGCTCGCGGCCTGGTACGACCGGCAAGGCGACGCCAGTGAGGTCCTACAGTTCGGCGAGCAACCGGATCCGGAGCCGGGTCCGGATGAGGTCCGGGTGCGTGTCAGCTATTCGGGTGTGAATCCGGGTGACACCAAGAAACGCCGTGGGTGGCTGGGATCGGCGATGCCGTATCCGCGGGTCATCCCACACAGCGACGGCGCCGGAGTCATAGACTCCGTCGGCGAAAGCGTAGATCCAGCCGTGGTCGGACGTCGGGTTTGGCTTTTCGGTGCGCAGTCCTATCGGCCCTTCGGTACGGCAGCGGAGCTGACCGTGGTGCCGGCACAGCAAGCGATTGAGCTGCCCGAGGGAGTTTCTGATGAGGTTGGCGCCTGCCTGGGCATTCCAGGAATCACCGCACACCGAGCAGTGTTTGCCGATGGCCCAGTCGAAGGATTGACCGTCCTTGTGCACGGCGCGCTGGGCACCGTCGGGGCGCTCGCCGCGCAGCTCGCCCAGTGGGGCGGAGCGAAGGTCATCGGCACCGTGCGACGAAGCGACGACCTGAAGCAAGTGAGCCCGACTCTCAAGCACGCCATGGCCCTCGACCACCCCGACCCGGCCGGCGCCATCCGCGCTCTTGCGGTGGACGGGGTTGATCGGGTCGTCGAGGTCAGCTTCTCCGACAATGTCGATCTCGACGCAGCAGTTCTGAAGAACAACGGAGTCATCGCCGCCTACGCGACCCGACGGGATCGACCCGACTTCCCGTTCTGGCCGATGCTCTTCGAGAACATAGTCATTCGCTTGCTTGGGAGCGACGATTTTTCAGCCTCATCAAAGCAACAGGCGGCAGCGGACCTAACAGACGCTGCTCGCGATGGCGCGCTAGCTATCGCGATCGGGACACCGCTGCCCCTGGACAAGACTGCCGAAGCACATGACCGTGTGGATGCACGAACACGAGATCGCGTGCTAGTCACCATTCCTGGGTGATGAGGCGGCAGGTTGCCAGGCCTCATCCCGGCCGTTATCTAGCCGAGCCATCAGACAATGGCGGTGGCAAGCGTGACGTGGACAACGGTGCCGCCAGCGAGACTGAGCACGAGGTTGGACCGCCAGAGCTGGAGGCCCGCGGTGATGGCCCCGCTGACCAAGATCGGCAAGGCTATCGCCGGGTCGAGCCAGGCGACATTGCGGACGGTATAGCCGACCAACGCGATCATCACCCCACCAGGACTGTGATCACCGAGAAAGCGAATCAGTTCGCTGTGACGTCGCGGCGCCAGCAACGCGAATGGCACCGCGCGCAACGCCCAGGTTATAGCTGCGGCGACCAATACCGCGGCCAGAACGTACTGCGGGTCATGCATAGTGCATTCGACCTTTCATGCGCGTTTCCGGGGGCGCAGTGTGGCGGTTAGTGCGACGAGTCCAGAGGTAGCGGGCGATCAGTGCGAGAGTGAACAGCCCGAGGCTGACGACGAGCATCTGGTCCGGTGTGACCAGGCGAGCGACTATCACGCACCCTATTGCGGCCAGTGGTGTGGGTATGTCCCGGCGGGCTTTCCACACCTCGATGCCCAGCACCAGGAATAGCGCGGTCATCGCGAACTCCAGTCCGACTACGCGGTCGGGGATAAGGGTGCCGCCAAGCGCGCCAGTGGTGACCGAGACGACCCAGAACAGCTGGAGAAACAGTTGCACGAACAAGATCCGCGCTCGGCGCCAGTCCCGCGCAGCTGGATTGACTGTCAGCGCGTATGCCTCGTCGCAGAGCGCGAAGGTGCTATAGGCCTTGGCCGGCAGGCCGGTGACCCGGAAACGCCAGAGCGTAGAAGATGTGCCGGAAGTTCACCAGGAGCGCCGTCACGGCGACCGACGCCAACGGCATCACGGCGAGCACCATGCCCAATAGCAGGAACTCAAGCGAGCCGGCGTAGATCACGGAGCCGAACACCATCGCCCACCACCACGGCAGGCCCGAGTGGGACACCAGCACTCCGAACGCCAACCCGAGTGGGATGAAGCCGCACCGACTCCGCTGCAGCCGCGGAACGCGCGCCACGCCTCGACTCCGAAGCGGGTGACTGGCCGAGATGGCAGCGCAGGTTCGGCGGTGGGCAGCATTGAGCTTGGGGTGTCAGACACGAGAGCAACGATAGACAAAGGCGTGCGCCATGTGATTGCCGGATTGAGTGCAGAATAAGAATTGTGCGCAATGAACAGCAGATAGATGACCTTGATCTAGCAATTATTGCTGAGCTTCGTGTGGATGGTCGTATCAGCAACATTGAACTGGGCCGCCGGGTCGGCCTCACGCCTGCTCCATGCCTCCGGCGGGTACGGCGCCTTGAAGAACTCGGGGTCATCCGCGGCTACCGCGCTGACATTGATCCGGAGGCCGAGGGGCGTGGCATGGAGATCATTGTCTTTGTCGACATCAGCCAGATGACCCAGGCAGCCATCGAGGAGTTCGAGTCAGGCGTCGTCCAGTTCGACGAAATCCTCGAAGCTCGCCGAATGTTCGGCACTCCCGATTACCTGCTCAGGGTGACCGTACGCGATCACCATACTTACGAAGCGTTCGTAACAACCAAGCTGAGTACTGTGCCTCACATTGCCCGGGTGGTCTCTCACCAAACCATGAAGAATCTCAAACATGAGTGATTGGTGGTGCCCCGAGGCTGTTGAGCTCGTCCATCAAGGTGGTGACGCGACGGCGGATCTCGTCGGGGATCGGCCGCACGTGGTTGGGGTCTTCGAGAACCCCAGTCTTCGTAACGGTTCAGCAGCAAGCAGGTCCCGTCGGCATTCGAGCACCAGAGGTCCGTAGCCTAAAGGACCGTGGTCACCGTCCCCGCGGAGCGCCGCATTGCGCTCCACCACCGTGCCCTTTGGCTTGAGTACTTCACGGTTGGCTGGAATGTCGTCGAAGTCGTGGTAGCGATCGGTGCCGGGATCATCGCAGGCAGCGTTGCCCTGATCGGATTTGGCGCTGACTCAGCGATCGAAGTGATCAGTGCACTCGGTTTGTTGTGGCGCTTGCGCAAGGCCGGACCACACGCGGATGTCAGTGAGGAGAGCGCAGCGGAGAAACGGGCGCTCTATATCGTTGCGATCACGTTCTTCCTCCTGGCCATCTACATCACGCAGGAGGCCGTGACGTCTCTCATCGGCCGGGAGGAGCCGCTGACCTCCCCAGTCGGGATCATCTTGGCGGCGCTGTCGCTGGTGGTAATGACGGGTCTCGCCGCTGTCAAGCAGCGGGTCGGAAAACAGATGGGAAGCCGCGCCCTGGTGGCCGACTCCAAGGAGACATGGGTCTGCTCCTATCTCTCACTCAGCCTGCTGCTCGGCACTGGCGCGTACGCCGTATTCGGTTGGTGGTGGGCAGATCCGATAGGTGCGCTCGCAATGCTCCCCGTCATCCTCTGGCAGGGATTGGAGACGCTGAGTGAAGCGCGCGAGCCGAACGACCACCACGACTGACCTCAACGATCAGGCACGCTCACACGGCGCCCTCTGAGGATTCGCCCCTGCGACACGAGGTTTAGGAATCCGAATCGGGCAGTCAAACCCACCGACTGTCCTTCCTCATGCCTCGCCCCGCGTGATCCCGGCGGGCCAGCGTGATCACAGCCAACCTCGCCGCCGGAACAGCAAGGCCAAGAAGACGCCGACTATGAGCATCAGTACGAGTACGGCCGGATAACCCCATCGCCAGCCGAGCTCCGGCATGTGTGTGAAGTTCATTCCGTACAGACCGACGATCACCGTCCAGGCGATGCCAATCGACCCCCAGGCAGTCACCTTGCGTACGAAGCGATTGAGCTCGGTGGACACGCGCGTTTGGAACAGGTCGATCATTTCCTGCAGGTACTCGCGCTCAAGATCAGCCGTGTGCTGCAGGTGACGGAAGCCCTGCTGCGAGTTACGCACCCGGCGCAGATCCGTCTGCATCAATCCTTCCTGCAGGTCCATGGTCTCGATCAAGTTCGCGAACGACTCCGCGGCCTGGGCGGCGCTGGTACGGATCGCTTCCAGGTCGTGGCGCAGATCGAACAGGTCTTGCAACAACGCTTCGGCTTTCACCGGATCCTTTTGCGACACGTCACGTTCCAGCTGTGCGATACGGGCCGAAGACTCGGTGATCAGATCCTCGTGCGTCCGCATCTCTTCGGCCCGAATCGCGGCGACGAGCTCGAACGAACTGGCCGGACGAAGCTGCCCGCTGTCGACCCGCTGGCGCACGGCGCTGAGCTCGCGTCGCGCGATCTCCGATGTCAACGACGAACTCGTCGGGCCATGCACGGTGATCAAGGCTTTTGGGGTCAGAAAGAGTTTCAGCGGCACGAAATACAAGCGTCCGTCGGAGCCGCGGGCGAGTCCATTGATCGCGCTGAAGTGGTGGTCGGCGTAGAAGCGCATCTTCGGCACTGGAGACCGGTTGTGGCACTCCTGGATATCGCTCGCCCTGACATCAATCAGCTCACCGAGCAACGCCATGCTGTCCTCATCTCTGTGGTCGAAGTCCAGCCACAGCGTGCCGCCATCCCGAGCGGCGGCATCATGTATCTCCGTCATCGACAACGATGCCGCGCCCGCCGGCGAGATCAGTCGTGCCTCCATGGGAACATCCTGACTGCGACGAACAGCGATGTCGCCTAATCGGCGGTCCTAACATGCATCGGCATGCCTAAGCCTCAGGCGCAGCCCCATCTCGAGCAGCTCAACCCCCTCACAGGCCTGTCCACGAAACTGGCTCAAGATCGCGGTGTCCGGGAACCGGGACAGCTCACAGATGACGCAGAGGATGTGCAGCGTTGGCGAGCTCATCAGGTGGCCGGACTCCCCCACTCAGCAGAAGGCGCGGCCAAAGACCAAAATGCAACGATGTCCCAAGACACCTGTCAACGGCGTCCCGAGACATCACACGGCGCCCCCAGCAGGATTCGAACCTGCGACACGAGGTTTAGGAAGGATTTCTGCGGCCCAAGTCCCAAGATCAGGATCACACGGGGACTCTTGACAAAAGTCTTGACAGTAAGGGAAATCGTCAAGAGTTGGCACTCCTCGGAGCCTGTCCTCCTCTATCCAGTTTCTGCGGAGTCTCGCGGAATTGACGCGGAATGAAGTTGATCAAGGAGGAGGAGGAGGCGATGAGCTGGTGTCGAGCGTGCGGCCGGTACCACCTGTTCGGTGCGTGCCCGAAGCCCGAGGCATCCCGGCGAGATCCCGCTGGCCCGCTCGGAGACCCACCGTTCCCTGGCCGGTCGGAGCGCGCGATTGCCGCCAAACCTCAAAAGAGGGCGGAAAACGGGAAGCAGCCGGAGATCAGCCTCGACAGCCGGTTGGCGGCACCGTCGGTCAGGCTCACACGCGGGCAGTTGTAGGAGGCGCTGGCTTTGGAAACTGGACGATTGTCCGGTTTCCCTCGCTGCTGAGGAAACGTGCCAATTGATGCCTTTCCGGGGCTGCTGTGAGGCGCTGGGCCAGGGAAATGGTGCGATTGCACCGTTTCCCGACCGATGAGAGGCGCTGGCCTTAAGTGGTGCGATTGCACCGGCTTTCTCGGGACGACACGGGCGTAACTACGCGGATGTGAGCCGATTTGCGGACCTCCGGCTTCCCGGTGGTAGTCGGGTATGGGATCGGTGCCGAACGCCTCAGAGATCCACAGAGGGCTTGGATGGCGGGGGTTGTCGCTGTGTCGGTGGATCGCTCCGGCTACGTCACTGAGGATCAGCGGACCTGGCGAACTCACGAGCCTTGACTTCGGGACGATCGTACCGAGGTTTCCGCGCGCCCTGGCCTTGCTGGAAATCTGCCCGATTGGGCCAATTTTCGGGGCCCTGGCCTTGGGAAGTGTCGTGATTGCGACGGTTTCCCGCCATGCCTGCCGCTCTGGCGAACTCACTGGCGCCGGCCCTGATAACCGTCGCAATTGAGACGGTCTTCGCGAGCCCTGCCGCGGCTACGGTTGCCAGGCCGCGCAGGGGCCTGGTTGGCGCTGTACTACTGGTCTCTCATGGTCGTCTTGGCGATGGCGTGCGCCATCCGTATCGCGCAATCGAACCGAGGGGAAGAATGTCGTCATGACTGCGCTTATCGAGACGAGTTCGGACCGCTGGACGCGAATGGTCCGCAGCACCGGCGTGGTCGGCCTGGTCACGTTCGTCGTGCTGTTTGCTGCGATCATCGCGATGTCACCGGGCGAGCCGGCGTTCACGGCGAGTCCTGAGGAAGCGCTGGCGTTTTATCTCAACTCCACCGCGGGCTGGGTGCAGGCCGCAATGGCGGTGGCGGGTCTGGCAGCGATCGGTTGGATCTGGTTCGTGGTGGGATTGTGCCTGCTGCTCGGCCGGGCCGAGGGGAGTCCGCCATGGCGGTCCGGGGTCGCCCTGGTGTGTGGGGTAATCCTCGCAGCGCTTCTGCTACTCAATACCAGCGGGAACGCCGCCTCGTTCGGTGCCGCCGACCTCGATCTGGCAGTGGCCAGCTACGCCTTCGATGTCAGCTCTCTCGGGTTGGCCAACGTCTGGCTCGCTCTGGGCTGTTTTGCAGCGTGCTGCGGCTGGGTGGTGCTGTCCACTCGCATCGTCGGTCGTTGGCTTGGCTGGTGGGCCATTGCCAGCGGGCTCGGGCTCGTAATCTGCCGTTTCTTCTGGACATCGGAAGTCTGGCTTCTGCCTTACTTCGCCTTCTGGATCTGGATGATCATCATGTGCATCCAGCTTGTCCGGAAGCCGCGTGCGGTGCTGAGGGCGGCAGACGGGCGAGCCAGCCCGGGCGGGGAACGACCGTGACTGCCGCCGCCCCCACCTCCGAACGTTCATCGAGAGGCGCCGCTCGGCCGGCGTCGTCACCTGGATCTACGCCGCTGGGTTCGGTGTGCCGATCGTTCCATCGGGAACGGCAGCAGGCCTCCAGAGCCGGTTGGCCGTCAGCGATGCCTGGCCATCCGCTGGCGCTGGTGCTCCCGACACTCCTGGCAGACACAGCCGGCCACATATGCGGCATTGGTGCCGTGCCGGAGGTCGCTGCTACGAGTGGCCGTCAGGACAGCCTCGAGCGCGTCCGACCACGCTTCATCGGTCTGGGTGAGCCCCCAACACCTGGTTAGGTGTCAGGGCGAGATCGCGCACCGCCAGGCGGAATGGTTTGCCGGTGCAGATCGCGTCGAGGAGCTGCTGCCGTATCTCGACGGGCAGCCGCTTTCGCCCGTGTTTGTGTTGCTGTTTGCCGCTACATATTTCGTTATGAGCGGAGTTTCTGAGGGCAATTTCAACGAGCCGCTGACCCGTACCGACGCCTTGTACTTCACCGTTACCGTATTCGCGACGGTCGGGTTTGGCGACATTGTCGCCACGACCCAGGGCGCTCGTGTGCTGGTCATGGGGCAGATGGTCGCTGGCATCGTGATCATCGGTCTCGGCGTCAGGATCTTTGTTGACGCGGTCAAGCGAGGGCACCGCGGCAGCCAATACCAGGGAGCGACGACGCCTGAGGCAGATAGCCGTCTGGAGTAGGTCGCGCCAGCATTATTCCGCGGATCCTGCGGCACCGGCACCAGGAATTCCCAAGTCATGGCTGTGAGCCGCTCGCGGGACGAAGATCAACAGCTCTGATCCACCGTTGACGGCCGTCCGCACCGCGTACCCGCCCGAACCACTCCCGCCGTTCTGCGAAAAACGAAGGCCGATCTCTTCGCTGCTGCGGCTGATTCGCGACCACTCTTCCGTTGGTAATACACGCCGGCGGCCGCGACAGCGGATGGGAATGCCGTGGAATGTGGCCTGATCGTTATTCCGACACTAGGCCAGCGTGATCCGACGTCAGTGGAGTAGTAAAGCTGTTACTCTCCCGCGGGTGGGAACGGCTGAACCGGACATTCTCCAGATCATCGGCGGTTTTGCGGCGACGTAATCGTTATTCTTCGCCTCGTCCGAGACCGGATTAACAACAGTTCTTCTCACTACGGATTCTCCGCTTAGATTTTCACTAAGCCGCGATTAGGTTTGCGATTCCTAAATCACTTCACCGTCTGTGTTAATCGGACGGTCAAACTCAGGGGATTCTTAACAATGCGCGTTTCGCGGCCTTCTAGTGGCCTGTCTTTCGACGACCTAATCGAGTTGCGCTTCTTGCCCTCGCGACGTCGGCGTCGGCGTCGAGATCCCGAGTACTTTGAGCAGCTCAAGTCCATGATCATGCCGGGCGAGGTGAACCACCGAGTGAGCCGGGAGGACCGTCAAGCGGCGCTTCTTGCCCTCACGGTAGTCAGATAGTTCAGGCATCGTCCCTGATCAATCAGGCCCTGCAGTCGATTAGGTCACGGACGCGAGCCACTCGCAGGACGCAGATCAGCGGCCCTAATCCACCGCTGCTTGCCATCCTTGCCTCGTACCCGGCCGAACCATTCCAGCCGTGGACGGCGCTCCTTCACCCACCAGTCAAGCTGCACCCACCCAGCCGCCGACGCACAGAGTGACACCACACCCGCCGTGAACCGCCACGGATCATCACGGCAGGCCCGCCGAGCTGGGCCACGATGAGCGAGCCGAGGATGGAGCCGACGCCCACGGCGGTGAGCAGGTGGCCGGTCTCCGTGATCCATGACATGGCGTCGAGTTTGTCAGAGCGCGGCGTGACTGGTGGCCGATTAGAGGCCCTGGCCCTCTTCCGGGACGGCGACGTTTGATCGCCCCAGATACCGGCAGCAGGCTCGTCCTGACATAGCTGTAATTCCACCGGTGCAGCCAGCGCGCCGAGCATCGCGTACGCCTTGACCATCTCGTCCCGCAGCAGCTCGCGGAACTCGGCCAGCTGCTCATCCGCGCGCGTACACGCTTCGTCCACGGTCATCCTCACGCTGGCTGCCATGCTGGGCGGTGCCGGAACTCGCCGGGGCAATCGGCCCGCGCCAGATCGGTGCCGAGCTGGGCGTTCATTGGGCCACCGTCAGTGAACGGCTTCACCAGGCCGGTGTCACCCTGCGTCGTGGCGCTCCTCTTCATCCTTCGCCGCCAGCCACTGTTCGGCCAGCATCGCCGCCAGCCTCTGCTCTCAGCCTGATCAAAGAAGGCGTCAACCTGCTGCACGTCGTAGCCGCGGCGGGTAACCCTGAACCGCTTGTCGCGGGCCTCATCCGATGTGAGCAGGGGTTGCCTGACCCCGAGGAACGTGTCGCGAATCTCTTGCCGGAACGCGTCGACCTCCGCCGTCGCGTAGCCCCACCCCCTGCCGGGAGTGGTTGAAAATCTTGTTGAGTCGGCCCACTCGGCCCACTCGGCCCATCGTGTGAGAATGGTGCCGCTAACCGGGTCGATCCGTCGGATTGCAGTCAGCCTCAGTTTGGCCATCTTGAGGAAGGCATCAACCTCCTGCATGTCGTAGCCAGGCCGCGACCACCCACGGGTAGTCGAGAACCCCTGGCCGAAGTCGAGCCAGGGAGGAAGCAGGTACTGATCGTGCGTCCCGCCGCCGGACTGATCGTGCGTCCCGCTGCCGGGCCACTTGCGGTGGACGTCATCCCATGTCAGAGGGGGTTGCCTGACCCCAAGACTGAGCCCAAGAAACGTGTCACGAAGCTCTTTCCGGAACGCGTCCACCTCCGCCGTCGCGTAGCCCTTCCGCAGGCGGGGGGTGGTTGAAAATCTTGTCGAGGCCGCCGACTCGGCCCATTCGGCGAGAATGGCACCGCTAACCAGTGGTCCTTCTGGCCTGTCCGTTGACTCCATCGCGGCCAGCCTGATGCTGGCGACATCGAGGAACGCGGCAACCTGGTTCTTGTCATAACGACCGTAGGTGTCGTCGTAAGTGGAGGAAAACTGCTTGCCGCGAACGTCATCTGATCTCACCGGGGGTTTCCTTACCCCGAGGAACGTGTCGCGAATACCGTCCGGGAAGGCGTCCACTTCCATGGCCATGTAGCCACGCTTCCGCCAACTGGGCTTTGAGAATGTCGTTGAGTCGGCCCACTCGGCCCACCCGACAAGAATGTCGCCGCTAACCAGTGGTCCTTCCGGTCTGTCCGTGGACTCCATCGCAGCCAGCCTCAAACCGGCCGCCTCGACGAATGCGTCAACCTGCGTCTTGTCATAGCCAGGCAGGTGGGTCGAGAACTGCTTGCCGCGGACGTCATCTGATCTCACCGGGGGTGTGCTTACCCAGAAGACGGCGCCCCCGAGGAACGTGTCGCGAACGGCGCTGCGGAACGCGTCCACCTCCCGTATGTCATAGCCATACCTCAGACCGGTGGATGAAAATGTCGTCGAGGCGGCCCACGCGGCCCAGTCAACGAGAGTGGCAGCACTAACCTTCCCGTCGAGCAGTCTGGGTTGGAGGGCCGACTGGCTCTTTACCGTGCCGAGGAATGCCCTGCCCCGCCGGGGGCTGCTGATGAGCAGTTCGCGCTTGCCGCCTGACCCCCCATAGACGTTCACCGTCTCACCGGGCACCAGCGTGCCGGCCTTCGTCCGCAACGCGAGGCGCACCTCGGACAGCGACTGGTACCCGCGGCTGGTGCCGTCCCGGGGGATTATGTCGAGTATCAGGGTGCGTCCGCCACGCTTCGAGGCCGTCACCGTGGCCGTGCGTGGATTGCCGGGCCGCCGGAGCAGCCTGGAAAACCGGCTACGTGCCTGGAGGCGACCTTCGAGCCCCAGCCCCAGCCCCCGAAAGCCCCCCAAAAGCGAATGGGCCAAGGAACAACCACCACAAAGCGAGTACAGACCGTACCGGTCGAGCATCGCGTACCGGTCGAGATCGTCGGTATTGAAAAAGAAAATGACCAGAGCCGTGGCGCAGGCCAAGGCGCCAGCGAACAAACCACAAGCAACACCGACGTAGCCAGCCAGCACCAGCCGAAGCTCCGCAGGGAGGCTATCGCCCGAACCCGGCACATACGGCTCCGGCGGCGGCTGCTCGGCCACCCTGCAGGGCCAGCCTTCCCCGCGGCGTCGCTGACCGCACGCTGTCCGCCACCACCGTGTCCGCCACCACCGTGTCCGCCACTACCGGCGGCTGCCCAACGATCGGAGCCCCGCACCGAGAGCACACCCGAGCCGTGACGGCAACCTCCGCCGCGCACTCACGACACGTCATCTGCACCCACCCAGCCGCCGACGCACAGAGTGACACCACGCACGCCACGAACCGCCACGGATCATCACGGCAGGCCCACCGAACCGGGCCACGGCACCTTCGGGACCCCACCCCATCGCCCACCCCCACCAGGCAGCCTGCACCTCGGCCAAGATTGGTTGAGGGTCCTACTCCGCACCTTCCGCAACATGCCCCCTCGCAGATGCCCTTGAAGAGCTACACCGGCTCAAAACGCAGCCTCGATCGACGCATCCGACGCGATCAGGGACGGCGTCGAAGCACCCTCCAGTTAGCTCACTCGATTTACTGGCTGGTAGGCGTGTTGCGGGTGATGTTGTGTCTCGAGCCGGATCGTAGGGTTCGTCATCTAGATTCCTTCCTTTTGGTGTGAGTCGCCGGAACCGGCCAAACGCAGACATCAACGCATATGGGAGGGCAGCTGATCATGACCACTCGCATGCTTTTCCATCACCGTCGCGGTCTAGGTCGTAGGGATCGGAACCCGTGACGCGGACTGGTCCGGCGTACCTGGGACCGTTGCCTGAGCCGACACGACAGTCATAATCCGATGCCGGGACAAGGCACGGAGAGTAACGCGCGTGCAATTACGACTCGCCCCGGCGTCGGAGCTACGTTTACTGCCTGCTGTGCTTGGCTTCGGCCGTGCCGTGACTGTGACCGTCTTGGTCGGGACCGGCCGCGGCTTTTTGGTCACCCGAACCTTGACTGTCTTCGTCGCTGTGGCCGTTACCGTGACCGGGCTCCCTGCAAGCGGCACCGCGCTAGAGCTTGAGGCGGCACCCAAGATCTCCCCGATGACGAAGATGACCAGGCTGAGAATGCAGGCCCCAATCACCATGGCTTGCTTGGAAGTCGACCAGTCACCGTTAACTGGCTGCGATGGTTCGCCAGGCATCGTCATTGTTCTTGATCGGCTTTAGCAGTACTTGACGCTACCCTCACCGCTGAAGGAACACGTGTCCTTAAGAGAGCCGTCCGCACGTCGCAAGATCACCTTGTCGCCAGTGTTATTCCACACATACCAGCCACGACCCTGATAGAGATGCGTGCTGGCACTGGTCGTGTAGCTGGTGCCCTTGCCGGTGTGAATGATGGCCTGCTTGCCAGCCCCCAGCCTGAGGGTGCCGAACTTGTAGACATGTCCGGCGGCATCCCGCACGGTCCATCCGGAGACCGAGTGAGAGACGTTGTCGCCGTTCTTGATCACCACATACTCGGCGTTAAGGCTGGAGTTGCTGCCGGTGTCACTTCCTGGGGAGTCGAAATACACCTTGTAGATGTAGACAGTAGCCGGGGCTGCCTGAGCCGGTGTGGCGATCGAGATCGAAGCAGCAGCAAGGAGACAGGCGATTAGAAGGGCGCGAATGCGCAATGAAAAACCCCCGAGTTTGACCGTCCGATCAGACTCAGACGGCGAAGTGATCAAGGAATCGCAGCCTAGTGAAACATTGAGCCACCCAAGCACGGCGCCCTGTTCGGCACTCTGGGAAAGGTGTAACTCTGCACCGCTGAGTTCGGCGAGCGCTGCCTACGCGACCAGTTCGAAGATCGGCTGCGGATCCGGTCTTGGTCGAAGAAGGTCGTCAGACCGTCGATGAGACCCTGACGGATCGCTTCCGAAGTTCGTCCGCCGCCGCGCGGCCGGCCACGAACCCCGGCAAGCAGGGTGCGTACTCCGGCCAGAAACTCGCCTGCCGACGGCCACGGCGTGAGCGTCCTTACCCCCTTTGGACGTGTTCTCGGTATCCCGAACACCTCAGACAACTCGAGACGACGACCTCGACCCCGTCTTCTGCGCACCACACGACCGAACAGGAATGAGCTGATCGAATCCCCCGATCGCGACGTAGAGCAGTTGGTTTCAGGGGTGTTTGTGCCCAGTTCACCCCATACCCGTTCGAACGGTCGAGGCTAGGACGCCGCGCCGCGCCTTTCTGCCCGGAAATTCCGGTCAGAGGTCCCTGTTGACGCAACCGCTCAACTGCCCATACTGACTGAGAAAGCACCCCTCAGGAGCCGGACATGGCTGATCCCCGATCTACCGTCACGCTGGACCTGCAAGGCCTGCAAGGCCTCTTGGACGTGCTCAGGCATATGGGGTCACCGTGCTCGGACCCACGGTCCGCAACGGCGCCGTCGTGCCCGGGCGCCTGTCCTCCATCGACGACCTGCCGCGCGGATAAGGGATTACGAGATGGACATCGTCTACCGCGAAGCAGTCGCGTCGGTATTCGACGCCATCCAGCCAGAACCCGGCTGGGGCCTGCAGTTCTTCTCCGGCGAGGCTGGGCGCGCCCTGGTGGCCGAATCCGTCGGAGCGGCGCTGGCCGTGGTGGGCACGAGGGAGCATGTGGGCATCGGCCGGCTTGTCTCCGGTTCGGTGAGCCACTGCTGCCTCAGCCATGCGCAGTGCCCGGTCGTCGCAGTTCCAGCCGTACGCGACCACGCCGTGGTGATCATCGGAGCGGTGCGCGGACTGCCCAACAAGGAGGAGCGAGAGGCCACTGAGGGCGGCGCCCTACCGATGAGCAGCGACCCCGCCCGGGACGGCCAGAGCGTCAGGAGCGTGTGTCGATGACGGTTGAACCGTCTGAGGGCCAGGTCACCGAGGGATTCCGTAGCCTGGAGGTCCGCTGGATCTTCCCGGGTCGGCTGGAGACAGCGGTGGCCGGATGGTTCGGGCGGTTCCCGATCGAGATGGAGTCACGCGAGGACACCTACCTGCTGGATCCGCGGCTGCATGGTCTTTCGGTGAAGGTCCGCGGGGGTAGGTCACTAGAGGTCAAGGTGTACCGCGGGGGCGCGGGAATCCTGGATGTGGCGGGCCGCGCCCGCGGACGCATGGAGTCCTGGCAGAAGTGGTCCTTTCCCGGAAGCCCGCTCGACCAGTACAGCGGCGACCCGGCCGGTTGGCGGCCGGTACGCAAAAGGCGACGCATCAGCCGGTTCTCATTCGCCAGCGGACAGATCGTGGCGGGCGCCCCGGGGCTGGACCAGGAGCCGCGGTGCGACGTGGAACTCACCGAGGTCAGCACCCGTGGCCAAGCCTGGTGGACCCTGGGGTTCGAGGCGAGTGGACCTGCCGATCTGCTCCGCAGCGCACTCGAGGGCACCGCCCGGCTCCTGTTCACCCACCCCCTGCCCGGTGCGGAACCCGGCCTCGATGAATCCGGGTCGTACATGCAGTGGCTGTCCCAGCAACCCGGCCACAAGAGCGACGCCGACGCCTGAAGACTCCGCTCTCTGCCGAGCCAGTGCTTGATGTGCCCGTGGTTAGCACTGACGACGCCGGGGCGCAACACGTCATGGCGGGGATGCGCATGAGCGACGTCAACCCGCTGGTGGGCGCTGGTGCTGCCCGGCAGGGCCGCTGCCAGCAGGTCAAGGAGAATCTCCAGGTCAAACAGGTCACTGTGGCCGACGTCGACGTGCGGGTCATCATCTGCCACAAACCTTCGGCCCGTTTCGGTTTGGCAGCGTTCACGTACCTGCTGGCGCTTTTCTCAGTGCATCCTCCGTCGGATCCTGATCACAACCGTGAATTCGCGCTAGGCGCGAAGCCAGTCACCGGCTTGCGACGAGCCTGCAGGTCTTTGCACTCATACCGCTGATCCTGGGCCTGTTCGCCCTTTTACGCGACCATCGCCCATACCCGGGCAGCGCGCTGGGCCATTACTGGGCATATTTCGACCGTTGTTGGCGCCGGCTGCCTGCTAATGGGAGGTGGCTACGCCGTGTTCGTGATGCCCGCTGCCGGCGTCCTGATCGGTCAGGGCTGTGATCAGAATGTGCTGCGCCTGCTCGATCAGGTCTTCGTCGAGCCGTGCCTGATTCCGGTCTTTCTCGGCGGTTTGTGTTCAGCATCGGCCTGCTAGTGACGAGTATTACGGTCTGGCGCGCGTACGTCGTCCCGCTGGTCGGCTGTGCTGTTGGCTGCTGCGGCGCTGGTTGGCCTGCCCACCTTCCTCCACGTCACCGCATTAGCGAAAGTTGGCGCCGCCGTCGGGATCGCCGCATCCGCTGCCTTGGCGATCGATGTCTAGCGCCACGCGCGAGTGGCCTGACCGTGGTGTTTAGGGGATTTAGGGCGATTCGTACGCGTCACGGTCGGAGCTGGCAATGACAACGGTGTAGCCATCAGGGTCCTTGATCGAGATTCTCGCGATGTGCCGGGCCGTCGCCTCGCCCTTCAGGCCGACTCGGTGAGCTGCTCGCACCATCGGTGCCTTCAGCTGGTTGGCGCGGGCCAGGAACGCGTCCAAGTTGCCCACTTCACCGAAGCACAGCAGGACGCCATGACCAACCTCTGCGTCGAGGTTCACGAAGAGCCCACGGTGATCTTCGACACCACGATGATGGAGCTGAAGGACCGGAGCTCCGTCGGAGAGCAGCCGCTGGTGCTCGGAGCCTCCATGATCACTGCGGAGGCCAAGCAGCTTTTGATACCAACGGCTGGACTCTTCGACATCGCTCACGGCGATCATGATCTGAGATGAAGCGGCACCAGCAGGTACGGCGGTGCCGCCGATCTTGTGGCCGGCCGGATCGTCGATTTCGCAATCACCCCCGGTTCTCTGGCGTGCGCGTGTCGAGGTCTCAACGGGGTCGGGGGCTCTTGGCGTGTGGGACTTTGGCCTCTGCTCGCGGCGTGTCTGCCGGGATCAAGATCGGTCCATGAAGAAAGTCCTCGTGCTCGCAGCAGTACTCGCTGGGGTAGGTGTGCTGGCCCGGCTCTTCGGCCCGAAGATGCGCACCATCGACTGGGAGAAAAAGATCGAGGCGCTGCCCGACACGGCTCCGCCGAAGTGGATGTTCCGCAACATTGCGGCCATTCGTCAAAATACCGACCGGATTCTGGAACTCCTCGAGCCCGGCAAAGGTGAGTCTGCCCAGCAGTCGCAGCCGCCATCCGGTGACTGAGTCGCAAAGAGCGCTTCGCGGCAAATCGCCATCGGAGATCGCCGCCGCTAACACGCAGCCACATGACCGAGGCTGTGTTTGTCCATCGCGGGGTGGGCGTCGATCCATATGCCCGGAGCGCCGCAGCCTCGGGATTCGCCGGCTCAACCCCGGGAGAAGTGGTGTTCGGGGCAGGCGGGCAGGCGCCCGATGGCGCGGGGTAGCCGGCAGCCCGCTGGCGGGTTCCACGCCCGGATCGACAAGTGCCGCTAGGACGTTCACCATTGTCGGAGGCGTAAATGATGCCGCCCGACGCTGTGGAGGTGCGGGATGAGGAACGAGATCGTCGTAGGACTGGACGATTCGCCGTCGAGTAAGGCTGCGTTGGATTGGGCGGCTGAGCAGGCCAGGAGCGTCGGTGCTGTGCTGCGAGCCGTGCATGTGCTCGACTGGCCGTACGGGCTCAGCTCCGCCGGATTTCCCGCTCCGGCCAACTTCATGGATGTGAGCCGCGACGAGCTCCGGAACTCCTACCGACAGACGATGGCTGCAGTGTTCGACGCCGTATCGCCTCGTGCCGACTGGACCCTTCAGTTCGCCAGTGGGGATACCGGCCGGGTCTTGGTTCGGCAGTCTAAAGATGCGCGCCTGCTCGTGGTGGGCACTCGCGAACACGCTGGCCTGGCGCGGATACTCGACGGCTCAGTGAGCCACTATTGCCTAACCCATGCTGTATGTCCGGTTGTCGCGGTGCCGGCGCTCGCTGCTGATCGCCGCGCCGAGGATTCTGACACAGTCGGGCAGGACACCACCGTGGTGATCAATGAAGAGGTCGGGGGTGCGATCCCAGCCGCAGTGGGAATGAACGACGAGGCCGAGGCACCGGTTACGCCGCTCGTGGTGGCCGGGGTGGACGCATCGGCGGAATCGTTGGCGGCGGCGCACTACGCAGTCACGGCGGCTGAACTGCGCGGCGGTGACGTTCTCCTGGTGCACTCCTTTCCACCTCCATCGGCGCGCGCGCCAGACACGGAAGCCGCGTTCTCGGCAGCCCGGACCGCAGCAGAGAAACTCCTCGCAGCGGTGGCTGCCCAGCTGGTCGTTCCCGAACAGGTGACCATGTACGGGAGGGCTGAGCCGGATGATGCTGTGACGGTACTCGAAGCCTCAGCCAGCAGGGCCGCGATGCTGGTGCTCGGCCGCGACGATGTGTCGTGGTTTGAGCGGTTGTTCATGGGCGCTGTCACGTCGCAGGTTATTGGTCACGTCGCATGTCCGGTGGTCGTGGTTCCCGGCAACTGGCGTGCCCGCCATGCCTCTCCGCGGCTGCCGGTGATCGTTGCACTTGATGCCGAGACAGCGCCGGAGCCTGCCTTGGGGTTGGCGTTCGAGGAGGCGAGGCTGCGTGATGCTCGATTGATCGTGCTGCACGCCCAGCCGATGAGCGCCTCGGCTCGCGATGTGGCCGGCGCGCAGTTAGGCGTTGAAGTCGTGCTGGCGGAATGGGAGCAAGACCATCCTGACGTCGCGATCTCGAACCAGATTGTTTTTGGCGACCCCGACGCTCAGCTCGTGCGGTGGTCGCGGTCGGCGGCCGTCTTGGTAGTGGGTCACCCACACCAGCGTCGCTGGGGACCATGGACCCGGTCGGTGGCCCGCAGTGTAATGAAGCAGACACACTGCCCGCTTATCGTGGCGCCGCAAACCACAGCAGAGCCCGGCCGACACCGGGCGCTGGCAGATCAGGCCATGACGTGATCGACAGCACATGTGCCCTGGGAGGATTGGTCCGACGAGGCCCAAGCTGGGAGTGGCGATGGGACGGTCCGGGCAGAAGCGATTGTCGTCGTGCACCATGCGAACCAGCGAGCCGAGGTGGCCGGCGTCTTTGAGCGAGTGTCTGGCACCTCTGGGCTCATTGGCGTCGTCGACAGTTTGATGGTGCTGCAACGCCGTCGCGGCGACGACGTCTGCACGCTCTCGGTCACCGGTCGCGACGTCGAAGACCAGACAATCGCACTCGGATTCAACGCCGGCTGGTGGGGGCCGCCCGATGACGGCGAAGATGAGAGCGAGGACCACAGCCCCCAAGATCTGAGAGATGCTACGCATAGCACTGGTACGAGTCGGGCACGACGCAGTAGTCGGCCGACTCCATTGATCTTTTATGGCCACGCCGGATACGCCGACTGGCAGGCGTCGATCAGCCGAGCGTGCTCAGCATCGCCTCCGGGTGCCGGCCGATGATCGACAGGTGCCCGTCGTCCGGGCAGAACGTCGCCGTGCAGTCCGGGATCACCGCAGCCAACCTGCGGGCCATCAGAGGTGGCGCGTTCCGGTCCTGCTCGCCTTGCCAGACTCGGACCGGCGCCCGGATCAGCTCCGGACGCAGCCCCCACGGCGAGGCCATCAGTGCCATGTCCGTGACAGCTCCCCGTGGACCCTGCCGCAGGGCCGTACGCAGATCCTGCAGGTAGGCCTGCCGCAGGCCAGGCTCGGCTAGTGCGGCGCGCTCGGGGTCGGGCAGGGCGCTCATCGAGCGGGTCAGTACCCGTTCCGGGTAGCGGGCCACGGCGAACCGGACGCCCGCCCAGGTCAGCCATGCTCGCCGGGGATGGCGTCGACAGTCCTGCCGCATTCGCGCGACCTGCGGGGACAGGCCGGCGACGAGGCCGGGCTCGTCATCCGGGCCGACACAGCCCACCAGTGTCACCGCGCTGACGCGGTCCGGAAGTAGCTGCCCACAGGCGAGCGCGTACGGCACGCCGCCGGAGTAGCCCAGAACCGCGAAGCGCTGCAGCCCGAGTGCATCGGCGAGCGCTGTGACGTCTACCGGCCAGTCGAGCACCCGACGCCCGGGCTGCCAGTCCGACCACCCGAGGCCCGGCCTATCCACCGCGATCACCCGGATACCTGAGCGCTCCGCCGAGCCTGACGGCCACATCGACCACTCCACAGCCGAACCTGGGGTGCCCGGGAAGAACAGGACCGGCTGACCGTCGGGTGGCCCGTACCCGCGGTAGGACAACGACCTGCCGCCGCTCACACCGACGGTGCCGTCCTGGCGGCTGTGCTGCATCACCGGTGTCCCCTCCGCGTTTGTCCGAGACCGTCGCCACAGTATGGTCCACGGGCTGGACTAAGGCCCACTCAGGGAATGTCACCTCAGTTCGTGATCTCTTGTTGACCGAGCACAAGGGATAACCAGTCACCCAAAGGGTGGTTTCGGTCGAGGCGCCGGCCTGAAGGCGACGAACGGCCGAGTGTGGACGAACTCTCTCACCGCAGTATCAGAGCGGAGATCGTCCCAGCCCAGGACTTGCGTGAGGAGGCGCAACCGCCCCGGATGCCGGCGTCGGAACTCGACCGCCACCGCGAAGCTCTCGTCAGCAGAGAGGAAGCGCTGCACCCGGGGCGAATGACTCCCGCCCAATCTGAACCTGCAACGCCGGACGGACGCGAATGTTGCGAATCCAGTCGGTGTCCTGCCCCCAAACCGAGTAGATAACCGCCTCCTTGGTCTCTGGGTCAAAACTCAGGACCATAATGAGCGGCCCCAAGACATCGAGTGGGCTATCGATCAAGAGGGCAAGCTTTGGGCGTCGGTGCCGATACCATCCGCTTCTACGAGAAAACGGGTCTGCTGTTGGCGCCGGCTCGGACTCCGGCGGGTTACGGGCCTATGAGGCGTCCGCTGTGGATCGGCTGCCAGAGTGGTGCAGCTCATGTGGATGACTTCGCGATTCAAGTCCGGGTAGCACAAGCCTGTCTTACCCCCCAAGGCGAAAATCTTGCATTGGCGGTCAGATCTCGGCATCTTTCCTACGGAGCCTGCAAAAGTCACGAATTGCTGTGATCGAGTGGCTGGATGTCCTGAAGGCCGAACCCGGATCTATCACGTTGTCTAACGATTTGGCCTTGGCGGTGACTTGCAGCGCAGGGTCGATTCGTTTGCAGTGCCCGCATGGCAGATCGTCCCGTTAGAAGCTAGGGCCCGGCGGCCCCGGCCTCTGGTTGATCTCGGATGGGCGCTGCCAATGGTGTCGATTTTCGTGACGGCCACCTTCAAAGGTGGAACCAACGCCTTGCCGCCGGAAATCGAAGTTGGTCGGGTAGTCGCTAGCGTGGGTGATGCTTCGGTCGAGATGTTGTTGCCATTCGGCCGAAGCGGTTGGCAGCTGTTTTGGTCCGGTGGGGCGGCGGTCGTGGGGGTTGACGCCATTGGCGGCCCGCCACACGGCGACTTCACCAATGAGAGCGGCGCTCAAGGAACTGCCCTGCGGCACCCAATGCGGCTGAGTGCCGTCGTGGTCGGCGTGATGTCGAATGTGGTCGGCGAGGTCGGCGATCAGCTGGGACCGCCGGGCCAGGTATTGCCGCCAGTCGGGGTGATCGTTGACCGCTTGGGGAATTCCGGGTAGCCAGGGCAGCGGTGGTCGGCAATGGGTGGAAGTGGGTTCTGGGAGGCGCCAGTTCAGGACAGCAGCCATGTCTTCAGCCGCGCTGAGATCTCGCCCAAGCGCGGCTTCATAGAGGTGGACGAGCGGGTGTTCGCCGGTGTCTGCGGCCAAGGCGATCAGGTTGCCTCGCAGGGTCGGCCAGGCCGGTGCGTCGGTAACGTCGGCTACGACTTGCTCAGCTTGGCCGTCGAGCGTGTCCACCATTGCGGGTCCGACGATTTGCTCAGTGGCGGCCTGCAGTCCATCGGTGTAGCGCTGGACCGCATCATGCAGCCGCGCCGCCGGGTCGCTGAGTCGGCGGAGGAGCGTCGTGGCTGAAGTGGGGGTGTCGTCGCGGGCCAGGATCTGTTCGAGCAGCTCAGTCGGGGTGCGGGGGGTGACTGCCTCGGGTCGGATGAGGCTGTGCGGGTCGCCGTCGCTGACGACCTGCAGGTAGAGGTCGTTGGCGGCCCGTCCGCGGGTGAGCATGGTGTACAGCTGCTGGCGTGACTCTTGCCCGGTGACAAGGCCGTGGATGGTGTCGGCGGTGACGCCTTGGGCGGCGTGGATGGTGGTGGCGTACCCGAGGCCGGTCCACTCGCGGACGTAGTCAGCAGGGAGCCGGACCCTGATGTGGCTGCGGTTGTGGCGGACGGTCAGATCGCCTTGTTTGCCGAGGTGGGTGATGGTCCAGCGGTCGCCGTTCTTGACCCAGTCGGGGCGGTGAGGCGTAGTCGGCGGTCGTTGGTGCGGGTGATGATCACATCGCCGACGCTGGCCCGGTTTCCGTCGGCCAAGGGCACTTCGGATACTGCAGGCGTGTGATTGAGACGATGCGCGCGGGCATGGGCGTTCAGTTCGGCGACGAGGTTCCGGGTGGGCGCGATCATGATCGTGTCGAGCCCAGCCGCTCGATCGGAAACCCACGCGTTGAACGCATCCCCTGTCGTGGTGGCCCCATCGCCGACATGGATCCGGCCGTGATCAAGGTAGAAGTCGAGTGCCTCTGGTTTGCCTTTTCGGAGCGCGAGCGATGCTGCCGCTTCGGCGGGGTCGGTGAAGCGATGCAGCTCGGTGAGTTGGAGGGCGCCGTGGGTGTGTTTGATGTCGCGAAGGGCACCGCCGGCGCCGATCGCGGCGAGTTGTTGATCATCACCGACCAGTCGCACGCTCGCACCGCGTCCGATGGCGAACTGGACGGCCGCGTCGAGGGACAGGGTGTCGGCCATGCCGGCTTCGTCGATGATCACCAGTGTCGACGGGCCGACCGCTGCCGCCCAGTCGGGCAGGTCGCCGTGGTCAAGTGACCAGGTGAGTTTGGCGAGGGTGTCGGCGCGGATGCCGGTTTGCTCGCCGAGGACGGCGGCCGCGGCCGCCGACGGGGCCAGGCCGAGCACCTGACCGCCGTCTTGGGTCCAGGCCAGAGCGAGGGCACGCATGGCGGTTGTTTTCCCGGCACCGGCGGGGGCGATCGCGAGCTGCACACGTGCCCCGGACGTGCACATCTGGCGGACCAGCGAAGCCTGCCCAGCATCCAGTGCCGTCCCGTTCGCCGCCATCTCCAGCAGGGCCAGCTCCACCGCCGTTTGCTCGACGGACGCACCGCCGCGACGTCCTGCGGCGATGAGGAGGCGCTGTTCGGCATCGAGGATCCGCTGTGAGGTGTACAGTTCCGCGCCGGCGATGGTGTAGACCGACGACCCGTCGACCCGTCGTAGTGTCTCGGGTTCCTCGATGTGATCACGTGCGACGAGGGCAACAGACCGGCGATCGAGCACCTCATCGACCAGCAGGTCCACCAGCGCCGCGGCATGTTCAGCTGGCACGTCGACGGTGCGGAGCTGTCGTTGTGCTTCGGCCCGGACATGCCACATCTGCCAGGTCGACCGGCTCGCCTCCATGACGGCCAAGACTTGGTTGGCTGTCTGGGAGACCCAGCGGGCGTCGGCGATCGTGGTGCTCTCGGCAGACGGTGCCAGCACCGTCCGCACCATCCCAGCGACCGCGCCGCGTCCGCCCAGCACTACTGCGGCCTCGTTGAGCCAGGTTGTGCGTTGCTCAGCCAGGGATCGGGGTTCGTGTTTGGCGTCGCGGGTCTCCAACGTCGCCTGCTGCGCCAGATGCAACGCTTCGACCGGGGTCGGTGGCCGGCCATGATCATGCTGGAACTGGATGGCCAGCTCTCCGCGGCGGGTGTTGATGTGGGCACGGCGGGTCGACCAACGCTGGTTCAGTCGGGGGTCGACGCCGACGATCTCCCGGATCGGCCGCTTCGTCGGGTCGGTGCCGGGCCGTTCGCTGAACCGGCACCCCTAACGTGTCGCGGAGGTGCTGCTCCAAAGCGGTGTTGTAGGTTTCCGAGGCGGCAACATTGGCTTTGAACAGCACCCGGCCGTCGATGGACAGCCACCGTCCGTCGAGGGTCTGCACCTTGTTCGCCACCGCCACGTGGGTGTGCAGATCCGGGTCCCCGGCCCGGCTGTCGCGGTGGGTGAAGACGGCGGCAACGAGGCCCCGGACGTTGACCTGCCGGATGCCTTGTGGCCCGGTCCGGGTGAACAGCGCATGCTTCTCGATGAACGTCAAGGCGTCCTTCACGGCGGCCTGATGGGCCCGTTCGATCATGGCCGCCACCGCAGGTTCGGCGACCGCCCACAAGGTCGACACCGACTTCACTGGGGAGAACGTCAGGTCGTAACCCGCAACTGTTTGTGTGCGCGGCCGGGAGTCCTTCGCGATCTGTCCCGCCAGTTCCCGGGCATCAACCGGCTCGCGGCCATGCGCCGCGAGGAAGAACTGCCGTGCCACCTCGGTCCGTACTCGGGCCCGATCTGCAGCAGGCAGCGGCGCGTCCGTCGGAAGGTTAGCTGCAGTCTGGATCGCCGCGATACGTTTGGCCACCTCAAGACGGAACGTGCTCACGTCGTTGTCGAAGATCTTGAACGGTGCACCGAGCCGGGCGACGTCATGCAAGTCGCGTTCGGTGAGGCCTGGGCCTTCCAGCTGCTGCTGGCGCAGCTCGGCCAGCGGATGCAGACCGCAGCCGAACAGGGCTCGCATCTGCTCCGCGGTCACCGGGTCGCCGGCGCTCAGGCCGTCGATCCCGTCCAAGCCGGAACCGATCCACGCCCCCGGCGTCTCACCCCGCTCGGTGTAGTACGACGCCAGCCCGGTATGACCTTTCTCGGTCGCGTCCAAGGATGCGACCTGCCGGGTCAGGTAGTCATAACCTGATCCCGCGGTGAGCTTGTGGATGCTCATCGTCACACCCACCTGAAGGGGTACATACCGCCGGAGCGGTCAGGCCAACTCGAGTTACTTCCGGCGGTGCATCGGGTGTGTTCGACTCGGAAGCTTTGAGAGTTCGAGGGGGTACGTCGGACGGAACTGCCCGGTCTGAGACGTCACAGAATTTTGAAGCGGTGTAGACGAGGCCAGGTAGACGGAGGGTCATGAGTTAGCCAGTTAATCTGGCAGACGCACCGTCAAGAGATGAATCCCGTAGCAGGAACGGCTTGCGGCACCAGTTGCTGGAGTGGTGCCGCTAGGTCAGCCGGTCGCAAGGCTCGTAAACAAGATCGGCTCATTATTGACCGTCTCGGGCGGCGATCTCGACGACGCGCGGTATGAAGTCATTCTTGCTCGGTGTATGCGAAACGGTCAGAACCCACCTCGCGCGCCAAGGCCTGCTGGAATTGGGCGTAGGCCTGAGCAACCTCAGGTCTGGCCCGCAGCTTGTCACGAACATCAGGTGCTCGCGCTCCCAGTCCGAGCCCTGCCTTCAGACGTGCACGTGGAGTGTCCGAGGATGACCCGCTGGTGGCCGAGAAGAAGCGGTGGCCGGCTCCCGAGCTCGCAGCACAAGACCGAGGGACTCCAGCCCCCGGCCGATAGATTGCTCGTCCCCCACGTCGGGTACCCGACCCTTTAGGTCCTCCACCGCGACGAGCCCGCGTACAGCGGCGGAACCCACGTGTCGTAGTTCCCTACTCGGGAGTCGCGGCCACACCTTGAGTAGCGTGCGAGCCGTTCCGTTGTTACCGAGCTGGTAGACGGCGAGGCTGATGGGGTGGACGTCGAAGGCATTGAAGGGCTCGGCCTGCATCTGTTTCAGGTGCTCCACCGTGTCCAGTCCGACGGTCAGGTGGGCGGTGTAGTTGGCGCCGGTCTGGTCGGGTACGTAGGTCTACGACCCAGTCCTTAGTGGTCTGGCTGATCTGTTCGCCGGGATCGGTCACGAACTCCGCGTCCGTGCCACCTGATCCAGGGAATTGGGGCCACGGCGGCGACAAGGCCGGCCTGGAGGTCCAGGACCTGCTGGTTGGGCGGACACCGAGGACGGCGGCGGCCTAGCCGCGCGGGCCCAGTGTTCGGAGTAGGTGATCCCGGGGACGTGGTATCTCACGCGCATAAAGTCCCGGCCACCACCCGAGCACACGAACACCCGGAACCCGTTGTCCTTGAGCAGCTCGAACAACTCCAGCATCGGCTTATAGACGAGGTCCTTATACAACACTCCGAGCTTCGGCTGCTTAACCGTCGCAAGCCACTCGCGGACCTGCCTATCGAACTCGGCCGGGGTGGTTCCGGCCCACGACCGCGCAAATGCCTTTAGGAGGCTCTCGATCACCCCGGGGTCCTGGGTCGCCACGCCATCGAAGAACGCCAGGTCTCGCTCGATGATCGCCTTGTACGGCTGTTGGCTCGCCAGCGACGGATCCGCCTCGACCTCCTCGGCCCACTTGCGGAACACGAAGTCGAACTGCGGCGGCAGCGGCTGCTCCACCCACAAGGTGCCGTCGTTGTCGAACGCAGCAATCCGATCCGCGACGGGAACGAAATCGGGGCCGTCGCTGGTCGTGCGCTCCATGAAGTCCAGGATCGCCGCCTTAGCCGCCCCGTTATTCCAACTCGCCAGCACCGCGCCGGTCATGCTGGATCCTCTCGCGCCGAATTAACGCTCGCTCCGACTCACCCTATGCCCGAGGCCCGCAAGGCGACCGCTCAGAGCGACGGAGCAAAGATCACCTCCTGCGGTCTCTCGCTGAACCCTAGAGGCGTCCCGGAGGACTGGTCCGGTTAGATTCCCAGAGTCCTTGGGGGGCTAACGCAAGGCCTACTCATGCCCGAATTTGAGCCCGATGTCTAAGAAGGATCCGTCGACACGACCGCCGACGTCGCCCACACCCTTCGGGGTTCTGACAGCGGCAAACTTCGATCGGCATCGTATGGGTGTCCACAGATTTCGAGGGCGAACGCTTGCCGGTCATAAATCTGGCTCAATCGAGCACAACGATAAGGAGAGGTTCATGCCACCCGCGTCCAACAAGGAGCGAACGGCGACGCTGGAAGCAACTCGACCGCCAGAACGTCTGCACAGCCCGATCCAGGGCACCGACCGGCTCATGACGATGCTCAAGGTCTCAGAGCTGCTAGGCATACCGGTATCCACGCTCTATGGGTGGCGTCACCGCGGTGAGGGCCCGACCGGCTACCGGATCGGACGCCACGTTCGATATCGGCGGGCGGCGGTCGAGGCATGGATCGAGACTCAGGCCGACCACCGGCCAGCCTGGTAAGGACATGAGCGGTTTCGTCGAAAAGAGGACGACTGGTCGGTGGAGGGCCAGGTATCGCGGGCCGGACGGTCGAGAGCGCTCTAAGACCTTCGACCGGCGGGTGGACGCGGACCGCTGGCTGGCCGGGGTGACCTTCGCAATCGCGCGCGGGGAATGGACTGACCCTGCTCGTGCTCGGGTGACTGTGGGCGACTGGTCTCGGCAATGGTTGACGGCGAAGGCCCCCTCACTGAAGGCGACCACGCGCGAGTCGTACAGGTCGATCCTGAAGACCTGCATTTGGCCGACATGGGAGCGAGTGCCGCTTGCTGCCGTGACGCACATCGAGGTGGCGGCCTGGGTGGCGCGACTGTCCGCACAGGTGGGCGCATCAAGGTGTCGGAAGTCGGCGATCCTGCTGAGCGGCATCATGTCGGCCGCTGTACGTGATCAACGAATTTCGCGTAACCCGTGTGACGGCGTTTCACTCCCCCGGCCACCTGATCATCGCCAGCGTTTCCTAACGATGGCCGAGCTCCAGGACCTGGCAGATCGCGCCGGCGCATACCGGCTGATGATCTTGGTGCTCGGCCTCTGCGGGCTGCGGTTCGGCGAGTGTGCCGCACTGCGCGTCCGCTCGGTCGATCTGATGCGACGTCGGCTTCGGGTGTCAGAGTCGGTGTCGGAAGTCAACGGGCACATGATCTGGTCAACGCCGAAGACGCACCAATCACGCGACGTGCCCATCCCTCGGTCACTGATCGATGCCTTGGTTGCCCAGGCTGCAGGCAAGAAGCCAGAGGAGGTGCTCTTCAACAGTCCGAACGGCGAGCCGATCCGGCTCGCAATTGGCGGCAGCGAGTGTGGGACCCAGCGGTCGCCGCGGCCGGCCTCACCGGACTTACGCCTCACGACCTTCGACACACCGCAGCGTCCCTGGCGATCGCGTCTGGCGCGTCGGTGAAACACGTACAGCGGATGCTCGGTCACAAGGACGCCGCGATGACATTGAATGTCTACGCGTCGCTGTTTGAGGACGACCTAGACGACGTCTCCAACCGCCTTGACGCGGCCCTGCTGGAAGCTGCACACAAAGCTGCTGCGGCCTGTGTGCGGCCTGAGCCCTCGGCGGAGATCATCGAACTGCCTGAGTGGACTGCCCGAACAACGCCCTGACTAGGCCAAAGACGTCGGCGCCCCCAGCAGGATTCGAACCTGCGACACGAGGTTTAGGAAGTTTTTGCAGGCCCGAAATCCCAAGATCAGGATCACGCGGGGACTCTTGACAAAAGTCTTGACAGTAAGGGAAATCGTCAAGAGTTGGCACTCCTCGGAGTCTATCCGCCTCTATCCGGTTTCTGCGGAGTCTCGCGGAATTGACACGGAATGAAGTTGATCAAGGAGGAGGAGGAGGAGGAGGAGGCGATCAGCTGGTGTCGAGTATGCGGCCGGTACCACCTGTTCGGTGCGTGCCCGCGGCCTGAACTGCAGGACCCGCCGTACCCGGGCTTAGGCGAGAAGGCCATCGCATCCGCCAAGCCGTCGCCACCAGCGGCCGGACCGGAGATCAGCCTCGACGGCCAACCGTCTGGGACCGGAGATCAGCCTCGACGGCCAACTGTCTATCCGGCTCCAGACACGCGGCCAGCCGTGACCCGCTGACGGACGCGGAACTCCACATCGAACCAGGACCTGGACAGCCGGGATCCTGCCCTAGGCAGGAGCACGATTCACTGCATCAACAGACGAACTCACGACCCGACGCTACTTCTCCAGCCTTTGACCGACGAAGACTACTCGGTCCAGCTCCAGCAGCGTGTGCTCGACGTGGCGATCAGGCCTCATCACTGGTGGAGAACTTGATGAGCACGGTCTCGGCGAGATTCAGTTCATCGAGCATGCCTTGCAGGTCGGCGAGCATCCACTGAGGAAACAAGCCCATGAACAGGTAATGGTGAGGGTCGAGTGGCTCCCATTGCCCGTTCCAGGCTTTCGTTTTGAAGATCAGCTCGTTGTGCCGATCGCTCCAAGCCTGAATGTCGGAGCGTCTGGTGTCCCACAGTCGCTTGTAGACCTGCTTGAACAATGTCTTGACGTCGTGAACGTCCCAGATCTCATTACCGAACTTGACATACTCGTAGTCAGCCTTCCAGCCCAGGTACCACCCGGGCTTCTTGGGGACGTCCAAGATCGGGACCAGATGCTCGGCCGCCTCGTCCTCGAGGCTTGTTGGTCGCCTCCAGATGGTCAGGAATCGTTCAGTCAAAGCGACAGATCGTCCCTCGATCGCGCGGAGGTCCCACCTCTCGACGTCCCCGAGTTGTCTAGTTGAGGGCAGCCGGCTGCTGCGGTAATGCGGCTTCTTGTCCTGAAAGGAGTGATTGCCCGCGGCGGCGTTCAGTGACCCCTCCAGCAGTGCCAGGTTGCCAATGGTCTGCAGGACCTCCCGATGCTTCGCGCGTTCCTCCTCGGTGAACGAGGCCCATTCGCGGATACCGTCGCCGCTCCAGGTGTTCGGCGGGGTCTGCGGGAAGATGTGCTCGATTTGATACCCGACCAGACTCGCAAGATTCTCGACTCGCTGCAGCACATAGCCAGCATGGGGCAACGGCCGATAGAGCAGTGCATGCCGGATCCGCTCGTCAGACGGCATTCGACGCGCCAGATCACGAATCGGATAGCCAGAACGTCTCAACTTCCGACACAGCTGGGCGGACAGATGGTCCCGAGTCTCACCAACCACCATCTTCCTCAGGTACAGCGATTGCACCTGCTCGAAAACATGCAGGAGGTCGGCTTTGTCGATCAGTCCGCACTCGAAGTCGTGGTAGACCGCCATCACAAGTGGAAAGGACGCCGAGCCGAACATCGCGAGGTGGCTGAGCTGGCCCTCGACATCCTCGTCTCTGGCCTTCGTGGGATCGAGCAGGATGCGGTATATCCGTGAGTAGGCCACCCACTCGTCCCCCAGCTGCCTGAGCCGGTCGACACTCAACCGAGGGAACTGGGTCCGGAACACGTCATACACGCCATGCTCGCCGCCGAACTCGGTGTCTCGGCCGGTCCGTTGAATCATGTAGTCTCGCCAGAAGCTCTCCATGACCGGCCCGGAGTGGCCCTCCTCCTCAATGCGAACCCACACCGAGGCTTCGAACTCCGCCTGTCGGTCGTACGAGAGACCCATCAGCACATAGTTGTGGATGAGTTCGTGGCTTTGCAGCGGCACACCCGTCGAGTTCAGACTCTCGAACACCTGCTGCGGGTTCGCATGATCCGTCAGTGTGATCGCGACATGTTCCAACCGCTGCAAGCCTCGCCAGACCCGATCCGCATCCAGCCGGATCTCCTTCAAGAAGTACGTGTAGTTCTGTTCCATCGGTGACGGATCGACCTCGGGCTGCGACGCGGCGCCGACGAAGACGATCCGAGCCAGTTCATCCTCCTGCCGGGGTTGCGAGTGGAGCTTCACCCGTCTCCGCTGCCTGGGATGAGCCAGTATCCGCATCAGCTCGTTTGCTAGCGTCTCATCGGACGGCTCCAGCGCCTTGCAGAGCGCGGCGATCAACAGCATCAGCGTCGTGATCCGCTGCTGACCATCGACGAGAGTGAACTCCCTGAGATCCCCGGTGCGGTCGACGGTCGAGAGCACCGAGCCGATGAAGTGTGTCTCCCCTTCTGGCCGGTCCGCCACCGTACGGACATCCTCGAGAAGGCGGGCGCACTTGTCGACGTCCCAGCGATACTGGCGCTGATAGACCGGAACAGCCAGCACGGTGTCTGCCGAAGACAGCCACTCGATGGTGTTCACGCCCTCGGCGATGACATTCGGGACAGAAGTCATGACGGGACCCTATTCCCGCGGGTTGGCCAGTGGACTCGTGACCGTCCCGTCACTCGAACAGAGCAGGGCACCAGAAAGGCGACGATCAACGACTTCCTCTGCTTCGCCGCCGATCCACTGGATATCAGGGAAGCCGCAGGTGCAGGCCGTCCACGCGTGCCGGTGGGTTCAGCAGCCTTCCGAGCAGACGCGTGATCATCAGCTGATCGATCTCCGGGCCGTCCCAGTCAACGGCGGTCGGGTCGGGGATGCGGCCAACGCGACGAAGACTCGCGGATCACCATCGGTCCCGATGACCTGATTGGCGAACCGTCGAAGGCGGCTCCACTCATGGGGATCCGGCTCCGCTCCCTTGACTTCGAACCAGGCTTGCTGGTCCAGCAGCCAGAAGTCAGGCAGGTACGCGCCCGGATCCCCGTCTTCGAGATCGAAGCTTTGAGGCTCGTGATCCCACTTGATGCGGCGCGGAACTCCACATCGAACCAGGACCTGGACAGCCGGGATCCTGCGCTAGGCAGGAGCACGATTCACTGCATCAACAGACGAACTCACGGCCCGACTGCATGAAAGCGCGCTAGACCGGATGGGGCGCCGTCAATCATGTCGCCCCCTTGTCGGTCGCCCGCATCGCAGCCAGCCTCGGTTCGGCCTTATCAAGGAAGGCGTCAACCTGCTCCACGTCGTAGCCAGGTCGGGTAGTCGTGAACTGCTTGCCGTCGGCCGCATGCCACGTCAGAGGGGGTCGCCTGACCCCGAGGAACTTGTCGCGAATAGCCTCCCGGAAGGCGTCGACGACTTCGTCGACTTTTCCAACCTGCATTGCGCCCACAGGCAGAGAGGGCACGCAAAGACGCCACTGCCTTCTTCGACGCCGCCAAGAAGGCATTTGATGCAGCTAAGGAGCTTGTTGCAGAATGCGTGTCCTGGTGGTGTCGGTCGGGGTGTAAGCGGTGTCTGGAGGTGGGGGTTCATGCGTTCGGGGTTGACCAGAGCGAGTTGGGCGAGGGCCTGTTTCCAATTGGTGGTGAGCTGGCTGTCAACGGCAACCGAAAATTGACCAGTTTTCGGCAATTGAATTTTGACCAGTTCCGGGGGTTAGTTGGTGTCGGCTGGGTCGGTGGGGACGCGGCCGAGGTCTCGGTTTTTGAGTCGGTAGGAGTCGCCTCGGAGGGCGACGACTTCGGCGTGGTGGACGAGCCGGTCGATCATGGCGGCTGCGACGACCTCGTCGCCGAAGACTTCTCCCCAGCGGCCGAATGGCTTGTTGCTGGTGACGATCAGCGAGGCGCGCTCGTAGCGGCTGGAGACGAGTTGGAAGAACAGGTTCGCCGCCTCGGGTTCGAAGGGAATGTAGCCGACCTCGTCGACGACGAGCAGCGGGTAGCGGGCCAGCCGGACGAGCTCGTTTTGGAGACGGCCGGCGGTGTGGGCTTCGGCGAGCCGGTCGACCCATTGGCTGGCGGTGGCGAACAGCACCCGGTGCCCGGCTTGGCAGGCCCGGATGGCCAGCCCGATCGCCAAATGGGTTTTGCCGGTGCCGGGCGGGCCGAGGAAGATCACGTTCTCTTTGCCGGCAACGAAGTCCAGGGTGCCGAGGTGGGCGATCAGGTCCCGTTTCAGCCCACGGGCGTGATCGAAGTCGAACTCCTCCAAACTCTTGCGGGCCGGGAACCGGGCGGCCCTCATGCGGCCTTCGCCGCCGTGGGCGTCGCGGGCGGCGACCTCGCGTTGCAGGCAGGCGGCCAGATACTCCTCGTGACTCCAGGACTCGGCCCGTGCCCGCTCGGCCAGCCGGCCAGCCGACTCCCGCAACGTCGGCGCTTTCAACGCCCGGGTCAAGAAGATCAGCTCGGCGGCCAGATCGCGGCTGGTCGCCGATCCTTTCGTTGCCGCGGCCATCAGGCCGCCCCGCCGTCCAGGTCGGCGGTGATGCCCAGCGCGGTGTCGTAGTCGGTCAGGGACCGGACCTCCACCTCGGTTTGCGGCTAGCGGCTGGAGCAGCTCGACCCGGCCGCGGCGCAGCAGCCGGGCAGCGACCAGATGCTGCCGGATCGGCGAGGGTTTGGTGTTTGGCCCATATCCGCTCGTGATCGGCCACCACGCTGCCCTCGCACAACACCCGCACCCGGTCGAGGTCGGCGCGGATCAGCACCCGCCGCCCGACCGCGGCCGGATGCACCGAGTAGTCGTTGCCGTCCATCCGCACGTAGTGATCCCGCGGCAGCCGCAGCATGTGCTGCCATCCGATCGTCGGCGGCACCGGCGGCAGAGCCAGCATCGCCGCCTTGTCAGCCTCCATCCGATCCAGCGGACGGCAACCCAGCACCCGATGCGACCCGGGCGTTGGCTCGAGCCAAGAACGCGGCGAGCTGGGCGTTGAAGTCGGCCGGCGAGGTGAAGAAGCGCCCAGGCAGAAAGGAGCGTTCCAGGTAGTCGTGGAAGCCGTTCCACCAGGCCCTTCGCTTCCGGGTCGGCCGGCTTGCAGATGATCACCTTCGCCCCAGGGTGCCGCGGAACGCCTGACATTCCGCGGTCAACTCGATCCGTCGGGCCCGCCACCGGCCCACCGCGCCCTCCCCGTCCCACACCAACACCCTCGGCACCGCGCCCAGCTGGGCGATCAGCCGCCACCAGCCGGCATACAGATCCTCCGCGCACCGAGACGGCACCAGCACCGCGGAGGCGAACCTGGAGTAACCGCACACCATGGTCAACACCGGCAGCAGCTTCGCCGTCCGGGTCTGGCCGAACCCGACCGGCAACTCGATGTCGGGAAACCAAAAGTCACACTGCGCCACCTCCCCGGCGGCATAGGCCGTCCGGCTCGCCGGGTCCGGCGGCAGATACACCGGCCGCAGCTCCGCCACCCGGCCGCTCAACGTACGAATCGAAAACGGCCAGCCGATCCGCTCCGCGATCACCGTCGACGGCATCCGCGGAAACGCTTGGAGCAGCTCCCGGATCCGCGGCTCGAACCCATCGACCACACGAACCCGACCGCCGCCGCTGATACCTCGGCGGACCGCTGCTGGCCAACGCCGCCTTCACCGTGTTCCGCGAACAGCCGACCACCCGGGCAATCTCTGAGATCGAGACACCCTCCGACTTCCGCAGCCGACGGATCTCAGCCCAATCCTCCACGATCAGCACCTGCTTCCTCCCTGGCTCGACTCCCGCCAGGGTCAAGGGGAAGCTGGTCAAAATTCAGTTGCCGCACCGTGGTCAGTATTCAGTTGCCGCCGA
>CAWILN010000018.1:0-158158 GCA_963836855.1 uncultured Actinomycetota bacterium | reverse complement strand
GCCCGCTGGACCGAATGGTCCCTGCCGGCCGCCGCTACCTGCCGGGCACCATGATCCTGGAAACGACATGGGGCACGCCGACCGGCTGGCTCGAGGTGCGCGACGTGCTCCTGATCGGCTCCTGGGAGGACGAGGACGGCTCGCATCGGTACGTCCGCGCACCGCGCGACCGCGTCGCCGAGCACGTCCTGCTGCGCACCTTCCGCTGCCTCGACGGCTTCGTCGATCTCGAGCTCGACTGCCAGCCTGCGTTCAACTACGGCCGCAGCAATGGAAGCTGGCGGCACGTAGGCGACGGTTACGGCGACGCCGTCTGCGAGGCGCAGGGGATTGAGCCGGCGCTGCGGCTGCGCACCGATGTGCGGCTCGGGTTTGAGGGCGGCAGGGCGCGCGCCGAGACCAGCCTGCGCGCCGGCCAGCAGGCGTTCTGCGCCCTCGGATGGAGCGACCGCCCGCCGCCGGCGACCTATGATGACGCCGAAGCGAGGCTTGCGGAAACGCGGGCCTACTGGCACGAGTGGATCAACCGCGGCCGCTTTCCCGATCATGCATGGCAGATCCACCTGCAGCGGTCCGCGCTCACGCTCAAGGCCCTGACCTACGCGCCGACCGGAGCGATGATCGCCGCGGCGACTACCTCGCTGCCCGAGGCGCCCGGCGGCGAGCGCAACTGGGACTACCGCTACAGCTGGCTGCGCGACTCGACGTTCATGCTCTGGGCCCTCTGCACCCTCGGCTTCAACCGCGAGGCGACCGACTTCTTCTACTTCATCGCCGACCGGGTCGAGGACGGGGACCTGCAGATCATGTACGGCATCGACGGGCGCGGCCGGCTGGACGAGGTCACGCTCGATCACCTCAGCGGCTACGAAGGCGCGCGTCCGGTGCGGGTAGGCAACGACGCCTGGCACCACAGGCAGCACGATGTCTGGGGCGTGCTGCTCGACTCAGTGCGGCTCCACACGCACTCGAGCGATCGTCTCGACGACCGTCTATGGACGTTGATAACCCGCCAGGTCGACGCGGCGCTCGAGCACTGGCGTGAACCGGACCGCGGCATCTGGGAGTGGCGCGGCGATCCGAAGCACTTCACGTCGTCGAAGCTGTTCTGCTGGGTCGCCGCCGACCGCGGGGCGCGGCTAGCGCGCCTGCGCGACGACACGACAGCGGCCGAGCGCTGGGAAGCCGCCGCCCAGGAGATGCACGACGACATCTGCGCGAACGGGACCGACGCCCGTGGCGTCTTCGTGCAGCACTACGAAACGGACGCCCTGGACGCCTCGCTGCTTTTGCTCCCGCTCATTCGATTCCTGCCGCCCACCGACGAACGCGTGCGGGCAACCGTCTTAGCGATCGCCGACGAGCTGACGGTCGACGGCCTGGTGCTGCGCTACCGCGTGAAGGAGACCGACGACGGGTTGGCGGGTGAGGAGGGCACGTTCACGATCTGCTCGTTCTGGCTCGTCTCGGCGCTCGCCGAGATCGGCGAGCTGGACCGGGCCCGGACGCTGTGCGAGAAGCTGCTCTCCTACGCCAGCCCGCTGTTGCTCTACGCCGAGGAGATCGAGCCGCACAGCGGACGCCACCTGGGCAACTTCCCGCAGGCGTTCGCCCACCTCGCGCTCATCAACGCCGTGATGCACATCATCAGGGCGGATCAGAGCCTGACCGAGGGGCCAGAGATCCTTACCGAGGCTCCGGGGCGGCTGGCCGTGCAGTTCGGGCTCGAGCTCGAGCCGGCAGACGCTGCGCCCCACCCAAACGCGTCCGGCGATGACGCTGGGCGCGATGCTTGAGCGCGTCGAACTTGGATCGTGCGGGCTACTTGAGCGTGGCATGAACGGGGTGCGCCGCGGCAAAGGCGCGCGCACGACCGTCCCGGCCAAAGACGGCCGCCGGGCAGGGATCTGTTGGACCGTGACTTCACCGCACCGGCACCCAACATCCGTTGGGTCGCGGACTTCACCTACTGCAGGACCTGGGCCGGTTCGTCTACGTCGCCTTCGTCGTCGACGTGTTCGCCCAGCGGATCGTGGGCTGGCATGCCGCCACCACCAAAGTCACCGACCTGGTCCTGACACCACTGCGGATCGCGTTGTGGGACCGGGACCGGCAAAGGGATCCCGGTCGAGCCGGGTCAGCTGCTGCACCACTCCGATGCCGGGAGCCAGTACACATCCATCCGGTTCACCAGCACCGCGGACTCGCTCCCGATCGGACCGGCGATCGCCACGCCGAGACATCATCACTGTAGCCGGGGACAGCGTCTCCGACGTTCAGGATCATCGATGTCGAACATCCTGTCGCGAGGACAGTACGACCAGGCACGCTCGCGTGCCGTCGGCAACACCTGCGGTGCCGGCGACTCGCAGGGAGTCGGAGCCGGCTGGTCATCACCGCCATCACCACGCAGGGCCTGTCCCAGGCCGAAGCAGCACGCACCTACGGCCTGTCCCAGGCCTGGGTCAGCCGACTCATGGCCGGGTATCGGGTGGAGGGCGAGGCTGCCTTCGAACCCCGCTCACGACGACCCAAGGCCGCCTCACCCAGGGCGCTGCCCGTCGAGGTGCGCGACCTGATCCTCCGACTGCGCAAGAAACTCGGTGACGCCGGCCTGGACGCCGGACCCGACACCATCGCCTGGCACCTCGAGCACCACCACGGGCGTGGTCACCTCCCGCTCGACCATCAGCCGACACCTGGCTCGCGCGGGACTGGTGGTCGTCGCGCGGGGATGACAGGGCGCGGCAACCGAGCTGTCAGCTCGGATTCTCCTCGCGCCACGTCCCCTCGAATGGCAGCCGCCAGGCGTTCGGGGCGATCAGTTCGTGGATCGCGTTCGGGCCCCAGCTCCCGGGCGCGTACGGCGTGACCGGCGGCGGGGCATCCAGCAGCGGAATAGATCTCTCCCAGAGGCTTTCGATGCCGTCCGCCGTGGTGAATAGCGTATGGTCGCCGCGCATCGCGTCGAGGATCAACCGCTCGTACGCCTCCAGGACGTCGCCGGCGTAGTCGGTCTTCCCCGTTGAGAACTGCATGCTCACTTTGTCGAGCTTCATCCCGGAGCCGGGCCGCTTGCCGTAGTAGGACAGCGAGACCTTGTGCTCGTCGGCGAGGTCGAACGTCAGGTGGTCCGGACCAGCCGATCCGACGCCGGAGTCCGCCGAGAACATCGAACGTGGCGGCTCCTTAAACGCGATCGAGATGATCCGCATGCCCTCCGGCATTCGCTTTCCGGTGCGGAGGTAGAACGGGACCCCGGCCCAGCGCCAGTTGTCGAGCTCGCAGTGCATGGCGATGAACGTCTCGGTGTCGGAGTCGCGCGCGACCCCTTCCTCCTGGCGGTAGCCCTGGTACTGACCGCGCACCACGTGCGAGGGTAGGACGGGCAGCAGGGACCGGAAGACCTCGTTCTTCTTCTCGCTGATCGAGGTCGGTTCGAGCGCGGACGGCGGCTCCATAGCCACGAACGCCATCAGTTGGAACAGGTGGGTGACGACCATGTCCTTGTAGGCGCCGGTGTTTTCGTAGAAGTTGGCCCTGCGGTCCAGCCCGAGGCTCTCGGGGATGTCGATCTGGACGTGGTCGATGAAGTTCCGGTTCCAGATCGGCTCGAAGAGCCCGTTGGCGAAGCGCAGGGCGAGGATGTTCTGCGTCGCCTCCTTGCCGAGGAAGTGGTCGATGCGGAAGATCTGCGATTCGTCGAACGTTCGTTGCACCTGCGCGTTGAGCTCGACCGCGCTCTCTAGGTCGGTCCCGAACGGTTTCTCCATGATCACCCGGGAGTGCTCGACGAGCTTCGCCTCCCGCAGCATGTTGATTACATCGAGCGCGGCGGCGGGCGGCACGCTGAGGTAGTGCAGCCGCAGGCAGCCCTCGCCGAGCTGGTCCTCCGCCGCGGCGACCGCGGCCGCCAGCGTCTCCGGGCCCGCCGACCTCGGCACGTAGCGCAGGTTCGCGGCGAACTCCTCCCACTCCTCCGACATGAGTGGCTCGCGGATCCGGCGTTCGAAGGCGACGGTCTCGAGGTGGCCGTACTCTGCCGCCGCGGCCTTGGCGAACGCCCGGAAGCCCTCGTCGCTCATCTCCTCCAGAGACGACCCGACAACCCTGATCGGCGGGGCGAGGTGCGAGGCTGCCAGGTGCGCGAAGCCAGGCAGCAGCTTCCGACGCGCGAGGTCGCCGGTCGCCCCGAAAAGTACGATCACGTGGGGCCGGATGCGCTCGGACTCATTGCGATACTGACCTGAGTCCAGCGCGGCGTAGTTGGACTGCGCTCGGTAGGTGTCCACAGTCCATCATGGCATCAATGTCGCCGCCGACGGGAGGCGGTCGGGCGCCCGGCGTCGGCGTGGACGATCAGCGCTTCCTGACGCGCTCACTCTTCGTGTCGAGGTATTGGAGCAACTCGACTGCCGTAAGCTCGATCTCCTTGTGCCGCCACTCTGCGGCTCGGTACGAGCAGGCGATCAGCCCCATCCGGTGGACCCGACGGAAGTCGCCATAGACGAAGGCGTAGCGCGCCTTCGTGCCGTCCTCCGCGCCCACGGTCAGGCCGAAGTGTCATTTGGCGTAGTCGTCCCACGAGCGCGACTTGAGGTAGGGGTTCTGGTGGTGGCGCGCGGCTGGAGGTCGATGACGACCCGCTCGACCACCCAGCGGGTCGCCGCCGGCTTGCTGGCCGGTTCCAGGGCGCGCTGGGCGACCAGCGCGAACACCACCCGCTCGGCCACCTCGACGTCCAGCCGTCGCCCGCCGGATCGCCGCGCCGATGCCCAGCCGCTCCCACAACCGATCCTGCGTCCATGCGCCACCCAACCAGCGGGAGGCGACGATCTCGACCTCACCGCCCCGGGCGGCGGCCGCGGCCTGCTCCGGGGTCACTACCGGGAGATCGACGCCACCAGCCGGGCCAGCGCCGCGCGGTCGACCTGGTCGGCCCCGAAGTTGTGGATCACGTTGGAGTTCCCGGTCTGCGGGTGTGCTACCTAGTCGAATACGCCGGAAGCTCACCCGCCCAGGACAGCCAATTGCCATGAGGAACAGCTCGACGAGCGCTATCGGGCGGACAACCGGGCGCAGGCCGAGCACATCGGCACCAAGCTCGCCGAGATCGACGCGGTCATCGTCCCCGCGCAGACCTGCCGCCGTTCACGCTCGCCGAGGACCGCAGGGCGACGTCGAATGCTTGCAAGGATGGAGCACGACTGGGACCATGTACCAGCGCCACCGCCGCGAGGCGCGAACGAGACCGGGCCAACAAGCCCGCGCTCGTGGAGTCTGAAACTACTGTTGGGAGAATGACATGGCGACCGAGCAGGGTGGATCCACGGCAAGCGGAGCTGCGCGCGCGACGTTCGGAATGGTGCTCTTTATCGCCTGGGGTGTACTGAGCATCCTGTGGGTGTATGACGCCATCTACAAACTGGCCCACGGTGAGCCCGAGCCGGCGATCGCGGCGGTGGTCGCAATCCTGCTGATGCTCGTGCTCGCGGTCATGGAGGGCCTGGAAGTGGTCATGATCCATGACTGGAGCCGGCTTTATCCGGACCGCACCGCTCACGACCTCGCGGCCTGGCTCGCCGCCCGTCAGATGTTCGTCGCGCTGATCGTCACCGCGGCCACGATGCTCGCCGAGCGTCACTCGATCGCGATCCCATTCACCTCGACGGAGATCACGGGAGCGGTCACCCTCAAGATCTTTAACGTGATCTGGACGACGCTCACGATCCTGTGGTTCATGCAGATCCTCCCGAAGCACATGGCCGCGATTAATCCGGACCGCTACCTCAAAGTGACGGGAGGGGCGGCGCTCCCGGTCGTCAATCTGGTCAAGGCGATCGGAATCTCGTGGCCTGCCGAGAAGACCGCTGGGGCCGTTCAGAACTTGCTCGGTTGGCATGCCGAGCCGACCCTCGAGGGGGCACCGCGGCGCGGCGCGGACCTGGCCGACGCCTGGGCCGCCCTGACCCCGGAGGATGGGCGGGCGGCTCAGCGCCCACCCGAGCACTAGGTCTTGCGTGACATGAGCACCGCGGTTCTGACGGCCGTGGCCTGGGCGTACAGGAATGGTGCACGGCACATCGGACACAAGTCGGGTTCCGGCGTGGCGTCCGGCGTCTTCGCCCGCTGCCACCGGATGGCCGGCAACCGGGTGCTCATGGTGTCCGGCACCGACGAGCCACAAGGTCTGCCGGAAGTTGACGCGCCCTTGGCGAGCGGCGAATCGGTTGTCAGCTTCCAACGGCCGTCGATAGCCGGTGGCGCTCAACCGCTCAGCCAGCGCACCCGGCCGGCTGACGCTGCGTCTGAGCCGGGCGCCGCCCCGTTGCGGCTCACCGGTAGCCACTCGGTGCGGATCTCTCTCGCGGACCGCCGGCACCCGCCGTCGTGCACGCGCCGAGAGACCGGTGCGGCGCCGGCCGGCAAGTCTTCCCCCAACCCGGGGCGGCACGACGGCGGCCACCCGGACGTCTCAGCCGCCGTCGAGGGCCGCCTCGATCGCGGCGGCGGCCATGCCCGCTTCCCCGACATCTGCGACCGTCGTCAGAGGGGAAGCCGCGATCTCGACGGCGCGGTTGTCCCCACCGTTGCCGGCTCGCGCCCTGGCAATGGCGTCAGCCGTGCGACCGCTTCCGGCGAGCACCACCACCGGCCGACCGCTGCCGAGGCTTGCAGCGACATCGGTATAGGCGATCTGCCCGCCGTTCATCAGCACAGTGACCGAGGACCGGCGGCCCGCGACGACCCCGGCGACCTCCATCATCCACGCCGCCTCGTCCCCCCATTGCGTGCCGGGTACTAGGAGAAACAGCGTGTGGTTCGGCTCCAGTCTGACCGCGTCGGGCGACGGCGTCCCGGCCCCCGGGACGAGGACCGTACCCTCGGCCGCGACGCCGATGAGCGGGAATCGACCGCCCAACGCGGACCGTGCCCGTCCGATCAGCTGCATGACTCCCGAGTCCGTGCCACCGTCGATCACCACGGCGTCCCGGCGCTCGGCGACGGGCATGACCTCGTCCCGCAGCACCTGGGCCACGGTCTCGAACTCCTTCTCGCCCATGATGCCGGCACCGCCGACCAGCACGATGACCGCCCGGTCCAGACGCAGCCCGGCGCTGTCGAGCGCGGCCGCGATCTCGTCGGTACTGGCGATCCGGATGCAGGAGGCCTGGATGTCGCCGGCCTGGTCGTTCATTGGTGCTCCTCGTTGCCGCGACAATCCGACGACCGGCCTACCCATCTCCGATCCGCGGATTCTCGAAGGAGAGTATCGGGCTGCGATGCGTGAGGTTCGACCCGGCACGACTGGTGCGGCGTATGGGTCGGGCCGATTGGTGCTCGATGCTGCTGCGAGGAAGCTCGCCACATCCTGCTCGACTACGACCACCGCTCCTGCACTATCGCTCACCGACCGAGGGCGGCAGCTCCGGCAGCCCGGTTTCCGACGAATGGCGACTGATCGGTCTGCACCACGCAGGCGGCACAGGTATGCCGCAGCTCAACCAGGCCGGCGGCGCCTATGCCGCGAACGAAGGCATCACCGTCGACGCCATCCGAGCCGGCCTGGCGCATCGACCCCCGGAGTGCTCCCCGCTGTGATAGCCGAAATCCGACGCCTCCATGGCCCTCGTCACCCCACCCGGCCCCACGGAGGAGGTGGCGCAACCGGCCCTGATGGCGTCAAAGTCCAATCGCAGAAGACCCGCACCCGACGATCTACGCCTGGCGGGTTGGAGAGCGCCGCCGCCCAAGCCGGCCTTCGTGAGAGTGCCGCGCTGGGCGTCGCTGGCCTCCCGGCGGAGGAGATCGGGCCGGCCGCCGCGCTCCAGGATCCCCCCAACTGGTACCGGCACGGTCCCGAGCTCAGCTGGCTGCTGTTGCAAGGCCGCGGCGACCTGCGACCCGACGGCGTCCTCGTTCGGACAACACCAGACGACCAGCGGGTGCCGTCACGCGATCTCGACAACGCAGCCAGCAACCCGGGGGTGCGGGATGCGGTGGGACTCGGCGGCGCGGAGACCGAAGCCGGCACGGGGGTCGGCACCGAGGTCGAAGGAGGCGGGCGGTGACCCGCCCGCTGGCCAGCGAGCGGCTGCGACGCCTCGTCACGGAGCGCTCCCACGCCGACCAGACCGGGGTGACACTCGAGTCGGTGCCGCATGAGGAGGCGGCTCCGCCCGGTGCCGCGGAGGTGACCGGCCGGGTCGAGCAGGCCGCGCGACACTTGGCGGAGCGGCAGGACGTCGACGACCGAGACTTCCGCCGGGCGCTGGATCTGTGGCTGCGCACCACCGACCGGGCCGCACGGCGTCTCGACGACAATCCCGACGCTCCGCTGCCGCCCGACGAGGTGTACGCCCTGGAGGCCGTGGTGCGCGCTGACGGCACCCGGCCGAGCCTGCTGGTCCGCAACGGCGTCGTCGACCCGGTCCAGCCGCTGGCCGCCGGCTGGACCGGGCAGCTCACCGCCGCGGGCGACGAGCTGACCAGGGCGGGAGACCAGGGGTGAGGGTGAGGGGGGGGGGGCCTGAAGACACACGATTTGATCAGTGGGGGGGTTCGAGGAGTCAGTCTGGTATTATCTAGCGATTATATTATTTGCACCCGCGCCGCTGGCGGGCGGGGTGCACCCCCAGAGGCCCGGGCCCCAACGAACGCTGACCGTCGACAGTGGCCAGGCTGCATACCACGTGTCCTACTATTTCACCGTCTTGTTCAGCGACGATTGAGAGCTCGGGGACGATGTCACCGGCTGCTCGGAGCGCTTGGACCACGCTGGTCGAGCTGAGCGCCGTCCAGGCGATTGTTGCGGCTCAGGCGACCCGCGAACGGCTTCTTGCGGGATGGCTTCACCCGGTCGGGCAAAGGCGGCGGCGTGAAGGGCGAAGACTCCGTCTTGGTCGCCAGGTAGTTCGCGTCTCAGGAACACATCGACAGCCTGCCGGACGACCATTGCCAGGCGCCAATGACGTTTAGAGGTGTATCACCTGTCAGCCTGGCGGAGCATCGCGTCTGTTTCGGGGTCGGGCATGAGTTCCCGGACCTCTTGCGCGCAGCGGCAAGCGGCGGCGATCTTGGCAGCCCACGCCAGCGCCTCCTCGCGTGAGGCCACGTCGACGACCACGAACCCGCCAATGACCTCCTTGGTCTCCGGGTAAGGGCCGTCGGTGACCATCCCGTCCGTGGCCACGACGCTCGCCCTCTGCCGTTCGAGTCCGGCGCCGAACACCCACACGCCGGCGTTCACGGCCTCCTGGACCACCGCGTGCGAGGCCTTGCCCACGTCGGGCCAATCCTCGTCGGGGATGTGGTCCATCGCGCCGTCATTGAACGAGATCAAGTACCGCGTCATCCCATGACTCCCTTGTCCCGGCGGCCTCGTCCGACCGCCTCTCGCCTGTGCTACGAACGACTCGCCCCGGATCCGACGCTATGCCAAGAGAATTCTCATGGGTTCTCCGCCGCTCGGCGCCCACGGGCGTCATGTCGCCCGTGTTCGCGGGGAAGCCGGCGCAGTGGTAGAGGGCGCCATTGGAGGCGACGCGGGAGCCAACTCTAGCCGGGTACCGAATAGGGTGACGTAACCCCGCACGCTGATCCGGACCCGTCGCGCCATCCGCCACGGTACGAGCGACCGGAGGGAGGAGAGACGATGCTACCTGCGAAGCACGTGATCTTGAAGCGGGTGGAGACCGGACGGACCCGTGGACGGGACGGATTGGAGTTGGAGGCAGTCCAACCGAGGCTGTCCTTCGCGGTCGAGGTCGATGCGCTTACGGCGCGTCGCGTTGAGGAGGTGAGCCATCACCGCGACATCGCGGCCGTCGCGCCGGTCATTCCCATGAAGCTCATCGCACCGGTAAGCCTCCCACGGGCCGCCCACCCGACATCCACGAGCACCGCGTGGGGCATCCATGCCGTGGGCGCGGACACGTCATCGTTGTCCGGCGACGGCGTCAGGGTCGCGGTGCTCGACACCGGCATCGACGCATCGCATCCGGCATTCGATGGCGTCGAGCTGGTGCAGCGGAACTTCACCGGCGAAAGCGACGAGGACCTGGACGGACACGGGACGCACTGCGCCGGAACGATCTTCGGACGCGACATCGACGGCAAGAGGATCGGCGTCGCCCCGCAGGTCCCTACCGCCTTGATCGGCAAGGTGCTCGGTGAGGACGGCGCCGACAGCGATGTCATCGTGACGGCCATCGAGTGGGCGCTCCGCAACGACGCGCAGGTCATTTCGATGTCGCTCGGCATCGACTTCCCGGGAATGGTCGTGGACCTCGAGCAGGAGGGCGTTCCCACCGAACTCGCGACATCGATGGCGCTGGAGGGCTACCGCGCGAACATCCTGCTGTTCGAGCGGCTTGGATCGCTCGTTCAGGCCCGGGCCAGCTTCACGGGGCCATGCCTCCTGGTGGCAGCAGCGGGCAACGAGAGCAGACGCGACGAGGACCCAGATTTCGTCATCGCGGTGAGTCCACCGGCGGCGGCCGACGGCATGGTCTCAGTCGCGGCGGTCGGGCCGGATCCCGATGGTTTCACGATCGCGAGCTTCTCCAACTATGGCGCGCGCCTGTCGGGGCCCGGGGTCGATATCCTATCGGCGCGGGCCGGCGGCGGGTTGACGACGATGAGCGGAACCAGCATGGCTACGCCGCACGTCGCCGGGGTCGCCGCATTGTGGGCGGAGAAGCTGATGAAAACCGGTCACTTCTCGCAGCAGCGGTTCACGGACCTGCTCGTGGGTTCGGCAATCACCGCCAGCTTGAAACCCGGGTTCAGCCCGGCCGACGTCGGCAACGGCATTGTGCAAGCGCCGCAGGACTAGGTTCAGGCCTGAAACGCGCGCCGGTACCGAACGTGCGGTGCCGCTGCGGGTGCGCCTTGGACGTCAGCGAAATCGGATGGTCGTGAGCATCCGTTCGAACACCAAGATCCTTCATATCGCCTCTCCAGCGGTTCCTCACATTCAGGGGAACAGCGCCGCCTGGGAGACTCCAGGCCGCTTGGCCCGGGTAGGGCCGGTGCGCGGGCGGCGATTCTCGGCGAGCAGGAACGCGCTGAGAGCGAGGACCCATGCTGGAAACACCAGGTGTCCACCATAGGTTGACACTGATCACCAGGAGTAGCACCAGCGCCAGGAGATAGCTGACCAGGACCAGCCAGCGGGGCATCAGCCGGGTGCGCATCCCGATCGTTCCCAACGAGATCATGAAGACGCCGGCCATCCGCACGGCGTAGACGTTGCTGATCTGCAACATCCGCGCACGGCCGAGTTGTAGGGCGCCCTGTTGTCCCGGGTACCCGGTCCTGGCGGCGGTAGCTAGCTCGCAGCGGCCGTGCCGCCGGAGCCTCAGATTCCAGGATCCTCTAAGGAACGCTACGTTCAAGCGGTTGATCAATACTCCGGATTAGGCATGACTATTGTCAGCAAGGACTGGTGCTTGGGTCCGGACACAAATACCCTTGACTACTCCTGCTCTGCTTCGATTGCGGCGCATGGCGTTGCAAAGATTGTGGACAAGGGAATCGTATTGCGGCTCAATAGTGTCCGCAATTTCCAATGGTCGGGCAGTTATCGAGTCGCAGATGAATCATTGCCTGACGACTTGCTTTATGACTACTTCGAGGACACCGCTGGACGCGGGGGGCCGTTGAAGAGTATGCGCGTGGAAATTCGTCCGGCATTTGGCGACACCTTTGTGTACGGCAGCACTGTGATCAGTCGGGCTCAGGTGCCTGGACGTTTGCGACGCACGATCGCTTCCTGTACGGGTTTTACGTTATCGGCCCTACCAAAGCTGTTCGTGTTTCGAGCCTCTTACGGGGACGCCGATCCTAAGCGTTTAACAGATGTAAAGGTGCGGCTTTTTCCAGTTGCTGCGTCAGGTGGCGAAGCAGGCGCTGACGACGATAGCCAACTTGTCGACGGGTTAGCCAATTAACACAAGTTCGCCCTGTGCAATCGGCATTAGGCCGGCAATGCTTTTCATAATACTTGTTTTGCCACTCTCAGCGGGTCCGCATAAGCCAAAGAATTGTCCCTGGAGAACTTTGAAGGTAACGCCTTCGGCTGCAACTATTCCGCCACTATATTCGACTCTGAAGTCTCGCCGTTCAATCTGGACGTTCGTCGCATTCTGGCTAATCGCCTTCCGAACGAAGTATGGGATCGATCGGATCGTCGAGAACCGGCTGCCCCGCAGACGTGAGCCTGTTTCGGCGACGCCAGCATCATGGTCGGGTTTGGGAGACATGTGAGGATCGGGCCGGGATCCGGCCCAGTTCAGTAGCCGCACCCCCAGCGACAGAGCGTGTGACAAGCGGCACGGCGCTCGCTGGGAGGGGTTCATCAAGGTGGACACACGGCAGGATGCTGGGCGCTTCGAGCCCTGTAGCGTGCATCAGTGACCGGGCCAGATAACGGCAGTCGATCAGGATGGGGGCTGTGGGTATGAGCACGGCGCTGTCCCTGCTCGTCCTCGCGGCCGTCCTGGTCTTCGCGGTGATCCGTCCCAGGGGTCTTCCTGAGCTGGTCGCCGCCCTGCCAGGTGCCGTTATGGTGTGGGTTCTTGGTCTGGTGTCTTGGCGGGACATCACCCGGGAGCTTGCCGCGCTTGGTCCAACCGTGGCGTTCCTCGCCGCCGTCTTGATGTTGGCCCATCTGGCCGAAGAAGAGGGCGTTTTCGACTACGCGGGAGCGATCGCGGGGCGCCTCAGCCGCGGATCCGCTGGCCGGCTGCTGCGAGTGGTGTTCATCATCGCGTCGGTGGTCACGGCGGCCCTCAGCCTCGACGCGACCGTAGTGCTGCTGACCCCGGTCGTTCTCACCGCGGCTGTCCGGGTTGGAGTACGCCCCCGACCACACGTGTACGCCTGTGGGCACCTTGCCAACTCGGCCTCGCTGCTGTTACCTGTGTCGAACCTGACCAACATGCTGGCCTTTGCCAGCAGCGGTCTCACGTTCGCCCAATTCGCGGGCCTGATGGCGCTGCCATGGCTGGCCGTCATCGCGACGGAGTACCTGGTCGTGCGGCTTTTCTTCGCGGCAGACCTGACCGGCTGGAGCCAGCACCCCATACTCCAGGCCTCGGCGGGCCGGCCCGGGTTCGCGCTCGTGGTGCTCCTCGGCACCCTCGCCGGGTTTGTCGTCGCGGAACCACTTGGCGTGCACCCCGCGTGGGCCGCCGCCTCGGGTGTCATCGTTTTGGCTGCACACCGCATCGTCCGACGACCTCGAGCCGAGGCGGCCGCGTTGGTTCGGGCGGCGAATCTTCCGTTTTGCGGGTTCGTGTTTGCCTTGGGTGTCGTGGTCCTTGCATTGCGATCGAGCGGCTTCGGAGGTCTGGTCGACAAGATCACGCCCGACCGGGCCAATTTCGTCGGGCTGCTGGCCGCGGCCGCCATCGCAGCAATGCTGGCGAATCTGGTCAACAACCTGCCCGCCACTTTGATGTTGGTACCCCTCGTCGCGCACTCGCCCGGTCTGACGCTCGCCGTACTGATCGGTGTCAACGTCGGCCCCAACCTGACATACGTTGGCTCACTGGCCACGCTGCTTTGGCGGCAGGTTTTGCACTCCCGCGACCATCCGCCAGCGACCCGGGAGTTCCTGCGGCTGGGTGCGGCGACGGTGCCCCCCGCCTTGCTCGTGGGGGTAGCGGCACTATGGCTTGGTCTGCAAGTCTCAGCCATGTGGTGAGGAGTGCACGCAGATGAAGATCGTGGTCTGGCTCACTGAAGGCACGTGGGAGGCATGCATCGATGCCGTCCGCGACCAACCCGCCACGAGCCTCGAGTTGCTCCATGTCATTGACCTCGAAAGTCTGGACGCCCTGGCGGGGGCTCGGGCAAGCCTGCTGGGCCGTGGCTTTGCAGCCGACACTGGACCGCTGGCCGACAATCTCAAGGCGGCCCAGCAAGCTCTCCTCGACGCCGCACAGGCCCGTCTCGGCCGGCCGACAGGCCGACAGGCACGATGGGGCCGACCAGAACGAGAGGTCGTCGCTGCTTGTGCAAGCGCCGGCATGCTGATCCTCGCTCGCGATGGCGACCGCACGCGGCTTGGCCCACGCAGCATCGGGCATACGACACGGTTCATCCTCGACCATGCGCCCTGCCGAGTGCTGCTGATTTGGCCCGATGAACCACCACGGCTCTCCACCCTTCCACCGCCGCCACCCCACGGCGCGGGCCACCATTCACCTCCACCGGCGTCTTGACCCATCTGGTCGGCTGACTGAACCGCCGACTTGTATGGGTCCACGGGATCGTGGGCGCAGTTGGCCTAGCGTCTCGAGGTGGTGCTGGCCGGTCTGACTCGTGAACCGCATGCCGCTTTCGGGCTGGCTTTCCCGGGGTTTGTCGAGCCGGCCGGCGCCACCGCCGTGGACTGACTCAACAGAGGACTGATCAAGACCGGAGCTTCAAGTCGGCGTGTCGTCCGCGGTTCTTCATGACAGGGCTCGGACGAAGGAGATCGGCTTGATCATCATCGGGATCGACCCGCACAAGCGGGTGCACACGGCCAGCGCGGTCGACGCCGGCGACGAACCGGCGGCTCGCGTCGGTGGAGGTCGAGGCGTCACTGGCAGGCTACCGGCGACTGATGCGGTGGGCTGAGCGGATTCAGCGACCGGCGGTGGGCGGTGGAGAATGCCCGCGGTTTGGGCCGGCATCTGGCGCAGTGGCTGGTCGCCCGCGGCGAGGTCGTCGATGACGTGCCCTCGACGCGACCGCCGGGTGCGGGAACTGTCACGCGGCGGCCGGCGGAAGAACGACGTGATTGACGCCGCCGCCGCAGCCAGCGTCGCCGCGCTGCAGGGTGATGCGAACCCGGTGCTGGCTGAGGATGCTGAGCACGGTGCTGGCGTTGCTCGACGAGCGCCGCGATAACGTCATCACGCAGCGGACGAGGCTGGTCAACCAGCTCCATGCCCTGCTGCGGGACCTGATGCCCGGGCGGCGCGCCGACCGATCTGACCGCCGCGTCCGCGTCCCGGCTGCTGACCGGCGTGCGTCCCGCCGGGCCGGTTGAGGCGGCCCGCAAGCAGTTGGCCCGTGACCTGGTCGCCGAGATCCGGAGCCGCCGACCAGCGGCTCAAGACGCTCACGGCCCAGATCGCCGCCACGGTCGCGGCGACCGGCAGCCGCTTGACCGAGGTCGACGGGATCGGGCCGGTTATCGCCGGCCGGCTGCTGGGCCGCACCCGGCGGGCGAGCCGGTTCGCCACCGCGTCGGCGTTCGCCAGTTACGCCGGCGTCGCACCGGTCGAGGTCGCCACGCCGACCGGGCCCGGCACCGCCTCCCGCGCGGCGGGGACCGCCAGCTCAACCTCGCCCTGCACATCGTCGCGCTCACCCAGGTCCGGATGCGGGGCAGTGCCGGCCGCGGCTACTACGACACCAAGATCGCCGCCGGGAAGACCACAACGAGGCGATGCGCTGCCTCATTGGGGAAGTATCGATGATGCGGCCAGGTATTGGGCTTGACCGTGGCTTCTCGGTCGTGTCGGGGGATGGCCTCGTTGCCGAGCCGCTGTGACGGCCAGTTTTAGTGCTGCCACCCTCGATGCGCCGGGGCCCTAGACCGGCGTTAGGGACATGCCCGACCGAGGGCCGAACAATGAGGAACCGGCAAAGGGCCTCGACACCGTTGGAGTCAACCACCAACTCCAACAGGAGGCTAGTGATGAACTACGTCGGTTTCGATTGGGCCAGCCGAGCCCACGACGTCACCGTGCTCGATGAGGCAGGTGGGGTGCTTGACCGGTGGGCGTTCCCGCACTCGGAGACGGGGTGGGTGACCACATTGGACCGGCTGGCACGGCACGGATCGGCCGCCGAGGTGCCGGTGATCATTGAGCGCACTAGCGGTCTGATCGTCGACCGGCTGCTGGCTGCCGGCCATCCGGTGGTGCCGGTGCATCCCACCGCCTTTTACGCTGCCCGTCCGCGGTGGGGAGCTTCCGGAGCGAAGTCTGATCCAGGTGACAGCTACAAGCTCGCTGACTATCTGCGCACGGACGGTCACCGGCTCCGGCGGTTAACACCGACCGATCCCGGCTTGCACGAACTGCAGGCGCTGGTCCGGCTCCGTGATGATCAGGTCCGGGCACGCACGGCGGCGACCAACCAGCTCACCGCCATCTTGGACACCTACTGGCCTGGGCCCAAGCAGTTGTTCATGTCGTTGGCTTCTCAGATCGCGTTGGCGTTTCTGACCGACTACCCCACACCGACGTCAGCGGCCCACCTCGGCGAAGCGCGGATGGCGGCGTTTTGTCGACGACACGCCTACCGGGGCGGGAAGAGCCCGGCCGAGTTGCTGAGCCGACTCCGCGCCGCGCCCGTGGCCCCAGTTGGTTTACCGCCGGCCACGCTGGCAGCGATGGTCACCGCGCAGGTCACGTTGCTGAAGACGCTGCAAACGGTCATCAGCGATGTTGAGCGGCTGATCGCCGTCCGAGTTGTCGCCCATCCGCGGAGCAACCTGTTCGAAAATCTGCCCGGGGTCGGCATGATCAACCTGGCACAGTTGCTCGCCGAGGTCGGTCCGATCCTCGACCGGGTGGACAGTGCCGAACAAGCCGCGACCGAATGCGGCGCGGCGCCTGTCACCCGTTCCTCCGGCCAGACCCGCGGCGTCTACTTCCGCTGGGCCGCGAATACCCGCGCCCGCAAGGCCATCACCAGCTTCGCCCACAACGCTCGAATGCAAGACGACTGGGCCGCCGCGCTCTACGCCGACGCCCGGGCACGAGGAAAACGCAACCCGCACGCCACCCGCATCGTCGCCCGCGCCTGGCTTCGCGTGATCTGGGCCTGCTGGACCACCAACAGCCCTACGATCCCAGCCGTCACCTGCACATCCACGTCCTCATACCCGCCGGTTCCTCCACCGCCAGCCAACCCCGCCGGCGCGCAGGCGCGGTCAAGATGGAGCACCCCACGGCTGAACGACCTTGACCGCGCCGAGCACCGGCACACCATCAAACGCGGAGGAACGCCCGATGGCCTCGACTTGACTTAGAGAACTGAAACGGCGGCTCGCTGACCACGTCTGGCGACTCATGATCCGCGACGAAGGCACATCGGCGACGGGCCCGGGAGGACACTCGGGGGCGGCTCTGCACATCCAGCGCGGCTGGCTCAACCCCGACCACCAGCTCTTCGGACAAGTCACTTCCCGAGCCCGCCACCCCCGACTCTACGACCGCACAATCAGCGGCTTGACAAACACAGAGGAACCCCTGGTTCGTCGGAGGGTGTGTGGTTTACGCGGCTTCCCGGTCGGGGGTCTTGGTTCTAGCAACTACGAACGACTCGGCGACCTCGCCGAGGCCGCTGGGAACCTTGCCGCGGCCCCGTACCGCCTACAGGCCAGCCTTGACATCGCCGCCCGGCTGGCAGCCGCCGACCCCGGCAACAGCAGCTTGAGCACGAGCGGCAACTCATGGCCCACGAGCTCGGCCAGCTCAATAGAGCAATTGACTCTGCGGTCACGGCGGCGGTCCCCGGGTTCTCGCGGTGGTTGCAACACCTGAGGATTCTGGGAGGGTGTTGATGAGTGTCCGGTTCTCGAACAAGCTGGTTGCGGAGCTGTTTCAACCGTTTTGGGCGGCGCTGCAGGCCGGGGAGTTCTTGACCGATGCAGCGGCGGTGGCGCAGACCCACCGGCATCGGGGTTTGGCTTGGTTGCGGGAGGCTGGTGGGGTGCGCCCGCGCCGGGGGCGTGACCTGCAGGGGCGTTACCTGGCGTTTGGTGAGCGGGAGGAGATCGCGCTCGGGCTGGCTCGGAGTGAGTCGATGCGGCAGATCGCGGCGCGACTGGGCCGGAGCGTGTCGACGATCTCGCGGGAAGTGACCCGCAACCGTGACAGGCAGGGCCGGTACCGGGCCAGCGCTGCGCAGGTGCAGGCGTATCAGCGGGCCAGCCGGCCGAAACCGGCGAAGCTGGCGGGCAACGGTGCCCTGCGGCAGCGGGTGGAGCAGGATCTGGGCAAGAAGTACTCCCCAGAACAGATCGCGGGCCGGCTACGCGCCGACTTCCCTGACCAGCCGGAGTTGTGGGTGTCGACCGAGACGATCTACCAGTCGCTGTATGTGCAGTCCCGGGGCGCGCTGCGGCGGGAGCTGACCGCGCACCTGCGCACCGGGCGGGCGTTGCGATCACCCGGCCGCAAGCCGGGGCAGCGCAAGAACCGTATCCCGGACATGATCAACATCAGCCAGCGGCCGCCGGAAGTTGCGGATCGGGCGGTGCCGGGCCACTGGGAGGGCGACTTAATCATCGGGAAGCGGAACCTCAGCGCAATCGGCACCTTGGTGGAGCGGACCAGCGGCTACACGATGCTGCTGCACCTCCCCGAGGGTTACCGTCCCGAGCAGGTTCGTGACGCTCTCGCCCGGAAGATCCAAACCCTGCCCGAGACGTTGCGGGGGTCGTTGACCTGGGACCAGGGACCGGAGATGCGCGACTGGCACCAGGTGGCTGTCGCGGCCGATATCGACATTTTCTTCTGCGACCCGCACGCGCCCTGGCAGCGCGGCACCAACGAGAACACGAACGGGTTGTTGCGGCAGTATTTCCCTAAGGGCAGCGACCTCGCGGTGCATGCCGAGGCCGAGCTGGACCAGGTCGCCGCCGAACTCAACGACCGGCCTCGCAAACGGCTCCGATTCCGCAAACCGGTCGAACAGATCGCTGACCTGCTTCTGGCTGTGTGAAGATCATCCCGCTCAACCGCTAGCGCTTGACCACACCTCCACGTCCTTCCTCATAGCGGCCAGCCCGGATGCCGCGCCGGCGGAGTCCAGATGGAGCCCCCGCAGCCGCGCAGCGGCGAGGAGGAACGACCTTGACGCCGACCAGCGGCGGCCCACCATCAGGCGGCGAGGAAGGAGCCGAAGCATGTCTGCTGAACCCCTGCCAGCGCAGCTCCGGAAAACGCTAGACACGCCAGCTTCAGCCAACGTGGCACTATCGCAGGAAGCCGTGTGTGTTGCGACCACCAGCAGAATCCGCCGACCGGCTTGCGGCACGCGTTCCTGCGGGAAGTTGTGTCACACACGTATATCGCCTCCGGGTCAGGATCGCGGGATTAGGCACTGCATCGTGACGGAATGGGGGTGGGCTCTTCCGCGTACGGCTCTCGGCTCTTTCGCCGTCAGGCATGCGCAGTTCATGTGCCGCTGAGCTTGTAGACGCATAGGCATCCCCGGGTCTAGACCGTTAGCAAGGTGGAGATCCACAACTGGCCGAGCCAGGCCGCGAATCGCTCGTCCGACCAGCCGCGTTCGGCCACCAGCTGATGCCACAGGGCGCCGTCTAAAGTCGCCCACAATACGTCGCGGCACTCCTCCTCACTGGTTGCCAACTGGCCGGTGGCAGCTGCCGCACGGGCGTACTTCGCGGCCGCGTCCAGCCGCCGTTCGTCAAACTCAGCCAGCATCGCCGCCGCGTCCGGCTGGCTGGCGGCCGCGCCCTGCAACATGAGCAGGAGGGGGGTGATGCGTCTAAACACCGCCGGATAGACGGCTGCTTGCGCCTGAAACCGTCGGGTCAGATCCGGCTCGGCGATCACCGTACGGATCTCCGGTCGATCCCAGAGTCGGATATCGTCTTCGTCGCCGCGGAAGCTGATGTACCAGACCTGACGCAGCAAGGTGTGCTTGTTGCGGAACGCGGCGTAGACGGTTTCGACCGCGACCCCGGCATCGGTAGCGATATCGGCGATCGTGGTGCTCCCGTATCCCTTGTTCACGAAAAGGTCGTGCGCAGCCTGGACGATCCGCTGCCGGGTTTCGCGCGCCTGTTCTTGACGCCAGGTCGAGTCGTATTGCCTCTTGACAACTTCAGCCATTTAGATACATCCTTACTGTATTGAAAGCAGTATAACAGTATTGGAGGGCAATCATGGGAACTGCGGCCGACAATTTCCTGGTCGAGATGCTGCCGAAGCAGGTTGCGGCCGACACGGCAATACATAACGGGGACCCTGAGCCGCGGCTCGCGCTCTGGTCGCGGACCGATCCGGTGACGGTGTTCGGTGCGAGGGACTCGGGAGCCGGTTGGGATGAGCTCAGCCGCATGTTCCGTACTGTTGCGTCGTGGTTCTCCGACGCCACCGAATTCGACTTCGAGGTTGTCGCGGCGGGCGCCAGTGGTGACCTGGCCTACACCGTCGGGTATGAGCACAATCGCATGAAGGTTGCCGGTGAGCCGCGGACCTACACCCTGCGCGTCACCCACGTGTACCGGCGCGAGGACGGACAATGGCGCATCGTGCACCGCCACGCCGATTTCCCGCCTGCTGACGAACCAATCGCGTTTCCGCCGACGGCGGCTACCGACGCCGCTAGCCGCTAGCCAGCAGTGGACAAGCGGAGGCTGTCATGGGAACACAAGTCGAGGAGCCACGCTGGGCCCGCCAAAAGGGCGGCGTCGCTCCAACTCAGATGGAATCGGTTCCCGTCGCTATTGTCGGTGGCGGCCAAGCGGGGCTTGCCACGAGTCGGGAGTTGACCAAGGCCGGGCTGGAGCATGTGGTTCTCGAGCGCGGCCGAGTGGGTGAAACATGGCGGAACCGATGGGACAGCTTTTGCCTCGTAACACCCAATTGGACAGTCCAGCTACCGGACGGCCGTTACGCCGGGCCGGAGCCAGACGGCTTCATGCCTCGCGACGAATTCGTTGCCTACCTCGAACGCTATGCCGCCGAATCAGGCGCGCCGATCCGCGAGCACGTTGCCGTCAAGTCGGTGCAGTCGCTACCGGGTGATGGATTCGTGCTTCGGACGTCGGCCGGCGCCATTCACGCGAATGCGGTGGTTCTCGCGAGCGGTGCCTATCAGCGTCCCCACCGGCCAACGGCGGCTCAGACGCTGCCAGCAGAGCTGGCCCAAATCGACGCGGACGATTACCGGCATGAGCAAGCACTGCCGCCGGGAAAGGTGTTAATCATCGGTAGCGGTCAGTCCGGATGCCAAATCGCGGACGAGCTGAGCGAAGCGGGCCGGGACGTGGTGGTTGCGTGCGGCAGGGCGCCGTGGGCGCCGAGGCGCTTCGGCGGCCGAGACATCTTGTGGTGGGCACAGGAAACAGGGTTCCTGGACTGGCGGTTGGACTCGCTTCCCGCTCCCGAGGCACGGCTTTTTGGCGCCCTTGTTACAGGAAACGGTCGCGGGCCCGACCTTCACCTGCGTACGCTTCAAGCCCGTGGCGTGACGCTTACCGGACACTTCCTCGGCGCCATGGATCGCAAGGCGATCTTTGCCCCCGACCTTGATCAGAGCATCGCTTGGGGAGACGAGCGCTACCTGCAATTCCGCGCCCTGGTTCACAACCTCGTTTCGACCCGAGGATTCGAACCACCCGGGCTCGACGATCCCCAGCCATTCAGATCCTCAGCGCCCACCTCAATCGACCTGGCCGACATCGGGTCCGTGATCTTCGCAGCAGGGTTCCGGCCTGACTATCGGTCCTGGCTGCCATGGCCGGATGCCTTCGACACGTGGGGATTCCCGCTCACTCAAGACGGCGCGAGCACCGTGGTTCCCGGGCTCTCCTTTGTCGGGGTCCACTTCTTGCGCAAGCGGAAGTCCTCGCTGCTGATTGGTGTGGGTGAGGATGCCGCAATCGTTGTCCGACAGATCACTGAGGCCTACGCGATGTCGAGATGAAGCAGCAGGATCGCTGATGCTGCGGTCATACAAACCGATTCTGGTCGGTCGTCGGGGACGGTCCGTCGTCTCGTTAGCCGACCGGCGGATTCTGGCGGTTAGCGCAACAGTAGGGGTCCGATCTGTTCGATCGGTTTCTTGAAGCCTAGGCGTTTGCGTGGTCGGTCGTTGAGTTCGGCAGCGACCCAGTCGAGGTCGTCGGCGCTGTGAGCGGAGAGGTCGCTGCTCTTCGGAAAGTATTGGCGCAGCAGGCCGTTGTTCTCATTCGTGGCGCGCTGCCACGGCGCGTGCGGGTCGCAGAAGAAGATGTCGATGTCAGCGTCCACGCTGACCTGTTTCCACTTGCCCATCTCCGGGCCCTGGTCCCACGTCAGCGAGGCCCGCAGCACGTCGGGCAAGGTCTTGATCTTGGCCGCCAACGCATCCCGCACCAGCTCAGGGGTGTAGCCGTTGGGCAGGTGCAGCAGCATCGTGTAGTTGGTGGTCCGCTCGACCAGGGTGCCGATTGCCGACAGGTTCTTCCGGCCGATGATGAGATCTCCTTCCCAGTGGCCGGGCACGGCCCGATCCTCGGCCTCGGCCGGCCGCTCGGCAATGTTGATCATGTTCGGGATCCGATTCTTGCGCTGGCCGACCTTCCGCGAAGGCCGACGAACCGCCCGACCGGTACGTAAATACCTGGTCAGATCGCGTTTCAAGGCGCCGCGGGACTGCACATACAGCGACTGGTAGATGGTTTCAGTGCTCACCTGCATCTCCGGCTGATCGGGAAAGTCGACCTTCAACCGGCCCGCGATCTGCTCCGGTGAGTACCTCTTGGCCAGGTCCGCCTCCACCATGCCACGCAGCCTCAGGTTGGTGAGCAGCTTCGCCGGCTTCGCCCCGCGACGCCCGGTGATAGGCCAGTGCATGCGCCGACGTGGCCCGATAGCGCCCCAGCCCATCGGCGTTGCGACGCAGCTCCCGCGACACCGTCGATGGCGACCGCCCGATGATGGCCGCGATGGCCCGGATCGAGTCACCGCGGGCCCGGCCGAGCGCGATCTCTTCCCGCTGCGCCAACGTCAAACACCGACCCTTCAGGTTCCGGCCTCGACGAGGTCTGACACCTCCCACCGCAGCCAGCCAGCGGGTGCCTTGCTTGCGATAACTGCCGGCCGCAATCGCGGCATCGTTGATGAACTCGCCAGCCGCCATGCCAGCCCAGAACACCTGATAGACCTCAGGAACCATCCGATAAGAGAACCGCACCACAACACCCTCCGAACTAGGGATGTTGCGATCACTGCGAGAACCCGGGGACCGTCTAGCGGTCGTCCGCACAAGGAGCGGCCAGCGGGAACACATTGGTGTTCCGGCCAGCCCCGGTCGCCAGACGATGCGGTCCCAGATTGGGACGGATCGAGGGCCTACGCAAGTAGGTGCGTGCCGCGGGCTCGCGTGTCACCAAAGGGCATACCTCGCGATTGCCCTGCCGGTCCCTGGTCTTATTCGTCCGCCTCGACAGTCTGAAGGAAGACGATGGTGTCAGGTGTGAGCTCGTACTCAGAGACGCCGGCGAGCTTGGCATCGATCCGTGCCTCATATCGGCTCGCAATGGGGTTGTCGGCGACGGTCGCGGTCATGGCCGCCAACTGTGCCAGAAAGCAATCAGAGTCCCGACAGCGCGGGACCCTGATTGCAGAAAGACCGCTCGGGCCGACTAGGTCGCGCCGATCGGCTCACCCATCGAAACCTGGACGATGAGCACATCGCACTTAGCATCCCTGACAACCGCCGCGGGAACTGCGCCCAGCGCCTCCCCGCTGGCGGCGCCCAGACCACGGTTACCGACCACGATGAGGGCAGCCGGATCATCACCAGCAGTGTCCAGCAGTGCCTGCGCAGGATCACCGTGCACCAGCCGCTCCTCGACCCGTCTGACACGATCTGAGGTCAGATGCTTGACGGTCGCGGTGAGCACCGCCTTGGCCCCGTCATGATCACGCAACACCTGCCGACCGCCCTCAGTGTCAGGCCCGGCATCTGGGTCGTACGCCGTCACGACGATCACATGTGAATCGGCCTCAGCGGCCACTGCGTGCGCCCGGTCGACAGCGAACAACGACGCGGACGATCCGTCCGATCCCACGATCACGCGGTCGTACACCGAAATGTGGCGGTGCTTGCCGAGCGGCATGAGATCGGACTCGTCCTCCTCGGCCGGCGGGCGGATCCACGTCATAGCAATTGCTGCCAAGATCAGCAGCGCACCAGAGAGCATGATCGCGTTGGAACCCGAGGCGCCGAGCAGGTTCTCGAAGATCCAGCCGAAAGTGAGGCTCTCGATCAGCATCGGGATGACGATCATCATGTTGACGATGCCCATGTAGACGCCGGCGCGTTCCTTCGGCACCATGCTCGCGACCATGATGTAGGGGATGCCCAGCATCGACGCCCAAGCGATGCCCAGCCCGATCATCGGGACCAGAATGGCGTACTGGTTGGTGGTGTTCGCAGCGGCGAGCAGTCCGAGGCCGCCGAGAATCAGGGCTACGACGCCGACGCGCTTGGCGCCGAACCTTTGCGCCAGAGGGATCAGGGCAAGGGCCGCGAAGATCGTGACGAGGTTGTACATGCCGTTGACCGCGCCGACCCAACCTGAGGCCTCCTCGAACTCCGGTGTGCCGGGAGCGGCGTTGAAGATCGTCTCGCCCATGCTGACAGCGATGAATTGCCAGTAGACCGCCATCGCGAACCACTGGAACAAGAAAACCAGGCCGATCTTGTGCATGCCGACCGGCATCTCTTTGACGGCGCTGGTGATCTCGGCGAAGAACGCCCCGGCACCTTTCGGCCTCGCCCGCAGTTCGGCAAGCTCTTCGTCGGTGGGAGGGATCTCCTTGGTGGAGAGCACCGACACCAGGACGGATCCGATGGAGCACACCGCGCCAACCCAGAAGGCTGCGAAGACCCAGTAGGGAATTCCCGCGGCTGTGCCACCTTGAACGACTTTCTGGAACACCAACAGTGACAGGTTGGCCAGCACGGCACCCAGTCCGACGAACATGGACTGTGTGAGGAAGCCGCGCGCCAGCTGGCTCTTCGGCAGCCGATCGGAAATGAAGGCCCGATAAGGCTCCATGGCGGTGTTGTTGCTGGCGTCCAGCAACCACATGAACAGGAAGGCCATCCACAGCGCACTGACGAAGGGGAACAGGAACAGCATCACGCTGCAACCGATCGCGCCGACCAGGAAGTACGGCTTGCGCCGCCCCCATCTCGGGCTCCACGTCCGGTCGCTCATCGCGCCGATCAGGGGCTGGATTACCAGACCCGTCACAGGGCCCGCCAGGTTCAGCAGCGGTAGCTCTTCCGGCTTGGCTCCGATGAAGGTGAAGATCGGGTTAACCGCCGACTGCTGCAAACCGAAGCTGAACTGGATTCCGAAGAACCCGAAGTTCATCAGCAGAATGCCGAGCGGACTCAGTGGAGGCTTGCGCGCATCGTCGAGATCGTGAGGCGTAACCTCCATGCTTTCTTCAGTGATGGTGGTCGTGGTCATCGGCTCACCTTGCTCTTGTGGCGGAGATCACAATGAAATCGCTAAGACCATACTGTGAAAATCCTGCATGCCGCAACGGGTTGCGCCTTCTCGTCCTATGAATCGTTCCTTGAGATGCGGACCTGCTGCAGCTGCGCAAAAATCCAAACCTGGTTGACGTCTTCGTGGGCAAACGATTCCATGACGCCGCATCGCTGGATTGAATGCTGTTAGCCCACCTCAGAGAGTGATCTCGCATTGGAGACCTCGAGTGGCTAGCAGGGGTCGCGGGACGCGGGTCCGCACTCTCGAGCAGTTCGACTGCAGGCGTCGCATCAGTACCCGAGGAAAGGGCAGGGGACGCGCAGAAGATGCTCAGCGGGACTCCGCGCCGCTGGGACCAGGTCGCGACGCACGAGAGGAAGAGCGCGAGAGGTTGTGCCGCAGACAAAAGTGCCCACTGCAGTGATCCACTGGAGCACCCGTGGGAGCGTATGGGGTTCTTAGTGACAGCTGGCTCAAGTACGTGGAGACATCCCGGTAGCCGACCCCCGGGTTCGCGTTCCCGCGGAACCTTTGTCACGCCTGGAGCGGATGAGCTGCCGGACACCGGTGATCCGGAGGCCGACCGGGACGCCCAGCGGTGGCGGCAAGGGGAAACCCTGCGGGCGGTGGGTGACTTAAGTTCCGTATGACCCGTCCTTTGAAACGCCCGATGAGGGTGGCACTAACGGACGCCTGACAGGGCTTAATCCGTACACGAGTCAAGGCCAGCCGAGTGCAGCTGGCCGTCTCTAAGCCGGCGCAGTCTCTCTTAGAGCCGGAGCTCGGTCGCGCTCCGATCTGTGCCGCGCGTCACGGGCGTCCCCGACCTTGGTTGATCTATCTCAATTAACCGGTTGGCCCCACTTTGAAGCATCGGTCTCTAGCCCGCGATCCCTGGAGCTTGTCAAGCCTCAGATGCGCCTTGAATGCAGCGGTGAGGCACAGCATCGCAGCACAGCGTCTGCGGCCAAATTATGCAGCGGGCCTCTTTCGCTTAGTTTAGCTATGGGTCTGACCACCATTTTGACCACCATTTGGGTTTGTCCACCGAAATGCGCCTAAGTGCGAAATCCCTATTTTTAAGGAAAGTTTGACGTCGGTGGACGTCATTGGACACGCTGCCGATGTCTGGGGGTCAAGGGGTGGCGAGTTTAAATCTCGTGGGACGTGAGATTGCCCGAGCCTGTGGAGGGAAGTCTTGCAAGCTGCGTCTCGGGATGACCGCTCGGCCAGCCGGAAATGGCGTAGGGGAGTGCGAGTCTTTGTCGATGAGGGAAGGTTATGGGCAAGCAGACGATGAGGCAGGCGACCAGGCTGGCCGCATCCCAGGTGCAGGCGAAGCGTCGTCATGAACGGGCCCAGCGTGACCGGCGCCTGGAGAAACTGGCCATCGAGGTGCTGACCGCGCTCGGAGAACGAGATGCCACAATCGCCGCCACCGAGCAACGTGCCGGCGCCGCTTTGCAGGCGATGATCAACGCCGAACACCTGACGCTAGCCGAGGCGGTGCAGTGGTGCGCTGGAGCAATCAACCACCGCGAAGCGGCCCGGCTTCGCCAGCTAACCGGGCAGGCCTATGACAGCAAGCGCGAAGATCACAGCACAACCGTCGCCAGCATCCCATGACTCCGCTCATGCGTGTTGCGAGCACAAGTTGAGCCTCCGTCTGCGACAACGACCGACCACAGTCAGCCTCGCCCCGTCCGCGCAGGCGCAGCTGCAAGAGACAAGATGCCGCGCCGTCAGGTCAGGAGCTGCCTGGAAGTAAATCCGTTACAGCAACACCGTCCCAGCCCAATCAGCGGCGAGCCGGAAAACCTCGCTAGCCCAGACCATGATCATTTTCAGGGTTGATGGCCTGCTGCACATCATCACCCGAGCAGTACACCGACTCAGAGCCGCTGGCCAAGCTGCCGGCGATCGCGTTCCTGTTCAACGACCCTGACCGCCTGGATCCCCGGGTAGCGCTTAGGGCCACAAAGCGTCCTTTGCCCACAGGTAATGGCCTATTCGACCTCACGGCTGAGATTTGTGGCTTCATTGGACGGCCTCTGAGCAAAGGAGAGTTGGGTGGGCATAGAGCAGATGGACGCCGAAGTCGTTGAAACGGTGGCTGGTGTCGCGCGCTTACTTCGACGGGCAGCTGAGCTGGCATGGATGCGATCCGACGCGGCCGGTCCGCGGTCATGGCGTCAACTGCTCGCCTTAGGGATCGACTCGGCTGCCGACGAGGCATTGGGCGTGTTGCCGCGCCGCGCCCGGTTGGATGGGCCCACACCGGTGGGGGACAACCCAGCTGAGCTTCTCGCTTCAGCAGACCAGTTGCTGCGCCGGATCTGTGTCGTGGATGCACCATCGCGGCTGCTGGGCCTGCTGGCGCTCGTCGCCGAGCTGGTGTGGGAGGCGAACACCGGTGCCGGCGCGTGACAGACGCACAATCGGCGAGCTCCTGGCCGATAGTGACGCACTGGCCCGCGAGACGCTCCTCGACGCAACGCCCGAAAACGCTCGGGCGATGGTAAGGAGCTGGAATCAGCTGGTCGCGTCAGCGGTCCACCTGTGGGCAGCGCTGGCCTCCCGGCCGGACTCTATGTCGGGAGCGGATCCGATGGAGCGGCTGCGGGCTGTCGGGCAGGCGATCGGTCGCAGCGTTCGCGCTCGGCACTGGCCCGGGCACGGACCGACCGACGATCACCTGTCCGAGATTTCCAACAACCTTTCCCGGGCGCGGCATCTCATCGAGCGCCACGACCGCCCTTCCCAGACAGCGAACACGGACAGACACGCCCATACCCCAAATATTCACGGCCAGGCGATGCACACGCTGGATGTGGCGGCGCACGGGACGGCTGTCGCACTCGGCGCCTATGTGGCGGAGCTGCAGCACCGATTGGAGGTCGGCACCCGCCGACGGCAGCCAATGGCTGAGCGGCCAACCATCCTAGAGATCACCGAGGCGCAGGGCATGATCGCCCGCTTCGGCGGATTCGAGGAGCTCGCTGCTGCCTACATGTTCGGGCAGCCACTCCCCTCCGGGGACCCTGGCCAGCTGAGAGCGGCGGCACCGGCCACACGGCTGGAAACAGCACTGGCCGCCTGGGAGGTTCAGGCGCACCGCACCCTGGCCGCCAATCCGGATTCGGCTGATCTCGTGCGGGTGGCGCGCGTGCAAGCGCTCATCACCGGCACCACAAGCATCATCACCGAAGCCGCCACCACAACGGGCCATATAGATCCCGATCTGTTGCAGCGCCTGGCGCCGACGCTAGAGGCCAACCATGTTGCCTGGAGCCGCTTGGCCAAACGCTGGGGCGAACTCACCAGCCCAGCCAGCCGCACCGACCCCGCTCTAGTCGCCGCAGCCAGCGAGGTCCGCGCCGCGATCGCGGCTACCGCCACCACCCAGAACGGATGGGCCACGCCCGACCAGCTCGCCAGCCGCGTCGACGTCGTCAACACCGTCAGGACCCTTCATCTCAGCATGGTCGCGTCCGTCGACATTGCCCACGTCGCGCGAGACACCGCAGCCGACCACCCGGGGCTCACCGCTCCCGCGCGCATCATCGGCATGAGGGCGCAAGGGGAGGCCGAGATCGCGATCGAGCAGGGCGAGACCCGCTACGAAGGCGTCAGGTGGACCACACCCCGGCAAATCTCAGCTAATGAGGTGATCCCGCTACCGGAGCCGGCCAGGCGCGGACTGATCAACCTGACCGAGGATGTCATCGCCACCACCAAACAGTCCGTCGCAGCGGTCGCTCAGCTCGACCCTAGCGGTGTCACTCGATCGGCCAGATCCGGTCCTGAGGCGCGTCGCGGGCGTTCGGTCGAACGGCGGCAGATTACGCACCGGCCTGGTCCGTCGCCGAAAGGACCACGTAGATGAACTGCACTGAACCAGTCGCACGGAGTGCCCACGCCGCTGATCGGACCGCGTTACCTCGAATCAAGCCTCGGCAGTGGCGCTGGCGTTCACGAAGCCAAAGATCAGAGGGTCCGTATATCTCAGGGCGAAAGGAGGGCCATGAATTCCGCAGCAACCTTGTCAGGCAGGGCACTTTACACAGTGCCTGAGGCGATGGAGATGCTCAATCTGAGCAGGACAGTCATCTTTGAGCAAATTCGGTCAGGCCGCCTACTGACGGTAACTCAGGGACGGCGCCGCCTGGTTCCAGCTTCATCCATGACGGCGTACATCAATCTTCTCGTGACAGAAGCGATGGCTCGTACCAATGCCCGCACCCGGTAGCCGCGGCGAGGGCGCACTTTACTGGGACGAATCGCGGCAGCGGTGGATGTCGGCCGTCGATGTCGGATTCAGCCCCACGAGCAGGCGGCAACGGCGGTGGGTGAGCGGGAAGACCAAGACAGAGGCGAAGCAGAAGTTGCTCGCGCTGCGTCGGGACCAAACCGATGGCCTTCCGGCCGAACACCGGACCTACACCGTACGAGACGCCGTCGAGTCCTGGCTTGAACATGGCTTGACTGGACGTGATGACCACACCGTGACAAATCGCACAATTCTGGCGATCCCAGCACTAGCCAGAAGAGATCCGTGGGCTGAAAGAAGGGCACGCGCTCGTACTCGCCGAGAACGGCAAACCCATCATTGCGCGCCTGACCCGCTGCATCGACGGCAAGGCCGGACGCCGGCTCCTAACGGACCACAGGCAGCTGTGTGCCCAGCTAGCCGAAAACTGCCTCGAGGTGCTTGCGGCCGAGGACCGATCTGCCGCCGCCGTAGCCGAGGCGAGACATCGCGGGATCGCGGCTGATCAGGAGTCCTACTTATGACCGGCGCAATAGGCCCCGATGCCGACTCTTCGGCGCTCGTCCAGCCGTTCCCTAAACCGGGGAGGTTGGTGCAATTTGCCTATCGAGAACTCGATCTCGCAACGAGTCGGCAACAAGATCACCTTCTGCCTCTCCAAGATCTGGCGACGTTGTCGCGGCCGTGGGATCGCGGCACCTGCCAGACGTCGCAACTGCGAAGAGAGGTCTGGTTGTGCTTGGAGGCTGTCGTCACCTGGTTGAACCACGAGCACGTCTGGGATGTCGCCGATGTAATCCCGACCTGTTGGCCGCAACATCCTCACCTTGTGCATGAGATCGCCGTTCTCGCAGATCAGCGCCACCGCGCCGGTCAAGCGTTCACCAGCGACCCGCTGGATGAGTGGCACCGCCATAGCCTGCCCTCCTTCATCGAACGGATGAGGAGCCGGCTGCGGAACCACTGTCAAGAAGATCATCAATCCTGGCCGGCCAAGAGCCGCTACACCCGACACATCGGTGAAGCCACTTGCCGCAGGCGGATGGATGCCTATGCTGCCGACGTTCGTGCTTTGAAGTCGACCTATGATCGGGACCAGTCGCCACGGCTGGGGCTTGTTGATCTTGCGACGGACGAAATCAAGCAGCTGTCTGACTTCGACTCACAAGTTTACGGTCGGGACAAGATCAATGCCTGATCTTGCTGCCTGGATCGGCAACTCCACTCAGGTCAGTGGCGTACCTCAGCGCGTCGAAGATCAGGGAACGCTCCTGGATGCGGCGCGGATGATCAGTGCTTCCACGCCACGTCGATCAGTTCCGGGTCGAACCGCCATTGACGCCAGTAGGGCTTTGAAACGCCCGGCTTGACGGTGATCTTGTCGATCAACAGTGCCAGTAATTCGCGGCGCCACGAATCACTACCACTCGACTCCCACGCCTCTCGTAGCGTTCGGCCCACAGGCAGGATGCCCGGTCGATTGAGACTTGAGATCTGACGCTCAATGTCCGCCAGGGCCTGCTCGGCCCGCGGCTTCAACCGGCCGAGTTCCGGTTTGGTGATCTCGCCGGCAGCATAGGCATCCAGGATCTCGTTAATGCGCTCCTTCTGGGCTGCCCGTCGGTCGAGTAATCCTCGGAGTTGATCATTCTTCGAAGAATCCTCGCGTAGCAGGTTTGCCAACTGCGGCGTATCGAGCCGGTAGAGCACGGCTTCAGTAATCCAGGCTTCGAGAGCGTCGGCATTCCGGACCACTCCACCACAGCCACGCTTGCGCTGAGTGTCACCGTTCAGCCGGCAGTAATAGGTCCGTCTGAGCGGCCTGTCCGGGCGATCGCGCTTCGTTGCGCCATTGAGCGGCATACCGCACTTACCGCAGTAGACCAGTCCAGTGAGCAAGTATTTGCGCGCCTTGGGACGGTCACCGTACTTGCCGGCATTGGTACAGATGACTAGCTCCATCCGCTCCCAGGTTTCATGATCAAAAACGGCCGGCCACTGCGCCGGATATTGCGACCCCTTGTGCTCACGAATGCCGGCATACCGGACGCGCCGCAGAGTATTGCGGACCGTCACGGAGTGCCAGAGTTTGCCTTCGCTGGTTGTAAATCCTTGATCATTGCACCAGTAGGCGATCTCTTTGAACGAGTGGCCGGCAAGTAGTCGATCACCCATTTGCCTAAGAATGTCGGCTTCATCTTCGTCAAGCTCCATGTTGCCCGACCTGTAGCCAAAGGCCCGGCGGCCGCCGTGGCTCAGGCCCTCCCGGGCTTTGGCAGCTTGCTTCCTCCGCTGACGGTCTGAGATCTTGCGCGACTCCAACACGGCGTTGTTGATCGCGGCGACTGCCGCATGGATTCCTTCGCCAGTGTTAAGCCGATAGCCGACGCCGTCGGTTGTCTCGATGCTTTTGAGATTGGTCCGTTCAGCCAGGTGAATTAAGTCGAGCAGTTCTTCGAGCCGGCGGTAAAGACGCGTCATCTCGGTCACGATCACGGCTTCAACGCTTCCGCTTTCGATCGCGCGCCATAGCGCCTCATAGCCCGGCCGGGGCTTGCTGGAGTAGCGGCTGGCGCTCAGGTCGTTGTCCGAATGGACAGCCACAACTTCATGGCCGTGCTCGGCCGCGTATTCCCTGGCTTCGGCCTCCTGGATGCCTACGTTGACACTCAGGCCAGACCGGTCCTTGCTCAGCCTGGCGTAGATGGCGGCGCGCACAGAGCCATGGTAGCGCCTGGTAATGATTCTTAGATGGCGTCGAACAGCTGAGTCGATACCTCGACTTGATGCGCCGGGACACGTTGCTCGGAACTGTGCATGGCATTCTCGCGGCGCAGCTGATCAAGCCGCAGGCAAGGGTGCTGGCCAGCGACCGTGGCATCAGCTGTGTGACCGTTGACTATGACCTGTTACGGGGACTGGACAGCGCCGACGATCGATTGTTCTAGAGCCGAGTGTTTCGACGTACGCCTCAAGCCGCCTAGGGGTGGTTCGATGCCCGCGCGAGCTCCTGCTCATCAGTCGGTGTTTGGGTGTGTGCCCCATCCCCGTTGGGGTCGCCACTATCGTCCTCGATGACCTGCCCGTCCTCTGCGGCTTCGTCCTGTTCGCCTTGCTGATCCGGCTCATTGGTTGAGTTGCCCACGGTCGGGTCGCTCTCGATCTCAGCCGCGCTGCCGGACTCCGAGCTAGCTGGAAAATCCGCAAAAGCTGTCTCGGGCACCTCAGGCAGGTCAGGCATGTTCTCCGCAGTCTCGATCGCCAGCGCGCTTACCGAAGCAAGCTGGTTGAGCATCGCGTGCTTGCGCCGCATGAGCAGTTCCTGCTCGTCCCTCATCTGGCGTCGGCGCAGCGCAAGTTCCTGACGCGCCCGGTCATCGATCATGGCGGCCTGATGTCGCGCCCGATCGATGATCCCGTCCGCGTCGCCACTGGCACCCACCTTGATACGTTCCGCCTCTGCCAGCGCTTCGCCGCGTAGGTTCGCGGCGTGTTCGGTCTCCGACGTCAGGTGCTCGCCAGCAGCCCGCTGCAACTCCGTCGCCTTCGCCAGCATCGCCTCGATGGCCTCGTTAGCCGAGGCCTGCGCTTGCTTGAGCTCGGCCATGACCTGCTCGCGTTGGTCTGCAGCCTCCTGGCGCAGAGCCGCGCTGTCGCGTTCGGCGGCGGCAAGTAGTTCCTGCGACTGGAAACTCGCAGCCTTGCGGATACCGGTGGCGGCTGCGTCCGCTTCAGTCCGAACGGCCTCGGCATGTAGTCGAGACGAAACCAGCAACTGCTCAGCCTCCTCCGCCGCATGTTTCTTCAGTTGCACAGCATCCCGCTCAAGCTGCTCTCGCAGGGCGTCCAGCTCAGCCCGCTGGGCGTCGCGCGTCTCGGCCAGTTCCTCATATGCGCTCTGGCGTAGCTCGTCGATTTCGGCCTGTCTTTGTGCGCTGAGCCGATCCGCCTCCTGAATGGCGCCCTGCGTGATGTCGTTTGCTTGTTCCTCGGCGATGTGAAGGATCTCTTGAACCCGAGCGCCGAGTCCGGTGAAATCGGCGCGATTCACCTGGGCGTGGGCTTCGTCAAGGGCCTGGCGAAGCTCATGGTTGTAAGTAAGCAAGGAATCGTATTGTTCGAGAAGCTGGGCGATCTGGACATGGGTCGCTTGTACAAAATGATCAACGGCCTCGCGGTCATATCCCTTACGCGCCAGGGGAAAGCGGCCGGTATTTGAGTTCGAGTCAGCTGTCGGGGGCATATTCACGCCGGCTCCTTACATGCCAAAGTGCCGTCACCCCGAGTCATCTCAGGGTAACGGCACCTGAACCAGAGGGCCAGCCGTCGGAGGGTGGTGAGCACCGCAACTGGCCCGGCGGCGTGACGCGTGAGCTACTTGGACTTGGCTCCCTGGCCCGGTAGGTCGGAGGGGGCCACGAGGACCGTGGCGTCACCATCGATCTCTAGTTCATCGGCTTCACTAGGTGACTTGCCACCGTTTCTGCCAGTGCCGGCTTTGCTACCTGCAGGACTGTCCTCGCCCGGACCAGCCGGCGGCAGCATGTCTGGACGCATTACGGTGCGATCGCCAACCTCGCCTTCCAGATCGCCGGGGTCGTCCAGGTCAGGGAACGCGCTAGCCGTCTGCTCAGCGAGGGCCGACAGGCTGGCGAGCTGGCCGAGCACTGCCTGCTTGCGCTGATGTAGCAGCTCTGTCTCACGACGCAGCTGCTGCTTCCGCCACGCGAATTCCTGTTGAGTCCGCTCATTGATCGCCGCAGCCTGCTTCTTTGCGGTCGCGATCCGAGCCTCTGCCTCCTGTGCAGCCGAGGCCTTGGTCTGCTCGGATTCGGTGAGAGCCTCGGCGCGAATCCGTGCGGCTTCGGCCAGGTCAGCCTCAAGGCGGTCCGCCGATTCGCGGTGGTACCTGGTTGCCTCGGCAAGCATGGCTGCGGTTTTCTGCTGCGCATCGTCGTGGGCCAGCTTGAGCTGCGCCACCGCCTGCTCCCGCTCAGCGGCCACCTTGGATCGGGCCTCTGCCGCCTCGCGCTCAACAGTGCGGCGCAGGTTTTCGGTATCGAGATAGGCATTCTGGCGTGTCGCCTGTGCCTCGTTGTCGGCCTCTCGGCGTACCGATTCAGCTTGCCGCCGAGCAGCCGCGACTAGCGCATCAGACTCGGCCTTGGCCTTGTCGACCTGGGCTTTCACCTCATCACGCAGTTTGCTGCGTAGCTGATCAATCTGTGCGGCACCGCCGCTCTTGATCGCGTCGCCCTCCCGCGCCGCCGAGTTGCGCAGCCCGTCAGCCTCGCGCCTCGCCTGCTCCTTGACCTTCTCGGCCTCGACGGTCGCGTTCTGCACCAGCTCGCGCGCCTGCTCCTGAGCCAGCCGGAGAATGTCGTTGGCACGCCCACCCAGATTGGCGTAGTCGACATCCTTGTCCGACCGGTCGCCGGCCGAGGCGACTTCATCCTGGAGCACGGTCACTTGCTGCTCGAGCTGTGTCGCATGTCTACGGGACTTGACAACACTTTCCTCGAGTGTGCGGACGTAGTCGTCAACCGCGGTGCGGTCATAGCCGCGTAAAGCGGTGGGAAAGTTTCCGACCGCGCTTGCTGTGTCGTCGAACAGGCCGAGCCCCGTATTGTCTGATGCGTTCACCGCAAGAAACCCTCTCCGAAAATAGGTATTGGCGCCGAGTCTGTGCCCGCGTGAGCGACGGCCATTCGCTCAGTCCAAATTCGCTCACCCACCGTGCGGATCCACCGCGGCGGGCTCGACCAACTCGAGCAGGACGCCGCCAGTGTCTTTGGGATGGACAAAGTTGATCTGCGAGCCGCGGGTACCGGCTCTTGGTGCATCATAGAGCACCCGCACACCGCATTGACGCAGAATCCTGGACGCGGACCGGACATCTGAGACAGCGTAAGCCACGTGGTGCAGACCGCTTCCACGTCTCAGCAGGAAGCGCTGCAGCACTGAGTTCTCCGTGAGCGGCATCAACAGCTGGAGCTGGTTGCCGACAGGTCCGGCCTCACTGCTGGCGAGCATCACTTCAGCCACCTGCTGGTCCAGGTTGTCTTCACGATGCACCACCTGCAGCCCCAGCACGTCACGATAGAAACTGATCGCTGCTTCGAGGTCGGCCACCGCCACACCGACATGATCAAGACCGAGCAGACCGGGCAGCATGCTCCCGAGGTCGGAGGGCATTCTGGTCATAAACATTAGGGTGCCAGACTGGTGCCGCACGGAGCATCGGACATGATCGTCCGCGGAAGCTGCGAGCTGGGAGGTGGTCGTGGAGTCAGTCATTGCCGGACGGGCAGGCACGCCGATCGGGACGTTGCTCGGTGGGGCAGTTCCACTTTGCGGCGGCCGCGGCCAGGATGACGCCTTGATCATCATTGTTCCCCCGGACGGAAGCTAAGCGGATCGCGTCCTTGTCTGTTGATCTTGATGGTGTACGCAACGTCCTGGCCGAAGTGCGCCTGGGCAAGCCACGCGCGCTGGGTCGTTTGATCAGCTGGATCGAGAATGCATCGCCGGCCTTGCCGATGATCATGAAGGAGCTCGCGCCAGACACCGGACGAGCTCACGTGATCGGCCTGACGGGTGCACCCGGAGTCGGCAAATCAACCACGGCAACCTCCCTGGTCCGTGCGCTGCGGGCGCGTGGCCAGCGGGTTGGCGTACTCGCGGTTGATCCGAGTTCGCCCTTCTCCGGCGGAGCGCTCCTAGGTGATCGGGTTCGGATGCAGGAGCACGCGCTGGATCCCGATGTGTACATCAGGTCGATGGCGACACGAGGTCATCTCGGCGGGCTCGCAGTTGCCACACCGCAAGCCCTACGCGCATTTGATTCCGCTGGTTTCGACACGGTGATCGTCGAAACGGTCGGGGTCGGCCAGTCGGAGCTCGAGGTGGCCGAAACCGCCGATACTGTTCTTGTGCTACTGGCACCTGGCATGGGGGATGGGATCCAGGCGGCGAAGGCCGGCATCTTGGAGATCGGCGACATCTTCGTCGTCAACAAAAGTGATCGCGACGGTGCTCAGGCAGTGGTACGAGAGCTGCGGACGATGATCGCCCTCACTCAGCGGGGCCCGCAGGACTGGAAACCACCGATCGTCTCAACTGTCGCGTACCAGAGTCGCGGGATCGAGGAGCTGCTGGAAGCAGTCGCGCGGTTCCGAGCATCACAATCAGAGACTGGACGCGCCGAAGCACGCCGCGTCGCACGGGCTCGCCGAGAGGTCGAAAGCATCGCGCTCGCCAAAGTGCGCGCCGAGTTTCGGGTAAATGGCGAGGCCCGACTGGACGATCTTGCCGAGGCAGTGAGCCGTGGCGAGCTCGATCCTTACACAGCGGCCGACCAAGTTGTCGTCAGCCGCCAGGTCCCATGATCGGAAATGCTATGGCGGCGCCGCTATGACGGGGCGGCGTGCCTGCTCCGAATCTGCCACTGGATCGGGTAGAAAGGACAATATGCAGGCGCTGCCTGTACATGCGGCAGCGTGTTCGAATAGTCTGCGGTCAAGACCGGAAGGATGAATCGTCCGACATGAAATGGGTCAAGCGGATCATCGTCTTCTTGGTCGTTGGCTTCGCACTGTTCTATTTGATTTCGCAGCCGGAGGCCGCCGCTAACGCCGTTCAAGCTCTGTTTTCAGCCCTTGCCCGAGTATTTCGCTCGATTATCGTCTTTTTCCAGTCCCTGGCTGGCTAGCCGTGGGTGCACTGAACTGGTTTGATCCGAACGTCGACCAGTTCATCCTGTCGACAGCCGGTGAGCAGAAGGTAGTGGAGGTCCACAAGCACTGGGCGGCGAGCGCCTGGCCAGCCATACGGCTCGCCCTTGGAGTCGTGATCTTCATCAGCGGATTCGCCTACCAGGCGCCCGTCTACTACGTGTTCGTCGTTATTGGCCTGGCGCTCGGCCTCCAAGCGGCGTGGCGGATCCTTGAGGAATACCGCGATCGGTTCGTGATCACCAACCAGCGGGTGTTCCGTGTCCATGGAGTCCTGGCTGTTCAGCGCGCCAGCGTGCCGCTGTTGAGGATCTTGGACATCACCGTCAGGAAGTCGGTCATCGGTCGCTGGCTGAATTACGGGAATTTCATCTTCGAGTCCGCCGCGCAAGTGCAGGGCCTGAACATAATCACCTATGTCAAGGACATCGACCAGCGCGAGGATGTGCTGCGCATGGTGATGCTAGGCGAGCTGCCCCAGACTGTCGTAACCGCGGAGGAAGACGACGGAACGTGAGTGCCATAGAACGCCATCGGCTGCCATTCGACCCTATCGAGGAGGCAGCCAAACAGTGGGCCACGCAGTGGGGCGAGATGCACCGGATGCGGGCTGTGACCTCGCTGATGCGGGTTCATCAGCTGCTCCTTACCGAACTGGACGACTTGCTTCGCCCATTGGGGCTGACTTTTGCCCGCTACGAGGTCTTGGTCTTGTTGTCCTTCTCGCGCCGCGGCGCGCTGCCCCTAGGCAAGATCGGCGAGCGCCTCCAGGTACATGCCACGTCCGTGACACCGCTGGTGAAGCGGCTGGAGGCAGCCGATCTGATCAGGCGTACGCCACACCCCGAGGACGGCCGTGCCGTGCTGGCCTCGATCACCCCCAAGGGGCGGGTCGTCATGGAAAAGGCGACCGATGCAATCGTCGGTGCGCGATTCGGGCTGAGCGCTTTGAGCGATGAGGAGTGCGATCAGCTGACGTGGTTGCTCACCATGCCACGAGAGGCCGCCGGAGACTTTTAATCTAGAGCGCCGCCAATCGCATTCAACGCAGACCCTTGAGCTGCGAGCGTCGGGAATCGCGCGCCGCCGCACGGAGGAGGAGGGAGCAGAGGCGTTCTTCCTCTGTGAGCGACGACGACGGCGGCGGATTCCCCGCGCGATGCGCGAGCAGCTCACAAAAATAGGGCGTCCTAGTATTTGAGCTGGAGGTTGCGATGACCGAAGAATGGGCTAGCGGCAGAGAACGTTGGGCGGCTGCCTTTGCGCAAGCCCAAGCCAAGGGCCAGGTTCGCGACGCCGACTTCACAACCATCTCAGGTCTAGAAGTCGACCCGGTCTACGGACCTGAGGACGAAGACACCGACGAGCGGATGGAGCGCATCGGCTGGCCGGGCGAGTTTCCCTTCACCCGCGGCCTATACCCGAGTGGCTATCGCGGGCGGCCCTGGACCATCCGTCAGTTCGCCGGCTTCGGCAATGCCCAGCAGACCAATGAGCGTTACAAGATGATCTTGGCTGCTGGGGGCGGCGGGCTCAGTGTCGCGTTCGACATGCCAACCCTGATGGGCCGCGATTCCGATGACAGCCGCAGCCTCGGCGAGGTCGGTCATTGCGGCGTGGCGATCGACTCCGCAGCGGACATGGATGTGCTGTTCGCTGGAATTGATCTTGGTGCGGTCACCACATCCATGACGATCTCCGGCCCGGCCGTACCGATCTTCTGCATGTACCTCGTGGCGGCGGAGCGGCAAGGCGTCGAGCTGGCAACGCTTGACGGCACCCTGCAGACCGACATCTTCAAGGAGTACATCGCGCAGAAGGAGTGGCTCTTCTCGCCTGGTCCTCATCTTCGTTTGATCGGGGACATGATGGAGTACTGCAGCCGCGAGATCCCGGCGTACAAGCCACTGAGCGTCTCGGGATATCACATTCGTGAAGCTGGATCGACTGCAGCCCAAGAGCTCGCCTTCACCCTTGGGGATGGCTTTGGTTACGTCGAACTTGGGCTGTCACGGGGCCTGGACATCGAACGCTTCGCCCCTGGTCTGAGCTTCTTCTTCGATGCGCACATCGACTTCTTTGAAGAGATCGCGAAGTTCCGTGCAGCGCGACGGATTTGGGCCCGATGGCTGCGCGATCGGTACGGTGCAAAGTCCGTCAGGGCGCAATCGTTGCGATTCCACACCCAGACTGCGGGAGTTTCGCTCACTGCGCAGCAGCCGTACAACAACGTCGTACGGACCGCAATCGAGGCATTGGCCGCTGTCCTGGGCGGAACCAATTCGCTGCACACGAACGCCATGGATGAGACGCTGGCACTGCCAACCGACGAATCTGCTGAGATCGCGCTACGTACCCAGCAGGTCATAGCTGAGGAGACCGGGGTGGTCAATGTCATCGATCCCCTCGGCGGGTCCTGGTACGTCGAGGCGCTTACCGACAAGATCGAAACCGAGGCAGTCGCAATCCTCGACCGGATCGAGGAACTCGGCGGCGGCGCTGGCCGGCAGCACGAGATAGGCCCGATCACGTCTGGGATCCTGCTCGGCATTGAAGAGGGCTGGTTCACCGCACAGACCGCCGACTCCGCGTTCCGCTATCAGACGCAGTTGGAGGAGGGCGACAAGAAGATCGTCGGTGTCAATGTGCACACCGAAACCATCACCAGGCCACTGGAGATCCTACGGGTCAGCCACGAGGTCGAAGTCCAGCAGTGTGAGACTCTTCGGACCCGCAGGGCAGCTCGGGACGGTACGGCGGTTGATGCCGCACTTGCGGAGATGATCAAGGTTGCCCGAACTGATGGGAACATGATCGAGTCGATGCTGGCGGCCGCGCGGGTTGAGGCAACCCTCGGTGAGATTTGCAACGTGTTGCGCGCAGAGTGGGGCGAATACGTCGAGCCAGCGCGCTTCTAAATGGGTATAGCAGTAATAACCGACTCGTCAGCGTCTCGGTCGGCTATTTCGCTCTGCGACGCTGACAGATCACAGGGTTTGGCGAGAGGAGGGGCACGTGAGGACCGGGGCCATGCTACTCATCGGAATCGGAAGTGCGCTGGTCATCGCCACGGTGCTGGCGGTCCTGATCGTGCCCTCCGGATATCGGCGCCAGCCGGCGAGTCTTACTCCACGAGGCCCGAGGTCGCCCCGCTTCAAGATTCCTTTAGCTTCACCAGCGGGCTCGCTGCTCAAGGGGTTTAGTTATCTGTACGCGCCACTGATGTATCCGCGCGCGCACTACAGCGTTGGAGGGCGGCTGCAACAGGCCATGGCACGCATCGACGCTGTCGATCCATCGCTTGCACCGCAGCGTGTCGGCCAGGCGCTGCAGCCGATGGTCGAGCTGGTCGGCCCGACCGAGTCACCGGTGGAAGGCGGCGAACCGGTCGTCGACCTCCTCGATCAACCGCGAAGTGAGGAACTATGAGCGAGCGGGCTACCCGATACGACCGTTATCAGGATCCACTGCAGGTCTACGCCGAGGCCGATGCCGAGACACGCGCGGTGATCGAGAAGGAGTTGGATCGCATCGCAGCGCTTGATCAACGGCAGGTGCGGCTCAATGGACGCGGTCTCAACTACGGCGTCGTGATCACCCTCGCGTTCTTGGCAGCATGCGTCTATCTGATAGCGAGTGGGCACGGCGTGGAGGGCACTGTTCTCGGTGTCATCTTCATCATCGGCCTGGTCGCAGTCGTTGCCTTTGGCCGCCGCCGCTGACCCGGCGGCCCGGCTCAGGCAGGCAGGGCTTCGCGCGCGTCGAACCAGGCAGCGAGATCGGTATCGCTCGAGGCAAGCTCGAGGTTCGCGGCGATCCGATCAAGCACGGCCACCACGCCCGGCTGTTTTGCGAGGTTGATGGTGTCACGAATCGGCAGATCGGCTCGTACGCAGATGTTGCTCGTCGCGAAGGGCCGGCATGCGGCGGCATGCCTGCCATAGGCGTAACGCGACATCAAGGATGAGTAGTTCACTCCATACATCGGCAGGCTGGCTGGGTAGCGAATGCTGATCTGTAGCAAGCCCTCGGGATAGTCATTGCGAGTCAGGTACGCCACAGTCGAGTTGTTCACCAGTCCTTTGGTGACAGAAGAGACCTGGTACCGGCTCGGGATCGAACGAATGCGATATGGCAGCAAGACCGGTTCCTCGCTGAGCACCACGCGGCTGGCCAGCTTCGGGAGCACCTCGCGTGGCACCGGGAGGTGGCCACATTCGATGATGACCAAGGCGGCGTCGGCATACTCCCACCACAGCATCGTCCCGCCGCCATTACGCCAGGTGCGCTCCGCATAGAAGGCTGTGCGGGTGCCCACCCGAACCTTCGTTGGGTGACGCGGCAGCCGTCGTACCCATGTCGCACCCGAAGTGCCGACGGCGACGGAGCACCTGGCGCTTCCGGGAGGGTGGGTACGCAGGATGGTCGTCTCCCATTCCCGCTCGACAGTTCGGCTCTGCACCTCCCAACCCGGGATCGGTCGAATCGTATGGGAGAAGGCCCAGACACCTGGGTGCCGCGGTTCGACAACTGGCCGATGCACAGCGCTGACCGCGAGCAGCACTGCCGCGAGCGTTCCTACAGCGACTCCTGCCATTCCAATGCGGCGTCGCCGGCGGGCTCGTGCCTTGCCGTGTCGCTGGCAGGCCCGGGTAACCTCGGCCGGAGCAGGCGGATACCAGGTAGCGATGTCCAACGCGGCCCGCAGCGAGTAAGGGTCGGCGCCGATCGTTGCGAGTGCGCGATCAATCTCGACACGTACCCGAGCAGGCGATCGGTCAACGATTCCAGCGATCTCTGTGTGCGTAACGCCTTCGAGGTAGCTGAGCATCAGCAATGCACGTTGGAGTTTCGGCAGCCGGTCGTACGCGGCCAGGACGGCACGAAGCTCTTCGGGCACACGCTTCATTTCGTCTCGTGGAGCCGGATCTTTCCTCTCCATCCCTTGGAGGAAGGTTCGCACGGTCAGTTCGCGCAAATCTGCGGGCGAGTCGACCAGCGTCGACCAGCGCTGGCCCGCGGCAACCATGACCACACCAGCCAGGTCGGCTGGATCGGTACTCAGCGCCGTGCACCAGCGGAGCAGGTCCGCCAGCTCGTCGGCGTGCACATATCTATTCTGGCTCTTGCTGCTCGCGCATCGCGCGCTAGGAATCCGCCGTCGTCGTCACTCTTCGCGAACCAAGAGCATGGTCGCTCGTCGCTCCTCCGATCGTCGGGCGCGCGATTGCCGACGCTCGCAGCTTGCGCGGGGCTCGAGTTACGGCATAGTAGCGGGTAGGCCGACGCTCATCGCCCCCCTTGGCTAGCCCTCAAGGGCGGCAGAGACGACGGATCGAGCGGCCTCCTGGACCTCGGCGAGGTGCTCTGGGCCCTTGAAGGACTCGGCGTAGATCTTGTAGACGTCCTCGGTGCCGGAGGGACGGGCGGCGAACCACGCCGACTCCGTTGCAACCTTCAGCCCACCGATGGCGGCGTCGTTGCCCGGTGCTCTGGTCAAGATCGTGGTGATCGGCTCTCCGGCCAGCTCGGTGGCGGTGACCGAGGACGCATCAAGTTTGGAGAGCTTGGCCTTCTGCTCGCGGTTTGCGGGTGCGTCGATGCGGGCGTAGGCCGGCGCGCCATGTTCGGCAGTGAGTTCGGCGTAGAGCTCACTTGGCGACTTGCCAGTGACCGCCTTGATCTCGCTTGCCAGCAGGGCGAGCAAGATGCCGTCTTTGTCGGTAGTCCAGGTGCTGCCGTCGAGTGCCAGGAATGATGCTCCTGCCGATTCCTCGCCGCCGAAACCGATCTCGCCGGTCCGCAATCCCGGTACGAACCACTTGAAGCCGACCGGCACCTCCACCAGCGTCCGACCGAGGCTCGCAGCGACCCTGTCGATCATTGATGAGGAGACCAATGTCTTGCCGACACCGGCGTCCGGACGCCAGCCGGGCCGGTTTGCGTAGAGGTACTGGATTGCGACAGCGAGATAGGCATTGGGATTCATCAGCCCAGCGTCCGGGGTGACGATGCCGTGCCGGTCGGCATCGGCATCATTGCCCGTCGCGATGTCGTACTCGTCCTTGTTGCGGATCAGGCTCGCCATTGCGTTGGGCGAAGAGCAGTCCATCCTGATCTTGCCATCGGTATCGAGGGTCATGAACGACCAGGTTGGGTCGACCTTCGGGTTGACCACGGTCAGGTCGATGCCGAGGTTCTCCGCGATGTAGCCCCAGTACTGCACGCTGGCACCGCCCATCGGGTCGGCGCCAATGTGCACACCGGCATCCCGCACCGCCTTCAGGTTCAATGCGTTGACCAGATCTTCGCAGTAGCCGCCGAGGTAATCGAAGCGATTGATCTCGGAGGACACATCCGCGTACGGCCGTCTGCGGATCGCCGAGCCATCGGCCAGCAGCTCATTGGCACGTGCCGCGATGGCGCTCGTCGCGTCAGTGTCAGCCGGCCCGCCGTGTGGCGGGTTGTATTTGAAGCCGCCATCGCGCGGCGGGTTGTGCGACGGGGTCACCACGATTCCGTCGGCGGTGTTGCTCGCCTGGGCGGTTGCGTTATGTACCACGATCGCCCGCGAGACTGCCGGTGTTGGCGTGTAGTCCGCGTCGTCCTCGGCGCAGACGGTGACGCCATTAGCCAGCAGCACCTCGATCGCAGTCATCCACGCCGGTGTGGAGAGCGCGTGGGTGTCCTTCCCGATATAAAGCGGCCCTGTGATGCTCTGGGACGCCCGGTACTCGACGATCGCCTGAGTAGTAGCGGCGATATGTGCCACGTTGAAAGCAGTATCCAGACTCGATCCTCGATGTCCGGAGGTCCCAAACGTCACCTGCTGGTCGGGGTTGCTGGGGTCAGGTATCAGGTCGTAGTAGGCGCTGACGACGGCGTCGACGTCGATGAGGTCTTCTGGGAGGGCCGGCTGGCCGGCGCGAGGGTGAGCCATAAGCCACATTCTGCCGACAAACGCATGCACCGCGCGACTACTTCTGGGCGCGGTGGTCGCGGCGTGAAACGCCGCGCACCAGCGGACGAATGGTTCTGCCAGGATGGGAGCATGAGCTCGTCCAGCTTCAACCGTCCGGGCGCCGTTGATCTTTCTCAGCTCACGCAGCGAGCCCAGCAGTCAGCTCCCGCCTCATCTCTTGGACCACCGCGTAAGGCCGGCGCGTCGTACGTCGTCGAGGTCACCGAGCAGACGTTCGAAGCGGAGACAATTCGCAAGTCCGTGAAGCACCCTGTGGTCGTCGAGCTTTACTCGCCGCGCGTTGCTACCGGGCAGCAACTATCCGAGGCCTTGATCGAGATCGCAAACGCCTCAGACGGCAAGTTCCTGCTGGCCCGGCTGAACGTGGACTCGGCCCCCGGGATCGTCCAAGCGCTCGGACTGCAGGCGGTCCCTACCGTGATCGCGTTGATCAACGGCCAACTAGCTCCGTTGTTCCAGGGCGTGCTGCCCAAGGATCAAGTGGAGGCCGCGATTGATCAACTTCTCAAGGCTGCGGTAGCAAATGGGATGGTAGGACGCGCTCAGCCTGCGGGTTCGGAGGAGACAGTGGCGGAGCCGGCCGAGCCCGAGGCAGATCCCCGGTTTGCGACTGCCGACGCGGCACTGGAGCGTGGGGACTTCACAGCCGCACGCGAGGAGTTCGACAAGCTGCTGCAGGCCAACCCCAACGACGCAGAGGCCCAAGTCGGCAAGGCACAGGCGGGACTCTTCGCCCGTGCCGCGGTCCTCGACCCGCAGTCCACCCTCGCTGCCGCAGATGACTCAGATGACCTGAATAGCCAGCTGGCGGCCGCCGATGTCGAGATGATCACCGGAGAAGTGGAAGCTGCCTTCGCACGCTTGATTGGAATGATCAAGAGACTGTCCGGTGAGGACCGGGATCAAACTCGGCTACGGCTGCTGGAATTGTTCGAGACGCTTGGCAACACCGATGAACGGGTCCTCAAGGCTCGCCGGGATCTGATGACCGCACTCTTCTAAAGCGCGGCTGTGTGCGAGCCTGTCGAAATGCGTCTTTCGACAAGCAGACATATGCCCGTCAGCGAGCCGCATATGCTGGCGCGGTTCTTGATCAGCACACAGGAGACCCCGAATGAGGCGCTTGCTTCTTGTCGCGCTGGCCGCCCTGATGATGGCGGTGACTGGCTGCTCGGGCAGCCCGTCTGCCGGCGACACACCCTCGCCCCCGCAGCCTGAATCGTCAGCGGCAACCAGCTATCCGACATCGACAGCTACGCCGGCACCCGCTGCACCGGCCGCAGACTGCTTGGATGGGCGCTATCGCCTGGTTCGGTTCGTCGGCGCCGGTGACAAGGGCACTTTCGGCACAGGTGAGGGCGGCGACGTGGCCGTCACGTTCGACGATGGGGCTTACGTGCTTCGCGGTGCAGGCAAGGACCCGATCAAGCTGACGCTGGCCGGACAGACCGGCGACCTGCTGGTAGACGGCAGCATCAGCGGTGACTACCGCGTGGAAGGCAGCAAGGCGACCTTTACGCTGGGCGAGGGCACCGGCTCGGCGACGCTCGCCGTCGGATCGTCGAATGAGTCGGTGTCGATGGCACAGGTTGGCAGCGTGCTCGCGCCGGATGGCGAGGCTCGATTGGCTTGCGCGAACGACTCGCTCATCGTGACCCTCCAGGACGTCCGGTTGGAGCTTGGCAAGGTCTGATTGCTAAGGCGTGCGCCCGTCCTCGGTGTAGGCCATCTCATCTGGGCCGAGCGTGGCTGCGAGCACCAGCCGTCGATGAGCGATTGGGGTGACCAGCCCGGCCGCGGTGTCGAGATCGACCAGGGCGACGCGCTTGATCTCTGTCGGCTGCAGCGACCAGCCGGCCAAATCGCCCTCACCGACCAGGCCACCATCAAAGATCATCTCGATGGCGTCGTCCCAACCCAGATAAGGGGGCATCCAGTCCACCACGAGGAGCCGACCGACGGCCAACGTGATGCCGAGCTCTTCGGTGACCTCACGGATCGCGCCTTGTCGCGGCGTTTCGTAGGGCTCGACGATGCCGCCAGGCAGTTCCCAATCGGGCTTGAACTGAGTTTCACAGAGCAGCACCCGTCCTTGCAGGTCCCGAAGCAGCACGTGAGCGATCAGACGCTTCTTCGGTAGTGCCGAATTCATCACCCCTGAGAAGCCCTGCGGCCCGTACGTCTGGTCGGATGCGAGCCGTGCGAACAGGCACATGTCAGCGTACGAACCGTCGGGCCGTTCGACCACCTGGCGACGAACTCCCTCGAGCCGGAAGCCAGCGCGGAGTACAGCTCTTCGAGCAGCCAGGTCCTCAGCCGGCACCGATACCTCGAGACGGCGCAGACCGCGGCCCATCAGTGCCTCGTCGGCTGCCGCTCTGACCGCCCGCTCCAGCAACTCGGGGCTGACCGATCCGCTCCAGTCGAACGTGACGACTCCGCTGTCGGAGACGTTGACGGTCAAAGTGAGGTCGGTCACTGCTTGGGTGCTGAGCTTGTCGATGGGCCTAGGGCGCATGTGATGGCGACGGGGTCCGGGTGGACTGTGCTCATGAATGACCAAAGTAGTCCACAGCCGCCAGGATGAGATCATGACTGATCCTGACGCCCGAGGGTGGCGCACCAGCCTTCGCCGGCACGACGTCGTGGTGTTCATGCTGGTGGCCTTGATCTTGACGTGGGTGATCTGGGGGCCACGAGCCATGGGCACTCAGGTCGGGGTGGTCGGTCAGTTGTGGACCTGGATGCCTGGGGTCGCCGCCCTCGTTTGTGCTGCGGTGTTATACGGGCGGGCCGGCCTACGCGACCTGGGTCGACGATTGCTGCTATGGCGTGTGCACTGGTGGTGGTATCCGGTTGTGTTGTTGGGGCCGCTGGTGTTCGCAATGACGGTTGCCGGGATAGCCGTACTGCTCGGTGAGCCTTGGGCTGAAGCTCGACCGCCCGCGCTGACCCTGTCAGTTCCGGCACTTTCGTTGACCCTGCTGGTTCTGGCACTCACCGACGGACTCGGCGAAGAGCTTGGCTGGCGTGGGTATCTGCTGCCACGCCTTCTCGCTCGCTACCGTGCTGTCGCTGCCAGCCTGATTCTCGGGATCTATTGGTGGCTGTGGCACCTGCCGCTGGTCTGGACCGAGGGCTCCGCGATCGAGCGCCAGCCACCGTGGTTGGTGCTGTTCGACCTGATGGCCACGTCGTTGATCTTCACCTATCTGTTCTTGGGCACGCGGGGCAGCGTCCTGCTCGCGATCCTGCTACACGCCTCGACCAATTTGTTCGCGGTGTCGCCCCGCACCGGCCCGGATGGTGAACTGATCGTGCCGCTCGTGGCGCTGGCCCTCAAGTGGGCGCTGGCCGCCGCACTGTTTGCTCGGTTACCCCGATCGTTCAGCGCTGGAGGCAGTACCGGGCCGGCCGTCTTTCACTGGTCAGCCACTGGGAGGTGAGTCCGGCTCACTCGGCGACGACGGTGAGTCCGGCGAGTCGGGACTTTCTGACGAGTCGGGGCTCCCGGGCGATTCCGACGTCTTGGGAGTCGATTCCGTTTCCACAGCAGCAGCGGCGGCTGTTACCTCCGGTTCGGCTCCCGTCTCGGACTCCGCGGCCGCAGGCTTGGCTCGACGGGGCTGTGTGGGTCCAGTCACTGCTGTGTCGGCCGTGGTGGTGTGTGGCGAAGCCATCCTGGCGGCCGCCCGGACGGCACGCTTGGCTTTCTCCGGCTCGAGCGGCTGCTCCTCATCCAGCTCGGGCTCTAGCCGCAGCCACACCGCACCAAGCGGGGGGATCGTGACGGAGGCGGAAGCCACATAGCCGTGCGATGGCACCGGATGAGCGACTACCTGTCCGAGATTGCCGATCAGGCCTGTGCCGTCGTAAACCTCGGCATCTGTGTTCAAGATCTCCTTCCATACCCCCTCCGTGGGCAGCCCGATCTGGTGGTCTTGGCGGGGCTCAGAGGAGAAGTTGGTGATGCAGGCGATCATCTGACCATCGCCGTCGTAGCGCAGCCACGAGAAGACATTCCCGCCACGGTCGTCGGCGTCGATCCAGGAGAAGCCTGATGTGTCTGTGTCCCGTTTCCACAGGGCGGGGTTCTCCTTGTAGATCGCGTTGAGGTCCTTGATCAGCCGTTGCACGCCGCGGTGGCCCCATTCCGCACTCTGCCACCAGTCGATGCTGCGACTTTCGGAGAACTCCCGACGCTGGCCGAACTCGGTCCCCATGAAGAGCAGCTTCTTGCCTGGATGCGCCCACATGAAGGCGTAGAAGGCGCGCAGCGTGCCAAACTTCCGCCATTCATCCTGTGGTGCGCGCTCGAACATCGAGCCCTTGCCGTGCACCACTTCGTCGTGACTGATCGGCAGGATGAAGTTCTCTGAGTAGGCGTAGGCCATGGAGAAGGTCATCTCGTGGTGGTGGAACTGCCGGTAGACCGGCTCGCGCCCCATGTAGCGCAGCGAGTCGTTCATCCAGCCCATGTTCCACTTGAACCCGAAGCCCAGGCCTCCGTGCTCGGTGCTCTGCGTCACGCCCGGCCAGGAAGTGGACTCCTCGGCGACCATGACACTGCCGGGCTCGCGTCCGTAAGCATGTGAATTGGTCCGCTGCAGCAGCTCGACCGCTTCCAGATTCTCGTTGCCGCCATACTTGTTCGGCACCCACTGACCCGCTTCGCGGGAGTAGTCCAAATAGAGCATCGAGGCGACGCCGTCGACGCGTAGCCCGTCGATGTGGAATTCCTCCAGCCAGTAGTAGGCATTGGAGATCAGGAAGCTCTTCACCTCGTTGCGGCCGAAGTTGAAGATGTAGGAGCCCCAGTCCGGGTGCCAGCCCAGCTTCGGGTCCTCGTGCTCGTACAGTGCGGTTCCGTCGAAGCGCTGCAGCGCCCACGGGTCGGTCGCAAAATGCCCAGGGACCCAATCCACCATGACACCGATTCCGGCCTGGTGCAGTTTGTCGACTAGGTGCCGGAACTCATCGGGGGACCCGAACTTCGACATAGGAGCGAAGTATCCGGTGACGTGATAGCCCCAGGAACCTTCGAACGGATGTTGGGCAACGGGCATGAACTCCACATGGGTGTAGCCCTGCCAAATGCAGTACTCGACCAGTTCGTTGGCCAGCTCCAGGTAGGTGAGCCCTTGTCGCCACGAGCCAATGTGCACCTCGTAGATGCTCACCGGCTCCGCGTGCATGGCCTTCTGCCCGCGATACCACATCCAATCGTCGTCACCCCAGACGTACTGGCTCTCGAACACGATCGAGGCCGTATGTGGTGCGGCCTCGGCGAACCGTGCCAGCGGATCTGCCTTGAGCCGCCACACTCCGTCGGCACCGAGCACCTCAAACTTATAGAGGCCGCCGGTACTGACCCCTTCGACGAATAGCGCCCAGACTCCGGATCCGGGCACGAGTTGCATATAGTGCCCCTCGCCGTTCCAGTAGTTGAAGTTGCCGACGAGCCGTACCGCCTGCGCGTTTGGCGCCCAGACCGAGAATCGGGTGCCGAAGATCGAGCCGCGTTCAGAGTCCTCGACGCTCATTTCGTGGGCACCCAAACGGCGCCAGCACTCGGTGTCATGTCCCTCGTGGAAACCGGTGAGCTCCCAGCCAGTAAGACCGCCGCTCGGATCGTATGACATGAGTGCTTACTCCTGTTCTCTGGTCGGGCTCACAAGCTCGCCGTGATCTTGGGGTGAACTCGCAGGCTCACCGTGTTGCTTGGGCGGGCTCACAGGCTCGCCGCTATCGTCGGCAGCCAGCACGGCCACCGCGCGCAGCGGAATGTCGACCCAATCGGGCCGGTTCCGCGTCTCATAGACGACCTCGTATATCGCCTTGTCCGCCTCGTAGGCGCGCAGCAGGCCAGCATCTGCGGCCTTCAACTCCCTGCCGGTGTAGCCGCGCAGGAAGGCGGCCCGGCACTCTGCCGCCCAGGCTGCGCTGTCTGGTCCCGGTACGCTCGCCGCCGCATAGTCGAACGAGCGCAGCATGCCGGCGATGTCTCGCCAGGCACTGTCGGGTGCACGCCTTTCCGCCAACGTCTTGGCAGGCTCGCCCTCGAAGTCGATGATCTTCCAGCCCGCGGGCGTATGCAGCGTCTGCCCAAGATGGAAATCCCCGTGTACGCGCTGCGTATCCAGCGTCTCAGTACTCAGATGGTCGAAGCAACGCAGCAGCCCGGGAATGTGCGGCGCCAACGCCGGAGCGATGGCAGCCGCCTCGTGTAGCCGGTCCATCATGATCATTGCCGTGCGCGCGCCCAGTACTCTCCTCGTCGGAAAAGCGGACCGCAGGGCCTCGTGGATCTCCGAGAGCGCCTTCCCGAGCGCCTCAGCCTCTGACGCGAAACCTGAGCCGACTCTCGCCTTGGAAGCAGCGTTCTCGGCCCTCAGAGAATCGAGTGCCAGCTCCCAGCCGTCCACGGCATCTGCCAGCTGTTCAATGACCATGGCGAGATCGGCATCCAGCTGCCGCCCACCGGACACCCAGTTACCTTCAACCCATCCGAACAGCCCGGCGACATCGGGGATGTCGGCCGCGTTGAGCGCACCGTGCACCTCGATATCGAGGTTGCGGCCGAGTTCCAGACGCCGGAAGAGCTTGACGATCGCTTTGTCGCCCAGCATGACCGAGGTGTTGCTCTGCTGCCCGGTGAACGGGCGGGGCTCAAGATCACTACTCAGGCCAGATGCTGAGGTGATGTTGAATCGAACTTCGCTGTCCGGACTGCGCAGCCGACGGGCGCCTAACAAAGCTGTGAGAATCGCTCCCGACGCCTCTGGGTCCTGGGCGGCGTCGTACCCGATGACCGGTCCTAGATCAGGATCGGTGAAACGACCGAGCTCCGCGTGGTGCAGCTCAGCATGAGGCGCGGGCCGGTACGAGACTGCGAGCTGGTAATACTCGGTGGGCAGGGCGGCGACCTCGTGGGCCATCTCAGGTGTGCCAGCCGACGCGAAATCCCGAGACTCCATGTCTTCCTGAGGTTGATCAGACACCGCTGACGACGGCTCAGGATCTTCCTCGGGTGGATAGTTCAGCTCGGCGATCTCGAACCGTACGGCTGGAGCGCCGGATGGTCTGAAGAACTCCGAAACCTCGGTCAGCCAGGGCAAAGGCGTCAGCGATCGCAGCTGGGCGCGCCGGCCCTTGCCGGCAAACCACCGCGCATTGGAGATGTACCTCAGGACCTGCTCGGCGACCTGAGGGTCGCCTGTCGCGCTCACGGCGTCCTAACCCCGCGTGGCCGGCCCTGGGGCCGTGCTCTGTGAGCCGTACCGGATCAATGTGAGAATGTGCGCCGGTTCGTCGTGGGTGAGCCTGACGAAGGCGTGCTGTCCCCAGCGCCAGGTTTGTCCGGTGAGCTCGTCATGGACCAGGAAGACGTCGCGCGCTGTGAGCCCCAGCGCCGCCATGTCCAGGTAGACCTCGGTTTCCACGATGTTGTGCGGGTCAAGGCTGACGATGACGATCACCACGTCCTCGCCGCTCTTCTTTGAGTAGACCAGCGCGTTGGCGTGCGGCGCGTGGTGGAAGTGCAGGTCGCGAAGCTGCTGCAGCGCCGGGTGCTCTTTTCGGATGTGGTTCAAGCTGCCGAGCAGTATGTTGAGGTTCTCACCGCTCTCCTCGGCGGCCTTCCAGTTTCGCGGCCGGTACTGGAACTTCTCAGAGTCCAGATACTCCTCACGGCCCTGAGCGAGTGCGGCGTTCTCGAACAGTTCGAAGCCGGAATAGATGCCCCACAGTGGCGAGAGCGTCGCAGCGAGCACAGCGCGAATGGTGAATGCGGGTCTCCCACCCCACTGCAAGAAGTGGGGCAGGATGTCGGGCGTGTTGGGCCAGAAGTTCGGCCGGAAGAAGCTGTCGGTGTCTGTCGTCAGTTCCTCCATGTATTCCTGGATCTCCCACTTCTCATTCCGCCACGTGAAGTAGGTGTACGACTGCTGGAAGCCAGATTTGCCGAGCGCATGCATCATCACCGGCTTGGTGAACGCCTCGGACAGGAACAGCACGTCCGGATCTGTCTTGCGAATCTCAGCGAGCAGCCAGGCCCAGAAGTTGACAGGTTTGGTATGCGGGTTGTCCACGCGGAAGATCCGTACCCCGTGGCTCATCCATAGCCTGAGGATGCGCAGGCACTCGAGGTAGATCCCGTCGCGGTCGTTGTCGAAATTGATGGGATAGATGTCCTGGTACTTCTTTGGTGGGTTCTCCGCGTATGCGATGGAACCGTCGGCCCGCTTGGAGAACCATTCCGGATGTTCGCTTACCCACGGGTGATCGGGCGATGCCTGAAGCGCGAAGTCCAATGCAACCTCGAGCCCGAGGGACTTGGCTTTTTCGACGAATCGATCGAAAGCGTCGAAGTCGCCGAGGTCTGGATGAATGGCGTCATGCCCACCCTCCGCGGCGCCGATGGCCCACGGCGAGCCGGGATCGGTGGGACCGGGGGACAAGGTGTTGTTTGGTCCCTTCCGGAAAGTTCTGCCGATGGGATGGATAGGCGGAAGGTAGACCACGTCGAACCCCATCGCGGCCGCGGCCTCGAGCCGTTCGTGTGACGTATCGAACGTGCCGGATATCCATCTCTGGTTCTCTTCGTCCCATTGCGCACCTTGGGACCGCGGAAAGAACTCGTACCACGACGAGAACAGAGCTTTCCGCCGATCGACGAAGATCGGATAGTCCGGGGTGGGCGAGACCATCTCGCGTAGACCATGGCGCATCATCGCCGCCCGTACGTCGTCTCCCAAAACGACCTCGAGTCGGTCCTCCACCTGCTGTCCCGAGTCGAGGTTCTTGGCCGCTGCCTGAAGCAGCGCTGCACCTTGGTAGTCGTCGGCCGCTTCAGCGGCAGCGGCGGCTCTGTCAAACAGTGCGATGCCTTCGGTGCACACCAGCGAAACATCGATTCCCGCAGGAATTTTGATCTCGGCGTTATGCACCCAGGTCTCCCACGGATCGCTCCAGCCTTCGACCCGGAACGTCCACAATCCTTCGGTTTCGAGCACGACCGAGGCTGTCCACCAGTCGAAACCGAGTGGAGTGGTTGGGTGCATCGGCTCTAGGCGCTCATTGCCCTCTGGGTCGGTGAGCACGACCGACGCGTTGACGGCATCGTGGCCGTCGCGGAACACAGTGGCACGGATCGGAATCGATTCTCCGACCGTGGCCTTGGCGGGGTAGGCACCGCCCTCGATCACCGGTGAAATCTTGTGCACAGGAATGCGATCGAAGCTCGCCCCGCGTGTCGGCTTGCTAACCGTGACGTTGGGTTGGCCGCCGGGTGAGGTTTCAGGTGGTGGCGCGGAAACTTGGGACGAGGATTCTGCGGGGCCTGGCTGAGTCGCGTCGTCGCGCTCAGGTCCGGGGAAGCCTGAGTTGGATGCCGTCACGAGTGCCAACCTATCGGCCTGACTGTGCATGCGGCAGGGGGTGGTGACCTCGACTCGTGGGCATTCCACGAAACCGGCTGGCTGGTCAAATTGCGTCGGGGCCGGTGTAGTTCATCGAACCGATGCAACGCAAAGCCAATATCAGCCAAGGTTCGCCAGTAAATTGAGCTGGTGCGCGCTATCCGTCGCTTCATCGTACGCCCGGTCCTGCCTGAGGTTTTGAAGCCTCTGGGGGATTTGGCCCGTAACCTTCGTTGGTGCTGGCACCCGGAGACGCAAGATTTGTTCCGCTCGGTCGACCCGCAGCTGTGGGAGCGGACCGGTGGTGACCCGATCAGGCTCCTTGCCGACGTGTCCGTTGAGCGTCTCCAGGCGCTGGCCACCGACAAGCGTTTCTTGAAGAACCTTCGCCTGATCCAGGCCGATCTCGCGGACTATTTGAGTGGTGACCTGTGGTACCAGGGGTACTCGGCAGAGAACCCCGCGGCGCCTGTGAGCATTGGCTACTTCTCACCTGAATTCGGCATTACCGAGGTGCTTCCGCAGTACTCAGGTGGCCTGGGCATTCTTGCCGGCGATCACCTCAAGGCCGCAAGCGACCTCGGTGTCCCGATCATCGGAGTCGGCTTGCTCTATCGGCAGGGGTACTTCCGGCAGTCCCTGAATGCTGCGGGCTGGCAGCAGGAGCGCTACCCCCTTCTGGATCCCAACTCGTTGCCGCTGACCTTGCTGCACGATGAAAGCGGACCGGTTCGAATCGAGGTCCCACTCGCCGGACGTACCCTCTCCGCCCAAGTCTGGGTAGCGCAGGTGGGTCGCGTGCCCGTCCTGATGTTGGACTCCGATGTCGAGCAGAACGCCGGCTACGAGCGAGAAGTGACCGACCGGTTGTACGGCGGCGGCACCGACCATCGGCTTGAACAAGAGGTGCTGCTCGGCATGGGCGGGGTACGCGCCATCCGCGCGTACTGCCGGATCACGGGCGCTCCGCCGCCAGTGGTGTTCCACACCAACGAGGGCCACGCCGGTTTCCTCGGAGTGGAGCGGATTCGCGAGTACATGCAGAACGGCGATGATTTCGACACCGCTTTGGAGCGAAGTCGTGCTGGCACGATCTTCACCACCCATACCCCGGTTCCCGCCGGCATCGACCGCTTCCCCCGCGAGCTGATCGTTCACCAGTTCGCGGGCTACGAGGATCTGCCGCTGGACCGGGTCCTCGCGCTGGGCGCGGAGGATTACGAGGGCGGCGACCCGAGCAAGTTCAACATGGCAGTGATGGGTTTCCGGCTGGCGCAGCGGGCCAACGGGGTGTCCGCGCTCCATGGCTCGGTGTCCCGCGAGATGTTCCAGGGGTTGTGGCGAGCATTCGACACCAGCGAGGTGCCGATCAGCGCAATCACCAACGGCGTGCACCATCTCACCTGGGTGCACCGCGATCTGCTCGACCTGCTCGAGGCACCGAGCGGCAGCCCCTCAGAGAGTGACGGATATGACTGGAACGCGCTGGAAGAGATCGACAGCAAGACGATCTGGGCGCTCAAACGGAGGATGCGCGAGGACCTGATCGTCATGACGCGATCACGGCTGGCGGAAAGCAGCGCTACCCGTGGCATCGCGGCGGACTGGGTCACTAAAACGCTCAAGCCCGATGTGGTGACGTTCGGCTTTGCTCGGCGGGTGCCGTCGTATAAGCGGCTGACCTTGATGTTGCGCGATCCGGCTCGGCTGAAGGCTTTGCTGACAGACGAGAAGCGACCGATTCAGATCGTCATCGCAGGCAAGGCCCATCCAGCCGACGAGGGCGGCAAGGCCCTCATCCAGCAGATGGTGCAGTTCGCCGATGATCCGGCGGTACGCGAGCACATCGTGTTCCTGCCCGACTACGACATGGCGATGGCTAAGCGGCTTTACCCGGGCTGCGACGTGTGGATGAACAACCCGCTTCGCCCGTACGAGGCCTGCGGCACATCAGGGATGAAGGCAGCCCTGAACGGCGCAGCCAACCTGTCGATCCGCGACGGATGGTGGGACGAGTGGTTCGATCCGGCTTACGGCTGGGAGATCCCGTCTGCCGAGGGCGCTGATGGTTCTGATCGTCGTGACGATCTTGAGGCAAAGGCGCTCTATGACATCATCGAGAACGAGATCGTCCCGCGTTTTTATGATCATGACCGCCATGGTCTGCCAGAGCGCTGGATTCAGATCATCCGGGACACCATCGCCGGTCTGGCTCCCAAGGTCGTGGCGTCGCGCATGGTTCGCGACTATGTGACAAACCTCTATACACCTGCTTCGATCTCAAGCGTTGCCCTGGACGGCTCGAAGGGTGGAGCACCGGCACTCGCGAGCTGGAAGCGCAGGATCCGTGACGCGTGGTCGGGCGTGGCCGTCGAACATGTGGAGTCGCTCGGCGGCGAGCAGGTCGAGGTCGGCACCAAGATCCATGTCAGCGCGCTGGTCCGGCTTGGCGAGCTCACTCCAGACGACATTCAGGTTCAGCTGGTGACCGGTCAAGTAAATGGTGACGACCGGCTTTATGAGCCTCGGGTCACTCCATTCCCGGCCGGCGTTGGTGTCGACGGCGGATTACGCCGATACGAGGGATGGGTCGAGGCCAAGCGTGCCGGCGCGATCGGCTACACCGTGCGCGTTGTGCCGTATCACCCGCTGCTGGCGAACGAGGCCGAAATGGGCCTGGCTACGCTGCCGGCAAGCAGCCCGACACCCCCGTCTGCCAGCTACGTGCCGTAACCCGTTTCAGCCGACATATCAGGAGGCGGCGCCAACAGCTGCGAGCGTCGGCAATCGCGCGCCCGACGTTCGGAGGAGCGATGAGTGAACATGCTCTTCGTTCGCGAAGAGTGACGACGACGTCGGATTCCCAGCGCGCGATGCGCGAGCAGCTCGAAATTAGTCGACCTGGAGGACCACGACCGTGTGGCCCGGCAGCTGCAAGGTTGAGCCGGCTTTGATCTTGTCCGACGGCAGCTCGCCTTCCAGCCCGCTGTGCGCGACCACGGTGTAGGTGTCAGCCCAGGATCCGTCAGGCAACTCAACCTGAATCGGGTCCGAGCCAGCATGGAACCAGATCAGGAATGCCTCGTCGCACGCTCGGTCTGGGTCGTCGTAGGCGATATACATGCCAAGCGTCCGCCGGGTATGGTCCCGCCATTCCTGCTCACTCATTTCGGCGTTCCAACCGCCGAACCAGGCGACGTTCTTTCGCCCGCGCGGCTCGCCTTTGAGATCGAGCAGAAATTCCCCCTGTCGGAATCCGTCCCTCCGGAAAACCGGACGCTCGGCACGTAGCTGGAGCAGTTTGCGAGTGAGATCTGTCTGGTCGCCCCAGGTTTCCTGGGTGTTCCAGTGCACCCAGGAGATGGGCGAATCCTGACAATAAGCGTTGTTGTTGCCCTGCTGAGTACGGCCCAGCTCATCGCCCGCGGTGATCATTGGAACCCCGCTGGACAAGATCAAGGTCGCCATCAGGTTCTGTGCCTGACGGTGCCGCAGGGCGTTCACCCCCGGATCCTCGGTATCGCCCTCAACGCCACAGTTCCATGAGCGATTGTCATCGGATCCGTCGCGATTGGACTCACCGTTGGCGTCGTTGTGTTTGCCGTTGTACGTCACGAGGTCACGCAGGGTGAATCCGTCGTGGGCAGTGACAAAATTCACGCTGGCCGCGGATGTGCGACTATCCCGACTGAAGATGTCGGGGGAGCCGAGCAACCTTTGCGCGAACTCGCCCACCCCGTCAGTGTTGCCCCGCCAGAAGTCGCGAACATAGTTGCGGAAACGGTCATTCCATTCGCTCCAACCGGGTCCGAAGGCTCCCACCTGGTAGCCGTACGGACCCATGTCCCAGGGCTCGGCAATCATCTTGACCTGGCTCAGCACCGGATCGTCGCGGATCGCCTGCTTGAACGGATGCTCTTGATCAACATGATGCCGCTCGTCTCGAATCAAGGTGGTCAACAGGTCGAAGCGGAAGCCGTCCACTCCCATTTCGGTGACCCAGTAACGGAGTGAGTCGAGCACCATGCGGAGCACACCGGGTTCAGAGGTGTCGACCGAGTTGCCGCAGCCGGTGACGTCGTAGTCGTTCCGCTTGTCGTCGGTTAGCCGGTAGTAGCCGAGGTGATCCATACCTCGGAATGAGAGTGTCGGTCCTTCGTGGCCCCCTTCGCCGGTGTGGTTGTACACCACGTCGAGGATGACCTCGAGCCCGGCGTCGTGCAATGCGGAAACCATCTCTTTGAACTCCCGCACCTGCTGGCCGAGGGTGCCGACCGAGCCGTACGCAGAATGCGGTGCGAAGTAGCCGAGGCTGTTATAGCCCCAGTAATTCGAGAGGCCACGCCCGACAAGGAACGGTTCGGAGACGAAATGGTGTACCGGCAGCAGTTCGACCGCGGTGACGCCTAGGTCAATCAGGTGCTGGATCACGGCTGGGTAAGCCAGCCCTGCGTAAGTGCCCCTGAGATGCTCGGGAACCAACGGGTGCAGCCTCGTGTAGCCCTTGACGTGCAGTTCGTAGATCACCATCTCCGACATCGGCCGCCGTCGGTCGATGAGTCGTGGCGGGGGTGAGTCGGGCACCACCACACTGAGTGGCACGGCGGCGAATGAGTCGGTGGTGTCGGGAACGTAGTCTGACTCGGCTGTGTGATCCAGAATCGGGCCCAAGTGGTCGACGCCGCCGGTAATCGCTCGGGCATACGGATCGAGGAGCAGCTTGGCAGGATTGAAGCGAGCACCGGCGGCCGGGTCCCACGGTCCATGGACGCGGAAACCGTACCGCTGCTCGGCGCCGGCGCCGTGAACGAAGACGGTCCAAACTCCGTCGTCCGCCCGCGTCATGTCGTGGTTCGTCTGCCTGCGGTCTTCGTCGACAAGAGCTAACTCGACTCGGTGAGCGCGAGGTGCCCAGAGCCCGAAGGCTGTACCTCCGTCGCGGATGTGCGCACCAAGGACTGAGGTGTCCTCCGGCACTGGCAGGGCAACGGACATATGAATCTAGGCGCCTTTGCATCGGCTGCGTGCTGAACCGGTCACATGAAGCGACTTACCCGCTCAGGAGGCAGGGATGCGTCTCATTCTGCCGCAGTTAGCCCACAGATGCCGACGATCCGGGCTTCGAGAGGCTTGGCGCAACCGGTTTCGTTGACAACCGCAACATGGTTGAGGCCAGGATGTCAACCATTCGGGCGCCGTACGAGATATGTGGTGACCTGCTGTGCATGCCTCTCTGGCCGACGGCAGGGACGCACTCGAATCGGCTCAAATTCCGACCACTGCGGAGTTCTGATACACCGGCCGCCTCCGCACCCGGTGATTTTCAGACGGCTTACAGCGGGGCCCCGCTCGCTGCATGAAGCGGCTATGAGCGGGTAAAAGGTGATCAGAGAATCGAGATGATGATTCGTGCTTGTTCCGATCTTGTTGATCGTCGGCTTGGTCTCGCCTGTCGGCATTCTCTGGGCGATCGGCCTCACCCTACTGATGACCGGGATCGTCCTCCTGGTCGCGAGCGAAAAGAGCCGCGCCGCTAGCGGTCGCAGATACCGGTACTAACGAGCGAGCAGCGGCTGACCCAGTCGATGCAGAGTGCCTCGGTGAGTAAGAGCGAGCTGAGACTGAGAGTGCGCAACCCTACGCAACGGCGCGGACCTTGTTGTTGCGCGCCTCGTGGGTGAGCTCAGCCTTGCCGAGTGCCTCGAGTAACGGCGGCAGGTACATGCCGAAACGGCCGCGATAGCCCTTCCGGAGGCCGTACCAGCCGCCGACAGGATTGTCTTTCGAACGGCCCCAGGCCTCGACGGTGTCGTCCTTCGCGGGCTTTTGCTGATCCGCGGCGCCGAGGTCGACCCAGTCACCTTGCTCGACGAGCCACGCATACAGATCGTCGATACATCTGAGCTGGTACCTCAGTTGAGTTGATCCGACCTGGCAGAACAGTGTGGGTGGGTCCGCGCTCTCGTCAGCCCACATGGTGTAGGTCGAGGTTCCGGGGGGCGTGCTGAGATGTCACGGGTCGTCTTTGGTTCCTTGGGCCATAGCGCGGATTGTCGCAGATTCGGAGACTAAGCAGCAGACTGCTACTCGTGGTGATGAGCGACATCGGAGAACTCGGGACGATCCTGTCGATCTGGGCGCATCCTGACGATGAGGCCTATCTCTGCGGCGGGATCATGGCGATGGCTACAGCCGCAGGCTCCCGAGTCGTCTGCGTCACAGCCAGCCGCGGCGAGCTTGGCGTCACTGATCCGACTCGATGGCCGCCAGAGCAGCTTCCGGCTATCCGCCAGGCGGAACTCACCGCGTGTCTGAAGATACTGGGGGTCACGGAGCATCGTTGGTTGGGCTATCCGGATGGTGGTTGCGCTGAGGTCGACCTCGCTAACGCAGCCGAACAGATCGCTGAGATCATTCACGAGATCGCGCCGGACACGATCCTCACCTTTTCACCTGACGGGCAGACCGGGCATCCCGACCACATCGCAGTGCACCACTGGACAGTCGAAGCCTTACGCCGCACCGGCGTCGGCACACTTCACGTGGTCGCGAACACTCAAGAGTGGCTGGACGATCACTTGGCGCAGTGGATCGAGTTGGGGGCGATCGTGGGTGATCCGCCGATTGCCTGGACCGGCCCCCTCAGCATCGACCTGGCGCTGTCCGGCGAGCTGCTAGACCGGAAGTATTCGGCGCTGGCCGCGCAAGCAAGTCAGACCGAGGCGATACGCGCAATCGTCGGTGATGAACGCTACCGAAAGATCATCAGCGTCGAGCGGTTTGCGGCCTTCTCGCTCGCTACCACATCGACTTCGTAAGGTGATACCGAGAGTAGTCTTTGTTACTCATGAGTAATTTAGCGCGGCAGCACGTGTACCAGGAGAGCTGAGCCGAAATGAAGATTGTTGTGCTGGTCAAGCATGTTCCAGACGCGACGGGGGAGCGGTCCTTTGCGGCCGATGGGACTGTCGATCGGGCTTCGAGCGACGGATTGCTGTCGGAGCTTGACGAGTACGCCGTGGAGCAGGCCTTGCAAATCGCCGACGACGGGGACGACGTCGAGGTTGTCGCCATGACACTCGGGCCTGCGGACGCGGCAGATGCCATCAAGCGCTGCCTGCAGATGGGTTCGTCCGCAGGAATCCACATCATCGACGACGCCGTTCACGGCTCCGATGCCCTGGCAACGAGCGCCCTGCTGGCTGAAGCGATCAAGAAGTCTGAACCCGATCTGGTGATCTGCGGCATGGCTTCCACTGACGGCACCATGGGAGTGGTTCCGGCCATGATCGCCGAGCGGCTCGGCTGGCCGGCTGCCACTCTCGGAGCGACCTTGTCGGTCGCCGAAGATCACCTCACGATCCGCCGAGATACCGACGTGGCGAGCCTTACGATCGAGGCCCGCTTGCCGGCCATCGTCAGCGTCACCGACCAGTCCGGCGAGGCGCGCTACCCCTCGATGAAGGGAATCCTGGCAGCCAAGAAGAAGCCGGTGGAGTCCTGGACGCTGGCCGATCTTGGGATAGACGCGGCAGCGGTGGGCCTCGACGCTGCATCGAGCAAGGTGTTACAGACCACCCCACGTCCGCCGAAGGAGCCGGGTCGCATCGTGATTGACGAAGATGGCGCCGGATCGGCGGCTCTGGTCGAGTTCCTGATTATCGGCAAATACATCTGAGAGAGAGGCTGTTCATGTCTGAGGTCCTGATCGTTGCCGAGAAGGTCGACTCGCACGTGTCGAAGCCAGCGCTTGAGCTTCTCACCTTGGCTCGCAGGCTCGGGGAGCCGGTTGCCGTGGTCTTCAGTGGGACCGACGAAACAGCCACCAAGACGCTTGCGGAGTATGGCGCCACGCGGGTGCTGTTCATCGCCGATCCGGCACTCACGGACTATCTCGTTGCGCCGAAGGCCGAAGCCCTCGCGCAGATAGCCGCCGACATGAACCTGGCTGCGATTCTGATCACCTCCACCCCGGAGGGCAAGGAGATCGCAGGACGGCTCGCCGTCAAGCTCGAGTCGGGTCTGATCACCGATGCGACCGACATCGCCTCCGACGGTGCAACCACGCAGTCAGTCTTTGCCGGAAACTGGACCGTCACCGCAACGGTGACTCGTGGCGTTCCGGTGATCACGGTCAAGCCCAATGCCGTGACTCCTGAGGCCGCGCCGAACGAGCCTGCCAGCGAGGAGGTCACCGTGGCCATCTCCGACGCAGCGAAGACCGCACGCATTGTGAGCAGCGAACCGAAGCAGTCCAGCGGCCGACCGGAGCTGACCGAGGCCGCGGTGGTCGTTTCCGGCGGGCGCGGTACCGGTGGCGACTTTGCGGAAATCGAGGAGTTGACAGATCTGCTCGATGGCGCGGTGGGTGCCTCACGGGCCGCCGTCGACGCCGGCTGGTATCCGTACGCGTACCAGATCGGCCAAACCGGCAAGACTGTTTCGCCGCAGCTCTATGTTGCCGCGGGCATTTCCGGCGCCATCCAGCACAGAGCAGGGATGCAAACCTCGAAGGCCATCGTCGCGGTGAACAAGGATGCCGAGGCGCCGATCTTTGCCCTTGCCGACCTCGGCGTCGTCGGCGACCTGCACAAAGTGCTCGACGGCGTCATCGCGAGGATCAAGGAGCGTAAGGGGTGACTGCCTGGAGCGGGCGTTCCCAGCGCAGTCGTCAAAACGGATGGCCGACGGGTGCCTGGAGCGGGCGTTTCGCAGCACAGTCGTCAAACGTACGGGTTCATGGCCCGCTGAGGCACACTGATTCCTCATGAGCCGGATCTATCTTGACCACGCCGCTACGACGCCGATGGTGCCGGAAGCCGTGGAGGCCATGACCCGAGAGCTGACACGGGTTGGCAACGCCTCATCGCTGCACGCTTCAGGCCGGTCTGCCAGACGAGTGGTCGAGGAGTCGCGGGAAGCGATAGCGGCCCAGGTGGGGGCAAGTCCGGCAGAGTTGATCTTCACCAGCGGCGGAACCGAGGCGGACAATCTGGCCATCAAGGGCGCGTTCTGGTCGGGTGCCGACATCGGTCGTCGCCGGGTGATTACCTCAACGGTGGAACACCATGCCGTCTTGGATTCGGTGGCGTGGCTTGGGCAGTCGGCGTCAGCTGAGGTCGGCTACATCCCCGTCGATTTTGCTGGTCGGGCTGATCTTTCTGCGCTCAGCGAGGCTCTCGATTCTCGAACCGCGCTGGTTTCGATGATGTGGGGGAACAACGAGGTAGGCACATTGCAGCCAGTACGCCAGATCGCCGCGGCTGCCGCCCAGCACGGCGCGATCTCCCACAGTGATGCGGTCCAGGCTGTCGGTCACATCGACGTCGACTTCGCGGCAACCGGACTCGACATGCTGAGCTTCACCGCACACAAGCTCGGCGGACCGTATGGGATCGGCGCCTTGGTGGCGCGTCGGGAACTCCGTTTGGCGCCCATCCTGCATGGCGGCGGCCAGGAGCGTGACGTACGTTCCGGCACCCTCGACGTTGCCGCGACGGCAGGCTTCGCCGCGGCGCTCGAGGTTGCAACCAAGAAGCGGGTGGAGGAGGAGCGCAGGATTCGGGAGCTACGTACCGACCTGGTCAACTCGGTCCTGGCCGCTGTCCCGTGGGCAGTCCAGTACGGGCCAACCGCGGACGGTGATCGTCTCCCAGGCATTGCGAACATCGGTTTCCCAGGCTGTTCTGCCGACGCCATCCTCATGCTGCTTGATGCGGCGGGGATCGACTGTTCAACAGGAGCAGCGTGCTCGGCCGGCGTATCCCAGCCGAGCCATGTGCTGATCGCCATGAGTTGCAGCGAGTCCGATGCGCGTTCAGCGCTCAGGTTCTCCCTTGGCCACAGCTCGACCCCGGCGGACGTACGAGCGCTCGCCGCAGCATTGCCAGATGCCGTACGGCGAGCGAAGGCGGCGGCCGCGTACGCCTGAGGTTGCTTGGATCGCAGTCCTCACCCGTGAAAGACTTGCGGCTTGCCCAGCAGGGCTCGCTACTAAGAAGGACACCAATGAAAGTACTGGCCGCGATGTCGGGCGGCGTCGACTCTGCGGTCGCGGCCGCACGAGCAGTCGACGCCGGTCACGATGTCACCGGGGTGCATTTGGCGCTGTCGAAGAACCCGCAAACATACCGTTCGGGCGCCCGCGGCTGCTGCTCCGCCGAAGATGCACACGACGCTCGGCGGGCCGCCGATGTACTGGGAATCCCGTTCTACGTATGGGATCTATCAGATCGCTTCGCGGCCGATGTGGTGGACGACTTCGTCGCAGAATACGCGACCGGGCGTACCCCGAACCCCTGCCTTCGCTGCAACGAAAAGATCAAGTTTTCAGCGGTTCTGGACCGTAGCGTGGCGCTCGGTTTCGACGGCGTCTGCACCGGACATTACGCGCAGCTGATCCGCAACGGTGACGATGTAGAGCTCCATCGGGCCGTTGACGCCAGCAAGGACCAGTCATACGTACTTGGCTGTGCTCAACCAAGATCAACTTCGCCGGTCATATTTCCCGCTCGGTTCTACGCGGAAGATCGACGTACGCGCGGAGGCGCGGAACCGTGGCCTGTCAGTTGCCGAGAAGCCTGACAGCCATGACATCTGCTTCATTCCTGACGGGGACACAGCCGGATTTCTGGAGCGGCGGCTCGGTCGCAGACCGGGCGACGTCGTGGACACGACAGGTGCGCGGGTTGGCCAGCACGCGGGGTCACATCGGTTCACCGTCGGGCAGCGGCGGGGCCTGCGGCTCGGCACACCTGCGCCGGACGGTCGGCCACGCTTCGTACTGGCCATTTCCCCGACAACCAACACCGTCACCGTCGGCCCGCGAGATGCGCTGGCAGTACGAACCATCAGCGCCATCCGCCCTACCTGGACCGCACAACCACTGGCAACCCAGTGGTCCGGCGAAGTACAAGTTCGAGCCCACGGACATCCCATGCCGGCCACGGTCTGGGTCTGGGACGAAGGCATAGAGGTCGTGTTGGACGCAGCCACCGCTGGTGTCGCACCGGGCCAGGCGGTCGTTCTCTACGAAGGCTCACGTGTCGTCGGGAGCGCGACCATTTCGGCCAACCTGGCGTGATCACCGCCACCTCGGATGGCGAGCTGCCACCGATCCGGACCACAGGCATCGGGTCCTGGCCGGGTACCGACATGATGGATGCGATCAAGATCGCGTTTGCGGAATGCCCCGATTTCCCTTATCTGCCAGAGCTTCCGGCACGTGGCCCGTACGCGGAGTTGATCGGACGGTCGACCGCGTTCCTGGCCGGGCTGGCCGTTGATTTGCAGCCAGCCGGATGGCGGCTCACTGATGCGTCCAGTCGCGACCATCGGCTGGCGATCAGCACTCTTCGCGCTGATCTTGACCTGCTGGAGGAGCACGCTCAGGGTTACGAGGGAACTGTCAAGCTCTCTGTCGCGGGCCCCTGGACGATGGCGGCCATGATGGAACGTCCACGCGGTGATCGTGTGCTTGCCGACTCCGGAGCGCGGCGCGATCTCAGCCAGTCACTTGCCGAAGGAACCGCTCAACTCGTTGCTGAGCTGGTCCGGCGGTTGCCCGATGTCGAGCCGTTGATCCAGCTTGACGAGCCGATGCTGCCGGCCGTGCTCGCGGGCACGATTGCCAATGCGAGCGGCTGGTCGCGGCATCGCGCCATCGAGCCTCCCGAGGTCAGCGGCGCCATAATCCATACCCGTGAGCGGCTGGCGCCGACACCGGTTGCGGTGCATTGCTGCGCGGCGGATCCGCCCATCGAACTGCTTCGCTTGGCCGGCGTCGCCGGCGTGCTGATTGACATTGACCAGCTGTCCAGCGCGGATTGGGATGCCGTGGGAGCAACCCTCGAAGCTGGCCCGTGGATCGGCATGGGTGCGCTGCCCACCGACCGTACGCTCGGCCCTGATCAGGTAGCCCGCCGCGTGCTCAAGCCACTGCGTGACCTCGGCCTGGAGCCACTGGTCGCGGCGCGGATTGTGATCACGCCCGCCTGCGGGCTGACCTCAGCGTCCCGCAACAGCGCCGTCAGTGCGCTCCGAACCTTGCGGTCGGCGGCGCAGATCGTCACCGAGCAGCTTGCGGACTAGCTGAGCGCAGGCTTCCCCTCCGTAAAGAGCCAGGCCTTGAAGAAGGCATCCAAATCCTGTCCCGATACGCGCTCGGATAGTGCGATGAACTCAGGTGTGGAGACATTCCCGTATTCGTTATCCTGTGCCCAGCGACGCAGGATGACGAAGAAGTCCCGCGACCCGACCTCTTGCCGCAAAGCCTCCAGGGTCATGGCGCCCCGCAGATACCCCTGCGAGCCGAACAGCTCCGCTGGATCCTTGAACTTTGCCGGCGCCGGTGACCATAGTTCGTCGTCGTCCAGGTTGCTGTCGTACTCCGTCTGGAACTGCTCGGCGGTGCTCGGCCCGCCATGGGAGGCGGTCCAAAGCCACTCTGCGTACGTTGCGAAGCCTTCGTTCAGCCAGATGTCGACCCAGTCGTTCAGCGTGACCGAGTTGCCATACCACTGATGAGCCCACTCGTGGACGTTCGTCAAATCGTCGACGGTCTCGCCTTCGTCATTGTCGAAGACAGGCCGGTTCTGCGTTTCCAGGGCGTACCCGACGTCAGTGTCCTTGACCACGATTCCGGCACTGTTGAACGGGTAGGGTCCGAACCGCCGTTCCAAGAAGCGGATCGCTTTCGGAATAAGCGCGCGGGCGGCCTCCTGGGTGCCCAGTTTGGGCTCGATGAAGCTCAAGATCGGAAGCTTGCGTCCAGTCGTTGTGGTCATGGTCGACTTGTAAACGTCGTAGTCGCCGATCGAGATCATGGCCAGGTAGGTCGCCTGCTGGTACGGCTGAAGCCATCGCCAGGTCTCCTGGCCATCATGCTTCCGGACACTCTTCAGATCGCCGCTGCCAGCTACCTCCAGCTTGGACGGAACGGTGATCTTCATATCGAAGGTCGCCTTGTCGCGCGGGGTGTTGTTGTTCGGGAACCATGTCATGGCCCCAACAGGCTCGCTGAGCACGGTGGCACCGTCGCTAGTGGGGACCCAGCCGTCCTGGGCTCCATCGGGGTCGATATGCGTGACGGGCTTGCCGTGGTACCGGATGGTGACCCAGAAGCGGCCCTCCAAGGCCTCGGACGGCGTGATGATCAGCTTGTTGTCGCGCCTCGAGAAGTCAGCCGTGTCTCCGTTGACTTTTACAGAGTCGACGGTCAGTCCTTCCAGATCCAGCGAGAAGGACTTCAGGCGCTTCTTCGTCTTGGCAAGGAGGGTGGTTTTCGCTTTGATCGCTCCCGAGCCATTGAAGGTCAGGCTGATCGCGTAGTGCTTGACGTCGTAGCGGCTGCTGCCCTGCTCGGGAAACAGCGAGTCGGGTGCTTGCTGCGTGCTGGTTGAGGTCGCCGGATCCGCGGTTGCAATCCCAGCCGGCGCGATCAGCATGCCGAGTCCGAGGGCACCCGTCGCCACCATGGCAGAGAGGCGAGGGCGGAAAGCGTAGGGGGTCCCGGAACGCTTCGCAGCGGGCATCGACACTCCTCGAAAATGGGCAGTGGAGAGGCGGACGCGGCAGACGCTAACAGCTTGAGCCGCGCCTCGTGCGGGGCGGACGCTATTGCTTCGCTATTTCTGTCGCCGGTCCAACGCGGCCCTCAAACCGGCCCGGTCGGCTGTCGGCACCTGGGGCTAGCAAGCGCTATGACGGGCAGTCCGCTTCGCCGCCTGCGGGAGCTCGCGGCCGCGCAGTGTGAGAAGGCCAAGCCCGGGATCCACCGATGAAGTGGGCGGGTTGAGCGTGCCGTAAAGCGAGGATGCCCTTTCGTGCTTGGAGAATTGGACTTGTCTAAGGTCCCAGTTCGCCGAGCAGGAAGGGCATCTCTCGGATGCAACTCTCTCCGGCGACCCTCGGGGCGGCCGCCCCAGACCCGTCCCGGTCCCCGGACCGGCTGTCCGCCCGCTGGCTGATCGCCGTGGCCGCGCGGACCGTACGCGAGGTCGGCGAGCTGGTGGCCGGTGCGACCAGAGCCGGCAGGCGGCTAGCCACCTTCACCCTCGACGGCGAGGTGCGGTTCGCCTCCGCGGCCGACCGCGATGCCTTCGCCGAGGAGCTGGCCACGGCGGTCACCACCCTCGTCGGCCGGTACCACGACGACAACGCACCCGGAGGGCGGTTGCACCCGATGTCCTCACGGCGCACCAACACATCGAGCACATCGAGAGAGGAGAGTGAGGCAGCTATCTGGAGCACTTCGCCGGGCAGCCGGTGCACAACGTGGTGACCATGGCCTATACCTCCGGCTCGGCCGCCGACGCGTGGCCGCGGCTGTACCGAGCGCTCGGGTTGTCCGGACGGCCTGTCGGGGACACCGTGACACTGGATCCGGACGGACCGGAGCCGATCACCGGGGTAGTCGACGTAGCCAGCGACGAGTTCCTCGGGTGCGCTCGGCCACCGGCTGCACCGGATCGCGGCCTACCACTACTTCTACGGCGACCCGGTGGACACCGAGGCCTCGACCGCCGTCTGGCAGAAGTGGCTCACCGATCTCTTCCCCGCTCTACCCGCTTCCACCTCTGTCTGATCCCGACCCGGACCGCTAGTCTGTGGGTACGGCGGGTCCGACGCCGAACTCCCAGACCGGGTCTCCACGCGACTCGGCGAGGCGGGAGCAAAGGGGACTTCGCGAGCCTCCAGGACAGCCAGCCGATGTGCACATCTGGAGCACGGTCGCGCGACGTTCCGAGGCGTGGGGTCGGGCGTCGGATCGCGGCCGGAAGGTTTCGATGTGACATCGAAGAAGCAGCTCAAAGCCCGCATCCGGACACGGATGGCCGCCACTGGCGAGCGATACGCCACCGCCCGGGCCCAGCTGGTCGGGACCGGCGGAGACCATGATGATTTCCGGTCGGTGGTCGACACCGGGTGGACGCTACGGGGCGGTTCCGATCCGGACGCCGCCGCCCTGGCGAACATCTTGGCCAGCTCACGTGTGGTCGGTCCCGATGGGCCGCTGTCGGAGGAGTTGATCCTCCTCGTCGCGGGCGGGCTCGGCGCCGGCTACATCCTGTGGGAGTTCCAGCACGACGACAGCCGGGTCGTGACCCTGGGATTCACGCACCTCGCGCAGTATCTCGACCGCAGGCTGTCGGCGGCCATCAGCCGGCTCGGAGTCCAGGCGGACTGGTCGCGGACATCGGGCGCCGTGGGAGCAGCGGCGGAGCTGCGGCGGGAGCTCGCGGCCGGACAGCCGGTCGTCGTCTGGCCCGACCGCTACCTGATCGGCTATTGGCAGCTACCCGCCTTCGATGGCCTTGGCGGCCACCCGGTGATCGCCTACGCCGAACGCGACGGTCGGATCCACCTGGATGACCGGACTCTGGCCCCGCTGACCGTGCCGGGCGAGGACGTCGACCGGGCCCGGGCCCGGGTCGGCAGTTACCGGAACGCCATGCTCGCGGTTCGCACCCGCGACACCGCGATTCCGGAGGAACGGTTGCGTACTGCGGTCCTATCCGGCCTGGAGGACATGGTCGGGAACCTCGGCGGCCGGTCGGACTCCTTCGCCGTCCCGGCCTGGCGGAAGTGGGCGCGGATGTTGGTCGCGTCCGGACCTGCCAAGGCGTGGCCGCGGGTGTTCGCCGACGGAGCCGGCCTGTTCGGAGCGCTGTTGAGCGTGTGGGAAGGTGTCGAGCCCGCCGGCATGACCGGTGGCAACCTGCGCCGCGAGTTCGGGGCCGGGCTGACCGAGGCCGCCGCGCTGCTCGACGAGCCGAGGCTCGGCGACGAGGCGGCGCGCTGGGTCGAGATCGGCGAGCTGTGGCACAGCCTGGCTGAGGCGGCCGTGCCGACCAGTGTCCCGGCGTGTGCCCAGGCCGGCGAGCTCACCGCGGCGGTGACGGGCGCTGTCGCGGAGGGTGATGCCGGCCGGGCCGACAGCGCCGCCGCGGCGCACAACCTCTGGGCGTTGCGCGACCGCTACGCCGCCGAGCCGCCGTTCGCTCCCGAGGAGATCACTGCGATCCTGGCCGCCATGAGCGGCATCCTCGGGGAGATCTACGAGGCCGAGAAGGCAGCCGTCGGACGGCTCGAGGAGTTGGTCGTCGCCCGTACCCGGTGAGCCAGTCGTCGAGCTCAACCATCGTGGTGAAGCTCGTTCCAGTTCCGCCGCCGAGTCACCGCCCACCCACACGTCGAACGTCGACGCGGAAGATGCCCTTTCGTGCTTGGAGAATTGGACTTGTCTAAGGTCCCAGTTCGCCGAGCAAGAAAGGGCGTCTCTCGGATGCAACTCTCTCACACGCTGAAGGCAACCTAGGCGGTGTCGATGAGCCGAATCTGGTGTCGGCGGCCGGCTTGGTTCCGATGCTGGCGTTGGCCGAGGCGGCGGGGTTGGCGCGGCTGGCGCAGCAGCAGTTGAGCCTGCCGACCGATAAGGGCGCGAACGCCGGTTTGAAGGTGGCCTCGCTGGTCGGCGGCATGGTCGCGGGTGCCGATTCGATCGACGATATGCGGCTGCTGCGGCATGGCGGTATGGGCCGGGTCTTCACCGGCCGCTACGCCCCATCCACAGTGGGGTCGTTCCTGCGGTCGTTCGGTGACGGTGAAGCAGACCGCGCCGGTGAAGGCCGCGATCGCGGCGATCAACGCATCGCCGTCCCGGCCCGCATCGCCACCTCCGCCCGCCGGCTGATGCTGCATCTCCCGATCAACTGGCCATGGCAACAAGCCTGGACCGCCTGGTTCAACCGCGTATGCGGCCTGCCCGTCGCTAGCGCCACCTGACCACCCCGCCCGACGGCGCGACCAGGACCCCGTGGAACAAACGGACAGCGAGATCCGGAAACCACCCATGCCTCGACCGCCGAAACATCACAGGCTCAGCAATCAAGATCAACCCTCAAGCCAGTCGATGGATAGAGGCTAAGTCGTATCCGCGAGCGACGAAGGAGGAGGCGAAACCGGCGGACTGACTGTCAGACTGCAATGGATAGTGTGCGGTACGTGGCGGAAGAGACCATTTCATTGTCACCGGGCGAGGAAGAGATTGAGCCGGCCGGCGACGCAGAAATCGAGCTCTCGGAGTCCTTGGCGAAGGCCAGTCAGCGACACGCTGATCTCAGTGAGCGGGTGAATGACGCGCGTTGGCGCTATTACGTGCTGGATGCGCCGACCATCTCCGACGGGGAGTTCGACGCCTTGATGCGCCAGCTCAACGAAATTGAGGCCGCGTTTCCTGCGCTCCGTACGCCGGACTCGCCGACCCAGCAGGTCGGTCCACCGCCGTCGACGACGTTCACCCCGGTAGAGCACCTCCAACGACTGATGAGCCTGGACAACGCCTTCACCCGCGGGGAGCTGGACCACTGGGCCCAGCGGGCGATTCGCGAACTCGGCGAAAGGCGGCTCGAGCAGTCCGGATATCTCTGTGAGCTCAAGGTCGACGGCTTGGCGATCGATCTCGTCTACCAGGGCGGCAGGCTGGTCCGTGCGGCGACCAGAGGCGACGGGCGAGTCGGGGAAGACGTCACAGCCAACGTCAAAACGATCAAGGTCATCCCGCATCGGCTCTCCGGAAACGATGTTCCCGAGACACTCGAGGTACGCGGCGAGGTCTTCTTCGCGGTTGCCGATTTCACGGCACTCAATGAGTCCCTCGTGCTGGACGGCAAGGCACCCTTCGCCAACCCCCGCAACGCAGCAGCCGGCTCACTCCGGCAAAAGGATCCCAGAATCACTGCCTCGCGGAATCTCGGCTTCATCAGCCACGGCATCGGCGTTCTTGAAGGCTTCACCGCCGACCGGCTATCCGACGCGTACGCAGCCATGGATCGCTGGGGATTGCCGGTCAGCCCGCACCGCAGGCTGGCGCGGAACCTCAATGAGGTCTGGTCCTATGTCGAGTACTTCGGCGAGCGCCGGCATTCGGTCGAGCACGAAATCGACGGCGTCGTCGTGAAGCTTGACGAGCGGGCAGTGCAGGACCAGCTCGGCTCGACGTCTCGCGCGCCGCGCTGGGCGATCGCGTACAAATACCCTCCCGAAGAAGTCACCACCAAGCTTCTCGACATCAGGGTCAACGTCGGGCGTACCGGCCGGGTGACCCCGTACGCGGTCATGGAACCCGTCAAGGTAGCAGGATCGACAGTGGAGATGGCGACGCTGCACAACGCCAGCGAGGTTGTGCGCAAAGGAGTGCTCATCGGCGACACAGTCGTGCTGCGCAAGGCCGGCGACGTGATTCCAGAGATCGTCGGACCCGTCGTTGATCTGCGCGACGGCACAGAGCGGGCGTTCGCGATGCCGACGCACTGCCCGGCTTGCGGCACTGAGCTACGACCGGAGAAGGAGGGGGACGCCGACCTGCGTTGTCCCAACACCCGGTCCTGCCCGGCGCAGCTACGAGAGCGGCTGTTCCATGTCGCGAGTCGTGAGGCTCTTGATATCGAGGTGCTCGGCTACCAGTCGGGGCAGGCGCTGCTCGAGGCCGGCCTGCTGGCCGATGAGGGCGACCTGTTCAGCCTCACCGAAGAGAAGCTCACGAAGACCGATTTCTTTACGACCAAGTCTGGGGCTCTGTCGGCTAATGGCGCCAAGCTCTTGGCCAACCTCGAGGTAGCGAAAACCCGGCCGCTGGACAAGTTCTTGGTGGCATTGTCCATTCGCCACATCGGGAAGGGCGTGGCACCGGACGTGGCAGCCGCATTCGGTGACATCGACGCGCTCGCCAATGCGACGCCAGAGCAGCTTGCCGCAGTGGAGGGAATCGGACCGACGCTCGTCACTGCGATCATCGACTGGTTTGCCGAACCCTGGCACCGTGAGATCGTCGCCAAGTGGAAAGCCGCTGGCTGTGTGATGCGGAACGAGCCCAAGGTCACCCGGGAGCAGACGCTGACCGGTCTGTCGGTCGTGGTTACGGGCTCCCTGGAGGGGTATACCCGAGACTCCGCGGTTGACGCCATCACCTCCCGCGGCGGCAAAGTCGCTGGCTCCGTGTCGAAGAAGACCAGTTTCGTCGTCGTCGGCGATGCCCCCGGCTCGAAGTACGACAAGGCCGTGGAGCTGAAGGTTCCCGTGCTCACCGGGGCAGAAGCCTTCGAAGTGCTTCTGGAGCAGGGTCCTGAGGCGGCGGGCAAGGTCGCGTCCGTCGGGTCGTAGCGGCCTACGGCAGGAACGTGCCGAAGAACTGCCTCTCGTCGCCTATGCCAAAGCCCCAGCTGCCGGTCATGACGTAATAGACGTACCAGCCAAGAAGAAAGATCGCGATCAGTGAACCGAGCAGAGCCAGCGAGACCCAGATGCGCATCCGCTTCTTCTGCTTGGTGCTCGGTACCTTCAGCGGACCCCATTCACCAAGCGTCGGCTGTACGCGTGGCGGAGTTGCTCCGTGCAGATTGAGGTTGCTGAAGATCTTCGGCACCTGACCAATTTACTAGGAGCTTCTCGGGCAGGTCGCGCCGCGAGCTGACGCCGTCGTCACTCTTTGTGAAGCGCAGGGTCGCGATGCTCGAGCTTTGGCTATTGCGCGCTGCGCTTCACTCATCGTTCCTCCGATCGTCAGCGGCGCGACTCCGACGCTCGAAGCTCGATTTACTAGGAGCTTCTCGCGCTCTGTGTCTGGTGGCTCGCTCCGCTCGCTGCGTTTCGCGCCTACGGCCGCCTAGTTCGTCGTCGCTCGCGGACGGAGGAGCGTGTCCGCTCGCTCCTCCTCACCACGGCGGCGCGCACAACGCGGCGCCGCGAGCTGACGCCGGGTGCTGTTGGCGTGACAGCCGGGTTTGTGCCGTCTGTCGTAGGCTGCCCAGAGTCAAGGACCAGTGGGGATCTAATGACCAAACTTTCCATGCACGAGAGTCTCCCGTTCGACGAAGCGACGGCGCCCTCGCTGGTGTCCACCGGCGAGCTTCCACAGAACGAGCGGGTAAGAAATGCCGTCACCGAGGCCTACGAGCGCTACCAGTCCAACGGCGACGGTGCCGTCGCCGACTACATCCCCGCGCTGGCAAGCGCATCGCCTGGGCTCTTCGGGATCTGCGTTGTCGGGGCCCGGCGCCGGGTCTTCGAGATTGGTGATATAGAGACGGCGTTCTCAATCCAGAGCGTCTCCAAGCCATTCGTCTTCGCGCTGGTCTGCGAGGCGATCGGGTACGAGGCGGCGCGACACCAGCTGGGCGTCAACAGCACAGGATTCCCGTTCAACTCGCTGATAGCCGTCGAGTTGAATGACGAGCGGACGATGAACCCGTTGGTCAACGCGGGTGCGATCGCGACCACGAGCCTCATTGAAGGCAACACGGCGGACGAGAAGTGGGAGAGGGTCCGAGACGGGCTTTCACGCTTCGCCGGCCGCGAGCTCACCTTGAGCAAGGATGTCTACGAGTCTGAGTCGGCCACCAACATTCGCAACCAGGGCATCGCCCATCTCCTGGCGAGCTACGAGCGGCTCTACTTCGACCCCGACGAGGCCACCGACATCTATACCCGGCAGTGCTCCCTCGACGTGACCGTCCACGACCTCGCAGTGATGGCTGCCACGCTGGCCAACGGCGGGGTGAATCCGATGACTGGCGAGCGGGTCATAGTCGCGGGGGTGTGCCGGCGGGTGCTGGCCGTGATGGCCACCGCCGGCCTGTACGAGCTGTCGGGAGACTGGCTGTATGAGATCGGGATGCCGGGCAAGAGCGGCGTCAGCGGTGGCATCGTGACCGTATCGCCCGGCAAGGGTGGCCTGGCGACCTTCTCGCCTCCGCTCGATGCCGCCGGAAACAGCGTGCGCGGCCAACTCGTCACGAAGTACCTGGCCGAGCGGCTCGGGCTCAACCTCTTCTCCTCTGAGCCAGCGGAAAACTGACCGCGTCACCGATGTCATAAACTCGATCGGCGCCTGGGCCCCGGCGGATCTTGGGCGACTCCATCGGCTCAATCGGTAATACCGTGTGACGACGCCGATGCTGCTCAGATCCCGGGGATGATCTTGACCCTGGGCCTCGTGCACCTTCTTTAGTCGCTCGGCTTCCATCTCGCGATCTTGGTATTGGGATGGCGCGGACGAGGTAATGCCGCCCGCCGTCCCTGTCGATCTTGCTCGGGTGCCGCTCGATGATGATCTTGTCACCAGCAATCTCGGTCAGTGCTCGCCGATCAAGATGAGACAGGTCCTCCCAAGCTCAAGGTGGAAGCCCCTAGACCGTCGCCGCGAGCTGACGCCGTTGTCTCGAAGATCAGAAGAACAAATCGTGCAGCCCGGAAAACCCGGTGGCAACCAGCAGAAAGCGGCACAATCGGCCGACCAGCACAGTGAGCCCGAACCAAACGGGACTCATCGTGGTCGCGCCCGCCAGAAGAGCCACCGCGTACAGCGGGGGGAAGCCAATGACGGCGGCAATGAAAACGATCGGCAGTCCCCAACGTTCCTGGCCAACCAGATCGAGCAGTTTGGCGCCGGCCGCGCGAATTCGTGCGCGCGTCGGCCCAACAGGGCGGTGCTGTCGGGCCTCACGCCGATGCTTGACGAACGAAAGCTCCTTCCCCTCCCGCACGCCAAAAAAGAGCAGCAGCTTGCCAATTGTCTGCCCGATCGCGATACCGATCGCAATGGGAATGGGCCCAGCCACAGCAGACATCTGCGAGGCGATGACGTACGCCTCGGCATTGACAATCGGTATGACCGCGGACACGACTCCAAAGCCGATCGAGGTGAGCAAGGCGATGAGCTCATCCGACCCGATTGCAGCCATTTGCTGACCGTACCCGAGCCGGGGAGGCTACTACTTGACGAGCGCGGCCAGGTGATGCAGCCGGGCGATCTCAGATTCGAGAAACGCCGGTCCACCCAAACGGCCGATCACAATCACCCGGTCGCGGGTCAGCGGGGTAACGACCGCGGTGGTCTCGCCCCACCCAGGACTCCAGTCCGCCTCGAGATCGGTCCGGTGGGTGGTTTCGAATGGCATGAACTTGGCAGCGATCTCGGGAGTCAGGTCCGGTGCCAGCGGGGTCGAGAAGCATGGGCGTGGTGCGTCGTCGGAAATATCGATGAGTGTCGCCCAATGAGAACGGAAAACGACGGGGCAAAGCGATACGAGTGTTTCGGCGGCATGCGGTGGATCAGCCCTCATCCGCTCCAGGGCTTCCAGGTCCGATTGCAGTCCGCCACCCTCGGGATAGCGCGCAATCCACTCCACGCGCACGCCAGCCAGGTTCTGGCAGGCGGTCACGATGGTCTCGGGTAGCTTGCTGGGCGCCAGATCGACGATGAAATCATCCACAACGCTGCCGTCCGACCTTTTCTCAACGATTTCGACGGCGTTGATATCGGCGCCGACACCTCCCATTGCCGTCGCGACGGAGCCGAGCGAACCTGGTCGATCGGGCAGGGTGATCCGCAGCAGGAACACACGAACATCTTTCCCCACCTCGATTACTGCTGTGTTTCGGGTCAATCACAGAGGCTGCCGCACTGCCCGTTCTGAGCCGTAGTCAGATAGCGCGTCCAAGCAGCGTTGAATTGCTCGCTCCGCTCGCGATCCGTGGAACCCTTGTGCCGTGCCGCGCTTCGAACCTTTTGCCGCGATCCGCTACGCCACCGACGATCTGGCCCCCGTGATCGCCCCGCCATACGACGTGCTATCCGACGCCGATGTCGATGCCTTCGAGGCGAAGTCGATCCACAACGTAGTGCGCATCGACGTACCGCGAGGTGGCGAGGATCGCTACGACGTTGCTGCCAAGACAATGCATGCCTGGCTCGATGAGGGAGTCCTCGTTTCTGACTCGGAACCCTCGTTCACCATCTACCGCATGCGTTTTACGGACTCGGCCGGCGTGCGGCGTGACATCACCGGGGTACTCGGCGCGCTGGAGGTCGTTGATCTCGAGGCTGGTGGGGTTCTGCCGCACGAGCGGACCACAGCTCAGGCATCCACCGATCGGCTCGACCTGACCCGGGCCACCGCGGCCAACCTGTCCCCGGTGTGGGGGCTTTCGCTAGCAACTGGCTTGACCGACGTGCTCGCCGAGCCGGGTGAACTCTTGGGCGCTGTAACGGATGCGGGAGTCGAGCATGTCGTTGAACGTGTCATCGATCCAAAGCGCACGGCTGCGATTCGAGACAAGCTTGCCGGCGACGATGTGTTGATCGCCGATGGTCATCACCGCTATGGAGTCTCCCGCAGTTACCGTGACGAAGTCCGCGAGGCGACCGGCCGCATTGATTCACCAGCGGAGCTCACGCTTGCCTTCGTCAACGAGCTGATCGAGGAGCAGCTCAGTGTTGAGGCGGTTCACCGCCTTTACAGCGACATCGACGTGACGGATCTGGCAGCTGCCCTAGCCCGGTCGTTTGAGCTCATCCCGACCGACCAGCCGAGCCCTGAAACCCTTGCGGCAATGGCGACTGAGGGATTCCTAGTGCTGTTCACCCGCGATGCGTCCTGGCGGCTCGAGGCCAAGCCGGGGCGCTTCGACGGCGTACGCGCGCTCGATGGAGGCTGGTTGGAAACGGCACTCGCCGATGTCCCAGTGAAGGTGAGCTACCAACACGGTCTGGAGGAAGCGTTGTGGGGGGTGGAGAATGGGCAGGCCTCAGCAGCGGTTCTGATTCGGCCCGTCAGTGTCGCCGAGATTGAGCGGACTGCTCGAGAGGGCATGTTGATGCCGCCCAAGTCGACGTTCTTTACACCGAAGCTCAAGACGGGGTTTGTGATTCGCTCGCTGAGTGAATGAGGGAGCGTGCGGCTTCAGTCTTGCGCGAAGGCGTCGCGCCGTTTCGCTTCCTGCTCTGCCGACAGGTTACTGGCGATGAGATGAGCATTGATGTCGTTGAGCTGCAGCTCATTGTTGATCTTGCCGTCAAGATCAAATCAGCTGAGTTCGGTGGAGTTGCCATGACCGTCCTGAGCTATGCGCCGCCAGGAAAGCCTCAAAGGCGGGGACGGTCGGTTGCCCACTCTCCCGACGGAGCATCTGCACCGTCCAGAGCCTAGGATTGGCCGGACCCGCTGACAGAGGAGATCGAAAAGGTGGCACTCACCGCTGAAGACGTGGCGAGCCTGGCCCGATTGGCGCGCATCGAGCTAAGCCAGGCCGAGCTGGAAGTGCTGGCACCCCAGCTGGATGTGATCTTGGAATCGGTGGCCCGGGTATCCGAAGTCGCTGCGCAAGACATCCCGCCCACCTCGCACGCGCTACCGCTGACGAATGTCTTCCGTGAGGACGAGCTACGACCATCGCTGCCGCGAGATCAGGTGCTGGCCGGCGCGCCCGCCGCGGAGCAGATGCGATTCCGTGTCCCGAGAATCTTGGGGGAGGAGGCGTGAACCTGCAACTGGCTGGCGCTGGGGAGATCATCCGGCAGACAGCTGTTGATCTTGGAACCAAGATCAAATCGCGTGAGTTGAGTTCTGTTGAGGTGACTCGGGCGCACCTTGATCGAATCGCCGAGATCGACGGTGAGCTACACGCTTTCCTTTATGTGGATGGCGAACGCGCTCTCGCATCGGCGGCGCAGGTCGATGCCAAGATCGCATCGGGGGAGCCGGTCGGGCCGCTTGCTGGTGTGCCGCTCGCCCTCAAAGACATCCTGACCTACACGGGTGCGCCAACCACGTGCGGATCCAAGATCTTGGAGGGCTGGCTGCCGCCGTACGACGCGACAGTGACCCGTCGGCTTCTCGATCATGACATCGTGATCTTGGGGAAGACGAATCTCGACGAGTTCGCGATGGGGTCCTCGACCGAGAACTCCGCGTTCGGGCCGACGCGCAATCCGTGGGACGTGGACCGAATTCCCGGCGGCTCCGGCGGTGGGTCGGCTGCGGCAGTGGCCGCCTTTGAGGCCCCTTTGGCGATCGGTACCGACACGGGTGGCTCGATCCGGCAGCCGGCGGCGGTTACCGGCACAGTCGGCGTCAAGCCGACATATGGAGGCAGTTCTCGCTACGGCCTGGTGGCTCTTGCCTCGAGTCTGGATCAGCCGGGCCCTTGTGCTCGTACGGTGCTCGACGCGGCGCTGCTGCATCAGGTGATCGCCGGCCACGACCCGTGCGATTCCACCTCGATCGACCAACCGGTGCCTGATGTGGTGGGTGCGGCGCGGTCAGCGGACATTTCCGGAATGAAGGTCGGAGTGGTTCGGGAATTCGGCGGCGAAGGCTATGCGCCCGGAGTAGAGCAGCGCTTCAAGGAGGCTGTAGAACTGCTGGCATCGCTCGGCGCAGAGATCATCGAGGTCTCCTGTCCGCACTTCGTCTACGCCCTCCCAGCGTACTACTTGATCTTGCCGGCGGAGTGCTCGTCCAACCTTGCGAAGTTCGACGCCATGCGGTTCGGGCTGCGGGTCGGCGACGACGGCGTCGCGAGCGCCGAACAGGTGATGTCGGCGACCCGAGAGGCCGGCTTCGGCGCTGAGGTCAAGCGGCGCATCATTATCGGCACCTACGCGTTGTCCAGCGGCTATTACGAGGCCTACTACGGCCAGGCACAGAAGGTCCGGACCTTGATCTCGCGGGATTTCGACAATGCATTTTCACAGGTGGACGTGCTCGTTTCGCCATCAACGCCGATCACCGCATTCAAGATCGGGGAGAAGGTGGACGACCCACTGGCCATGTACATGAACGATTTGTGCACGATCCCGTCCAACCTCGCGGGCAACGCCAGCGCGTCCTTCCCGGTCGGTCTGGCTCCCGAAGACGGGTTGCCGGTTGGCCTGCAGGTGATGGCGCCACCGCTGGCCGACGACCGGCTGTATCGCGTCGGTGCAGCGTTGGAAGCGGTCCTGGAGTCGGCGTGGGGCGGTCCACTGCTTGATCGAGTTTTTGGTGATCGCTCGCGCAATGCTGACGCTCGCGATCACGAAGGGAATCCGGAGCCGGGAGTTGCGCGATGACCGTGCTGCGTTACGAGGAGGCGTTAGCCGCGTACGACCCCGTGTTAGGGCTAGAGGTACACGTCGAACTCAACACGATCTCGAAGATGTTCTGCGGATGTTCGACAGCGTTTGGCGCTGAGCCGAACACTCAGGTCTGCGCGGTGTGCTTGGGTCTACCCGGCTCCCTGCCGGTCGTGAACGCAAAGGCGGTCGAGTCGGCCATCCGGATCGGGCTGGCGCTGAACTGCACGATTGCCGAGTGGTGCCGCTTTTCCCGGAAGAACTACTTCTATCCGGACATGCCGAAGAACTACCAGATCTCCCAGTACGACGAACCCATTGCGTACGACGGCTGGACCGAGGTGGTCCTCGACGGCGAGATCTTCCGGATCGGCATCGAGCGTGCGCACATGGAGGAAGACACCGGGAAGTCGCTGCACGTGGGCGGCGCGACCGGCCGCATCCACGGCGCTGACTACTCGCTCCTGGATTACAACAGATCCGGCGTACCACTGATCGAGATCGTGACGAAGCCGGTCGAGGGGACCGGCGCGAAGGCACCCGAGGTCGCGCGGGCGTACGTCACGATGCTGCGCGACCTGCTGCGCGCACTTGGTGTCTCCGACGTCCGAATGGAGCAGGGTTCGCTGCGCTGCGATGCCAACGTTTCGCTTCGGCCGGTCGGTACAGCCCCTTTAGGCATCCGCACCGAGACCAAGAATGTGAACTCGCTGCGCAGCGTCGAGCGAGCAGTGCGGTACGAGATCACCAGGCAAGCTGCAGTTCTGGCGGCCGGTGGCAGGGTCACCCAGGAAACGCGGCATTGGCACGAGGACTCTGGTACCACCACACCAGGCCGGAGCAAGGAAACCGCGGAAGATTACCGGTACTTTCCCGAGCCTGATCTGGTGCCGGTTGCGCCGAGTCGGGATTGGGTCGAGGAACTGCGCGCCACCTTGCCCGAGCCTCCGGTGGCCAGGCTCAAGCGGGTGAGCGCGGAGTGGGGATTCTCCGATCTTGAGATGCGCGATGTCGTCAGCGCCGGCGCGGTGAACGTGATCGAGGCAACGGTTGCGGCCGGTGCCTCACCGCAGTCGGCCCGCAAATGGTGGCTCACCGAGGTTGCGCGCCGGGCGAACGAAACTGGAGTTGATCTTGAAGACGTCGCGGTCAGCCCGCAGCAGGTCGCCGAGATTCAGGCCTTGGTCGAGAACGGCACCATCAACGACAAGCTGGCACGTCAGGTGTTCGACGGCGTGATCGGCGGCGAAGGCTCACCGGCCGAAATCGTGGCTGACCGCCAGCTGGCGATCGTCATTGACGAGGGTGCCCTGGCTGCGGCCGTCGATGAGGCGATCAACGCCAACCCCGACATCGTCGACAAGATCAAGAGCGGCAAGGTCCAGGCGGCCGGAGCGCTGATCGGATCAGTAATGAAGCAGATGCGCGGCCAGGCTGACGCGACCCGGGTCCGTGAGCTGATCTTGGAAAAGTTGGGGTGATTAGCCTCTAGCCCGGTGCCATCTCCTCGAGCAGGTCCATCAAGGATTGATCGCCAGGAAGACGAAGGCTGCGAGCAGGACCAGGTGAACGGCACCCTCTAGCCGCGTTGCCCGTCCCGGACTCACGGTGAGGATCCCGACGACGACGGTCACCGTCAGCAGCACCATCTGGGTGGCATCGAGCCCGAGCAGCAGGGGCCCTTCCAGCCAGATGGAGGCGATCGCGATGGTTGGGATTGTCAGGCCGATGCTCGCTATGGCAGAGCCGTAGGCGAGATTGAGACTGGTCTGAATCCGGTCCCGACTTGCGGCCCGTGCCGCGGAGAGCGTCTCCGGTAGCAACACCAGCAGCGCGATCACGACGCCAACGAAGGAAGCAGGAAACCCGACCGCCGCGACGCCGGCCTCGATCGCCGGCGTCTCCACCTTGGCCAGCCCGACCACCGCGACGAGTGCAAGCAGGAGAAGGCCGACGCTGGCGAGTGCGGCTCGGTTGCTGGGCGGAGCGGCGTGATCCTCGGCCTCGACGACTTCCCCAGCGGAGGTCAGTGGGAGAAAGAAGTCTCGGTGCCGAACCGTCTGTGTTATGACGAATGCCACGTACAGGGCCAGTGACGCGATCGCGGCGAAGGCCAGCTGAGCTCCAGTGAACTCCGGACCGGGTCGGCCAGTAGTGAACGTGGGTAGCACCAGGCTCAAGGTGGCCAGAGTTGTCACGGTGGCTAGCGCCGCACCGGTTCCTGCCGCGTTGAATCTCGTGATGTGAAATCGGACTGCGCCGATCAGGAGTGCGATACCGACAATGCCGTTGCAGCTGATCATCACCGCGGCGAATACCGTGTCACGCGCCAGCGATGCGGTCTTAGGGCCGCCGGCGATCATCAGCGTCACGATCAGGCCCACCTCGATGATCGTTACGGCGACCGCCAGCAGGAGTGACCCGAACGGCTCACCGACGCGATGGGCAACCACTTCGGCGTGATTGACCGCGGCGAGGACGGCTGCCGCGAGTGCAAATGCCACAAGAACCTCGACGACGGTGCCGATATCGCGCCCCCAGGTCAGCGCCAGCAGGACCACGGCCAGGATGGGAACGACTACCGTCCAGGAGAAGACCTTCAACCGAGGACCTGCTGTCATGGAGCCAGGCTTCCATAGCAGCTTCGTTTAGGTGCGTCATCCGAGACGATCTGTCAGAGCCTGTCGACACCGTGAAGCATGGATTTTCAAGCTCGAACTCGTCGGTGTGCCGGTCAGCGATGTTGACCGCGCCAAAGCCTTCTACGTGGACCAGGCTGGTTTCGTCCTCGACCATGATCACACGGTGAGTGATGACATTCGCTTTGTGCAGCTGACCCCGCCCGGCTCCGCGCGCTCCATCGCCATCGGCAAGGGCCTGACGCAGCTTTCGTCCGGAGCGTTGGACAATCTGCAGGTCGTCGTGAGCGACATTCATGAAGCCAGAGCCGAGCTTGCAGGGCAGGGCGTTGATGTGAGTGAGGTCGACGTCCAGTCCTGGGGGTTGTTCGTCTCCTTCGGCGATCCCGACGGCAATCGTTGGGCTGTGCAGCAGGTGCCCGACTATGCGGCGGCTGAGGTTGCGCGCGGCTAGCGATCGGTGCTCGCGTTCCTGCCTGAGTTCTTTCGCAGGGCCAGGAAGATCAGAAGCAGCCCAACAACCAGGGAGAGCAGTCCGATAGCGAGCCAGGTCCGGCTGCCTGTCATGAAGCTTCCCTCGATCAAGCCCGCACCCTGACCGATCCAGGTCGCACCGACGAGGACCGCCAATCCGCCCACGATCAAGCCGAATCTACGCGCCGCCGCCGATTTCATCTGGATGTCATCCCGATCGGGTGATTCGGAATAGGCGGTCGTCGTCGGATGCCGGATCGCCCCTGCCGTCGGTGTTGGAGTTGGTCAGCAGCAGACTATTGCCGTCGATGGCGACCTCCACAGTCCGTAGCCGGCCGTAATCTCCACGGAAGTGCGCGATCGGATCGCTGGTCTTCGTGCCATCAAGCGGAATTTGCCAGAGCCGTTCCCCGCGCAATCCCGCCATCCACAGATCGCCCTGCCAGTACGCCAATCCGGAAGGCGAGGCATCCCGAGTGCGCCAGACGACCTTCGGGTTGGTCATGCCTTTCGCCCTGCCTGAGCCCTCCACCTCGGGCCATCCATAGTTGGCACCCGCTCTGATCAAGTTCAGTTCGTCCCAGGCTTGTTGGCCGAACTCGCTGGCCCACAATCGGCCTTCGTCGTCGAAGGCCAGGCCCTGGACGTTGCGATGGCCGTAGCTGAAGACCTCATTGTCGAAGGGGTTGCCGGGAGCGGGCCTACCGTCGAGTCTGAGTCGGAGGATCTTCCCGCCGAGCGAGTCCTTGTCCTGCGACAACCGTCCGCTTCCGCTCTCCCCTGTGCCGACGTACAGATAACCGTCCGGTCCGACGACGAGCCGGCCACCGTTGTGAATGAAGCCTTTCGGAATACCGCGGAGGATGACCTTCGGTGAGCCGAGGTCGCGGCCGTTCCAGCTCATCGAGACGATCCGATTGTCATCAGCGGCGGTGTAGTACGCGAAGACAGTCTTTTCATCATCGGTAATGGCCAGGCCTAGGAGGCCACCCTCACCAGCCGGATCAGCTTCGTCGATGGTTCGTACTCGTGACGCCGAACCGTTGTCTACACGCACGATCCGCCTGGTGTCGCGTTCGCTGATAAGGAAGCTGCCATCTTTGAGCGGGACCAGACCCCACGGCGCCTCGAGATCGGAGACGACTCGCCGCGCGCGAGGATCGCCGCGCGATTGGACGGTGCTGGGTGATGGACTTCTCGGATTTGGACTGCTGGGACTTGGACTCGACGGCGGCGACGAGGCTGCGGGAGTCGGCCCGACCGTACGCGTCTCAGGGCTTGGCTCATTGGCCGCATTGGCGCAAGCGGTGACGAAAAGCAGCGCACCACAAGCAGCCAGCAAGTGCGGGCGCCTGACCTGATACTTCGCCGGCACCAGGGTCGCGTTCACCGGCACAGTGTCGTGTGCCAAGTCAAGACGGCCTCACGTCCGTAGGTCCGACGAGTTCAAGATCTCAATCGCATCCGGTTCGCCGACCAGCTTGATCTCGGCAACGCTGGTCCTCCCATGGGCGTACAACATCAACTCGCTCGGGGTGCCGACCAAGGTGACGGTCGAGGCGCCGCTCACGGCCCGGATCGTTTCCGGCGCCCCATCTGCGGCGGCGGAACCGAGGCGTTCGAGGACGACCCCGACCTGAACCCTGCGGAACCACGCTCGACCCAGCAGCTTGAGTCGGCGCCACATCCACTCCTCGATGTCATTGTCGAGGTGCCGCGAAGGCTGCGGGGAGTCACCGGCCCGGCGTACGTCTTCGTGGTGGATGAAGAATTCCGTGGTGTTCGCCCCTTCGTCGACGCCTGGAATCGCGAAGATCGAGAACCGTGCCGGGCCTCTGCGGACGCGGTCAACAAGCTCGGAGAATTCCCACCGCTGCTTGATTTCGGCTATCCGGCGCTCGTACAAGCTGGACAACGGTTTGGCAACGATGCCGCTGGCCCCAATCGGATCAGTTTCGCGAACCCATAGGTGAGCGGCGAGGTCGTGCGTATCCCAACCCTCGCACAGCGTGGGTGCGTGCGCGCCGACCTTGTCGAGCAAGTCGCACAGCTCGGCCCGTTCGGCCCTGGCAAACGTCACGAGCGACCATCGTAGCGCCACCGGCTGGGACCTTCCGCACGGTCGCGCTCGTGCCAGCTAGGGGCGAACTAACCGCGCAAACTCACCATTGGTCGGAAAGTTGTCGATCAGTAATAGGCCGTGTTGGAACAATGGGCGCGTGACCGACCCAGCGCCAACCGTCGCCGGCAGCATGCTTGACCCAGACGTTGCCGCGTTGCTCAAGCGCGACACGGCCGGATTGGTCACGGCCGTCATCCAAGAAGAGCGCACTGGAGAGGTCTTGATGGTGGGCTGGATGGACGATGTGGCCCTGCACAAAACATTGACCACGGGGCGCTCCACCTTCTTCTCCCGCAGTCGCGGCGAGTATTGGGTGAAGGGTGAGACCAGCGGCCATCGACAGTGGGTCCGCGAGGTGCGGCTCGACTGCGACGGTGACACCGTGCTGGTGAAGGTTCATCAGGAAGGCGGCGCCTGCCATACTGGCGACCGCACCTGCTTCGACGGGCGCCGCCTCCCGGCTGTCGTCGTCGATCAAACCGAGGAACCTAGACGGTGAGCGAGCTTTCACCGTCGCTGGAGGAGTTCCGCAAGCTAGCTGTGGAGCGTCGGGTCATACCCGTATACCGTCGGCTGCTCGCCGACGCCGAGACCGCCATCGGGCTCTATCGCAAGCTGGCGAGGAATCGAGCCGGCAGCTACCTGCTCGAATCGGCTGAGCAGGGCGTGTGGTCGCGCTACTCCTTCGTCGGGGTCCGGACGGCAGCCACGTTGACCGAGCAGAACGGCCAGGCTGTCTGGCTGGGGCATGCTCCTGTCGGTCTACCAACCGGTGGAGACCCGTTGGCCGCCGTACGCGAGACGCTGCGGCTGCTGCACACCCCGCATGGAGCGGACCTGCCGCCCTTCACGTCCGGCCTGGTGGGTTATCTCAGCTATGATGCGGTGCGCCGGGTGGAGCGGCTCCCCGACTCCTGTAACGACGATCTGAAGATTCCGGAGCTCGCCTTTTTGCTGGCCTCTGACCTTGCCGTCCTTGATCACTACAACGGCGAGGTGTGGTTGGTGGCCAACGCGATCAACTTCGACAACACCGACGAGCGCGTTGATGAGGCGTACGCCGATGCCGCGGCTCGGGTCGAATCGATGACCGAGTTGCTGGTCCAGCCCACTCCGGCCGGCGTCGTGTCGGCCAGCTTTGACCAGGCAACTCTTCCAATCCGACGCCAGCGCACTCCTCAGGAGTACCAGCGCGCAGTCAGTGCCGCGGTCGAGGAGATCAAGGCGGGTGAGGCGTTCCAGATCGTTGTCAGCCAGCGGTTCGAAGTCGACACCAGTGCCGACGCACTAGACATCTACCGAGTGCTTCGGCTGACGAACCCCAGCCCGTACATGTACCTGCTGCGGCTTGACGGCTTCGACATCATCGGGTCCTCTCCAGAGGCACTGGTTACGGTCAAGGAAACGACAGCAGTCACCCATCCGATCGCCGGCTCGAAACCACGCGGGGCAACCCCAGCCGAGGATGCCGCCTTGGAAGCCGAACTCCTCGCAGATCCCAAGGAACGCGCTGAGCACGTGATGCTGGTCGATCTCGGGCGCAACGATCTCGGCCGAGTCTGCGAGCCAGGCACCGTAGAGGTAGTGGACTTCATGGAAGTCCGCCGCTACAGCCACATCATGCATCTCGAGTCGACGGTCACCGGCACAATTGCCGAAGGCTGCACCGCGCTCGACGTGGTCCTGGCAGCATTTCCAGCTGGAACCCTGTCAGGTGCACCGAAAGTGCGTGCGATGGAGATCATCGACGAACTCGAGGTCTCCCGCCGCGGCCTTTACGGCGGGGTGGTCGGGTATCTCGACTTTGCCGGTGACGCAGACGCTGCGATCGCGATCCGAACAGCGCTGCTGCGCGACGGCGTTGCGTACGTACAAGCTGGAGGTGGAATCGTAGCCGACTCGCACCCTCCCACCGAGGATCAGGAGACTCAGAACAAGGCCGCAGCGGTGGTTCGGGCTATCTCCGTAGCTGAGAGCTTCACCGCGGTCAAGCCAGCAGCCTCGAGCGCGGTCGCCGGAGCCGAGGCGGGATGAAAGGTAGGACGCTGGCCTTCGGCTGCCTGATCACAGGTGGCGTGCTAGCCCTGATCGGTAGTGCGCAAGCGTGGTGGCGCGCCGTTGGCCAAGGTGTCGACATGACGTTCAGCGGATCCCAGGCGACCGCGGGGCTGAGCCAGGCTCTTGCTCTCGTCGCACTTGCTGGCACGTTGTTGCTCTTGGTACTGCGGACCCGCGGACGGCGGCTGGTCGGAGCGCTGTTGCTCCTGGTCGGCGCTGCGCTCGCCATCGTGGGCGGACTCAGGCTGCAGCCGAGTGCCGACACCGTCCGCAGCCGGGTGCGCGAAGTGAGCCTGGCGGATGCATTCCAACTCAGCGCGACGGCCTGGCCGTGGGTCTTTGCTGTGTCCGGGTTGCTGGTCGCTGGCGGCGCCGTTTTGACCGTCATCACCACGACGACCTGGCCATCCGCATCCGATCGTTTCCGAGCCGGTCCGGTCAACCGGGAAGGTTCCGCCTCCGACGATCCAGCTGAGTTGTGGAGGGCAATGGATGCCGGGGTCGATCCAACCACCAATGATCACGACACGGCTAAGGTGCCACACCCCGATGTGCAGGATCGCGCCGCAGACGACACAATGGAGGACACCGGCCGGCAGGAGCGCGAAGCGTGAACGGGAGTCCTGGACGGTACGCGCTCAGGACACAGATCCCGATCCGCAGAAACGAGGGAACCATGGCAGGCACACAGCAGCAGCACTCAGACATGACGTATGTGGTGAACCGCCGCGGCCAGCATGTGCACCACGGACGGACTCTCGCGGCATGGACCGGATCGAGCATCGCTCTGCTGGCGTTCATCGTCGGCGCTATCGCTGTGGTGATGAAGTACTGGCCGCTGTTCTGGGTGGCGGTCGTTTTGGCTGCCGTGGCCTTGATTGTGACGGTGGTCCTGCAGCGCATGGGCTACGGCGCAAACTGATCGGTCTGATCGTGGGTGCCTTAGACGATATCGTTGCCGGAGTCCGCGAGGATCTGGCAGTTCAACAGCGGCGGATTCCGCTGGACCGCCTCAAGGAGAAATGTCAGCACATCGACAGTGCTCTCGATCCGATGCCGAGGTTGCGCGGTCCGGGGGTCGCGGTCATCGCCGAGGTCAAGAGGTCGAGTCCCAGCAAAGGCTCGCTGGCTGAGATCGCCGATCCGGCTGCGCTTGCGGTGGAGTACGAGGCCGGCGGTGCGGCTGCCATCTCGGTGTTGACCGAGCAGCGGCACTTCGCTGGGTCGTTGGATGATCTTGTTCGGGTGCGCAGCGCGGTGGATGTCCCCGTCCTCCGCAAGGATTTCGTGGTCACGGCGTATCAACTCTTCGAGGCGCGAGCCGCGGGAGCCGACCTGGTGCTGCTGATTGTGGCGGCGCTCTCCGATCCGGAACTGATCTCCCTTGTCGAGCGGGCGCGCTCCATTGGCCTAACTCCGTTGGTCGAGACGCACACGGCCGAGGAGGTACGCCGCGCAGTCGATGCCGGCGCGACGATCATCGGCGTCAACGCTCGCAATCTGCAGACGCTCAAGGTGGAACCCTCGATATTTGCCCGGCTGGCGCCGCTGATCCCGGACGGCATTGTCCGGATAGCGGAGTCAGGCGTACGCGGACCGCACGATGTGATCGACTTGGCGCGGGCCGGAGCGGACGTGGTGCTAGTCGGTGAGGCCTTGGTGACAGGACGGGATCCGCGCAGCGGAGTGGCGGACCTGGTGGCCGCGGGTGCGCACCCGGCGGTGCATAAGTCCTAGGCCGTGTCCTCCGGTCACCCGACGCGCGCACCTCACAGTAAGGAATTTGAGTCGTGGCCAGGCAGTCCACCGTGACATCGGACCTGCCCCGTGGGCCTGGCCGCCCCCTGCCTGATGCAAGCGGCCATTTCGACCGGTTCGGGGGAAGATTCGTACCAGAAGCGCTGTACGCAGCGCTGCTGCAGCTGGAGCGGGAATTTCACGCCGCTATGGCTGACCCTCGTTTCAAGGCGGAACTGAGCAAACTGCTGGCCGACTACACCGGGCGGCCCAGCCCGATTACTGAGGCCAATCGGTTCAGCGAGCACGCGGCTCCAACCCCGACTGGACAGTCTCCGATCATCGTGCTGAAGCGCGAGGATCTGAACCACACCGGTTCACACAAGATCAACAATGTGATCGGCCAGGCGCTGCTGACGCAGCGAATGGGCAAGACGAGGGTCATTGCAGAAACCGGCGCGGGTCAGCATGGGGTCGCGACCGCGACCGCAGCCGCGCTCTTCGGACTCGACTGCACTGTCTACATGGGGAAGGTCGACACCGAACGGCAGGCACTGAACGTCGCGCGCATGCGGCTGCTGGGTGCCGAGGTGATCGCGGTGGAGTCTGGGACGCAGACCTTGAAGGACGCCATGAACGACGCGATGCGGGACTGGGTCGCTTCGGTTGACCACACTCACTATCTGATTGGCTCGGTCGCTGGTCCGCATCCGTTCCCGATGTTGGTGCGTGAGTTCCAGCGGGTGATCAGCACTGAAGCGCGAGCTCAGATCCTTGATCGTTACGGCCGGCTGCCTGAGGCGGTTGCTGCCTGCGTCGGTGGTGGTTCCAATGCGCTGGGCATCTTCGCCGACTTCATCCCCGATACCGATGTTGCCCTGTGCGGCTTCGAGGCCGGCGGTGAGGGCGTCGAAACCGGACGGCACGCCGCAACCATCTCGGCGGGGGAGGTCGGTGTGCTGCATGGGATGCGGACCTATGTGCTCCAGGACGAGGACGGTCAGACCAAGGCGTCGCATTCGATCTCGGCTGGGCTTGACTATCCCGGGGTCGGACCCGAACATGCCTGGCTTGCCGAGACCGGTCGTGCGCACTATCAGCCGATCAGCGACGCCGAGGCAATGGATGCCTTCCAGTTGCTCACCCGCACCGAGGGAATCGTTCCCGCGATCGAATCGGCGCACGCGCTGGCCGGAGCGCTCAAGCTGGGCCCGAGTCTGGCACCAACCAAGTCGGGCGAGCCGCCGTTGATCTTGGTCAATCTATCCGGCCGCGGTGACAAGGATGTGGATACCGCGATTAGGTGGTTCGGTCTGGACACTGCTGGGACTTCCTCGGAATCCGCGGGTGCCTCCCCGGGCACCGGGCCGAAGCAGTGAGCTTCGACCCCGGCCACACCGGGCAGCTGCTGCGCCAGATCCGAGCCAATGGGCGCGGAGCGTTGGCAGGCTTCCTCCATGTGGGCTACCCGACTGTGGACATCTCACTGCAGGCCCTCAGGGCGCTCACCGGAGAGGGTGAGTCGGAGGGCGTCGACCTCGTCGAGGTCGGCATGCCGTACAGCGATCCGATGATGGACGGGGTGACGATTCAGCGTGCCGGCACCAGGGCACTGGAGCGGGGCGTACGAACCAGAGATGCTTTTGCCGCCGTGGAAGCCGTGGCCGGCCGCGGCGTCCCGGCGGTGGTGATGACCTACTGGAACCTCATCGAGCGCTATGGTGCCGACCGCTTCGCCCGCGATCTTGTCTCTGCCGGAGGTGCCGGTGCGATCACCCCCGACCTGACCCCAGACGAGGCGGGGGAGTGGGTGAATGCTTCCGACGGCTACGGTTTGGACCGGATCTTCCTGGTCTCGCCTTCCTCCACGGATGAGCGGCTGTCCTCAACCGTGGCAGCGTGCCGAGGTTGGGTGTATGCCACCTCGTTGATGGGTGTTACAGGCGCTCGGGTACAAACCTCGGCGATGGCGCCGGAGCTTGTCCGGCGAATTCGTGAGTTGGATTCATCCGCGATGGTCGGCGTCGGCCTGGGCGTGTCCAGTGGCGAGCAGGCTCACGAGGTGACCGGTTTCGCCGATTTGGTGATCGTCGGTTCCGCGCTGGTCAAGACTCTGCTCGATGCCGAGGACGCTGGGCAACCGAGCGATCTGACCGGGCTGCGAGCCCTCGTCGCCGATCTTGCGGGAGGCGTACGGCTCGGCCGCAGCCTGCAAGCTGACCAGCGTTCGCCGGCCGCAGAATCGGGAACTTCACAGCGAGCGCCTGGGTTAGTCGGGACGTGAGCAGCACTCTACGATCCGGCCTCAGAGCCTGCTCGTTGCTGGCGATCGGAGTGTTGCTCTTGATCTCCGGCTGCACAGCGGCGCCGAGTGGCCCGACCGGCCACCGCGACGCCGATCCGGCCGGCTACATGGGCGGATCCTCACTGCCTGAGCCATATTCAATGCCCGAGTTATCTCTAATCGATACGTCGGGGCGACCGTACAACCTCGCCACCACACCCTCCAAGCCCGTCACACTGCTGTTCTTCGGCTACACCCACTGCCCAGACGTCTGTATCGCCGTACTTTCCGACGTTTCGCTCGGCCTGCAGCGGCTGGCACCGGCCGATCGAGATCAGATCCAGCTGGTCTTCGTCACCACAGATCCCGCTCGCGACCAGGAGAAACAGATCCGGGGCTACCTCGATCGGTTCAATCCCAGCTTCGTCGGCCTCACCGGCCCTATGTCGACGATCAAGCGCGCCGCCAGCGAGGTCGGGGTGGACATCGAGGGCAAGAAGAAGCTGGCGAGCGGCGGTTATGAGGTGGGGCACTCAGCGCAGGTGATCGGGTTCAGCCGTAACTCTGGAGTCGTGATCTGGACGCCAGGTACTCCGATCGCCGCGCTCAAGCATGACTTTGCGCTCCTGGTGGAGCGGTCGCGTTGAGTGCTCCCGCCGCCACGAAGCCGCGGTTTGCCTCGGCTGCGCCCTGGATCTCAACTGGTGCGCGGCTCGTGCTGGGTGGTGTATTGGTCGTGGCAGGAGCGCTCAAGGTCATCGATCCGCAATCGTCGGTGGTAGCGGTGCGCGCCTACCGGCTGCTGCCAACCTTCCTGGAGACCATCGTCGGATGGGGGCTGCCATTCGCGGAGATCGCCTTGGGGCTGTTGCTCCTTGCCGGGATCGCCACCCGAGCCGCCGCAGCGGCGACGGCGATACTGCTCCTCGTCTTCATCGTCGCGGTCGTGTCCGCTGCAGTGCGCGGCCTCAGCATCGATTGCGGCTGTTTCGGCGGTGGAGGTGAGGTAGCCCCTGGTCAGACGGCGTACGGAACCGAGCTGGTTCGCGATGTTGGTCTTGTGCTGCTGGCCTTGTGGCTGGTGTGGCGACCGCGCAGCCGATTTGCGCTCGATGGGTATGCCAGCGGTAGGACGAATCCGCCCAGCGAGCGTCGGCCGCCCGAGCAGGGCCCGATGAATCAGGCCACGTGATGAGTAGTCCCAAGAACATGAATGCCCGCGAGCGGGCCCGACTGGCTGCTGAGCAGGCCGCTGCCCGCAAGCGTGATCAGCGCATTCTGATCGCTGTCATCGCGGCCTTCGTCCTGGTCGTCGTGGCTGGCGGGATCGGGCTCCAAGCCTGGCGTACCAGCCGATCGCCATCGGCGGTCTCTTCCACCTCCGCGTCGGCCAGTCCTGCCACCATCAACAACGGACAGCCGATCGTCCTTGGCTCCGCCGAGGCGCCCACCACGATCACCTTGTATGAGGACTTCCACTGCCCGCATTGCGCGGAGTTCGAGGAGCAGTTTGGCCCGGTCATCACGCAGGCTCAAGAGAGCGGTGCGGCGCGGCTTGAGCTTTACCCGATGTCCTTCATCGACGAGGGTTCGGCCGCCGCGGCCAACGCGATGGCGTGTGCAGCGGAGGCGGGCTTCGGTCAGCCGTTCTATCTCGGCCTATTTGCCAACCACACGCTGCGATGGAGTGATGAGCAGCTGCTCGACCTGGCGGCGAAGGTCGGCAGATCGCCCTCGGAGGCGTTCAAGACTTGCGTGACCACCAATGCGCATGCCGATTGGGTGTCCTCGATCAACGCGGCCGCTGACAAGAACGGCGTCGTTCAGACCCCGACCCTGCTGATCAATGGGAAAACCGTTGATATTGCCAACCTGACTCCGGATGCGCTCGAGGCAATGATCACGAGCGCCAGCCAGAGGTAGCGAGGGCGTACGAAACCTGAGTTAGCGTAGGTTGCCGGGTACAGCTGAGCGAAGGAAGAGGAAGACGGGCGTGATGGGGACACTGTGGTGACGGCCGGGTGGGCGCACGCCGTCCTGTCCATCCCCAGCCCCGGCACCAACATCTGGTATATCGGCGCGTTCCCGCTGCGCGCGTACGCGCTCTGCATCATTGCGGGGATCATCGTCGCCTTGATCATCGCGACTCGGCGCTGGCAGGCCCGAGGCGGCACCGCCGACAACATGGAGCTGATCGTGGTGGTCGCTGTGCCCTTCGGCATTGTCGGCGCTCGCATCTACCACGTGATCACCGATTACCAGCTCTACTTCGGCCCCGGGCGGCAGCCCCTGGACGCGCTGAAGATCTGGCAGGGAGGTCTTGGGATCTGGGGTGCCGTCGCGTTTGGCGTACTTGGTGCGTACCTGGTGGCACGTCGTCGCAAGATGGTTTTCCCGGCGGTGCTGGATGCTGTAGCACCTGCCCTCCTGGTCGCCCAGGCCATCGGGAGATTAGGCAACTGGTTCAACCAGGAGCTGTTCGGTCGTCCGACAACCTTGCCATGGGGACTTGAAATTGCAACCCAGTACCGCCCGACCGGTTATGCCCAGTTCGCCACATTTCACCCGACCTTCCTGTACGAGATGTTGTGGAATCTCACCGCGGCCGTTCTGCTGGTTTGGCTGGACCGACGATTCCGGCTGGGCCACGGCAAGGTGTTCGCGCTCTACGTGATGCTGTACTGCGCCGGTCGGTTCTGGATCGAGGCACTCCGGATCGACACCGTCAACGAAATCGGCGGATTTCGGCTCAACAACTACACCGCACTGATCGGCTTCGTCGTCGCCCTCCTCTGGTTCATCTGGCTGATCCGTAACAGGCCGGGTCGCGAAGAGATCGTCGAGGGAGTCGGTCTGAGCGCTGAATCTGTCGCCGAAGACAGCAAAGCCGAGATGAGTTCCGGCGACAATGCAGTTGACACGGAGCCCGACCCGGACGATGCGCCCGACAACGAAGCAACCAGCCAAGCCTCGGACAAGGATCCGACTGTCGCGCCCTAATTTGCGCTGCGTTTTCACGTTCCGCGACACCGTCTCGGTGCGTTACCCTTGCCATCAACTTTGGGCCAATGTTGTCCCGCAAGCTCTGTAGCGCACACTTTTGCCCCGAAGCCGTGTCGCTCAGCCATGACCCGTAGCAGAGGGCTCCCGACTCTGCTCATCGGCTTCGACGAGGGAGTTTGTTTCATGGCAACTGTTCACGCCCTTTCGAGGGTCCGCAAGGCGGAGGGCCTCTACGATCCGGCGTTCGAACATGATTCCTGTGGTGTCGCTTTTGTCGCGACCCTGACAGGAATCCCTAGCCGCGAAGTCATCTCCCAAGGTCTGGAGGCATTGCGCAACCTGGATCATCGCGGCGCGGTTGGGGCTGACCCGAAGACCGGCGACGGTGCCGGCATGTTGTTGCAGATTCCCGACAGGTTTTTTCGCAGCGAGGTGGATTTCGAGCTCCCGCGACAGGGCGCATATGCCGTGGGCAACGCATTTCTCCCGACCGACTCCGAACTGGCGGCGAAGGCGAAGGTCAGCATTGAGCAGATCGCATCTGAAGAGAACCTGACTGTCCTCGGCTGGCGGCGAGTACCCACCCACGACACTTCGCTCAGCGACCTCACCAGGTCCAACATGCCTTACTTCGAGCAGTTGTTCGTCACTGCCAAGGGTGTCCCACTCATGGGCATCGCGTTGGACCGGCTGGCCTACTGTCTGCGCCGTAGGGCGGAGCATGAGACCGGCATTTACTTCGCGTCACTGTCGTGTCGGACCATTGTCTACAAGGGCATGTTGACTACCGCGCAGTTGCCTCAGGTCTTCCCGGAGCTGCTGGATGAGCGGATGGTGAGCGCACTGGTCGTCGTCCACTCCCGCTTCTCTACGAACACGTTCCCGGCCTGGGAGCTGGCCCATCCATACCGGATGATCGCCCACAACGGTGAGATCAACACCGTGATGGGTAACCGCAACTGGATGCGTGCCCGCGAGGCCTTGCTGGTCAGCGATGTCATTCCCGGTGATCTGGAGCGGTTGTTCCCGATCTGCACGCCTGATGCGTCGGACTCGGCCTCGTTCGACGAGGTGGTGGAGCTGCTGCACCTTGGTGGGCGCTCACTGCCCCACGCGATGCTGATGATGATTCCGGAGGCGTGGGAGAACAATCCGCAAATGGATCAGGCCCGGCGGGACTTTTACGCCTTCCACTCCTGCTTGATGGAACCGTGGGATGGCCCGGCCGCAGTGGTGTTTACCGACGGCACGGTGGTCGGCGCGGTGCTGGACCGCAATGGCTTGCGTCCCGGACGCTTCTGGGTGACCGAGGACGGCTTGGTCGTCCTGGCGTCAGAGGCGGGAGTGCTTGACATTCCGCAGCACAAGATCGTGCAGAAGGGCCGGCTGCAGCCAGGCCGGATGTTCCTCGTCGATCTTGGTCAGCACCGGATCATCTCCGACGAGGAGATCAAGACCCAGCTTGCTGCAGCCGCGCCGTACGGTGAATTGCTGCTGGGGGGTCGGATGCTGCTGTCCGACCTGCCTGACCGGGAGCACATCGTGCATACGCATGCCTCGGTCAGTCGCCGCCAGCAGGTGTTCGGCTACACCGAGGAAGAGTTGCGGCTGATCTTGGCGCCGATGGCCTCCAGCGGGGTTGAACCGCTCGGTTCCATGGGCACCGACACACCACTAGCCGCGCTCAGTGAGAAGCCGCGACTACTGTTCGACTACTTCGCCCAGCTCTTCGCGCAAGTGACCAACCCTCCGTTGGACGCAATACGCGAGGAGCTGGTGACATCGTTGTACAACACGATCGGCTCGGAATGTAACCTGCTCGATCCGGGCCCGGCATCGTGCCGCCGGTTGGTGCTGCCCTTCCCGGTGTTGGACGACGATGCCCTCAGCAAGATCGTCAAGATCAACCGAGAAGGCGACCTCCCTGGGTACCAGACCTTTGTGGCGCGCGGCCTGTACGAGGTGGGCGGCGGGGCTGCTGCGCTGAGGGGCAGGCTGGATGAGCTCTGCGCCGAGATCTCGACAGCAATCGCCGACGGCGCGCGAATCATTGTGCTGTCCGACCGGCACTCCAACGCCGAGCTGGCCCCAATTCCATCGCTGCTGCTCACCGCGGCCGTACATCATCATCTGGTCCGGGAGAAAACGCGGACTCAGGTCGGACTGGTCGTGGAGGCCGGCGACGTGCGCGAGGTGCACCACGTCGCACTGCTGATCGGTTATGGCGCTGCAGCGGTGAATCCGTATCTGGCGATCGAGTCGGTTGAGGATTTGGCGCGGCACCGTGTCTACACGAGCGTCGAGCCGGAGAAGGCGGTCAGCAACGTCATCAAGGCCCTCGGCAAGGGCGTGCTCAAGGTCATGAGCAAGATGGGTGTCTCGACGGTAGCCTCCTACACCGGCGCACAGATCTTCGAGGCGCTGGGCCTGTCCCGGGAAGTGGTCGATCGTTACTTCACCGGCACGACGAGCAAGCTCGGCGGTGTGACCCTGGAGCAGATCGCGGAAGAGGTGCGCAGGCGGCATCTGACTGCGTACCCAGCTGATGGAATCCCGTTGGCGCACAGGCTGCTGGCCGTCGGTGGTGAGTACCAATGGCGCCGTGAAGGCGAGCCCCACCTGTTCGACCCGGAGACGGTCTTCCGGCTACAGCACTCCACCCGGTCGGGCCGCTACGACATTTTCAAGCAGTACACCCATCACATCGATGCCCAATCCGAGCGGCTGATGACCTTGCGCGGGCTGCTCAGGTTTGCCTCGGACCGGCCGCCGATCCCCATAGAGGAGGTCGAGCCGGTCCGCGAAATTGTCAAGCGATTCTCTACTGGTGCCATGTCGTACGGCTCTATCAGTAGGGAGGCGCACGAGACGCTGGCGATCGCCATGAACAGAATCGGCGGCAAGTCCAACACCGGTGAGGGCGGCGAGGACAAGGACCGCCTCTACGACCGTGAGCGGCGCAGTGCGATCAAGCAGGTGGCCTCGGGTCGGTTCGGGGTCACCTCCGACTATTTGACCAATGCCAGCGACTTGCAGATCAAGATGGCGCAAGGTGCCAAGCCGGGGGAGGGCGGCCAACTGCCGGGCCAGAAGGTATATCCGTGGATAGCGAGGACTCGGCACTCCACGCCAGGCGTAGGACTGATCTCGCCGCCCCCGCACCACGACATCTACTCGATCGAGGATCTCAAGCAGCTGATCCACGACCTGAAGTGCTCCAACCCGTCGGCGCGGGTTCATGTGAAGCTAGTCGCGGAGGTTGGTGTCGGCACGGTCGCTGCCGGAGTGTCGAAGGCGAAGGCTGATGTGGTATTGATCTCCGGACATGACGGCGGTACCGGTGCCGCCCCGCTGACGTCGCTGAAGCATGCCGGCGGTCCGTGGGAGCTCGGTCTCGCTGAGACGCAGCAGACTCTGCTGCTGAATGGGCTTCGCGACCGCATCGTGGTACAGGTCGACGGCCAGCTGAAGACCGGTCGTGACGTGATCATCGGCGCACTGCTAGGGGCCGAGGAGTTCGGTTTCGCCACCGCGCCGTTGGTGGTCAGCGGCTGCATCATGATGCGGGTCTGCCATCTTGACACCTGCCCTGTGGGCATCGCGACGCAGAACACCGAGCTGCGTGCGAAGTTCTCCGGCAAGCCGGAGTTCGTGGTCAACTTCTTCGAGTTCATCGCTGAGGAAGTCCGGGAACACCTTGCAGCGTTGGGTTTCCGGTCCCTCGATGAGGCGATCGGTCACGTTGAGGTGCTCGACACGACACGGGCTGAGGCGCACTGGAAGGCGCACGGTCTCGATCTCCGGCCGATCCTGCACAAGCCGGAGCTTCCTGATGGGGCGGTGCTGCACAACGTAACAGTTCAAGATCACGGGATAGCTGAGGCGCTGGACCAGGAGTTGATCAAGATCTGCCGGCCGGCGCTGGAGACCGGCGAGGCCATCCGCGCCTCGATCCCGATCCGCAATGTCGATCGAACGGTCGGAACGATCTTGGGCCATGAGGTAACCAAGGCCACTCGAGGCGAAGGTCTGCCGGACGGCACGATCGACATCACCTTCGAAGGTTCTGCCGGACAGAGCTTCGGCGCCTTCCTGCCCGCCGGCATCACGCTGCGGCTGGAAGGCGACAGCAACGACTATCTGGCGAAGGGCCTCTCCGGTGGCCGCATTGTGGTTCGGCCGGCCCGTACGGCTCGATTCGTCGCGGAAGACAACATCATCGCCGGCAATGTGATCGCCTACGGCGCGACCTCAGGGGAGCTGTTCATCCGGGGCCAGGTCGGTGAGCGGTTCTGTGTCCGCAACTCTGGCGTAACCGCTGTGGTGGAAGGGCTGGGCGATCACGGTTGCGAGTACATGACCGGCGGTATCGCTGTGGTGCTTGGCAAGACGGGGCGGAATGTCGCAGCCGGTATGTCGGGTGGCATTGGCTACTTCCTTGACCTCGACCCCACACTGCTGAACACCGAGATGGTCGACGCACTCGTACCATCGGATGCCGATCTCGATCTGCTCAGGTCACTGATCACGCGGCATCGCGAAGAGACCGGCTCCGATGTCGCCGAGTCGCTGCTTGCTGATTGGCATGCGGCTTCCAGGCGATTCACCAAGGTGTTGCCGCGCGACTTCGCGCGAGTCGTCGCGGCGCGCCAGCAGGGTGAATCGGAGGGCCTCGATGAGGCGATGATCACCAGCAAGATGATGGAAGCTGCTCACGGATGACTGCGCTCGTCGCGTTCCTTCGTCCTGGCGCGCTCGACCGGTTCACAGGTCGCTCGTCGCAACCATCCGCGCTCGCAGGCTCGGGCTCCGGCCAGACCCGTCCAGGCTCCGAGCGACCTGCGCTCCGGACGAGCGCTGATCGACGCAACGCTTCTCTCCAGCCGATGGGAGTAGACAATGGCTGATCCTCGCGGATTCATGACGACGCCGCGACGCGTTGCGGCACGGCGGCCGGTCGCCGAGCGGATCCATGACTGGAGCGAGGTCTATCCTGGTACGCCGGGGCGGGCTCTGCTGCCGATCATTTCCGAGCAGGCAGGGCGTTGCATGGACTGCGGCATCCCGTTCTGCCACACGGGCTGCCCGCTGGGCAACCTCATTCCGGAGTGGAACGACCTGGTGTGGCGCAGCGATTGGGACGAGGCGCTGGAGCGCCTGCACGCCACCAACAACTTCCCCGAATTCACAGGCCGGTTGTGCCCGGCGCCATGCGAGACCGCTTGTGTGGTGAGCATCAACCGCGATCCGGTGACGATCAAGAATGTCGAGGTTGCGATCATCGACAAGGGCTGGGATGACCGCCGGGTCACGCCCCAGCCGCCGGAATGGCTTACCGGCAAGAGAGTCGCGGTCGTTGGCTCAGGGCCGTCCGGGCTGGCAGCGGCTCAGCAGCTGACCCGTGCCGGGCACACAGTTGTCGTCTACGAGCGCGCTGACGCACCAGGCGGGTTGCTGCGGTATGGCATTCCCGAGTTCAAGATGGAGAAATCTGTTCTGGATCGTCGCATCCGGCAGATGCATGACGAGGGCACCAACTTCCGTTGCGGTGTTGAAGTCGGGCTCAAGATCACCGGGGATGATCTGAGGGAGCGCTACGACGCGATCGTCCTGGCCGTTGGCTCCACGATCGGACGTGAGCTGCCGGTGCCCGGGCGCGAGCTTGGTGGCATTCATCAGGCGATGGAGTACTTGCCGCAGTCCAACCGAGTGGCGCTGGGTCGCCACGTCGATGATCAGATCACCGCCAAGGACAAGCACGTCGTGATCATCGGTGGCGGCGACACGGGCGCCGATTGCCTCGGTACGGCCATCCGGCAGCAGGCGAAGTCGATCGTGCAACTGGAGATCATGCCGACTCCGCCGGAAGAGCGCCCGCCACATCAGCCCTGGCCGACATACCCGATGATCTATCGGGTGTCCGCGGCACACGAGGAAGCCGGGGAGCGGGTCTACTCGGTCTCGACTTCGGAGTTCATCGGCGATTACAACGACAACGTGGCCTCGCTTCGCATGTCTGAAGTGAGGTTCGAAGGCGGCAAGATCATCCCCATCGAGGGGACGGAGAGGGAGGTCCCGGCCGAGCTCGTCCTGTTGGCGATGGGATTCGTTGGCCCGGAGAAGGACACCATCGTGTCCCAGCTGGGAGTTGCCCTTGATGAGCGCGGCAATGTAATGCGGGACAAGGACTACGCCACCGATGTTGGCGGTGTCTTCGTCTGTGGCGATGCCGGTCGCGGTCAGTCACTGATTGTCTGGGCGATCGCTGAGGGGCGCGCATGTGCCGCCGGAGTTGACGAGTATCTTTCCGGCACCACCAAGCTGCCGCGACCGATCCCGCCGACTGCTCGCCAAATGATGGTCTGAGGTCACCCACGGCCCGCTCGTGGCCGCAAAGGAACGAGCCGGAATCGCGATGGACGACCGGCCCAACAGCCGCGCTCGCCACGTAGTCCGAGAGGGCCTGGACGAAATCTCGACGCATGCCCAACTCCTCGGCGGCCTCGAGGGTGGCTGCGGCCCCGGGCGCGCTGTGAACGTCATTGCCTCGAGTTGCCGCTTGCATGCTGCCTTGATCAGTCGGCTCAGTCGGTCCTGAGGTTTCGGTTGGACCCAGCGGTACGGGGTCACCGTGAGGACGCAGTCACTGATGTCGGCCAGCCGAGCGAGCGCGACGTCGTCGGTGTACCCATGAAGCTGGACAGCTGATGGCGCCTACGTCGCATTCATTGCGTTCTACGCGGTGTGCTGCCTGATCACCTGGGCTGTCTTCATGCGACAGCGGCCAGGGCGGCTGCTCGGGGTCTAGTCGCCCGACTCGCTGGGGTTGTACGCGTCGAGTGGAGTGGACACCGCGATGCGGCGCGTTCCGTCCGGAGCAGTGATCAGCTGGTAGGCGTTGTGTTCAATGCCTGCCGGCGCTCCGTTGCTGTCGAGATTCTCCAGCACGAGGCGGCCAACCCAGATGCCTGGCACCTCAACGTCGGTCACGATGTCACGGGCACGTACGCCTTGGATGCCGCGGCTGCGGTAGAACTGCTGGCCTTGGCTGAAGAAGTCACGGGACTGCTGAGGTTCTGTGATGGCGAGGCAGCCCATGGCTGTCACTGCGAGCGAGGGGTAGTTGTATATGGCCGCGAGGCCCTCGATATCCCCGGCAGTCAGGTAGCCGGTGTAGCGGGCGAAGAAGTTTTCGATCGACTCGGTGGCTGAGGTGACGGGTTCCATGCGGTCGACGTTACGGTTCAACACCGCCGGGCCCGCGGCGGGAATCCGAGTAGTTTCGCCGCATGTCCTCAAAGACCACGGCCGTCGTGCACCTAGCTGCGAAGTCGCGTGACGGCCACCTCACCCTTCGGCGGGTGGAGAGGCAGCAGCGGCTCGTCGAGCTTCTCGGTGCAGCCCCGGAGCCGGTGCCAAGTCCGTTGCTAGCGCGCGAGCTCGGGGTTGGCCTGCGCACCGTGGAACGGGACCTTGCCAGGCTGCGGGAGTCGGGCGTGCCGATTGAGTCCGTCCCTGGTCCTCACGGTGGCAGCCGCCTGCCTCGAAACGTGTCGCCGGATCCCGTGCCACTGACCTTCGAGGAGATAGCCGCCGTAATCGCCAGCCTGGCAGCACTCGGGCCGACGTCGACACGCAGCGCGGACTCGGCCATGCGAGCCCTGGTCCGGGCGATCGCACCGCAGGGACGGTCCTAGCCCCACGCAGAACGTGTCGCCGCCGCACTCCATCTTCAGGTCCCCGTGTCCGGCGATTGCGCCGTACCCAGCGCCATGGGCGAGGATGGCGGCGTGGCTACCTATGTCGCCTTCCTCCGCGGGGTCAACCTCGGGCCGAGCAACAAGATCGCGATGCCGGCATTGCGAACAATGGCGGAGGATCTCGGATACACCGATGTCGCGACCTACATCAACAGTGGCAACTTGATCATCAATTCGCCCAAGAAGGCGGCGACGGTCGAGCGGGAGATCTCCGACGCGATCAAGAAGACCTTCGGTCGCCCGATCGATGTCACGGTGCGTACCTCAGCACAGCTGAAGAAAATCTTGGCCGAGAACCCATATCCGGACGGCAATCCGAGCCAGGTAGCGGTCGCCTTTCTGACAAGTCCGCCGGCTGAGGATGCCAAGGACAAGGTGGCCGCAGTCGCCGCAGACCACGAACCATTCACTTTCGCCGGCCAGGAGGTCTATGTGAATTACACGCAGGGCCTCGGGCGGAGCAAGCTGGCCGAGAAGTTCAGCGCCATCATCGGCGTGAGTTCGACGGTCCGCAACATCCGGACTGTCGAGAAAGTGTCGGCGCTGTGCGGGAGCTAGCGACGGTTCGGTCAGTCGAGGGCGCGTCGGATCACCTCAGGTAGCACCTACGCTCAAGGAGTTCTTCTGCGACGGAGCCGGCTTCGGCGAACTGTCGGAGGCGCGTCGCAGACTGGTATGGGAAGATCGGGCGACTAATGTAGGCGCTTGCTGGCTTCCCCGCTCGCGTCCGGCATAGGCGCGCGTGCAGCATTGTTCGATTTGGAGGTTGGTGCAGGTATGCCGGGAAGCACGCAACCTGGGGACGGCTCATTCGTCCACCTGCACGTGCACTCGGACTACTCGATGCTCGATGGGGCGGCCCGAGTGGCCGACCTCTTCTCCGCCTGCGAGCAGATGGGCATGCCGGCGATTGCGATAACTGATCACGGCAACACTTTCGGTGCCTACGAGTTCTACAAATCTTCGAAGGCCACCGGGGTCAAGCCGATCATCGGCATGGAAGCCTATGTCACCCCCAAGACCCATCGCTCTGAGCGCAGGCGGGTGCGCTGGGGAGACGTCAAGTCCGGACAGAACAGCGGGGACGACGTCTCCGGAGGCGGCGCTTTCACCCATATGACGCTGTGGGCGGAGAACACCGCCGGCATGCACAACCTGTTCCGCTTGAGCTCGCTCGCCTCGCTTGAGGGCTACTTCTACAAGCCGCGGGTGGACCGCGAGCTGCTGAGCAGCTACGCCAGCGGCCTGATTGGAACCACCGGCTGCCCAGGTGGAGAGGTCCAGACCTACCTGCGGCTGGGCCGCTATGACGACGCGATCACCAGTGCAGCCGAGTTCCGCGACCTTTTCGGCAGCGGCAACTACTACGTGGAGCTGATGGACCACGGCATCACGATCGAGCGCCGGGTTCGCGACGACCTGCTCCGGATTGCGCGTGAGCTCAAGCTGCCGCTGGTTGGCACCAACGATCTGCATTACACCCACCAGGCCGAGGCCGCTGCACACGAGGTGCTGCTCTGTGTGCAGACCGGCTCCACGATGGCTGACGGGAACCGCTTCAAGTTCGAAGGCGACAGCTACTACCTCAAGTCACCTGCCGAGATGCGCGCACTGTTCGCGGAGCTTCCAGAGGCGTGCGACAACACTCTGGCGATCGCCGAACGGTGCGATGTCTCCTTCACCGAGGGCAACGGCACTTATATGCCGCGCTACCCATGCCCGGAGTCGGAGACCGAGGACTCGTGGTTCAGGCATGAGGTCGAGGTCGGCTTGCAGCGGCGCTATCCCGGGGGAGTTCCCGCCGCGGTGCAGGCGCAAGCTGACTTCGAGATCAGCGTGATCACCTCAATGGGCTTCGCCGGGTACTTCCTGGTGGTTGCCGACTTCGTCAACTGGGCGAAAGAGCACGGCATCCGTGTCGGGCCGGGCCGTGGCTCCGGCGCCGGCTCAATCGCCGCGTACGCGATGCGAATCACCGATCTTGACCCGCTGGTGCACGGACTGATCTTCGAGCGGTTCCTCAACCCCGACCGGGTGTCGATGCCAGACTTCGACATCGACTTCGACGAGCGTCGGCGCGGTGAGGTGATCCGCTACGTCACCGAAAAGTACGGCGAGGGTCGGGTGAGCCAGATCGTCACGTACGGGACGATCAAGGCCAAGCAAGCTGTCAAGGATGCCTCCCGTGTGTTGGGCTATCCCTACGGCGTGGGGGAGCGGATCACCAAGGCAATGCCGTCACCGGTGATGGGCAAGGACGTGCCGCTTGCCAAACTCTTCGATCGCGAGCATTCGCGCTACGGAGAGGGCGGGGAGTTCCGGGCACTCTACGAGGCCGATCCTGACGTCAAGACGGTCGTCGACACCGCCAAGGATCTGGAAGGCCTGAAGCGGCAATGGGGTGTGCATGCCGCCGGAGTGATCATGTCCAGCGCACCGCTGATCGACATCATCCCGATCATGCGCCGAGAGCAGGACGGCGCGATCATCACCCAGTTCGACTATCCGACCTGCGAGTCGCTCGGCCTGATGAAGATGGATTTTCTCGGCCTGCGCAACCTCACCGTGCTCGACGATGCGGTAGCCAACATCGCACTCAACCGCGGCTTCACCCTAGTGCTGGAGGAGCTGCTGCTGGACGACGCGGCGACATACGCGCTGCTCGGGCGCGGCGAGACGCTTGGGGTCTTCCAACTCGACGGCGGGCCTATGCGCTCATTGCTACGGCTGATGAGACCGGACAACTTCGAGGACATCTCCGCGGTGCTGGCGCTCTACCGGCCGGGCCCGATGGGAGCCGACAGTCACACGAACTACGCGCTGCGCAAGAACGGGCGACAGGACATCACGCCGATCCATCCAGAGCTGGCGGAGCCTTTGGCCGAGATCCTGGGCACCACTCATGGCCTGATCGTCTACCAAGAGCAGGTCATGGCGATTGCCCAGAAGGTGGCAGGCTTCACGCTGAGCCAGGCAGACAACATGCGCCGGGCGATGGGCAAAAAGAAAAAAGAGATCCTCGACGCGGAGCTCGTGCCGTTCTCCGCTGGCATGCAGGCGAACGGATACTCCCACGGCGCAATCACCGCCCTCTGGGACACCTTGGTCCCGTTCTCCGATTACGCCTTCAACAAAGCGCACACCGCGGCCTACGGGATGGTCTCGTACTGGACTGCATATCTGAAGGCCAACTTCCCCGCAGAGTTCATGGCAGCGCTGCTTACCTCAGTGGCCGACGACAAAGACAAGATGGCGGTGTACCTCAACGAGTGCCGCCGCATGGGAATCCAGGTGCTACCCCCGGATGTCAACGAATCCGCAGCAAACTTCACCCCTGTCGGAGCTGACATCCGCTTCGGTCTTACCGCGGTGCGCAATGTCGGTCACAACGTGGTGGAGGGGATCGTCGTCGCTCGCGAGGCTCATGGCAAGGCCGTGAACTTCCACGGCTTCTTGGATCAGGTGCCCCTGGTCGTCTGCAACAAGCGGGTGATCGAATCGCTGATCAAGGCGGGAGCATTTGAGTCGATGGGGCACTCGCGGCGCGCCTTGATGACGGTCTACGAGGCGGCAGTGGACGGAGTGCTTGATCTCAAGCGGAACGAAGCGAACGGCCAAGATGATCTGTTCGGCGAGCTGGCGGACACCGATCCCGTGCTGACAGGGACCGTTCCGGACCTACCCGACTGGGACAAGCGAACCAAGCTGGCGTTCGAGCGCGAGATGCTGGGTCTCTACGTCAGTGATCATCCGCTGCAGGGGCTGGAGCACATCCTTGCCGCAGAGCGCGACATCGGCATCGGCGAGCTGCTCGCGGAGGATGGTCCGCGGGACACCATGGTGACGATCGCCGGCATGATCACCAACGTCACTCGCAAGACCACCCGCCGCGGAGACATCTGGGCGGTGATCACCGTTGAGGATCTGGAGGCATCGATCGAGGTCTTGCTCTTCCCGAAGGCATACGAGATGGTCTCGACCGTTCTGGCCACCGACACCGTGGTCAAGATCAAGGGTCGAGTGAAGGTTGAGGACGATGTTGTCTCACTCAACGCCTCCGAGCTCAGCCTTCCTGACATCACCGACGTACGAAGCGAGCCGGTGGTGATTTCGTTGTCGGCGACGCGGTGCACGCCGCAGGTTGTGCAACAGCTCCGTGACGTGCTCGCGGCACATCCCGGCCTGACAGAGGTACGGCTACGACTCCAATCCGCAGACAAGACGACCGTGATGAAGCTCGACGAGCGGCTGAGGGTAACTCCATCGCCGCCGCTGATGGCCGATCTCAAGGCTCTGCTGGGTCCCTCATGCCTGGCGTCCTGAACGAATCGGCTCCCAACCCGACCCGCCGTACCAGGCGGGTCTTCGGTCGCCTCATTGGCTTTGCCGCTGCCTCGCTCGGCGTAGGTGCCGCTGCCGGAGTGGTGTGGTGGTTGGTCGTGAAGCCTCCCGGCTATGAGCTGAGCAGTGGCGGCTCAGCCACCACCTCCGAGCGTGGCCTGAGCGAGTTCATCTCCGGCGATGCCTGGTTCTGCGCAATCGGCCTGGTGGTCGGACTGCTGCTTGGTATCGCGGCCTGGCGCTGGCTTCGTGATCTCGGCTGGACCATAGTGCTTGTGGTGTTGGTGTGCGCCACGGCCGCGGCGCTGACGTGCTGGTTGGTCGGTTACCGGCTCGGACCGGGTGATTTCTCGGCTCGGCTGGCGGCAGCTCAGCCCGGAGAGGTGGTGCCGATTCCGCTCACCTTACGAGCTCGCGCGTCACTGCTGACGTGGCCGTTTTTCGCCATCATCCCGGTGCTCCTGGGCTCCTCGCTTGGCCGCGATGAGGATGAACCACGTCCGCTCCTGCGTCGGCGACGTTCAAGTAACCAGCCGTAGCAGGGCAGTCACAGCAACTGCCGCCAGGAACACGACGAGGAAGCCGCGCCGCAGCAGCAGAGCGACGATCGCAGCGGCCACGCCAGCGAGAATGCGCCAATCGATCGCGTAGCGGCCACCCCCATCGAAGAGCTCGACAGCTACCAAGGCGGACAACATCGCTATGGGAAGGAACTCAGCCACCCGCTGCACCTTCGGATAGTTCAAGATCGACTCAGGAAGCGACATGCCTGCAAGCTTCAGCAAGTACGATCCGACTGCCGCGATGACCAGTGCCAGCCACAGTGGAGTCACGTCGGGCGTGGATCCTCGATGTCGGCGCCTTTCCGAGTCGGGCGTAAGCCAGCAACCAACGCGGCGCTGGCGGCGGCGACAACCGGGACACCCGGCGGCGTCAGAGGTACCAATGCGAGGGCCACAGCTGCGCCGCCGACTGCCACCCAACGCGCGTCCCGGCGCCGCAGCGAGGGCCAGAGCAGGGCCAGGAAAACGGCAGGTGCGGCAGCATCGAGCCCAACATCGCTGGGGTTGATCGCGCGGCCGACGAGCGCACCGGACAGGCTGCCCAGCTGCCAGAGGAAGAACAGGATCAGCCCTGTGGCCCAGAAGGCATAACGCCGGGCACGAGGGCTGGCCTGACTCACCGCCATACCAGTTGTTTCGTCGATCACGAAGTGCGCGGTCCAAAACCTGGCAAAGCCGGCAGGGTGCAGGATCTCCGAAAGAGGCACGCCGTAGAACGCATTGCGCACTGCAAGCAGCAGACTGGCCGCTACCGCTGCAAAGGGCGAGCCACCCCCGGCTGTCACCCCTACGAAGGCGAACTGCGATGCCCCGGTGAACATCACGAGGCTGAGCACCATGGTTTGGGCGAGACTCAGTCCGGAACCCACCGAGATCGCTCCGAAGGAGGCGCCGAAAGCCCCGGCATAGAGGCCAATGCCAATTGCGGCCCTGAGAATGGCGGCGCGGTCTGGCAGTGGCTCCTCCATGGACCTCCTCAGCAGTTGGCGGCGCGCCGACGGATGAGATACTAATCCGCTGGGTAGACCGGCCGTTGATTATCAGAGTCAGCGCAGAGCGCCTGGGCCGTACAATCTGTCCGTGCTTCGGGTGATCAATCTCCGCGGCCGCCGGGCAGCCGGCGAGCGGCTGGATTACGCCGCCATTGTGCCCCGAGCCGATTTCGACGTGGCCGCCGCGACCGAGATCGTTCGGCCGATCTGTGAGGACGTCGCGCGTCGCGGAGTAGCTGCACTGACCGACTACTCCATGCGTTTCGACCGAGTGCTTCCTGCCACCTTCCGAGTGCCGACCGCAGCGTTGGAGAACGCGGCGGCACGGCTCCACCCGGACCTGCGGAAGGCCTTTGCGACCGCGATTGAGCGGCGACGCCGCGTCAGTGAGACCGAGCTCGGTGACAGCGGGGGGGAGGTCAGCGTGGCACCCGGCGCCGTGGTACGCCGGCGCATGATTCCCATCGCCCGCGTCGGCTTGTACGTCCCTGGCGGGTTGGCGCCGCTGGCTTCAAGCGTGATCATGAATGTTGTCCCGGCGAAGGTTGCCGGCGTACCATCCATCGCGCTCTCTTCGCCGCCCCAGATCGAGTTCGGCGGCTTGCCGCATCCGAACATCCTCGCGCTCTGCCACATCCTCGGTGTCGACGAGGTCTATGCGGTCGGTGGCGCACAAGCGATTGCGATGTTCGCCTATGGTGTCCCCGGCCTTTGCCGCCGGGTCGATTTGATCACTGGACCGGGCAACATCTACGTTGTCGCAGCAAAGCGGCTGCTCAAGGGCCAGGTCAGCATAGACGCCGAAGCGGGACCGACAGAGATCGCAGTGCTCGCGGACGCCACGGCAGATCCAGTCCATGTGGCTGCTGATCTCATCTCCCAGGCCGAGCACGATCCGCTCGCAGCTGCGGTGTTGATCACCGACTCCGACGAGCTGGCTGAGGGCACCCAGGCCGAGCTGTCGGCACAGGTTCCTTCGACCAAGCACGTGGAGCGCATCGTTCAATCGCTGGCAGGTCGCCAGTCCGCGATCGTCATGGTGGATGACATCGAGCAAGGCGTCGACGTGGCCAACGGCTACGCGGCCGAGCACCTCGAGATCCAGACCGCTGACCCGGAGGAGGTGGCATCCATGATCACCAACGCAGGAGCGATCTTCGTCGGGCCCTGGTCCCCGGTTTCGCTGGGTGACTACTGCGCGGGCAGCACTCACGTCCTGCCGACGGGCGGATGCGCCTGCCACTCGTCCGGGCTGAACGTCCGGAGCTTCCTGAAGATGATGCACATCGTCAGCTACAGCCGGGCCGCCTTCGCCGACGTCGCCCGCAAGGTGGAGGTGTTCGCCGACGCCGAGGACCTACCTGCTCACGGCGCCGCAGTCGCCCGCAGGTTCTTCCCGTCCACCCGCGGACAATGATGCTAGGGGCTACCGCGAGTCCAGCGCTCGACGAGCTTCCTCTCCGACCCGAGCTGGTTGGGGAGGTGCCGTACGGAGCGCCTCAGCTCGATGTCGATGTCTGCTTGAACGTCAACGAGAATCCGTATCCGCCGAGCGAGCGAGTGATCAGCGAGATCGCTGCGGCCGTTGCCGAGGCTGGTCGCTCCATGAACCGCTACCCAGAGCGTGACGCGCTGGCGCTGCGTGCCGATCTCGCTCGTTACCTCGGCCACCAATTGAGTGCTGAGCAGATCTGGGCAGCGAATGGCAGCAACGAAGTGATGTTGCACGTGCTGCTGGCGTTCGCCGGGCCGGGTCGGCGGGTGCTCTCGTTCGCGCCGACGTACTCGATGTATCCCGAGTACGCCAGAAATACCCACAGCGAATGGTGCACCGTACCCCGCCGCGATGACTTCACTATCGACCCGGACGCTGCCATCGCGGCGGTGCTGGAAGCTCGGCCGGACGTGGTGCTGATCACCAGTCCGAACAACCCCACTGGTACCGCTGTCGGTCTGCCAACTATTCGGGCCATCTGTGATGTGGCACCGGGTGTGGTCGTCATCGACGAGGCCTACTACGAGTTCGCGCGGACTGGCACTGCCAGCGCGCTCGAGCTGCTTCCGCACTATCCGCGGCTTGCCGTCAGCCGAACGATGTCCAAAGCTTTCGCCTTCGCGGCCGGCCGGCTGGGCTATCTGGCGGCGGCGCCCGCATTCGTCGAAGCGCTCCGCATAGTGCGGCTGCCCTATCACCTGTCAGCACTCACCCAGGCCGCGGCCAGGGTGGCGCTAGCGCATGCGCCGGAGATGCTCGCGAAGGTTGATCAGCTCCGACAGGCGCGCGATGACCTGGCCAATTGGCTGGCCGCCCGAGGGCTTCATGTTGCTGAATCCGACGCCAACTTCGTACTCTTCGGGCGGTTCGCCGACCGCCACGCGGTGTGGCAGGCATTGCTCGATCGCGGGGTGCTGATCAGGGAAACCGGACCTGACGGCTGGCTGCGAGTATCAGCGGGAACCCCAGCCGAGATGCAGGCCTTCAAGAATGCACTGGCCGCAGTGCTTCAAATCGAAAGCGACAAGGAGATTCCATGAGCAAGGCCCGTACCGCAAACCTCGAACGGGAGACCTCCGAGTCGAAAGTCAGGATCAGCCTCGATCTCGATGGCAAAGGCCGGGCCGAAATCTCGACCGGCGTCGGCTTCTTCGACCACATGCTGACCGCTTTTGCTACCCATTCGCTGATCGACGTCGAAGTGGAGTGCGCCGGCGACTGGCATATCGATGCCCACCACACTGTCGAAGACACAGCGATCGTGCTCGGCCAGGCAATCCGGTCCGCACTCGGCGACAAGCGCGGCATTCGGCGCTTCGGGGACGCACTGATCCCACTGGACGAGGCGCTCGCCCAGGCGGTGGTGGACGTATCCGGGCGCCCCTACTGTGTCCACACAGGGGAGCCGGCCGGGCAGGAGTATGTGCTGATCGGCGGCTCCCAGGGCGTCACCGGCCTGGCATCCAGCATCCCGTACCCCGGTTCGCTGACCCGGCACGTCATGGAGACGCTTGCTTTTCACTCTCACATCTGCCTGCATCTGATGGTGATCTCCGGTCGCGACCCGCATCACATCGTCGAATGCCAGTTCAAGGCGCTGGCGCGCGCCCTCCGCGACGCGATTGCCTTCGATCCGCGGATGGGCGACATACCAAGCACCAAAGGAACTCTGTGACGAAGACTTCGGCACTGCTCGCGCGACCGACGCTCGCAGCACGGAAAACGGTCGTCGTCCTCGACTACGGATCGGGCAACATCCGCTCAGCCGAACGAGCAGTCGCCCGGGCAGGCGCAGATGTCGCCGTGAGTACCGATGCGCGGCTCGCTACCGAAGCCGATGGGCTCGTGGTGCCTGGCGTGGGCGCGTTCGCGGCATGCATGTCAGGTTTGGTTGCCGTTGGCGGCCCAGAAATCATCGCCGCCCGTCGCAGCAGCGGGCGCCCCACGCTTGCCATTTGCGTTGGCCACCAGGTGCTGTTCGAGGCGGGGATCGAGCACGGCGTGCGGACCGAAGGATGCGGCATCTGGCCCGGACATGTGGAACAACTCCAGGCCGCACGGCTGCCGCACATGGGATGGAACACAATCCAGGCAGCCATCGGCACCCAGCTATTCGCGGGTATCGAATCCGAACGCTTCTACTTCGTACACGGTTACGGCGTACGCGCGCTGCCCGTGGCTCCGCAGCGGCGCATCACCTGGGCCGAACATGGCGGCGACCGGTTCGTGGCGGCGGTGGAGGAAGGTTCACTATGGTCTACTCAGTTCCACCCCGAAAAGTCAGGTGACGCTGGAGCTCGCCTGATCTCCAACTGGGTCGCGACGCTGTGAGTTGAAATGCTGCGAGCGGCGACGAAATAGGCGGATTCCACGCGCGATTGCGCGAGCAGCTGGTTTAGAAGGGCTGATCGAATGGTGAGCAGAACGCACTGGCTTGACTACTGCCTTGCCAAGCCAGGCGCGTGGCGAGACGAACCCTGGGAAGGTGATGTGGTCGTCAAGGTAGGTGACAAGATCTTTGCCTTTCTCGGACCGATCGAAAACCAGACGTCGATCGGCTTGAAGTGCGGTGACCGCGAGACCGCTGACCTGTTGGTCGAGCGCTATCAAGGTGCCGCCAGCAAGATGGCCTACATCGGAAAGCACGGCTGGAACACCTTCATCGTCGACGGGACAATTCCACCCGATGAGATTCAGGACCTGATCGACGCCTCATACGACCTCATCGTGGCGAAGCTGCCGAAGTCCAAGCGTCCGGCGTGACCAATAGCTGGCGATAGGGTCATCTGGTGCATTCGGCAAGTCGTTCAACAGCTTCGGCTCGGGCCGACCGGCTCGTGCTGTTACCGGCGGTCGACCTCGCTGGGGGGCAGGCGGTCCAGTTGGTCCAGGGCCGTGCCGGGTCTGAAAAGCAGTTCGGGGATCCGCGGGCCGCAGCTAAACGCTGGCAGGACGCGGGCGCTGAGTGGATACACCTCGTCGATCTGGACGCAGCCTTCGAGCGAGGCAACAACGCCGAGATCATCGCTGAGCTCACCTCCCACCTGCGGCTGAGTGTCGAGCTGTCCGGGGGCATCAGGGACGACGAGTCGCTGGAGCGGGCACTGGCGACCGGGTGCGCTCGAGTGAACATCGGAACCGCCGCATTGGAGCGACCTGAGTGGTGCGAGGAGGTCATCGACCGCTTTGGGGAGCGGATTGCCGTTGGACTGGATGTCAGAGGCAGCAGGCTCGCAGCCCGAGGCTGGACTCGGGAAGGCGGCGATCTTCTCGAGACGCTGCATCGGTTGGACAGTGCAGGTTGTACCCGGTTCGTTGTTACCGACGTATCCGCCGACGGCATGCTTGGTGGCCCCAACCTCGACCTGCTACGCCGGGTGTGCGATGAGACGGACAAGCCAGTGATAGCCAGCGGGGGCGTCTCCACCATTGAAGACATCCTGGCCCTCAGAGACATGGTGAGGATCGGCATCGAGGGTGCCATCATTGGGACCGCGCTCTACATCGGCCGCTTCACTATTGAGGAGGCCCTAGTGGCCGCGCAGTTGGACAGCACGACAGGGAGCAACGACACATGACCGCCGCGACCGCCGAGACCGGCCGCGCAATTCAGCGGCTCGATGGTCGGCTGCGGGACCTGCTGGCCGGCAAGAAGATCGTGATGACCGGCGTGACCGGGTTCATCGGCGAGCAGTTGCTGTGGAAGATCTTGACCGAACTGCCCGATGCCAGGCCCGCAGTACTGGTCCGCCGCAAGGGCTCGGCCAGTGCACGGGATCGGATGATCGCCGTCGTGAAAAAGCCAATCTTCGACGATCTTCGTAACGCTGTAGGGGGCGCAGCGGAGCTTCTGGATACCCGCGTTGACGTCATCGAAGGCGATCTGCCGAATGTCCCGCAACTGCCCGATGATCTTGACATCGTGGTGCACTGCGCTGGCGATGTCTCTTTTGATCCGCCGATCGATCGGGCTTTCACCACCAACGTGATCGGTACCAAGGCGCTGATGGATCGCATGCTGGAAGCGGTCACCGATGAGGCGGGGAAGCTGCGTAGGGTCCCGCACTACGTCCACATCTCAACCGCGTACACGGCCGGTCGGCGGCGTGGCGCCATCCCCGAGGCGCCGCACGCTCACGACATCGATTACGAGGTCGAGTCGGCGGCCGGCATCGCCATGCGGGATCTGATCGAGGAGGAGTCGCGTACCTCAGCCCAGCTCGCGAAACTCCGCAAGGACGCTGAGCGCGAACACCGCCAGGCAGGATTCCTGACCACCGCTGCCGACACCGAGCGTCGTCGCATCGAGTGGGTTCAGGCGGAGCTCGTCAAGGCCGGTACCGAGCGGGCCCGTTCGCTGGGATGGACCGACGTCTACACCTTCACCAAGGCGCTTGGCGAACGCGTAGTAGCCGATGTCGGCAAGGATCTGCACGTCTCGATCGTGCGGCCGGCGATCGTCGAGTCCTCGTGGTTGCATCCGTATCCAGGCTGGATCGAAGGCTTCAAGATGGCGGAGCCGCTGATCTTGGCGTACGGACGCGGCGAGCTTCCGGAGTTCCCGGCGACGCCGGAAGCGGTGGTCGACATCGTGCCGTGTGATCATGTGGTGAATGCCATCCTCGCGGTCTGCGCCACTCAACCCGAGATCGGGCACCCGGAGTACTACCACGTCAACTCCGGCGCCCGGAATCCTTTGACCTTCAAGGACACCTATAGCTACATCCGCGCTTACTTTCAGGCCCATCCCTTCGAAGGCGGTCCGCGCGGGGCCGCCCGGCTACCGCAGTGGACGTTTCCCGGCGCCTCGTCAATCGAACGGCTGCTGTCCACATCAGAACGGGCTCACAAGGTTGCGGAGCGCATGTTGGCTCAGATGCCGCGCTCGGACCGAACCCGCAAGATTGCCAAAGACCTGGATCGCACTCGGGTACGCCTGGATTTCCTGCGGCGCTATCACACTCTCTACAAGGAGTATGCGCAGTCCGAGCTGCATTTCGTGGACGACAACACCTTTGCTCTCACCCGGGCGTTGCATCCTGATGATCAAGCTGCCTTCGCCTTCGACACCTCGATCTTCGACTGGAAGACTTACATCCAGGAAGTGCACTGTCCATCCATCACCGCGCCGGTACGCCGAATGGACGCAAACCGCAGCAAGCGTGGCAATCGGCCGACCACGATGAAGGACCTGGACAAGAACACTGCAGGCTCTGCGGCGTTGGCGATCTTCGACCTGGACGGCACGATCATGTCCACCAACGTGATCGAGCAATACCTGTGGGCCCGATTGCCAGAGCTCTCACTCACTGGTCAACTTGCCGAGGTGGGCCAAGTCTTGCGGCGGCTTCCGTCGTACCTGCGGGCCGAGCAGCGAGACCGCGGCACTTTTCTGCGCGCGGTTTACCGCCGCTACCGCGGCGCGGATCTGGCGGCCCTAGAGCGCTTCGTCGACACCTCGATGGCTCCTCATATCCTGAGCAGGCTCTCCCCTGAGGCCGTACGCAGAATTCGCGAGCATCGCGCAGCTGGACATGCCACGATCCTCATCACCGGTGTCGTGCGGCCGCTTACCCGGCCGATCCAGCCACTGTTCGACGAGATCGTCGCTGCCGAGCTAGGAGTTGACGAGGAGGGCCGTTGCACCGGCTTTCTTACCGCGCCGCCCCTGGTAGGTGAGTCTCGTGCAGCGTGGCTCAAGCACTACGCCTCGCTGCATGAGGTCGACCTAGACCGTAGCTTCGCGTATGCCGATTCGCACTCTGATCTACCGATGCTGGAAACCGTAGGCCATGCGGTGGCGGTGAGCCCCGACATCCCGCTGATGCGAGCCGCTCATCGCAACCAGTGGTCTGTGGTGGAGTGGAAGATCAAGCCGATCATGCCGCGCTGGGCGCTGCCGACGTTAGGAGATTTGGGAGATGGGCCGACCCGGCTTCGTCCTTGAGGTCGACGATCGCACTCCGCCGCTGCTGGTGCCCGACGGAGATCGTTTCCGCCTTGAGAAGTTTCCACTCGGCACTCGCGTGATCTACCCTGCCGAGTCGCTGACACGCGTTCCCGGCCTCGGTGAGGCGATCAATGCGGCACTTGACGCACCGCTCCAGTCGGAACCACTCTCGGCGCTGCTGGAACCGGCGATGCGGCTCACGATCGCCTTCGATGACATCGGCGTCCCCACGCCGAAGATGCGACGGCCTGACATCCGTGGAAAAGTGATCGAGGCCGTGCTGACCCGAGCGGCGGCAGCCGGCGTTGACGATGTCGCTCTGGTCAGCGCAAATGGCTTGAATCGCCGGATGAGTGCCGAGGAACTGCAGTACGTCCTAGGCGAGCGTGTCTTCCGCTCGTTCTATGCCGATGGTCTGCTGGTCAATCACGATGCCGAAGATGCTGACAATCTGGCCAAGCTTGCGAGCACGGAAAGCGGCGAGATCGCACTGAACGCGCGGGCTGCCGGATCTGACTTGTTGATCTTCGTCCATCTCGTCGTCGCACCGCCCGCCGGCGGCGCGGCAGCGATCGCTGCGGGATTAGGCTCGACCGCTACGATCGGCCAGCTGTCACGCCCTCAGGCTCAGGGCACTGACGTGGCCGCTGAGATTGCGGACTTGGTCTCGTCGTCGGTTCGGCTCTTCCAGATTGATGTGGTACTCGACAATGACGTTTTCGCGTCACCGTTGGAGTTCCTGGGTCACCGTGAGTGGGAATGGAGTCTCAAGGACAGGGCGACGTGGTTCGGCGTACGCAACGCCCTGGAATGGAGTCCGCAGCGTGCTCGGCGTCGGCTGATGAACCGCGCCGAGGGTGACTACCATGCCACGCTGGTGACGGCTGGCGCACCGGCCGCGGTCGAAGAGGCGAGCAGAGCGCAGATCAACGCCCAGCAGCTCGTCGAGGTGTCGACGCCGACAGATGTGGGCGTGATCGGGGTCAGCGCGCATACGCCGTACAGCGTCGACTCGGTGACCAATCCGATTCTTGCCGCGTGGAGCGGGCTCGTTTCCGCGTTTGGCTCGCATACCGGCACACCGTTTGTGCGACAGAGCGGCGCTTTGATCTTGTACCACCCGCTTCAGGCGGAGTTCTCTCCGCTGCACCATCCCTCGTATGTTGACTTCTACGCCGATGTGCTGACCGTCACCACCGACCCCGAGCAGATCTCGGCGGACTACGAAGAGAAGTTCGCCAACGACTCCTGGTATGCCCATCTGTACCGCACGAGTCAGGCGTTTCACGGCGTGCATCCGATGTACCTCTGGTACCAGATCGCCGCCGCGCGACGACACTGCAGCGACATCGTGTGGGTCGGGGCCGACCGAGAGAGCGCCGCACGGATGGGTTTCCGCGCTGCTTCCACCCTTGCCGACGCCCTCGAGATCGTGACATCAACCGTCGGCCGCACGCCATCGATCAGCTATCTGCACGCTCCGCCGAGGGTTCTGGTTGACGTGACATGAGAAACGGTCGGCCTGTGAGACGGATGAGGTGGGCACGCCTGGCTCCGGTGCGCGCGGTGCGCGAATGTGTCCAGGTGGTTGGCGTCAGACCTGTGGTGCGGAAGGAGCTGTCGGTAGAGGTTTACGGGCTCGACGAGCTGCGCCAGCTGGACGGGCCAGCGTTGATCATGGCCAACCACGCGTCGCACTTGGACACGGCGGTGCTGTTGTCGACATTGCCGACGAAGCTCCGTCGGCATGCCGCCGTGGGGATCGAGGCCGACTACTTCTTCGAAAGCTGGTGGCGGGCGAGTGGATCGGCGATCGCCTTCAATACATTCCCCATCCACCAGAACGGCGCGGTGCTCAGCAGCACACCTGCCACCCTGCTGGCCAAGGGTTGGACCGTTGTGGTCTTTCCCGAAGGTGCACGTTCCCGCGACGGCTTCGTCGGCCAGTTCCGGACGGGCGTAGCGGAGGTGGCAATCGCCTCTCAGGTGCCGGTCATTCCGGTTGGGATCCTCGGCACATATGCGGCAATGCCGCATGGCAGCCACTGGCCAGTCCCTGGACGTCCGCGGGTGAGCGTCCGGTATGGGCCGCCCATCGTTCCACGGTCCAGCGAGATGTCGGACGAGTACGCGTCTCGTGTCTTGGACGCAGTCAAGAAGCTGCTTGCCGAAGACGCAGCCACTTGGTGGAGGGTCCAGCAGGGCTCCGCGGACGTAGCTGAGCCGCCGGCATCGAGCTGGCGGCGCATTTGGCTGCAGAGCGACTCGCCAGTCAAAGGTGGCAAGTCGCCGGGCGTACAGATCTGGCGCCACTGACGGCGCGCTCACTCAGAGGACCGCCATTCGCGGCGGATGGCGCTCTTGGCCCGCTCACATGGCAGCGATCAGCCCGTATTCGATCGCTGTGGCGGCAGATGCAGTGGCCTGCGAGGCGACGACCGTGGTGAGGGCGGCGGCGAGCATGACAAGGAATCGGGTGACAGCGCGCATTGGGAATCCCCCTCTGTATGAGGCTTAATACTCCGCATTCGTCGCCGCCGTCGAGATGGATGTTTTAGGCCGCCAAGGCTCACCAGCCGAGCGCTCCCAGCGTCCAATTGCCTCTGCCCAGATCCGAGGGATGGATAGGATTTCGAACATGTCCGGTCATTCAAAGTGGGCCACGACCAAGCACAAGAAGGCTGTGGTCGATGCCCGACGCGGCAAGCTGTTCGCCAAGCTGATCAAGAACATTGAGGTGGCGGCTCGCGTTGGCGGCGGCGATCCAGCCGGAAACCCAACGCTGTACGACGCAATACAGAAGGCGAAGAAGAACTCGGTTCCCAACGACAACATTGACCGGGCCGTCAAGCGTGGCTCCGGCGCCGAAGCTGGTGGCGCCGCCTACGAGACCTTGATGTATGAGGCGTATGGTCCAGCCGGCATTGCATTGCTCATCGAATGCCTCACTGACAATCGGAACCGCTCAGCCTCCGACGTTCGGGTTGCGGTGACGCGGAACGGTGGGACCATGGCCGACGCCGGCTCAACCGCCCGGATGTTTGCTCGCAAGGGAGTCGTCATCGTCGCCAAGCAGCAAGACGGTCGCGAGGTCACCGATGATGATCTTCTGGAGGCGACCTTGGATGCGGATCCTGAAGAGATCACCGACTTGGGTGAGAGCTTCGAGATCATCACCGAACCGAGCAATACGGTGCCGGTACGCACCGCAGTGCAGCAGGCGGGGCTGGACTACGAGTCGGCCGAGGTCTCCTTCGTGCCGGAATATACCCAGGAGGTCGACGCCACCACGGCCGAGAAGCTGATGAAGATCATCGACGCACTAGAGGACTCTGACGATGTCCAAAACGTGTACGCGAACTTCGATGCCTCGGACGAGGTACTGGCCAACATCAGCTAGTGCCGACGGGCAGCCTGCCAGAGGGGCTGCAACACTAGTTGCGAGCGGACAGCGTGTCGCGGTCGCCATAGTCAGGGGCAGCACATAGGCTACCGAACGTCTGTTCGTATTCAGGGTTAAGGGGGATCGCGTGGGCGATCCGGTCACGCGACACCTGGGGGAACGCATGCGGGTTCTGGGAATCGACCCGGGCCTCACCAGGTGCGGGCTTGGTGTGGTCGACGGAGTCCCCGGCCGACAGCCGCTCTTGGTCGCCGTCGATGTGATCCGAACGCCACCGGAACTCGACGTGGCACGCCGCCTGCTGGCTATCGAACAGGTGATCGAGGAGTGGGTTACCCGCTATCGGCCGACTGCGGTGGCCATTGAACGGGTATTTGCCCAGCACAATGTGCAGACGGTGATGGGCACCGCTCAGGTTGCCGGGGTAGCGATGGTCGTCTCCGCCAGGCATGGAATTCCGGTGAGTCTGCATACCCCGAGTGAAGTCAAGGCCTCGATCACTGGCTCCGGGCGTGCCCCCAAGGAACAAGTCGGCGCCATGGTGACAAAGATTCTCAAGCTCGACGACACGCCCAAGCCGCCCGACGCTGCGGACGCCCTTGCGCTTGCGATCTGTCACGTGTGGCGAGGTGGCACCACTGCTCGGCTGAACGCGGCAGTCGAGGCTGCGGCCGGAAAGACGAAGCGCCGACCGGGCACCTTCGGCAGATCTCATAAACCGTGCGGGGGAGAGGCATGATCGCACAGCTGACCGGCTTGGTCGCCCAAGTCGGACCTACCTCGGCCGTCATCGAGGTCGGCGGCTTCGGCGTTCAGGCGGTCTGTAGCCCCAACACTGTCGCCGGGCTTCGGGTCGGACAGAGTGCAACGCTGGCGACCTCACTCGTCGTCCGAGAGGACTCGCTCACCCTGTACGGTTTCGCTTCCGCTGATGAGCGGGAGTTCTTCGAGCTCTTGCTCACTGCGACCGGAGTTGGACCCAAACTGGCTCAGGCCGCGCTGGCAGTGCTCAGTCCTGATGAGCTACGCACCGCAATTGCCACCGAAAACCTGGTGCAGTTGTGCAAGGTGCCAGGCATCGGTCGCAAAGGCGCGCAACGCATGGTCATCGAGCTCAAGGACAAGATCAACGCGGTCGGCCATGCCGAGCTGCCGGTGCCCGCGGTCAGGCCGGCCGCGGCATGGCGCGCGCAGGTGACACAGGGACTGCAGGGCTTGGGATGGTCGGCCCGCGATGCCGAGTCCGCTTGCGATGAGATCGAACACTTGGCCCGTGAAGACCCGCAGATCAACGTCGCGGTCTTGATGCGCGCCGCGCTGCAGAGCCTGGCTCGAAGGTAGTGAAGTGCGGTTAGCCACGTGAGCGATGAGGACCTAGCCGGGCTGGTGCGCCCGTATGCCGATCCCGACGAGCGCGCAGCCGAATCAGTGCTCCGGCCCGGCACTCTAGCCGAGTTCGAGGGACAGCCGCGGGTCAGCGACCAGCTTGGTTTGGTGCTTGAGGCGGCGCGGCACCGCGGGGGAGTGCCCGACCACGTTTTGCTGTCCGGTCCGCCGGGCCTCGGCAAGACGACCCTGGCAATGATCATCGCCAGCGAGATGAGCGCGCCGCTGCGGATCTCGAGCGGGCCGGCCATCCAGCACGCCGGAGATCTTGCGGCGATCCTGTCCGGTCTCGTCCAGGGCGAGGTCTTCTTCCTTGATGAGATCCACCGGATGTCCCGCCCAGCTGAGGAGATGCTCTACCTCGCGATGGAGGACTTTCGCGTTGACGTGATTGTCGGCAAAGGCCCGGGAGCAACGGCGATTCCCTTGGAGATCCCGCGCTTCACGCTGGTCGGGGCCACGACCCGGGCGGGTCTACTTCCGGGTCCGTTGCGTGATCGCTTTGGCTTCACCGCCCAGCTCGACTTCTACAATGCTGGGGCATTGGAGCACATTCTGCATCGGTCCGCAGAGCTGCTTGGTGTCCACCTGGAGGCGGCCGGCGCCACCGAGATTGCTCGCCGTTCCCGCGGCACCCCTCGCATCGCCAACCGACTGCTCCGTCGGGTGCGCGACTACGCCCAGGTCCGAGCCGACGGCCTGGTCACGCTCTCGATCGCTCGGGATGCACTTGAGCTTTACGAGGTAGACGAGCTTGGTCTCGATCGCCTGGACCGGTCTGTACTCGACTCGATGTGTCGTCGGTTCGGTGGTGGTCCGGTCGGACTGTCAACGCTGGCTATTTCGGTTGGCGAGGAACGCGAAACCGTTGAAGAGGTTGCAGAGCCATTCCTGGTCCGACAAGGCTTCCTGATGCGTACCCAGCGTGGCCGCGTGGCTACGCCGGCTGCCTGGCGTCACCTCGGGCTAGCTCCTCCAAGGCCGATCGGCGCCGAAGCAGCTCCCGAACTCTTCGGCGATGCGAGCGTCGGAAATCGCGCGCTGCCGTGCTGAGCCTGGCTCAGCGAGCGGAGCGAGCAATGTATATGTAGCGAGCGGAGGCAGTTATTCCTCTGCGAGCGACGACGAAGTCGGCGGATTCCAAGCGCGGTGCGCAAGCCGCGCACAAAGGGTTGAGCGGCGGCATAGCCATTTCACACCCGTACAGTGCGGGTTTTGGCTGCAGACTAGGTAGAGTACGGCGGGCGCCTTTTTTGCGAACGTCCAAGACTGGGCAGCAGGAACAATTCATCGGTGCTGGGCAAGGTGCGCAGCACACTCACAATCGGATGCCGGAGCAATGCAGCAATATTCGACCCTGATCTTCATCGCCCTGCTGGTGGCGGCGTTCTACTTCTTGATCTTGCGGCCCCAGCGCAAACGCCAGCAGGCGATGCAACAAACGATGAGGGAGATCAGCCCGGGCAGCAGGGTGATGCTCGCCAGCGGCCTTTTCGGCACAGTCGTATCCGTGGGGCAGCGACAGGTAGTGCTGGAGATCTCGCCCGGCTCCGAGCTGACAGTGCTCAAGCAGGCGATCACAAAAATCGTCACTGACGATGACGAGGACAGCCTTGACGAGCAGGACGAGCTCGAGGATGAGGTGGCCGCCGAGCAGCCGATTGAGCTGCAGGATGAGCGGCCTACGTGGGAGCCGACGGCAACCAGCACCGAGCCCGCCGCCGAGCCGGACACCTCATCGACTCCCCGCGAGTCGAAGCCTCCGACCGCTGAGTGAGCCTTTCCGACTGCTAGGAAACACACGCGAGTGGCAACGACGACTGGTCATCCTGGCCGCACCCTGATCGTGTTGGCTGTGTTGGTGGCTGGACTGATCACCCTGATGGCGGTCAGCGGGACGTGGGTCCCGAAGCTCGGTCTGGACCTCCGAGGAGGTACCACCATCACCTTGACGGCCAAGAACACCACCGGTACCGGGACAGTGGATCCCAACAGCCTGCAGCTCGCCAAGACCATCATCCAAAGCCGTGTGGACAGCCTGGGCGTCGGCGAGTCTGAGGTCACGACAGCCGGCGACAACCAGATCATCGTCACCGTGCCGAACGTGCAGCAGGACGAGCTGGTCCGGCTCGTCGGCCAGACTGCCGTCTTACGGTTCCGTGCGGTGTACGCGGCCGAGCAGGTGCAACCGCCAGAGCCGACACCCAACGCGACAAGTGAACCAACGCAGGGGGCCACCCCACCACCGAGCGGGGAACCCACCGCGGGGTCCTCAGAGTCCGCCCGGGCGCCGTCCGAGGAACCCAGCGCTCCCGCCAGCCCACAGCCAAGCGGTACGAACCCTGGCAACAACAAGCCGCTGCCTGCCCTGCCGACCGCCCCACCGGTCCCGTTGGACAAGGCTTGCGTGCCGCCCGACGGCAAGGGCACTCCACCTGACCAGGCGCAGGACTGGCAGCCGACCGAAGCTTGCCAGGCGGCCTTTGCCGAATTCACATGTCAGACCACAGTGACCGAAGTTGCCGATCAGGGCCTGTTCGCATGTAATCAGGAGAAGACCGAGAAGTATCTGCTCGGGCCTACGCTGATCGAGGGGAACCAGTTAGCGACGGCAGTTGCCGGCATACCGCAGAACAACGTCAACTGGGTAGTGAACCTCGAGTTCAACTCCGAAGGTGCGACGGCCTTTGAAAACGCCACCCGGGAGCTCTCTCAGAAGACTGAACCGCAGAACCGCTTCGCCATCGTCTTGGACGGCGTCTCCATCTCCGCACCGTCGGTCAACGAGCCCATACCGGGCGGGAGGGCGGAGATCTCCGGCAACTTCACCCAGAAGAGCGCAACCGAGCTGGCCAACGTCCTGAAGTACGGCGCGCTGCCCCTCGCCTTCGACGTCTCCGAAGTCAGCAATGTCTCTGCCACCCTGGGCGGCGATCAGCTTCGAGCCGGCATCATCGCCGGGATCATCGGCCTCGCGCTGGTGATCAGTTACTGCTTCTGGTATTACCGCGGCCTGGGAATTGTCGTAGTGGCCTCGCTGGGGATTGCAGGGATCCTCACCTACGCCAGTGTGGTACTGCTCGGCAGCTCGGTCGGATTCGCCCTGAACCTTGCCGGCATCGCCGGCGTGATCGTGGCCATCGGGATCACCGCTGACAGCTTTGTCATCTTTTTTGAACGCATCCGTGATGAGGTGCGCGAAGGGCGCAGCTTGCGTACGGCTGTCGAGACGGGCTGGCGCCGAGCCCGGCAGACGATCTTGATTGCAGACACCGTCTCCTTGCTTTCGGCTCTGGTGTTGTTCGTGCTGGCAATCGGGTCGGTCAAAGGATTCGCTTTCACACTCGGCCTGACCACACTGATCGATGTAGTGGTGGTCTTCCTCTTCACCAAACCGCTGATGACTCTGTTGGCGCGGACCAAGTTCTTCGGTGGCGGCCATAGACTCTCCGGGCTCGATCCGGAACACCTGGGCGTTCAGGCACTGCCCGGCTCTCGCTCCCGCAGGCCGGGACTGGCGCGTCCGGTAGCCGTGAGTGAGGAGGGCGCCTGATGTCGAAACTGGCAACAATCGGGCACCGTCTCTACACCGGCGAGATCTCTTACGACTTCATTGGGCATCGCCGTCGCTGGTACATCTTGTCGGCCATTCTGATCGCCATCGCGCTCATCTCCCTGGTGGCGCGGGGATTGGACTTCGGCATCGAATTCAAAGGTGGCGCCGACTTCAAGGCGCCTACCCAGGTCACCGCGCAGACCGTCGACTCGATGCGGGAGGCGCTCCGCAACTCTGGCGTGCCTGAGCTTGACGAAGCAGTCGTCAATACCATCGGCGACAACCAGATCAGGGTGCAAACCCGCACGCTCGATCCGACCGAAGAAGTGCCCAAAGTGCGGGCCGCGATCGCCAACGAGGTCGGCATCAACCCCGACCAGGTTGCATACAGTCTGATAGGCGCTTCCTGGGGCGGCCAGATCACTGAGCGGGCACTGATTGCCCTAGCGGTCTTCCTGGCACTGGTCGCTCTGGTGATTGGCATCTACTTCAGGGATGCCAAGATGTCGGCTGCAGCGCTCATCGCGCTGGTTCACGACGTGCTGTTGACCATCGGGATTTATGCCCTCGTCGGTTTCACCGTGACGCCAGCTACGTTGATTGGTCTGCTTACGATCCTCGGCTACTCGCTCTACGACACTGTCGTCGTATTTGACAAGGTCCGTGAGAACGTCCGCGATATTCGCTCGAGTACCACGCGGACCTACTCCGAGGCCGCCAATCTCGCGGTGAACCAGGTGCTGGTCCGCTCCATCAACACCACCGTGATCGGCGTCCTGCCGGTCGTGGCGCTGCTGTTCGCGGGAGCTGTGATCTTGGGCGAGGGTCCCCTGAAGGACCTCGCGTTAGCGCTGTTTGTCGGCATGGTTTCCGGTGCGTACTCCTCAATCTTCATCGCAACACCGCTGCTCGCCCAGATGAAGGAGCGCGAGCCCGACATGAAGAAGCTGGCAGCGCGGGTCCGAGCACGTCGTGCCAAGGAGACCCAGAAGGAGCGTGTGGTCGAGCCCACCAAATCAGCGCCGAGTGCTGAGGCGGAGCTCTCTAGCACCACTGCGACTGACGACGCCGAACCCAGCAACGCAGAACTTGAGAAGGCCAGCTCGGCGGCCGGCAACGGCGTCAAGCAGGTCAGCGTGACCTACAAGCCGGACGTGCGATCACATCGCGAGGGGTCTGCAAAGCGTCCTCAGCCGCAGAACAAGCCGCGCAGCCAGCGGAAGAAGTAGGCAGATGAGCCTGACCGAGCCGGTGCGCCGCCGGGACGGGTCGAGTAGGTCCTTGCCAAACGATGCGCTCGTCAACCTGCCTGCGCGTACCAACACACCAGCCCTGGAGTTGCTGCGCCGCGGACTGGTGGCGCTGCTCTTGCTGCTGATTGTCGTCTTGATCGTGTGGTTTGACCGGGACGCCTACCTCGACAGCTATGACGGCACGGTCGATCTCATAGATTCGATCTACTACGCGACGGTAACCCTGACTACGACGGGTTATGGCGACATCACACCGGTGGCCCCGCACGCCAGGGTGATCAGCGCGGTCATTGTCACGCCCTTGCGCATCGCGTTCCTGGTGTTGTTGGTGGGCACGACTCTCGAGGTGCTGGCGCACCAGGGCCGTCGTATCTTCAAAGACACACGCTGGAGGAAACGGATGCGCAATCACGTCGTGGTGGTCGGCTTTGGCACCAAGGGTCGGAGTGCGGTTGAGACGCTGGAGAACAACGGCACCAACCCAACCCAAGTAGTGATCATCGACAGCCGGTCTTCGGCGATCACCGATGCAAATGTCCGCGGATACGCCGCCATCGAAGGTGATGCGACACGGCGTGACATCCTGCGTCGGGCCGAGATCATGAAGGCGCGGGAGGTGATCATCACCGTGGATCGCGATGACTCGGCGATCCTCGTCATGCTGACGGTGCGGCAATTGAACCCGAGCGCGCACGTGGTGGTTGCGGTCCGTGAGGACGACAACGCCTCGCTACTCCGTCAGTCGGGGGCGAATGCTGTTGTGACGTCCTCGGAGGCAGTCGGACGACTCCTCGGCCTGTCCGCGATAAGCCCCAATCTTGGGACGATCATCGAAGACTTGTTGTCCAGCAACGAGGGCCTGGAGGTGGCCGAACGGCAGATCACCAAGGAGGAGATCGGTCGCTCTCCGGGTGAGGTCGACGGAGAACGGGTGATCGCGGTGGTACGCAACAAGACACTGCGTCGTTTCTACGATCCGACGGTGGCCAAACTCGAGGGTGGCGACCAGGTTGTTGTCGTACGTCACTCCGCCGAGGAGGTCGAGCAAGAGACCATCAGCGCAGGTCGACGCAATCGAGCCGCGCAAGAAAGATAGCGACGCCTTTTTTGTGAGCTGCTCGCGCATCGCGCTTTGCTTGATTTGCTCGCTCCGCTCGCTGCGATGTTCGCTGGGTTGCCGCCGTCTTCGTCGGATCTGGCGGAACGGAAAGGCGTTGTTCCGCCATCTCCTCCTGCAGATCGGCGGCGCGAACATCGAGGATCCGCCGCCGTCGTCGTCGCTCGCAGAGGAAAGAACGCCTCCGCTCACTCCATATCCATTGCTCGCTCCGCTCGCTGAGGCTGGCGCTTGTTTAGCCGCTGCCTTCGTCGCTCGCTCGCAGACGAAAGACGTGTCTGCTCCCTCGCTCGTGGACAGCGGCGCGCCAGCCTGGCTCCGTGCGGCGGCGCGCGATTCCCGACGCTCGCAGCTCGAGGTGTCGGCAAAGCGGCGACCGACGGTTATGCGGTGCCGGGGCGACATGTGCCGGTCTAAGCAACTCGTTGTCTAGACTGGCATTCTGCTTAGGAGGAACGCGCTGTGAGTGATCACGGGGCGGCCAGGTCGTCTATCCCAGAGGCCAGGCCGTCGGGACCGCGAGGTCACGTCGCCCACGAGCCTCGGCGTGCCCTCATTCTGCCCGAGCCCGAGGCTGATGATGCCGGCAGCGAGCCCGGCCCGAGCCTTCCCGGCCGGATCAGCGCCAGCGCCGAGCAGCAGCGCGTCAAAATGCGCCAGCGGATCGCCCGCCTCGGTTCCAGTCGCCCTCAGACTCCGGCGCTCGATCCGCTCTTCCGAATCATTCGTGACAATCACCCGAAGGCCGACCTCGGACTGGTAGAGCGCGCGTACCGGAAGGCTGAGCGGCTGCACAACGGACAGATGCGCAAGAGTGGGGACGCCTTCATCACTCATCCGCTCGCCGTTACCACCATCCTCGCCGAGCTGGGCATGACAGAGGCGACGCTGTGCGCATCATTGCTCCACGACACGGTGGAAGACACGGAGTACACCCTTGCGCAGCTGACCCATGAGTTCGGCGAGGAAATCGCGCTGCTCGTCGACGGCTGCACCAAGTTGGACAAGGTCAAGTACGGGGAATCGGCCAAGTCCGAGACGATCCGCAAGATGGTCGTCGCGATGAGCAGAGACATCCGGGTGCTGGTGATCAAGCTCGCGGATCGGCTGCACAACATGCGGACGCTGCACTACCTGAGGCCGGACAAGCAGTCCCGGATCGCCGCGGAGACACTCGAGATTTTCGCACCGCTGGCGCATCGGCTCGGCATGAACACCATCAAATGGGAACTGGAGGACCTTGCCTTCGGCACCTTGTATCCGAAGGTCTACGACGAGATCGTGCGCCTTGTAGCAGAGGCTGCACCTAGCCGTGACGAGTACCTGTCGCACGTCATCGACCAGGTGCAGGGAGACCTACGCGCCGCCAAGATCAGAGCGGGAGTGACCGGACGACCTAAGCACTACTACTCGATCTACCAAAAGATGGTGGTGCGCGGCCGAGACTTCCAGGACATCTACGACCTGGTAGGACTCCGCGTCCTGGTCGAGAGCAACCGCGACTGTTATGCAGCGCTCGGTGTATTGCATGTCCGGTGGAACCCGTTGCCGGGCCGGTTCAAGGACTACATCGCGATGCCGAAGTTCAACATGTACCAGTCCTTGCACACCACGGTTCTCGGACCGGAGGGCAAGCCAGTCGAGCTGCAGATTCGGACCGACGATATGCATCGTCGGGCTGAATACGGCGTAGCAGCCCACTGGAAGTACAAAGAAGGCAAGGGTTCGCCACAGCCCGTCAAGGGTGCCGACGACGCTGGAGAGCTGATCTGGGTCAGACAGCTACTCGATTGGCAGCGGGAGACAGCGGACCCCAGTGAGTTCTTGGACTCACTGCGCTTCGAGATCAACTCGAACGAGGTCTATGCGTTCACCCCGCGCGGCGACGTGATCTCACTTCCCCAGGACGCCACGCCGATCGACTTCGCGTATGCCATCCACACCGAAGTTGGGCACAAGACGATTGGCGCTCGGGTGAATGGACGACTCGTGCCGCTGGAGTCCTCCTTGGCCAATGGCGACGTGGTGGAGATCTTCACCTCCAAGGCTGAGAATGCCGCCCCCAGTCGAGACTGGCTGACATTTGTTCGTAGTCCCCGCGCGCGCAACAAGATCCGCCACTACTTCACTCGTGAGCGTCGCGAGGAGTCGATCGAATCCGGCAAGGAGTTGCTGGCGCGGCAATTGCGCAAAGGCGGACTGCCGCTGCAACGGCTGCTCACGCTTGAGCATCTGACCGCGGTGGCCGGATTCTTCAAGCTGACTGACGTCTCGGCCCTTTACGCCGCGGTCGGCGAAGGAACCGTCGGTCCGCAGGCCGTAGTGAACAGGTTGATCATTGTCGAGGGCGGCGACGAGAGCGTCGCAGATGAGATCAATGAAGATCGCGTCGTCACTGGTAGGCGTCGGCGCAGCAGCGGCGGCGGCGCCAGCGATTGCGGAATCCGCGTCATCGGTGCAAGCGATCTCCTGGTCAAGCTCGCGAAGTGCTGTACGCCGGTGCCTGGCGACGAAATTATGGGCTTCGTGACGCGTGGGTCGGGAATCTCGGTGCACCGGGTCGACTGCAGCAATGGAGAGAACCTGCGCTCGGAGCCGGAACGCCTGATTCCGGTTGAGTGGGCACCCAACGCCAAGAGCTCATTCCTGGTGGCTATTCAGATTGAGGCTCTCGACCGCAATCGCTTGTTGTCCGACATCACCCGCGCCCTCTCCGACCAGCACGTCAACATCTTGTCTGCTGCCTTGAACACCACCAAGGACCGTATCTGCCGGGCTCGATTCACTTTCGAGACAGCCGACCCAACCCATCTGGACCACGTGCTGCGCGCCGTACGCGGTGTGCCCGCGGTCTATGAGGCCTACCGCATTCACAAGTAATGCTTATGTGCGCTGAGCTGTCGAAGCGCCGGACTAGCGCCCTTCGACAAGCTCAGGGCACATGGTTCAGCCGCCGAGATCGCTCGCTGTGCGCTGCGCCTGAGCCAGCCACTCGCGATAGGTAGCGGCCGAGGCGGCCGCCTCATGAGCCGCTTGATGGTCGCCACGTGCTTCTGCCTGGGCGGCTCGTTCTTCGAGCGCGGCGATCTGTGCCTCCAACTTTGCGGCGGTGTCGGCAGCCCGCGCCTTCGCTTCGGGACTGGTGCGGCGCCATCGCTCGTCCTCGGCGGCCTTGATAGCGTTGTCGACGGCCCGAAGGCGAGACTCCAGTGGCCGCATCGCTTCGCGGGGCACCCGTCCGATGGCCGTCCAGCGCTCCAAGATTTCGCGATACGCGGCGCGCGCAGCGCTGGGGTTGCTGATCGGCAACAGTGCCTCGGCCTCGGTCAGCAGCCCTTCCTTCGCCTGCGCGTTGAGACGGAATTCGGTGTTTTGCTCTGACAAGGTGGCTTGCTTGGCCATGAAGAATCGATCTTGGGCTTCCCGGAATCGCTTCCACAGCAATTCGTCGACATCGCGCGGCGCTGGCCCGGCCGCTTTCCACCGGCCCATCAGGTCGCGGAATGCTCCCGTCGTCGGGCCCCAGTCGGTTGATCCCGCCAATGCCTCGGCCTCGGTGACCAGCCTTTCCTTGATCACCCGCGCCGCCTCGCGTTGCTCGTTCTGCTGGGCAAACTGGGCTTTGCGGCGCCGCGTGTAGGTAGTGCGAGCACTGGAGAACCGGTGCCAGAGGGCATCGTCGGTCGCACGATCAAGTCGCGGCAGCGACTTCCATTCCTCAAGCAGCACACGAAACCGGTTGACTCCGCCGCGCCAGTCATTGCCAGCAGCAAGGCGCTCGGCCTCCAGGACGAACCTTTCCTTTGCAGCCCGGGTTTCTTCCTGCTGCCTGGCTCGTTCGGCCTTACGTGCTGCCCGCTGGTTGGCGATTACCGGGAACTGTGCTTCTAGCCGAGCCTGCAGGCCATCAAGATCACCGACAGCTCTGGCCTCGGCGACTGCCCCGCGCACCTTGCTGATCGAAGCCACGGCATCATCGGGCGAGAGTGCTCCGGTCGCGATACGCCGCTCCAGAAGCGAGACCTCGAGCTCCAGCGACTCAAACCTGCGAGTGAAGAAGCTCAGGGCTTCGGCAGCGGGTACACCCGGCACTTGTCCGACCACCCGTTCCCCAGCCGAGGTCCGGACATACACAGTGCCATCGCTCTCCACACGTCCGAAGGCGGCCGGGCCGACGGCTTCAGGCCCAGCTTGTTCGGTCATAGCTCCATCCTGCCCGATAGTCTCGATAGTCTCGAACGTGTGCTCTTAGCCTCATTTCCTGCCGGGCCTTGGCAAACCAACTGTTATCTCGTGGCTGCGATGCCTGGCGCGGAGTGCGTGATCATCGATCCGGGATTGGATGCGGTGGACGGTGTTGCCGAGCTGATCTTCGAGCATCGGCTGAAGCCTGTCGCCGTGATGCTCACCCATGGGCACATTGATCACATGTTCTCGGTCACACCGTTGTGCCGCTCGTACGCCTCGAGCTGCTGGGTCCATTCCGACGATCGGGTGTTGCTGACCGACCCGTTCCGGGCCATGGGACTCGAGACACGGGTCTTGCTGGAGCGCCTGGCGGGCCGCTCGGCGGTCTTCACTGAGCCGGATGAGGTACGGGAGCTGACCGACGGGGCCGAGGTGGCAGTCGCGGGCCTCACCTTTGAGGCGATCCACGCCCCTGGGCACACCCCGGGCTCGACCATGTTCCAAATCCCCTACCAGGCGAGCGCCGACATAGATTCGGTCATCTTCTCCGGCGATGTCCTGTTTGCTGGTTCGGTCGGCAGAACTGACTTGCCAGGCGGAAATCTGAACGACATGCTGAAGAGCCTGCGTACGAAGGTGCTGCCGTTGCCGGACACGGTCGCCGTGCTTCCAGGACACGGTCCGCAGACGACCATGGCCCGCGAGCGAGTGGGCAACCCATATCTGCAGAACCTCGCAGAACTGTCCAAGGAGTAGCGCGTGAGTCGCCCCAAGCCGTTGTCGGGCTTCCCGGAGTACACACCGGAAGCCCGGATCGTCGAACAGTTCGTACTCGACCGGCTGCGAGAAACCTTTGAACTCCACGGCTTCGCCTCGATCGAGACCCGGGCAGTCGAACCGTTGGATCGCCTCGCGAAGCAAGGTGAGATCGACAAAGAGGTGTACACGGTGCAGCGGCTGCACGCCGAGCCGGACGAGCCAGCTGATCTTGGTTTGCATTTCGACTTGACCGTGCCGTTTGCCCGCTACGTGCTTGAGAACGCTCATCAGCTTGCCTTTCCGTTCCGGCGCTACCAGATCCAGAAAGTCTGGCGGGGAGAGCGTCCGCAGGAGGGCCGGTATCGCGAGTTCACCCAGGCCGACGTGGACATTGTCAACGCCGAGACGCTCGCCGCACACCATGACATCGAGTTGCCGCTGGTCACCTTGGCCGCGCTCGAGCGACTTCATGTTGATCTTGGTCTGCCGCCGGTTCTGATGCGAGTGAACAATCGCAAGCTGGCCCAGGGTTTCTATTTGGGTTTGGAGATCGCCGATCCCGCGGCCGTGCTGCGACACGTGGACAAGATCGACAAGATTGGACCCGATCGGGTGATCGAGCAGTTGATCAACGATGTCAAGATCACCGAGGCACAAGCCCGAAGCTGTGTGCAGCTGGCCGAGATCCGCTCCGCTGATGCGTCGTTCGTCGACGACGTGCGCGGGCTGGGCGTCAAGCATGATCAGCTCGAGGAGGGACTCGACCTGCTGAGCGAGGTGGTGGCGACCGCTGGCCGCTACGTGCCCGGTCGGCTGATCGCCGATCTCAGGGTTGCCCGTGGCCTTGACTACTACACCGGCACCGTCTATGAGACCGAGCTCGTCGGCTTTGAGTCCTGGGGCTCGATTGCCTCCGGTGGTCGCTACGATTCGCTGGCAAGTGATGGCCGCGTCAGCTATCCCGGCGTCGGCCTCTCGATCGGGGTGACCCGCCTATTGGCCCCGCTGTTGGTCAGAGGAATGCTGCGGGCCTCGCGGCCGGTTCCGACTGCCGTGCTGGTGGCCGTCGACAGCGACGGGACCCGCCCAACCGCGATCGCGGTCGCCGAGCAGCTTAGGTCCCGCGGGATCCCAACAGAGGTGGCCCCTCGGGCGGAGAAGTTCGGCCGTCAGATCCGCTACGCGGACCGCCGCGGCATCCCGTACGTGTGGTTCGGTGGAACCGTCGGTGGGGAAGTCAAGGACATCCGGACAGGCGAGCAAGTTGCCGCTGACCCAAAGTCTTGGCTGCCGAGCGCTGAAGATCTGAAGCCGAAGGTCCTCAGTCTTACGCCATCAAGCTGAGACTGCGCACAGCCCGGTCGATCCGGTTCCATGCGCGCTGATGCAGCCTGCGCGGTCTCGACCGTGCCTTCGCTGCGGCGTTGAGATCGTTGTGCGCGATGTGCAGTTCACGGCCGAGATCGGCAACGGCGCGCCTCATCTCGTAAAGCTCTTCCGGTGAGAAGCCCATCAATGTGCGGACCGGCGGCGGGAACTCGGTCGCCGCGAGCCGATCATCGAAGGCGATGGGATCCTGACCGTCATCGTAGACATGCGTCAGCCGGTGCTCTCCCAGGAAGGACGCGAAGCTGTCCCAGCGATCTGGATGTGCCTTGTTGAGCCGATTCCAGTCGCATTCGGCGTAGAGGCTAATGGCGTCAGCGTCTTCCTCGATGCTGGTGATCGTGCGATGCGGGATCTCGTGGTACTCCGCTAGCTCGAGCGTGCGGGAGTCATGGGCGAGCAACAGGGCGGGTGTCCCGGCGAGCAGTGCCGCAATATTGCCGTGAATCCGGGTGCCGAATGATAAGTCGTACTGTGCCAGGTGTTCGAACCAGGTCTTCGGATCAAGAAAGAACCGCACGCGGTCAGATCGGATCAGAGGATGGTCCAGCGTGATAGGCGCCCCCGAGGCAGCCATGGCATTCATCTTTCTGCCTTTGGGGTAGCTGCCGTACAGCATCAGCTCGAGGGTTTGGATGTTCTGGGCCATGTACACCAGGTTCGGGAACTTCTCGGCGGCATACAGGGAAAGCGGGCCCATTTGCGGCACGTAGGGGGACACGTTGAAGGCAATGGGGGAGTCGAAGCTGAGAGACTCCACCTTCCGCTCCACCTTCAGGTTGGGCCCGTACATGAACATCGAAGGGCAGCCAATCACCTTGACGTGCTCATCGCCGAAGCCCAGGGACTGCAGGTAGTCCCTGGTGTGTTCGCCGCGCACGCCAATCGAGGGTGAGTGGTTCAGCACGGCGCGGACGAATCGTGTGGTGGCCGGCTTGACTGCGTCAGCGCCTCTGTAGACGCCGTCCAAGGAAGCCTGTGATCCGACACCCAGCACGGTCACAGGGATGGTCAATTGCTCGATCAGGTTGCTCAGCGCATCAAGCGTCTCGATGTAGCTGGCCCGGAACGCGTTGGCGAGCGGAATCACAACGTGGTCGAAGCGGGAGTTGACAACGCGGGGATGGCTCCTAGCCAGACCTGACGTCTCCAGATGGGCGTCAGCTGTCGACAGCAACCGGTACACCGCCTGGCTGAAAACCAGATTGCCGGTGTTGTTGCCGATGAGGTTCTGCCGGTAGGTCGTGTCAGCATCCGCGACCGTGAATGGGCTTTTGTGTGCACGAATCAGAATCTGAGGCATCAGGGGGCATCCTCGCGTCTGGGTAGAACCTGCCTGGGGAGTCTAAGACAACGTGAGGCTGGCCGGGCTGAAATCGACAAAGTGTCGCGGCGTGTCGGAATCTGGGCCCAGAGTGGGATCGTGACAGAGACGACTCGGCGAGATGTGCTGCGCCGCCGGCTGGCCACCCAGCGGCTGCAGGGCAAGGGATTGGCCAGCGCAACGGATGTCGTGCGGCTACTGGGCTGCGTCCAGTCGCAGGAGTATGCCCATGCCCTGTGGTCGCTTGGCATGCGGAGCGGGCTCACAGTCGCCGACATCCAGGCCGAGTTCGACCGGGGAGACTTCCTCCGAACGCACATCCTGCGCCCAACCTGGCACTTCGTGACTGCTGAGGACATCCGTTGGATCCTGGAGCCACCGCGCCCCGAGTTCAGCGGCTCAACCAGACGATCTACCGTCAGGTTGCCCTCGATCAGCCCACTCTGGACCGCGGTGTCGCACTGATTAGCGAAGAACTCAAAGGCGAGCGGTTCCGGACCCGGGCCGAGCTAGGCCAGGTGTTGACCGATATGGGTCTGGTCAGTAGGGGTCTTCGCTTGGCCTACATCGTCATGAACGCCGAACTCGAGGGTGTGATCTGCAGCGGGCCGATGCGTGGCGCGCAGCAGACGTACGCGCTGCTGGACGAGCGGGCACCACGCGTGGCAGCTGTCGCAGGAGACGCCGTCGAGCTGTCACGCAGATTTTTCCTGGGCCACGGCCCAGCGAGCATCCAGGACCTGGCCCGCTGGTCCTCACTCACCATCGGCCAGTGCCGTGACGCCCTTGAGGCGATCAAAGACCGGCTGGACTGCGCCAGGGTCGAGGGAGTCGAGATGTGGTTCGACCCGGGGCCACCACCAGTTGAACAGTTTCGCGAGGCTCTGCTCTTACCGCTATACGACGAGCTGACCCTGAGCTATCCGATGCTCAATTTTCCGCAAGCAGACGACCATCCGCATCCACCGGGCGAGGATCTGTTCGTGGGCTTCGTGTCATCGCTGAAACGAATGTGGTACCTGGCGTCGCACCGTGCGCGGTCGGAAGATGATCATGGAAATTGCCCTGGCTCCAGGCGTCGTGGCGAGCTCAGGAGCGCTGGTCGAGGCTGCTGCCGGCAAACTCGCGACCTTTGCCGGAAAGCAGTTGGAGCTGACGATCATCAGCTGAGGGGCTTGGTCTATTTGCTCGCGCGGCGCCCGGGAAGCTGGTGCCGATAGGGTGACCTGCAATCGAGCGAGGAGGAGATCGTGACCGTATGGTCAGCCGGACATACCGTTCTGGCATCAGCCGACAGCGACGTCTATGCCTCGCTTCGTAAGCGTCCCAGCTCGCGCGCGGAGCGGTACGCGATGGGTCGGGCACTACGGCGTGAGGTGCCGCGTAAAAGCCTGGCTGCGTGGCGGGTAGCGGCTGACCGTCCCGACCCAGTCCAGTTGATCATGGAGTCGCACGAGGGCCGCCTCGACTGGCTGATCCCGGTGCGGGTGGCCCGCATGGTGATCTCGCCGTACGGTTTTCTGCGCGGCACCGCGATCGTGATGGCTGATGATGTCGCGCGGCTTCCCGCGACCGGTATCAACCCGGTTGTCTGCGGTGACTCACACCTAGGCAACTTCGGCTTCTACGCCTCACCTGAGGGCGAATTGGTCATCGACCTGAACGACTTCGACGAGGCCCATCCGGGCAGCTGGGAATGGGATCTACGAAGGCTGACTGCCAGCATCTGGGTGGCTGGCCGGGAGAACGGGTCGTCGGAGGACCAATGCCACGCGTCGGTCCTGGCTTGTGTCGCGGCCTACCGCAATGAGGTGAGCTTCCTCGCTGACCAGCCGCTGCTGATGCGGAGCTACAACCGTCTCGATGTCGGCCGGTTGCGCGAGACGGCCACCGAAAAGTCGCTGCGCGACGAGATCGAGCGTTCAGCCAAACGTGCCCGTTCGCGCACCAGCGACCGGGCGCTGCCCCGCTTCACCGCCGAGCGCGACGGCAAGCGGCAGATCAGCGAGGATCCGCCGTTGATCACCAGGGTGAGCGAGGAGGACTACGCCGCGATCGCGGAAGGGCTGGATGAGTATCTGCCCACTCTGGCACCGCACTGGCGGCGCGCCATTGGTGGCTACACCCTGATCGACGTCGCGCACAAGGTCGTTGGCGTCGGCAGCGTGGGCTTACGGGCGTACGTGGCGCTGCTGGAAGGGAGCAGCCATGACGATGTGGTCTTCCTACAGCTCAAGCAGGCACGTCGCTCAGTGCTGGCGCGATATGTACACGGCGACTCAGCGTGGCACGCGCACCAGGGTCAGCGGGTCGTGGAGTACCAGCAGGCGTTGCAGACTGTCAGCGACCCGCTGCTCGGCTGGACAACGATCGGCGGACTGCAGTACTACGTGCGGCAGTTCCGCAATATGAAAGGAACCATCCCGCTGGACGCGATCGACGCCGCGGCGTTGACCGACTACGCGGGCATCGTCGGTCACCTGCTTGCCAAGGGCCACGCTCGAACCAGCGGTGCCTCCATGATCGCCGGCTACGCGGGGGGTACGGACAAGTTGGATCGGGCGCTGGCGAAGTTCGCCCGAGCCTACGCCGATCAGACTGAAGCTGATCATGGAGAGCTTGTAAAGGCGGTGCGTCGAGGAGCGCTTCCAGTGGTTGAGGGTGCACTGGAGCGAACCGGCTCAGCCTTTCGCCCGTGATCCGTCGTGTTCGCCCTCACTGCGAGCGGCCGGGTCTCCAGATCACAACCAAGCCGATCACGGCGAGGGCAACAACGGCAAGCGCCCCGATGCCCGCGACGGCGAGCCCGTTTGTCAGGATCCGATCGGTGTTGGTTGATCTCTCCTCCCGATCGGACGCTCCATCCAGCGGAGGCCTGGGATTGCGGAGGAGCACAGGGGGTGCGACGCCAGTGGGCAGGTTGCCGCTGCACAAGGTGGTGATGAGCCGACTCACGGCCCGATCGCCCTCGCCCTCAATGCCATCTATGGCAAAGATCACCCAGGTGCTCCCGATCTCAGGATCGAGACCACATGCATCCGACTCGAGCGAGGAGGCCACGACCTGCTGCCGGTAGACCGTGCCCTTGTAGACCTGGTCAACCGTGAAGCGGATGTCGACCCGAGCGTCACCCGAACCGCCCACCCGCTCTTTGCTGCTGACCATGCCGCGGAAGATCGCATCAGCCTCGCGCAGAGCGCGATTTGTGGAAATGCCGGCACAACTGCAGGCGAACGCTTCCGTGGTATCGACAATCGCAAGGCAGGTGCCCAGCAGCAAGGAGGCCACAAGGGCCAGCAGACGGAGTGGGAGCCTCCTCACCTGGCCAGTCTTGGTGGCGCCAAAGCGGATTACAAGGTGTCGGAGTGGGTCACTGCTGGTACGCAGCCGCTTGGATCCCGTAGAGGTCGGCGTATGGGCCATTGCGCTGCATGAGCTCGTCATGGCTGCCTACCTCGACGAGGCGGGAGCCGTCGAGGACGATGATCAGATCGGCCATTCGCACCGTGCTGAACCGGTGCGAGACCAAGATCGTGATGGCACCGACGTCCCTGCTCGCTGACCGGCCGCGACGCGACGCCGATGCGTAGCGCTCGAACAATGCGTGTTCGGTCTCGGCGTCCAGCGCCGCGGTCGGCTCGTCAAGCATCATCAGCAGTGGAGCTGGCCGCATGTAGCCGCGGGAGAGTGCCAATTTCTGCCATTGGCCGAAACTCAGCTCCTGACCGCCCGGCCAGGTCGGACCCAACTGGCTCTGCAGGCCTTCGGGCAGCCGTTCGACCACATCGGCGGCACCGGCCCTTCGCACGGCGTCGGCTACAGCGGTCTCATCGTTTAGCCTGCGCAGGTCCCCGAGACCGATACTGTGCTGGGCGCTGAACTCGAAACGGAAGAAGTCCTGGAAGGCGCCGGTCAGCCGGCTTCGCCACTCCGCCGCCGCCATCCGACGCAGCGGCTTGCCGTCGATCAAGATCTCGCCTGAGCTTGGCTCGTACATTTTGGCAAGCAGCTTCACCAGCGTGGACTTCCCGGCACCGTTCTCTCCGACCACCGCGACAACGGTGCCTGAAGGCACGTACAGGGTGATGTCCTCCAATGCGAGGCGGTCGCTGCCCGGGTACGCGAACGACATGTGCTCGAGGCGGATGCCATCGACCAGTCGATCGGGCACCATGACGTCGGTGTCGGCAGTGTGCGCGCTCGTGTAGTTCTCAAGCCAAACCAGCCGCCTCGAACCGTCGAGCCAGATGCCGCGCAAGAAGCCGATTTCACCGATCGCGCCTGCGACATAGGACGAGAGCCTCGCGCCCGCGGCCAAGATGAGCAGCACTGAGCCGACCGGGGCTTCGAGGCCGACGACAACGAATGCAACTGCTCCGACGTAGCCCAACCCGAAGATCGCCCACGCAACAGAGTGCGAGATGGCTGTGCCCCAGCGGGCCCGCGCGACGGGCGCGAACCAGCGTTGCCACTCCGTACGCCGTCGTGCTGCCAGCTCGCTGGCGATGCCGGTGACCCGCACCTCCTTCGCGGCGGCCGCACTGGTCGCCGTGAGAAACAGGTGCTCGGCAAGCCGGTTGTGCTGGGCGAACCGCTCCTCCACCTGCCGCTCGACACCGGGGCGCCATGCGGAGCTGACCACAGTGGGCAGCGCGAAGACGACAAGAAGCGCAAGACCGGGGTGAATGCTCGTCAGCAGTGCGATCGTTATGGTCAGCCGCACGATCCAGCCGATCGTGTCCAGCAATGACACATACATGTGGTCCAGCACGAATACCTGGTTGCGGAGCACCGCTAGGCGGTCGAGGTAGTCGTGCCGCTCCTGAAGTTCGAGTCCCGGCATGGTTGCCTGCAATGTGGCGACGTGCGTCTCGAGCGCGATCGTCACCCGGTCGCGGAATCGACGGGTCAGACGCGTCGCAATCACCCGCAGCAGCCAGGTCAAGGTTGCCGATGCCGCCATAGCTGCCATCGTTGCGAAGAGCAGAGCGTTATTGCCGTCCTCGAGCGCATCGGCCATGAGCATCAACCACAGCGCGAACAAGGCGTCCGGCACCGCCTGCACCACGGTGAGTGTGACCACCAAGACGACCAGCCGTGGCTCGTGGGTGTAGCCGAGCTTGCACAGCCGCCACATCGATGACAGCGCTGGCGGGAGCTTGTCGGGCGCGACCAGCGACGAGGGCCTGGAGGTCTGGTTCGCTGTTGTGTCAGAGGACATCGAAGACGGCGCCTTCTTCATCCATGGTTGCCTCGAACCTCTTGGCTTGAAGTTCGAACATCGTTTTGTAGCGCCCGCCCAGGGCCATGAGCTCCTCATGGCTACCCAGCTCGATCACCCGGCCGTGCTCGAGGACGCAAATACGGTCTGCATGTCGCACTGTCGAAAACCGGTGCGAGATCAAGATCGTGGTGACCTCGCGCGTCGCCTGCAGCACCCTGTCGAAGACTTCCGCCTCGCCTCGGACGTCGAGTTGCGCGGTTGGCTCGTCCAGCAGCACCAGCCCGGCACCGCGTCGAACACCGCACAGCGCCCGCGCCAACGCGACACGCTGCCATTGCCCGCCCGACAAATCGGTGCCGCCCGAGTAGCCCTTGGCCAGCGGCGTATCGAGTTCGGCGAGATGCTCGGCGCCTGCGGCGCGGAGGGCCGCCCGGATGTCGTCGTCGCTGGCCTCCCCGGCGGGGTCGACATTTTCGCGCAGGGACAACTCGAAGCGGACAAAGTCCTGAAAGACCGCGGCCAGGCGGCGGCGCCAACTGGCCAACTCGATAGTGCGCAGGTCGACACCGTCCACCCTGATAGCCCCGTCGATCGGGTCGTACAACCGGCAGAGCAATTTGGCGAGCGTTGTCTTGCCGGCTCCGTTCTGACCGACGATGGCCAACGAGGTGCCGGCGGGCACGACCAGGTTGAGTCCGGCCAGAACAGTGCCTTCGCTGCCGGGGTAGGAGAACGACACATCTCGGAGGGCGATCTCGTGCCTCGGACTCGCTGCCGCAGGCTCCTGACCCATAACCAAACGGCCTAGTCGCGCCATGGAAGGGCCGAGCCGAGCGACGGCCGCGACCGGCGCCGCGGCGCCATCCAGCGCCCAGTTGAGACCACCGAACGCGATCAGACTCACACCGAGCGCCACTTGGACGTACACCACGAGCCGATCGAGCGGGATGCTTCCTGAGACTGCATCGAAACCGAGGGCTCCGAACACGGCCGCGTTCGCCGCGATCACGATGATCATGCACCAGATCACCGGTTTCTCCCGCAGCCGCGTTGCGCGGTACTGCAGTTCGAACAACCGCTTACGTCGGCTGATGAAGCGGTCGACAGTCCAACCTGCTAGCCCAAACAGCCGGAGCTCTTTTGCGGGCTGCGGATCAACAGCGAGCCGGTACGCATAGTCGGCATGACGCTGCGCGGAACGTACCTCGGGGGTGTTGCGGTCCTTCCAGACACCGCTCTCGCGGAACAACCAGTGCGTCGACCCCCAGGCCAACACGAGCACCAGCGGCGCCCACCAGGCGAACCCGAAAAGGACCACTGCTGAGGCGACCCCGCTTAGGGCGCTGACCAGACTTGTGGCAATGAAGTCGACGTTGAGATACATCGGCGGCCCGGTCATCCCTCGGTCGAACTCGCGCGCGGTCGTGAGATCCTCAGCCAAGTCTGAGTCCTCCAGGTGACCGATGCCCGGCGGCTCGACGCAGCTGCGAATCAGCACCTCGTTCAGCCACGCGGACACTTTGTTGCCGAGGTTCATACTGACCGCAGTCTGGATCGGGCTCATGATCAGCATCAGCACGAACACCATGCCGGTGAGTGCAAGTGGACCGCCGACAGGCTGACTCTGCTCGATCGCGCGGACCGTCAGGCCGGTTGCGACGGCGAAGATTGCGGGCATTGTCCCGGTGAGGATCAGCAGGGCCCACCAGACCGTGGCCAGCACCGGATCGGCTTTCGGCAGTACAGCAAAGAACTGCCACTCCGGCCTCGCGCGCAGCCGCTTCAGCACGAATACGACTCTGCCACTCGGTACCGACACAGGGCCGGCCTCATAGGATCGGATGTCGCTCCACTCATCGGAAAGGACACAACTCTGTGATGCGCACGCACGGCGCCGGCACTCTTCGTGCCGAGCATGCCGGAACCACTGTGACTCTGGCCGGCTGGGTAGCCCGCCGCCGCGATCATGGTGGGGTCGCTTTTCTTGATCTTCGGGATGCCTCTGGCCTGGTCCAGGTGGTGGTGCGTGACGAGATGCTGGTCGCATCAGGTGCTCACGATCTGCGGAACGAGTACTGCATCCTGGTCAGCGGCGAGGTCGACCTGCGACCGGAAGGCAACGCCAACCCTGAACTCCCCACGGGACAGGTCGAAGTCGTCGCCGCCGAGCTGGAGGTGCTGAGCCAGGCGGCTCCGCTGCCCTTCCAGATTGACGAGCGGGTGAGCGTGGGCGAAGAGACGAGGCTCAAGTACCGCTACCTTGACCTGCGGCGCCCTGCGCCGGCCGCCGCGATCCGGTTGCGAAGCGAGGTCAATCGAGTGGCTCGTACGCTGCTCGGCGAGCGCGGCTTCATCGAGATCGAGACGCCCACTATGACCCGTTCCACCCCCGAGGGGGCGCGCGACTTCCTGGTTCCGGCGCGACTCAAGCCGGGCTGCTGGTACGCGCTGCCCCAGAGCCCGCAACTCTTCAAGCAGTTGCTCATGGTGGCCGGCATGGAGCGCTACTACCAGATCGCCAGGTGTTACCGCGACGAGGACTTCCGGGCAGATCGGCAGCCAGAATTCACCCAGCTCGATGTCGAGATGAGCTTTGTTGATCAAGATGACGTGATCGAGCTCACCGAGGCACTGATCATCGCCATCTGGCGGCTGATTGGTGTGGACGTTGACACCCCACTGCTGCGCTTGACCTACGCCGAAGCGATGGACCGTTTTGGCACCGACAAGCCCGACCTGCGGTTCGGGCGGGAACTGGTCGAACTGACGGATTACTTCGCCCAGACGCCGTTCCGGGTGTTCCAGGCCGACTATGTCGGCGCAGTCGTGATGCCGGGTGGAGCCAGTCAGCCGCGCAGGCAGCTGGATGCCTGGCAGGAGTTCGCCCGGCAGCGTGGACACCGCGGTCTGGCGTACGTGTTGATCGGTGACGATGGCGAGCTCGGTGGACCGGTAGCCAAGAACCTCTCGGAGTCAGAACGCACCGGCCTGGCTGATGAGGTCGGTGCCACGCCCGGAGATTGCATATTCTTCGCGGCCGGTCCGCGCACCCTGGCACAGTCGCTGCTCGGTGCCACCCGGCTCGAGGTTGGTAGGCGGCTAGGACTGATTGACCAACACGCCTGGGCGTTTTGCTGGGTAGTGGATGCGCCCTTGTTCGAGCCGGCGAGTGTCGCCATGGCCGCCGGTGATGTCACGGTCGGGGCCGGGGCCTGGACAGCGGTACACCATGCCTTTACAGCGCCCCAGGACCCGGAAAACTTCGACACCGATCCCAGCTCTGCGCTCGCCTGGGCCTACGACATCATCTGCAACGGCAATGAGATCGGCGGCGGCTCGATACGTATCCATCGGCGAGACATCCAGGAGCGGGTGTTCGCCGTGATGGGGCTACCGAAGGAGGAGGCGCAGGAGAGATTCGGCTTCCTACTGGATGCATTCAACTACGGCCCGCCGCCGCATGGTGGGATCGCGTTCGGCTGGGACCGGATCTGCGCGCTGTTGTCAGGTACCGACTCGATTCGCGATGTCATCGCTTTTCCGAAGACTGGGGGCGGGCTGGACCCATTAACCGGCGCTCCGGCGCCGATCACCCCGGAGCAGCGCAAGGAGGCAGGAATCGACGTCCAACCGGACGTCTAGCGGTTGCCGATCCTCTCTAAGCACTTTTCTGAGCGTCATTTCCAGCGCAGACGAGTAAATTTATCCAGGCCACCTCTTGGCCACTCGCGTGAAGGAGGGACAGGCATGCTGCTCCGTGGTTGACCACCGAGGACGTCAACTGGGATCTTGAGCGCGCGGCCTTCAACATTCTCGTCGACCAGCGACCAGCCGGTGTTGCACTCCCGCGAAGCGCAGACGAGGTGAGCGATGTGGTCCGCTCGGCAGCCGCCGTCGGAAAGCGGGTCGCTGCGCAGCGCACCGGGCACAACGCCGCGCCACTCGGCTCACTCGCCAACACCGTGCTCTTGCGCACGGCCGGACTCGGAGGCGTGGAGATCGATGCCGATGCGGGCAGTGCCCGAGTCGGCGCCGGCACGCTCTGGGGCGACGTCCTGCCCAGGGCGTCCGAGTTGGGTCTCGCTGCCTTGCACGGCTCAAGCCCCAACGTTGGGATCGCGGGCATGTCGATCACGTGCACGCGGACGCGGTGATTGCCATTGCTGCGGCGCGGAACGGCGAGCGGCTGACGCGGACGGTGTTCGGAGACGCCGTCGGATGGGTCCCGTGGCAGCGGCCTGGATTCGATCTCGGGCTGACCGTCGGGCAGCTCGCCGAATCCGACTCACGCGCTCGAAGGGCTGATCCTCGGGGGCCACGGCCTCATGACGTGGGGACCGACCTCACGTGCGCTGCTACGCGACGACGTTGAAGGTGATTCAGCGCGCGGCTGACTGGCTCGACGAGCATGGCCGTGCCGGATCCGTTCGGTCCTGAGATCGCGCCGCCGCTTGCCGCCGGCGAACGTCAGCGGCTGCTGGCAGACGTCGCGCCGGCGCTGCGCGGGCTTGTGAGCGCGCGTTCGCCCAAAGTCATGCACTACGCCGACTCGCCGGCGGTGCTCGAGTTCGTCGGCAGCCGGCGCTGCGAGGAGCTCGCTCGCCTGGGAACGACGTGCCCGGACCACTTCCTTCGCACGCGCGTGCGGCCGCTGTTCGTGCCCTTTGCGCCGGGTCGTGAATGCGCCGCCGATCTGCTGCGGCCGTCTGCCGGACGCGGTCGAGCAGTATCGGCAGGAATACGCAGCCTACTACGACGCGATGCCGCCGTCCGACTCGCCGCCGATGCGCGATCCCGTCACCGGTGATCGTGCTGATTCCAGGGCTCGGTCTGCTCGCGTTTCAGACGGACAAGCACGACCGCGACGGGTCGCCGCCGAATTCTACGAGAGCACGATCCGCATCGTGCGCTGGGCCGAGAGCGTCGACGAGTACGTGCCGATTCCGGAGCAGGAGGCCTTCGACGTCGAGGACCGGTCGCTCGAAGAGGCGAAGCTGCCGCGGCTGCCTCCGGCGAAGAGCCTGCAGGGGCGCGTCGCCGTCGTGACGGGCGGCGGCGGCGGGATCGGCCGCGCCACAGCGCACCGGTTGCTCGACGAAGGGGCAGCAGTGTGCTGCTCGACGCCGATCAGAACGCGTTGGACGACGCCCGGCGGACGCTGGCGGCCGTGCACGGCGACGATCGCATCCGCGCGGTCGAGTGCGACGTGCGGCGCGAATCGGCCGTAGCGGCGGCGGTCGCGCCGGACGATTGCGGAGTACGGCGGAATCGACATCCTGGTCGGCAACGCCGGCATTGCATCGGCCGCGCCGATCGACGAGACGTCGATCGATACCTGGCAGCAGAACCTCGACGTGCTGACGACCGGATACTTCCTCGTCGCGCGAGAAGCGTTTCGCGTCATGAAGGCCCAGGGGCGCGGCGGTTCGATCGTGTTCGTGGGCAGCAAGAACGCGCTCGTGGCGTCGCCGGGCGCCGCCGCGTACTGCACGGCCAAGGCGGCGGCGCTGCATCTCGCGCGGTGCCTCGCCGTCGAAGGGGCGCCGTTCGGCATCCGCGCCAACGTCGTCAATCCCGACGCGGTCATTCGCGGGTCGCGCATCTGGAACGGTGCATGGCGGGCGCAGCGCGCCGCGAGCAATCGGATCGCGGAGGATGCGGTCGAAGAGTTCTACCGCGACCGCAGCCTGTTGAAGCTGAGCGTCTATCCGGAGGACGTGGCCGAGGCGGTGTACTTCTTCGCGTCCGATCGGTCCGGCAAGTCCACGGGCAACATTCTCAACGTCGACGCCGGCCACGTGGCGGCGTTCACGCGCTGACTGGAGACACTCATGGCCTACCGCGTGCGCGACGAGCACATCGAAGAGCACAACCGGCCGCTGATCTCCGCGCTCGACGAAGATTTCGATCATCTTGGGCGTTCAGCTCGCCAGACGCCACGTCGACATCGAGGCGTTGACGTCGACCGCGATGGGGTTTCGCGTGTCCGTTCCGTCCTGGGCGCTCGCGACCGGCGGCACACGCTTCGGCCGCTTCGACCTGCCCGGCGAGCCGCGAACGATCTTCGAGAAGCTCGAGGACTGCGCGACGATCCAGGCGCTCGTCCGCGTCACGCCGGGCGTGTCGGTGCACATTCCGTGGGATCGGCCGGAATCGCGCCTCCGAGTTGGCGGCGCGTGCCCGCGACGCTGGGCTTGTTCATCGACAGCACCAACTCGAACACCTTCCAGGACCAGCCCGGACAGACGCATTCGTACAAGTTCGGCAGCCTGAGCCACACGGACAAGGCGCGTGCGACGCCAGGCCGTCGAGCACAACCTCGAGTGCCTGGCGATCGGCGCCGAGCTGGGCGCTCGCGCGCACACCGTGTGGATCGGCGACGGCGGCAACTTTCCCGGACAGGTTCATGCCCGGCGCGCGCTGGAGCGCTATCTCGAGAGCCTGCGCGAAATCTACGCGGCGCTGCCCGACGGCTGCCGGCTGCTCCTCGAGCACAAGCTGTACGAGCCGGCGTTCTATTCGACGGTCGCTCAGCGACTGGGGCACGAGCTACGTCTGCGCCCAGGCGCTCGGCGACCGCGCGTTCTCGCTCGTGGATCTCGGCCATCACGGGCCGAGCACCAACGTCGAGCAGATTGTCGCGCGGCTCATTCAGCTCGGAAAGCTCGGCGGGTTTCACTTCAACGACAGCAAATACGGAGACGACGACCTCGACGCGGGATCGATCAAGCCCTTTCAGCTGTTCCTCATCTTCAACGAGCTGGTGGATGCGGAGCGCGAGGGAGTGAAAGGGTTCGATCCGGCCTACATGCTGGACCAGTCGCACGCGGTGACCGACCCGATCGAGTCGCTGGCGACGAGCGCGATCGAACTGGTGCGCGCGCACATCCAGGCGCACCTGGTGGATCGCGATGCGCTGGCCTGCTATCAGGAGCGCAACGACGCGCTGATGGCGCTGCAGACGCTCAAGCAGGCGTTTCACCTGCGACGTGTCGCCGATTCTCGCGATGGCGCGGCTGCGCGCGGGTGGGGCGATCGATCCCGTTGGCGCGTATCGCGCCTCGGGACACCGGCAACGAAGGCGGCCGAGCGGCCAGGCCGGCGCGACGCCGTGCAGCTGAGATCGCGCGGCGACGGGCGGCGTCCGCCTGCAGGCGGACATCGTGTAGCGCATCTGGTCCGACGACAGGCACGCCCGAGACTGAAGTTTGATCGGCTTCAAGGAGGAGGAAGGCGATGAATTGGCTGAGACGCCAGCACGGCCAGGCCCAGCGGCTGCTGCAGGGCCTCGTCCTCGGAATCATTCTGCTGATCGCGGCTGCGCCAGGCGCGCAGGCGCAGGAAGCACGCGGCATCGATCACCGGCCGCATCATCGACACGTCGGGCGCCGTCCTTCCGGGCGTCACCGTCACGATCGTCAACGTCCAGACCAACTCCACCAGCACGGCCATCACCAACGAGAGTGGCCAGTACACGGTCGTCTACCTGAATCCGGCGGTCTACACCGTCGGCGCCGAACTGCAAGGGTTCAGGAAGCAGCTGCGGGAAAAGGTGGAAGTGCGCGTCGGCGATCGCACCGAGATCGACTTCACGCTGGAACCCGGCGGGATCACCGAGGAAGTCCAGGTGTCGGCACAAAGCCCGCTGCTCGAGACCGGCAAGGCCACGATGGGCCAGGTGATCGACAGCAAGCTCATTCAGGAGATTCCGCTGGGTGACGGCACGGCGTACGGGCTGACGCGGCTCGTCGGCGGCGCGACCTTCGAGCGTTCGTATGCGCTGCAGCGCCCGATGGACAACGACAACCTGCGCGGGCTCACCGTCAGCGGCACGATCAACAGCGAGTTCACCATCGATGGCTCGAGCAACGTGGGATCGGGCGCTCGCGTGGCCATCCAGCCACCGGCCGAGGCGATCCAGGAGTTCAAGGTCGAAACGGCCGTCTACGACGCGCAAATCGGGCATACCGGCGCCGGCAACGTGAACCTCGCGCTGAAGAGCGGTGCCAACACGCTCCACGGCGCCGCGGCCTACTACAACCGGAGTGACTCCCGATCGGAGCCGCTCTTTGCGTCGGAACGTCTCGGCGGCGGCGTGACGCCGCGCGACTACAACCGTTTCAGCGCGATGCTGTCAGGGCCGATCTTCAAGAACAAGACGTTCTTCATGGGGTCGTACGAGAGACTGCAGGACGACACCATCGAAACGGTGCAGAACTCGATTCCCACGGAGAAGATGCGCAACGGTGACTTCTCAGAGCTTCTCGCCGCCGGCGTGCAGATCTACAACCCCTTCTCCGCCCGCTCGGTCGGTGGGATCACCGTCCGCGACCCGTTCCAGGGCAACATCATTCCGAGCCAGATGATCAATCCCATCGCGCGCAACGTGCTGGCACTGTATCCGGCGCCGAACCAGACACCCACGTCGGACCTGCGCAACAACTACTTCTACCAGCAGCCCTGGACCTACAGCTACTGGTTCTACAGCTGGGCCGCGTCGATCACGAGTGGTCGCCGCAACAACAAGACCTACGTGCGCTACATCGAGAACTTCCGGCGCGAGGAGCGTTTCAATTTCGCGGGCACTCCGATCACCCAGGGCTCGACAGACCGCTACAACCACAATGCGGCGGTGGGTCATACGGCGATCCTGTCGCCCACGCTCGTCCTGGACCTGAAGGGCAGCTGGCTGCAAGTTCAACGACGACCTGATTCCGCACGAGCCATTCGACCTCGCGTCGCTCGGCTACTCGGCGGGCGTGCTGCCGCTCTTCGGCGACTACGATCACATTCCGCGGTTCGACATGGAAGCGGGCACGCTCGGCACGGCCGGGGGCGTGGCCATCCTCGGCGCTCAGCAGAGCGGGTTCAACCTCGGGCGCGTGCAGTCGTTCTACAACATCCAGTTCACGCCGACGCTCACGAAGATCTGGGGTAACCACTCGATTAAGGGCGGCTACGACTGGCGGCAGCTGCGCCAGGACGAAGACAACCAGGGTTTCAGGGGCGGCATCTACAATTTCGACAGCACCTATACGCGAGCCGCCAGCACCGCCACCGGACAATACGGTCAGGGCATTGCCGCCTTCCTGCTCGGTATTCCCACCGGCGGACGAATCGAGGTCAGACCGGGCCAGGACTACTCGGTCATCAGCCACGGGTTCTTCGTACACGACGACTGGCGCGTGACACCGAACCTCACTCTCAACGTGGGTCTGCGATACGACTACGAGGCGGGGATGACCGAGGCGGAAAACCGCAACATTCGCGGCTTCGATTTGACGACGCCGAATCCCATTCAGGGCGACGTGGCCACAAAGTACGCTGCCAATCCGCCAGCCGGTGTGCCGTATAGCGCCCAGCAGTTCGCCGCGCGGGTCCTCGGCGGCTACCAGTACGTGTCGGACGACAATCCACACGTCTGGGACGCCGACGGCAACAACTGGCAGCCGCGCGTCGGCGCCACCTACAAGATCGGCGACAAGAACGTCATTCGCGGGGGCGCCGGCTTGTTCGTCGCACCTTTCCAGATCACGGGAGTGCCGGGTCTCAACAACCCCATCCAACAGTTCGGCTTTGCGCGTGATACACCAGTACCCGTCACCTCCGATACGGGCGTGACATTCCAGGCCAATCTCAGCAACCCCGTTCCGAGCGGTCAACTGCTCGAGCCTATCGGATCGAGCCTCGGCCTCCGAACCAATCTCGGTGGAAGCCCGGGGACGATCTTCTCGGTCGAACGCGACAATCCCCAGGTACTGGCGCTACAGCATTGGTTTCGAGCGCGAGTTGCCGTGGCAGATGGTGATGGAGATTTCGTACCTCGGCCAGAAGGGACAGAATCAGCCAATCCTTCAGGCAGTAAACTTCGTGCCATTGGAGTTCCGCACGCAGAGTCCGGTTCGCGACCTCCCGGCCGAGACGTTCCTGGGCGCGATTGTGGCCAATCCTTTCCAGGGATTGTTTCCGGACAACCCTGGTGCCAACGGCGCCACCATCGCGCGCCGTCGTCTGCTCCTCCAGACTCCGCAGTTCGATACCTTGAACCTCGAAACCTACGAAGGCACGAACACGTATCACGGCATCGTCGCCAGGCTCGACAAGCGGTTCACGGATGGGCTCGATGATCATGAGCTCGTACACCTGGTCGAGGTTCCGGGAAAAGGTCGCGCCGCTGAATCCCTGGGATGAACTCGAGGATCGCCTGTCGCCGGTTGACCGCCCCCACCGCTTCACCTTCGCGAGTGTCGTCGAGCTGCCATTCGGACAGGGCCGGAAGTTCGGCACCGACTGGGGCCCCGTCGTCGACGGGTTCCTGGGTGGCTGGCAGTTCGCGGCGAAGTACGAGTGGCAGACGGGCCAGCCCCTCACCTGGACGAACAACACCTACTACGACCCGGGATGCGGCGACCCGTCGAGCCTGACGTCGTCCTGGGGTGACGCGCCCGGGCGGGCAGCTCTACGGCGTCGACGTTCCGATCTTCGACACGAGCTGCTTCTACACGTTGAACGGTCAACAGTTCAGGAACGCGGCGGGCACGGTCCTCACGAACACGGCGCCTGAGATTCAGCTCGGTGCGGCGAATGTCCGCCGATTCCCCACGACGCTGGAGGACGTGCGGTTCATGAACCATCACCTGCTGGATCTCGGGTTGACGAAGAATTTCCAGATCAGCCGCGCACGGCTGCAAATTCGAATCGAAGCGCTCAACGCGACGAACTACACGCTGTTCGGCGTCGGCAACGTCAGCCTCGCGCCGACCAACGCCTCGTTCGGGAAGTTGACGAATATCGATTCGAGCACGGTCATGAAGCCGCGCGATATACAGCTGGGTCTGAGGGTGACATTCTGATCCGCCAACGTCACGTGCCGTAGTCCGTGGTTCGTGGTCCGTATCTCGCCGCGTTGTCAGGTCGGCCGACGAGACACGAACCACGGTCTATGTACTACGGCTGCCATCAACACCCCGATGAATCGCCGCGACTTCGTCCGACTCGCCCTCGCCGGCGCAGCAACGGCGCTGGCGCCGCGCAGTGCGCGCGCCGCCGACGCGCGTGTTGACGTGCTGCCGGACGAGCGTATCGGACCGATCACCGCCGATCTCTACGGCCACTTCGTCGAACATCTCGGCGGCGTCGTGTACGACGGCGTCTGGGTCGGCGAGCAATCGCGCATTGCCGAACACCGGCGGCATCCGCCAGGCGCTCATCGACCACATGCGCCGGCTTGCCGCGCGGCGCGATCCGCTGGCCGGGTGGCTGTTTCGCCGACAGCTACGATTGGCGGGACGGTCTCGGCGCTCCGCGCGCAGCGGCCGACCCGGACGAACTTCTGGATCGACGAGCGCGGGATGCGCACACGTCCCGACGGCCCCTGGAAGCAGGACCCGAATGCGTTCGGGACGACCGAATTCATGCGGCTCTGCCGGCTCGTCGGCAGCCCGCCGTACTTCGCCGCGAACCTGCGCAGCCTGCCGGCGCGGGACTTCTATCAATGGGTCGAGTACTGCAACGCGCCAGCGGGCTCGAACACGCTCGCGAACCAGCGCGCGGCCGCCGGCGACCGCGAGCCCTACGGCGTCAGGTTCTGGGGCGTGGGCAATGAGTCGTGGGGATGTGGCGGCGAGTTCACGCCCGAGGAGTACGCCACCGAGTACCGCCGCTTCACTGCCTGGGTTCCCCAATTCGGCATCGAGCCGGCATTCATCGGCTCCGGTCCCAACGGCGGCGACTTGGGATGGACCCGCCGCTTCTTCACGAAGCTGCTCGAGAAGGGGGAGCGGCAGTTGAACCGGCTGTGGGGATGGGGACTTCATCATTACTCGTGGAACACGAGCCGTGGCGCCACCACTGATTGGTATGAAGGCAAGGGTGACGCCGTGCAGTTCTCGACCGACGAATGGTACGAGCTGCTCAACGAGGCCGATCGCCTGGATGGACTGATCAGCGGCCATTGGGCCGTGATGGGGGAGCTCGATCGCCGTCACCGCGTGAAGCTCGTGGTCGACGAGTGGGGCGCGTGGTATCGGGAAGGATCGGAGGTGCATCCCTCGCACCTGTTCGGTCAGCAGTCCACCATGCGCGATGCGCTGCTGGCGGCCCTGACGCTCGACACGTTTCATCGTCATGCCGACAAGGTTGCCATGGCGAACGTCGCGCAGCTCGTCAACTGCCTGCACTCGCTCTTCCTCGCGCACGAGGATCGCTTCCTGGCGACGCCGACCTTCGATGTGTTCGAAATGTACGGGGCGCACGTCGGCGGCCAGGCGGTCCGCACCGTGTTCTCAGCGCCTCGGATTCAGTATCAGCGCGTCGGCGGTAGCGGTTCTTTCTGGGGACTAGCCGGATCGGCTTCTGTGAAGAATCAGACGCTGACGATGACGCTTGTGAATCCGCACGTCACCGACGTGCGGACCGTGGAAATCGGCGTGCGCGGCGTTTCCATTGCCCCCGTGCAGGCCATGGTGCTGACGGCCGCGGACATCCACGCGCACAACACGTTCGAGCAGCCTCGGCACGTCCAGGCCCGGGAACACCCATTGGACAAGCCGCGCGACGGCATCGTCGTGCAGCAACTCCCGCCAGCCTCGGTCACGCGGATCACGCTCGGACTGCGCTGAGCCTCCGCAGCGTCTCTTCTTCCACTCGCTGATAGCGCTCTCTCGCCGTCTGCCACGCGGCAAGGTTCGGTTGGCTCGAACCGGCGTGGCGCGTCGGCGGCGCGGATTAGCGCCCGACCGTCCTGGATGGTCGTCTTGCCGCACGCGACCGCCTGCATCAACGCGTTCCCGAGGGCGGTCGCTTCAACTGGCCCGGCCAGCACGGGCCGGCTCGCGGCGTTGGCGGTCGCCTGATTCAAATAGTCATTCCGGGATCCGCCGCCCACGATGTGAAGGCCAGCGATGGCATCGCCGGTCAAGCTTTCGATCAGCTCGATGAGCGCGGCGTAGCGCAGGGCCAACGAATCGAGCACCACTCGTGTCAGCGCGACGGGATCGACTGGAGCGTTCGCTCCATTCTCGCTGAGCGACGCCCGCAGTTCGTCCACCATGCTTCGTGGATTGAAAAAGCGGGGGTCGTCGGGGTAAACGAACCCCGGACTCTCGGATAATCGCGCCGCGCCGGCTAGTAGGTCCGACAGGTCGGCACGTACGCCCGCGCTCGACCATTCGCGGCGGCACGACTCGAAGATCCAGAGCCCCATGACGTTCTTCAGCAGCCTGAACGTGCCGTTCACGCCGCGTTCGTTCGCGATGTTTGCCGCAAGCGCGCGCGCGTCCAGCAGCGGCGTCCGCCGCTCGACGCCCACCAGCGACCAGGTGCCCGAAGAGACGAACGCCCAGCCCGGCTCGAGCGGAGTCCCGGCCACTGCGCTTGCAGTGTCGTGCGTGGCGGGTTGAATGACCGGGAACGATGGCAATCCGAGTTCCCGTCGCAGATCGTCACGAAGTTCGCCGAGGTTCGTACCGGCGGGTCGAAGCGGTGGCAGCAGTCGAAGCGGCAAGCCGAGCGCTGACAGGAGATCCCGATCCCACGTGGCGGTATCGATGTTCAGCAGCTGCGTCGTCGAGGCGTTGGTATGTTCGCTGGATGTCGAGCCACAGAGCGCATGATGGCAGAGGTCGGGCATCAGCAGCAGCCGCTCGGCAGCCTTCGGCAGCCCCTCCTCGACATGGGCCATGAGCTGGAACACCGTGTTGAAGGACAGCAACTGAACGCCTGTCGCGCCGAACAGTGTTTCGCGCGAGACCACCGCACAGGCGCGCTCCATCACGCCGTTTGTCCGCTCGTCGCGATAGCAGATCGGATCCTCCAGGAGCTGGCCCTTGCCGTCCAGGAGGCCATAGTCCACGCCCCACGCGTCCACGCCGGCAGACTGGAGGCTGGCGTCCCATCTGCGCGCCGTGTCGTGAGCACGGCGAAGTCCCTCGCCCAGGCCGGCGACGAGCGACGACATGTCCCAGCGAAGATGCCCCTCGCTCAGGCGAGGTGCGTACGCAAACCGATGCGCCTCCTCCAGCCGGATGCCGTCGTCATCGATGGCGATGACGAGCAGGCGCCCGCTGCCGGCGCCGAGATCGACAGCGGCATGGCACGTTCGCGGCATTACGGCTTCGGGATGTGAAAGACCTCGCGCAAATCACGCGAGATGGGACTCGCGTCCGGATTTGACGGCATGATGTCGCGCATGTAGTGCCACCAGCGCCGGCAGACGTCGGTGCTGCCAATCGCGGCCCATTGCTCGTCAGACTCGACCTCGACATACCCGAACAGCTCGTTGGTCTCGGCATCGAGGAAGATCGAATACGTGAGCACCCCGTGCTGGCGGAGCACGTCCTCGAGCTCCGGCCATATCGGCTGGTGACGCCGCTCGTATTCGCGTTCGTGTCCGTGGTTGACCGTCATGCGGAAGGCTCGTCGGATCACGAGTTGGATCTTGTCCCGAACCCGCGCGTCGCTGCTAGCACCGCGACTGGGCAGTCGCGCGTTTCGAATGGCGAAACCGGCGGGCCGGACCCCCTAGTCGCGGAGCACGCGGAAGTCGTAGCGGTTCAACTGCACCGGCTCTGCGCCGGGGAGATCCCTTGCAGGCGGACATAATAGTCGCCTTCCGCAAGCAACTCTGCGGGCAGCGTCAGCGTGAGGCCGGCGGGGTCGGCGTCAGCTTGACCTCCGCGAGGAAGTCGTCGCCGTCAACGTGATGCAACGAGGCGCGGTAACTCGGATAGTCGTTGACCCGTGATCGAGTTGCAGTACCACGACGGCTGTTCGCGTTCAGGCGGACCCTCGTGAGCTCTCCGCCAGCAGCTCTCGTGAGTCCTGGAGGAAGGGTGATAGCCACCACGCCGCTCGTGGTGCCATCACCCGATCCGCCAGCCATGAATCTCGGTACCTGGATAATGAGGAGCAGCAGCGCGGCCGCCGCAAGAGCCCACGCCGGCGACAGCATCGGCCGGCGGAGCCACCCCGATCGCGATTCGCGCGACGAGATGTGTGCTGCTCGGCATAGGTGTGAAGGGCCTTCGCGAATTCCACTTTTGCGCGGCGCTCGTCGGTGCGCAGAAAGTTGTTTTCGAAATCCTGCTGCTCCTCGCCGCTCAAGGCGTTCTGCACGTAATCGCTGACGAGTTCGTCCTCCGCGATGGAGAGGCGTTCCCAGAAGAGCCTGTCATCCGAGAACAACCTGGCCTCCAGGCCGTCCCGGGACTCTGCTGTCACCGTGCCCAGCAGGTAGCGTCTCAAAAGGCTTTCGTCGGCGTTAGGCAACGTCATAATCGTTGAACCTTGAAGAAAGCGCAGTGCGCGGACAGTCGAAGACGGGGAGGATCGCCAGCAAACCGGCGACGTCGAGAAGATGTTTCTGCCGGGGCGAGACATTGATGAGGGCCAGGCCACCGCCCAGCCGCCGAACTTTCTGGTGGAGCCCTACGATCTGACCGATCCCGCTACAATCCATCTGCAAAACTCCGCTCATGTCCAGCAACAGCCGGCATTGGCCTCGGCACGTCATCCACTCCGTCAAGTCCCCGAGAGGTTGAACGCGGGCCTCAGCGATGAGCCGCCCCTGGAGTTCCAGGATGACCGTCGCACCCCAGCGGCGTAGTCTGACCTGCAATTTTGGCCTGTCCTGATGACTCCCCACGGCTCTTCTCTCGCCCGCTCGTAAGGGTAATGACCCGTCTCAGAGAAACGTTTCTCATCCCGGGCATTCGTGGCATCAGTTCGACAGACTGGTGATTCCGGCCGCCGTCCCGCGGCTCAGGCACGAAAACATGCACTCCTGCAGCGTTTTCCGGATTCGGTGGGCCTCGATTCGCAGAGCATTCACAGACTTACCGAGCTCGTCCGCCAGAGCCCGGTGCGACGCAATCTTCTGGCTCCCCTCGTTCGTGTAGTAACGCAGAATCAGCTGTCTTGCGGACTGAGGCAGCTTGCCCAGACATCGTTCGAGGCAGGCCCGCACCGCTTCCGCGTGCTTCCAGGCGTCCGGATCCGGCGGAGCGAGCTTGGTCACCTCCTGGATGAAGGACTCCCGGGCCCTCGATTCACGCTGACCGCTCCGATGTACCTCGTGGACGACGTTGCGGGCGACGCCGTAGAAATAGCCGACGCGGTCGGTGAAGGAGGAGACGTCGACGTCACGGCACTTGGAGGCGACCCTGAGGATGGTTTCCGTGGCGAGGTCCTCAGGATTGGCGCACCTGCGGCTGGCGAAGAAGCAGACGAGTTTGCGCATGATTTCCGCGCACCTGCTTTCCGCATCCTTATCGCGATTGGGGCCTGACGCGTTCCGGCGTTGCGGGTCCAGAAAATTGAACAGGTCGTCCCACGATTCTGCCCCGAGGCCTGGCGACGCCATGTCGCGCGCATTCTCTCACGATCTTTCACCGCCACTCACCCTGAATTGAGAAGGCCGCCCAGTAGAAGGCCGGCCGCCAGCGCTCCTGTTGCCACATCGCGATCTGAGCCTGACGCAGCGCGGCAGCGGGGGAGCGGTTGTTCTGCAGCATCTCGACGTAGAACTGTCGCATCAGATCGCTCGTCGCTTCATCGTCGACCTTCCAGAGGCTCGCGACCACGCGCTGGCTTCCGGCGTACAGGAATCCGCGGACCATGCCCATCAGCCCTTCGCCCTTCAGCTGCTTGCCGAGCGCGGTGTTGCACGCGCTGAGGACGATCAATTCGGCAGGGAGCTGCAGGTTGTAGATATCGTGGAGGCGCAAAAAGCCGTCCTGCGCCTGACCGCGCTCGTCGTACAGAGACAGGATCAGGCCCGAGAGGCCGGGATTTTCGTTGTCGAAGACCCCGTGCGTCGCGAAGTGCACGATGCGGTACTGAGCCAGTTCGGGGCCGATCGCGGCGGCGCGGCTGGCGTCGAAGCCGACTTTCTTCAGCGACATGTTAGGGGGCGCGGCGGCAACGATCGCGTCCGCCTCCAGACGCGTTGCCGCGAGCCGCGGTACGTTCCATCGGCCGTCGCGGATGAAGTCGAGTGCGCGCAACGTCTGGCTTGGCCCATTGCCGACGTCGTTGCGCGCGGAGGTGACGTCAGCTTTTGCTGGTTCGCCGGAACGGCCGCGGGAACGCAGGCGAGGATCGTCCGACTCGAACACCGGATCGGCAAGGACGGCGACGGCCTTCGGGGCGGGAGCACGCCTGGTTGCCTCTCGCCTGAGCACGGCCAGCACTGAGGCGGACGGCAAGTTGACGATCTCGTGCTGGACGAGCAGGGGCACGGGCGTCGCGTTGGATCCAGGCACGGGCAACGCCGCGAAGGGCACGTACTGCAGCGCCCCCTCGGTGACGACGAGGAGCCGCTTGCCTGCAATAGTCTTTACGACCGGACCGAGGAGCATCTCGCTCAGCCGCGCCGCCTCCTGCCAATACTCGGCGTCGCCTCGTTCGATTGCCGCCTGGCGATTCTGTTCGTCGCCCTTCGCCGCCAGTCGCGTCGTCAGGCGTTCGTAGACGCGCTGAGCGGCCTGTTCGATCTCGGCGCGACCTGGCAGCTCGTGGAGGTGTGACGGTCGTTCGATACCGCCCACAGGTAGCTGCGTTCGTCGCCCAGCGCATACTCGAGCAGCACGGTGTCGCGGTCGAGGACTTGCTTCTGGATCTCCGGGAGGGTCAGTGGCTCCGGACGGGCGAGTGCGGCATAGCGCGGGCTGCGGCTTCTGATCTCGGCCTGAATCTGGTCGTACCGTTCTTCGAGTTCGCGGTATTCGGCTGCGAGGCGCTGAGTGTCTGCCTTGCTCATCGAGCCATCGCTCGCTCCCCGGCTGCGTTCCGCCCATTTCTCGAATGCCGACTTTGCCTCTTGCTCGCGGCGGAGAAGATCAGGGTCGACGCCGGCGCGCAGGTCGACGCCGGATTCCGTCAGGCTTTCGAGCAATGAACGTGCGCGCGCGCGTTCGCTGGCTTCGAAGGCCTTGGCGGAAAGGCCCTCCCGGGGGTGAACCTTGCTCAGACGGGCGAGGACGTCTACCTGAAATTGGTAGTACCCGTGCACCGAAGCGACGTACGAGGCGCGGAGGTCGCGGTCTTCCACTGCGGAACGCAGCGATTCGCCGATCGACAGCGCGCGTTCGATGTACGTTCGCGCCTCATCGAGCTGATTCGCCCCTGACGCCGCCCTCGCAAGGCCGAACAATGCTCGTGCTTCTGTGACGCGATCGCCGGTCGAGCGGCTGAGCGCCAGCGCTTCCTCGAAGTGCTTCGCCGCGGCGTCGTGCTGCCGTTGCAGGTCGAGAGTCTCGCCGAGATCTGCACGCAGCTGGCGATCGAGGAGAGGGTCGCCAACGCGTCGCTGCACCTCAAAAGCTTGAGTGAAGGACTGGTGAGCCTGGTCCAGTTCCTGACGAACGAGGTGAACCACGCCGACATATCGAAGGGCCAGTGCTTTCCACCGCTCGATCCCCAGTTCATCGGCGAGCACGAGCACTCGTTCGAAGTGACGCAAGGCGAGGGTCGCATCACCAGATGCCAGATACATGGCGCCGAGATAGGAACGGACTTCGACGGCGAAAATCTTGAGCCCGGCGGTCTCGAAAGCTGAAGGGCGCGTTCGCGATACCTGAGAGAAGGGCCGGTTTCGCCCATCTCCTCGTAGACCCACGCAATTCCGGTCAGACTGCTGCCCTCCCAGACGGCATCACCCATAGGCTGCAGCGCCGTCAGCGCCTCTTGGAACTGATTTAACGCCTTTTGATAATTGCCGCGCCGTACCTCCAGTCGTGCTTGGGCGACACGAACAATCGCTTGCTGTCGCTTGTCGCCGACACGTGACCAGAGGGTCTCGGCCTGATGTAGACAGGTCTGCGCCTCGTCCAGTTTGCCCAGATCGGAGTAGACGTGACCCTGATGAAGCTGATTCTGAGCTTTCCCGAGGTCTTCACCGAGTTTGCTGAACGTCGCCCCGGCCTCACGATAGAACTCCAGCGCTCGTGCCGGCTCCTGTAAAAAGTAGGCGACCTCGCCAAGGCATTCGAGAGCCTTGCCAGCTTCGCGAACCCCGCCAGCCTGCTTGGCGAGCGCTAGCGCCCGCTCACACTGTCCCCGCGCTTCTTCAAGCACTCCCGCGTGGCTCGCCGTGTTTGATTGCGCGACACCGACCTCACTGCGGATCTCGCTCTCGAGAAGCTGTTCTCCGGAGCCATCGACCAGTGACAAAGCTGCTTTGTAAGAACGAAAGGACTCGTCCAGTGATCCCAGTTGTTCATAAGCCTTTCCGACGCCCCGCCATGCGATGGCGGCACGTCGCTTTTGCCCCTCCCTTTCCCACAGACTGATGGCCTCGCGGTATTTTGCGATCGCTTCGTAGCTTGCGCCTTCTCGTAGCGGAGCCGTAGGTGTCTCGGCCTCCGAGAACAGCACTTCGGGCCTGGGGCTGGAGCGACAGCCACTCCAGCCCACGAATGCCATCAGAAAGCCGCCGACAAGAGAAACCGCGCGTCTATTCACGGCACGAACTTCATGCCAATCACTGGCTTCAGATTCTTGATAGCCAGTTCTCGATCTTCCGATGAACGACTGCCCTTCTCGTATCTGCTGCCTTTTTCGTATCTGCTGCCCTTTTCGTACCTGC